>JAFLBN010000001.1 GCA_017303395.1 Chitinophagales bacterium
GTGTACCAATGGTCGTGGTGCCGCTGGCAAATGACCCGCTCGCGTTGCTCAACTGCACACTGAAAACATTGCCGCTATTGAAGTTGTTAACATTGTTAATTGTATAGGGTACCTGAAATGTATCGCCCGCACATATCATACTATCCGCATACAAATTATTAATGCCAGTAGCCAATTTTACTACTACTGAATCAACATAGTAATAGGAATAGTTTCCGGAACCAAGGCCAGTGGTAGTAAGACCGCCGGGAGGATTGAACCTGCCAATAACTATATTATCGTAAGCAGAGTCTGCAATGAAATAGCCGGTAACACGAACCCAGTTTTGCGTATCTGTAATAGCACCATAACTGGTGTATAATACCTGAGGTGTAACACTCAGGGTTGCAGAACCGGTTAGTGTTGTTGTTGGCCCGTTATCATAAAAAAAGACACCCAAGCCATTATTAGCATATCCGGACATGTTGGATAACGAAACAGACATAGACACCTCATATTGTGCACCGATAGTAAGTGCAGTTATCGGTGCTGCTATGTATTCTGTATAACCATTAACGCTTGAAACCGATGTGAATGAATACCCTCCCGCATATGCATTTCCACTAGCCGCATTCTGCCAGCCAAACGTATTAGACGGTACTGATACATTTGGATTGCCACATACATGCAAATAGTCTGAACTACCACCATGATATGCACGCCAAGGAGGGGCATTCGCAGTTTGACTAAAACTACTGGGACATGATGTATACGTCTCAAAATTGCCATTAGATACCATGTTCTGTGCATAAGTATTAACGCTAAAGAACAGCATAATAAATGCAAAGAGTAAAAGGTTGCGAACCATATGCAGTACTAAATAAGATGTAGATAATAAAACGGTGCAGCACAATGCAATACTTAAACGCAATGTGCATCAGGCAAATATGATAAATAATAAAGGCTGGCTTTATTAAAATCTAATTAAGATAAATATGATATTAACTGAAAGGCAATAATTCTATAATTGCTTCACAAACGTCTCAACGGTTTCGGCGATGGTATTTTTAAAATCTGTAGTCAGCTCATCGGGAAGCGAGCCAGCCTCTGCTTTGTAATTTTCTAAAAGCTTTACCCCTTCTGTAGTTAATTGCGTATCTAATATTTGCAATACTTTCATCAGGTCTTCAAAAGAAGGCTTTGCTCCTTTTATGGCAGTAACATTCTTAATGTCCAGCAAAAAACTTGCTGCAACACTATAGCATTTTTGCCTGAAGAGCTCTTTAATTTCGCCTTCATTATTCATAAACAGATAGTATTTGTCTTTTAAAAAAACAATCACTCCCCCCACCCTGTTTACAAAAGAAAATATCAGAAAACAATCGTAAGCAATTGCAGCTATACAATAATGAACTGTATCTGCACCCTGATACGAAAGTACCTGCTTGTCTGTTTGTTTGTGGAATAAAACTGCCCTTAATAAAGATATTGATTAACCAAGAACTTTCAAAGGTATATGCATATATCTTTTTACTGTATCGGGAATACAGACAAATAAAACGGGAACAATGTGGTCGCCTGGTATTCTGCGCAGCGCTAATCCAGCTCTACAAACAAATCAGGATTAGCGGTTATAAAGGATAAATGCGCATTGATATCTCTGCATACTACATTTTTATCTTTATCTCTTCCTATAAGCACTACATCATACGTATCGCCTGTGTAAAAACTTATTGCCTGTGCTGCTTGTTGGTATCGTTGATAGTATTTGGCAAACGCCCATTTGTCCAACTTTCCGGATGGGGCTACCACTACAGCCTCGATAGTTCCGAATTCGCGATATTCTCCGCAAAACATACTACCTACCAAGTGTTGGTATTCAAGGCAAATATTATTGGCTTCTTCTAGTGTTAAGGTATTCTCTTTCATGTGGCAATCTTATACAGAATTCAAATGTATCAAAAAATACACTATACAACATTAACCTGAATCAATATTTTATTCTCACATTATACACAATTCAATATCAATTCTATCTCGCTGTTATCAAGTTAAAATAGTCTCAATTGAATATTCAGGCATGATTTTTCGTGTATCTTAGTAGTTAATTAAGACTAAATAGCCCTACAGAAACATATTAAAAATATGAAAAAACAAGCTTTGCTGGCAGCGTTGGCTGCGATGATCGGAATTAGTTCTACAGCACAAACAGGCATAACTAAATTAGATATCAATACGGGTTCAGGTTCTTCCTACCCTTTACATATTATACCATTCGGCAGTGGTGTGGCCTGCTATGCTACAAATGGCAGCAAAGGCTGGGAGCTGCATACTACAGATGGGACTACTGCACCTGTTATGGTTGCAGACCTGAACCCACTGGCCGGCAGTGCTATCGGGCAGTTCTTCAATCGCCCGATGGGGGTTATACAGTCTAAACTATATTTTACCGGAGATAATGGTTCTTCGGGTTACGAACTATTCAAATACACAGGTAGTGGTACACCATCGGTGATAGACATAGAACTGGGTGGCGGCAGCAGCTCTCCGGATAATTTTGCGGTGCTGAACAATATACTCTACTTCCGTGCCAGTACCAGCACTGAAGGGTATGAACTGTGGAGCTACGACCCGAATGTAACACTCCCTACACGTCTGACTGATATAAGAACCGGGACAGATAGCAGCCTGACGGGAAGCGTTATCGCATTCAATAACAAAATCTACTTCACAGCAGACAATAACAGCAACAATAACGAGCTATGGGTATATGACCCTGCTCTGCAAATGACGCAAATAGTAGCCGATATAAACGCAACAGGCTCATCGAACCCAATGCACCTGACGGTACTGAACAACAAACTATACTTCTCTGCAGATGATGGCAGCTATGGCAGAGAGTTGTATGTGTATGATGGCATCAACCCGCCAACAAGACTTACAGATGCAGGCACCGGCAGCTTTGACGGAATGCCCGACACTAAAGCGCCGCTCATTACGTACTACAACAATAAGATATATTTTGTAGGTAGCAATACCAGTGCCGAGAAGCAAATATATGTGTACGATGCAACTACAGGCAATGCCACTGTTGCTGCAAGCACTAATGGCGCAAACTCTTCAGAACCATCATGGTTGACACTTTACAACGGCAAAATATACTTTGCTGCAAACAACGATACGAAAGGCATTGAAATGTGGTCTTTCGATGGCACAAATACCCCTAAACTTGAAATTGAACTTTGTACAGGCGCTAACAACAGCAATCCGCAACAACTGACACCGGTTGGCGATAATCTGTACTTCCGCGCTATAGATTGTGGCGGTGTAGGTGAAGAACTTTTCAGGTACAACTATAAAGAAGTAAGCGTAACTAATATCAGCTTCGACGGCAAAGCCACCCTCTTCCCAAACCCGGCTACTACAGGTGCTACACTGCAATTGCAACTGAACAAGGCAGAGAACATACTGGTAACCATAACAGATATGCAAGGCAGAACAGTTTATACAACAGGTATGCAAAACATGCCCGCAGGCGAAACCAATGTAGCACTACCAACGGCAAGGCTGCAGCCAGGCATATATAACTGCAGCGTAACAAGCAGCACAGGCAGTAAATACTATAGCACACAACTGGTAGTGAAATAATTTTTTCGCACCAGGTGTGATGTTTTACCATACACGGCTACTAATAATTGTATATTATTGGTAGCCGTATTTTTATGCAGTCAAATCTTCAACAGGCATTTGCAACACTGATACAGCAGCACGAAAAGCTGGTGTATAAAGTCTGCCATCTGTACGCGGCAGATGACGAGGACATTCGCGACCTGTTTCAGGAAATTGTATTGCAGGCATGGAATGGCTATGCCCGTTATCGTGGCGATGCTGCGGTAAGCACCTGGCTATACCGTGTGGCGCTGAATACGGCCATTACACACAAACGCAAACAGCGCAACGCCATTACCACTACCCCGCAACTACCTATCATAGACATAGCAGACGATGGACATGTACCGTATGCAGAAGAATACCGCATTATGCACAAACTGATTGGCGAACTGCCACCGCTGGACAAGGCATTGGTGCTCCTGTACTTCGAAGACAGGACGCATGCTGAAATTGCTGAGATCCTGGGCATCAGCACCAGCAACGTGGGCACTAAGCTAAACAGGATAAAAGACAGATTGCGGAAACAGGCACAACCATTGTTGAACAACTAAAAAAGAAATTGCTTTATGGAACTGGACGATATGAAGGCCATGTGGCAGCAGTACGATAAAACACTGCAAGAAAATAAAATACTGAATGAACAGCTCATCAACCTGATGCTGGAAAACAAATCGCGCAGCGCGGTAAAGAATATACTGATATACGAATACATGGGGCTGGCACTTTGCATACTGCTTACCATTGTATATATCCTCTTATTCAACACCGTATTCGAAAACACATTGCTTACCGCTTCTTACTTTGTGTCCTTTGCATTTATCATCAGCAGTTTGTTTATGTTTTACAAAAAATACAAAATGCTATCAGCCATAGACCCAAGCAAAAACAGTGTAAGCGAAACTGCACAAGCCACAGAACGCTTCAGGCTGCTGGTGAGCAAAGAAAGATTGTGGACCATTATCCTCTCACCACTCATCATCAGCAGCACACTGGTAGTGATGGCAAAATGGGTAAAGGATATAGATGTGATGGATATGCCCGATGTATTTCTGCCGCGCATACTGATAGGCATTGTAGCAATCATAGTATCGCTGCTACTGGTTTACAAACTGCTATACTTCAAAAGTATCAAAACCATTAAGGACAATCTGGAAGAGATAAAAAAATTCAGGGCATAAATAAAGGGAGCAAATGCTCCCTTTATCATTATATCAGTATTATTATAAAAAACTACTTCACGGTTACAATCTGTTCTTTAACCTCGCTGCACAGGTATGTTTTGGTTGGTGCTATTTTACTTTTGTTGCTGGCATTGCTGTGTATGAAGGTAAACCTGTATTGGCTGCCACGCGTCAGCTCATATTCAAAAAACGGGTCGTCTGCAAAACGATACTCGTAGGTTTCGCCCGGGTCTATGCGTACATATTCGCTATGGTCAAAGCGTTTTACAAAGTCTATACGACGCAGGCGTTTCACAGGTTTCCCGAAATAATCTGTAACACCGAAACGGAACGCGTATGAATAGACAAACACTTCCGATTTACAATTGTTCTTGAACGTAAATGAGTAGTTGATATAGTCTTCGTAGCTGATGGTATCCTGCCCTTTTATCTTCAACTCTACACATCCGCAAAAACCTTCCTTAGGCTTTTCTTTTATCGTATCCTTTAAGGTTTTCGCATCTGCAATGGCAGGTACTTGTGGTGCTTTTATTTTATCTTCCGCACCGGGCTGGTTTTCTTCGGGCTTAGGTTTCTTTACATACTTCACCGTGTCGTACACTATCTGCACATTCTTTCTGCGGTTGGTATCTTTCTTGGGTATGGTTATTACTTCTTCTTTTACCGAGAGCAATGAACCGCTGTTATCTATCTGTTTCTTCTGTTGCTTGGCAGGTACGGTTTCGTAAATTATCTCTACCGTATCTTTCTTTGGTTGTCTTACAGGTGTGCGTTCTATTAAATCGGGCACAGGTTGTGCTTTTGTTTTAGGCTCTTGTTTGGCAGGCTTTTTTCGTTGCGCAAAGCTTTCTGTACCGCACAGAAAAGCAACAAAAAGCAACAATGATATTTTAGCCGTCCTACTCAAGTTCTATATCTTTTTGTTGATTGCTGCACAATGTCAGCACTGGCTGTGGCAGCTCCGGGTCGAAGTTGAAATATTGTTTCTTACCGTTTGTGGTAGTAATCTCTACATAATCTTCCACTTCTATACTATTGGCTGCTGTGTGCATAATGAAATTGGTAACCCTGCAGAGCGATACGTTTATCCTCGCTTTGTGTCGGTATGCATCCAGATATTTAGGCACCAGTATTTCACCTGTTGCCTTGCTCTTTCCTTCACTGTATTCAAATGCATACAGGTTGTAATAGTTGAGCATGGCAGTATCTCTACCTGTAATTTTTATACTGATAGCTTGCTCTAACGGAATAGTGGCAGCAAGCTTCGAAACTTCAGTTGCATCGGCATCTTCCTGCGCATGTGCGGCAGTAGCAAGGCATAGCAGTAAGAGTAGAAAACGTATATATAAGTGCAAACAAAAGGCTTTAAAACATTAAATATAATGTTTTAAAAAAGTAAATCCTACAACGTGTGGTCGCTGATTATCATTTAGCACCCAATGCCTTCAGCCTTATTTTAGCAGCTTCAAAATCTTCTGCAAAAACAAGTGTTTGTTGATACTCTCTGATGGCATCTTCTTTCTTGCCCATTTTTTCGTAAGCAAGCCCTTTGTTGAAATAGCCTTCAGGGTTTGTCTGGTCCAGCTGTGTTATCAGTTCATACTGGCGCAGTGCTTTTTCAAAAGAATCCTGCTGCATATACACATAGCCCATATTGAAGTAGGCATCCAGATACATTCTGTTGTGCAGTATGGTGTTGCGGTATTCTGCTTTTGCTAATTCATATTCTTTCCTATCCTGATAAAACACACCGCGGGCAAACAAAGGGAACACATCTGTCGTATCACTCTTGAAGGCGTTGTTGTAATAAGAAAGCGCCAACGGGTCGGCCTTTGCACTGAATAGCTGCCCCAGTTGCACAAATGCATCCGCATATTGCGCATCTACCTGTACAGCCGTGCGGAAACTGGATATTGCCCTAGAGGTATCCTTCAGGTCTTTATATATCATCCCTTTCAGGAAATAGCCCTCTGCGGCAAATACGTCTTGCCTCAGCACAGTATTGATGGCAGCAAAAGCTTTTGAATATTCTTTGATGTAAACAAACATCTTGGCAAGTTTCAGTTGCGCCACTTTATCTTCCGGGTTCAGCTTCAGTGCTTTTTCTATATAGATAACACTACCACTGATGTCTTTATGTTCAAACAGCACCTCGCCTATGGCACTGTAATAGGTAGCTTTAGTACTATCCAGCGATATGGCTTTTTTAAAATCGACAATAGCAAGTGAGTCCTCTTCCAGTTTGTGCAGTTTATTACCACGCTCAAAGTAGAGGGCGGCATTCTCAGGGTCCTGTGCTATCTTATCACTTATATCCTTCAACTTCGGGTCTTGAAACAGGGGATTATTGTCTACCGCTTGTTTCTTATCTCCGTTTTTGCAGGCAGCCAATGCTATAAATAATGCAACAAATCCGTACAGTACCTTTTTCATGGCTGCAAACTTAAATAATTAGCCCGTCAAAAAAGCAATGGAAATATCAATATTTACTTCGCGAACCAAACCTGTAGTACAGCACCAGATACACACTCGGGTTCAGCATATGGCCCTGTAGTTTGGGGTTCAGGTTGTAGAGGTTGTACTGGTCATCTACCACCGCTATGCGCCATGTTGTTTGCCTTTCAAAATAGTAGCTATACAAAAGCTGCCCGCCTATGCCCAGATACACAGGCGCCTGCGATGTTACGGGTATCAGATATTCGGCATTCAGTGCCACTTGCGGGGCAATGGCTTGTATATAGTCTGCCGAGTCTTCTATAACATTTATATAACTGTTCTGATTACCACTCAGGCTCACGCTTCTGCCCTTCATATACGTAGCGCCAATGCCTACCCCATAGTATAGCTCTTTATTATTATTAAGTACTTTCTTTGCCCTGCCATATAGCATGGCATTCAGGGTAAAGAAATTCATATTCAGCACCCTGTCAGTATTGCCCAGCATATTAACAGGCAATATGTATGGCGATACCTCTACCGCCAGTGTAGGTACAAATGTTGCATTTTGCGGCTGATAGGTAAACTGCGCTTTGGCACCCGGCACACCCGACGAATGGTTGTAATTGCCCACATTGGGATTGAAAGACATGGGAAACCCAAATGAAGCACCAACACCTGCATCTATCTGTGCATTTGCCGCAATACTGCCTAACATCAGTGCTGCAAGCACCGTTATTGTCCTGAACATAGCTGCAATTTACAGCTATACATGCACTAACAGGACAGTGCATATTGCCATAATATCAATTAATATGTATCTTGTTGATTATAAATACAGGCTTATGAAAAAAGGTATGCTGTTGTGCTTACTGGCACTCCAATATCTGGTTGCATCCGCGCAATCTCCATGTACAGACAAACATCGCATTTTCAATGTACCGAAAGATAAAACACCCGCAGTTATTACAAAGCTGGGCGTATCGCCACAGTTTGTACCGCTGCGCCACGTGGTAGATAAGAATGTATATTTCAAAAACCTGAAGGCATTGGCAAACGATGCTAAGTACAAAAACGAAATAAACTCGCTTTTCACTGCCATAGGTTACAAAGGCGTTAGCGACCCTGCGTTTACAATCGACAAGCTGGAAAGCACTACCCTGCCGTTTGGTGCTATAGGTATGCTGGGCGATGGCAAACACAATTATATATACAGCCTGCTGGCGCTTACCAATCAGCGCAATATACCATGCTGGGTAGTACGCCCTGCTACAAAGGGTTGCACGTTGTATATTATGAACGAATGTGGCAATGCATTCTATTATGCTAATCCGAACACGGAAACAATAACGTATGTAGAACGCTGCAACGGCACAGCAAAGGTAAAAGTGAAAGTATATGCCCGCTACTACAGCAAGGAAGACTGTGAATGCAACGACTGCGAAGGCACTACGTATGTAAAAGAAATAGACGAGAGCGCGCTGCTGGCTACAGAAAAGATTGAGAACATCCCTGTACTGCCTGCCAAAGCATCATACCCTGTTAAGAAGATTTATATAGATGTAGACAAAGCTACCTTCAAACGTATAAAAGAGTACGACATCAACGGCAAGTACTCAAAACATGCGTGTGATGAAAGCTGCGGCAGCGAATGTGGCGAAAGCTGCGGTAGCGAATGCACCGATAGTTGTCATAAATAATACCAACAGAAATTTCAGGCCTTTTTCTTTAGAGGCTTCCGTATCTCCCGTATATGGTTCCGCACCGTATACGGGATTTTGTTTTTCGTAGTTTTCCATCATTAGTTGCGGTTGTTTGCCACTCGCATCCTACAAATGTGGTCAATACCTTTCCCACAAGCAAGCAAAACCCATTGATTAACAGCCCGTTAGCGCGGCATTAACATCTCATTAAAAGCAATACCAATCAATACTGGTTATCAGCCACTTGCGGCAAATTGCAGATATTTGTAAAAATTTTTCGGAAGGGCGTAGGGGTAATTGTTCTATAGGTTGTCATACTTGAAATGGCAACGGCAGAAGCGGTTATCTTTGCACCCCGATACCACACAGGCTGCATGGAACTAACGAGCGGTAATGCCACCGTAAGTATGGCAAGTACCGAAATATTGTTTGAAGAAGTGTTCAAGTCTCACTACAAGAGACTGCACGCCTACGCATGCACTATACTGAACGACGAAGACGATGCGGAGGAAATAGTGCAGAACGTGTTTGTAAAGCTGTGGGAAAAGAAAGAAAAGATACATGAACTGCAATCGCTGAATGCCTATCTGTACCGCGCTGTGTACAACGACTGCATCAATTTCGTGAAGCACGAAAAAGTAAAACAGTCGTACCGCAACTACGCTGTGCATACCAATAGCGAGATGGACAATAACAATACACAACGCAGCAAAGTGCTGCAACTGGAAGAAAGGCTGCGACAGGCATTGGCAGAACTGCCCGAGCAATGCCGCACTATTTTTCAGATGAGCAGATTTGAGGATATGAAGTACCGTGAGATAGCCGAGCAGTTGGGTTTGTCTGTAAAAACAGTAGAAAACCAGATGGGAAAGGCGCTGAAATTGATGAGGGTTAAACTGGCAGACTTGCTGCCTGTATTGTGGATTTTTTTGCTAAACATGTAACGATAACAAAACATTGAACACGAACAACAGCCATATGAACGATGACCTGCTGGTGAAATACCTGCTCGGCGAGGCTACGCCCGAAGAGCAGCAGCAAGTGCAGCAATGGGAGGCAGCCGATGCCGCCAATGCCAGGCACCTGCAACACCTGCACTATATATGGCAGGAAAGCAAAAAGCTGGAAGCAAAAAGCACGGTAGATGAAAATGCGGCGTGGGAACGCTTCAAGCAGCGGGTAGCAGCAAAACCTGCAACACCTAAAACCATACCACTGGGCAGACGCACCAACTGGATGCGCGTTGCAGCAGCACTCATCATGATGGTGGGTGGCAGCTACACAGCCTACTATTACCTGTATAGCGGGCGCATGATAACATTGGAGTCTGATGGTGTAGTACTATCAGAAACACTGCCTGATGGCACTGTTGTAACACTGAATAAACATGCGTCTATCAAATATCCTAAAAACTTTAGTGGCGATACAAGAGAGGTAACGCTGGATGGTGAAGCTTTCTTCAACGTAACACCCAACAAGAGCAAACCATTCATCATACACGCCAACGAGGCCGATGTACAGGTGGTAGGTACTTCTTTCAACGTAAAGAGCAGCACTGCCGAAACAGAAGTAATTGTAGAAACAGGCGTAGTACAGGTTAGCAAAAAACAACTGGGCGTTATCCTGAAGCCGAAAGAAAAAGCAACAGTAAAGCAAAGCCTGGAACAGCCTGTGAAAGAACAGACAGACGATGAATTGCACAATTACTACCGTACCAAAGAGTTTGTGTGCAACAACACACCACTCAGCCGTCTGGTGCCTGTACTCAACGATGCGTATGATACCAATATTGTGATTGCCAATGACAAGCTGAACGACCTGCGCCTGACCACCACATTCCACAACCAGTCGCTGGATGCCATAATAGACGTAATTGCCAATACATTCAACATAAGTGTAGAGAGAACAGACGGACAGATAGTTTTAAAATAAGATTCACCCCCGCATGAAGCCTTTATACAAGCTCACGCTCATTATATTATTCATTTCAGCGCCATTGCTTTCAATGGCGCAACAGTTTTTGAACAAACAGGTAAGCATCAATGCAAAAAACAAACCTGTTGGCGAGGTATTGAAAACCATCAGCCGTCAGGGCGGTTTTTATTTTTCTTACAATAGCGAACTTATCAAAGACGATAGCCTTGTATCGGTATCTGCCAACAACAAAACCGTGAGGCAGGTATTGGGTATGCTCTTCGATAAAAACTTTGAATACACAGAAACCAAAACACACATCATCATACAGCCATCGGCAGCTATGTATTGGTATGCTACGGGCTATGTGAAAGATGAGCTGACCGGCGAAGGCATTGCCTATGCCAGCGTGTACGAGAAGACACAGTTTGTAAGTACACTAACAAACGAAATCGGTTACTTCCGCCTGCGCCTGAAAGACAGGAACAAAGCTGCAACCATATCTGTTAGCAAATCGTGGTATGCAGATACTGCTGTCGTAATATCCCCATCTGCTAAACAAGATGTAAAAGTGGGCATCAAACCCAAAAACTTCGAGCTGGATACATTTGTCGTAACCAAGAAAACAGGGCTGGAAGGCAATTGGCTGAGCCGCATGTTCCTTTCATCAAAGCAGCGTATGCAAGGCATGAACCTCGGCAAGTTCTTTGCAAACAAACCCTACCAGACATCACTCATCCCCGGCCTCAGCACACACGGCAACATGAGCAGCCAGTCTGTCAACAAATTTTCATTCAATGTATTGGGCGGCTATACGGGTGGCGTAAACGGTTTTGAGATGGCAGGCGTTTTCAACATCAACAAAACAGATGTTCGCGGTGCACAGATAGGTGGGTTATTCAACATGGCCGATGGCAAAGTAAGTGGCTTGCAGATAGCAGGGCTTTACAACCATGTGATGCACGCATCCGAAGGATGGCAGTTTGCAGGCTTTGCCAATCTGGTAAATGCAGAGCTTACGGGCATGCAGATAGGCGGTGCTTACAACCATGTGTGGGGCAATATTACAGGTGTGCAGATAGGCGGCTTTGCCAACCTTGCAAAAGGCGTAGTGGAAGGCGCGCAGATAAGCGGCGCATTTAACTATGCAGACAGTACCATAAACGGCACACAGATAGCAGGCTTTGTAAACGTAGCCATGGAAAAAACAGAAGGTGTGCAAATAGCAGGCTCTGCCAACTATGCCAATGACACACTTGACGGAACACAGATAGCAGGTTTTGTAAACGTAGCCCGCAAAGAAATGAAAGGCACACAGGTATCAGGCTTTTTCAACTATGCCAAACATGTGAAAGGTGTGCAGGTAGGTGTCATCAATATTGCTGATACGTCTTCGGGCGTAAGTATTGGTTTTATCAACTTCGTGGTAAAGGGCTATCACAAGCTTACCATATCATCCAACGAGTTTACGAATATCAATGTATCGGGCAAGCTGGGTACGCGCAATATGTACACCATCGTTTCTTTCGGCATCAACGCAGGCAGTGGTATGGCTATAACTGCGGGCTATGGTTTAGGCAGACAGTTTAACATCAGTAAGCGTTTTTCCATCAATCCCGAAGCAACCATCCATCAACTATACCTCGGCGATTTTGAATATACCAACGGCATATTCCGTTTCGACCTCGGGCTGAATTATAAATTCAACAAATACCTGTCTGCATTCGTGGCACCGTCCTACAGCTATTGTTACAAAGACCAGACAGATATACCCAACGGCTATCGCAGAGACATACCCAACATAGGCTTTGGCGGCACACAGCATAGCAAAGACTGGAGCAGTTGGGTTGGCTGGAGCGTGGGTGTAAATATCTTCTGATTTTTTTCTGAAAATACATAGGGGTACAGTACACACTCGTTGTCATACTATCAAAAGAAGGAAAGTATATGACAACGAAGATAGCAGGGCTTTTAGCTGCCTTATTTTTATCATCAACTATCAACGCACAGCCTCGCAAATATGCGGCGGCACACATAGGCTTAGTATATCCGTTGAGCACAAACGGAGCTACAGCCAAAGAATACACCAATGGTTTTTCATTGCACGCAATAGGTGGCTTATCCTACAACGAAACATCCCTGTGTGCATCGGGCATCAGCAGCTATGTATTTCACAATGCAGATGGCATTATGCTGGCAGGCTTTTCCAACCACGTACGCAATGAAATGAACGGCGGACAGCTTGCGGGCTTTATGAACACCGTACGCCATAACACACGCGGCTTGCAGGCTGCTGGGTTTATGAATCTTTCAGGCAGCGTTAACGGTGCACAGCTTGGTGGTTTTGCCAATATCGTATTCGAATATTCAGAGGGCATGCAAAGCGCAGGTTTCATAAACCTCGCAGTGAAAGATTTTCGTGGTATGCAGGTAGCAGGGTTTATGAACAGCGCCAACAATGTAGATGGCTTGCAGATGAGCGGTTTTATCAATCAGGCAAAAGATGCAAATGTACAGATAGCGGGCTTCATCAATATTGCAAAAGAAGTACGTGGTGTACAGGTAGCGGGCTTCATCAATATTGCAGATAGTTGCGATTATCCCATTGCACCTATCAACATATTGAAGAGAGGACAAAAATCTTTGGGTGTAACAGTGTATGACGGTACCACCACGATGGCTACATTCCGTTCAGGCGGCAGGGTAATGTACGGTGTTGTTGGTGCAGGTTATCACCACTATTCTAAAACACCACTGTATGCTGCAGAAGCTGGTTTAGGTGCACACATCAATATTGCAAAAGGCTTCAGGATAAACCTGGAAGGGAGTGCTACCAGCTATACAGACTTTACAGACGAGATATATCTGAAATCATCATTCCGCATAATGCCTGCAGTAAGCTTTGGCAAAAAGCTGGAAATCTTTGCAGGGCCCAGCCTCAACCATGTAAATGGTGACGACCGCAATGGTGATGAGATAAGCAAAAACTATGTATGGAGCAATTACGACTGGGGGACGTTCAACGGTTTATATTTCGGCTTCGTAGGTGGGCTGCACTATCATCTGTAATCAATATTTCTCTCCGACAGGTAACAGCCGCTTACCGATAAACTTACAATACTCACCGATAGCGGGTTTCACGAAACACTTGTCTGCACTTGTTTTGCACCCGCAATCAGCTGAACGTATTATCAACAAAACGCATTAACAAAGCTTTAAGAAAACAAAAACACAACCACCCATAGGGGTAAAACAATCACTCATTGTCATTAGATAAACCAACAAGAAAAAATGTCACAGTTTAAGAATTGGATATTAGCATCAGGACTGGCAATAGCTGCAAGCAACGCAACATATGCACAGGATGCTACATCCGCTACAGGAAAAACCACTACCATCACACAAAAAGTACACGGTATTGTTACAGATGCCGCATCAAAACAACCGCTGGCAGGTGTTGTAGTAGTCCTGAAGTCAAATACACAAATAAATACCGTAACAGACGAAACAGGTTCTTTCTCGCTGAGCAATGTACCAATAGGCCGTCAAACATTCATATTCAAACTGGTAGGCTTTGATGACTACACAGTAACAGAAGTACCCGTTATCAGCGGTAAAGAACTGGATCTGAGCGTATCTATGAACGAAAAGCTGACAAAGCTGGCAGACGTTGTAGTAAAAGCAGCAGGCAAAGACCGCATCAAACCAATGAATGAATTTGCTACCGTTAGTGCGCGTGCATTTTCTGTAGAGGAAACACGCCGTTATGCAGCCGCATTTGCAGACCCTGCACGTATGGTGCAAAACTTCCCTGGCGTTAGCAATGCGGGCGATATGGATAATAGCATCGTAGTACGTGGCAACTCTCCCAAAGGCGTGCTGTGGCGTATGGAAGGCATAGAAATACCAAACCCAAACCACTTTACATCGCAAGGTGCAAGCGGCGGGCCTATCAGCATGCTGAATGCAAATACGCTTGGCAATTCAGACTTCTACACAGGTGCTTTTGTACCAGAAATAGGCAATGCCCTTTCAGGAGCTTTCGACCTGAACCTGCGCACAGGTAACAACAAACGTGCAGAGCATACGGTGGCAATAGGCACGCTAGGCTTTGAACTGGCAACAGAAGGCCCCTTCAGTAAAAACGGCAAAGGCTCCTACCTTATCAACTACCGCTACTCTAGCCTGGCACTGCTTACCAAAGTAATAGACCTTGGCGTGGGTACATCTATACCAAGCTATCAGGATGGTTCTTTCAAAGTAAATCTGCCTACAAAAAAATCGGGTACGTTTACCATTTGGGGATTGGGTGGCTATAATGTTGCAGCCAGCAACCCCGAAAAAGACAGCAGCAAATGGGATGACGACCACCTGAATATAAAATATGACAGCAGAAACCACATGTACACAGGTGGCATATCTCATCAATACTTCATCAACAAAGACGGTTATATAAAAACCATCATCGCAGCATCGCAAGACAAAGCAGGCAATGATGCCGATACACTAAACCCAGGCAATAACTACGAACGTGTTGCAGTACAAAAAAGCAGCATCACCAACAACGCAATACGCGCATCTGTAATGTATAACCAAAAGCTGAATGCACAGCATACATTTCGTGCAGGTGTTGTAGGCCAGTACTGGTCTTACAATATGAACCAACGCTACTTCGACCTGCCTGAAAACAGATGGAAAAACATGCTGGAAGGCGAAGGCAATACACAGTTCTACCAAGGATATATACAATGGAAAACACGCCTGTCTCAACGCCTGAGTGTAATAGGTGGCGTGCATGGCTCTTATCTGGCACTGAATGGCAAATCGAGCGTAGAACCACGTGCATCTGTTACCTATCAGGCAAATAAAAACAAAGTAACACTGGCGGCAGGACTGCATTCTAAACCAGAGCACTTATCTACATACCTGTTTCAGAATACAGACCTCGGCAACACGGTAACACACCCCAACAAAAACCTCGACCTGCAACGTGCCTTTCACGGAGTACTGGGCTATGAAACAAGCCTGCCACTACGCACAAAGCTGAAGGTAGAGCTGTACTATCAGCACCTGTATAACATTCCTGTAGAGCAAGACAGCACAACAGGCTTCTCTATCATCAATGCGCTGGATGTGTACTCTTTGCTGAATACAAAGCCATTGGTTAGCAAAGGCACAGGCACCAACTATGGTGTAGATATCAGCATAGAGCGTCCGTTTGCAAATAATTTTTATGTGTTGGCTACGGGGTCAATTTTCAAAAGTACTTACAAAGACTATGGGGGTAAAGAATACAATACGCGTTTTAACAGAGGATATACGTTCAATATGGTTGGCGGAAAGGAATTTAAGCTGAACAGCAGCGGAAGGAAAATAATAGGTTTGAATGGTAAAGTACTGACAAACGGCGGTTCCAGAGAATCTGTGATAGACATGGCTTTATCTAAAGCTACAGGCAGAGAAGAATATGTACAAGGACAGTACTTCACCAAACAGGTTCCTGCATATTTCCGTGTGGACTTTGGTGTGTACTACAAGAAAAATAATAAGCGCGCAACACACACTATACAACTCGACTTGCAAAACATCACAGACCGCAGAAACTTCTTTTTCTCTTATTACGATTACAAATCGCAAACCGTTAAAACCGTTAACCAGACAGGCTTATTTCCAAACCTTAGCTACCGTGTAGAATTTCATTAATAACAAACATCAATCAATAGCAATAGAAAAATTAAAAATCAGAAAGACATGAAAAACTTATTTGTATTTGCCGCACTATCTGTACTCACATTTACATCTTGCAGCAAGCACCGTTTGAAAGGTGAAGGCTCTATAGTGAGCGAAACACGCAGTGTATCAGGTTTCTCAAACATCAGCCTGAATGGCAGCGAAGACGTTGAAATCATCCCTTCAAAAGAAAATAAAGTAATAGTAAGCGGTTATCAGAATCTGGTACCATCTTACAAAACAAAAGTATCGGGCAGCACACTGAATCTGGAGTTTGAAAGAAACTATTACAATGTTCGCAACAACAACATCAAAGTAACCATCTATACTACAGGCATTTCTAAAATAGAAATGAACGGTTCGGGCAATATATCATTGAGAGACAGCCTGAAAACAGACAGGCTGCGTATGGAAATAAACGGTTCGGGAAACATCTATACATACAACAACTATATAGAGAATGTAGAGCTTGATATCAACGGTTCGGGCAACATCAATGCACGCAACACAACAGGCCGTTATGTATATGCAGAAATCTCAGGTTCGGGAGATATAGAAATAACAGCTCAGGAAAAACTGGAAGCAAAAATATCAGGCTCAGGCGAAATAAAATATTGGGGTAATCCTTCTACAGTCAATACCGACGTTTCAGGTTCGGGCAAAGTAAGGAAACAATAAAGAGCAGTCAATTGGGGTGATTGACCATAACCAACCGGCGCCATACGGCAATCATGGTGCCAGGTTGGTTATTATTTTTGTATAAAGTAGTTCGGGGTCAAATGGCTTTGTGATGAAATCGTTCATCCCTACTTCTTTGGCACGTGTACGTGCTTCATCATACGCATCGGCAGTAAAGGCTATTACAGGTGTCACCTTATCATACTCACGCAGTTTTGTAGTAGCCTGATAACCATCCATTATCGGCATATGCAAATCCATCAGTACAATATCATATTGCTTGTTCCGCATCATATCCAGTGCCTCTGCACCATGCTTGGCAATATCTACAGATGCTTTCAGGTTTTCCAGTATTTTTCTGGCCACAAGGATGTTTAGTTTATTATCCTCTACCAGCAGCACTTTCACGCCCGACAGGTCGTGCGTTTCTATAAAGCGTTGTTCTGCATCTTTTATTTCGGTTGTCAGCCCCAGTGCTACTTCAAAAAAGAATGTTGCACCTACCCCAACTTCACTATCTACATGCAGTGTAGTCTTCATCAGCTTCAGCAATCTTTTAGATATTGCAAGCCCCAGCCCCATACCATCGTAACTGCGTGTTATGCTGCTATCCAGTTGATTGAACACATCGAAGATATTCTGCAAACGCTCGCTGCTGATGCCGATACCTGTATCTGCTACTTTGAATGTGATGTAGCATTTTTTATCATCAGCATGGTTCATTTTCACTAAGAGAAATACTTCCCCCTTCTTCGTGAATTTGATGGCATTGCTCAGCAGATTGTGCAATACCAAGACAAGCTTTTCATAATCGCCCAACACAAACTGTGGTATGCGGTCGTCGAAGTCAAAGCGTAGTTCTATATTTTTCTTAGCTGCTTCCAGTACAAAACTATCTACCGCATTGTGGCATAGTTTGCGGATGTCAAACGGGCGTTCGTCTATATCTACTTTGCCCGTTTCCAGTACGTTATAATACAGCACATTATCTATCAGCGATTTCAGTTGTTGTGCAGAATAGTGCAGTATCTGCACATCCCGATTCAGTGCATCGGGCACACCTTTTTCTTTCAGCAGATGTGTCATGCCCAATATACCATTGGCAGGTGTGCGTATCTCGTGGCTCATGATGGAAAGGAACCGGTTCTTTTCCTTCAGCGATTGCTCTGCCGTTTCTTTGGCATCGGCAAGTGCTTCTTCCATCTTATAGTTATTGCGCGCTACGGTACGTACCAGCAGCAAGCTGCAAATGATTGCCACAATCAGGTGAAACGCACGCATTGCCATGACTACAGATTCGCCTCCGTAATAGGCCATACCCAATCTGGGGGTCAGTTCTGTAAAATTGACTAATACCAGACACAGCAGTGTAAAGCCGATTACAATCGCTCTCAGTGCCTTGTCTTTATACTCGGTTACCACATAGCTAAACATCAGCAAGGGCAAATACATGACCACCGCGTTGTTATGATTATCTCTGTAGCCGGCATCAAATATCAGCACCAGCATATCGCTGTATAATATGCTAAGTATGCCTACCGCTTTTATCCGGTTTCTGCTTATCAGGTACAGATTGAACCCGAATGCAAGTGCCGCCAACGCAAAGTATATAGCATGCGCATCTTTATCTACTATATAGTAGATGTACGAGAAGAAGGTAATTGAGACGAGAACAGCTATAATGTTGAGGTGCAACAGTATTCTGCTCTGCTTATTATTTTTCATAGCAGTGCTTTGAGGCCGCCGGCCGTTTGAAATAGAGTTGCTACAGGTAGTGTTGTGTTTATTTCGTTGTCTCTTCTTGCACCCATAACAAATGTAGCAAATCGTATGGGGGAATTCAAATTATATTATACTGAATGTGTCGGCCGCTGATATTTATTTACCTTTGCAGCATCGAAAAAACAACTCATTTATGCCAATTATAGCGCCTTCAATCCTTTCTGCTGATTTTCTGAACCTGGGACGCGATATTGAAATGGTAAATAACAGTGAAGCCGATTGGTTTCACCTGGATGTAATGGACGGGCGCTTTGTTCCCAACATCAGTTATGGTATGTCTATCATCGCGCAGATGAAGAAAAAGGCTACCAAAACAATGGATGTGCACCTGATGATTGTAGAGCCTGAGAAATATTTTGAGGACTTCAAAAAAGCAGGCGCCGATATACTGACGGTACACTACGAAGCCAGCACACACCTGCACCGCAGCCTGCAAGCCATCAAGGCACTGGGTATGAAGGCGGGCGTATCGCTGAACCCACACACACCGGTTAGTGTATTGGAAGACGTGATTACAGAAATAGACCTTGTACTGATAATGAGCGTGAACCCCGGCTTTGGCGGACAGAAGTTTATACCACAGGCGCTGAACAAAATCAGTAAGCTGAAGGCTATGATTACCGCTACTGGTAGCAATGCGCTGATAGAGGTAGATGGCGGTGTGACATTGGAAAATGCCGCTGCACTGGTAGCTGCAGGTGCAGATGCACTGGTGGCAGGCAATACCGTATTTTCTTCGCCAGACCCTGCCGATACTATAAAAAAGCTGAAGCAGGTAGGAAAATAAACGTAACTTTTAAACGTTATTTATCCAATATGTTCCCAAAACAGATTGTTTTATCGGCCATCTTCATGATGGCCTCTGTATATACCTATGCACAAACTGCTACCCTGCAGGGTAGGGTTATGAACGAACGTGGCAGGGCACTGGATGCTGCCACGGTAGCTGTAGAGGGCTCTACTATAGGTGCCACTACCAATGAAAAAGGCCAGTACACCCTGCAGGTACCTGCAGGCACTGCCGTTAAAATAGTATTCTCTTACAGCGGTTTTCTTACAGATAAAAAAGAGATTACCCTCAGTGCCAACGAAACCAAGACACTGGACATCCGGCTGAAAAAAGTAGACAGAGAACTGACAGGCGTTACCATAAAAGGCGAGCGCCAGAATGATATCGGCTCTGTAAGAATCGATGCTACAAAATCGGGGCTGCTGCCAACAGTTGGCTTTGGTGATGGTGTAAATGCCATGATTAAAACCATGGTGGGTACAAACAACGAGCTTACTTCTCAGTACAACGTGCGCGGCGGCAACTACGATGAAAACCTTGTTTATGTAAACGACTTTGAAATATATCGCCCCTTCCTTACCCGCAGCGGACAACAGGAAGGTATGAGCTTTGTGAATGCAGACCTTGTATCGGGTGTAAACTTTTCGGTGGGTGGTTTCCAGAGCAAGTATGGCGATAAGATGAGCAGTGTGCTGGATGTTACCTACAAACGCCCCAAACAATTTGGCGGCCGCGCTGTAGCCAGCCTCTTAGGCGCCAGCCTTTCTTTAGAAGGTGCCAGTAAAAACGAAAAACTCACTTACCTGATAGGTGTACGCCATAAGAGTAATCAATACCTGCTGAGATCTCAACCAACAAAAGGTATATACAACCCTTCATTTACAGATGCGCAGTTTCTTTTAAACTACCGTTTCAATCAAAAATGGGATATAGAAGCAATAGGCAACTATGCACGCAACCGCTTCAGCTTCATACCTGAAGAATCTACCAGCAGCTTTGGCTTGATAAATAAAGCCTACCAGTTGCGTATGTTCTACAACGGAAGCGAGATAGATCAGTTCGACTCTCGTTTCGGTGGCCTCTCTACAACTTTCCGTCCCAATGAAAAGTTGAAACTGAAACTGCTTGCATCGGGCTTTCAAACAAATGAAAAAGAAACCTACGACATAAACGGCGAGTATCTGCTGGGCGAACTGGAAACAGACCTTGGCAAAGAAAGCTTCGGGCAGGTAAAGACCTATCTGGGTACAGGTATCATACACAACTATGCACGCAACTACCTGAAGGTGAATGTGGGCAATCTGGCACACCGCGGTTCTTACAGTGGCAACCTACACTTTATACAATGGGGTTTGGATGCCAACGTTACCAATATTGAAGACAAGCTGTACGAATGGGAGCGCCGCGACTCTGCAGGCTTCACCCAACCATACAACCCCAACAAGCTGGAACTGACACGTTTCTACCGCTCCGGTGCTACGTTCGATTATATGCGCTACAGTGGCTTCCTGCAAGACAATTTCCGTTTCAACGATTCACTCGACCTGACGATATCGCTCGGTGTGCGCTTCAACTACAGTACGCTGAACAATGAGTTCTTGGCAAGCCCTCGCATGCAGGTATCATACAAGCCTAAGTGGCGCACCAATATGGTATTTAAAATGGCTGGTGGTTTGTATCAGCAGCCCAACTTCTACCGCGAAATGCGCGACCTGAATGGTAATGTAAATACCAACCTGAAAGCACAGAAGTCTTACCATGCAGTAGCAGGTTTAGATTACAACTTCCAGGCATGGGCACGCCCTTTCAAAATGACGACAGAGGTTTACTACAAAGGCCTGTGGGACCTGGTGCCATACGAGTATGATAATGTACGCATACGCTACTTTGGCAAGAACAACTCTGTAGGCTATGCAGTAGGTGGTGAGGTGCGCCTGTATGGCGACCTTGTAAAAGATGCAACATCTTGGATAAGCATCGGCATTATGAAAACAATGGAAGACATTACGGACGATTCTGTCGTTACAACAAATAATGGTGTTACAACAGGTGTTTCCTACCCCGGCTATGTACCCCGCCCTGCCGACCAGCGTTTTATGCTGGGCATGTATTTTGAAGACTATTTCCCTAAATGGAAAAACTTTAAAATGCACCTGAACCTGATGTATGCAACAGGCCTTCCCTTCGGCCCACCGGATGCGGCACGCTATGGAGATACGCTGCGCCTGCCCGACTACAAGCGTGTAGATATAGGCTTCAGCACCCTGCTGCTGAATGGTGCAAAACACAAAAGCAAAGTACTGAGCAGTGTTAAAAACAGTTGGCTGAGCCTTGAAGTGTTTAATCTTTTGGGCATTCAGAACACACTGTCTTACACATGGGTACAAGACCAGACTAGCGGCAAAACATTCGCCGTTCCAAACCGCCTCACAGCACGATTGATTAACGTGAAGCTGATAGTCGATTTTTAGATACTAAAACTATATACATAAATACTCATGCAGAAAGGTGGTTTACTAAAACCACCTTTTTTGCTGTATAGCTGTGCGCGATATTGGTTGTACAAAATCATCGAGCTTATGAAAAAATTATTCGTTGTACTAATCACATTTGTGTTTTTCACCACTACTATCAGTGTACAAGCACAAAACATCATCAAGCATTTTAACAATGCAATGAATGAAAATATAGACTACATGATACCTACTAATGAGTATGTATTATCGGGCAACACCTACCCTCCTACCATTAGTGGCATGAATAATGTAGGTCCATCTACCACAGTTTCCCGCATACAACTACAAGTTATAGACGACCAGTTGAATACTATTTGGTTTAAAACATACTGTACACAAAATGAAGTAAACGATTATCAGAACTCGATTTGTCCGAACCTTAATGTTTTTTTTACAGCAGGCGATGCTAAGCAAACAAGTGATGAAGGGTTCATTATTTGCGGACGCGTGCGTGTTGATGGAGAAACATCTGGCTGCTCTTTTGCACCTACATACGACGATTTGTTTTTGCTAAAAACCGATGCATCGGGAGCAGTGCAGTGGTACAGAAGATATGACGACCCTGCCATGCAATTCGGCATGCTCAATAGCGTAATAGAAGCTTCAAACGGAAATTTCATAACATGTGGTTATCAAAACTATGGCAGTATGCAATGGGGTGTTATCATCGGCGTAGATGCTAATGGTGGCCTATTATGGTCTAACTATGCTGTTACACCCGCTTATTGGGACCCTTCGGTTACTGTACCATCAGAATACTTTGAAATTACTTCATATCAGAACGATTATGCTTTGGTTGGTATTGCCAATACATTTGGCGGTGTGTGGGGCGCTACCCTCATAACAGTTATTGATGCTAATGGGAATTATATTGCCGACAATATCGTTGACAACCAAAGGTACGGTTATGTGATAGTAGGACACGGTATAGACGATGCTGATGATGGAGATGTGGTAATAACAGGTGCTGCAGGCACACCTTGTCAGGGTGGTTCTCATGTAATGATACTAAAGATTAATCCTGTTACACTTGCTCAAAACTTCTTTAAGATTTTTGAAAACCCGAGTTCAGGCTTCTCAACATGGGGGCATAGCATTATTACCCTCAATAGTGTTGGCGGGCTGTTTTGTGTTACCGGACAAACGGATGAGTACGGTGGTGGGTTGTATGTAGAAACCGACTACAACGGAAATCTGCTACGCTATGTGCCATACGGAGCTAATGATGCAGCACAAGGGCGCTCTATTGTAGCCAATACTGCAGGTGCATTTCCAACATTTACAGGCATACATCTTAATGCGCCGGAGCCAACATTTGTAATACGGAACAACTATGGATACGATTGTCCTTCTGATATTAGTAAACCTGAATACGATACTCCGCTTGATAATTATCCATCAGACCATATTTATCCACCAATCGCAGAAATAGATGAACCGGTAGTAGACTATGACCTGCAGCCTGATGAAAATGTTGTTTGCGGACAATTAAAAAACGGAACTACCACAGTTGCCAAAATACCTGAAGGCAAAAACATAGGACTGTACCCGAACCCTGCCACCAGTACGCTAAATATTACTATGAGTAACACGTTAGCCAACAGCACACTGAAAGTGTATGATATGACAGGCAAAGAAGTACTAAGCCAGCATATCAGCAGTAAAACGACAACTATAAATATTGCTACGCTACCTGCGGGCAATTACATTCTGAAAATAACAAATACACAAGGCTTCTCAGAAAGAGCAATTTTCACTAAGGAATAATAATATTGCGTCTATATTAACAAAAAAACCAGTGTATACACTGGTTTTTTTGTTAATAACTCATTTATATATTGCTTTATCATATAAACGCAATATTTTACATGTATTACTGAATAGTGTTTTATATACTACCACTATTATACCATGAAACAAATCCTTTTCTTCTTATGTGTAGCTGATAGCCACAAACGTGGCTCGCCATGACATGTTCCATTACAAAGCCTAATATATCAGATATGAGAGAAGCCATAAAAACAATCATAGTAGGAAACAGGCGCCCCGAAGCAGGTCGCTTGCACAACATTTTATCTGCACACTGTCCGCAAGTAGCCGTAAGCGGCATTGCTTTTTCTGCCGCAGAGGCCGAACAACTGGTATCGCGGACCAGCCCGGGGCTGGCCTTTATGGAAATGGACTTCCAAGAGAATGGAAGTAGGCTGCTTACAAAGCTGTCAGCCTTGGACTGTAATATCATCTTTACAGCCCCAGAACAGCAATACACACTCAATCAGGTACCTGAACTGGCTATTGATTGCCTGCATTACCATGCGGATATCAAAGACATTACCAATGCGGTAAGCAAAGCCCTGCAATTGCAATGGCTGAAGCAGCAAATGAATAAAATCAACCATATTAATCAATTGCAGACAATAGCCCTCAGCAACCTGAACGAGATACAATTTGTACAGCCCCAACACGTCATACGCCTGGAAGCCAGTAATAACTATACCAACTTCTTTCTGGCTGACGGCAGTAAAATAACCGTCAGCCATACACTGAAGCACTATGAAGAAACTTTGATACCACATGGTTTTGTAAGAGTCCACCAATCGCACATCATCAACATCAATAAAATACGCAAGTATGTAAAAGGCAAAGGCGGCTATGTAATAATGCAGGATGGTGAATGCATTAATATATCGCCCAACAGAAAAGAAGTCCTGTTCAAATCGCTGAATATAACATAAGCATACAGCCCCTGAAACTATTACCACGAAGGCCTTCCCCTGAAAAGCACAGCCCCCGCTGTGCTTTTTTATTTCTTAATGGTTGGTTAACGCTTAACAAAGCTAGTCGTTAACCACTTCTAAACGACCGGTTAAGTGCCCCGTTTTTTTTGGCAACCCCTTGTTTGTAGTTGCATATTTGCATTGTCAAACGGAAACAAACGAAGACAACAAAACAAAAAACACAGCCTTTTAAAACAAACTTTAAAAAACACACACAATGCAAAAGATTACAATGTTCATAGCTATACTGGGTTGCATAGTAGCTGCAGTAAACATCTAAGCAAAGTGAACACAAAACAAAAACTAAAAAACACCTGAAAAAGGGAACAAACAAAACAAACACATTATCAAACATCAAAACAAACAAAAAATGAAATCGCTGTTACTTGCTCCAATCGGTCTGCTGCTTCGCTGCTATCTTGGCTTTGCCTTCATGATGGTGTTCCTGCAAAAGCAAAAGGTAAAACGCATTGAGAAAAGAATTGCGATGGCATCTATGAAAGATGCTCGCCAACTGGGTGTATAGCATCGTTTTTGTTTGTTGAAATCATTATAAGTGAGAGAGCCATTTGTAGTTATTGCACGATAACAACACATGTCACAAAAAATCCCCCGATGCTTATCGGGGGATTTTCTTTTTTACAATCAATATCTCATAAAAGCATTGCCGTTATCGCAAGACTGTAAACTGTTTCACATTTTCCATCTCTCCATTCTTGCTATGTAGTATATATGTACCGGCTGATAAATCTGCCACTGGTATAGCATACTTACCGTTAGCAACTGTTTTCACAACCATACGCCTTACCAATCTGCCATCTGTGCTATATACTTCAAAAGCTGTTTCGTTTTCCTTACCATTACTGATGTCTATATTCAGCATAGCTGTTGCAGGTACGGGATATATGCTGCATTGTAATTGTGTGGCAGGCACTTTATTAACACTGGCTATGCTTGAATAATAATAGTAGCGTTGTGTGTCTACAGCCGGTGGAACCCACGATGCACTTGCACTATCCCAATCTTTCTGTACATACTTTTCTATAAGGTTCAGGCTATTGTAAGTAAACTCGTGTCTGTATGTATAAAATGTATCTGTACCGGATATTGAACGATGGTGCAAAGACAGCATATTATGATTAGCATCGTAGTTCATAAAGTAAGCATAAGGTCCGTTTTCAGACAATATAAGGTCTCCGTTGGTATTATAGGTATATTGATATTTATCGCCGGCTCTAGGCACTCCGTGGTCAATAATAGTCATAGAATCCTCTATGGGCAGACCTACAGTGTTAAATTTTGTATGCACCAGATAACTATAAACCAATGAATGAAAATCCTCCCTGAATGAAGCTACATGTGCACCATTGTATGTATAGTAACGTTTAGAATAATAATCGAAAATACTATCCATAGCATTGCCTGTAAAATACAGATCCGTAGCATTGGTTAAGATACCATTCTGGTATTTGAATATATGTACCAGTTTACCTGCAGTGTTATAAGAAAAGCTGTCTTTTTTTGTTGCGAGTGTTGCCCCAGCAATATTCAATGATTTTTCTTCTTTCAGAATCAGGTTTCCGGAACTATTATAAGTATATGTTGTGCTTAGTTTTCTTGTACCCGGGTATAGAGGTTGGTACCAGTAGAAAGTTGTATCTACATACTGTTCATGCTTATCTAGCAAACCGGCAGCATTGTATGTCTTCGTCTCCTTATAAAAAGGAACAGTAGTTTCAAGCGTATTTGCTCGATGATTCTCTGCATGAGAAAACTCAAGACTCGAAAGACTTACAATACCCCTGTAGTCAATTGGACGGTTGTGTATATAATCCGGATAGTACCGTTTGTTGAAAGAGGCTTCAATATAAGGAACACCACCATGTGTAGAAAAATAAGAATACTTAACCGTATCCAGGCTTGTAACGGTAGAGCCTGTTTGCACTTTCACACTAAATGCAGATAGGCGAGCCGGAGATTGTGCAGTTGCGTGCTCACATATCATAGCTGCAAGTAGCATGGGCAGAAGTTTGAAGTTCATAAGTTTAGTTTTTAGGTTACTGATATATAGACTGCTGCAACACAGTATATAGTTGGCAAAATACCCCGGGAATACTCCGGGATATTATTTATTTCAATATTTAGAATGAACAAAGTAACATTATCGCAGTACTGCAAACTGTTTCACATTCTCCATCTCTCCATTCTTACAATGCAGTATATATGTACCTGCGTTTAAATCTGCCACCGGTATTGTGTATTTACCATTAGCAGTTGTTTTAACCACCATACGCCTCACCAATTGTCCGCTGGTGTTAAACACTTCAAAAGCTGTTTCATTTTCTTTACCATTGCTAATGTCTATATTCAGCATAGCTGTTGCAGGTACGGGATAAATGCTGCAGTGTAATTGTTGTGCCTGAACTCTATTTATCCCTGTCACAGGCATATAATAATAGTGCCTGATGGTATCCGCTACATTCGATATCCATGTAGATGTTGTCGCGTCCCACATTTGGATACCGAAAGTTTCCAACAGGTTCGAAGAATTATATGTATATAAACACTTAGGACTGTAATCTGGCAGCCTATTAGGCACGTAGTCATAAAACGAAGTCAGATTATGATTAGCATCGTAGGTAGCGTAGTCATGTGATACTGCCGAGGACCAATTGGATGCTACTGAATTCCATTGATAAATAACACGGTCAGTTGCATCCCCTTGCACGTTGTAGGAATATGTCACTTTTTCATATGGCCCGGAAGGGGACCATTGTTGGGTTATATACGAAGAGTCGACCAGCAAATTGCCTGAAGAATTGTAAGTATAGTAGTTATCAATAATACTACTGCTCAACCAGCGACGCCTGGCATGCGAAAGCACCCCACCGCTATAAAAGAACTTATAGTAATCCGGACCAAAATATACACTGTCAAGCATCCCTCCTGCATAATAAAATCTTGCCATTACCCTAGACCACATGCTGTTACTATGAATATCTGTGAAAGTTGGAAGCCCTAATGTATTGTATGCGAAAGTATCTGATCCGGTAAACTTAATAGTGTTTGTTGCATCATATTCTATTACATCTTTTGCTCTCAGGCTACCATTACTATTGTACCTGTAGTTGGTTACAACTCTAGTAATATCATAATTATAAAATCCTTGTTTATGGCTGTTCATATCTACAAATTGCTCTTGTTTTACCAACAAACCGGAACTATTGTATGTATTAAACTCTTTCTCGAAAGTAGCCTGTCCCTTCAACGCAATATTTTTCAGATTTATAGCAGTGTCAAAACTGAGATTTTCCATATGGACATAATAATCCGTATTAGGCACCGGCATTCTATAATAAGGATCATAGTCTTTGTGCTGACGGGAATATATTGGGTTCTCAACAACCGGGACTCCGCCTCTGCCCGATGAATAGCTATAAACAATGGAATCGACAAGTGTGCGTGTTGATGAGGCGTTAACAACAGAGCTCATAGAGCTAAGGGCCATTGAAGACTGTGCCTGTACTTCTTTACAAAAGAGCGCAGCTGCAAGCAAGGGTAGGAACTTGATGTTCATAAGTATTTTAGTTTTTAGGTTACAGTATTATAGACTACATATCCAATTAAATGGTTGGCAAAAAAATGCCCCATATATAATATAGGGCATCACAAAAAAAATATTATAACATCTATTTTTTGATATATGCGGTATTGCTTTCTACCCAAAAGCCCTCTATGGCGTAAGATTTTATGCTGTTCGTGCATTTGGTATCATTGTCCTTACAAGGCACTTTTTCAAAACGCTTATCCCCTTCTACTATATCCGTAAAACGTATTGTTCTGTTTATTGCAGGCAGATATATAATCCAGTCATTGCCATAGGTAATGCCTTGCAAACTGCCCGACGTAAGGGTGTAACTGCTGAGCCATGATGTATCTGGCTTACCGAAAGTTGTATTCAATGCAGTATTATTTACCAATTGCGATGAGTCCAATGCTTTATTCATCACTTTATCGCCCATCATATACCTTTTCAGTATCACGGTACGTACACTGCTTCTGTCATATCCTGTAAAGGCAACCTTCAACTGTTCGTTGTTGCAAAACGTTCGCTTTTTGCAGCACGATGGTAATATTGCAGCACAAGCTGCTATCAGCACTATATTTAATACTCTGCCTGTCATCTTCATTTTTGAATGGCGCAAATCTACATTTTATTGATTGGCAATGATTAACAGTTTTGTCATTTCTTCACTACCATTTGCTGCACGCAGTATGTACTGCCCTGCCTGTATGCCATGTAGCTGCAGGCTGTAAGTATTTGCAGCCTGTTGGTACCATTGGCGCACCAGCCTGCCCTGCATATCGTGCAGCAATATGCTTACAGGCTGTTGTTGTTTCCAATTTACCCGAAGGCTTACACTTCCTGTAGCAGGGTTGGGATACAACAATGCCGCTTGTGGTTCAGCAACATTGGCAATACCATTATACTTCTCATAGTAGTACAGCACCTGGCTGTTGTTGCTCTTTTCTGGCAGCCACGCAACCCACATATCATTCCATACAAAGTTCCTGCGTACGGTAGGCAGGCCGCTGCTGTTGTATAACCAACTTTTGCGGCTGTGGTCTTTAAATATCGGGTAGTCAAACTGCTTTTCTATAATATCTGTAATATTGAAAGACGGATCGTAGTAGTAATATGTTTTGCTAAGTGGCCCCCACATTTGCGCAAAGAGGTCCCAATAGTTTTTTACTTCTTCCGTTACATCGTTGTGGCTGTTGTAGCTGTAGTAGTACTCATTGAGCCCCTGCCAGCTTTGCGATATTTTGAACCAGTAATACTTCCACAACCCTGCAACACGCTTCAGGGCATCATATACATACACTTCTTTTCTTTCAGGTTGCAGTGTTATCGTAGGTATGTCTATTGTGTGTAGTTCGTAAGTATCTGTTTTGCCTGTTGTCTGGTCATAATGCCATGTTTCCAGTTGCCACCGGTCCCATTGCACAAGCGTGTCGTTCCACACATCCAGTGTGTGCTTGGTAAGCATCGTATCGGTATAATGATAGGCATCTACCGCCTCTGTTACCCAGCTACTACCCGATGGCTTCAGCCAATATACACTGTCTATCCTCCCCCTAATATCATACTTATATTTATAAATGCGGGTCGTCTTCCACAAGGCATTGGTAGTATCCCACCTGTTGGCCCATACAGTATCGTAGCTGTTAGCAGGTGTGTATTTGTACACAAATTGCTGGCTATTTCGCCACGCAACACTTTTGTATTGCTGTGTGGTGTGGCTTGCAATTCTATTTGCACCATCATACGTGCGTGCATACCGCACTGTTGGCACCCTGATGATGGTAGCCCAGTGTGTTGCGGTGTCGTACATATGTTCGCCGGTAGTCATATTACTGGTGCGCATACCGCTATACAGGTAGCGCGTACTATCTGTTAACGTATAATTGACCGAATCGTTAGCATACAAAGCTTCTGCCATCAGCCTTAGTGTACCCTGCGCCTTTGCAACTACAGTACACAACACCGAAAGCACTACCATAATGGCCTTTATTAAGGTACATCTTACCTTCATAACCTATAAATTTCACATTATTTCCGTATTTATACGAAACTTTTTTAGGGCAGACTATTTCAAAAAATCCAAACTAATTATATCTTTAAACATTATGCGTACAAAACATATACTTTTCGTCTTACTTCTGGGTATTGTAGCAGTTAGCTGCCGTAGAAAAAATGAGGAAATAAAACCAGTAGCAGACCCGGTAGCCGGCAAAGGCGGTAATACTCAGCTGAGGGTTGTTACCAAACATTTTGAAAAAGTTATAGATACCGGTACGGTATATCTGCGTTATAATACTGCTATTACACAGCAGGATATGAGAGCTGATGATTCTGGTAATATTAAATTCCAGAATGGCAATTATATGGTAGTATTCGATAGCCTGAAACGTGGCAATTATTACTTCTTTGTAAGAGCCCGCGACTTTAAATACACAACACCAAATGATAGCTTGTTTGGTTATGGCAGCTTCATGGTTGTAGATACCATTAAGCAAATACATGATGTAAACATCAATGTGCGTAACTGGGGCAATGTTTACAACCCATAAAAAATAATACAATCGTATTCCCGTATAAGAACCGCTTGCAATGCAGGCGGTTTTTTTATTTGATAGTTAATCCACTTCGCATCATACCCATTAAAATATGATTAAGCTCATTTGCTGAGTATATAATAGCCATACCTTTGTAGAGATTTTGAAACACTTCTTTGTCATATCACTATTAATATGCCTTTCATTTCAGTCTGTGCTGAAACTGGGTATAGTGGCGTGGTACGAGGCTAATAAAGCCTATGTTGCCAAAGAACTTTGCGAAAACAAGGCACGTCCGCAAATGAAGTGTAACGGTAAGTGCTACCTGCGCAAGCAGCTGAACAAAACCGAAAACAATCAGCAACAAAATCAGTCATCAAAACAATCTCAGGTAGAAGGCGTAGAGTTTTTGCCTGCTATTTCCATCTCATTCACACCATGCTTCCATGAGGAAGCCATTACCTATATCGACATATATACATCACCAAAAGGCTACAATCCTTTAGTTAACATTTTTCATCCGCCACAGGTTGCATAAACTATCTATGTTTTGTGTTGATGCCATCGCAGGATATACCTGCAGATAGCGTCTGTATGTTCATATAGTTTATCAGATTTTTCATGCTTAAAAAACTAGCAACAGTTGCTATGCTGCTAGCCTATGCACCTGCACATGCGTGCGATGTGTGCGGGGCTTCGGGCAGTAGTCAGGGCTTGGGTATTCTACCCCAGTTCTACAAACATTTTGTGGGCATACAATATCAGTATCGCAGCTTTGTAAGCGAGCACCCGGGCCTATTTGAAAATCTGCCTAAAGAGCGCAGTACAGAGTATTACAATACGCTGCAACTGTGGGGCAAGGCCAATATTGGCAGTCATGTACAGCTCTTCGGCTTTTTACCTTATCAATACAACAACAGGGTAACAGATACAGGTACAGGTACTTACAAAGGCTTGGGCGATGCCAGTCTTTTGGCTATGGCAACCATCATCCATACTGCCGATACGTCTGCCAATCGTATGAAACACATATTGCTGGCTGGTGGCGGCATTAAAGTACCTACCGGCAGGCGCACTACAGGCGCCAATAGCGGCGAAATGATGAACATACAAACAGGCAGCGGCAGTTGGGACTTTATACTAAGCGCCAACTATACCCTGCGCGGGGGCAATGCAGGCTTTAATGCAGATGCATCTTACACCTTTACCACAGTCAATGCTGCCAACTACAAGTATGGCGATAGGCTATCTCTAAGCCTTAACGGCTTCTACTGGTGGAAGGTGAACAATGTGGTGCTGCAACCACAAATGGGCATCCGCGCAGACTATGCCCTGCATGACTATGACAACTATAGCCGCAAATGGCTGAATTACAATACGGGCGGATACCTCACTTATATAACAGCCGGCGCGCAGGTATATTATAAGCGCCTTGGCTTACAGTGTAGTTATGCTATTCCTGTATTTCAACATTATGCATCGGGCTATGTAGAGGCAACACAAAAGATGGAATTAGGATTTTTATACTTTTTATGATTTTTCCATTACAATAGAATGAAACTTTTAAAACAATTAACGGTTATTATTGCAGGGGCCATAGCTTTTGCAAGTTGCCAGAAGCATGACGATACGCCTGCACAGGCAGACAAAGTGGTAATAACAATTACTTCTTTACAAGACGGGCAGGCTTTCAAAAAAGGTGATACTGTAAAAATGCAGGGATTAATAAGCTATATCAGTCAACTGCACGGGTACGAGGTGAAGCTAACAAGCAAAAAGACCAGCAAAGAGCTTTTCTATTATTATGAGCATACACATAGTGATAAGGTTAGCTTTAGCCAAAACTGGGTAGATACACTTAGTACAGCAGACTCTTTAGTCCTTACACTTACTGCAGAAATTGACCATGACGGCAATAAAGGCGCTAAACAACTAGTACTGACAAGCCAACCCTGATTGGCATAAATATTGTCTATAATTATTAATTAACTTTATCAAATAACAATAAGAAAATGAACGCGATAAAATCTCTTTCAATAATAGCTGCACTGGCAGTTTCCTTTGCAGCATGCAGCAAAAAAGAAGATAATAAGACAACAACCCCAACACCTAACCCTACCCCAACAGACACCGCAACGGTAGGTAAAGTAGGTTTTGAATTCAGCCACAAAGCAGGCAGTGCTGATTTGGTGATGACTACGGGCAACTATACCAATGCGGCCGGAGAATCTTTTACAGTCACAAAATTCAACTATTACATCACCAACATTAAAATGATAAAAGCCGATGGCAGTGAATATGCCGAGCCTGAAAGCTACCATCTGATTGAAGGCGATGTTGCATCTACTCACCACTTCCACATGAACAGCGTACCAAAAGGCAGCTACAAAGGCATCAGCTTTTTGATTGGTGTAGATAGCACACGCAATGTTAGTGGTGCACAAACAGGTGCATTAGACCCTGCAAAAGGTATGTTCTGGACATGGAATACAGGCTACATAATGGCAAAAGTAGAAGGCACATCTCCTGTTGCTACATCTACCGACAAAAAATTTGTACACCATATTGGTGGCTTCACAGGTGGCAACAGCGGTGTTAAAAAAGTAACCATCATGTTCCCGCAAAACATGGACGTATCTGCTGCTAAAGAACTGAGTGTGTTGCTGAATACTGATATCCTGAAATGGTTTTCACCAAGCACTATTTCAATTGCTTCAAACACGAATATCATGAGCGTTGGTATGACGTCTGCTGCCATAGCATCGAACTATGCGAATATGATAACACTGAATGCTGCAAAGTATGAGTAACAACAACAAATAAACCTCTTATGCACACAAACAAAATATTATCTGTAGTTGGCGGCGCAATGCTGATACTGGTATGCAGTGCTTCTTCCTGCAAACGCGAAGAGCCTGCAGAAATAGCCGGTAAAGGTGGCAATGCAAGCATCAAAGCTGTACCAAAGCACCATAGCAAGTACATCAACAACTGTACGATGTACATCAAGTACAATACCAACGATCTGCCTTCGGCAACATTCAACGCATCGCAATACGACGATTCGCTGAAATGTGTTGTGGTAGATGGTATTCCATACTCCACATTTACAGGCCTGAAAAAGGGCAAATATTATGTATATGGCGTGGGCTACGATAGCACTATACAAATGACGGTGCAGGCAGGCAAACCTGTTACCATTACTGCCGACCAAACCTACGAGATAACAGTACCCGTAACTGAAGGCGACTGATAATGTTCATACAATTGTCATAAAGAAAGCTCCCAAAATCGGGAGCTTTCTTGTTTTACATTATTATAACAATTCTATACCAACGGGCACGGAAATTGTATCGTCTTATTTAGTAGAGCTTGATACTGAAGAATCAGATAACGGTATAAAAAGATGAGCTATGAACCATTTACTCCACAAATCCAGAAACCTTACATTCTCAATCAGGTTGTTCCATTATAAATGGCGATTCAGGCTACGATTTAGTGTTTCATACATTTAGCGAATGGCGCGTCCTCTCTACAAGGCGCGCCGTTTGCTTTTTTATAAAGATGCTATCAGCTCATTCACTTTTTCACGAATCAGGTCGCGCACTTCGTTAAACTGTTCAGGCTCCATATTCCGCGGGTCTGGTATCTGCCAGTCTATATGTTGTTTGGCTGGCATCCACGGGCAGGCATCGCCGCAGCCCATCGTCACCACCGCATCAAACGGTGCAAAGTCTTTTACCTCGTCCAGCGATTTGCTTTTGTGTGTGCTTAAATCATAGCCAAGTTCTTTCATGGCTGCAATAGCCTTGGGGTTTACAATACCCGATGGCCTTGAGCCCGAGCTGTATGCCTCTGCCTTACCACTCATCAGTGCAAAAGCCTGCGCCATCTGGCTGCGGTTGCTGTTTTCTATACAAACAAAAAGTAGTTTTTTCATATCAGTTGGTTGCGGTTGCTTTGTTATAGTATTTGTTTTTAAGCCTGTATGCAATGTTTACCATTGTTATCAACGCGGGCACTTCTACCAGCGGCCCAATAACCCCTGCAAACGCCTGGCCCGAATTGATACCAAACACACCTATTGCTACGGCTATCGCCAATTCAAAATTGTTGCCCGATGCTGTAAATGCAATAGCCGCGTTTTGTGAATAATCTGCACCTGCTTTCTTTGCGGCAAAGAATGTAACAAGAAACATAATGCTGAAAAATATAACCAGCGGTATAGCAACGCGCACCACATCCATCGGTATCTGTACTATCATTTCACCCTTCAGGCTGAACATAACAACAATTGTAAACAGCAATGCTATCAGTGTAATGGGGGATATACGTGGTATGAATTTTGTCTGAAACCACTCTTCACCTTTTACAGCTATCAACCCATACCTGCTGATGACACCCATTGCAAACGGAATACCCAGATAGATACCTACCGTCTTCGCTATCTGCCCTATGGTAATATCTATCTCTACACCTTTTACTCCAAACAATGGCGGCATAATGGTGAGGTAGAAGTATGCATAGAAGCTAAAGAAAAACACTTGCATCAGGCTGTTAACACCAACCAATCCTGCCACATATTCCCTGTTGCCATCTGCCAGTTCATTCCACACTATTACCATAGCTATACACGGGGCAATGCCTATCAGTATCAGCCCTGTCATGTACTCAGGGTAGTCTTTCAGAAAAGTGATTGCCAAGAGGAACATTATAAACGGACCTACAATCCATGTTATGAACATGGATAAAGAGAACAGTTTTGTGTTCTTGAATAATTGCGGAATTTTCTCGTACCTCACTTTGGCAAGTGGCGGGTACATCATCAATATCAGCCCTATGGCAAGGGGCACATTGGTAGTACCATTGCTGAATGAATTAATAAAATCGGCACTGGAAGGAATAAAATATCCTATTGCAACCCCTAGCAGCATTGCGGCAAAAATCCACAGTGTCAGGTACCTATCAAGGAAACCCAGTTTTTTTCTTCCCGCTGCGGGTGCACAGTTGTTTGCAGACATATTTATGTTGGTTTGTGTCAGTTTAGTTTTTATTAGCAGCATCCACCACCGGGTGTGCAACAAGCCTCGGGCTTTTTAGCAAATACGGTAATGCTATAAATACCTGTACCACTGTTTTTGAATGCAGCAATATCTTCTGCTCCCAAATATTGGTTCAGTATATCATCGGGTACTACAATAGCCTTTTCTTTTTGCAGGGTGATGTTTGTAAAGCCATTGGCTTGTATCAGCGCCAGATAATCATCTTTCTGTATAGCACCGCTGATGCAGCCTGCATACATTTCTGCTACATTGCGCAGCTTATCGGGCAGGTTGCCCACCAGCACTACGTCTGATATACTGAAGTGTCCACCCGGTTTCAGCACACGGAATATTTCTTTGAAAACACCATCTTTATTCGGTACCAGATTCAGTACACAGTTGCTCACCACCACATCGGCAACATTTGCCGTCACTGGCATTTTCTCTATATCTCCTTGTCTGAATTCAACATTGTTGAATCCTACCTTCTCTGCATTGGCACGTGCTTTTTCTATCATCGCCTCGGTAAAGTCTATACCTATTACTTTACCTTTTTCGCCTGTTGCTTTGCGTGCTATAAAACAATCATTTCCTGCACCGCTACCCAAGTCTATTACCGTATCGCCTTCTTTTATCTGTGCAAATTCTGTAGGCAGTCCGCAGCCCAATCCCAGGTCTGCATCTGCATTATAGCCTTCCATTTTGGTATAGTCATCACTCATGATGTTGTACACCTCTGTGCTGCAACCACCGCTGCCGCAGCAACTGCTCATGTTTGTTTCTTTGTCCTGCAGCGCTATTTCGCTATACTTCCGGCGCACTAGTTCTTTCAATTCCTGCTCTGTTTGCATATACTTCGTTTTATGTATTGTGATTCATGAAAAATATATAGCAGGGCCTCTTTACAGAAGCCCTGCTGTTTTGTTAGCAGCAACCCAAGCCTTCGCAACAATCCGTATTACCGCCGCAGCAGTCGTTTGTTACATCACAGCAGTTGCTTACCTGCATTTGATTTTTCATAACGCTAATTTATTGTGTTATTGCAATATTGCGATTGATACAGACAAAAAAATATCAGCAACAAGGTTTATTCTCCGGCAATTCCTTAAAGAACATGGCAAAGAATTCTTTGTACTGTTGCCATGCTTTCGGGTTGATGCAATAGCACACACTGGTACCCTCTATGGTGCCTTGTATCAGTCCTACTTGCTTCAGTTCTTTCAGGTGTTGCGATATAGTGGCTTGCGCCAAACCCAGTTCGTCAACCAGGCTGCCACATACACATGCATTGGTTTTCACCAATACTTGCAATATGGCAATACGTGCAGGATGTGCCAGCGCCTTGGCCATGGCAGCCAACTCATTCTGCTTTTTCGAAAATAAATCTGTTTTTGTTGCGCCCATCTCTTTAACTATTCATTGCAATATTACGATTAATATTTTCAAAGCAACAAATCCGTCTCGATAAATTTTGCTGATACTTACATTTTCACGAAAACAGAACGTCCTGTACGGCTGTTCAGAAAGGTGACCTCTACTATGTAGGTAGCCCCCGGCAGGTGCCTGATGTCTATGGTATTCTTCTTGCAGCGGATATCTTTTGCTTTCACCATTTCATTGCCTGCCATATCCATCACACGTATGCAGCACATATCTTCTGCCGCAAATACGTTCAGCTGATCTCCAGTTGAGATGGGATATACTGTCAGGTTCTTATCCATAAGGCTGTTGCAAATTTGCAAAGCCCCACAGCCGTTTCCTATACCCCGAATTGGGTATTTTGTTTAAACCTTTGTGCGCAGGATTATACTTTACTATAACGCTTTATGCCGCCATCTCTCAGGCTTAGGAAATAGTAGCAGAGCTTGAAGTCTATATGCGCCAGTCGCGGATAGTAAGTGCCGCGATAGTTAACAGTTCCGCCGCCTGTATTTACATCTGATGCAATGGTATATCCCGCAGCATTGCCCATCGGCAGGTGGAAGGTAAAGCCGTAATCTATCAGCCCCACCCCACGCAGTATGGCATTGATGTTCATACCTGCAACAATGTTCATCCATTGGCTCTTATCGCCCACATAGCCTATATCGTAGCTTTGCAATTGGGCAGAACCATTACTTCCTCTTACACCTGTCTTAGACGATACGCCATTCAGCGTATTCCATTCGTAAGAAACACCTGCCACACCATACACATGATAGTATGTCTCTCTGTTTTGGGTAGCCAGTTTGTAGCCTACCAACATTGGCACTTCTACAGATATTGTTTCTACTATATCCTTTGCATAGGCATCCACGTTATTGCTGTTAGTGCGCTGATAATATGAGACTGATTTGTGCATCAAACCCGCACCTGTCTGCAGGCGCCATTTGCCCATTACCAGATTGGCATCCAAGCCGATATTGGCACCAATCCGTGCTTTAGATACGTTTATGCGATTATCTCCCTTCGATGCTCCGTCCAAATACGGCGTGGTAAGTATAGGGTTCACATGCACACCCAGGTTCAGCTCCTGCGCAGTGGCACAGCTAGCAATGCAAATAGCAGATGAAATTAAAAACAGCCTCATTTTCAGTCGATTGTCCATACTAAACGGCTGAGGATGCAATTTATTATGCAGCTTAGTTATCCAGCTTCACTTCAAACAGCTTTGGCCAGTTTTTGCCAGTTATGTATATTTTGTTCGTAGCCGCATCATATGCTATGCCGTTCATTACTTCAGGCTGCGTCTCGTCTGTAGCCTGCCCCAATGCCAAGATGCCCGTTTGCTGGCGCAGGTTGCGCATGTCGGCAATACCTACCACATTGCCCGTAGCAGGGTCTATTTTATATATCAGGTCGGCCTGCCATTGGTTGGCATAGATATAGCCTTTTATATACTCCAGCTCATTAATACGCGTCACGGTTCCATACTGGTCTTTTACCTGTATGCGTTTCACTTCTTTAAAGTTTACAGGGTCTATAAAGAACAATTCGTCCGTACCGTCGCTGTATATCAGGTTGGTGCCGTCATTGGTCATCCCCCAGCCTTCGGCATTAGGGTAGCTGAATGTCTGTAGCTGTTTCAGGGTTTTAGCATCATATACTATACCTGTCTTCTCTTTGTATGTCAGTTGGTATAGCTTACCGTTCAGCACCGTGATGCCTTCACCGAAGTATTTGGCATCCATAGCCTGCTTTTGCAGCACTTTCCCTGTCGCCAATGCTACTTTGCGCACGTCGGAAGAGCCGTATTGTCCTGTACTTTCATACAAAACACCATCAACCATCTGCAACCCTTCTGTAAAAGCGGTAGCATCATGCGGGTATTCTGTAACCAATGAAAACGGTATTTGCTTGGGCGCTGGTACATTGGTAGCAGGCTGTTCTGTAGCAGTGGTATCTTCTGCAGGCTTATCATTGTCTTTACAGGCGCTTATAGTCATTGCCAGCATCAGGGCTGCATACAGGCTAATCTTTTTCATCTCAACTATTTATGCAGCGAATATAAGGATAGGCAGGCACAGATAGAAAAACTACTATAATTAGTGAGATGGGGCTATGCACACCAGCCTACATTTGCAGCAGTATCATACACATAGGGGCATATGGGTGTTGACTACTATGGGGAGGGGCATCGAAAGTGCCCTTTTCTGTTGTCTGCTACTGCTAAAAACTACTATTTATAGTGATGTGGAAGGGGTGCGGGCAAAGCTATTTTTGTAATTGTAAAAAGGGAAAGAAAAAGACATGAATACGGGTATAGCATCGCTGCAATTGCTGGTGTTTGCAATCTTTATTCTGCTGTTAATGGTGATGGTGAAGTTGTTAATGATACTGGCGTACAGGCAAAATGTGCACTTCTCCAGAAAGTTCGTGAAGTCGTTTTTCTACTACAATGTAGAGAAAATAGGCAGGGCACAGGAACTGAGGCTGAAACGCTACTACCAGAACAGCAATAAGGTAAACACCATTTTTTACACGGCTGTGGTATCACTATCCGCACTCAGTATGGGTATATATGTAATAAATACGGTGGGGCAGATACTACGCTGACCCGCTGAAAACAAAGCGTAAAACACGACAAGCAGAAAACATGGGCAAACTGATTTTATCATACTTGGGTGCAGCTACAGCCATCATTGGCATGCTGTACATACGGCAGATATGGTCCCTGTGTTTATACCTGCTGAAAGCACTCAAAGAACGAGACAGAATAGAAGAAGCTTATAAGACAAACAAGATGAATGAAGGCATTGATTTAGAAGATTTTAAAATTAAATGAAAAACACAATTTGTTAACCGTTTGTTACCAACAGTTTAAATTGTTATTCCGTTGTTATTCGGTTAATAAGGCATGAAAATGTGTTGATATATACAGACATTTGTATTAGAAAAAATCAGCTGTAGTATCATGAATGCGAAACCAAAATTATATGCAGTAGGTATCCTCGAAGACAATGATGCGCTTCGAAGCAATATCTCGCATTACCTGGAAGCCATGCCCGACTATTTTGTAGTATTCTCAGAGCCATGCTACAAAAACATCGAAAACAAAACGATTGACTGTGACCCTGACTTTATCCTATTGGATATACACCTGAAGGAAACATCCGGTATAGACCTGATTACAGATATTGTAAAAAAGTTTCCGGAAACATCCATCATCATAATGACGGGCGACCAGAACGAGCACCACATTATGAAGGCTTTTGAAAGCGGTGCTAAAGGCTATCTGTACAAACCGTTTACAATGGCAGACACAGTGGCTACCATGCAGGCACTACTGAGCAACGGCAGCTATATGTCGCCTATTGCAGCTACCAAGCTGATAGGCATTTTGAATAAAAAGGAACCGACTGTTTCTATCAAAGAAAGATTCGGCCTTACAGACCGCGAGTACGAGATAGTACAGCTTATAAAGGAAGGCCTTGCCTATCAAGCAATAGCCGACAAGTTGTTTATATCGTACCACACGGTGAACCACCATCTGAAGAATGTGTACGTGAAGATGAACGTAAAATCGCGTTCGGAGTTAATTGCAAACTACCTTACAAACTAAGGCGCAGATGGTGATGACAGAGAACATATTATTGGAAAACCTGCAGGCAGTGTTCAACACGCTGGAGTCGGGTGTATTATTAGAGAGTGCAGACCGTACTATACTGTCTGTAAATAAGAAGTTCATTGAAATATTCAGCATTCCCGGCAAGCCGGAAGACCTGGCAGGATACAACTGTCTGGGCGCTGCACAGGTAGCCAAGGCTTTCTTTAAAGACCCTGAACAGTTTGTTCTGGATGTGATAGAGATACCCGAAATAGGCAAAGAAAGGCTTGATGTGATAGAAAGCACAGATGGCAGGCATTTCAAACGTAAATACCACCCTATCCTGAAAGATGGTGTTATTACATGCCATATATGGTACTACGAGCAGATAACCTCTTTGATGCATAAAGAAGTAGAGCTGATAAATCAGCGAAACTTCTATCATACCATCCTTAATGAGTTGCCTGCAGATATCGCCATCTTCTCGGCAGACCATAAGTATCTGTACCTGAACAAAACAGCCATCAAAAGTGATGAGCTGCGCGCATGGATGATTGGCAAAGACGATTATGAGTATTGCGCATTCAGAGAAAGAGATATTGCCATTGCAGACGAAAGACGTGCATACTTCAACCGCGCAAAGGAAACAGGTGCCAGCGTACCGTGGATAGATGAAACTGTGAAACCTGACGGAACTAAAGACTATGTGCTGCGCATCTTCTACCCTTACTTCGGCGACAATAAGAAACTGAAGTTTGTGATAGGCTACGGTATCAACATAACTGAACAGAAGGAACAGCAGATAGCTGTAAGTGAAGAGAAGGAGCGCTTCAAGACACTGATGCAAACGCTGAACGATGGTGTATTCCAGATAAGTTTTGACGGAGACATCATGTTCTACAACAATGCATTCCTGAAAGCGATGAACCTTGATGACTATGTGATGCCCGTTAAGTATCAGCCGGCTATCATGAAGCATGTGCACCCGGATGATAAGTCTGAACTGTACTACTCTTTCGATCAGTTGCGCATTCGCAAGCAACCGCAGAAAGGCATCTTCCGCATTATAGATTCGGAGGGCAATGTAACACAGTATATAGACTATTACATCTGGCACAGGCATACTGATAAGGATGGCAATATTGTAGCAGGTCGTTTATCAAACGTTACAGAACGTGTGCAGAAAGAACAGCAGATGGTGAGCCTGATAGAACGCGAGAAGGAGTTGAACAATATGAAGTCAAACTTCATACACATAACTTCTCACGAGCTGCGCACGCCGCTTTCGGTTATCATGTCGTCGGCAGAGATACTGGAGATGTACGAGTCTATGGGCAGCGATGCCGTGGCTATAGACAAGAAGAAGTTCACAACCGGTATTGTGAAAGAAGTAAAACGCATTACCGATATACTGAACGAGCTATTGATAGTAGGACGTATTGAAAACAACAAAGTGAAGTACGAGCCTAAGCATGTAGATGTTCGCAACTACATGGGCGAGATAGCACACGAGCAGTTTATGCCTTATACAGACGGGCGCAATGTTGAAATAGAAATAGACGAAGACGTAAAAACAATATTTATAGACAGCAGCCTGATGAGGCACGCAGTGGTAAACATACTGAGCAATGCATTCAAGTATTCTGCCAATCGCCCTGCACCACAGCTGCATATTTTCAGAAAAGAAGAAAACATACATATACAAATAACCGACCATGGCATAGGCATACCCGAAACAGAACTGGACAATCTGTTCCACTCATTCTACCGCGCATCAAACGTGGGCAATATTTCGGGCACAGGCATAGGGCTGATGGTTGTACAACACGCAATAAAAACGCACAACGGTAACATAGCAATAGAAAGCAGTTTAGGGAGAGGCTCTGTTTTCAGCATTATAATACCGGATGTACAAACAGACACAAACGATGGCAAGTAGTAAAACAGTTCTTGTAATAGAGGACGACAAAGGGATAACAGAAGTGATGAGGACTATCTTCCTCATGCACGGCATCAATACGGTATTCGCAGATAACGGGCAGGATGGCCTGCGCATGCTGGCGGCAAATGATATTGACCTTATCATCTGCGACTTTATGCTGCCCGATATCAACGGGGATAAGATACTTTCGGCTGTTAAGACAAACCCGATAACAGCAGGCATACCTTTCATATTCCTCAGCGCATTTGCCGACGCTGATGATATTAACAAAGGATTGGAAATGGGCGCCGATCTTTACATCACAAAACCATTCTCCGCACCACACCTCATCAACGTAGTGAAAGAAAAACTTACTCCTGTTGCGTAAGCAACGTATATATTATTAGTGTAAAGCCAGCAAAGGAATATTGATGCTTCTAGCCAGTGCCTTTGTATGGCTTTTATGAAATATGCGCTCAAAGAAGCCGTGTTTGTGCGGTGCCACTATCAGCCAATCTATATCATTATTATCTGCAAAATCCTGTATGGCTGCATCTACGTCTTCTCCTTCCACATAATGATATACAGGCTTTGCAACAGCTAATGCCGCATGCAGCATTTCATTTATTTCAGGCGTATCTGTACTGAAGTGTTCGCTGTTATGGTCCACATTCACCACATGCAGTGCCGCACCGGTTTGGTGTGCAATGGCTGTTATCATACCAAGTGGTAATGTAGTAGTATCTTTTTTATAGTCGCAGGCAAAGCAGAGTTTTTCCACTTCTTTATAGTCGCAACCTGTAGGCACCGCCAGCACCGGGTGGTGCAGTTCTCGCATAATATCTATCAGATTGCCCGAGAACCAAACACTATCCTCGTCGTGCAGGCTGTTGCCAAGCACTATCATCCAGGGATTCTTTTCATTGGCATAGTCTGTCAATACCTCGGTGATATCACCAAACATGGTAACCCCGTTTATAGCAATATCAGGAAAAGAAACGGTCAGCTCATCTACCACCTTTGCTATACCCTTCTCTGCTACTTCTCGGCACTCTTCTATACTCATCACAGGCATCGGCGTTTCGCTGATGGCTACAGGCACTGTATAGCTGTGCAATACCGTAAGTTGTGCTTTATGTTTCGTTGCCAGTGCAGCGGCGTAGCGCAGCGCATGGTTGGCGGTGGTAGAAAAATCGGTTGCAGTGATTATTAAAGACATATCCCGTATTTAAGCTACTTAAAGTTACGCCTAAATACGGGATGATATATGTACTGCTTCGATGATTTAAAGCAGTGTTAACAATGATTATTGATTCTTTCCTGCACCCTTCAGTGCCTTGCCGAATACCTGTGCAAATGTGGTGAAGATGATAGTAATATCCAACCAGATGCTACGATTCTTCAGGTAGTACACATCCCACTGTATGCGCTTGCGCAATTCGCGTTCTGCAGTTATCTCACCTATAAAACCTTTTATCTGTGCCATACCCGTCATACCAGGTACTGCTTCATGACGCAGATTGTAGTATGGTATGAACTGTGAATAGTAGCGTGTGTGGTAGAGCATGTGCGGGCGCGGACCTACAATGCTCATATCGCCCAACAGTACGTTGAAGAACTGTGGCACTTCGTCAAGGTGTGTTTTGCGGAGGAATTTACCTACCGGCGTAATACGCTTATCGCCCGTTGTTGCTTGTTTAGTATCAGCATCTGCATTCACGTACATAGTACGGAACTTAAAGCAATCGAATTCTATGCCTTTGTAGCCTGTACGTTTCTGGATGAAGAAAACAGGGCCTTTTGATGTAAGCTTGATAAGAAGGGCAACAATCGGGTACACCCAAGACATCACGAGCAAAATGAATGTCATGGATGCGAAAATATCAATAGCACGCTTAACCACTGCATAGTATCCAGATGGCTGATAAACCATATAACGCTGATTTATCTCGCGAAACATTTCGCGAATATCTGCTACGTCCGACTGTGGTGCTACCTGCTTGCGGGCAGGCTGTACTAAAGGTATTTTCCCTACAAAAGGTTGTTCCATTACTGTTATTCTAATATCTTGCTCTAAATGACTTAAAATACACAGCAAAAATCGTGTCAAACTTTACGATTTCATGATATTTTTTGATTTTTTTCACAAAAAATAAAATATGTTAATTATAATATCTGTAAATTATTGATTATCATTTCTGTATTTCAAATTCCAGAATATCATACTGAACACAGAATAAAACACAATTCCGGCCTGTGTCTGGAAAATTGCTTCCTGAAACATGAAAAAAAGCATACTTACATGAAAAACAAAGAATATATGACGATATTCCATAACCCTCAAAGCAAGTAATGGACTGAAAACCATGATAATATAAAGTAACAAACCGGGTATGCCAATCATCATCAATACCTGGAAAAACATATTATGAAGATTGATATTGTAAAACTCGCTCCGCACATTATCTTTAGCAGCATCTATATCAAAACCATGCTGTTCCAGCTTCTGGTTTTGCAGATCTACTGCATCTCCATTGCCCGCCCCCTTCAGCCATAGGTTATGCTCCTGCATATTCTCATAACCAAAACGCCACAACATCAATCTCAATGTTACATTGCTGAAAGAATCCTGCGGTATTTGGCTGTAGTCATCTTGCCAGGCTATACTCAAGTCTTTCTGAAACATATCGTTGAACCTGTTTTTTACAGGATTGTCTGTTGTAAACACTCCTGCCCCTACAATGGCAAACAAAGCTGCTATGATTGCCAACCGGCCAACACCCCAACCTTTGTGCTTAAAAGCCTTACGTATATAGAAAGGAACCAATAAAATAAAGAACAATATTATCAGCAGGCGAGATGAAAGGAGTATGAAAAACAGAATTTGCCACACTATCAACAGCACCTTCACCCATTTATACTTCCCTGTAAAAAAGTGTTGCCATTGCAGCATCAGCAGGCATGCCAGCGAAAACAGGCAATACAACGCCATGTACACGGCACTGCTGTCAAAGCCAGCTACCAAGTCATGATAGAAGAAAAAAGGCTTATATATATACCCCTCACGATAGCAACGTACAATAGCATGGATAATACTGATGACAGCTACAATAGAAAGGCTGCTGATAAAGAAAACCAACACCCTTTCAAACAGCTTTTTGCTGATGGGTGCACCCGCACCTATTACAAATGGCAATAACAGAATGCTCATTTTTGCGCCGATATCAAAGAGAGACTGCCCTTTGTTTTCACTGTAGAAATAGCTGAGTGCGTTCAGCACATAGTATGCCACCCATGCCCATAATACCTTATTAGCTTTGAAGCGCTGAAAACTACCCTTAAAATCACCATTCAGTATCCACAAGAGAGATAGCAGTACAATTGCATAAGAGCCAAAAATAAACGGGAACGGGATAAGGAACGCGAGTATACACAACGCGTACTGCAGTGCAGTTTGTACCCATGGAGCCCTCAGCATATGATTACAAAAGTAGCTGATTAAATAGTAATTTTACCCGCTCATATCCAAATTAATACACAACACATTTGTGAAGAACAGCCTATTCAGCAAACTATTTTCGTCCGGCGTACAGGCTGTTGCCGTTCAGGTATTGGGGGGCATCTTCTTCATACTCATATCACTATATCTACCCAAGAGCGATTCCGGCAGTATTGCATGGGCCAATACGGTAGCATTGATACTGGTTATGGCCCTCAGCTTCGGGCTCGACCAGATTGTTACCCGCCGCATAGCGAGCTCTTCCCGTTCAGACTGGGCTGCACCAGCATATTTGTTTCATGCATCTGTATTATCAGCTATAACATTTCTGATACTATTGTTTTCGGTATGGCTTTGGGGAGACAGCATGATGTATGGCATGCGCCTTACCCCATGGATGTTTCTAGTACAGGCACTTATTTTTACTGCAGGGCCGTTGAAATTCTTTCTTAATGCCAAACAACATTTTGCCCCTTATGCCATCATTGCCATTGTAAGCAATATTGTAAAACTATCCCTTGGCATATTGTTATTAACTACCAAAAGCCTTTCTGTAACAACAGCCTTAGCTACACTTGCCGGCTGTGCCGCTTTTGAGTTGTTAGCACTATTATCCTACATCATTACTACCCGGCAGTTTTCTTTCAGCTTCAAATGGATAGCATATAAAAAGCTGCTGAAGGAAGCTTTACCGCAATATATATCCGTACTCTTCGATTCCAGCCTTGCCCGTGCAGACTTATTCTTGCTTGGTCTTATTAGCACAGATATTATTACGTCTGAGTACAATCTCGCATACCGCGCATACGAAATATCAAAACTTCCGCTGACGGTAATAGGCCCAATACTGCTTGCACGCTATGCCCGCCTGCTGGCAACAGGCGATAATCTTGATGCAGACACATATAATAATACCAAGAACCTATACAGGTTGGAATCCTACTTTTCTATGCTGATACCACTGGTGTTGAATATCCTATGGGCACCCGTATTAGACAATCTGTTCGATAAAAAATTCGGAACCGTTAATGCGCCAGAGTTTATGATACTTTCTGTTTGTATTCCACTGCATTTTATCATCAACCTGCTGTGGACACTGGCATTTTCTGCCCGCAGATACAAACAGATAAGCACATTGGTGGGGGCTTCTGCCATCATCAATATAATACTCAATCTGGTATTGATTCCGTTTTTAGATGGCATGGGTGCTGCTATAGCATTCCTCATCACTACTATTTTCCAATTGATAGCATACTACAAGCTAACATCAAAACACTTGGCAACATTTGCACTCACTCCATTTCTGCTATTTGCATTCATGGCATTAATCAGTTATTTTATTACCACTTTTACAGGTATCAATATGTGGCTGCAGGTGGTTGTGGCGGTTGTTGTATACACTGCTATAGCAGTACTGACAAGACAATTAAAGAAAGAACATATTACCGGCACCATTTCATTCTTCAAACCCAACACCTGATAACAGTATAAATGCAAAACAGAAGAAACATATTTGCTGATGCAGACTGGGCGTTCCTGCTATTTTTAGTAGGTGTCACCTATGTAAAGCTCTACGTAAAGGTAGCAGCAATAGCCTTCTATTTTATATATCTGGCTTACAAGCGCTACAAGACACCGGCATTAACAGGCTTTAGCAAGTTCTATTTTATTATGCCTGTAGTGGGCACCATAGCCTCATTGTTTCACAACTCTTTTGCCACAGACGGTTATTGGTTTGGCTGGCTTATGTCTGTTATCAATTGGCTGCTGGCAGGTATAGCAGTACATTTCTTAGCAAGTACCGTTTACAATCAGCCCAAAGAAAAACTGGTAGCCTCTGTCAAATTATTTTTCCTTGTAAATACCTTGTTCAGTTTGGGTGAGTTGGGTAAAATGATAATTGATTCAGGCCAACTGATGCCCTATTGGTACTGGGAACCAACCGAATATTATGGCGGCTCTACCGGAGACCATGTAAAAGGCATCATGAGTAATATATCTGTAACCAATGCTACGCTCAATGCAATTGGTACATTATACTTCATTTATAATAATCAGTTTCGTTGGGCAGCACTTTGCCTGTTGGTACTATTACTGTGCACCAGCAACCTTACACTCATACTTTTGCTGGCTACTATGGCTGGAGTATTCTTGCTTGTCGGCAAAAAAAGGACAAGGGTACAAATCCTTTATTCATTGCTGATTATCAGCATTGTGTACCCCGTACTAAGCCTTAATAACATTAAATATGTAACAGCAGTTTACGACAGAGAAACAGAGAAAAAAGAACCTGTTGCTGCTGCACCTGCTACAGATGTAAAAAAAGCAGACCTGCCATATTACGAGCAAAAGCTGAGTCAGAAAAAGAAATACGAACTAGATAAAGGCTCGTATTACCGTATGCACAAAAGCGACACCGAACTGCTGAGCTACAAGGATGAGCTTAAATACATCCAACAATTCGGCACTGCTAAATCTAAGGATAACAGCAACCTGCGAATGGAACCCGATGTATTGAAATATATCATCGAAAAATGGTATGCTGTGGAATATGCAAAAACACCGTTGGCAGTAAGGGAAAGCGGACTCATCAAGGTATACACACACGAGCAAACGTTGTACTACCTGCTTAGCAGAAAAAAGAACTTATTATTTGGTGCAGGTATTGGCAACTTTTCTTCCAAACAGGCAATAAAATCTACAGGACTGAATTTGCAAGGCGACTACCCTACCAGGTATATATACATCAATGACGATTTTTTGCTGGCACACCTGTATAGCCTGTTATATGTATTCTCTCTGCCTATCGGCGAGCATTCTATCATCAACATGCCTAATAGCGTGTACAATCAGGTAGCTGGCGAATATGGCCTTGTAGGCATACTCTGCTTCCTGTTATTCTATATCGGATTCCCTTTGAAGAACTTTAAACGCCTGAAAGCCACCAGATACATAGCACCTTTATTCCTTTTATTTCTCGGATTTGAGTATTGGTTCGAAATGCTGACCATTACTGCCATATTCGAACTGTTTGTTTTAATGGATATTCACTACGAAAATGATGAACAGCGTGCATAAAATACCCCTAAGCATAATAATGCCTGCCTACAATGCTGAAGCATACGTAGCGGAGGCAATAGAAAGTGTATTGAATCAGAGTTTCACAGAATTTGAATTTATAATTGTCAACGATGGTTCTAAAGACAATACGCTGGAAGTTATAAAACGATACAACGACCCGCGCATAAAACTGATAGACCAACCCAATAAAGGGCTGATAGATACGCTGAACGATTGCATACTAATGTCTGATGCAGACATCATAGCACGTATGGATGCGGATGATGTGAACCTGCCCGGACGCCTGCAAGTAGAATTTGATTTTCTGCAACAACACCCCGACTATGTAATGGTGGGTTGCGAAGCTGATATTATAGACCGCGATGGCAACTACCTGACACCACTGGTACCCATAGGCCATACACACGAAGAAATCGTAGAACGCATCGACCGCAAATGCCCATTCATACACCCTTGCGTTATGTTTCGTAAAGATGCTGTGATAGCTGCGGGGCTGTATCCTAAAAACGCATTGACATTTGAAGACCACCTGCTGTGGAAGAAGCTATTATCGCAAGGCAAGGTCTGTAACCTGAGGCAGTCATTAATGAAAGTGCGCTTCAACCCTGAATCTGTAACCATAGATGAGAAATGGCGCGGGCAAATGTTTATAGATATTCGTAGAAGTGCAATCCATAATGGCTATGTAAGCGACGAAGATGCTGCAAAACTGAAAGAACTCATCAGCAGCCAAAATCTCAGCGCATATAAGATTGCATCTTATCATGCCATGGTGGGCAAAAAATACCTGTGGGATAACCCTAATGGCCTGCTTGCAAGGCAACATATGGCACAGGCCATCAAGCATTATCCCGGCAATTTTGCTTCTTATATACTGTATATATTTTCGTTCCTGCCCTCTGCACTGCGCAAGGGCTTATATAAAACACTCAAAAAACACTAAGCCATTCAATGAAAGTAGCTTTCATATCTAGGGCAACATTATACTCATCTCCCGGTGGCGATACCAAGCAACTGGAAGAAACTGCCGTAGGGCTTCGCAACATGGGCGTTCTGGTAGATATCTATCTCACCAACCAACAGATAGACTATGCTAAGTACGACCTGCTGCATTTTTTCAATATCATTCGCCCTGCAGATGTGATAGCACACATGAAACACAGCGGCAAGCCTTGCCTTGTGTCTACCATATTTGTAGAATACGGTACGGTAAAAGAAGAAGGGCGTAGCGGTATTGTTGGCACCATCAAAAAACTGATACCCGAAAGCACGTTCGAATACATTAAGACCGTAGCACGTGCTGTGAAGAATGGCGAGAAAATAGTAAGTAAAGAATACCTGCTGTGGGGACATACAAAATCTACCATGTATGTTGCCAAGCATGCAAAAATGCTGCTGCCAAATTCTGAAAGCGAGTACCGAAGGTTTGTGGCTAAATATCCTGTTACTACACCATACCACGTTGTACCCAACGGCATCAATACCAAGAACCTTGAAAACAAATACCCCGAAAATACAGACTACAAAAATGCCATCATCTGCATGGGGCGTATAGAAAGCAGGAAGAATCAGCTGAACCTGATACGTGCACTCAACAATACACAATACAAACTATACATACACGGCAAGCCGTCGCCCAACAACATGGCATACTTTGAGCAATGTAAACAAGAGGCAGCGGGTAATATACACATAGGCGGACATCTTGATGAAGATATGCTCTACACTGCCTACAGCAATGCCAAAGTGCATGTACTGCCAAGCTATTTTGAAACAACAGGGCTTTCATCGCTGGAAGCAGCGGTAATGGGTTGCAATATTGTGGTGACTGACAAGGGCGACACGCGCGACTATTTCCTGAACGACGCATGGTATTGCGAGCCCGATGATGTGGCATCTATCAAAGATGCTATAGACAAAGCTTTCAATGCCCCGTATAGCCAGGACTTCAAAAAGCGTATACTGGATAGCTTTACATGGAAGCGTGCGGCAGAAGAAACTTACAAAGCCTATGTGAATGTTTTAAAACTTTGATGTTCTTTTGCAGTCTGAAATGAAGAAGTCGCTGAAAATAGGAATACTAGGTACACGCGGCATACCCAACAGGTATGGCGGTTTTGAACAATGCGCAGAATATCTGGCATTGGGACTTACCCAACGCGGGCATCAGGTGTGGGTGTACAATTCTCATTCTCATGAATATCAGGGCAGTGAATGGAACGGAGTAAACATTGTTCACTGCAATGACCCTGAAGATAAACTCGGCACTGCAGGCCAATTCATTTACGACCTCAACTGCATCAACGATGCACGTAAGCGCGGCTTTGATGTGCTGCTGCAACTGGGCTATACCAGCAATAGTGTATGGTATTGGCGCTGGCCTTCTTACTGTCCTAACGTAGTAAACATGGACGGGTTGGAATGGAAGCGAAGCAAATACAGCAAAAAAGTACAATGGTTTTTGAAACATGCAGAGCGCTGGGCAGCAAAACATGGCGATGTGCTGATAGCAGACTCTCTGGGTATTCAGCAATATCTGAAAGAGACCTACAATAAAGAATCTCACTTCATAGCATACGGTGCGGATATTTTTGACACACCCGATGCCAATGTTATACAACAATACAACGTTGAGCCATACAAATACTATATGCTGATGGCGCGTATGGAGCCAGAGAACAATATAGAACTGATACTACAAGGCTATGTAGAAAGTGGTTCTGAAAATCCGTTGTTGGTTGTGGGCAAAACAAACAACGAGTTTGGCACCATGCTGGTAAACCGCTACGGACAGCATAAGGGTATCAAATTCCTTGGTGGTATTTACGATATCAAAGCTGTAAACAACCTGCGCTATTATTCAAGCATTTACTTCCACGGGCATTCTGTTGGTGGCACCAACCCATCGTTGCTGGAAGCAATGAGCAGCAATGCACTGATAGCCGCGCACGATAATGTGTTTAATAAAACAGTATTGGAGCGCGATGCATTTTACTTCTCTGCACCTGCGCATATTGCAGACATCATCCGCAACAACAGCGATAAGGAATCTTACAAAACACTGTTGCAAAACAACCTAAATAAAATACGCACCCAATATAGTTGGGCGCGTATCACAGATATGTACGAGCAGGTATTGCTCGATGCGGTCAAGTAAGCTTATTTATTACTTGCTTCGTTTTTAGCTTTGAATTTGTTGATGGCATTGCGTGTAAAATCGCTCAGCACCAAACGTCCGCTGATGCCTGCACGTTCTGTCAGCAATGTATCCCAGTTTTCAGTACCCTGCCAGAAGATTTTCTTCAGCTGTGCCATTGCATCAGGACTGCTGTTGGCAAGCCTTTCAGCTAATGCCTGTACCGCATCATCCATTTCCGATACGTTTGAATACAGCTCTGCATAAAGCCCATGTTTCTTAGCCCATTCTGCACTGCGCCATTCTGTAGCATCTATTGCCAGCTGGCTGAAACATGATACACCTACTTTACGCTCAACCGCAGGGCCTACCACAAACGGGCCAATACCTACTGCCAGTTCGCTCAGTTTTACAGATGCTTCTTCTGTAGCTATTGCATAATCTACAGCTGCAGCAAGGCCTACACCACCGCCTACAGCTTTGCCATGTATACGGCCTATTATCAGCTTGTGGCATTTGCGCATTGCGTTTATCACTTTGGCAAAGCCACTGAAAAATTCTTTACCCTGTGCCTCGCTGCTGATGGCAACCAGTTCATCAAAAGACGCACCTGCACAGAATGCTTTTTCACCGGCACTCTTCAGGATGATGACTTTTACATTCTGGTCTATGCCTATATCATTGATAGTTTTAGCAAGATCGTTCAGTATTACACCCGGTAATGAGTTACTGCTCGGGTGGAAAAATTCAATCGTAGCAATGCCATGATCTATTTCACTGCGTACGTAGCCTTCTGCGTGTTGCATAATTCGTTCGTTTATTTACAGTACAAATATCATATAAAAAGTCCTGCCGTGGTAGCAGGACTTTGTTAATTTAGTCTTGGTTTCTTTTCTTCACCATCGTCAGGATGGTTGCTATGGCTACTGTTTCACCTGTTTCGTCATACACATCTACCAACCATTTTACGATACCTTTTGCTATATCTTCCGCGTCACGTTTTTCCTGGTCTACCCTTTCTTTCACCGTCAGCTTCACGCCTATCGTCATACCCGGGTACACAGGTTTTGTGAAGCGAGCCTCATCAATACCATAGTTCAGCAATACAGGTCCTTTCTTGGCATCTACAAACAAGCCCGCTGCTTTTGAAAGCACAAAGTAACCATGCGCCACACGCCCTGTAAAGATGGTGCCTTCCAGCGATGTTGCATCCATGTGTGCATAGAAGTTATCACCACTTACATTGGCAAAATTGGTGATGTCGGCTTCCGTTACCGTATGCTTGGCAGTTATCAGTGTATCACCCACTTTCAGGTCTTCAAAATACTGGCGGAACGGATGCACCACTGTTTCATTTTGTTTACCACCTTGCTGATATACATTCGTAATGCGGCTGATGGTAGTTGGCGAACCTTGTATAGCTGTGCGTTGCAGGTAGTGCAGCACACCACGCTTACCGCCCATCTCTTCACCACCACCTGCGCGGCCCGGGCCACCGTGTACCAGCAGCGGCATTGGCGAACCATGACCTGTGCTTTCTTTCGCACAGTCTGCATTCAGCACCAATATACGACCGTGCATACTTGCTGCACCCAGTACAAATTCTGTAGCCACATCATCATCTGCTGTGATGATAGAACACACCAGTGAACCTTTACCCAGTTTAGACAATGCAATTGCGTCGTCTATTGTGCTGTATGGCATGATGGTACTTACAGGGCCAAATGCTTCGATATTGTGGCAGTCTGTTTTTGTAAACGGACTATCGTTGAAGAATACTATCGGAGAAAGGAAAGCACCTTTTTCTTTGTCTGCACCTACTACTTCAAATTTTTCGAGATCGCCAATAATGATTTGCTGGCTTTGTGCAAGCTGCATTACTTTTTCGCGCACCTCTTTGCGTTGAGACTGCCCAGCCAATGGACCCATGCGCACACCTTCTACACTAGGGTCACCAATCGTAGTTCCTTTCAGGCGTTTGCCCAATGCTATCTGTACGTCTTCTACCATGTTTGCTGGCACCATGATGCGGCGCACTGCCGTACACTTCTGTCCAGCTTTGGTAGTTATTTCGCGTGTTACTTCTTTTATAAAGATGTCAAACTCCGGCATGGCCGTTGTAACATCAGGACCCAACACACAACAGTTCAGCGAGTCGGCTTCCAGATTGAAAGACACTGCTTCTGAAACAATGCGCGGATGCGACTTCAATTGCTGCCCTGTAGATGCACTACCTGTAAAGGTTACAACATCCTGTGTTTCTATCGTATCCAATATACCACGTGCACTGCCGCATATCAATTGCAGCGAACCCTCGGGCAGTATGTTCGATTTGATGATTTCTTCAAACACCGCTTCTGTAAGGAACGATGTAAGTGTTGCAGGCTTTACGATAGCAGGCACACCAGCCAGCAGGTTTACTGCAATCTTTTCCAGCATACCCCATACCGGGAAGTTGAACGCGTTGATGTGTATCGCAACACCCTCGCGCGGCACCATGATGTGGTGGCCTATGAACGTACCGTTTTTAGAAAGCTTGGCAGCATCACCATCTACATAAAAACGCTCATCAGGAAACTGGCGTCGCAGGCTGGCATTGGCAAACAGGTTGCCGATACCACCTTCAATATCCACCCAGCTATCTACACGCGTAGCACCAGTGTAGGCACTTATCTTGTAGAAGTATTCTTTCTTTTCCAGCAAGTGAAAAGCCAGCGCCTTCAGCATCCGCCCACGCTGGTGAAAGGTGAGCTTGCGCAATGCAGGGCCTCCCACTTTGCGTGCATAGTTCATCATGGCACCAAAGTCAAGCCCTTCGCTGCTGGCAGTATATATTGCTTCGCCTGTTACGGCATTATAGAGCGCATCTCCATCTTTGGCAGCTACCCATTTGCCTTCGGCATAGTTTTTCAGTTGTGTTACCGACATATAAGTATCGTACGTTTTGAGGCTGCAATTTACAATTAACTTACCTATCTGGCTACTATCATATTAATCGTTTTCATAACTTTATATAATGAAAAGATTATACATCCTTATTCCCTTACTGCTGCTTTTTATATCTGCCACCTCTTACGGGCAGAAAATCCGATTTACAGATACTAGTAATAAATGGCATTACGTATACAAGTACCTTTTTAATCTTTATTGGTCTCCGGTCAAAGGTTCTATTACCGGAACTACTATTCAAAATGGTATCACCTACAGCATATATGAAGGGAGTAATGATTCTGCATTAGTAAGATTTGATACAACTACAAACAAGGTGTACACTAAAATATATAGAAACAGTTATTACCCGCTTGATACTAATGAGTTTGTACTATACGATTTCAATGCAAATGTAGGAGACTCTCTTAAAACACCATATCACAACTACATTGTCAGAACTAAAGACTCAATAAATATTAATGGGACAAAGCACTATACTTTTCAAATTGATAATGGCCTTAGATTGTTGACAATTATTGAAGGAATCGGAAGCATTAATGATCCATTAATGCCGTATCTGGGTTTCTTTTTTGAATGGCAACAACGATTAGTTTGTTTTCAAAACAATGGCACTTATCCGACACTATCGGTTCCATATACTTACATGGAATTCGACAATAATATCAGTTGTAAAGACACAAACGGTGTTGATGTAAAAAACATACCAATAAATAGGAAGGGAGTCACCATCTCCCCCAACCCTGCTAACCAGTACTCAAAAATAACATTCCCATACACCATACAATCTGGGCAACTTACTATTACAGATGTATTGGGCAAAACAATCTGCAGCAAGTCAATAACCAACAAGACTGAAATAGCAATTGGCGAAATGCCGGCAAGTGGTTTCTACTTATACCAGCTTACAGACCTTACACAAAACCAATCCTACACCGGCAAATTCATTTACGAATGAGAACATACCTACTAATACTATCCTTGCTATTGATGCATTGCTTTGCTAATGCACAGAAAATACATTTTACGGATACTAGTAACGTATGGACAGAAAGCTTTTACCACCCTGACTATACTTCTGTTAACAGGATTTATAATGGCAACTACAATACCATAAATGGACTTACTTATGTAAGTGGATATGAGCTACGTCGAGAAGATACCCTACAAAACAAAATATACCTGAAATACAATGACACAGATGATACCACTGAGCATTTACTGTACGACTATAACCTTTCTATAGGTGACAGCTTCACAAGTATTGCCTACAGTAATTTAATACCGAGAGATACTTTTATTTATTCTGTCACACAACTCGACTCAGTAAAAATTAATAATATCTGGCACAAAGTATGGACGTTTATGAATGTCTATGCAAGTAATATCCCCTTATACTATTATCCCCCCTATACTGTCATTGAAGGTATAGGATGTACATCTGGGCTTAACAGACCACTTATGCCCGGAATATTTGAAGGCATGAGGTATATATTATGCTTTGAAAACAATGGAAATATTATCACAGTCCCCAAACCTTCAGGAGGATATTATCTAAATGCACAAACCTGCGCATTATCAGTAATAAATAATACCGATAGGAAAACAATCACCATCTCCCCAAACCCCGCCAACCAGTACTCAAAAATCACCTTACCATATACTATACAATCTGGCAGGCTTACCATTACAGATGTCTTGGGCAAAACAATCTGCAGCAAGTCAATAACCAACAAGACTGAAATAGCAATTGGTGAAATGCCGACAAGCGGTGTATATTTTTATATGCTAACAGACAGTTCAGGTAATAAATTCGCAGGCAGGTTCGTTTATCAATAACTATCTTGCAATTTCTATGCGCGCTGCCTTCAGGGAAGAAAAACTATATAAATGGCTGGCTTTTGCAGCAATAGCTGCGGGTGTAGCTATACGCATAGGTGTTTACCTGCAAAACCGCAATCTGATGATAGACGAGGCCAATGTTGCCCGCAATATCTACGAGCGTGGGTTTACGCAACTATGGTCGCCGCTTACCTACGAGCAATACGCCCCACCACTGTGGCTCTGGCTGGTAAAAGCATCTACCCTGCTCATCAATATGGGAGAACAGGCGCTCAGGCTCTCCTCTATGTTATCCGGCATTGCATCATTACTATTGCTCTACCTGATACTGAAACAACTGAACATGCTCAGGTCTGCATGGTACGCACTCATACTATTTGCATCTGGTTATATATATGTACGGTATAGTACAGAGCTGAAGCAGTATATGACCGATGTGGCTGTTGCGCTCACATTAATATTAGCTGCTCTCCGCATGAACATAACAGACACAAAACCTGCAAAGTTCTCCCTGCTCTGGGTGGTTGCGGGTAGCATTACGGTATGGCTTAGTATGCCTTCCGTATTCATACTGGCAGGTGTAGGCAGCTACTACCTGCTCTCTTACCATCAGGAAAGCAAATTGAAACAAGCCTGGCCAATTATTATCGCGGGTACAGTATGGGTTATTCAATTTGCACTATACTACCTGCTGATTCTTAAAGACCAGGCAAACAGCAGCTACCTGCAAAACTTTCATAAAGACTATTTTTTATCTGCACGTCCTACTACACTGAAAGAAATAGACCACAACCTAAGCCTGTTAGGTCAAATCCTAGGTGAAAGCTCGGGCTTCACCTTCCTTGCCAAATCCATGCATGCAGTTTTTATTACATGGTCTTGTTGGGTGCTGCTAAGGAACAACAGAAAATTATTTGCATTAATTGTACTGCCATTGATACTGGTACTGATTGCTGCGGCTGCCAACCAATTTACTCTTATCAGCCGCGTAGTGCTGTTTATGATGCCTGTTATGCTGATACTGATTACGATGGGTCTCGACAAGTTGCTGCAAGTAAAACATCTATATATAAAGGCGCTTGTCTTTACTGCATGTACAATTTGTGTAGTGAATCTACAGGTATTTCGCTTTTTTGTCACGCCAATGGAGGCTGAACAGCTAACAGATGCTATGGAGCTATGCAATAAACACAGTATTACAAGCAATGCATTGTATATACACTGCGGTGCAGTTCCTCCTTTTATTTACTACACTACCATACACCCCGAAAAACAACGGTGGAAAAACATGGCAGATGCACATCAGTTGAAATGGGATGCAGACTACAGAAAGCTTGCCGAAACATCAACTAAACCATGTGCATTTATCTTTACCAGCATATACGAAGAAGATCTCCACAATATTACCAATACCCTGCAACAGCAATTGAAAGAAACTGATAAGATAGATAAACACGGCTGCCACGCTTATATATATACTTCTAAATAGCTATTAAACAATTATTCATTCAGGCATAAAAAAAGACCGCAATTGCTTGCGGTCTTTTTCGTTTTATGAAGAGAACAGCTATTATCTGTTCACTTGTACTTTTATAACACCTTTCTTGCCATCAGCATCTTTTACCACTACCTGGTAAGTACCGTTTGCAAGTTTACCAAGGTTCAGCACTTTCATAGAAGCACCTTTTACTTCGTCTTGCATTACTACCTGTCCAAGTTGGCTGTAAACAGTAATATCTACGTTTACATTTTTGCCTTTCCAGTCTAGTGTCAGCAAGCCGCCTGTAGGATTAGGGTACACACCCAAATCTTTCATATCTACAGTTTCAATATCCAGCAATGTGATGATCAGTGTGTTTGATGGTTTTGACCAGCAACCCAGATTATCTGTCACTGCATAGTAAGGGCCAACAGCCGTTGGACGATATGTGCCGCTTGTACCACCGCTCAACTGTCCGCCAGGACCAAACCATACAAACGAACCTTTACGATCTACATAAATTGTATTACCTATCAGGTGAATGATTGGAGGATCCAATGTTATAGAGCGGAGCATGGTATCCGGTTCAGAATACAAAGTATCCGGCAGATAACATTGACCATCGGTCTGGTTAGCTCTTACAGTAACAATATCACCTGTCAGCAAAGAAGCAGTGCTGTACGTGTCTCCCGTACCTGCCGGGAAGCCGTTTACAAACCATACATAGTCAACATTAATACCAAGGTTGAATGCGCTTGCCGTAAACTCGATAAGTGAGTCCAGACAGCCAGGGTCTTTACCTTGTGTAATCTTCATTGTAAGTGTAGGCCTGTTACTTGGCTTGGTTGATACTGTTATTTCATTTGATGTATCCAATGTGTTCAGTACACAAGGGTCTGTAGCAATAAATACAGCCTTCACCCTGTCATTATCTACCAGTGGAATTGTAAAGTTCGGGCCTGTTGGGGTACCGATAGCTGTATCGTTTTTATACCATTGATACAACGGATTGTTACCACTGTTTACGGTAGTTGCAGAGAAGGTAACATCTTTACCATCACAAGACGGACTAGGTGTAATCTGAGAAATAGTAACATCAGCAGTTATTTGTGTATGGCTGATTGTTATAGTATTAGAATTGGCAGTAGTAGGAGATGCACACAATGAGTTTGAAGTCATCACACATCTTACCTGATCGCCATTAGCACGTACACCTGTAAAGGTAGCCGTTGTAGCACCTGTTTGCAGAATATTGTTTACATACCATGCATATGTAGGTGCTGTACCGCCTATTGTTGGCGTTGCAGTAAAACCAAGTGTCTGACCCGCACAACCAGGGTTGGTACCAGTAGTAAGTGCAACACTTACAGTTGGCGCCTGTTGGTTGAAGGTCAATGTAAATGCATTAGAGTTGGCAGTACTTGGTATAGCACACGGAGCGCCTGCAGATGATGTCATTACAACACGTATCTGCGTATTTGCAGGCTTGCCCCAAGCTTTGTAAGTAGTACCTGTAGCACCGGCAATATTAGAGAACACAACCGCAGGCGGTATCATTTGCTGCCATTGGTATGTAGGAGCACCACCCGGGTTTACATTACCCGTTACACGGAAGGTAACCGTATCATCTATACAACCCGGAATAGAACCGCTCTGAATACCTATTGTTACAGTTGGTGCAATTGTAGTTACACGTTGCACTGTTACTACGCTCGACTCTACACTGTCCGTACCACATGGGCTTGTAAAGAACAAACGAACTTTTACCTGATCGTTGTTTGCAAAAGAAGAGCTTGCAAATGTATCTGTTGTTTGCCCTGGTTGTATTACATTGTTTACCAACCATTTATAACCCAGTATAGTAATACCTGTACTTGGTACAGCGTAGAACTTGAGCCCGCTGCCAAAACAAGAAGGATTGCCACCAATTGGCGGGGTGCTGATAGCAACTGATGCTGAAGTAGAACCACCCGAACCAACAATATATACTGTGTAGTCTTCTGCCTGACCCAGATTCAACGGGCCGCAAGGAGGGCAAGTAACACCACCTGTACCACCATCCACTACCACGCGCATGCGAAGCGGAGTACAGTACACCACACCGGTAGTTGGCACAAAGAATGTAACATTTTTATAGCCCGAACCTGCCGCACTTAATGCCATAACCTGTTCTGGACCAGATGTATTGAATACACCATCATTATTATAATCTATAAATACCCTTGCACGAGAAGTAGTAGTACTAGGGCCAACGTTTACAGCCATTTTATAAGATGTACCCGCAGTTACAGTAAGCCTGTGTGTACATGTATGGTCTATATATCCTTTGTTACCATCACCTACATAGCCCGATGACACAACATGCATCAGTGTATCTGCTGCCGGCGATGGGCTATTACCTGTTGTCACTATTACATTATACACACCCAGATTGAATGAGTTGGAAGCAGTAGTAGGTGTACAAGCTGTTGGTAATGAAGAACTTGGCGGTGCTGTTGCACCCAATGAAGTAATGTATGTAGATCTTGATGTCTGATTTTTCAAAGCATACATCATACGCAACCTCTGACCAGGTGTAAACCTGTCCTGACAGTTTGAGTAATCCATCATATTGTGTGAAGTCACACCATCATTAGGAACACCATTACATGTCAGTGTAGATGTACCCGGGCAAGAGAAGTTTGAAGAAGCGATTGGTTGTGTATCACAAACCTCGTCACCTGTTGTAGAACAGTTAGTTGTTGGAGGGCAAGTTGTGTTTGGACTTGGGTCAAACACGTGCTTCAGGTTGAAAGCATGGCCCAGTTCGTGCGGCAGGGTAATATTACCCGGTCCGCCTGCTGTCCATGCACCTGGTCCACTGGCTCTGTAGAATACAGTAGAAGCTAAAACCACAGTACCATCCAAACCCGGAGACGCACCCGGAGGGTATGCAAAACCTGCAGTATAAGCCGCTGTACTATTATAACCGTCTTCACCTTCAATCCTATTAACAATCCAGATGTTGTAATATACTGAAGTTCTCCAACGGCTCAGGTTTTTCAACGATAATTCGTTTACACCGATACCCGTACCATCTAAATCTATACCCTCAGTAGCATAGTTAGCAAATGTTGTAGATGCATTTACACGTACAATACCTGTTGCAGCATTACAGCTTGTATCACGTTTTGCCAACACAAACTTCAGCGGAACACGTGTACCACCAGTACTTGGTGTAGGGTATCCGCTATATGCAGCCGCAAATGCCGCGTTTGTATAATCGATGTATGCTTGTATCTGCGCATCACTTGGGTTCAGGCGCTCACCTAAAACATTATCGCCAGAGTTGCCCGCACGCAGTACATGCACTACAACAGGTATTTCAAATACCGAATCAGGACCACCACCTACCAGTGTTTTGAGTGCCTGCGGATTATTGCCGTATGCAGCCATGAATGCTGCCCATTTAGCCTTAAAAGCCGCATCGTTAGCTGCATAAGCAGGGTCTGTCGCCATTAAACGCTGATGTACGATATCCGATCCACACTTTCTTTGAGAAAATGCAGATAGCTGTACAAACAGCATAGCCAGGAATAACAACGTAATTTTACGTATCATCTGTTACTATGATTTTTTTACTGTATGGGTAAAAATAACATTTTCGTTAATAAAAAACTAAAAGATTTAGAAATAAAACATATTGTCATGAAAATTATGTATTCATGATTAACAAGGGGTTAAACGGGCTTTTATTATTTATATTAAATCCTATCTTTGCCCACTCTGTTTTAAAAATTATAATAAGTATTAATCGACAAAACCTATGCAATTAAAAGGGTTGGTAAAATTTTTTACCGCAGCGCTTATCCTTATCTCTTTGTACCAGTTGTCATTCACGTATGTGGTACGAAACGTAGAGAAAAAGGCGCGCGCGAAGGCTGAACAACAAGCTAAACTGGCTAATCCAACGGCTACAGGACAGGACTTGGAAAAACTGATTGAAGCACGCTTTGATGAAATCACCGACAGTATGCAAGGTGCTACTGTTATGAACATTCCGCTGCTGAAAAAGTACACACTGATGGAGGCTAAAGAACAGGAACTGAACCTGGGTCTTGACCTGCAAGGTGGTATGAACGTAACACTGGAAGTAAGCCTTGACGAGCTGGTGCGTTCAATGTCAAACAATCCCAAAGATCCTGCGCTGAACAAAGCGATTGCTGATGCCAACAAAGCAAAAGCAAACAGCCAGGCAAACTTCGTAACACTGTTTGGCGAAGCATATAAAGCAAACAACCCTAATGGCCAACTGGCTTACCTTTTCACTAAACCTTCTGAAAAAGAAATCACGCTTCAGTCTAAAAACGAAGACGTGCTGAATAAAATAGGTAAAGAAGCTAAAGATGCCATCAAACGTACATACAATGTATTGCTGACGCGTATCGATAAATTCGGTGTGGCTTCTCCAAACATCAATCTGGATGACAATAAAGGCATCATCACTGTTGAGCTGGCTGGTGTTCGCGATCCTGAACGTGTTCGTAACTATCTGCAATCAACAGCAAAACTGCAATTCTTCGAAACTTACAGCAATCAGGAAATCATCAACGCAATTCAACCTGCTAACGATGCATTGGCTTCTTACCTGTCTGGTGTTAAAGAAGAAGATACTGCAGTTGTAAAAGAAGACACTGCTATCGTAGCAAGCAACAATGGTGTTGTTGACTCTGTGAAACCTGCTGCAGACGCTGCTAAAGATACTGCAAGCCTTTCTTCTCTGCTGGCTGGCAGCAAAGACGGCACTGCTACTACTGGCGCTACCGATACTACTTCTAAAGCACAGAAAGATGCACAGAAAAAGAACCCCCTGTTTGCTGTTTGGTATCCGAACATCACACAACAAGGTAACATCAACCAAGGCCCTGTAGTTGGTCTGGTTGCTAAAAAAGATACAGCAAAACTGAATCGCTATCTGGCACTGGATGTTGTTAAGAACAAATTCCCTAACAACGTAAAATTCGTTTACGGTGCAGAAGATAAAAAAGAAGCTCGCAATCCTAACTCTCCGCTGATGCTGTATGCGCTGAAAACTGCGCCCGGCGATCAGGAAGCTAAACTGGAAGGCGACCACGTAACGGAAGCACGCATGGACTACAACCCACTGAACGGTAAACCGGAAGTGGCTATGGCTATGGACGTGATGGGTACACGCATCTGGAGAAAAATGACAGGCGAAAACACAGGCCGTTATGTAGCCGTTGTTTTGGATGACAAAGTTTATTCTGCTCCGCTTGTAAACGGTGAAATACCTAACGGTAATACCTCTATCAGTGGCAACTTCACTGTAGAGCAAGCTACCGACCTTGCAAACATCCTGAAGTCTGGTAAACTGCCTGCACCTGCACGCATTGTACAAGAACAGGTTGTGGGCCCTACACTGGGTGCAGAAGCTATTGCTGCTGGTATGAACTCATTGATTATCTCTTTCCTGGTAATCTTTGTACTGATGCTGGTTTACTACAACACAGGTGGTATAGTTGCTAACATTTCACTGGTACTGAACGTACTATTCACTATCGGCATCCTGTCTGCACTGCACGCTACACTTACAATGCCTGGTATCGCAGGTCTGGTACTGGGTATCGGTATGGCTGTGGATACAAACGTTATCATATTTGAGCGTATCAAAGAAGAGCTTGCCGGTGGCAGCAGCTACGACGAGGCTATTAAGAAAGGTTACAACAACTCACTAGCTCCGGTATTAGATGGTCACGTTACTATCCTCATTACTTCAGTTATCCTGTTTGCATTTGGTCTTGGCCCTGTACTTGGTTTCGCTACCACACAGATCATCAGTATCCTGTTGTCTTTGTTCTGTGGTATCCTTGTATCTCGTCTTGTCACAGACATCTATACAAAACGCCAACGTCACTTCAACTACTTCACAGGCTTGTCTAAAGCTATCTTCCGCAAAGCACACTTCAACTTTGTTGGTGCTCGTAAAATTGCTTATGGCATCTCTATCGTAGTATTGCTTGCAGGTATTGGTTCATTCTTCAATGGCTTCGACTATGGTGTTGAATTCGATGGTGGCCGCAGTTACACGGTTAAGTTTGATAAAAAACATACCGTGTCAGAAGTACGCGAAAGCCTGAAAAATGTTTTTGATGGTGAATACCCTGTAGTAAAAACAATCGGTCAGAACAATCACCTGAACATTACTACCGCTTACATGATCAAAGAACCAGGCCAGGAAGTGGAAGCTAAAGTACAAAGCAAACTGTACGAAGGCCTGAAAGCAGGCAACTTCATACCTGCTACTGTAGATGAAGCTACCTTTGTTACAAAATACATCCAAAGCTCTCAGACAGTATTACCAACAATATCTGATGACCTGAAAGCAGGTGCTATACAAGCTACCATCTTCTCTCTGCTGGCTATCTTCGTTTACATACTCATCCGCTTCCGCAAATGGCAGTACTCTCTGGGTACTATCGTTGCCCTGTTGCACGACGTTTGCGTAACATTGGCCGTATTCTCATTCTTCCGTGGTGTGGTTCCTTTCGCGTTGGAAATTGACCAGCACTTCATCGCTGCGGTACTGACCGTTATCGGTTTCTCTATGAACGATACCGTTATCGTGTTCGACCGTATTCGTGAATACTTCCGTAAGAATCCGAAAGAAGGTAAACACAGCGTTATCAACCGCGCTATCAACGATACACTGAGCCGTACTATCATGACATCACTCACGGTGTTCCTGTCTGTACTGATACTCTTCATCTTTGGTGGTGAGGTAACACGCGGTTTCGCATTCGCGATGCTGATAGGTGTTATCACGGGTACATACTCTTCTATCTTCGTAGCGGCTCCTATCTTGGTAGATATGGATAAGAGCGAAAAACTTTCTCAGGAAGTAGATCGCGAAGCACAAATTGAAGAGCTGAAAAAACTGGCTTAATACTTAGTATAATTTTAAAACGACAAGAGTCCCCGCCCGCAAGGCGGGGATTTTTGTTAAATGCCTGTTGCAAAAGCTTGCTTCGCAAGTATTTCGCCCGCTAAAATCCTTTACATTTGCATGGTATGGTCACACAGTTTTTTGAACATCTGGGTAAGATTGCCATCATGCTGAAGGAATCTTTCGGCAAGCCTGAAAACACCCGTGTTTACTGGAAAGAATTTATGGAACAATGTAACGACATCGGCATCCGCTCGTTGCCTATCGTTGTCGTTATTTCCTTCTTCCTCGGTGCGGTACTTACTATACAAACCGCTTACCAGCTCATCAGCCCGTTGGTTGCAAAACCGGTAATTGCACAAATCATCCGTGACTCTACTATTCTGGAGCTTTCGCCTACCGTTATCTGCATAGTACTGGCAGGTGTGGTTGGTTCTAAGATTGCATCAGAGCTCGGCAACATGCGCGTAAGCGAGCAGATAGATGCATTGGAGATAATGGGTATCAATACCAAAACATACCTGATACTGCCAAAGATTATAGCTGCTATGATAATGGTACCAAGCCTTATTGTACTTTCTATCGCCATCTGTATATGGGGTGGTTATGTAGCCGGTATGTTCTCCAGTATCATTACAGAAGAGCAGTTCACGCAAGGCCTTACACAGGGCTTTTTGCCATACAACCTGTTCTTTGCACTGGCAAAGTCATTTACTTTTTCACTGATTATTTCCATCATCCCTGCATACTACGGTTATTATGTACAGGGTGGTGCGTTGGAGATAGGACGCGCATCTACAACATCTGTAGTTGTTAGTTGCATTCTCATTCTGCTGGCCGACTATGTATTGTCTGCATTGCTGCTGTAATGCTGCAATGTTTGTATATAACGAATAAGGCGCGATTCACATCGCGCCTTATTTATTTACCTGCATATTGCAGCACTTTATCAAAAAGGTCTTTGGGGTCAAATGGTTTGGAGATGTAATCCTGCATACCCGCTTCCATACATTTATCGGCTTCGCCCTTCATGGCATCTGCCGTCATGGCTATAATGGGTATGCTGTTCTTCATATCGTTGCGTATGTATCCGGTAGCCTGATAACCGTCCATCTCAGGCATTTGCAGGTCCATCAGTATCAGGTCGTATGGCGCAGCCTGCAGCAGTTCTACAGCTTCTTTACCATTATTCGCAACTGTGGCTTCCGCCCCTTGATTCTTCAGTGTGTACACCACTACTTTCTGGTTGATGAGGTTATCCTCAGCAATCAATATCCTGAGGCCTTGCAGCATACCATTATGTACCGCCTGTGCTTTCACTTCTTTCTTAGCAGTCTGTGTCTTCACTTTGTATGGTATATGTAGTGTAAACACAGAGCCCTTGCCTACCTCGCTACGCACAGTTACTGTACCTTGTTGCAATTCGGCCAATTGCTTTACAATGGCAAGCCCCAAACCTGTACCACCATACACGCGCGAAGTATTTTTATCACTCTGTGTATATAGTTCAAATACCTTGTCAAGTTTATCCGCGGCAATGCCTATACCTGTGTCTGCAACATCTATACCCAACATCAGGTCTTCACCATCTTGCGATACCGGATATAGCTTGATGCTGATGCTACCCTCTTTCGTAAACTTAACCGCATTTGCCGTCAGGTTGATGATCATCTGCTGCAAACGCAATGCATCACCCATTACGGTTTCAGGTACGTTTGTATCTATCAGGCAACTAAGTGCAAGATTTTTTTCCTGTGCCTTTACCTGCAGCGGATAGATGGCTTTGCGCACCGTATCTGCAAGGTTGAAGTCTGCATTGTCTATGTGGAATTTACCCGATTTTATTTTCGAGAAGTCCAGCAAATCGTTAATGATGCTCAGCAGGTTTTCTGCCGACTCTTTTATAGACTGTACATATTCCTTCTGCGATTCATCCAGCGGGCTTTCAAGCAACAGATTGCTCATACCCATCACACCATTCATAGGTGTGCGTATTTCGTGGCTCATATTCGCCAGAAAGTTTTCCTGTGCTTCTTTTGCCTGCAATGCCTCTTCGCGAGCATCACGCATTTCAAGCTCTGCCCGCTTCAACTCTGTAATATCTATAGATACTCCACACACATACTCAACCTTGCCATCATTGCCCGAAATCGGGAACTTCATAACATACAAATGGCGCTGCCCAGTCGGGTGATTAAATGCTTCTTCCAGCGATATGGTTTCACCATTTTCAACTACTCTTCTGTCATATTCTCTGTATTGTTGCAGGCGCTCATCATTACCTGCAAACACATCTGTATCTTTTATAGTACGCACATCAGCATCGTGCGGTATACCCAGCAGTTGCTTCATCTTCCTGTTTATCAGCAGGTATTCACCACGCAGGTTTTTAATGTATATCAGGTTGGGGTTATTATCTACAACAGCCTGCAACAATACCTGCTCTCTTCTGCGTGCTTCTTCCAACACTTTCATATCCAGCTCCATCTGCTTGGCAGTGTTGTTGTTCCATATCATAAACTGCAACTCCTTCACCACACCCATCTCATCTTTTACAGGATACAACCTGCAACCCACCCAGATATCAATACGTTGTTTCGTGAAAATCTGCACTTCAATAGTTATATCCAGTGGCTCGTTGTTTCTTGCTTTGTTTATCAATCCTTCCACATCCTGCCTGAAGCTGCGCGGCATACCTTTCATCAGGCTGACACCTTTCATTTCATCCGGTGTATAACCGGAGAGACGTTCAATATTGGCACTCACAAATTTGATGGTGCCCTGCACATCTGTATTGACAATGGTGATGCCTGAATCTTCTATCATGGTACGGTAGCGCTTTTCAAACAATATGGAATACTGTTCGCTGCGCAGCCTGCGCAATACTATTTTGCGCACCATGTACAGTGCATACACCAGAGCGGTGCAGAATATAATTGGTAATGCTACAGAAAAGGCAACAAACCACCCCTCTGCCGCTACCTGCGGATTGTTGTGAACATATACCGCAAAACCTGCTGTCAGGCATAAGAATACCCCGATGCCAAACAGTATTATCTGACGCAAATTCATCTTGAGAAAACCCTTAAATAAAAATCCCTTATAACGCCCAATAGAAGATGATGCCAAGTTACACAATCCTCTTTACATATACCTAAACATATATACAAATTAAAGGAGCAGGCTTTCACCTGCTCCTCATCAACATATACTATATGAAAATCTGTTTCTTAGTGTTGCAGCATCTCTTCTGTTATGTAAGCGATACCTATTTCAACTGCGTTTTGCTCTATGGCCTTATATTGTTTAGACAGGCCGTTTTCCTGTATCAGAGACAATCCTTTTTCAAGCAGTTCAGCAAACTTATCCTTGCTCAGGATGGCTTTGTATTTCGATTCGTACAGCGTGTTCGCTATTTCCTGTTTCATAAGCACTATTTTATGGGGTAGATGATGAATGATTGATAATGGGTAGCCTGTAGCTTACAGTTGTGTTGCAGTATAAACTACATCTACAGTATAAGTACCTGCAGGGTAAGCAAAGCCCGGAGTAGCTTCATACATTACGCTGAAAGTTTGGTTGCCACCGTTGTTTGCATTTGTTATCAGGTTTGCTGCAGTTGCAGACAAATCGTTGTAAGCAGATGCGCTGAACGGAGAAGCGATAGTACCACCAGTTGCATTTGCACTTACTTTCAGTGCCAGAACACCATTTACAGGCATTACAGGAGCCGGTGTAGTAGTACCGGTGTATGAGAAGTTTGCATTGTTGGTTTTTACTGTAACACCGAATTTTTTGTTAGAACGTACTTTCAGTTCCTGTGCAGATGATGTAACACCGTTTGCATAATCGTTAACTGTATTGAAAGCCAGGTTAACAGCAGCACCTGTAGCAGTTCCTGATCCTGTGAAAGTCAACTCGATTGCGTTGCTCAGGTTCAGGTTTACTGTTTGTGTAGCTGTAGATGCAACTTGTGCTTTAACGGCTACTGTGATGCAAGAAAGAATGGCGGCAAATAATACTATCTTTTTCATTGTTGTTGTTTTTAGTGTTTGTTCGTTTGTTGATACAAAGATGGCATCACAAGCACCTAATAATCAAAAAAACACGTCTTGTTAACGCTGGTTTTGCAATCGGTTAACGACTGATTAACAAACGAAGGCATAAAACGCCCTCAATAAAAAACACAACAAATTGAAAGTCAATAATTAGTGAGATACGTTAATCTGTGGTTTTCTTGCCCTGTTACCGTATTTACGGTAGGCTGCCACAGTACGTTTTACATAATTCAGGAATGCATACTCATTCATAGCGCGTAGCTGTGTATATGTAGGGCGGAACATCTGCCTGTAAACACGCAGGCTGTCGCCCGTCAGGCCTGTCAGAGAGGCTATCAGGTTATCGCTGAAGGTATAGTCAATAAATTTCTGCTCCTGAAAACGGGCATATTCTACCTGAAAAGCCCAAACCTGCCTGTTCTTTTTGCTCATGGCAGAGAAAGGATGCTGTATAGCTTCTACCGTACTCATTCTGGGCTTGTTCAGCTCATTTTTGTACAGCAGTGCATATTTCAGGCTGTCCGTCTTATAGTCGGGGGCAGCCATATTGTCAAACTGTGGTATGGCAGGGTCGTACTGCTGCATACTCATTTTAAAATAAGGGAAAGATTTGCTTTGTGGCAGGCGCAGGCGGTACACTTTATAGCCTTCTTTCTTAAACTCTATGAGCTGGCCGCTTGCGGCTTCAATAGAAAAGCGCCCGTCTTTTCCCGACAGCACACGCTTATCCAGATGTACGTTGGTTATCAGTACGTCATCTACAGGCTTGCCTGTCTCAACGTCCAGCGTTACACCTTCTATTACCTGAGCCAACAATGCATCGGGGAGTGTACATCCCAGCAACAAAGCCAGCACAAAAAACCGAGTCAATACGCGCCCCATATAATTCGGGTTAAAGATACATTATACATCCGCTGGCAGTACGGTATAAAATGTTAAAAAACATACAAGTATCATGCCTTATCTTTGCAGCCGCATGTACGGTATTATTCGCAAAGTCTTATTCAGTATAGAGCCCGAAAAAGTGCACTATATAGTAATGCGCCGCCTGCAATGGGCTTACAACATGGCTCCGCTGCGCAGCATGATGAAAAAAATGTTCGTAACCACCCACCCCAGCCTCGAAAGAAAGCTCTGGGGCATTACCTTCCCCAATCCGGTAGGCCTTGCGGCTGGTTTCGATAAAGATGCCAAATACACTGATGCACTGGCTTCACTTGGTTTTGGCTTTGTAGAGATAGGTACACTTACACCACGCCCTCAGCCCGGCAACCCGCAGCCACGCCTGTTCCGCCTGCCCGCAGACAAGGCGCTTATCAACCGCATGGGCTTTAACAATGGTGGTTCTAAAGAGGCTGCAGAACGCCTGCGCAAGCGCAAAGAAAAACTGATAATAGGCGGCAACATCGGCAAAAACAAAGACACACCCAACGAAGATGCCATCAAGGACTACGAAGCCAGTTTCCGCGACTTGTATGATGTCGTAGATTATTTTGTGGTGAATGTAAGCAGCCCCAACACACCGGGCCTGCGTGCCCTGCAGGATAAAGAGCCACTGATGCACATCCTGAATACGCTGATGGCACTCAACAAATCGCTGGGCAATCCAAAGCCGCTGTTGCTGAAGATAGCACCCGACCTTACCAACGAGCAGTTGGATGATATTGTAGAAATAGTACAGACTACCGGCATACAAGGACTGGTAGCTACCAATACCACCATAGACCGCAGCAACCTGAAAACCACTAAAGGACTGGTAGAAGCCATTGGTGCAGGCGGCCTCAGCGGCATGCCCGTGCGCGAAAGAGCTACGGAGGTTATCAGCTACATCAGCAAAAAAAGTGGTGGCAAAATACCCATAATAGCAGTAGGCGGCATTTTTACAGCTGCCGACGCTAAAGAAAAACTGGATGCAGGTGCATCTTTGGTGCAGGTTTACACAGGTTTTGTGTACGAAGGCCCTGCTATGGTATCTAATATTTGTAAAGGACTTATCGCTTAATAAAAAACAATGAACGAGTTATTCTCTATCGACGGGCTCATCAGCCTTCTTACCCTTACTATACTTGAGGTGATACTGGGTATAGACAACGTAATATTTGTGTCCATCATCATGGGGCGCCTGCCAAAGGAAAAACAAATGGCAGCCCGCCGTATATGGATGTTTGGCGGTATTGCGGTGCGCGTCATACTCCTGATGGCACTTAGCTGGCTGGTGCAGCAAAAAGGCAAGCCACTCTTTACTGTGTTCGATAAAGGATTCGACCTGGCAAGCCTTGTAATGCTAGGTGGTGGTCTCTTTCTGCTATACAAAACAGTTAAGGAAATACACGCCAAACTGGAAGGCGATGAGGAAGAACACGGTAGCGCCAACAAAAGCAAATCGACAGGGTTTTCAAGGGCCATTGGCGAAATGTTGCTGGTAGATATGATATTCTCTTTCGATAGTATGATAACTGCCGTAGGTATTGCCAAGCACGTAGAGGTAATGATTGTTGCGGTGGTAATAGCCATGTTTGTTATGTTCCTGTTCAGCCACAAGATTGCAGCATTCATACACAAGCACCCTACCCTCAAAATGCTGGCGCTCTCCTTCCTGGTACTGGTAGGTGTGGTACTGATAATAGAAGGTTGGGATAGCGAGCGTGCACACGAAATGGGGCTGAAGAACTACGTGTACTTTGCAATGGCATTCTCGTTTACTGTAGAGCTGCTGAATATGCGCATGCTCCGCAAATCAAAATCTAAACCTGTTGAGCTGCGCGAGCCCGACCCTGACAAAATAGACATCAAAGACGGTTTGTAATACACCGCCAAACATAAATAAGAAAGCCCCGTAGAAACGGGGCTTTTTACATATAGAGGATAAGAGAGAACTGTGTAGAAAAAGAGTAATCGGGGCTACGCGGAACATCATCGCTAAAACCGGCAGCGCCCGATATATACTCCTTAGAAATTCACCGCCAGCACCACGCACGTAACGATAGATACGAACAACATAATTTTCTTAGAAACTTCTGCTTTGTTGATGATAGCTGTGTTTTTCATAACTGTGTTTTTTATTGTGTTGTGTTTTGAAATTGTGTTTTTGTTTTGTGTTTTTTGCTTTGATGAAACAAAGATGCATCACACAACACCCCCTCTCCAAATAATAAAGCCCACTTAACGAGGGCTTTAAAACTGGTTAACGAAAAAACTGACAAGTGGTTAACACCGCGTTTACAAACTACTTGTTAACCAACCACACAAACCAATACAGGCAATACTTTCAGCCATTTATCACAAAACTGTAAGAAGGCAGTCACGCATTTGCAATACTTGCATCAACTACTTGTTGCAACTAAAGACACTGCATAATTTTATATCACCTTATTTCTTAACCACCTAAATAAAACCTTTATGAGACTAACCCGACTTCTCACAGTTCTTATCATTCTCCTTGTATTTAGTAATACTGTTTTTGCACAGCAATACAGGCTTAAAAAAATGGAGACCTATAAATTGACACACTATTCATACCCTGACTTTCAAAAAACAGACTCCTCTATCTTTTATTATAGTGGCAACAGAGGTGGTTATTATACTGCAGCGTTTTTTGCAGAAAACCTACAAACACAAAGCTGGAGGTTTCATTATCCCTACGAACCAAATAGAATAATAAAATACGATAGTATATGCCGGATTAATTGGTACGAAAACAACAAGACCTATTCTAAGTATAATATTGTTCAACATTTCGACAATTTGAACAATGTCATATACTACAAAAACACCCATCATCAGATAGGGTTTGTCAGGACAGTAGATTCAGCCACGTATTGGTACAATGGCAACTGGCTTGTACAATCCTACAAACCATATCCCGGCACTATATTATATACATATAACTTATTAAGGTTGCCGGATAGTATTATAAACGTAACCGCTAAAACTTTTCAGACCTTCACCTACAACAGTAGTTTTCTGCTGCAAGAGTCAACACAATATGATGCCAATGGCATAGCCTTTGCAAAAAAACACTACTACTACAATAGCTTAAAAATGCCCGATTCTATTGTAACGCAACATTACGATGGTACTGTTTGGTACGATGCTAATATCAGGAAATATGCATACACAACTTCACCGGCTACTACTACAGAATCCACTTTTTACTCTTACGGAGCCAAAGACCCTATACAACCCGGTGGCCGGACAATCAGTTTTTTCAGTACGCGTAACAGATTAGATTCTGTCCATAGTCAATGGTATGACGGTGGTAAATATACTAACCACCAGCGCAATCGTTACTACTATAATACACTGATGCTATTGGACAGTGTTATTACAGACAAATGGGACGGAGCGCAATGGGCAGATTTTTCCGATACAACAGGTATTTATTGCCACAAACATTATTTCACCTACGAGCCCTACTTCCCTACAAGCATTTCTACAGCACAGAACATACAAATAAACCTTGCTACCTACCCCAACCCTGCTACAGATATCATTCACCTGAATGCCGAGCTACCTGCACAAGCTGCTGTTACGATAGGTATTTATGATGCGCAAGGCAGGCTATTGAGAAAACAGGACGCGCCCCCCACCAGACAACTGCGTGTGCAAATGGTAGTCGCAGACCTACCATCGGGCATGTATGTGTTGCGGATAGACGGGAAAGACATTGCCGGCTCGCAACAGTTCGTCATTTCGAGATAATAAATCAAAAAGCCCCTGGAAAGGGGCTTTGTTACATATAGAGGATAAGAGAGAACTGTGTAGAAAATGAGTAAATCGGGGCTGCGCGGAACATCATCGCAAAAACCGGCAGCACCCGATTAATACTCTTTTAGAAATTTACCGCCAACACCACACACGTAACAATAGATACGTATAACATTATCTTTTTTGATACTTCTGATTTTGTGTAAACGGCGCTTTTCATAACTGTGTTTTTTATTCGTGTTTTGTTTTGAAATTGTGTTTTTGTTTTGTGTTTTTTGCTTTGATGAAACAAAGATGCATCACGCAACACCCCCTCTCCAAATTATCATGCCCACTTAACGACGGCTTTAAAATTAGTTAACGAAAAAACTGACAAGCGGTTAACACTCAGTTTACAAACCACTTGTTAACCAACCGCGAAACACAATACAGGAAAGACTTTCAGCTACCTATCCGAATCATATACACTTTCAATACATCTGTGTTATTTTTCAGTACATTTACAAAAAAGCAACATCATGCACAGGTCAATGGCTGTATTATTTTTCCTTCTAATAACTCTTGGTTACACACATGCATCTGCACAGCAGGCAGAAAAAACAAACACCAAACAAACAGCGGAAACCGATAGGCTGAAGCTATACCCAAACCCTGCGAAAACCTATGTAAATATTTATGTAGATTGGAAGACCGCACAGCCCTTCAGCATATTTATATACGATATGCAGTACAATACACAGCTGAATGAAGTAAAAGTAGGCACGCGCAAAAGCTACCAATATGCGTTGGATGTCACCCAACTTCCTGCCGGCAAATACAAAATAAAAATCGTTGGCACTTCACAAATGGAAGAAATACTTACAGTGACTAAATAAGGGTGCTGAGGCACTTTATTGTCACATTATTGCCCTGAATTGTAAGCTGTGTGTCAAAGTTTTGTCATAGTAGTAAAATATGACAATTCACATTAGAAAAATATGTTTAGATTTAGGGTAGAAGTTGGGTGATAATAATCATTTTTTAACACCACCAAAAGCTATAGTTATGAGAAAAGTCTTACTGTATCTATCTGCATTGGTTTGTTGCAGCACTAATGTGCAGGCAATAGAAGGCCCGCAGTCTATGACTACAGGTATAGTTATAGGTACGGGTGGCTTCCCTCACTTCAACCCGCAAGCGGGAGGAGGCAAATTGGTTGCCTTCAAAAATTACAGGCTGGTAGCTAAGACATATACGGAATATAATGGCACTTGGTTTCAGCCTGTAGATTCTGTTGCATATAAATATAGCCCGGGCAGGGGCGGTCTTATTGATGCAGACCAACCTAACTACGATGAGTCTTTACTTTTTGATGATGCTGTAACCTATTATTACAACGCTGGCGTTTCAGGTTACGATAACAAGCTATTCAGAAAACAGACATTTAACGACAGCAATAAAGTATTATCACTTACCTACGCTACATGGCGTACCACTTCGGGCGCTTGGAAAGACTCTGCAAGGTATCAGTACACTTACATTACCGGCACTACAAAAATCAAGGAGTCCATGTTCCAGCTTTGGGTAGGTGGCACATGGTCTCACGATGTACCCTCAGTGCTTACATACAGTGGCAATAATGTTGTAGCAGTGAGTTCTAACAGTTACAATGCTTCTTATGTATATGACAGTAAAAACAACATCATATCTGTTGTAGATAAAGTAGCAATACATGGTACCGGCATCCTCAACTACAACGAGCGTAAAACATACACCTACGATAGCAATAACGAAGTAGAATCGTATGTGCTGGAAAGGTGGAATAATAATACATACAACTGGGACAAAACAGAGCGTTACGAATATCTGTACACAGCGGGCAATGTCACTCAAAGCATCAAATATATCTGGAACAATAACAGGTGGGAAACATTCAGCAAGCAATTGTTTACTTACAACAATAACAATGACAAAACATCTGAAATAACTCAATTGTGGGATGCATTGTCTTCATCTTTTGTAAATAGCAATAAAACTATCTACAACTACAACAATATAGGCCTGCTGGAGTCTATGACTACTCAGAAATGGGATGCAGCAGGCTATTGGAAGTATGCAGATGGCAACACTCAAACACGTTACTACTACGAATACTACTATACAACATCTGTAGGCAGTATAGCAGCGGCTGAACCGTTGAATATTTACCCAGTTCCTGCTAAAGACCAGCTTACCATATCGCTTGGCACAAAAGGCAATGAGCACATAGCACTATCTGTGCTGAATATGAATGGTGCTGTTGTAAAACAATGGGATACTGAAAATACTACTACTACAGCAGACATCAGCACACTGCCAAACGGCACGTATGCACTGTATGCCCGCAACGAGATGGGCGAAACAAGAACCTCAAAATTCACTATCGCCCGATAAGCGATAAATGACTGAAAATATGTTAAAACTACTGCCACCCGGCGGTAGTTTTTGTTTTCGGGTATGGCATTTGCAACAGATTTTATATTTTTAAATTGCAAATATCCGTTTTAGTGAAGTTTATACTCAGTTTCATTCTACTCCTATACACATCTTTCGGCTGCCTGGCGCAGACCGATGAAGATGCACTTACTGTGCGGGTGCTGGCTATGGATACCAGTGTAGATATTGCCCGAAGATTTTGCGAAAAAATTGCCGAACTGGCACCGGGCTACAACATTGCCTTTATAGACAATGAAAAAAGATACCTTGTGCGCTATGTTTACAAAAACGAAAAAAACGAATCGTTGCGTTTAGACTATGGGTTTGACATGGTTGGCAACGAAGAAGGCAAAGGCCCCAAAAAAGCAGTAGTTGATTATCAGCGCATTAGCGCCGATTTGCCTATTATGACCAAAATTTACAACTTCTTATTCAATGCCAACGTAACGCCGGAAACGATCATGTCTATTAGCACACAGGGCAGCCCGGTAAACTTTATGGGTAAAACCTTCGAGTATAGCCTGATGCCAGATGATTACGACCCCGGCTATTGGGTACTTACCTTCAGGAAGTAATATTGTTGTATATACATCAACTATACATCATAAAACAGTAATTGATTGATAATCCAACTGTTATAATAGTAAAAATAGATTCTATGAAAAAAAACTGCCAATTAGTGGTTTTTTTTGTATTGTATTCTACCTTTGTAAGAGAAATAGAACCACCCCTGTTATTTCAACAGGTATCAAAATATTAGCAGTTCTTACTGCAACCTTGTTTGTTTTGTTTGATAAAAAGAATGCCACCATTCCTGGTGGCTTCTTGCTTTTTATACCCTTATTGAGAAAATGTGATAGCCATCATCACTTATCGTTTCGCTTCATGATGGCATCGTAATAAAACACAATCTTATCTTCTGCCTGATTAAAGAATACAGCTTGTGTACCCATTATACTGTAAATATCTGCCTGCAGCCAACGTTTCATTTTTTTATCCATTGTGCCTGCAACTACCGTATATTTTGCACATGGTTTCATTCCCACATCATTAGTAGGTGTGCGACCTATAGCCATAGAAAACTGGTTGCTTGCAGCAGGCTCATCCATCCTGATGAATATTGCATCCACTTCATTTTTGGTTGTATCGGTACTTTTTGTACATACATAATACCCATCTGCCAGGTGCATCGCAAATTTTGTATTGAATAGTCTGTTGCGTTGCAACCATCCTGCAGTGCCATATATGTCTGCACCAACAGGGCTGCCGCTCAGTGTTATTGCAACACGCGGAGACTTATCGGCCAGTGTCAGTTTTTGCAGTTCGCCATCTTTACCTATTACCATCGTCATCAAATCGCCGATTGTAACATTAGCCTGTGCCTGTTTAGCGTTTGTAGTCTTTTTTTCCATCATCTCAGCTGCCAGGCAATACACATTTTGTGCATTATCATTTACTACACTTGTTACATGCAGTATGCTGTTCATTGCCATTGCAGCTATTACAGGGTCTGGTAAAAACCTCGAAAGCTGCTGCCCATCTACAAACACTTTATTCATAGGCCTACCGTTCATTTCAAACTCACATACAGCAACACCTGCCGGCAGTCCGTGTACAAATTTGCCATCTTTGTAGCACATACCAGCCAGTAGTATAGCTCCATCCTGTTCATTAATAGCACTGGCATAGCAGTAGTTATTCTTTTCATCTTTCAGTTCGCTCACTTGCTGGTCGCTATGGTTGATGGTATTGATAGACTGTAACGAATACACATATTTCTGCTGTTTCGCGTCTTGCAGTTCTCGTCTCAATACTATCAGGTTCTCTGCAATCATTTTCGCATCTACCACTTCCATCATTTGCTGGTCTGCACGCTCTGTCCACTGCTCTGCCAATGTATTGCTATATGCCGTCACCGTGTAGCCACGTTTTTTCGCATCAGGCGCTACCAGTATATACCCTTCAGGCATCATGGCAAAAAGGCGTATATCGCTATCCCACCCTGCGTGTTCAGCACTTATACCTTCTATTGTTTTCTTTTGCACAGTGCCGCCCGAAAAGTCGGTAGCTATCAGGCTGGCAGCTTTCGTTGCGGTATTATATGTCATAAACACAACACCCATTGCAGATGCAGCAGACGACAGTATATTCGTGTTTTTATCTACATCAATAGTAAGTGTGCGCGATTCCTGCATTCCGGCTCCAGTCAGTTTCACAACGAGCGATGCATTCTTCAGCCTTGGGTTATCAGCACCTTTTATATAGTAGGTGTACATTTCATTCCCTTGCCCCAGACGGCGGGGTACCCCTACATTGTTATTTTCTACAGAATCTATGAATACAGGCTGTGCCATCGCCACGACACCAGCAGAAACCAATACAGTACTCAATAGTATTTTTCTGAACATCCCTATTTTTTTATTGAGCCACTAATATACATATTCTGACTACAGCAAAATCTTAATATTTAGTAAAAACGGATATAAGAAAGACGTAGCGGACAGGCTACGTCTTTCTTATATATTTACCCTTATTGGGAGGGGGAGGATTATTATTGTTGTGTTGCAGTAAAGATTACGTCTGTAGTATATGTACCTGCAGGGAAGGTGAAACCCGGTGTTACTTTGTACACCAGTGTAAAGTTCTGGTCGCCACCGTTAGTACCATTATACAGGAATGTCCAGTTGTAGTGGTCTATATAATCGTACCTGTTGTTTACCCAGCTCCAACCGCCAGTGTTGTTTTGTGTCATTTTAAAATACAGCACACTACCTACATACATTTGCGGAGCAGGAGTAGTAGTACCACTGTAGTTAAAATATGCGCCGCTTGATTTTACAGACAGGTTGAAAGTCTTGTTAGAACGTACCCTCATTTGTACAGGTGCACTTTCCAAACCGTTAGCATAGTCGTTTACTGTATTGAAGGCGAAATTCAGTGCTGCACCGGTAGCGCTGCTGTTTGCTACGAAAGAAAGCTCGATAGCGTTTGTCAGATTCAGATTCGTTGTCTGGCTGGCAGTGCTTGCAGGCGCCTGCGCCTTGCTCGCTGTTGCTATACTTAGTAGCAGTGCCGTGAACAATAGTATCTTCTTCATTTGCTTGTTTGTTTGATGTTTGTTTGCTTGATGACACAAATATCTATCACCCCATCACATATTGCACGTTTTTACCCCTTCCTTAACGCCGGCTTTACAACCACTTAACCACCGATTAACAACTTCCGGTTACAAATTCTGCCACATTAAACAAAAACCACAATTGATAGCCAATTACTTGCATTAAACAGGAATTAAAATGCTGTCAGCAACAATTATACATAGCGTTTTAAGCGTAGTTTACTGCTTGAATATTGCTATATTTATATTACTTAACAAAATAATATAGAAGTTGAGACCAAGACTTTTACCTAACCGTACTTTCTTACTTATTACTGCGCTGTTTGCGGGTATCGGGCTTCGCGCAAAAGAAGCACCTACAGCTGCAAAAATGCAGCTATCCAATACCCTGTTTATAGAAAATAAGGGGCAGCTTACCGACCAGTTCGGGCATAGCAGAAAGGACATAGACTATTCCGTAAATGCGGCAGACAATTTCAAAATGTTTGTTGGCAAAGGCAAGATACAGTACCAGTGGGCACGCATAGAAAATGCCCCTAAACCCAGCGAAAAGCCATCGCCAAATCTTACTACATCTTACTATATCATGAACGTAACGCTGGAAGGAGCCAACCCGCATGCGCAAATGATAGCAGATGATGAACAAGCATACTACGAACGTTACTATACCGCACATGCCAATGGCATCAGCGCACATAGCTTCAAAAAAATAACCTACCGGAATGTGTATAAAAACATAGACTGGGTACTGTATTCATCCAACAACAGTACTGGTGTTAAGTACGATTTCATTGTGCACCCGGGTGGTAATCCTAAAGACATTAAAATAAAGTACGACGGGGCTACATCTTTGCGCATAGAAAACGGTGCACTGGTAGCTGCAACACCTATGGGTACACTTACAGAGGCTGCACCTGTCAGCTATACAGAGAGTAGGGAAAATGTAAACAGCAACTACAAGCTAACAAACAATACACTTTCTTTTGAAACCGGAGAGTATAAAGGCAAACTGATAATAGACCCTGTACTGAAATGGGGCACATATTATGGCGGCGATAGCTACACACTGGGAAATAATGTTACATCTGATACATTCGGCAGCGTATTTCTATGTGGTGCCACACAATCGCTAACAGCTATTGCTACCACTACGGGTATGTATCAAACAACATATGGCGGTGGCAACTATGATAGTTATCTGGTAAAATTCAACCCCGATGGTACGCGCGGCTGGGCCACCTACTATGGTGCTGTAGGTTCAGATTTTGCAAACGCCATTGCATGCGACAAGCTGGGCAATGTCATCATTGCCGGCCATACCAGCAGTGGTAGCGGCATTACTACTTCCGGCGCGCAACAACCTCTCAATGCCAGCCAGTTTCTGATAACAGTATATGACTACGATGCATTTGTAGCCAAGTTTGCGCCTAATGGCGGTATCATTTGGGGCACATTCATGGGTGGCCTTTATTCAGAAGAGTGTTATGCTGTATCTACAGATCAGCAAAACAATGTTTATATAGGCGGGCTTACACTCAGCTCCAACAATATTGCCACATCTGGTGCATTCCTTACAACACCTGCGGCAGGTTATCTTGTTAAATACAATGCTTCTGGGGCACGCCAATGGGGCACGTATATTCGTGGTACGGTTTACAACATTGCTACAGATATTTCAGACAATGTATTCATCGTTGGTAGTACTACCGATACTACAGCCAGCACAGGCGGCATAGCAAGCCTTGGCGCTCATCAAAGCACTATCGGCGGTGGCGCTAACGATGGCTTCTTTATGAAATTCAACGGTAGCGGCAGCAAACTTTTGGGTAGCTACTACGGCGGATACAATGCCGACGACGTGAAAGCTATAGCCGTTGACCCTTCAGGCGATTTCTATATCGGGGGCCGTACATTAAGCCCTACTTCAATTGCCACCAGCACTGGTGCGCAGCCCAACTACAGCGGCGCATTCCCGCCATTGGTTTACGATGGCTTTATAATAAAATTCAACCAGAGCGGTATAAGGCAATGGGGTACCTATATTGGCGATTCTCTCGGGCACGACAACATAGCATCTATGAGCATATCTGCCGAAAACTCGCTTTGGGTATTTGGTACAACAGGCAGCCGCACGCTGATAGCTACACCGGGCGCACATCAGACAACCAATGCCGGCCCGCCACCAACCCCCATACCAATACCACTGCAATACACAGAGTGTGATGGTTACGTCATGAGGCTTACGCCAAGTGGTGTAAAGAAATGGGCAACCTACTATGGTGGCAGCAGTTGGGAATTTGATGTAAAAGGGCTGATAGTTCGTAATAAGATATATCTGGCAGGTTCTACTTTAAGCACATCTTCCATTGCTTACAACGGGCATCAGAATACATTTACCGGCACTACTAACGACCCGAGGGCATTCCTCGTTCAGTTTGAAGCAGATACAAATGTATCTATTGCCACGCCATTTGTAGATACCAACCTTTGTGCCGGCGATAGCCTGTATGTAAAGTATCTGACAATGACAGACTTCGGACGCACACCTCTGGGCTTCCCCCTCAATACATTTACCATTCAGCTTTCTGATAGTGCAGGTAATTTTACTGCACCGGTAAATATTGGTTCTATCAACTCATTCCACAGCGATTTTGTACCGTGCAAAATCCCTGTTACCACATACGAAGCCAAAAAGTACCGTATTCGTATCATTGCATCCAACCCAAGAGATACCTTCTACCACATCGGGCCCAATATTCGTATATGGCAGTATCATAAACCATTGGCAGGTATCTATGCCACACGCGATACTATTTGTGAAAACACTGCGATACTGCTCGATGATTTCAACTCATCTACATGGCCATATACATATACATGGCAAGGGCCTAATGGCTTCAACAGTACTTTCCACAACGCTATAGTACCTGCTACATTAGTCAACTACACCTACACGGGCGATTATATTGTGGAAGCCAATAACAATGGCTGTAAAATGAAAGACACCGTGCATGTAACGATAGGCATGAGCCCCAATGCACCTAAAATACTGGGGGATACCAGCATTTGTTTGGGCGATACAATTATGCTTACTGCGTTCTGCGATACACCGGGCGTTTCTTTTGTATGGCAAGACCCTACACTCGCATCTCCCAGCCAGAGCAGCAGCCTGACAATACCAAATGTTACCATGACAGACGATGGAGAATACAGGCTGACAGCAATTTCAATACTTGGCTGCCCTAGCCCTACTATCAAACGCAGAATTAATATTCGTCCATTGCCTAACCCCGACATTACGAATGTAGATCCTCTATGTTCAGGCGATACGCTGAAACTGAATGTAAATGATACCGCACTTGTTACCAATGCATGGGGCGGACCTGGCGGATATACCAGCACTTTAAAATCTCCGATAATCATCAATACCAATACAGGGCAGAGCGGTAAATACTATGTTATCAATACCAACAAGTACGGCTGTACTGCTGCTGATACAATAGATGTATTGGTTAAACCACTTCCTAATCAGGTTGATGCAATCAACAATGGGCCGATATGCAGTACTAAAGATTTGCAGTTGAATGCAAACAATCCTACAACGGGTGCTACCTACGCATGGAGCGGCCCTAACGGATTTACAAGCAATTCACAAAACCCTGTTATAACAGGCGCTGCCACTGCCGCATCGGGTGTTTATAAAGTAATAGTAGACCTGAACGGCTGTAAGAAAGAAGACACCACACGTGTTACTGTTTATCTTACACCTGATAAGCCTGTTATTACAGGCAACACACCGCTGTATGTGGGCGAGATACTGCGCCTGAAAGTAGAGAACCCGCAAACAGGTGCAGACTATTTATGGCTGGGACCTAACAATTTCAGCGCGCCTACGCTTACACCATCAGTAAACAGCGTACTGAAATCTATGGCTGGCTATTACAAAGTAACTGCTACCATAGGCACATGCTCATCAAGCGATAGCATACTGGTGCAAATACTGGAAAAGCCCGAACAGGCTGGAAAAGTACTTTTTGCATTCCCGAATCCTAACAAAGGTACCTTTACCATCGTTGCATCAGTATCAAGCGACAAAGATGTGGAAATAGGCATTTTCGATTCAGGCGGCAAACTGGTACATTCAGAAAAAGCAACACCTAAGAATAAAAAACTGGAACACACTGTTTACACATGGGGCAAACTGGCCAGCGGCGTATACAGGGTAAATGTATTGATAGATGGCAAAGTAGAAACCATCTCTCTGACCGTGCAGTTGTAATGTTCAATAATTATAGAAAACCGCAAGCCGCCCATATGGGCGGCTTTTTTTATGCAATGCAGGCAAACATGCTATAATAAATAGTTATCTTCAACTAACTAAACATAAATAGTTTATGCTTTCCGACATCGAAATTTCGAGAGCTGCCAAGCTGAAGCCTATCAGCGAAATAGCCAGCAATGTAGGCATCAACCCAGACGACATTATCCCTTACGGTCGCACCAAAGCCAAAGTACCACTCAGCTATCTTGATGAAGAGAAAATCAAAAAAAGCAACCTCATATTGGTTACAGCCATCACACCCAACAAAGCAGGTGTGGGTAAAACTGTAACCAGTGTATCGGCTTCGCTTGGCCTTAATTATATAGGCAAAAAAGCGGCTGTCGCGCTACGCGAACCAAGCCTCGGCCCTTGCTTCGGCATGAAGGGCGGTGCTGCGGGTGGCGGTTATGCACAGGTATTGCCGATGGAAGATATCAACCTGCACTTTACGGGCGATTTCCACGCCATCACTTGTGCTAACAATATGATTAGTGCATTGCTGGATAATTATCAGTTTCAGCATAGTGGTACAGACAAAGTGCTTGACCGTCTTGTATGGCGTCGTGTGCTCGACGTTAACGACCGCTCGCTGCGCAACATAGTAACAGGCCTTGGTGGTAATGCCAATGGCATACCACAGGAAGCAGGTTTTGATATTACCCCGGCATCAGAAATCATGGCGCTGCTGTGCCTTGCTACTAGCCTCGATGATTTGCAGGCGCGTATAGAACGCATAGTACTTGGTTATCGCTACGATAAAACACCTTTCACAGTAAAAGACCTCGGCGTGGCAGAAGCCATCACCGTGCTGCTGAAAGATGCCATACTGCCCAATCTGGTGCAGACTACAGAAAACACGCCTGCCTTTATACACGGCGGCCCGTTTGCCAACATAGCACATGGTTGCAATTCTATACTGGCTACAAAAATGGCTATGAGTTGTAATGATTATGTGGTTACAGAATCGGGCTTTGGTAGCGACCTGGGTGCAGAAAAATTCCTCGACATCAAATGCCGCTACAGTGGACTGCGTCCTAAGGCAACGATCATTGTTGTTACCACACAGGCGCTGAAACTGCATGGTGGTGTACCTGCGGCAGAGATATCAAAACCAAATCTGGATGCAATGATTGCGGGGCTGCCAAACCTGCAACGCCACATAGAGAACATGAAAAACTTCGGGCAGAGTGTAGTGGTGTCTTTCAACAAATTCCACTTCGATACCGAAGAAGAAATAAGCTATCTGCGCAACTTGTGCAACGAACAGGGTGTGGCATTTGCCATCAACAATGCCTTTACAAAAGGTGGCGAGGGTGCTGCAGAGCTGGCGCAAAAACTGGTTGATATCATCGAGAACAATCCGTCTAAAGACATCAACTTTACGTACGACCTTGAAGACAGCATACAAACCAAAATAGAAAAGATAGCAACGAAAATATATCGTGCTGCCAAAGTAACATTCGGTTCTGCTGCCGAAACAAAAATGAAATCGTTTGCAAAACGCGGCTGGGATAAATTGCCTATCTGCATTGCCAAAACACAATATTCATTTACAGACGATCAATCACGCATCAACGCACCCGAAGGCTTTACCATCAACATCCGCGACCTGGTTATCAATGCAGGCGCAGGCTTCATCGTAGCAGTTGCAGGAGACATCATGCGTATGCCCGGCCTCCCTGAAGACCCGCAAGCATTCCGCATCAAACTGGTAAATGGTGAGATTGATGGATTGAGTTAGTTTTTCAATTTTCAATAAAACAATAAACGCCCCTCAATGAGGGGCGTTTATTGTAGCAGCAATTTCCATCGCTCAAAAACTTCTGTCATCTATCGTATATCATAACTCAACCCAACATTGAATTTCAGAGAGTATTCTGCTGTAATATTGTTTGATGATATATAAGATGGAACATTCATTATAATATTTGCACCTCCGCCTACATTAGTAACCAAATTAAAATTCCCTTTAATCTTAAAAGACGCACCTACACCTATAATGTTTTCTAATGACCATAAATTATTCATTACAACATAATATTCCTTAATAACCCTGTATGGACCTTCTACAATAAGCTGTCCGTTAGGTAATACCGTAGTGTCGCTATATACAAATGCGTCTTCTCTTCTTAAACTACGACAACTTATATTACGCACAGAAAGCTCATAAAATGTATACAAACGATTTTCACCAGAACCTATTTTGCAGATATTTTTCTGAATAGCAAGTTGCCCGCCAAAATGTTCAATACTTTTTTCTGCTCTGAATCTTTTACGAAAATACAAATCAGTATTCCGGTCAGGATTCAATTGTTGGTTGTAGTGATATGTAATACCACCCAGCAAACTATATGTTTTACCAATCTTCTTAGAAACACCTAAATATCCATACCATCCGATATCTGAAGAATTGTAAGGAAGAAATACAATGGCAGTTTTAGCTTGCGAATAAGCACAGAAACTTATACTTAAAAGGATAAAAACTGAACAAATTTTCTTTTTAATTAAACACATACGTAAGGCCAACTTGATAATTAAACAATGCATAATCTATGGGTATCAGCTTTTCATTTTCAGTTTTAGAAATAGGAACAGTAACCCAGCTTATAGAATTTCCTATACCGGAACACATTCTTAATAACAAGTGTTTGTTTAATGACGCGTTGAAACCAATACCTAGATTTAATTGAACAAACTTTGATTTTGTAGCACCATTTTCTTTGAATAATATAGCTTGCTTATAAACAGTATCTGTACCATCGGCAATCATAGTATAGAATTTGTTTGACAAGGTCATAGTCCCTCCTAATGCCTCCATGTAGAGAAACAAAGAAAAGCTCGAATTAATTCTCATCAATCTTTCGTATGAAATCGACGGGTGTAAATAATCATGCCAATATGTAGGTAATCCATTATTCCTATTAACATCATTGGTAATGGAAAACCTATCTGTAAGCGGAGATACATGTGTTGAAAAACCAAAATTCCAAACATGTTTCCTATTGGCTATACCATAAGATATTCTTACAGACTTACCCATTACATAATTAGATATTGGCGATACCCTGATCTGATCTTGTGCTGATGCAGCGAAAGAAGAAATGAGAAATAATGATGATACCAGTAGTTTAATCATAAAGTAAAAATATGTGGTCAGGAGTAATTCCTGACCACTTGGAAATTATTTTTTGTAAAACTCCATTTCTGATTGAAAATTACCAGTTGCAAAAACAGGTGACCCTGCTGCGTTCCATATATCATTGGATCTATTTTCATTAACCATCCAATAATCAGTTGTCGAAGCCTTAGGATACATATATGTATCACTACTACTTTGAACATTGCCCCAAACGCTAACTTCTTTGCCGTTAATTTTACCTTCAGCAATTACTTTTAAGCCCTCAATCCAATCTCTTTCAAAAGTATTCCATAAAACAAAACTATGACTTGGACTTAACCATGGAACAAACTTTTGGAAAGACATATCTACAGTTTTCCAAGCACCACTTCCTCCAGCTTCAGAAGATGTGCATTCAACTATTTTTTTACCAGTCGCCCATGGACCGTCATGACCATAAGGATAAGAATCAGCCCAAGTACTACCACCTGCGCTAGCAGAAGCTAGATTATAGAACTTAGCGGAATAACATACTTCTGACTTACCCCATCTTTCGTAGCGTTTGTATACTCTTATCCTTTTAATACCAATATGAGCGTCTCCTCCTAACCACGGTTGTGAAGATGTTACACCAAGCGTTAAGTTTGTCAAAGTTGACCCTGGTCTATCTGAAGGGTATGTAACTTCGACATTCAATATTGGGTCTTCTAAACCTCTACCTTCAGCCTCATCAATACTAACAGCCGTATGAGGTAAGCCAATTGAAACATCTGTGTCCCAAGCAAAATATTGGTCATCATGGTTAACCTCATCTTCTAGCTCTTGGCCGAATGATATTACCGGTTTACCACTTGTTGCTGATGATGTACTCAAATTAGGAATATTGATTTCCAATCTTCCACTCTCATTGTTTAACGTTAATTGGCTCTCAATACCTGCTACGCTATTAAATGTATATGTTGTATTTGGTATTGGATTATTAGCAAGATAATCGTCTATATCATCTTCCAAATCAGGAAATTCTGCGAATATCACGGACAATTGAATACTCTGAGATTCAGAAGCATTGCATTGATCATAAATAAATTCAGTTATTTCCGGGGTGACAAATTGTCTAAACGCATTTGCAAAAGCATATCTGGCATGTTGTACTTTTTTATCATACGCATCAGAGTTATCAGATAAAAGAGCTAATATATCACCCTGATACTCTCTCAAAGAAGCTGTTCTATAAGCAATTGTACTATTATTCGTATTACTTTTTGTTGTTTCAGGAGCAATGCTGTCCTTTTTGCACGATACGATAATGGTAGAGCATAATAATGCTAATACAGGTAATTTAAAGGTTACTTTTTTCATTTGTTGATTAAAAATTTTTAGGTAATAAAATCTCATACAAGGTGATTAGCCTTTGTTAAATCGCTGAATATATTAAGATGAAATAAAGCTACGTTCTGTAGATATGACGTATTATGGTTATGGTTATGGTTATGGTTATGGTTAAAGTAATACAATATTAGTACTTTTTAAAAAAAAAAATACTGAGCTTGATGTATACAATTGACATTTTTTAAAACTAATAAAAAACCCATTGCTCGGCATAGTCTCCGACTACGTCGAAAGGGATACAAATCTCTGATTTGCGATATAGGGCAATCTGAAAATTGCTTACCACCATGACTTAGTCAGAGAGTACGCCAAACAAAGGGAGATTGACGGTTTGAGTTAAGAATAAAAACTACCAACAATAAAAGCGCCCCACAACTTGCGGGGCGCTTTGCATTATAACATGTTGGTGATGTACACCAACTCGGGGCGGGCATCCGCTTCTACAGGGGGCAATAAAAATTACCTCATTATATTTTTCAGTTGATGGTTGTATGGGTATATCAATGCAGAAACATTATCGTTCAGCCACTTCTATTCACCATCAATATCATCCATGCTGTCTTCCTTTGCACCAAAGCTGGTAAGGCTTACAGACACAATAGGTATTTTGTGAATATGGATAAAACCTTTGTCCTGCAATTCGGTAAGGAATACCAGCAACAGGTCTGAAGGTATGGATAAATCCAACGCAATGTCGCTCAGCAAAATACGGTTCAGTGAGCCGAAGGTGCGCGTGTTCAACTCTTTAATCTTTCCAAATACTTCGATACTTGTTATCATTTGTTCCTGCTCTTTATATGTTGAATGTATATTGTTTCAGTAGCGGTTTGCCTTGTTGATAGACCTGTTTGCCGATTCGGGTAGTATATGCAATATGATGGGCGGTATCAGGAAATACAGCGCAACTTTGGGAAACAGAAAAGACATAACGATGGTGGCACCATACATGTACACAGGTATCATTACCCTGTTCATCGCATTTTTGTAATGCCTTTTTGTAAAGTGTGGCTTGATGTATTTTTTGTTCCACGCATAGGCAAGCATAAACAAGTTGAGTATGCTGGCGGCTATCAGGTTGGCACTATACACCACTATGCTCAGCTTTTCGTGTTTGTGCTCGCTCAGGAAACCTGCAGAAAATGGTATCATGCAGATGACCATCAGAAAAAAGATATTCAGCCAGCTGCTTACCCTGTCTGTATATATGATTAGATGATGGTGAAACTGCGAACCTATCCAGAAGATACCCAGCGTAACAAAGCTGAGTACATAGATCAGCAATTCGGGCAGGCTCTTATGCAGGAAATAATTTGTAAGACTAGTATTGGAAAGGTTCCTCGGTATTTTTACATCCAGAATCAGTATCGTCATGGCCACCGCAAATGTGGCATCTGTCAACGACTGTATTCTTTTAGTATCAAGTATGTTTGATCTACTCATAGAAGTATTGGCCCTGGCGGGCTGCTTATATTTTTTATTTATAAAAAGGAATGAAAAAAGCCACCTGTAGTAATGGTGGCTTTCTTTTAGTGTCTTAGCTGTGCGGTTATTTCATTTCAATAACCGTATCCAGCGAATGGACTACACCATTTGAGCCTTCACTATCGCGTCCCTGCAATATGGCACCGTTGATGGTTACTTTACCATCAGCCACTTTCACGGTCAGTTCTCTGCCATTCACCGTCACCAGTTTTTGATTGTCCTTAAAATCTTTGAAATTGGTAATACCTTCTACTACATGATGATTCAGTAGTGTAGTAAGCCTTTCTTTATTGTCTGTTTTCAACAAATTTTCCAGCGTGCCACCTGCCAATTTACCAAATGCTATTTCTGTGGGGGCAAATATGGTAAAGGGGCCTTTTTGAGAAAGCACCGTATCCAATCCCGCAGCTTTTACACTCTTCGACATAGTAGCTAAGTTTTTGTCAGCCACCACAACATCTACAATATTTGACATGGTATTTTATTTATCCGTCAATAGCATAACCGACGGTACATGTAAGGTAGACCTATTAAACGGATAAAAATTATTTATTATTTAAAAAGGACTGCTTTCCAATTGCTTAAAATTGATATTAATAAATATCATAGTTGTTTAATTGTTGATATTGTTGTTCATAGCACGATAGCGGCATATCGCGGCTTCAAAACCATGTCTGTTAAATGTTGAAATACGAGCGATTTGCGAGAATTTTATATACTGTGGGTTAAATATTTTTATTTTTCCACATATTCATAATAAAACCCGACCTTTGCAGTAAATCAATTATCTATTCATGGGTCAGGAAACCTTCGGTAAAAAAGAAAGAGAAAAGAAAAAGCAAAAAAAGAAACAAGACAAAGAAGAGAAAAAAACCGAAAGGAAGAACAATAACGACAAAGGCAAAAGCCTTGACGCCATGATGGTGTATATAGATGAAAACGGCAACTTTACCGATACACCACCCGACCCGAAGAAAAAAAGAGAAATAGACGCATCGTCTATACAAATAGGTATTCCCAAACTGGAAGACAGAGAAGTAGTAAGTGCAGTAAGAAAAGGTGTGGTTAAGTTTTTTGACACCGCTAAGGGTTACGGCTTCATCAACGACATTGCTACCAACGAAAGTGTTTTTGTACACATCAACAACCTGTCTGCACCTGTTGCACAAGGAGACAAAGTGACGTTTGAAATTGAGCATACACAGCGAGGGCTCAGTGCCATCAAAGTAGCGAAAGCAGGACAGTAGTTTTTTTTACACATTTTTTAAAACAACCAGGTATGGAAAAAGTGAAAACGAGAGACATCGGGCAAGTACGTATTGAATTATCAAAGATGAACTGCAGGGTGCATCTGAAGCTGCCATCCATCACCCGTGTGGGCGATGAATTGGTTTACGCCACCTGTTGCGATGCCTTTAAATCGATACTGGAAAAACGATTTGTAGAAATACTCAATGAACCACCTGCCAAAAGGGTTTCATTGAGATAATAACAACATCGTAAAGCAATTATAATAAATAATAACGCCCCTCAAAAAGAGGGGCGTTATTATTTCTATGCAGCTTTAGTTTTCTTGCCCATTACCAGCTTACGATGCTGCAAACCCCACTCAACCATTACATCCAATACATCGCCTATAGAATAACCCGATTTTGTAAGCTCATACTCTACCGCAACCGGTATGGTATTACGTACCGTACGCAACACTATACCATTCACTTCCAGCTCTTTCAGCTCTTTTGAAAGCATGCGCGGATTTATCTTCGGTATGCTGTTTTCTATTTCTGTAAACCGCTTCTTACCATCAAGCAATGCCCCCATTATATGCAGCTTCCATTTTCCGCTCAGTACATTCAGTGTATCGTTCAGCGCCAGCATGAATGTAGCATTGCACCTTTCAGACAATTTTGTTGGTTTTATATCTGCCATAACCCCTTGTTTTCTGCCTTTACTATACAACAGTATAGCACTATACAATAGTATAGGACTTACTATAGTATAGCAAAGGTAGGTAGTTTTGCCTTGCAAACAATCTCTGCAAGAGATTCAATTTTTTACATACAAAAACAAAAACGATGATTTTAGTAACAGGCGCAAACGGGCACTTCGGTAGTACGGCTATCAATTTCTTAATTGAAAAAGGATATAACAAAGCAGACATAACTGCACTGGTACGTAGTGAAGAAAAAGGTGCAGAACTAAAGGCAAAAGGTATTGCCATCAGAATAGGCGACTACGACAATACAGACAGTCTTGTAGCTGCATTTCAGGGTATCGACAAACTGCTGCTGGTATCAGGGACGGATTTGCAGAACAGAACAAAGCAACAGACAAACGCTGTAAACGCAGCCAAACAAGCAGGTGTAAAACACATTATTTACACGAGCTTCGAGCGTAAGAACGAAACTGATTCATCGCCAATCGCAATGCTGGGTTCTTCTCACATACAAACAGAAGCTGCAATCAAGCAAAGCGGTATTCCCTATACCATACTGCGAAACAATCTGTACCTCGAGTTTCTGCCAATGGTATTTGGCGAAAAAGTTTTTGAAACAGGCGTGTTCTACCCTGCAGGCGATGGCAGGTTTGCACCGGCTTCGCGCATAGATATGGCAGAGATTGCAGCTAATATACTGATGCAGGAAGGACACGAGAATAAAGAGTATGTCATTTCAGGCACAGAAACAGTTTCTTTCTCAGAGATAGCAGGTGCTTTGAGCAGTGTTGCAGGCAAAGAAATAGCCTACATCAGCCCCGACAAAGCAACTTACATTGCAGCACTTACAGGTGCTGGCGTACCTGAAATATATGCTGGCTTGTTTGCAGGCTTTGCAGAGGCCATACAACAAGGCGAGCTTATACCTGCAACTACAGACACCGAAAAGCTATTGGGCAGAAAACCACAGACAATGGAAGCCTACATAAAGACAGTATACGGCAACAAGTAGATTAACAATAAACATAGAAAGCCACCATACAGATGGTGGCTTTCTTAATTAAGACACATCCTATTTAACAATAAAAAGACGTATATTTGCATTATATAAAAAGACAAGACCCCCCAATGTTCCACCAACCGAAAAACCGTAACAATCTGCAACAAAGCGCAACAAACAGCTATTGATTATCAATACGTTTTCGTAACAAAATCCTGAAAACTGCACAAACACTATCAAAAACTATCAACAAATATGAAAATCCTTAAATTAGCACCATGCATACCACCAACTACTTTGATACCTTCATCTCGGTAGCAGACGACTGCCCTGCAGACAGAGCAGAAGTGCCCACTGTAAAAGGAGATAAGAAAACTGTTGCCAATCTGCAGTTCGATATGCTTATCGACAATCCATATAAATACACTTCTGACGACGTATTGTTTAAAGTACATGCCCTGCGCAACGGCATCGGCACATCTGCACAAAAAGCAGAGCGCGAAAAGTTCTTCAGTAAAGGTCAGCCGTGTATGCGTTGTTCTCCTCTTACCAAGCGCTATGGTTGGGGCGTACATGCAGATAGCAAAGGCCGTATTGCCCTGTATGCAATAGATAGCCCGGAATACAAAAAGCTGGAAGCGGATAAGACACTGGCACACACAAAAGGTATGCGCTCTAAAAGAGCATAAAAAAGCCCCGCGTAAAAACGCAGGGCGCTACCGTTTATTACTCCCCTTACGGTATTATACTACACTCTTTTGCTACAATACATAGTAGAGTTCCTTTTTCACAAGTTTGTCTTTGTCTGCATCTTCTGCTATGCTGTAATCCTTCAGCATTTGCTTCAGGTCTTTTTCTATATTCTTTGATATTTGTGTCATGGGTGTATCTGTAGGTTTGTTTTCAAACGGGTCTTGCAGATGTATCGCCATCTTTTCTATCAGCATGAATGATGCTGCAATAGCTATCACCATTGGCACTTCCATATACCCGAAAAACTCTATCAGTCCGAATGGCAGCAGGGCAATAAACAGGTTCATCGCAAAATGAATGTACATGCTATAGGTAGATGGGAATACTGTATTCTTGATGCGCTCGCACTTGCCCATAGAATCACACAGGCGTGTTACCGTTCTGTCAAGCTCTATCTGCTGATACCTGTTTATCCATCCCTTTTGCAGTGCATAGTTAATGTCTCTGCCGTGTAGCTCCAATATAGATGCAGGTGCGTTTGTATAGCGTGCTACTATATCCAGCTCTTCCTGTATCATATAGGTTTTCAACCCTGTCATTGGTTTCTCTTTGCGCAGATGCCTTGCCAGTGCAAAGTTCCAGGCTATCTGCCTGCGGATGAAACGCTCTCTGAATTGCTGAATGTCTGTACCATTATAGTCATCGTCAACAAAGGTGAGTATCTGGCGTGCAAGTGTGCGGCCATCGTTTACAATAGCGCCCCATATTATCCTTGCTTCCCACCATCTGTCATATGCCTGGTTAGAGCGGAAGCCCAACAGGAGCGATATCACCGTACCCAATACCATCGGCACACTCAGCGGTATAGTGATGCGGGTAACATGAAAGCTATCGTATAACACGGCTATGATGATAGCATATACACTGACCGCTATCAGCCCGCCTTTTATCTTGCCCAGTACATACTGTATTGGTATCTTATTTTGTAACAGCATAGTCCATCCCTCCTTGCATTACCCTAAAATCATTGCCCTTCAATTGTCCCATTTCCTGTTGATGCCTGATAACCCTGTCTGATGATGGCACTATAAGTTTGTTGTACTTGCAGCGTTGTATCAGCGTCATCATATCTACACTGTCTTTAGATGGTTTTGTCAGCTTAGCATCTTCGGCAAATACAATACAATCCACCTCTTCACCATCCAGATAATTGCGCAGATAGGCAGTAGTATCGCCCATGGCAAACTTCACTTGTATAGATTCCAGTTTCGAACTGTAGGTATTCTTCAACATTTCACAAGTCTCTTTGAAGTCTTCGCTCACCAGTTTTTGCTGTTCGCTTCTTTGCTTGTTTCTGAATGATGCGAAGAGCATACCACTGATATCTGCAGGTCGCAACATATGCAGCAATGTTATCCTTACCTTGTCTGCCCCACCCGCTACAGCAGCATGCACTACCTGCAAAGACTGTATTGTAAAATCTGTAGGAATCACTATATGCCTCATAAATAATTGCTTTGCAGCAAAGATGAATGCACGGTATTAGAATGCAGTAAGCTGCAATTTAGAAGTGTATAAGAATGTGGTAAGAATTCGGTAAGAAACGTTAAGGAAAGGCTAAAGCCAGTTGGCATAAGCCAATGGCAGCTTGATTTTCACCGTAGTGCCCTTATTCTCTTCAGAGCGCACATCCAGCTCACCATTATGCAGCCTTACAATATTGCGTGACAGTGGCAGGCCTATACCATAACCTTTGAAGCTGCCCGTATTCGACGCGCGGAAGAACGGTTCGTAGATATAGGCTATTTCCTCCTTAGGTATGCCGACACCATTGTCTTCTATGGTTATCACCAGTTTAGTATCAGTTGCTGCCAGCGATACCAGTACCGGCTTGTTCATAGAGTACTTACAACCATTGATAACGATATTTACCAATGCCAGCTCCAGCAATTGCTGGTTGCCTTTTACTACCAGCTTTTGCTGGTCTTCTGGCATCAGCGACAGGTCTATTACTACTTTGTTCTTCGGTATGATGTTATCTACGGTCTCCTTTACAGTATATAACACCTCATCAAGGCGCAGCATCGAGAAGTCTTGCAGCTTGCCGGTATAGCCTGTTTGCGCCAGATGCAGCAAGCTGCCTGTTATACGTTTCAGCCTTTCCGACTCGTTGAGGATTACCCCCATAGAGCGCACATAATCTTCAGCACTACGTTGCTTACTCAGTGCATATTCCGATTCGCCTATAATGGTGGTGAGTGGCGTATTCAGTTCGTGCGATGCATTGCTGATAAAGTTCTTCTGCGTCTCAAATGTAGTCTCTAACCTATCAAGCATGTTATTGAAAGTCTCTGTCAGTTCAGATATCTCATCCTTACCATTGCCCGCAGGCAGGCGCAGGTGTAACTGACTGGCACTGATGTCTTGTACTTTGTGTGTAATGAGGCTGATGGGCTGCAGTATGATTTTTGAAAACCAGAGCCCTATCATTAAGGATAGTATAATGGCTGATATGGTACTTACTACAATAATGGTACGCAGGTTGCGCAGATAAGCATCTATAAATTCGTTCTTTGCTGCTATTATAACAATGCTGCTTACGTCTTTGTCATTGTACCTGTAGGCATAGTAGAACATGTTACCCTCCCTATGCCTTGCTATACCAGTCAGCTGTGCCTGTTTGTAGAAATCTTTATCTAAAGGAAGTACGGCTATCTGTGCCTGCTGCGAATCCACATCCAGAAAATATTCTTTTTCAGCAGGTAGTTTTTCAAGATGCAGGCGGCGCAGTTCGGCATAGGTGCTTTTGCTCATAGCCTCATTCTCAAAGCGGCTCTTGGCGGCAATTACAGCCCGTATCTCCAGTCGTTTATAAAAATCCTCAAACGTATTCTGGTTGGCAAAATAATACTCCGTTACGCTTACTATCAGCACTATACTGACGGTGAGCATAGCAAACAACAATGCTATACGGTATTGTATTTTCATTTGCCTATTCTTCTTTCAGTATATAGCCCATACCTACTACGGTATGTATTAGTTTTGCAGCATCGTCACTCTCTATCTTCTTGCGCAGATAGTTTACATAGACGTCTACTACTTTGGTATTCATGTTAAAGTCTATACCCCATACATTCTCCAGTATATCCATCCGCGATAGCAGCCTGCGTTTGTTATCCATCAGGTATTTCAGCAATCTGTATTCGGTAGCTGTCAGGTCTATTCTGCGTCCTGCTCTGTTAGCAGTTTTGTCTTTCAGGTTCAGTTCCAGGTCTGCTATCTGTATCACCTCCTCATTCTTCACTTCAGGCTCTGGTGTTATGTGTCCGCGCCTTATCATTACACGTACACGCGCCAGCAGTTCTGCCAGTTTATAGGGTTTCACCATGTAGTCATCTGCACCATAGTCCAGCCCGGTTACTATGTTCTGCGTGGTACCCAGTGCAGTCAGCATCAGTATGGGTTTGGTAATACCGGCCTCCCGCACCTGCCTGCATATCTCCATACCATTCACACCCGGCAGCATGATGTCCAGTATCATCAGGCTATAGTGGCTGTGCAATGCCATATCAAGCCCCGTGTTGCCATCGGGTGCAAGGCTCACTACATAACCCTCTTCGCTAAGGCTGCGTATCAGCAACGATGCCACTGCTGCCTCATCTTCTATCAATAATATGGTATTCAAAACGCGTTGATTGGTGTTGGTAATATCAACGAAAATAATGGCTGAATGTTTCCCTACCTATTATTAAAAACTATTTAATCATTTTTTTAACCCGTTAACCGTTGTTTATCACATACATCAAACAAAAAAAGAGTGCTGTATATGCACTCTTTCAAACAGGATCCAAGTAGTTGATTATCCGTTGTAAGCAGCCTCAAGGTCTGCAATGATGATTTTCTTCATCTTCATCATAGCCATAGCTACACGTTGTGCTTTTGCACCATCTTTATCACTCATCATAGCTACCATAGCATCGGGTACTATCTGCCACGAAAGGCCGTATTTATCTTTCAGCCAGGAGCACATCTGTTCCTGTCCGCCGTCTGCAGTCAATGTATTCCAATAATGGTCAACCTCTGCCTGGTCTTTACAATGCACAACAAAAGAAACAGCCTCTGTAAATTTGAACATAGGGCCACCATTCAGTGCAGTATATTGTTGGCAAAACAGCTCGAAGCCCACCGTCATAGCAGTACCCGCAGGCATAGGCATACCCTCACCATAGCGGCTGATGCCGGTTATTTTGCCGTCTTTAAATGTGTTTACATAAAAGTTGACTGCCTCTTCAGCATTATCATTGAACCAGAGAAATGGGGTTATCTTTTGCATAGCCATAGTTTTTTAGTGATTTTTTGATACTGCAAACCTACTATAGCCTGCACATATAAAAGCTGTAGCAGATGCGACAGAAAAAGGGGGATATGCGACATGCTACTTATAATGACGCAAATCACCCTTCTGACATGCCTTATATCATCGCACAAATATTTATATGTAGATAGCTTTGGTATTAAACTGGGGGATGAGCAAGGTAATATCCGCATTTTAAATATCTTTGCGCGCCTTTAAAAAAATAAAAAAACAGAAATGAACGTATTAACAGGAAAGAAAGCCCCACTCTTCAGCGAAGAAGCAGTAGTAAACGGAAATGAATTTGTAGATAACTTCTCTCTTGAGCAGTACATAGGCAAAAAGAATGTTGTATTCTTTTTCTATCCGCTCGATTTCACATTTGTATGCCCAACAGAACTGATAGCATTTCAGGAAAAACTGGCTGAGTTTGAAAAACGCGATACAGTAGTTGTTGCATGCTCTACAGACTCTAAATATTCTCACTGGGCATGGCTGAATACGGAACGTAATAAAGGTGGCATCAAAGGTGTAACATACCCTATCGTTGCCGACTACTCTAAAATGATAGCTATCAACTACGGTGTACTGGCCGGCAACTATAATATGACAGACGGTAAACTTTCTTTTGAAGGAAACCCTGTTGCTTTCCGTGGTTTGTTCCTGATAGATAAACACGGTGTTGTTCGACATCAGGTTATCAACGACCTGCCATTGGGCCGCAGTGTTGACGAAGCATTGCGCATGGTAGATGCACTGAACTTCCACGAAGAAAACGGCGAAGTTTGCCCTGCAAACTGGCACAAGGGCAGCGAAGGCCTGAAGACTACTGCAGAAGACATTGCCAAATACCTGGAAACACACGCTAACTAATAATTATTCATTGCGTATAATTATAAAGCCACTCTTCGGAGTGGCTTTTTTAACAATTATCATTCGCACACAAAATATTATTGAGCTAATTTCGTTTCATCATAAAAACATCCGTACATGAAATCTACGTTAGTCGCTACACTGGCTATTGCAACACTGGCAACCGGCTGTGTAAGTTCAAAAAAATACAAAACACTGCAGGGCAAATACGATTCGCTGCAGACAAGCAATAATAATCTGGCTGTAAAATATCAGGAGTGCCAAACATCTGTTGCTACAGCAGCTACAAGGGTACGCAGTGTAGAAGACCAACTGCTTTCTGAAAAAAACAATGTAGCCGCATTGCAGGCTGCACTGGATAAATGTCTTACATCGGGCAATCAGGGTAGTATTAATATTGCGAAGCTGGTAGATGAAATCAACGCATCTAACAAATACATTCAGCACTTGGTAAATATGAAAAACAAGAGCGACTCGCTCAATATCGTGCTGACGAACAACCTGACACGTTCGCTGAGCCGCGATGAGCTAAAAGATGTAGATGTGAAAGTACTGAAAGGTGTGGTGTACATATCGCTGGCAGATAACATGCTGTATAAAACAGGCGACTATCAGATATCTGAACGCGCAGGCGAAACACTCAGCAAGATTGCAAAAATCATTAAAGACTATAACGACTACGAAGTACTGGTAGAAGGCAACACAGACGATGTGCCTATCTCTCGCCCCAACATCCGCAACAACTGGGACTTGAGTGCACTCCGTGCATCTTCTGTAGTACAGGCATTGCAATATAACTATGGTGTAGATCCCAAACGCCTGACAGCAGGCGGGCGCGGCGAATACAACCCCGTAGCAGACAACAGCAGCGAAGCAGGCAAGACACGCAACCGCCGCACAGAAATCATCGTGACACCTAAACTGGACCAGTTTATGGACCTGATAGAAAAAGCACCTGAGAAGCAATAAACGTAATACTGATTAATAAAAAAGAGAACGGCACTGTGAATACAGTGCCGTTTTTTTAACCTAATGAAAGCCTGTAAATTTAGTCTGCCATTATTAAATAGAGTGAATACTGCGTCATATACAATCAGACAATTTAGTATTGCAGATGTTGATGCTTACAAACGCATCCGGCTTGAGGCATTGGAGAAAGAGCCGGGTATGTTTGGCAATAGCCATGCTATGGAAGCAGCTATGCCGCATGAAGATTGGGTAAACAGGATAGTGAACCCTGAGCATGCCCGTTTCGGGCTATACTGCAACGACGAGCTGATAGGGCTGACTGCTATTATCATTGATGCCGAAAACCCGGCAGAGGCATATATGACACAATCGTACATCCGCAAAGAACATCGCGGTAAGGGGTTATCTACCCTGTTGTACGATGCCCGCATAGCATGGGCAAAGGAGAATGGTGTAAAGGTGCTGACCATCAGCCACAGAAAAAGTAATCTTGCATCAAAAGCAGCAAATCAAAAATATGGGTTCGTGTATCACCATACCGATAGCAGAACCTGGCCAGACGGCATGACTGAGGATAACGTACACTACGCGCTCCATATCTGACCAACACGTTAAATACTTTTTACATTTAACATTTTTTTACGCCATATATAAGTTTGCATGTGAATTATTTATTATCACAACATTAAATTTGCGTTACTTTGGTGTTTTGATAGCATAACCATGCACAAGCGTACGGAACCGGGCAGTTATTTACGGAATTTGATAAATGAATGGAAATTGCATTTATCCGAAAAAACCTTCAGGTGGAAACTATTGATAGTTCCCGGCCTGTTTCTCATATATTCTGCCATTACCCAACAGCTTGGCAACTATATAGAAACCCGAAAGGGCGTACAGCTCGAAGACAAGTTCCTGCAACTCTTCCCCAGCTACGATTTCTCTACACCTATTTTCTTCCTGCTATACGCATCATTGTTTGCGCTGATAGTTACACACCTGCACAGGCCGAAAGTCATCATGCGTTTAATTGAGATGCATTTTCTGGTAGCAGTAGTAAGGCAGATATGCATACTGGCACTTGCGCTGGAACCACCCGCAGGTATCATCGTATTGAGAGATGTATTTCTTGAAAACACGGTGTACCCGCACAACTCCCCACTTACCAAAGACTTATTCTTCAGCGGCCATGTAGCCAGCATCTGGATATACTTTTTGTGTGCACAACACAAGTTTCTGAAAACATGGATGTTCTTTGCAACATTCATCATGAGTTTTATGGTACTGAGCATGCGCATACACTATACCTACGATGTGTATGGTGCGCTCTTCTTTACCTCACTGATATACTTTGCACCTGCATGGGTGAAACCATACTATGCCAAAGTGAAAGCGCAATTGCTGTATTCGAAATAGTGGCCTATTCCATTATCAGCATCATCCCTATTATCACAAGATCCTGCACAAAATGTACCAGCCAGGCTATGCCCATGCCCTTGGTTTCAATAACTGATTTGGCAAGCAGCCAACCCAAAAAGCCTGCCATCAAAACACCTACAGGTCCACCGGGCGCACCAAAATAGTGTACCAGTCCAAACACTGCCGCCGCAGCCCACATAATGCGTACCGGCACCACAACACCATCCAGCATACCCACAATGGCAAATCTGGTTATCATCTCTTCGCTAAAGGAATTGGTAAGGGAAAACAACAGTACCCATGGCAGCATACCCGGCAGCAGGCTCCAATTCAGTTTATCGCCAAGCCCTGCATACATAAATGCGGTAGTTGCAAGTGTTATTACAATCAGATAAGACGTACCTGTTTTGTACCAATTATCTCCGCTGCGAATACCCAATAGTTTGACAGGCTGTGCCAAGCTTGCTAAATCTCCGAATCGTAAATATGCTTTACTCTGTTTGGCAATCTTCAGCGTAATGAATATTGTAATACTGCTGAGTACTAAGCCATATAGTTGAAACTGCAGCATATGATTCAGCATTTCGTGTTGCAACCATTGCATATCAAGTGCTTTCAACCCAAAGTTGCCAAGCAGGTATAGTACTATCATGACAGCCGGTATGCCGATACCTGACAGTATGCGTTTTTGCATCTTCATGTTGTTTAGATGCAAATATCTATTGCTGTTTCAGCACAAAACTTGATGTATGGTAATAAACTAAGATGCCGCTTTCTTTTTGATACGGCTCAGGCTTTCGGGAGATATACCCAGATATGATGCAATGTGTTTACTGGCGGTATTCAGCAATATATCGGGATACTGTTCCAACATTTGCATGTATCGCTGTTCGGCTGTCATGGTAAGCAGTTCTATCTGCTGGCTTTGCTTCTGCATGTACAATAGCTCTGCAACTTTTCTCGCAATCATCTTGCCTATGTCCGATTGTTCATAGAGCATAAACAAATCTTGCCTGCTGATAGCCAATGCTTCTGCCGGCTCTAATGCCATTACATAAATGGGGCTTCTTTGTTGCAGCAGATTATCCAACTCTGCATTGCCTTTACTGACTGGCATTGTCTGTTGCTGCAACAGGCTGTAGTAGTCGCCTGCAAACTGTCCGGGGTAGCACAAATCTATACATATATCATGTCCGTCTTTAGACACAAACAAGCCTGCCGAACCTTTTGTAATGATATACAGGTGTGTTTCTTTCTTGTCTGCTGCTTTTATGATTTCATTCTTTTCAAAGTTCCTGAGCGTCAGATAGTTTGCAAAGCCTTCCCATACATCTGCCTGCACTTGGATGTATGGCTCAAATAAAGCTTGAAGCATGGAGGCTATCATAGAAAGAAGATTACTGATTTTGCAACACCGTTTCCAACTGCCTGAAAACGGGGATTAGCGTTTGTCCTTTTTCAGAAAGGATATATTCTACGTGCAGCGGCTTTTGTTTAATGATAGTTCTTATCAGCAGGCCCTGTTCTTCCAGTTCTTTCAACGCCACTGCTACGGTTTGCTTATTGGCACCATCTATATCTCTCAGCAATGCATTAAACCGCAGCGGGCCATCTACAGCCAGCTTGAACATCTGCATTTTATACTTGCCCGACAGCATCTTTAACAGCCCTTCTACAGGGCAGCCATTATCGTTCTCTATGTTTGTATTGGTAGTCACTTTTTTCAGACTAATTGTTTGCCTGCATAACAACAGGGAATTTTGTACTAAGTTAATGATTCGGATACTAACGGATAGTTAACTACAGAAAAGAATAAACATGACAGGCAAATTATTGTTGTTGATAATAATGATTGGCAGCATCAGTTGTCAATCGCAAACAAAGGGCAAAATGAAAGAAGCTAAGACGAATCCGTTATTGTGCGACACTACCACAGGCATATGCGAAGTACCGGGCGGCAACAACGTTGCAACGGTAACAAATATTAAAACGGGCATCAAGCCAATCAAAATCATTTACTATACAGACCCTATTTGCTCATCTTGCTGGGGCATAGAGCCACAACTGCGCAAACTGAAACTTGAATACGGTGAATACATAGATATAGACTACCGTATGGGTGGCCTGCTGCCCGACTGGAACTACAACAGCGGCGGCATCAGCAAACCGAGCGATGTGGCACACCACTGGAAAGAAGTGAGCAGATATTACGAAATGCCCATAGAGGGCGATGTATGGCTTACAGACCCGTTGCATTCTTCCTATCCACCATCTATAGCCATGAAGGCAGCACAGATGCAAGACAAAACAAAAGCCCTGATATTCCTGCGCAAGCTGCGCGAGCGTGTATTTCTGGATAATAAAAACATAACCCGCTGGGAAGTGATACAGGAAGCTGCAAGCTATGCAGGGCTTGATATTGCACTACTGAAGCAAGACTATGAAGGGCCTGCAAAGCAACTGTTTGAAGAAGACCTGCAATATGCCCGTACACTGGGTGTGCGCGGCTTTCCTACATTATTTGTATCAGCAGCAGGCAAGCAGCCTGTTACTATCTATGGCTTTCGCCCGTACGATGTTTTTGAAAGCGCAGTAAAACAATTGCTACCCAATGCCAGGAAAGAAAGCATCAACACAGCTCCGTTAGAACTATTTAAACATTACCCTACACTTACTGTAAAAGAATATGCCGTGTTGACAGGCACAACAAATGAGGTTGCCACAACAATGCTGGATAAACTGGTTGCAGCAAACAAGCTGAAGAAGCAGACTGTTAGCAGCGGCAGCATTTATAGCCTGCCGTAAGTGTTGATTATTTTACTTTGGTAAGAAAATCAGTAACAAACCCTTCCAGTGCACTACAAGCCATAAAGAAGGGTTTTTCTGTTATATGCATCTCTACAGCATCGGGCAGTAGTGTATAGTCTGCACCTATGCTACCAAGCATGGTGTTCATGGTAAAAGAACCACCTGTTTCTGTTTCTGTCAGGGTACCGTTGTTCTTAGCCACTACATGCTTCAGTTTAGATAGCATAGCCTCTGTATTTCCCGAATGCGGCACTTTAAAATCGCACATTTTTTCGCTGTTTTTGCTATAGCAAAGTTAGGGTTTCTTGTATTTGGGTGTGTTAATGACTGGAAATGATTAATTTAGGTTTAACACAATTCAATTTAGACCAAAAGACCAAAGACCTCGTATAATGAAACTTAAAGCACTATTAGCATTTACTTTATTTTCATCAACCCTTTCTGCTCAAAACATATTCCCGGTAAAGTTGAGTAATTGTAAAGCAGATCAATTCTGCCTTGATTGTGGTGATACTAAAGCAACATATGATCAAAAGAAGTTTTCCGATATTATTGAGAACTTAAATAAATCTTTAAACCTTCAAGGCATAGAGGGAACAGTAAAGTTTCAAGTGCTGGTTAGCAAAGACGGTAATGCATGTGTTTTAAGTCATACAGACAAGTCGAACAACCCAATATCATTAAAGATTATTGATGAACTAAATCAATTAGATAATTGGTACCCTGCAGTCACAAATTCGAAGAAGGAAGAAAAGACCTCAATAACACTAGCATTTACAATAGCCAATAATAAACTATCAGGAGACATAGAGCGTGTAGACATTGATGACTTTAAACAATCATTTGACAAGCCTGAAAGCCCGGAAATTTATAACAAAAACTACACCTACAAGAATGAGAACTTGAAAAACTACAAGATGACAGTTTGGAATTCAAAGAATTCTACACTACCAAACAATATGATAGACCATATTTCTATTGCTAATAACGGACTGATATGGATGACTGTTGATGAAGGGCTTGTAACATTTAATGGAAAAGAATTTAATAATCCCGCAAAAGGAATAACACCAAAAGACAAATACTTTCAATACTATGCATTAGCTACTGACAATAACAATACAACATGGATATATGCTAAAGACAACATATACAGTTGTAACAATGCTAAGTGGAAAAAATATGATTCAACCATAATTGGCATTAGTGGTGCAAATGAAATAGTTAACTGCTCTAGAAGCGGAGAGGTTTTCTTCTCTTCCAGCAACGGACTTGTTATACTTAAAGACAACAAATGGTCCAAAATCGACAAGCGCACACTAAAACAATTGCCATCAAATAATATATCCTATGCTAATAGAGACTCGAAAAACAGGCTATGGATAGGGACATATAGCGGGACTGTTATGATTGACAACAATGGCGCTATCACTAATTTTGAAAAAACATCAACAATACTAAAAGGGAAAACCATCACGTCAATGGATGAGGATGAAAATGGTAATTTGTATTTTACATTGTATGAGTTTAATCCCAAAGATGAAGAAAGTGTAAATAATGATGACGGGATAGCAATAAGATATGCAGATGGTTCTTTAAAACAATTTACAACGTCAAATTCAGGAATGCCTTTTAATGGGACCACCTGCATCTTGTATGACAAAAATGAAAAAGTCGTTTGGATTTCAACTGACAGAGCTGGTTTAGTACGATACGACTTAAAAGACGGTTGGGAAAACTATCATAATGAAAATTCAGACATCCCTACTTCATACATATCTACAATGACATTTAATGATAAAGGCACATTGTTTTTAGCTACTAGGCAAGGACTGGTTATCGTAGAAAGAAAAAACAAGTAACACTTCTGAAACGAGACATCCACGTCAGGCATAGTTAATAACTACGTCCTGCGGAAACCAATCTCCTGATTGCAAGACAGATACAATAAAAAAGCCCCGCGATTTGCGAGGCTTTTTTGTGATCCCGTTGGGACTCGAACCCAAGACCCATACATTAAAAGTGTATTGCTCTACCAACTGAGCTACGGAATCATTCCCTGATTGGGAGCGCAAAGATACGCAAGGATCTATTTCTGCAAAATCTTTTTGAAACTTTTTTTTCGACTTTTTACGAAACCCTTTACTGGCCTACTTATTAAAGCATAGAAATGATTTGCATTTAACCATTTCAATTGGTTTTGTCAATCCCCTCATTGTCATATTATGTTCATTTAATTTGAAAAGGTTTTTAATTAAACTTTAATGTAGCTATTTTGCTTTCTATAAAAAATTTTCAAATACACGTAGATGAAGAAATCAATTGTTGCTATGGGTTTGGCAGCGCTGGTAAGTACAGGGGCACTGGCGCACAAACACAATTACGGCGTTTCTGTTTATGACGACTACAGCCGCCTGCCATTTGCCGGCAAGCTGGCAGCCTCAAATAATCAGAAGCTGGTACAATCGCTGTTCCCCGGCTTTCATGCCGTTACAGACAAGCTGAGCGGTGCGCCAAAAGATATTTATGGCAAGACGCTGGCTGTACCCGGCAACTCTCTCACCCAAAAATCACAGTATCTGCTCAATAATCAACTGAGGCAGTTTGAAATTGTAGCATCTGACTGGAAACAAACTAATGAGGTAAATGCACCGCATGCGGGCTTCACACATTACAAGCAGTACATCAACGGACGCGAAGTGGTGTTTTCTCAAATCAGCTTCCGCTTTACAAAAGACGGATTGCTGCAGCGCGCAGTAATCAAGTCTTACGGCCAACCACAGTCAGGCGTTACCCCTACGCTTACACAGGCCGATGTATTGAATACCACTGGCATGCAAGCAGACCTGAATATGGTAAATGTGAGCAACCGCACAGTAGGCAACGACTGGGTTTGGTTCCCTATACCTACATCCAACGGATACGTACTGCATCCGGCATGGCCATTCACAGTTACAGGTACAGATAAAGACGATGAAGCTATGCCTGTAGAACTGACAGGCTATATAGATGCTACAGACGGTACTGTATTGTATAGAAGCAATGAAGTAAAAGAAGAAGTAGATCTGAAAGTAATAGGCAGTGTATATAAAGACAATATATTATCGCCTGCCACGCTGGAACCCCTCCCCAACCTTGCTATAACTATAGGTAGCGCTACTGGCTATACCAACGATACAGGCCTGTACGTAAACAATGCATTAAACCCTTCTCAGACAGCAGCAGTAAAGCTGCAGGGACGTTGGGTAACAGTACGCACAGCTACAGGCAGCGGCACTATACCATCTTTCAATCAGGTAATAGCTGCAAACGGTACTACATATACTTATCCTGCTACATCGCCATCCAGCGATCAGCATGTGAATGCATACTACCATACCAACAGGATGCACGATTTCATGAAGAAGTTCTATGGTACTTCAACATTTGCTACATTAGACGTTTCCCTTCCTGCAATTGTAGATATTGCCAGCAGTACAGGTTGTAATGCATTTTACAATGGTAACTCTATCAATTTCTATGCAGAAAACAGCAGTTGTAATTCTTTTGCCAAAATTGGCGATATCGTATATCACGAATACGGGCATGGTATCAACGGCAGGTTCTACACATATATAAAAGGTAGTGGCGGCATGACCAACGGCGGCCTTAATGAAGGCTATGCAGACGTATGGGCAATGGGTGTTACTAAAGATCCTATTCTGGGTCGTGGCGCCTTCAAATCTGGTGGTAATATCCGTACATATGGTGCTACGCCAAAAGTGTACCCTTATGACCGCACCAGCGAGGTACATGCTAATGGTGAAATCATTGCAGGTGCATGGTGGAGCTATAGTATGAATGTGGGCAGTGTAGATTCTATGTCTTCTTTGTTTGCAAAAACACTTTTTGACGTACCAGACGGGCCGGAAGGAACGGAAGCAGAAGTTTATCATGAAGTACTGATATCGGCACTTGTAAATGACGATGATGATGCAAACATCAGTAACCTTACTCCGCACTTCAAAGAAATAGTTGCCGCATTTGCAAAGCATGGCATATTCCTGATGATGGATGCGAAGCTCACACACAAAGAAATTGCACATCAATCTACCGCAGGGGAACCTATACCGGTAACAGCCAATATAGTTTGTGCAGAGCCTGCCTATTTCGGCCAAATGAAACTCATCTACAAAGCACGTAAAGCAACATCATGGGATACAGTAAGCCTTAATAATGCAGGAGCAGGTGCTTCGGGTGGTATCGACTTTGCAGGCCAGATACCAGCACAGACATCAGGCACCATAATAGACTACTTTATACAAACATATGATGCACAAGGCAACGCTGCGTATGCTTTCCCTACAGGCTACAACCCAGCGCTTACTTCCAGCGCTATAACGCTGCCGTACCAGTTTGGTATAAACCTGCGCAGAATAGCTACAACAGATTTTGAAACACCTGCTACAGACTGGCAAATAGGTAACTCATCGAGCGAAACTGCCACAGGTGGCAAATGGGTACAGGCAGTGCCGGTAGCTTCTTACTGGAGGCCAACAGGTGTGAGCCCTTACATACAACAACCGGGCAACGATAACACAACAGGCAACGGTTCTTGCCTTGTAACAGGCAATGCAGCATCAACTACTACATCTTACTCCAATGCCGATGTTGATGGCGGCAGAACATTTGCAATATCTCCTGTTATTAGCATAGATGGCATGTCAAACCCTATCATCGAATTCTACAGGTGGTATGGCAACGACCAGGGCCCACGCAGCAGCAACCCTCGCAGCGATGCATGGCAGGTACAAATAAAAGATGATGCCGGCTCTATATGGAGGAATGTTGACTTCACATATCAGGCAGACTATAACTGGCGCAGGCGTGTATTCAACGTAAAAGACTATCTGTCTTCTGCTACAAAAATACAACTGCGTTTTATCGCTATAGACGATGTAAATACCAGCCTTACCGCAAATGGCGATAATGTTGTAGAAGCTGCTGTAGATGACTTCAGTGTGTACGATGCCTTCAGCACAGGTGTTGATGAAGTTGCTAAAAACAGTTTCAGCATACACCCCAACCCTGCAGACCAGTCTGTGAATATTACATTCTCAGCCCCGGCAGCAGGCAGCATTCGCATGTATGATATTACAGGCCGTCAGGTTGCAGCTATCAGCACCAATGCAAATACTGCTACATACAGCATCAATACAGCAAACCTTGCAACAGGCACTTATATGCTGATGTTGCAGAATGGTGCTGCTGTAGAGTCTCATAAAGTAGTAGTAGCACACTAATTAGTTTTTGCACTACACAGAATAAAGAAACAGGCACTTCTTACGAAGTGCCTGTTTCTTTTTACAATGTTCCTTTTATCAGAATCTTATCAGAGCGGGATATGCCTCCCGGGTTGATGCCTTTCTTACCTTCAGGAATAGCCGTTTTCAATTCCTCATAATATTTTACCCAAGCATCAAAGTATTGTGTTGTGCCGGGCTGTTTAAACGTCATAGGCTCCAGCCTGAAGAAAGGCTTATTGCCATTAGCATTTTTGTAAGCATCATAAATCAGCTCAGAACAATAGTACTTGCCGTTATTATACAGAAACACATCGTCATATAGCACGCCTTGTTGCTGTAGCGCATATTTCAATGCCTGCTTATTCAGCTTTTTGTATGCAGGCTTCAGTGCGGCTACATACATAGGGTGTGTAGTTCTTGCAGCAAAGTCCTGAATAGGAGTAAGATGCACATCTTTGCCAATTGCTTCTATTACATATACACTATCATTGCGCCTGTACACAAGTCCAATATGCGAAAAATCATTACCCTTATATCCAGTAGTTACTTTTTCAATAGCATCGCACAGCGGCCCGCAATCTATATTCTGAAACAACAAATCTCCATTTTGCAGGTTTGCCACTTGCAGTTGTTGTGCCGTGCATACATTCACCACACCAATAACTGCAATAGCTATTTTAATAAATACACGTTTCATACAATGGCAAAAATAAACCATCTTGCTTATTAACCGCCAAGTAATAACACGCCACGCTATAACATAGACAGGCAGCGTATCGCAGATTTTTTGTAATTTGTACAACATAATTTTCCCCGTAGATGAAAAAAGTAATAGCCGCATTGTTTTGCACTACTGTATTGCTTGGTTGTAAAAAGAAAACAACCGACAATACAGATATAACAATAGTAAACAGGGTAGATAAAAGTGTTACTGTAAGTATATACCCAACAATGGACGACTACAACAATGCTACAAACGTTGTAGTTCGCAAAGTAATTGCTGCAAGCTCTAATGAAGTAATACCCGGCAATACGCTTGTAGCCGGCAAAACTTACTATATGGACTGGCATACAGACAATTATTATCAGACAAACTGGTTCAACGACAAGTATCCGCAATCTGGTGCACAGGTAGCCATTACTCCCGTACCGGGCAACAATACCTACTATACAGAGCCTTCTTTCTCAGGCAATGCACGCACTATATTTCTTGCAAAAAGTGCAACATCCACCAAATGGCACGCAGTGAATGCATATATGTATAGCCAGAGCACAGGCTATGTTTCTTTCTGGAACAATCTATCTGCCAACGAGCGTACACACGAAATAACCATTCATAAAAACTTCATTGCCGACTACAGCCACAAAAACAGCAGTGGTACCAGTGTTACAGACTATCTGCCATTCAAAGTAATGCGTACCGATGATGCATTTATAGAATTCAGAGCATCGGGCGATAGTTCTCTGGGACAAATGGTAAGCGGCACACTGCCTACAGGTATGCCACCATCATACAAAAGCAATTCTAAAGACACTGTAATGGCTTTGCTGCCAAACTCAGATTATTATTTCATGATGGTAAGAGACTGAGCCGAAAAATGAAAAACAAATTATCTGCGCTGCTTCCTTTTAGTTTATTCATCATGCTACTTAGCTGGGCATCTTGCAGCCATGCAAAAAAAACTACAAAACAAGCAGTTACCCCCAGACAGGAACCTGTAGCATTTAGCCTGGATACAATTGGCACCAAATACAGGATAGCACCTAAACCGGGGCATACACTCATGATAGAAAATCTGCAAGTACACCTGACCAGCAATACGCAACCGGGCGTCGGGGTTATCATTACCCGTGCAGACAGCAGCCGCAGCAACCTTGTATTGCCGTACATTGTTAATACCAATGTATATTCCTATGGCGGCAACATACACTTTACACTCAAAAGCGGAGATGTAGCTATTGTAGATGTTGCTGATATTATGACGGGCAAGCCTATACAGGCAAGATTCATTGTATCTGGTACAGAACAAAAAAACTAAACAAGCATGAAAAGAATAACAACCATTATACTCATTACTTCTGCATTGTTTACCGCATGCAGCACATCAAAAAAAGGTGCAGATACCGGCACGGCAGATGCTGCTGCACCAAAAGAAAATCAGGCACGTGTAGAAAAAGTAACCGCACCACCGGCTAATACACAAGCACAAAAAGCTGAAATACTGTACGATAAGTAATCTGTCATGATATAAATCAATACAGCATCAATTTTACAATAAATATTGTATTAGCCGATATTTTATTATCTTTAGTCCTCAATTAAATAAACGATGCCTCCAAAAGCAAATCATATTAAGAATGTAAAGCCAATACAACTGAAACAAGCGGCTGCGATTTTGATGAAACGCCGTGGTGTGGCTACGAAAGGTGAGATGGCAGAAAAAATAAAAGTAACGCCATACTACTATTCTAAAGTGATAAATGGTGAAACACCGCTGACACAAGCATTTCTTGACAAGTTTCTGAAGTATGCACGCTCCGGCAGCATCAACGAAATACTGGCCAGCAAAAAGCCACCAAAGAACATGTACGAGGTAATAGCCGAAGGCCTTACCAACTACATGGAGAGCAAAAAAGTAACACAGGCAGAGCTTGCAAAGCACCTGAAAACAGACCAGCAGATACTGAGCCGCATACTGCACTGCAAAAAGAAACTCTTCAGCCCCGATATGCTGCTGGAAATTCTGAGGCTCATCAAATACAAAATCTAAATCTTACTACATACAAAAAGCCCCTCAAATGAGGGGCTTTTTAATTTCTTATAGCTAACAGTTTTTTACCTGTTCTTTGCGCGTGCCTGCACTTTCTTATCTACCAGATGCTTTACGCCTTTGTAAGCCAGTTCTATAGCCTTCCATTTAGCATAGCCAAAGCCTACTTCTTTCAGTATCTTTTTCACCAATCCTTTCTCCAGTTGGTTACCAGCTAATTTTAGTAGTGGCATGCCAACAGACAGCAACATATCCTTATTACCTACAGCAGACAGTAAACTACCTGCTATGCCTGCAATATCCAATCCTCCACTTTCCTGTTCTTCACCTTCCTTATTAGCCGATCTTCCCGGCAGGATATCATCTACAGAGAAAAAACCGTCTGCATCTGCCTTGCGCATTTCTGCACGCAGCTTTTGCTTTTCCAGTTTCAACTCTTCAAGGCTGTTCAGTTGTTTGTTGTATAGTTTCATGGCTGTATTATTTCTTTTCCGCAGGCTGATTATCATCGTCGTCCTCATCATCAGTCATTACCCTGATGAAAAGCCCGGTGAATTTTTTGATAAACAACTTTCTGTAAATAAATAACAAGCCCAGTGCCAGCAGGTAAAGTCCTGTGATGATGAGATAACCACCACCGCGAGAACCTACGAGGTCGGCTAAATACTCAGCAACACCTATGCCCATAAAGAGCAGTATAGGCAGCACCAGCAAAAAGCAGACTATCGTAAATGTAAAGAAACTGAGCACTTGCGATGTACGCTCGATAAAATCAAGCTTTACAAGGCGCACACGCATATCTACGTAGTCGGCCAGCTTATCTTTCCATTTTCCGATAAATCCGAGCATCTGCAATTATTAACCGTTATAAATTTCGTGTTCCAGATCTTCTGTTTTCTTAGCCAGTTTGTCCTTCAGGCTGTTGAAACGATCTTTGATTTTCGCCATGTCTTCCTGACGCTTGTCTTTATCTGTTGCCAGCAAGTATCCTACTGCTGCGCCTATTGCCGCACCTACCAGCAATGTTGCTACTGTTTTTCCTGTTTTAGCCATGTTCCGCGTTAATTTGTGTTAAATATTAATTACTCAATACAAAATTAGCAAATATTGTACCAAGCTTAGTTTTTTTGTCGCATCTTTTTTATAATTTAATAAAATATTGACATATTGCATCACCATTAGCAAAGCACTTATTTATGAATAATACTGCCGTAAAACAATTTGTACTGATAGGTATCATACTGGTATTGGCATACGTGCTTGGCGCTCAGATGTTTGCCTTTTTCCCCGGCTTGTTGGGTGCTGTTACACTCTACATCCTGATGCGCGAATACTTCTTCAAGCTTACGGTAATAAAGCATTATAACAAGAGCCTGATAGCTTCGTTATTCATATTAGCTTCTATAATAGTTATCGTATTGCCCGTTGCCGGTATTGTGCAGGTGATACTGCCAAAATTTGCAGGCATCATTGACAATCAGGCGGCTATCACAGAAACACTGAAGGAATTGTCGCAGAAAACAAAGAACCTGCCACCGTTTATGCGCATCAATCAGCAGCAGGTAATGCAGGTGATGCAGAAAATAGCTGCAGAAGTACCCGGTGTTTTGGGCGCTACTGCCAATATGCTTACCAATACGGTGCTTGCATTCTTCCTGCTATACTTTATGCTGGTAGACGGGCGCAAGATGGAGATGTCTATCAAAAAATACCTGCCGCTGAAGGATTCGAACATAGACAATATGTGGACATCTACCCGCACCATGGTTATATCCAACGCCATCGGTATTCCTGTATTGGCGGGCTGTCAGGCTATTGTGGCTATAATAGGTTATGCCATCTTTGGCATAGATGAATTTGTACTCTGGGGCATACTTACAGGCGTTGCATCACTGGTACCGGTTATTGGTTGTATGCTGGTATGGGGGCCGCTATGTATATACCTGTTTGCAACAGCACATCCTGCTGCGGCTATAGGGCTGGCTATCTATTCTTTTGTTATAACGGGTGGTATCGATAATGTACTGCGTTTCACCATACTGAAGAAGCTGGGCGACGTACACCCTATCATTACCACACTGGGCATTATAGTAGGCTTGCCTATGTTTGGCTTTATGGGGCTGATATTCGGGCCACTGCTGCTTTCTTACCTGCTGTTGCTGATACAGATATACAGGGTAGAATTTCCCGAAAGAGAGGAATAATGCTAATCAATAACAAATCGGTTAACTAATTAACAAGTCAACAAATCAACTACTTATAGTAGCGGTTGTCTTCTATGTATTTGCAAACGGCATCTGGCAGCATATAGCGTATGCTCTTGCCTTCCTTTATCTGTTTGCGGACGAAGGTTGATGATATTTCAAGCAGCGGTGCCTGTACGCGTGTCAGCTTTGCCCCGTGTGTTTCTGTGATGTCAAAACCGGGACGGTCGTACACGATGATACTATAGTTGGCCAGCAGCGTTTCATAGTTCTTCCAGCGGTGGATGTTGCTGAAACTGTCCGAACCCATGATAACGGTAAACTGCTCCAACGGAAACTTCTCTTTCAGATAAGTAAGCGTATCTATTGTATAAGACGGCTTTGGCAGGTGAAACTCTACATTGCTGGCGCGAAACTTACTATTGTCTTTAATAGCCAGCTCTACCAGATGCAGCCTGTCGTATTCATTCAGCAGGGAATCTGAATCTTTCAGCGGATTGTGCGGCGATAATACAAACCACACCTTATCTATATCCACATTCTCTACTATATGATTGGCTACGATAAGATGCCCGATATGTATAGGATTAAAACTGCCGAAATACAACCCGATATGCATGGGCGCAAAGGTAAGTAAAACCCCAAACCCCTGAAGGGGCTTAGTTGATATAAATATTAATTAACTGCGAACTATTACTCCCAAAATAAAAAAGTCCCCTTCAGGGGATTTAGGGGTTACTGCGTTACCGTCACCCAGATATTCTCTGCATCCTGCTTGCGGATGCTCAGGTAATAACCAGCTATCTGTATGGCCATCGGGTCGCCCATGGGGGCTATCATTTCTATCCACACAGGCTCGCCGGGTATGCAGCCCATCTCCATCAACGTCAGCTTAAAATCGGTCTGGTCGTGCTCTTTTATCACCGCTCTGGTGCCTGTAGGCAGCTCAGAAAGGCGCAATGTCTTTACTTCTGCAACACTCATTGGCACAAAAATACGGCACAATGGCAGCTACACCTAAAAAATATGCGACCTTTGCACAAATTTTAACCATGCCTGCAAGGTTTTACGAACAGGAAGTAAGCTCAAAACTGAAGGACAAGCGCAAACTCAGCGCTTTTCTGGATACACTGGTACAAAAGCACCGCAAAAAGGTGAAGCACACACAGCTAACCTATATTTTTTGCGATGATGCATACCTGCTGCAAATCAACCAACAGTTTCTGAACCATAATACGTTTACAGACATCATCACCTTCGACCTCAGCGATGGCGATGACAACCTGCAGGGCGAAATTTACATCAGCACAGAACGTGTGGCGGAAAATGCTGCTAAGTTTGGTAAAACCTATGCAGACGAGCTGCACCGCGTTATCTTTCACGGGGCGCTGCATCTTTGCGGGTTTAAAGACAAGACAACGGCCGACCGAGAGGAAATGCGCAAGAAAGAAGACCTGTGCCTGAAACAATATTTTAAAGGATAATACATGCAAATAGAAATACTATACCAGGATGATGATATGCTGATGGTGAACAAACCTGCAGGCATCCTCGTTATCCCCGACCGCTTCAATAGCGATTTGCCATCGCTCAACCGACTGCTGGAGTCCAAACTCGGGCAGCGTATATGGGTGGTGCACCGCCTGGACCGTGACACCAGCGGCGTGATGTGCTTTGCCAAAAACGAAGAAGCTCACCGCTACCTTTCTCAGTTGTTTGAGGCGCACGATGTTGGCAAGTTTTATGCAGGCATTGTAATGGGTAGGGTAATACCCGAAGAGGGCCGTATAGAAGCTCCCATTATAGAACACCCTACCCAAAAGGGCAAAATGACGACTGCACGCAAGGGCAAGGCTTCTGTTACAGACTACAAAGTAGTTGAGCAATGGGCGCTGCACTCGCTGGTGCAATTTCAGATACACACAGGCCGCACGCACCAGATACGTGTACACATGCAGTCTATAGGCCACCCTATTGTGTGCGACGAGCTGTATGGCGATGGCAAACCATTCCTGCTGTCTTCTATCAAAAAGAAATTCAAACTATCTGAAAAAGAGGAAACAGAACGCCCGCTGATGAGCCGACTGGGCCTGCACGCCTACAGGCTGATGCTGCATAAACCCGATGGCACATTGGTAGATGTAGAGGCACCACTGCCTAAGGACATGGCAGCCTGTGTGAACCAACTGAATAAATGGAGCAAAAGCTGATAAACAATTACCTTTGCTATCCGTTTAAATTTTGAAATTTTACTTTTGAATTAACAATATGAAATCTAACATAAACATACAGGTAGAACTGGACGAGGAAAAAATGCCGCACACCATTGAATGGAACGCTCCGGGCGGTGGTGTTGACGAAATGCAGGGTGCTAAAGCTATTTTGCTGGGCCTTTGGGATGGTGAAGAAAAATCTGCTCTGCGCATAGATTTGTGGACAAAGAAAATGATGGTAGATGAAATGAATGATTTCTTTTACCAGACAATATTTGGCATGGCAGACACGTATGCACGTGCTACCAAAAATGCAGAACTGGCAGCGGAAATGAAAAACTTTGCTAAAGACTTTCTGAAGAAAGCCAGCGATGCACTTGCACAACAGGAAGGAAACTAATCTTGTAACTTTTATAAACAGTAGAAAGATGTCACTGGAACAAAAAGTAATGGAAGAAATGAAGGGTGCAATGCGTGCTAAAGACGAAGCAGCACTGCGCACATTGCGTGCCATCAAAGCAGCTATCCTGATAGAAAAAACATCGGGCAGCGGCACAGAGATGACCGAAGCAGACGAAACAAAGATGCTGCAGAAAATGGCAAAGCAACGCCGCGATTCGCTTGACATATTCGTACAGCAAAACCGCGAAGACCTTGCAGCTAAAGAGCGTGAAGAACTGGCTATTATAGAACGCTTCCTGCCAGCACAAATGAGTGCAGAAGAACTGCAGCAAGTGTTGAAAGAAATCATCGCGCAGGTTGGCGCATCATCTCCTGCCGATATGGGCAAGGTAATGGGTGTTGCTACCAAACAACTGGCTGGTAAAGCAGATGGCAAACTGGTATCTGAAACAGTAAAACAATTGCTGGCACAAGGATAGTACGATGATACTCGACATCATTGGTATCATACTGCTTATTATATTTTTTGTACGCGGCTACATGAAGGGACTCATCGTAGCCGCGTTTGCTGTTATATCCATCATCGTAGCTATTATCGTTTCGCTGAAGCTGTCTGAAAAACTGGCTACGCTGTTGCTGGAAAACAAAATTATCACATCGGGCTGGGCACAACCCATCAGCTACATCGCCATCTTCTTTGGTGTAGTGCTGCTGATACGCCTGCTGGCAAAAGCACTGGAAACAACGCTTGACCTTGCTATGATGGGCTGGGTAAACAAACTATCGGGCGGATTATTGTATAGTTTTATGATTGCTATGGTATGGAGTTCGCTACTTTGGATTGCAAATAAAATGCAGCTCATCAGTGCTGCTACCATTGCTTCGTCCATCACTTACCCATACTTCATCAAACTCGCCCCGTGGGTGCTGCATCATATAGGTGCATTGATGCCTGTTGCCAAAGATGTTTTCAACGACCTTGAAGTATTTTTCAAAAAAGTAAACGACTATGTGGGTACTGATAGATAACTACGATTCGTTTACATACATACTGCACCACTACCTGTTGCAATTAGGTAATGATTGTGTTGTGCATCGCAATGATGAAATAACACTTGAACAACTGATTGCACTCAATCCAACGCGCCTTATCATTTCTCCCGGCCCTGAAACACCTGTACAGGCAGGCATTACCATGCAGGCAGTTGCACATTTTGCAGATAAGATTCCTGTATTGGGTGTATGCCTCGGGCATCAGGCATTGGGTATGCATTTTGGTGCGCAACTGGTACATGCACCCTACCCTATGCATGGCAAAACCAGCAGCGTCACACATACATCGCACCCGTTGTTCTACGGCATCAGCAATCCCTTTACCGTGATGCGTTACCACTCACTTGCTATCAGTCATTTAGATGGCACAGGGCTGCAAAGCATAGCCGTTGCAGACGACGACGGTGCCATCATGGCACTGGCTCACGAAACACTACCATGCATCGGCATACAATTTCACCCCGAAAGCATAGGCACGCCAGATGGTTTACAAATACTAAAGAATTGGGCTAAGCTGTTTTAGCACGCCTGCCGCGCATCCATTCCATACCCCACACATTTCCAAGCATCAGCAACATACCGTAGAAGCAATCTTCGAAAGGAATGGTATATATGCGTATGCCCAGATTTTCGGCATCGTCATACATCACCACAGGTAGCGCGGTCAGGAAACCATTTACTATGAGAAAAGGCAAAAGACTGATGAGATAACAAACTACAAACGCAGCAGCGTTGAACGTAGGAAACCTGTTGCGCATAACGTAGAGCAATATCATTGCAAAACCACAAAGGCTGAATGCACTAAAAGTGTATGCACGATAACTGTTCATAAAACCTGCCGCAAGCACTGCTATACCCAACCACAACATTACATTCCAACCCCAATCTTTCTTCTGCCTGAAGGGAAAATAACAAAGCAGACATTCGTAAATGAACACACAACTATAGGGTACTACCAGAAAAAATGCCCATTCTTCTACAGGCAGTCCTGCCAGCTTTATGCCAGTTATGTAGGTATCGTTAAAGCTCCACACACCCATTGCCGTAAACCACACATCCCATGCAATGAACAATGCACCCGTACCCAACAGGCCTACCCACAGGTTTTTCCATTGCTTGTAGAAAGCTACTTTTTTATCGAAGCTCAGCAAGAAAGGAAAGAGTACTGTCAGTACATCTATCAGTAAATAAGTATAATGGGGATTCATTGGCTAAGTGTGGGTATAAATATACACTATGCAGCCGTATGTACCTGCTTGGGCGTTACTTGTTGTTGTTCTGCCTGGCGTGTTTCGTCTTGTTTCACCTTGTCCCAGTAGCGGATAGGCACTATCAACAAGCCGAAAGATTCACCACCTTCTTTCTGTCTGTGCTTGTGGTGCATCTTATGCGCCCAGCGCATCACTTTTATGTAGCGGTTGTTGCTTTTGGCAAACCATTTAAAGCGTTGGTGAATAATAACATCGTGCACCAGAAAATAGCACCAGCCGTATATGAAGATACCCACACCAATAGCTGCCAGCCAATACATCTGATCCATAAAACCATACATAATGCTCAGCCAGCTTGGTATCGCGAAAATCAAAAAGAAAGCATCGTTTTTCTGAAATGGGTGATAGCCCCCGTCGTGGTGGTCTTCGTGCAGAAACCACAGAAAACCATGCATCACATACTTATGGGCAAACCATGCCACAAACTCCATTACGAGGAATGCAGCGGCTACTATCAGTATATAAACTACCCAATTCATAACACTATTCTCAGCAGGATGAAGAATACTAACTGTATCAAAAACAACCACAGGCTGAAATTGTTCGCAGTAATCTTCATTTTATTTGCCAGCAGGGCTATCCGCAGGCTTATCAGAAACCAACACAGGTAATTATACAAAGGTATCACACCATTCTGCCACTGCCAGTAGCCCAGCTTTACTGCTACAGGTTCCATCACCCAATCGTATGCAGTAGCTACTGCCGCAGCTATCAGGCTCTGTTGCAGTGGTTTATCGCTGATTTTGGATGCTACTGCTATAGCACCAATCAATACCACTACCCAATTCATGCCTATCAGCAGCGGCACACCCGATAGCTTAGGCCCCAATACCGTGCCATAACTATAGTGCCCGAATACCAAACCCGTATGCACACCCGCCGCCTCTGCTACAAAACCTATCAGGTAGGCAATGGCTGCCCACTTGGCAAATGGCTTTATTTCATTGCTGTAAGACGCCAATAGCAGGCCTGCCATTAGCAATAAGTGAAAAGGAGTAGCACCACTTATGAGCTCATTGTGTAGTATACCAATGCCTGTAAAACCAATGATGTGGAATATTACCGCAACCGCTATCAGTATCCGTGTTTTTGTAATGCTGTTCATCAGTAACTATTACAAAATTTCACCAGTGCTTGTTCAGCTTCTTTATAACCAAGATTGCGTGCTTTGTTCAAATCATGACAAGGCATCTGCCCTGCCAATTGTTTTGCCATACCTCGCCAGTACCACGCCTCGCCGTTATTGGCATTCTTTTCTATCACCAGGCTGAAGTCGTGTATCGCCGCCTGATTATCATGCAAATTCATTCTTGCCACGCCTCGTCTTATGTAAAACAACGGGTCGCCATCACCATATTCTATGGCTTTGTTGTAGCTGGCAATGGCAGTTTCGAAATTACCGTTTTGCTCCAGACAATTACCCATGATGAAATGTGCCCTTGCATTGTGCGGCTCTTCAGCCAGTACTTTCTCCACATCCTGCATAGCCTGCAGCGGATGCCCTGCCTGTTGGTGCAGCAGTGCGCGGGAGAAGAGTGCTTTCGGATATTCTTTGAGAGCGATGCATTTATCCAATGCCTGCGCAGCCTGTGATAGCTCGCCTTTGCGCAGGTGCAGCACACCTTTATTATACCATGCTTTGTAGTTGTTGGCATCCAGCACTACGGCTTTGTCTATATACTGCTCTGCGGTGACATAGTCACCCTCTTTCATATACACGCCACCAAGGCTGCTTTGCGCTACGGCAGAGTTAGGAAATGTCTCCGTTATAGCCTGCCAGAATTGTTTTTCAGATTGCCAGATATCATTGCGCTGATAGGTAAGCACTGCAAACACCGCCACCGCAATAGTCATCACTACAAGTGGTGTTATTTCTTTTACCTTCAGCCCCAGCCAGTCGAATGCATATTGCACTACAGGCACCCATACACCTATACAAGCTATGTACATATACCTGTCTGCACGCAGCACATCGCCAAACTGTACAAACTGCAATACCAATGCAATATTTACGGTGTAGAAAACAATACCACCACACAATACAAACCACTGCCTTTTGTAGGCTACTACTGCTAGTGCTGCTATGCCAATGGCTATCAGCGTATATATCCATTGCAAAGCACCCAATTCAGGATACGGATACAATACCGATAGTTTTACAGGTACTAACAATTGTATGATGTACTGGACATAGGCATAGCCCGCAAAGCCAATTGTCTGCACAAAGCCGTGTTCAGGATGCTGATTCAGAAACTCACCCGCAGCCTGTGCTTTGATGGCTACTATACCCACTACCAATGCTATCAGCAGCAGCGGCAGTTTTTCTATCCATACTTTCTTCTGGTTCAGCGGGCGGTGCAGCCAGATGTCTATTGCCAATAGCGATACAGGCAATGCCACAGCCGTAGCTTTTGATAGCATAGCAGCAATACCTGCCAGTATCACCATCAGTAATGTTGTCTTTTTTTCTTCTCCCAGATAACGGGCATACAACCACATTGCACCTATAAAGAAAAAGCCCGAAAGCACATTCTTGCGCTCTGCCACCCACGATACGCTTTCTGTTTGCACAGGGTGTATGGCAAAAAGCATCGCCACAAAAAATGCCACCCATCTGTTGCCTTGTATATTATTTACAAATGCATACAGCATCAGTGCATTGGCGCAGTGCAGTATTATGTTGGTAATATGATATTGTGCAGGTGCTGTATTGCCTATCATAAAATCGATGGCGTAGGACACCATCGTCAGTGGATGATAGTTTCCTATATAGAAGGAAGAGAACCATTTGCTTGCATTAGCAAAGCTGCGTATGTCTGGGTTGTTGGCCACATAATCGGCATCGTCCCAACTGATGAAGCCTGCATTAAAAACATTCAGGTAAGTTAATATCACAGCCGCCACTAGTATGGTTACCTGCAATACGATTATGTTTTTAGACTGTTGTGCGGCTTTCATCCTTGTTCTATGCTATAAAACTAATCCTTTTCAGGCTATTACCATTGCCAGTTTACCATACCGTGGATATATCGTTGCATGCTGCCATCGGTCAGTTGCACTACCAGTTGTCCATCGGGGGTTACGCCATTTATCAATGCTTGCCATTCGGTTTGCTCGTCGTTAAATGTCTGCATCTGCCCCCTGCGGTATAGGTACTGGTTATAGCGGTGCATCAAATCATCGTCTGCACCATTATAAATATGTTGCAATATATCCTTCCGCAGGTCGAAGCGCAAGGCTCTGAGGTCAAACCGCTGTCTGTTTTCTATAAACAGGGATGTAGCATAAGGCAGCTCATCGGGCATGGTTTCCTGCAACACATTCAGCCCGAAGCCTATAATACTGTATGCCCACCTGCTGCCGCGTATCACATTCTCTATCAGCACCCCACCTGCCTTTTTGTCATTAATAATGATATCATTGGGCCATTTGATGCGCACATCGCAGTTTTCACATTTCTTTTGCAATACCTCGGCTATCGCCACCGTAGCTGCTACGTTAAATAAGAATTGGCGCTCCAAACCATGTACAGGCTCTACTATAATGCTCATCAGCAGGCTTTGCCCCGCACTGTCCTGCCATACCCTGCCGCGCTGGCCCTTGCCCCGGGTTTGCTCTCTGGCGGTGACAGTCAGCCCCGGCTGTGCCGTATCGGCATCTATCAGGCGCATGGCATAGTTATTGGTACTGTCAATGGTATCAAGTTCTATAATCGGGGCATCGGTGATATGCTGTAATAAGTGGAGTGCCAAAAAGATTATTTAATTTTGAATGAATTACGGATATTGCCAACAAAAATAGACTTTTAGCGGTTTGGATAAAATTATAAACGCATTACAAGGCAGGAAAAAACCTGCTACTCGCCTCACAAAAAACAGCAAACTTTTCAAAGCTGTCATTAAAGCCATACAAGAAAAAAAAGGTGAAAATATCGTGTCGCTCGATTTGAGAAAGATTGACGAAGCGGTAGCTGACTTTTTTATTCTTTGCGAAGCACAATCAAACATTCAAATAAACGCTATTGCTGATAGTGTGGATGACATTGTGAGAAAAGAATGTGACGAGCGCCCTTATCACGTTGAAAAAAGCGATTTGTGGACACTGGTCGATTACGTAAACATTGTGGTACACGTTTTCCAGAAAGACTACCGCAAGTTCTACGACCTGGAAGGCCTGTGGGCAGATGCAGAACAAACAGAACATAATAGTTGATAAAACGTTTTATAACAGGAACAATCTAGATTTTTAAAGAACAATGGAAGAGAATAATAAAAGACCCATACCGGGCGGCGATGGAAAAGGACAGCGAAAGGGTCCCCGGTTCAATATATATTGGGTTTATGGTATAATGGTAGCCATACTGCTTGGCTTGCAGATATTCGGCAGCAACCTCTCTACAGGTACACAGTCTATCGGCTTTCAGGATTTCAAACGCGACTATCTTGACAAAGGCATCGTTGATGAAGTAGTGATAGTAAACAAGAGCGAGGCAGAAGTATTTGTAAAAGAAGCACCAAGCACCGATAAGAAATCTCCGTTTGCAAGCCGCAACCGCGAACCTAAAGTTCGCTTTACCATAGGCAGCGTAGAGCAGTTTGAAGACAACCTGCGCGATGCACAGGCAAGTGTACCTGAAGGACAGCGCGTGCGTGTAAAATACGAAGACCGTGTCAGCTTCCTGAGAGAGATTGGCGGCTTCCTTGTACCTGCATTGCTGATGATAGCCGTATGGTTCCTCATCATGCGCAAAATGAGCGGCGGCACTGGCGGCGGCGGTGGTACAGGTGGTATTTTCAACATCGGCAAATCAAAAGCGCAGTTGTTTGAAAAAGGTACACGTGTCAATATCACGTTCAACGATGTAGCAGGACTGGACGAAGCGAAAGTAGAGGTGATGGAGATTGTTGACTTCCTGAAGAATCCGAAAAAATATACCGCACTGGGTGGTAAAATACCGAAAGGCGCATTGCTGGTAGGCCCTCCGGGTACGGGTAAAACCCTGCTTGCAAAAGCAATGGCGGGAGAGGCACAAGTTCCTTTCTTCTCTATGTCAGGTTCCGACTTCGTAGAGCTGTTTGTGGGTGTGGGTGCCAGCCGTGTACGCGACCTCTTTAAGCAAGCACGCGAAAAAGCACCCTGTATCGTGTTTATAGACGAGATAGATGCCATAGGCCGTGCACGTGGCAAGAACGTGGTAATGAGCAACGACGAGCGCGAAAACACCCTGAACCAATTGCTGGTTGAGATGGATGGTTTCGGTGGCGATAGTGGTATCATCATCCTGGCGGCAACCAACCGTCCTGATGTACTGGATACTGCCCTGCTGCGCCCGGGCCGTTTCGACAGGCAGATATCTATTGATATTCCGGATGTAAAAGGCCGTGAGAAAATATTTGAAGTGCACCTGAAGCCTATCAAGCGTTCTAAAGACCTTGATATACATAAGCTGGCAGTACAAACACCGGGCTTTGCCGGTGCAGACATTGCCAACATCTGTAACGAGGCCGCACTGATAGCTGCCCGCAAAGGCAAAACTGAAGTAGAGCTGAGCGACTTTAACGACGCCATAGACCGCGTAATTGGTGGCTTGGAGAAGAAAAACAAAATCATCTCTCCGGAAGAGAAGAAAGTAATTGCCTACCACGAAGCAGGCCACGCAGTTGCGGGCTGGTTCCTGGAGCATGCGCACCCGCTGGTTAAGGTAACCATTGTGCCGCGCGGTGTGGCAGCACTGGGCTATGCACAATACCTGCCAAAGGAAATGTATATACAAAATACAGACCACCTTGCAGATGACATGAGCATGAGCCTTGGCGGCCGCGCTGTGGAAGAACTGGTATTTGGTAAAATAAGCACCGGTGCGCTGAGCGATCTGCAGAAGGTAACACGTATGGCATACGCAATGGTGAGCGTATATGGTATGAACGATAAAATCGGTAACATATCTTTCTACGATCCGCAGAGCGAAAACAATTTCTCTAAGCCATATAGCGAGGAAACAGGCAAGCTGATAGACGAAGAAGTACGCAAACTGGTAGAAAGCGTGTACCAAAGAACCAAAGCACTGCTTACAGACAAAACAGAAGCTGTAAGAATAATAGCGGAAGAACTGCTGAAAAAAGAAGTGCTCTATAAAGACGACCTGGTACGCCTGATAGGCCCGCGTCCTTTCCCTGACAACAGCGAAGACGAAGCACCGGTTATCATTTCTCCGTCTGTAGAACCAACAGTTTAATAATTATAAGTTTTCAATACCAGAGGGCAGCTGATAGCTGCCCTTTTTGTTTGATATACTAATACACCAATACCTTCTGCTCATACTACACATAGCATTACTCATTTCCGCTTGTTGTGCTTTGAATGGTAACGTACATTCAGTAACAAGCAAATCTTAACCTTTAAAAATTATGCACATGAAAAAGATCTTATTGGGGGCAATCTGTTTTATCCTGATTGCAATCACCGCTGATGCACAACCTTATCTAAGGGTAGATAACAGAACAAGGTGTAATGTATGGCTGGATTTTTATTGCCGAAACCGCACCACATGCGCAGGCCCCATTGTACAAAACAATGTTAACCCGATAGGGCCGGGTATGTCAACATTTGATGCTACTGCAATAGCAGGCGTACCGCTTGGCGCAACTCATGGATGGAAATACGGCCTGATAGGCAACCTTGCCGGCTGTGCGCCACAAGCACCCGGCGGCGGTTGTGTTGGCAACCATATACAGATATCAAACGGTACATGCGGCGTGCCTGCAACACTATCGGGATGCGTAAATGTAGATGCTACCTGCAATGGCGGATGCGCCACACTCAACGTCACCGCAACATATTATCCAAATGGCGATTGCGACCTCGTCATCTTTTAAATATGTTTCTTTTACTACTGCAAAAAGGGCGGCTGATAGCTGCCCTTTATTTTTTGTGCTCAATAAGTACGTTGTAGATGTGTGGCGGCAGTGTGGCGGCTACATCGCGGATGCGGTGGTGTTGCAGCCAGTTGCGAAAGGCATCTGTATCCTCGGGCTCGTGGTGGATGACAACGCCACTGCGTAGCGACAGCACAAACACCCCTGCCCCATAGATATAGGCCGATAATTCATCTGCACGGTGCGGAAAACCTTCATAGGTAAACTTCATGGTACGGTGATTTTGGACTGTAAAGGTAATTAGAAAAAACAAAATGTCAACAGTAGCATTGACCCTAAATTATCTACATCTTTCTACTATTGAATGTGCCAAGCAAGATTACCAAGCAACAAGAGAAGCAACTGAAAAAGTTGGGAGCACGTATCAGAGAGATACGTCAGGAAAAAGGAATGAGCCTGCAGGATTTGGCACACTCAATAGATAAAGACAAGCAATCTATTAGTCGTGTAGAACTCGGGCAAAGCAATCCAACATTTATCTACCTTACGGAAGTCTGCAAAGGATTAGGCATAGAGTTGAGTGAATTGGTGCAGGGGTTGTAAAATATTAAAGGGCTGCAATTGCAGCCCTTTTGTTTATCACATTATTGCTATTCCTCACGCAAGTATGTTTCGTTATATATCTCTCTTAGCTTGCGCCCGTTATATGTCCAGTAAGGACCTGGAGCTACTGCATAATCATTTTCCAGTATCAGTTTGGTAGCATTAGTAAGGCTCGTTTCCAGTCCGCGAAACAGCACAGTACGTTCAGAGTGCACAATGGCGGTTTCTTGATTACTTACCGATACTAACTCTGCACCCATAGGTATGCCCATCTCTCTGAAGTTAAGGCGCGGGCGTTTCTTTGTATATGCTTCACCGGCTTCGCGGTCTGCATGGTCTATACGCTCTGCTTCGCGGTTCACATTCGGGGTTACATCTTCTATCTGCAGCAACTTGATGATGGCTATTGCCTGTGCTGCTTCTATATCAAAAAACTCCCTCTTAGCATTTACACGATTGGGACCAAATGCTGTATGCAATGCTTTCTCAACCGTTGTTACATTGCTTACCCTTGCAGCATAGGCACATTCAAAAGGGAACGGAACACCTGTAGTATATAACTGCGACATACGCACTGTTACACTCTCATTAGTGGTGCTTCCTATCTTTACAAAACCGGGCATAGATGGATTAGTGAGCAGGTAAACGATTCCTTGGTTATTCTCTGTCATAGACTGATATTACTTCTTCTTTTCGGGTTTCTTTTCCGGGTGAATAAATCGGCTACGAATTTATGCATAGTCCAGATAGCAACAAGGTGATTTTTTAATCTGTACGATACGCCACACAGCATCCATACACCTGCCACCGCAAAAAATGGGCTAACTTAGCGGGCTAAAGCCACCATCACATATATGCAAGCCAATCCCTTTATCATCGCAATCGTTCTGGCATTAGTGGCCATTGTGGTTTATTTTATCATCCGCCAAAACAATAAAGACAGGCGCCGTTTCGAGCAGCAGCAAAACAAAGACTACCCCAGGCCCAAAGACGATGGCCCTAAAACATAACACCTACAACACACCAATTAACATATAAAATACGTATATTTGCTATAGTAAAAGCTAAAAAAGCTCCCCTCCTGTTTTTAGGAGGGGATATTGGCAGAGATATGCAAAGCATATTGTTGCCAATCGGGGAGGTTGGCTCGCGCGGGGTACATAACCACCCCGTCCGCCCACCGCACTTGGCTATGCGGACACCCCTCCTAGAAACAGGAGGGGAACTTCCCGAAACCGAAACAAAACACCAAACCACTAAAAACGGAAACAAAGTGAAACAAACTGAAACAATTTGTAACCATTCCGCCAACAAACGGTATTGATAATCAACAACCGGAATGGTTACGAAACCAAAAACTATACAAACACTATCAAAAACTATCAACAGATAATACAAAGTATAATATAAAAGTCCCCTTCAGCGGATTTAGGGGTTAATTATTAACTTTACCCCCAAGTATGCAGACCTTCAAGACATCCAAGGCAAGAGAAAACATATTGGGCAAAATCCGCAAGGCGCTCAGCAGCGAGCCCGTGCCAATGCCATTCCCCGAGGCCGATAAAGACACTACCACCCCATTGTTTGCAGGCGGTAGCGACAGCCCCGAGGAGGCTTTTGCCGAAGCCTTTATAAAGCTGGGGGGCAAGTTTGTCTTCTGCGATAACGAACAGCAGGTACTGGAAGGCATCGCCGACCTGTACGACAGCCGCGGCTGGCACCAACTATACTGTGCAGAGCCCCGCCTGATGCAGCTCTTCCAGAACAACAAGATAACCAACGTGCATCCCGTTGATATTCAGGATGATAAGGCCAATGCCTGCATCACGGGTTGCGAGTATCTGGTGGCACGTACAGGCTCTGTATTCCTCAGTAGCAAGCAAAATATGGGGCGTACGGCTTCTGTCTTCTACCCTGTACACATCATAGTGGCCTATGCCAGCCAGGTAGTACCCGATATTGCAGATGGATTGGCCATGATAACCAAGAAGTATGGCAAAGACCTGCCATCTATGATAAACCTGAATACAGGCCCCAGCCGCACGGCTGATATTGAAAAGACACTGGTAGTGGGCGTTCACGGCCCGGGAGAGGTGTTTTGCTTTCTTGTAAATGCGTAAAATGCAAAAACGAGATTCAGAAATACTGGGGGGGGGCGTATTATCTTCTGAATCCCGTTTGGCAAAGATGTTTATAGAGCAAGTAATGGTCTATCAATTTAGGGCACAGAGGGGCTGGTAAGCGCAAAAACTGATATGGTCAATAGTATCAAAACAAGTTCTATTAACTTAATACCGAAGTAAATCAAGTTTTTTCAAACTAATTCTAACTATTAAACGAATAGCGGGTTTCATCGGACGAAATGTGACTTTCATCTGACGAAGCAATAACAGGAAGTTAAATATGTTGGCTAATCTTTTGATTTTAAGCCTGCTGTACGGCTTATCCTTCCAAACTCGTCTATAAACTCGTTGCGGATGCTTTTAGATACGGGTATCTGCATATTATCGTCCATCACCAACAAGCCGGAAGTCTCATAACGCTTTACTTTATAAAGGTTTACGATGTAAGACCGGTGCGCCTGAAAGAAGGTATCGGCATTCAGTATCTTCTTGAACTCGCCCAGGTTGTAAGAGCTCATGATGCTGTACTCGTTGGTTACCACCTTGGTATACTTGTTTACACTCTCAAAATAGAGGATGTCTTCGGCGTTCAGGTAGTCTACCCCTTTGGCATTAGGTATGCCTATTTTCAGCTTGTTGTTATTGTTGTTGTCCGTTTTGCCATTGCTCTTATTGGCAAGGTTAGTCAGGGCTTTGCTGATGGCAAACGTTAGCTCGTAGTCGTCTATTGGCTTCAATACATAACCCGCTGCAGATAGCTTGATGGCCTGCAGGGCAAACTCGCTATGCGCCGTAATGAATACTACCTGAAAAGGATAGTCGGGCAGCAGCTTCAGGAAGTCCATCCCCGATTTTTCGGGCATAGATACGTCCAGGAAAAGAATGTCTATATCATTGGTGCGGAGTGCGGGCAATGCCTCGTCCCATTTCACAAAGCTGTTTACTACATCAGCTTCCGGGAAGAGCAGCTTCAGCCTCGACTTCAGGAGATCGATAGCGTTGGGTTCATCGTCTACAATTATACACCTGAAATTACGCTTCATACTTAAGGTTTCTTATGGTTAGTTTCACAATCGTTCCGGTGTCGGGTTCATGTTTATCTATATACTCCATGCTGATGTTCATATCCTCATACTCGTTGAAGATGTGTATCAGCCGGCGTGTCAGTTTTGTACCGTAAGACTTGTACTGCACAGTATTCTCCTGTTTGATTTCGGCAGCACGTTGCCTGCCCACGCCATCATCCTCAATAATACAAATTAGTTCGTCGCTTGATGCACCTTGTACAAAACTAATTATCAACGTACCCTTACCTTGTTTATGAAACAGCCCGTGGTTGATGGCATTTTCTATAAGCGGCTGCAGCAGCAGCGATGGTATCTTCACATTGTCGGCAGGTATCTTATTCTCCACAACTATATCAAAATCAAAGCGTTCCTCAAATCTTGTCTGTTGCAGTTCTATATAGTTGCGTAGCATGCTTATTTCTTCAGACAGGGTTATAAATCTTTCCTGCGATGAGTTGAGGTAGGAACGCAGTAGCTTAGAAAACTTACTAACGTGCGTATAGGCTTCATCAAACTTTTTCTTATCTATAAAGAAAAGCGCTGAGCTGAGGGTATTGAATATAAAATGCGGGTTGATTTGTGAGTAAACAGCTCGTAGTTCCAGATCGAGCAATCGGCTCTTCTTCTCACTTGCCTGATAGGTATAGTGGCGGGTAATGATGATGATGGCATATACAAAAAGCATGAAGCCGAGTATACCTGCTATCCAGAATATGCGTACGTTTCTTTGCGCCTGCCACCAGTAAGGCTCTTTGTATATGTAGAAGCTATACTCTTTGCTCTCCCATATAAAGTCCGTTACTCTTACTTTGACTTTATAATACCTTTCCGGTACCATGTCCGGAAAGAACAGTTCTCCTGAAGTGTTTGAACTGGTCTTTTTATTATCGATGGTATATACGTATTGCAACTGCCCTTTGCCGTAGAGATTGATAAAGTCGAATTGTACAGATGTAATATCTCCGTTCAGTATCAGTGTATCATTGGTTCTTACATTTCGTACAAATGGTTCCATCAGCAATAGCTTCATAAAATTACCTTCACGCACTTTTATAGCAGCGTCGGAATGCAACAGCCTTGCCACAGTATCGGTATACATACCCTTATCTGTATTGATGTATACTAAGCCTTTATCATCAATATTAAAATCGTACACCTGATTGTAAAACGCATTGGTGAGTTGTGGTATTGCTCTCAACTCTCCGAATGATGAGGGCCCGTTTATCTTTCTGAATGCTATACCTGCCGGGCCTATAACAAACAAGTAATCATTGTAAACACTAAACTGGGCCTCAGCCAGTTGAAATGGTATATCAATCTCTTCTGTAGCAAATGTTGCAATATTGAAACAGTATATCTTATTGCGTGTATGCAAATACAGGTTATTGTACTTGTCTGACGCAATGTTGATGATGTCTTTAATGCCAATTCGATTCAGGAAAGATTCATCGTACTTGTAGTACTTACCATTTTTATAATCGGCCAGCACAAAATTCTTACTATTGTAATGTATTGAAAGCCCCAGTTTATCAATCTTGTAATAAGATAAAAACCTACCCTGGTGTATATCTGACAATACTACTGTATCATCTTTAAACAGCAACTCATGTACACGGTCGCTGCTCATCATCAAAAACCTGTTACTATCAAGAGACACTATACTTCTGGCACCAGAGAAAACCTGACTCTTCAAGCTGTCTGAAATAATAAAGCGTGTAGCACTGCCTGCTAAATGTTTCGCAATTTTCAGATACTGCACACCATACAACGAATCGAACACTACTGCCTTATTGTGCAGCATGTCTGTTATTGCTTTCGTAGTTGTATTGTACTTGTACAGACCATTTGTGTATAACAATACCCAATTCTTGTCATCAATTGCATTTGTAAACACATACTGAGATGGAGAAGGGAAAGAAAGATTGTATTCTACCCCGTTTTGCATGAATACAGGCTTGCCCAATTTTCGCTGATACCAAAATAATACGCTGCCTTTTATATTATTACGGAACAACAGATTTTCGCCACCTTCTACAGTTTTATTCTTGTTCAACAACATCTGTTTATAGGGTATCATTGTACCACCACCATCCAGTGTACCATACCACATATTGCCTGCTATATCTTTATACCTGCTTACTACAAGTGGCGTATCTCCAAATTGTTCAAAATGAACTGTACGCCTTACAAACTCAGCTTTTTGATTGAAATCGTAAATAGCTTTGTTAGAGAAGATGTACATGGAATCAGGAAACACATGCATTACACTTATCTCTTCATTTTTGCTACCTCCATATTCTTCCAGTGAATGATCAATATTCTCACAAGTTTTAAGATTGTATAATGAAAAGTAGGTGGTGTTGTTCCGGTACGATATCAGTATATCATTCATCACCCCTTCTGCTCTTGTATGCAAGCCATTAAAGTGATTTTTACATAAGCTGTCTATGAATACAAAACTACCGTTCCTGTATTGCATCCTCACCATCCTGTTATCACCATCCATATCCAGATACATGTATTTATCAGGCATCAGGAGTTTTAGCGAATACTTATCCAGCGACTTTATCTCTGTTACGTTATCATTCCTATCAATCAGAATCAGTCTGAAGCGCTCATCCTTATAATAAGACATAGCCATTTTATCATCTACCTCAACCATATTACCGGGCTTGAAGAGCTTGGTAAACTTGTAGTTGATTTTATGATACACATCGTCTTTGATATAGCCCAGTTCGTTGGCATAACAGTGCAGCCATTTTCTACCATACTGGTCTTCCTGCACCTTCCATACGTCGCTACTGGGCAACCCGTCTCTGGTAGTAAATACTTTGAAAGAATAACCATTGTACTTTACCACACCACCCTCTGTAGCTACCCATATATAACCATCCCTATCCTGTGTAAAACTATATACACGATTGGAAGGCAAGCCGTTATCTAAACCAAATTTTCTAAATGGAACTTCCTGTGCATTGCAATGCAACACCTGCGAAACAAAGAGGAATATGAAAAGTACCAGTATCCGCATTGCCAGAATAAATACAATGATACACAATAAATATGACGTTTGTCATAGCCCGCAAATCTATGAGACCTACCTTTGCACAAAGCTTTTTGAATGAATGATATTGCGAACATAGACGACATAAAACTATTGGTAAACAGCTTTTACGACGATGTAAAAAAAGACGAAACAATAGGCTACATATTTAACGAGATAATAGGTGAAGACTGGAGCCACCACCTGCCCATCATGTACACTTTCTGGAACACCGTATTGTTTGGCGAAGCCGGCTATACAGGCAACCCGGTGCGCAAACACGTGGAGCTGGATAAAAAGACACCACTGAAAGCAGAACACTATACACGCTGGTTTGAATTATGGACTGCTACAACAGACAGGCTTTTTGCAGGAGAGGTAGCAGACAAGGCAAAAGAGCGTGCCAAAGCTATGGTGCAACTGATAGACATGAAAGTGCAATGGGCAAGAGAAGGTAAATCTATCATGTAAATAATATGACAGAATGCTGCGTACTTAGTACTTTTAGGTATGCATTCATTCACCATAACAGGCAGGCTGATAGATGTACATAACAAACGCATCTACCCAGCCGGCATTACAGTAAAAGAAGGCATTATTGCTGCCATAGAAGAAAGCAACGATGTTGCAGACCAATACATACTCCCCGGTTTTGTAGATGCACATGTGCATATAGAAAGCTCTATGCTGGTGCCAACCGCATTTGCACGCATGGCAGTAGTACATGGCACTGTTGCTACCGTTTCAGACCCGCACGAGATTGCAAATGTATGCGGTGTAGCTGGTGTGCAGTACATGATAGACAATAGCAAGCAAACACCTTTCAAAATATTCTTTGGCGCACCATCGTGCGTGCCTGCAACTTTCTTTGAAACGGCAGGCGCACATATAGATGCAGGAGCTGTAAAGACATTACTCGACAATCCGGATATATGGTACCTGACGGAGATGATGAACTACCCCGGCGTGCTATATAAAGACGAAGAGGTGATGGCGAAGATTGCCGCGGCAAAAGCAGTAAACAAACCTATAGACGGGCATGCTCCCGGGCTGCGTGGCGAGCAGGCAATGGCTTACGCAAGTGCAGGCATTACTACCGACCATGAATGTTTTACACTGGAAGAAGCGCTTGACAAGATAGCCGCAGGTATGCGCATCATCATACGAGAAGGCAGTGCAGCTAAAAACTTTGAGGCCCTGCACACGCTACTGAAAACACACCCCGAGCGCGTGATGTTTTGTAGCGACGATAAACACCCCGACGACCTTGTGCTGCACCACATCAACGGATTGGTGAAGCGGGCATTGCAAAAGGGATATGATTTGTTTGATGTATTGCGCGCTGCGTGCACCAACCCTGTTGCACATTACAATATACCTGTAGGACAACTGCGTGTGGGCGATGCTGCAGATTTCATTACCATCAACAACACAGACAGCTTTGATGTGTTGCAAACATATATCGGCGGCAGGTTGGTAGCAGAGAAAGGACGTTATTTACTGCCGCATGTAGCAGTGCAGCCCATCAACAACTTTGCAGCCACACATAAAACACCTGCAGACTTTGCTGTACCAGCACAGAAAACTGGCAATACCATCCGCGTGATAGAAGCTATAGAAGGACAACTTGTAACCAACGAATTGATTGCAGGCAAGAAGGTGATGGATGGAAATATAGTAACAGATACAGCAAACGATATACTGAAAATAGCTGTGGTGAATCGTTACTATCCTGACTCCGAGGTAGCTACTGCATTCATTAAAAACTTCGGGCTGCAAAGAGGTGCTATTGCATCAACCGTTGCACACGATTGCCACAATATAATTGTAGTGGGTGTAGATGATGCATCTATATGTCAGGCTGTAAATGCATTGATAGATTGCAAGGGCGGTGTAGCAGTATGCGATGGTAATAATACAGAAGTGATGCCGCTACCTATTGCCGGATTGATGACTGATGGCGATGGATATGAAGTTGCTGCACAATATGCCGCGCTGGATGCCAAAGCCAAAGAACTGGGCACAAAACTGAAAGCACCTTTCATGACACTATCCTTTATGGCATTACTGGTTATACCTGCATTGAAGCTGAGCGACAAAGGACTGTTTGATGGTGCAGGCTTTAAGTTTACCGATGTAGAAATATAGACTAGCTGATAAAAGAAAAGCCCCGACATGTCGGGGCTTTTTTATGATGTGTTGTACTATTAGTTGTTGTAAGCTTTCAGTGCAGCTTCCAGACAATCCATAGCACCGTTTATGTCGTCTGTGTTCAACACATATGCCAGGCGCACTTCGTTGCGGCCTTTGCCCGGTGTAGCATAGAAGCCCGCAGCAGGTGCCATCATAACCGTAGCACCATTGTGAGAGAATTCTTCCAGCAACCACTGACAGAATTTTTCGCTGTCGTCAACAGGTAGTTGTGCTATTGCATAGAATGCACCACCCGGCATAGGGCATTTAACCCCTTGCATAGCCTCCAGGCGAGCTACCAGCAAATCGCGGCGCTTGTTATATTCTGCATGCACTTCATCAAAATAATCAGCAGGCAAATCAACCGCTGCCTCACCCAGTATTTGTGCAAATGATGGTGGGCTCAGACGTGCCTGTGCAAATTTCATAGCGGCATCCAGCACTTGTTGGTTCTTGGTAACAAAAGCACCTATACGGCCACCGCATGCGCTATAGCGTTTAGAGATAGTATCCATCAGGATAGCATGGTCTTCCAAACCTTCTATAGACAGTGCAGAGATGTGTTTTTTGCCATCGTAACAAAACTCACGATATGCTTCGTCACTGAAAAGGAACAGGTCGTGTTTCAGACATATTTCTTTCAGTACCTCCAACTCCTCACGGCTATACAAATAGCCTGTAGGATTGTTAGGGTTGCATATCATGATGGCTTTAGTACGTGTAGTCACCGCTTTTTCAAAAGCCTCGATTGGTGGCAGCGCAAAGCCATCGTCAATAGTAGATGGTATAGGCACTACTTTTACACCAGCACTTGTAGCAAAGCCATTGTAGTTGGCATAGAATGGCTCTGGGATGATGATTTCATCGCCCGGATCCATGCAGCTCATAATAGCAAACAGGATAGCTTCAGAACCACCTGTTGTTACTATCACCTGATTGTGATTGATGTTTACATTGTTGCGGCCATAATACTCTACCAGTTTTTTGCGATAGCTTTCAAAGCCTGCGCTGTGGCTGTATTCCAACACCTTCATATCTACGTGGCGCACAGCATCCAGTATTGCTTTGGGTGTTTCTATATCTGGTTGTCCAATGTTTAAGTGGTAAACTTTAGTGCCACGCTTTTTTGCAGCTTCTGCAAATGGCACCAATTTCCTGATGGGAGAAGGGGGCATCTGTGCCCCGCGATGTGAAATTACCGGCATGGCGCAAAAATAGAAAACGGCGGGCTTATTTGGCACTTTATTGCAATAAAATAGCCCCGATACACGGGGCTATTTATATTGAAGATGATAATTTGAATTATCCTTTTGTAGGTTCCGGCTCTTTGGCAGCCACTACAGTACCCTTTATGCGGAGTTCGTAGCGCTCTTTACCACCTTGCCCACCAGCGTTCGATTTGATATAAATGTACTTGCTGAACGGTGCCACGCGGCCTACTGTATTATACTCAACAGTTATTTTACCTGCTTGTCCGGGCAGAATCGGCTGTTTAGGCCAAGATGGCTTTGTACATCCGCAGTCTGCAGTTGCATCGTAAATGATCAAAGGTTCTTTACCTGTATTTGTAAATTCGAAGTCGTACTTAACTGTCGGACCTTCTTTAATAGTACCGAAGTCGTGCAATTCTCCGTTTTTGAACTTAAACTGCGGTCCGTTCTGCGCATTTACCACAAAAGCAGTAAAAGCAAGCATGATTGTTACAAACAACTGTTTCATATCCTGTCTGTTATTTCGTTTGTCTTATTAAGATTATTGAGTCTTCATCATAGACTTGTTGGCAGGCACTGAAGATTCAGGTGCTTTCTCAACATTACCTTTGATAGTCAATACTTTAACACCTGCGTTTGATGTTACAGTGATTGTTTTGTTGAAGCCACCAGGACGGCCTGCAGTGTGGTAAACAGCTTTGATAACTGATTTTTTACCAGGCAGTACAGGTTCTTTAGACCATTCAGGAGCTGTACAACCGCAAGATGCAGTTACTGCACTCAGGATAACAGGTTCTTTACCTGTGTTTTTGAATTCAAATTTGAACTCAGCATCAGGACCTTCAGCAACCGTACCAAAGTCGTGCATGTCTGTTTTGAATTCCATGTTTTCAGGCTTCAGAGAAGATGTTGTGTTAGAAGCTTCTTTTGGTGCAGCTTGGTCTGCAGCGCCATGGTTATGACCAGCGTGGCTGTCTTGTGCCATAGCAAAGCCGCTTGTCAGGGCGATAAGTCCGAGAGAAAGTAAAACCTTTTTCATTTTCGATTATTGTTTTAATTGATCAATACAAATTTAATACCATAGACATGCAATAAACATTTAAAGGGTTGTTAATACCCTGTTAAGTATGCTTATTTTTGCCTGATTCCCAAATTTAGGTATTAATCCTGACTTACGATACAGATGGCAGACTTTGAAATAGATATTAAAGAATGTATTAAAGCAATAGAAAATGGCGGCACTATTCTGTACCCTACAGACACTGTCTGGGGCATTGGTTGCGATGCTACCGACGAAGCCGCGATAGAAAAGGTATTTGCCCTGAAAAACAGGCCAAAAGAGAAAAGCCTGATAGTATTGCTTGCAGATGCCAAAGACGTATTGCAATATGTAGCAGCCCCACCACCCGACATTATAGCCATATTGGAGTCTTTTGACAGACCTACAACTGTAATATATGAGGGTGCTATAGGCTTTGCAGACAATGCGGTGAACGAAAACGGCAGTATAGCCATCCGTGTAACGAATGACCCTTTCTGCAAGGCACTCATCAAACGTATGCAGAAACCATTGGTTTCTACGTCTGCCAACATCAGCGGTGAACCCACGGCATCTTTCTACAACCAGATATCGCCTGCAATCATCAACGGCGTAGATTATGTAGTACAGTACAGGCAGGATGATACAGAACCCAAGCAACCATCGCGACTGGTAAAAATGGATGATGATGGCAATATGGAAGTATTACGCCCTTAAATAATAGTAGATTTGCCCCCGATAATGGATATTGTTTGCACACCCGAAGAACTGGATTTACTACAACGCATAGCTAAGGCTGCACAGGCTATGAACGTACCCTGCTACCTGATAGGTGGCTTTGTACGCGATAAACTGTTGGGCAGGCCAACTAAAGATGCCGATATAGTATGCGTGGGCAATGGTATAGAGCTGGCACATGCAGTGGCTGAGACCTACCCGCATAAACCAAGTGTCAATTTCTTTAAAAACTTCGGCACCGCTCAGTTCAACCTGAATGGATTTGATGTAGAGTTTGTAGGTGCACGCAAGGAGTCTTACAGCGAGCACAGCCGCAAGCCCGATGTAGAACCCGGCACGCTGGAAGACGACCAGAAACGCAGAGACTTCACCATCAATGCACTGGCCATCAGCCTGAATAAAGAAGATTTCGGGAAACTTGTTGACCCGTTTAACGGCATTGAAGACCTTAATAACAAACTGATACGCACACCGCTGGACCCTGATATCACATTCAGTGACGACCCGTTGCGTATGATGCGTTGCATACGTTTTGCCAACCAGTTGAAGTTTGAGATACTGCCGGAAACTTTTGAAGCAATTGCAAGAAACAAGCAACGCATCAAAATCATTTCTGCAGAACGAATAGCTGATGAGCTGAATAAAATAATGCTCACCGATACGCCGTCTATAGGGCTTGACCTACTGTATCGCAGCGGATTGTTACACGAATTCTTTAAGCAGTTTACAGACCTTGCAGGTACAGAAATGATAGATGGTAAAGGCCACAAAGACAATTTCTACCACACGCTGCAGGTAATAGACAACGTAGCTGCACGTAGCAAAGACCTATGGCTACGCTGGGCAGCATTGCTGCACGATATAGGTAAGCCCCCTACCAAACGCTTTGAAGCGGGACATGGATGGACCTTTCACGGGCATGATGCTGTGGGTGAAAAAATGGTGCCGCGCATCTTTAAACAGCTAAAGCTGCCACTGAATGAGAAGATGAAATATGTAGCCAAGCTGGTAGGCCTGCACCTGCGCCCCATCAGCCTGACGAAAGAAGACATAACAGACAGTGCTATGCGCCGCCTATTGTTTGATGCTGGCGAAGATCTGGAAGACCTGATGATACTTTGCGAAAGCGACATCACTTCTAAAAACAGGCAAAAAGTAAAACGTTATCTGGAAAACTTTGAACTGGTAAAGAAACGCCTGAAAGAAGTAGAAGAAGCAGATAAGATACGCAACTGGCAACCACCCATCAGCGGAGAAGAAATCATGCAGCTCTTCAACCTGCAGCCAAGCCGCGATGTTGGCACACTTAAGACTGCTATACGCGAGGCTATACTGGACGGAATGATACCTAACAATTACGATGCCGCATACGCTTATCTTGTAGAGAAAGCTGCATCTATGGGTTTACACCCTGCTAAATGATTTTTGATATTTTCTATAACAAAAAAGCCACTCTTTCGAGTGGCTTTTTGCTTTCTTTGATTATGCTCGTAATGTGAGATTAATATTTAGTAGTGTTAGGTGTCCAGTTAGTCCAACCTTTAGTCCAGTCTGTACCAACAATAGCACCAAGGCCATTTGTTGCAGCAGGAGAACCAGCTTTAGGACTGAAATCAGGAGCTGTCAGGTTGAATGGATTATTCAATTGTGCATCATCAGCGCTAGCCAGTTTCACACAACCATCTGCAGTTGCTTTAGTTTCAACTTCAGCAGCTGTCATAGCCGTAACATCAGAACCTATTTTGAAAGTGCTTGCAACAGCGTGTACCAGGTTATTTTTGAATTCAGACAAACCATCTTTGTAAGCTTGTACTGTAGCGTTAGACTCCATAGAGAAACCACCTTTCTGATAACCAATCAGGATAGATTTTGTAAGAGAGAATCTTACAGCACGACGCCAGCGGTTTGCAAAGTTGTGGTTTGCAGCAGTACCTGCAGCATTGTTAGGGCCTACCAGTGTGAAGTTTACAAGAACAGGACGTGTGTACGGAGTAGCAGTAGTACCTGTACCATCGTTATCTGCTTCAATACCGTTACCGGCATCACCCGCATCCACAAAAGAAGGATCACGAAGAGAAATTGCGTTTGTGATAGTACCTGTATAACCGAAATCGAAATCATAATCGTCATCAGCCGTACCATAAGCAATCAGGTTTTTACAATTTACTGTACCACCAAAGAATTCGTAAGCATCGTCGTTACCATAAGTAACCATGATATTTTCGATAGTAGTACCGTTACCTACACCACCCAGTGTAAGACCGTTGATTTCTGAACCCGGAGCAGCAGCAATACCTGCATATTCTATACGTACATATTTCAGTACACCAGAGTTATCGTTAGCATTGTTACCACCATAAGAGCGGCTCACACCACCTTCGATAGTTGGAGGCGTAGCGCGGTTTGTTGGTGCATCACCAAGGATGATGATGCCACCCCAGTCGCCCGGTTTGCGGCTACCTGCAGCCATACCCGATGTAAATACGATAGGGCTTGATGCAGTACCTTCTGCCATTATTTTACCACCTTTTTCAATGATAAGCGCACCTTTGTCGGTTACATCACTCTTAATGATTGTACCTGCAGGAATTGTCAATGTAGCACCTGCTTTTACATACACATATCCTTTCAGCGTGTATGCCTGTGTGTTTTTTAATGTTCTGTTTGTAGAGATGTCGCCAGACAATGTGTAGTTTTCGTTATCTACTACTGGTGTTGTTTCTTCATCGTCTTTTTTACAAGAAGTAACAGTTGTAGTCAGCGCCAGACTACCAATAAGCATCAGAGATAAGAATTTCTGAAATTTCATACGTGGTTTAAATTTGACACAAAAGTAGATGGGCAACATTACGTGTATATTAACGCCGCATTAAGCGAATGTTAAGTATTATACCGTGACAAAAAATATTATAAAATAAAAACGCGCGGCAAATGCCACGCGTATTATTATTTGTCTGAATTGCTATTCAATTATTTACCCCCGAAACGATAGTTAAAGCCAAGTGTAAGTGTTGTGCCAAGTTTGAATTGCTGGAATACCTGATCATTTCCTTTGCCTACTTTGCTGCTACCTGCAGTGTATGCATCTTTGTTATCTGTATTCCAGTAGTAGGTAGTGTTTTGATTCAGCAGGTCGCCGACTGTGAGCTTCACCTCACCTTTGTTTTTCAAAACAGCTTTACTGATTTGAAGGTCTATTACATCGCGTCCGTTTTCCCATGTAGTAGGGATAGAAGCATTACCTACGATAGCAATACGCTGACCTATCCTGTTGTACATAGCACTGAACGCAAGGCCTGTTTTAGGCATATTGTACAATATCGAACCATTTATCAGGTACGGAGACTGGCCTTGCAAAGGACGATCTGCTTTTGTACCTACAGTGCTTGTTGTACCTATGATATTATTTGCATCTACCCTTGAATAGATATAAGAGAAGTTACCACCAACTATCAGATTTTCTAACCAACGTGCATCACTAATAAAAGACATTTTCTTACGAACATCTATTTCAACACCTGCTGCATATGCAGACTTGGCATTCTGATAGCTGAATATCAACAAATCAAGGTTTGACTGGTCATCCATCTTAGCCTCGATAGGATTTGTAAAGTTTTTATAGAACAGACCCGCAGTAATAGCCTCGCCTGCACTTGGATAATATTCATACCTGAAGTCAACATTCGTTATGTTAGCCCTTTTCAGATTAGGATTACCTGTGATAGTCCATACGTTTTCAAAATCTATAAACTGGAACGGAGCAATCTCCCTGAACTCAGGACGGTTAACCGTGCGAGAAGCAGACAGGCGGAATTTAGATTTTTCAGTTGCGCTATAAGACAGATTGAATGAAGGCAATACATCTGTGAAATTGTCTTCTTTATTAAGCTTAGAACCCGAACGCAGTGTAGCTTTGATAGTTTGTGTATAAGACTCTACACGTACACCCCATGTAAGGCGGATTTTTTCACTGAACGAGTTATCTAACATTACATAACCTGCATTCAGCAAACCATATGCTTTATAAGCATCTTCAGAGCTGGTAATCTCGCGCAGGTACAATCCGTTTGACGTACCTATGTTTTTGTTGTCAAATATTTCACCAACAGGTGCATGTGCAACAGCTGGCGACAATGACAGACCTACAGGTTCGTACTGGAATATCCTGGCGCTAAACTCTCTGCTCTTGTATTGATACAGATAACCTGCTTTTACAGCCTGTTTCTGGCTGAACATTTTGAAAGGATATGTCACGTTCGCGTTACCACCAAAGTTGTTATCTTTTTGTGTGCTGAAGAAACGACGGCTGTTACGGTCTACGATATCGAAAGGCACTGTTTCATCTACAATAGGCTCATCTGCAGCATTAAAGCTTGCATTGCGTGTATAGAAAGCAGTACGCAAATCTTTCTGTTGTGCATTCAGGTTTGAATAGTTGAGGTTCCACGTTGCTTTGATGTTCTTTTTGCCTATAGCATGCTCACCTTCCAACTGTGTATTGTAAACCTGACGCTCTGAAGGAATAGAAGAATATGCTTTTATTTCCTGCAGATTGCTGGTTGTATAACCCTCGCGCTGATAATATGTATTGTCGTAAATCTTATTGTACAGGTTTTTGAAACCTATTTTGCTTTTGCCTGTAACATAAGAGAAATTGGCAAGTGCAGCCAGATTTGATGAATACCTGTACTGTGTTTCTGTAGTGTACGTGTGTATGCGTGCTGCTTCGTATTTACCACGAACATATTCAGGCACTACTGTCTGATTGTTGCGAAGATTAAGGCCTATAACCGCACCGAATTTATCGCCGTTTTTAAAGTTAACTGCCTTACCTACAGAAGCATTGATAGCTGTGTTAGGCATTGCTGTTGTAGTTACTTCTTTATAACTGTTTGGCAATGATTTTGCAGCATCATACTGTTGTTGCGGATTTGTGTTGCGCAGACCATTGTAGTAAGCAGCATCTTTACCAAAAGAAGAAGGAAGTGCATTGGTGTTTCCCGGGAAAGCCAGATAAGACATACCCGTACGCTCGTTGCTTACAAAATCTTTACCAGTGCTCTGCGTATTATAACCTGCACTAACACCTACGTTTACGAAGTCTTTTTCAGGAACATCTTTTGTAAGTACGGTTACCACACCACCTGCAAAATCGCCCGGCATATCTGCAGATGCTGTTTTGTTGATGATGATATTATCTATCAGGTTTGAAGGGATAACGTCGAAAGAGAAAGCTTTTTTATCAGGCTCTGTACTTGGCATCAAGGCATTGTTTACCATTGCCAGGTTGTACCTGTCGCTAAGACCACGGATAACAACGTATTTACCATCCTTAACGCTTGCACCACTTACACGCTTCAGCACCTCACCTGTATTTTTATCAGGCGTACGCTGAATGATGTCTGCAGATATACCGCTTGATACCGCTATGCTGTTTTTCTGAATAGAATAAAGCGCGTTGATAGATTCTTTCTTCATAGAAGCCTTTACCACAACTTCAGTCAGTTGTTTTTTAGTGTCTTCCACAATGGTTGCGTTCATTTCTGTAACGCCACCTTCTTTCACTACCACATCACTTACATTCTTTGCCATGTAGCCTATGTATTTGATTTCAACTACATATTCGCCAGCAGCAACATCTACCATAAAGCGGCCATCTACGTCTGTAGCTGTCCCTTTACCCGTACCTTGTACAATGATTGTAGCACCAATGATTGGATCACCCGTTTTTTCGTCTGTTACTTTACCTGAAATCTTACCACCAGCAATAGCCTGCAGCGACATTAGGAGGACAAACAATAAGGTGTTAATTTTTAACATGTGTGTGTTTATTTGACCGCAAAATTCGGCGTGCAATGTTACCTGTGCTTTAAGCCAATGTTACGCCCAAATGAACTCTATGTTAAGCGAATATTAATTGTGAACTTATCGAAACCAAATCGTTGTTTTATTATTATTTAATTATTAACCTCCACCCCCCACCTATAATCGGCACTTAGGGTTAATTTTGCAGCATGAATACCAGAAGCCTGTTTCTACAACACGTTGCGCAAACATCGCCTGCACCCATAGCACTGCATATAACAGATGCAAAAGGCTGCTATCTGCACGATGCCGATGGTAACCAGTATCTGGACCTGATTGGCGGCATCAGCGTATGTAACATAGGCCATTGCCACCCTAAAGTGACGCAAGCCATCAAAGAACAGGCAGACAAATACCTGCATATAATGGTATATGGCGAGCTGGTACAAAGCCCGCAGGTGCAGTATGCCAAAATGATAACCGACCACATGCCTGCTAATCTGGATTGTGTGTACTTTACCAATTCGGGAGCAGAAGCTACGGAAGGTGCCATCAAGCTGGCAAGGCGGGTAACCGGCAAAACAGAAATAGTGGCTGCCAACCATAGTTATCACGGTGCTACACTTGGGGCACTGAGTGTGATGGGCGATGAATATTGGCGTAATGCCTTCCGCCCACTGATGCCAGGGGTGTGGCACGTGGATTATAATACCGATGCTTTTATTGATGCAGTGAACTGCAATACTGCTTGTGTTATCATTGAAACCGTACAGGCAGAAGCAGGCATTAAAGAGCCAAACATAGCATGGCTGCAAAAACTGCGTGCTAAATGCACAGAAACAGGTGCGCTGCTGATATTTGACGAAATACAATGCGGCTTCGGGCGCACTGGTAAATTATGGGGTTTTGAACACTATGGTGTGATACCTGATATTGTATTGCTTGGCAAAGCACTTGGCGGCGGTATGCCTCTGGGGGCTTTTGTATCCTCTTACAACAATATGTGGCAACTGACAGACAAGCCCGTATTGGGTCACATCACCACGTTTGGCGGGCACCCAGTCAGTTGTGCTGCAGGCATGGCGGCCATGCAGGTGTTGGAAGATGAAAACCTTGTAGCAACAGTAGCTGAAAAAGAAGCACTATTTCATTCTTTGCTGAAACACCCTGCTATAAAATCCGTGCGCAGCAAAGGACTACTGATGGCAGTAGAACTGGAAACTCAACAACATGTGCTTGATACACTTGCAGAATGCCTGAAACAAGGATTATTCTCAGACTGGTTTTTATTTGCACCGCAATGTATACGTATAGCCCCGCCGCTGACTATTACAAAAGAAGAAATAGAAAAAGCTTGCAGCATCTTATTGCAATGCCTTAAATAACAAAAGCAGCCGTGAAGGCTGCTTTTGCATAATATCTTATTTCTATCAATTAATCCATCAAAACGTCTGTAACACTACCATTTACGGTCATGGTAGCTTTTCTGTCGCAACCTATTACCGGACCGTAGTCGAATAAGCGTGGAGCCTGCCCAACCTGTATCATTTCAACAACACCTTCTTTCGGCCAATCGCAGTTAGGGTTTACACGCAGGTGCTTTTCAATGCTGAAGGTATAAAGCCCGCCATTAGTGTGTGTGTATTCACCATAGCCGTCTATGAAGTATTCATCGTCATATACATCTGCACTGCTATTACCGGTTACATAGCTACGTACCTGATATGCTTTTCTGCTTGTAGAAGTCAGTCCATCGGGGTTTGTAAGTGTTGCGCTGCTTTCTATATCATAATGAAGTCCTTTAGTATTTTGCTTCTTTGTAATAGTAAGCAAGCCATTAACGGCATAATTATTTACATAATACTTATCAAATGTAATTGTACGCACAGAACCAGTGTCCTCGTACTTTTTAGTATAGTTACATATTATCCTGCCACGGCGGTAGCGGCTGTCTTTGCACAAACAGTTTTGCAAAGAAAAGTCTACTATAATAGTACGAGTAGCAGTATCAACAGAGATACTTGCACAAGTGCTACCCAGTACATTGTCACCTTTCAGATTCAGGAAACGAGACGCATATGCCTGGTCTATAAAAGTTTCAGCATCGCTGAGGGTTTGTTCCATACGGGCATTTTCTTTGCCATAGCTTATATCCTCAACATTTGTAACCTGATCTGTATTATTACTTTTTTTACAGCCAATTGCCATAATAACTAAAGCCAAAGCCGATGCAGATAGAAAAGCGTAAAACTTTTTGCCGCTCATAGATTATTAATTTTTAAAATAAATTCCTGTTTTATGAAATCTAACTGTAATGGTAAGCAAAATTTTCAAAATATGCTAATATGTAGAAGTATTCTAACATATAAAGCCGAAATTATGCCTACATTTGCGCAAATTTTTCTTAAACAGTCATTATGCAAATAGCTATAGTTGGCACAGGTTATGTTGGCTTGGTTTCGGGTACATGTTTTGCCGAAACAGGTAACAACGTTGTATGTATAGATGTAAACGAAGAAAAGATTGCCATGCTGCGTGCAGGCAAGTCTCCTATATATGAACCGGGGCTTGATGTATTGCTGGAACGCAACATCAAAGAAAAGCGTATCACTTTCACTACTTCTCTGGCAGAAGGTATCAAGAATGCGCAAATCGTATTTCTGGCACTGCCTACACCTCCGGGTGAAGATGGCGCTGCGGACCTGCGTTATGTGCTGGGCGTGGCTGACGACCTGAGCAAAATCATAGACAAATACACTGTAATAGTAAATAAGAGCACTGTACCTGTAGGCACTGCTGAAAAAGTAGCTGCTGTACTGGCAAAAAGGCTTGACAAAGAACTGTACGATGTAGTATCAAACCCTGAATTCCTGCGTGAAGGTGTGGCTGTGGAAGACTTCCTGAAGCCTGACCGCGTTGTAGTGGGTACATCATCAGAAAAAGCTAAGAAACTGATGGAAGAATTGTATCAGCCATATGTTCGTCAGGGCAACCCGATATACTTTATGGACGAGCGTTCTTCTGAAATGACTAAATATGCTGCCAACTCTTACCTGGCAATGCGTATATCTTTCATGAACGAAATGGCTAACCTGTGCGAAAAAGCAGGCGCTAACGTAGACATGGTACGTATAGGTATGGGTAGCGACGGCCGTATAGGTAAGCGCTTCCTGTTCCCGGGTGTGGGTTATGGTGGTAGCTGCTTCCCTAAAGATGTACAGGCACTGGCACTGACAGCTCGCGAACTGGAATACGACTTCCGCCTTGTAAACACAGTGATGGAAGTAAACGATAAACAAAAACTGCGTCTTGGCAGGAAAATCCGCGAAGCGTTTGGTACTGACCTTACAGGCCGCACGTTTGCTGTTTGGGGCCTTGCCTTCAAACCGGAAACGGATGACATCCGCGAAGCACCGGCATTGGAATTGATTCGCGAAATACTGGAAGCTGGTGGTCAGGTTCGTACCTACGACCCTGAAGCAATGGCTAATGTGAAGAAAATATTCGGCGACAAAGTTTACTTTGCAAACGACCAGTATGATGCACTGACTGATACAGATGCACTGGTTATCGTTACAGAATGGAGCGAGTTCCGCAACCCGGATTTCGAGCGCATACAGAAAACACTGAAATTCCCTGCTATCTTCGATGGTCGTAACGTATACAGCCTGGAGAAAATGGAAGAGCTAGGTTTCTATTACGAAAGCATAGGCCGCACAACAGTACATGCATCACTGAGAAGCAAAATAACTGTGAACAACGGTTCTGCTATCAGAGAGCGCGGCGTGCTTGACTAGTCTGAATATTCACAACAGCTAATAACAGATCATACATAAATGAGTACTAAGAAACGTATTTTAATAACAGGTGCCGCAGGCTTCCTCGGTTCTCACCTGTGCGACAGGTTTCTGAAAGAAGGATACACTGTAGTTGGTATGGACAACCTGCTGACGGGAAATATCCAGAACATAGAACACCTGTTCCCGAACAAGGATTTTGATTTCTATCATCACGATGTTACCAAGTTTGTACACGTACCTGGACACATCGATTACATACTGCACTTTGCATCACCAGCCAGCCCGATAGACTATCTGAAGATGCCTATCCAGACGCTGAAAGTAGGTGCAATGGGTACGCACAACCTGCTGGGCCTTGCAAAAGCAAAAGGTGCACGCATACTGGTAGCTTCTACATCTGAAGTGTATGGCGATCCGCTGGTACACCCGCAGACAGAAGAATACTGGGGCAATGTGAACCCGATAGGCCCGCGTGGTGTATATGATGAAGCTAAACGCTACATGGAAAGCATCACTATGGCTTACCACAACTTCCACGGTGTGGAAACACGCATCATCCGTATCTTCAACACATACGGTCCGCGTATGCGACTCGATGACGGCCGTGCGCTGCCAACATTCATGAGCCAGGCGCTGCGTGGTGAAGATGTAACTGTATATGGTGATGGTTCTCAGACTCGTTCATTCTGCTACTGCGATGACCTTGTAGAAGGTATCTATCGTTTGTTGCTGAGCGACTACCACATGCCGGTTAACATTGGTAACCCCGTAGAGATAAGCCTGCTGCAATTTGCGGAAGAAGTAATTGCACTGACAGGTTCTAAATCTAAGATAGTGTACGAACCACTGCCACAGGATGATCCTAAACAACGTCAGCCAAACATTACAAAAGCAAAAGAAATACTTGGATGGCAACCAACTGTAGACCGCAGTGAAGGTCTGCGCAGGACGCTGGAGTATTTCAAACAGCATATCTAATCTTAATAATAAAGCCCCTCATTGAGGGGCTTTATTATTTCACTAAGTTTCCTTCCAGTTCCAGCACTTTAGTTTCGCTTACCTTCAGGTTGTAGGCTGCGGTGAATAACCGCTGCAGTGCCTGTACGTAGCTATTCTCTGCCTCGCGGGTTTCCAATGTATTTGCAATACCTACACGAAAGCGTGCTTTTTGTATATCAAGGTTCTCTTTGGCATAGCCGATGTTTTCCTGTTCCAGCTTGTAGGCAGCAAGGGCCATTTCATAATTACCCCATGCGCTGCGATATTGCCTGCTGAGTTCGGTGTTCTGCCAATCGTACGAAAGCTGCATACGCATAGCCTGCAGCGATGCAACTTTTGCCTGTCTGCGCAGGTTACCACTCTGGAACAAAGGCATACTTAAGTTAGCGCCACCCGTTGGTCCATAGCTCTGATTGAACAATGCAAAACCTGCCTGGCTTTGTGTGCGATTGTAAGAATACGCACCATTTACAGATAGTGTAGGCAACATGAATGTTTTAGCAATCTTAGCACTCAATTCAGAAGCCTCTGCGTTTTGCCTTGCAATCTGCAAAGAAGGGCTCAGGTCTTTCAACCTGTCTTTGTCAGTTGGTTGCAGTGCTGTATTCATTTGCAATTCATCATCCAATACATAAAGTTTATCCGCTTCCTCACCCATTAAAGCATTGAGTGTAGCCAGTGAAGAAATATGTTGTGCTTCAAGTGTCAGCGAATCTGATTGGCGGGTATTGTAGTCAACACGTGCCTGCAAGAAATCTACTTTGGCAGAAGCACCTGTTTCATACTTCACTTGTGATAATATCATCCTTGTCTTTGCAAGCACCAACGCGGTATCTATAGCAATGCCCTGCTGCTTTTGAAATACTGCCGCTGCATATGCCTGTATGGTTTGCGATACGATTGCCTGCACACGCTCTTTCAATTGCGCACTTGCTACAGCTTCCTGTGTGTTCAGCAGCTTTTTATTCAGGAACATCCTGCCACCGTCAAACAATGTCCACCCAAGCGATACGGCACCGTTGTACCCTACTGAAGCCGCATTGGCTACTTCCTGCACCCTACCGTCGGCGAATTCTATTCTTGTATTTGCGCTACCTGTAGTTACGCCTGCAGTAGCATTTACATTTGGCGAAAAGCCTGCATTGCCAAGTGTATTATTGCGCTCTGCCTGTTGCAGTGCAGTCTTTGCAATGCGTATATCAAAATTATGTTCAAGCGCTTTGGCAATGGCATCGCTCAGTGATAGTCGCTGCTGTGCAGTAGCTACCGTACCAGAGAAGAGTAATATGCCAGCTAATATTTGCTTCATTAATCGTTCAGTTTATCTACCGCAGTTGCCGATTGTGGTTTTCTGCGAGAGAAGAATGTATAAATAACCGGTACTATAAACAATGACAAGACCAGCGAGAACAGCAAGCCCCCCACTATCACAATACCCAGTGGCATGCGGCTCTTAGATGCTGCACCCAGCGACAGTGCCAATGGCAATGCACCGAACATCATAGCAAGGCTGGTCATCAATATAGGACGCAGACGCATAGATGCAGCTTCTATTACTGCGTTTACTTTAGATGCTCCCCTGTCGCGAATATGGTTTGCGTATTCTACAATCAGGATACCATTTTTAGTAACAAGACCTATCAACATAATCATACCAATCTGCGAGAAGATGTTCAGTGTTTGTCCGAACAACCATAGCGACAGCACCGCACCTGCAATAGCCAATGGCACGGTAAGCATGATGATAAGCGGATCGATAAAGCTCTCGAACTGTGCAGCCAGAATCAGATATATCAACACCAATGCAAGTATAAATGCAAAGAGTGTGTTGGAAGAACTTTCTACATAATCTTTAGATGCACCACCCAACGACGTAGTGAACGATTCATCAACTACTTTATCCTTCTTCAGTTTTTCATAAATCTTGTCCATCTCTGCAATACCATCGCCAATGGTTTTGCCGGGTGCAAGGCCTGATGAAATGGTTGCAGATTTGTACCTGTTGTAGTGATATATCTGCGATGGACTAGTTGTTTCTTCTATCGATACAAAATTATCTATAGACATTACCTGCCCTGAACTGTTGCGCACATAGAAAGTCTTCAAGTCTATCGGCGCTTCGCGGTTTTCGCGGAACACCTGACCAAGTACCTGATACTGCTTACCATTTTTGGTAAAGTAACCAAGACGGCGGTTACTCAATGCCAATTGCAAAGTTTGTGCTATGTCCTGTATAGAAACACCTGCCTGCGATGCTTTTGCACGGTTGATGCTCACAGTCAGTTCAGGCTTGTTGAATTTCAAATCTATATCGGCACCCTGAAAAACAGGGCTCTGGTTTACCTCGTCCAGAAACTTAGGCACAACCTGCGCCAGCTTCTCGAAGTTGATGTTTTGCAGAATGAACACTACCGGGTAAGCACTACCACCACGCTGCACAGAGATAGTCTGCTCTTGTATGGCAAATGCACGACCGAAGTTTTTCTTTTGAAGGTTGCGATTTACAGCTTGTACAATTTCATCCTGCGAACGTTTGCGTTTATCTGCATCGCTCAGGCGCACGTTCATAAAGCCTGTATTCACCGCACCCGAACCTGTGAAGCCCGGCGCAGTAACAGATAAAGTTACCTGTCTTTCAGGTACAGAGTCAAGCACTACATTCACCAGTTGCTCCATGTATTTATCCATGGCGTCGTAAGATGTTCCTTCGGGTGCAGATACCTGTGCACGGAAACGTCCACGGTCTTCAAGTGGTGCCAGCTCACTTTGCAATCCTTTACCTATAAGGAATATCAGTGCGAAGCTCACAACCACACCAAGTACAGCAACCAGTTTATGACGCATAATCCAAACCAATCCTTTCTTGTACGCCTGCTCCATACCTACGAAGAATGGCTCAGACTTTACATAGAATTTAGAAGGCTTGTGTTCTTTGCGCGTCATCAGCACGTTCAGTACAGGAGTTAATGACAGTGATACGAATGCAGATATCAATACCGCACCAGCTACCACTATGCCAAACTCCCGGAACAGCCTACCTGTGAAACCTTGTAAGAACACAATGGGCAAGAACACCACCGCTAGTGTGATGGAGGTAGAGATAACGGCGAAGTATATCTCCTCACTACCCTCTCTGGCGGCACGGTGCTTCTCCATGCCCTTCTCTATCTTCTTGTATATATTTTCCGTCACAACGATACCATCATCCACCACAAGACCTGTAGCCAATACGATGGCAAGCAGCGTGAGGATATTGATGGTAAAGCCCATCATGTACATAATGAAGAATGCACCTATCAGGCTGACAGGTATATCTATCAACGGGCGGAAGGCAATCAACCAATCGCGGAAGAAGAGATAGATAATGATGATTACAAGTGCAAATGCAACGAACAGAGTTTCCTCTACCTCACTGATAGACTTCTTGATGTATGCCGTTGTATCGAGCGCTATGTTTACTTTAAAATCGGCAGGGATGTCTTTCTTCAGCGCATCGTAGCGTTTATAAAACTCATCGGCAATGGCTACGTAGTTAGAACCCGGTTGCGGTGTAATGGCCAATGCAATCATTGGTACATTGCTTTCTTTCAGCACCGTTTCTTCGTTCTCCGGGCCAAGCACTGCCTCGCCCACATCGCTCAGGTGTATATCTGTGCCGTTTACATTCTTTATTATCAGTTTATTGAAATCTTCTTCCGAAAACAGCCTGCCGAATGTACGTACAGAAAGTTCTGTATTAGCACCTGATAGTTTACCCGAAGGCAATTCCACATTTTGTTTTGCCAGCGATTGCTCTACATCCTGAAACGTAATACCATAACCTGCCAGTTTCAGCGGGTCGAGCCAAAGGCGCATGGCATAACGCTTCTGCCCCCAAATCTGTATGCTACTAACACCAGGGATTGTCTGCAGGCGTTCTACCAATACATTCTCTGCATACTCTGTCAGCTCCAGTTGATTCTTGGTATCGCTCTGTACCGTCATGGATATGATAGGCTGCGAATTGGCATCTGCTTTAGACACTACTGGCGGCGCATCTATATCCTGCGGCAAGTTGCGGATGGCTTGCGATACTTTATCGCGCACGTCGTTTGCAGCTGCTTCTAAGTCTACACCCAAATCAAACTCTACGGTAATGTTACTATTGCCCTGCGCACTTGTAGACGATATACTCTTGATACCCGCAATACCATTGATGGATTTCTCCAGAGGCTCGGTAATCTGCGATTCTATGATATCAGGATTGGCACCTGCGTAAGATGTACGCACGTTGATAATCGGCGGGTCGATAGAAGGATAGTCGCGCACACCGAGCGAAGTGAACCCGATGTAACCAAAAACAACTATCAGAATATTGAGAACGATGGCTAATACAGGCCGCCGTAATGATAACGAAGGAAGACTCATGCGAATGGTTTCGAAATACCGTTCAAATATACAGACAATAAGACTGTTTGCTGTATGTACATTAAACCGTAGAAACCGTGACCGCTGCTTTTGGCAACAGCTATTATTCGTTACAAATAAGCATAAAAACGCATTAGTATTGATAATTAGCGGTTAACGAAAACACAAAAGCCTAATAAAGCTGGCAAACGCTTATAAGCCTATTTTAAATAACTATTAAAAACATCTGTCATTTTGGGCTTTCGGTATTCGGGTTTAACTTTGAAGTCCTTTTAAAAACGTAAAAACAATAAAACTATGGCACATACACTTCCTGCATTAGGATACGCGTTCGACGCACTGGAACCGCACATTGACGCACTGACCATGCAAATACACCACGACAGGCACCATCAGGCTTATGTTGACAATCTGAACAAAGCACTGGCAGGTACTGAAGGTGAAGGCAAATCACTTGAAGAACTGATGGCTGACATCTCTAAATACCCTGCTGCTGTACGCAACAACGGTGGTGGTCACTGGAACCACTCACTGTTCTGGGAAATTCTGGGCCCAAGCGGTAGCCAACCATCTGGTGCATTGGCAGATGCTATCAATGCAGCTTTCGGTTCTCTGGATGCACTGAAAGAAAAAATGAACACAGCAGGCACTACACGCTTTGGTAGCGGCTGGGCTTGGCTGATTGTAAAAGATGGCAAACTGGATGTATGCTCTACACCAAACCAAGACAACCCGCTGATGGATATTGCTGAAGTAAAAGGCACTCCTATTCTGGGCATCGACGTTTGGGAACACGCTTACTACCTGAAATACCAAAACAAACGCCCTGATTATCTGGGTGCTATCTGGAATGTTATCAATTGGGATGCGGTAGCTGCTAAATTCGAAGCTGCTCAATAACAATCAGTTAAACATAAATGTTAAAGTGGTTACAATGTTCTTGTAACCACTTTTGTTTTACAATGAAGTGAGATAACCTTGTGTATCACTCCAAAACTTACACAAATGGCTCACTTATTTCCTGCATTAAAATATGCGTTTGATGCACTGGAACCGCACATCGATGCTTTTACAATGGAAACCCATTACTACAAGCACCACCAAACCACTGTAGACAATCTGAATAAAGCTTTGGCAGGCACCGATGGCGAAACCTTATCGTTGCAGGAATTACTTGCCAATGTTTCAAAATACCCCGCAGCGCGCAACAGTGCAGGAAGCCACTTCAACCACAGTCAATATTGGGAAATATTGAACCCTAATGGTGGCGGAGAACCTATAGGTGCTTTAGCAGAAGCTATCAATACTTGTTTCGGTTCATTCAACGCATTGAAAGAAAAAATGAATGCTGCAGGGCTGGCACGTTTTGGCAGCGGCTGGGCGTGGCTGATTGTAAAAGACGGTAAGCTGGATGTATGCTCTACACCTAATCAGGACAATCCGCTGATGGATATTGCTGAAGTAAAAGGCATTCCTATTCTGGGCATCGACGTATGGGAACATGCTTATTACATCAAGTACCAGAACAGGCGCCCTGACTATCTGCATGCTATATGGAACGTCATCGACTGGAATGTGGTAGCAGGTAAATTCGAAGCTGCTGTTCAATAGCAGATTTCATACAATACAAAATAATAACGGGATGCAATTGCATCCCGTTTTAACTGATATAGAAACAGTACTATTAACGCAATACGCCAAATGTAAACCCAAAGCCTATCATAACACCACCGGGTGCTAACACCCTCATAACATCTTCGCCTTCTGTTGTAAGCTCATAGTTATTCAGTATAGTGTAGTTGTCATCATCCAGCCTCATAGAATAGCCTGCCATTATATTGAAACGGTGTCCGCTTCTACCAAGATTAAAGAATTTGTGTACTGCAAAAAACACGTTTGTTTTGGGATTTAAATCCATAAGTACTGTTGCATCGCCAAATGTTGTTGGCAACGTAGTACTGAAATTTTTAAGGCCAGTATTATAAGTTACACCCGCTCCCAAAGCCCATGAACGATTGCAATCACCAAAATAAAAACGTCCTTCAGCACCTGCTTTCGAACCCCATGAGCTAAGTCCGACATTACCGGACAAAGAGAATTTACCTGTTACAGGCACATCAATATTAAAGCCAACCAGGCCACCTGGGTTTTCTATACCTGCTGTTACACCTATGTATAGTTTAGGACATTCATAACTATTGCGTCCACCTTTTCCGCTTTTATATCCTTTATAGCCACGTTGTGCAAAAGATGTAACAGATAGGGCAATCAATACTAGAACAAGGGTTAGTTTTTTCATTTCAGATTATTTAGGTTAAAGATTAGATTGTAAATATACTATTGAATATCAGCCAGCATAGCTTTTGCCTGCTCGTTTTGCGGATGCTTTTTCAGTAAGTGTAGCAAGTATTTTTTTGCATTACCATCATTGCCGTTATTGTGGTGCCACACTGCCAGATTGATAAGCGTTTGCTCGTAATCAGGATTCAGCTTCAGTGCACGCATCAGGTAGTCGTAAGACATGGTTTTATTTCCCTGCTGCATGTACAGGAAGCCAAGATTTACATTCGCACTCAGATAATCAGGGTTTTCTTTCAGTATATACATAAACACATCCTGCGCTTCTTTTACTTTATTCAGCGTCAGCAAACAGTTGCCATACTTATTCTGAAAATCGAGCGACTGTGGCCAGATGGCTACAGCACGTTGATACCATGCCAATGCCTTGTCTGCCTGTTGTGTGTTGCTATAAGATTCCCCAATGCGATAAGACGCCCAAGCATCTGTTATGCTTTCAGGCTTTAATGAAGATGCATACTCCACTACTCTGCCAAAATCATTCAGCAAGAAGTATGCACGTATATAATCTCGATTTTGCTTTTCTGATGCTTCGCGATTTTGTTCTTTATTCAGGTATTTCAGTGCAGAATCTATCAAGCCTTTATTAGGGTTATATCTTTCAAAAAACTCCATAAATGCACGTGCTGTTGTTATGGCATCGGGGCTATCATTATTGAAAGACTTCAGTCCCAGAAATGCGGTGATTTTACTTTTCGTAGCATCATCGAGCGGGCGCTTGCGTATGTAGTGGTCTGTAACAGCTACGTGCGGAATATCTATACTACCATTGCGTGGCATGTGGCAGGTAATACAGTCATTGCCTTTTGCATTGCGCACAGCTTCTTTTTCCGTACACTGTTGCTTGCCTGCACCATGGCAACTGTTGCACGCATTGATGTATTGCGAATGCTGTGTAAACTTCACACTCACGTGCGGATTGTGACAAGTAATACAACTCATCTTGCCAGAGCTTACATAGCAATCGCTTTTTTTCATCCGCTCTACGTGCGATGCCATTATCATCTTGTCCTGCGCACCTTCATACTGCGGCATAAAGACATTCATCACTTCAGACAAATGCATACCGGGGCGGAAATCGAAGAATGTTTTACCATCGTTGAGCACAGATATGCCCTGTAGGTGACAGCGCTGGCAGATATTATTCTGCAATTCGGTAGAAAGCCTACGCGGATTGACAATTGTATAGTCGGGTCCTTTTGATGTATCTACGATATTGCCTGCCATCTTCTCCTTCACATGCAGTCCACCCGGTCCATGACAACGTTCGCAATCAATACCTGTTTTGATGGTTAGGTATTTGTTCTGGCTGGTCTTTACAAAATCCGGATACCCATTGTGGCAGGTCATACACTCTGATTCTATCAACCTTGTAAAACGGCTGCTGGCACCTTTCTCAAAACCGGGTGCAAGGTCCCACTGTTTCTTTTGTGTATAGAATGTAATAGGTGCCTGATACAGATAGCCATTCTTACTAAAAATATGCGAGTTGGTATGCTGCCCCGAACCTACGATGTAGTCTACTTTCTGCAATAGCTTGTGTGTGGTATCACTGCCTTCTGTACGATACTCCATAACATAGAGCGAATCGTTTTGCCAGAACGGTTTGTAGTAAAAGTCGAGGTCTTTGTCGTAAACAGGTGCATGTGTAAAATCGGCTGCAGACTTTTGCTTCGTTGCATGGTCAAAAGACTGCCCCATACCCGTTTGTATGTACGTGTTGTAAATATCAGCATGGCAACCCTTACAGGTTTCCATACCTACATACTGCACCGTAGTATCGTACACATTGTGCCACGGAGAGCCAATTACTGCCTGCTCCGTTTTTTCATCGGGACTGCCACAATAAAAAGCGGGCAGCGTCACCGCTGCCATCGCCAGTATTATCAATAAACTCCGTACAATACGTGAAGACATGCGCTTCAAAAATAACTAATCGGGAGCAGTAATTGCTTAGTTGAATATTGCCAGTGTGTAGTTTGATTTACCTTTTTGTATCAACAGGTATTTATCGTTCAACAACTGAGCAACTGTAAGCTTGTGGTCTATGGCTGTTACCTTCTCTTTATTAATGCTTACACCACCTGCCTGTACCATTTTGCGCGCTTCCCCTTTTGAAGGAAACACTTTGTTATCAGCAAGGAAGCTCAGAAAATCAGCACCTTCACCGGCCAATGTTTCTTTTGTTGTCACTACTTGCGGTACCCCTTCCATTGCATCCAGCAGTTGCCTTTCACTCAGCGAGCGCAGTGCATCTACGGTACTTTGCCCGAAGAGTATATCTGATGCTGCTTGTGCGCTTTTTAAATCTTCTTCGCTGTGTACAAGTATCGTAAGCTCTTCTGCTAAAGCTTTTTGCAGCTTGCGTAAGTGTGGTGCTTGCTGGTGCTCTGCTATCAGGGCTCTTATTTCTTCTACAGCTCTGAAAGAGAATGTAAAAGTCATACGCTCGGCATCGGCATCTGGCAGCTTTAACCAGAATTGGTAGAACTGATACGGTGAAGTCTTTTCCGGGTCGAGCCATACGTTGCCGCTTTCGCTCTTGCCAAATTTGCTACCATCTGCTTTTGTAATCAGCGGGCATGTTGCAGCAAAAGCCTCACTGCCACCTTTTCGGCGGATAAGCTCTGTACCTGTAACAATATTGCCCCACTGGTCTGCCCCACCCATTTGCAGTTGTATGTTATACTGCTTGTTCAGATGGTAGTAATCATAGCCCTGTATCAACTGGTATGTAAACTCTGTAAAAGAAAGACCTGTTTCCAGCCTTTTTTGTACAGACTCTTTAGACATCATGTAGCTGATGGTAATGTGCTTACCAACTTCACGAATGAAATCCAGAAAGCTAAAATCTTTAAACCAATCGTAGTTATTCAGCATGACGGCACCATTGGGCTTGTCTGTGCTGAAGTCGAGAAACTTCTGCAATTGCCTGTGTATGGCCGCTACGTTTTTATTTAGTACTTCTTTATCCAACAGATTACGTTCTGCAGATTTACCCGAAGGGTCGCCTATCATACCTGTTGCACCACCCACTAAAGCGTATGGCTTATGGCCCGCACGTTGCAAGCGCATTAGCAATGTAATGGGTACCAGATTGCCCACATGCAGGCTATCGGCAGTAGGGTCGAAGCCAATATAACCTGAAGTCATTTCTTTATTCAGTTGCTCCTGTGTGCCGGGCATTATATCCTGAATAAGCCCCCTTTCCTGTAAATCTTTTATTAAATCCATTGTATATATCAATCGAAGTCCGCAAAAATAAGCTTTCCGAGCTTAGAACAACGACATTAAAGACAGATTAAAAACTTACGCTGAAAAAACAGTTTATTATTAATCAAATATTTATAAAGCAATACGGTAGAGAGATACACACAAATTAAGAATATTATAAATATCTATTAGTCTTGTCACGCTTTTGTTTTTCAAAAATTGTTTTTATCTTTCGAGTTGTATACTTAACAAAACTTTTAGGCTTTGAAACGTTTTATACTATCGATAGCTCTGGCATTACCTTTTTTAGCTTCAGCACAGAACCACCACGAGTTTGGTGTATCTGCCGGTGCAGCTAACTACTATGGCGATTTGCAGAACAAACTGTACCCTAATTACGGCTTCAAACCTATGGGTGGTTTGATATATAAATACTTCTTCAATCCAAATCTGGGTGTACGTTTCGGTGCTGCTTATACGTCTATCACAGCAGCAGACAGCCTGTCTGATGTAGAAGTAAGGAAAGCACGCAATCTGCGCTTTGCAAGCAATATATTCGAAGTACATGGCGGTTTTGAACTGAACCTGTTCCGCATAGAAAAAGAGCGTACTAAGTTTACTCCATACATCTTTGGTGGTCTGGCGTTGTTCCACTTCAACCCATATACAGACGGTATGCGTGGCGAAAGGGTTTACCTGCGTCCTTTGGCAACAGAAGGCCAAAACATACCAGTGTATCCTGACCGTAAAGAATACAAACTGACAAATATTGCATTCCCTATTGGTGGTGGTTTGAAGGTATTGGTTGGTAAAACATTCTTTATCAGTGCAGAATCGGGCTTCCGTTATACAAACACAGACTATCTGGATGACGTGAGCAAATCTTATGTAAATCTGGATGTTCTGAAAGCTTACAAAGGACAACAATCAGTTGACCTTGCATTCCGCGGCGATGAAGTAAACAATGTATTCTCTGCTAACGAGCAAGTAAGCGCTTCTCAATCTACTATTCACAATCAACAATATCCTGATTACAAATATCAACGTGGCGATAGCAAAGCAAACGACTGGTACTACTTTACAAACATTACTGTAACTGTGTATCTGGATGCATTTGGCAACGTTAAAAAATACTGGCAGTCTCAGTGTCCTGCTTTCCGTCGCTAATACTGCGCATAAAAAAGAGTAAATAATAAAGCCCCGATGTTCGGGGCTTTATTATTTTATGTTAGTATCTGTCTTGTTACTTCAGCAATGCAACTACTGCATCAATATCCAGTAATTGCTGTTCACCTGTCAAGAAGTTTTTGACGCTCACTTTGTTTTGCGCACGCTCATCATCACCAGGTAACAATACATAAGCTATACCGCGCTTGTTGGCATATTTCATCTGCTTATCAAACTTGGCAGACTCAGGATATATCTCTGCAGCTATGTTGTTTGCACGCAACTGTTTCAGCAATTGCAATGCATATGCTTCATTTTCACCACCAAAGTTGGCAATCATTACATTGGCGCCCGTAGCTAATGTCTGTGGGAATAGATTCAGCTCTTCCATCACATCGTATATCCTATCTATACCGAAAGACACACCCACACCAGAAAGGTTTTTCAAACCGAACAAACCAGTAAGATCATCGTATCGGCCACCACCACCTATGCTGCCCATCTTCACAGCACGGCATACAACCTCTACAATAACACCTGTATAATAATTAAGACCGCGTGCAAGGCTGATATCTACTTCAATCCCAGCATCCCAACCCTGATTCTTTATTTGTTGGTGGTATGCAAGCGTTTGTCTTAACTCTCTGATGCCTTCCAATCCCGTAGCACTGTTCGCCATGATAGCACTCAATGCTTCCAGTTTTTCATCATTGCTGCCTTGTACATTTATTACCTTTTCTATCTGTGCAATGCCTGCATCTGCTATGCCTCTTTCTTTCAGTTCTTTAACTACACCATCCCAGCCTATTTTATCCAGCTTATCCAGTGCAATGGTTATTTCCATCATCAGCTCTGGTGTGCCACATATTTCTGCAAGGCCAGCCAATAGTTTACGACTATTTATTTTAATAGCTACCTGTGGCAGACCAAATTGCTGAAATGCACTTTGGTAAATACACAATAGTTCAGCTTCATTTATCAATGAAGTACTGCCCACCACATCGGCATCGCATTGCCAGAATTCGCGATAGCGTCCTTTCTGCGGACGATCGGCACGCCACACAGGCTGCATTTGATAGCGGCGGAATGGGAATGCCAGTTCGTTCTGGTTCATGACAACATAGCGGGCAAACGGAATGGTAAGATCATAACGTAGTGCACGCTCTGTAACTACGGGCGATGAAACAGGCTTATCCAACAATCTTGCCCACTCTGTATTGAGTTTTTCTTTATCTGCATCTTTCTTTTCGTGCAGGCCATTGTTCAGAATTTTGAATATCAACCTATCGCCCTCTTCGCCATATTTACCTGTCAGCGTTACGAGGTTTTCCATTGCAGGTGTTTCCAGTGGTTGAAAACCATACAATTCAAAAATGCTCCTGAGGGTGCTGAATATATATTGGCGCTTGCGTACTTCTGCAGGCGAAAAATCTCTTGTTCCTTGTGGTATCGATGGTTTCGACATAATTCTTTTTACTTATACTTTTCAATAATAGCATTGCAGGTTTGGTCTATCAACTCATATACGGGCAAATATCCATCCTCGTTGCCGTACCATGGGTCGGGTACTGATTGATTACTGCCAGGATGCAACTCATTTACAAATAGCATCACCTTACCCATATCTGCACCATGACCACCTATTTCTGCAATTTCGTTATATACATCCTTTGCCATAGCATATATCTTGTCAAAGCTGTCAAAGTCTTTTTTTGTAAACCTGCGTGCTCTTTGGGCAGATATATCAATACCATGCTCCAGACATACTTTTTGCGAATATCTATGAGGCGCCTCGCCCACATGATAAGATTCTGTTCCCGCTGAATCTACCTGCCAATCAAGCCCTTGCTGCTCTATCTTGTTCCGCATCAAACCCTCGGCTATCGGCGACCTGCAGATATTACCAAGGCATACCATTAATATACGCATACTGCTAAAGTGTGCAAAAATACCGTATTTAAGGGCTTTTTCAAGGGATTTGTTAATCGGCTGTTAAGCGGTTGCAAAGCCGGGGTTAACAAGGCTCGATTTTTTGGCAATAGGCCCTTTCCCGTTGCATCTTTGTATCACAATAACAAACAAACACAAACATTAATCAAATAATTCAAACAAAACACATTTAAAATGAAAAAAGTAATCGCAATCATCGCACTGGCAGTAACAGGTTTCGCAGCAAAAGCACAAGTTGCTTCTACTGCTACTCAAACAGTTAATCTGAACCTGAGCAACGCAATCGAACTAACTTTCACAGGATCAGGAACTGCTACCGGTGTAGCGGTTAACCTGGCTTTCAACACAGTTAACGACTATGCAAACGGTGTTAGCTCTTCTAACCAGGAATTGAAAGTACGCTCTAACAAAAAATTCGGCGTAACTGTAAAAACTAACAATGCTAACTTCTCATATACAGGTACAACAACTCCTGCTCCTGTAATGCCTGTAGCCGGTGTTCTTGACCTGCGTGTTCCTGCAAACGCAACCGGTGGTGCTATCGCTTCTCCGTTTAGCGCATCTAGCTATGCTGACCTGAGTGCAACTGCACAAAACCTGTTGACAAACTGTAACAACGGTGGCAACCAAACATTCAGCATCCAGTACAATGCTACACCTGGTTTCGCTTACCCTGCAGGTACTTACACTGTAGATGTAGTTTATACAGCTACGCAACTGTAATCTGATAATTGGTTAGACAATATAATATATACAAAAGCCCCACTGATGCGGGGCTTTTACTATTTACATAAGCAGTAACATAACTGCACTCATAACGACCATCAATAAATCTTCAAACAAAGTAACCTTGCTTAGTGGTAGCTTTATAACCGTACCGAGACATGCACATTGAAATGGTGTTTTCTTCAGCAGACTATTTACTACCCCAATAGTACTTACAGCCATAACAACTAATGCTACGATATTAGTAGCGTATGGTTCAAAGCCTGTAATAATGGCAACACCTAATGCCAGTTCTATAAACGGATAGACAAATCCATATGCAGGTATTGCTTTGGCAACTACATCATAGGTTCTGTACCCTTCTGCAAATGCTTTCAGGCTCATCATCTTGAAGAATGAGAACACGATAAAGAACCCTGCCATAAAATGCTGCATCCATTGCATAAGGCTGAAAGAGCCGCTTGCAAACTGAACAAGCAGTGTAATACCTGCTATGTATCCGAATATCAAAAAAATAGGAAAATAGGATACATTGTCGTCTGTCGTTTTCATTTCTGTGCTGCCTGCTGCTTCTGTTATTGCATACTTGCCGTCAAAACTAATTGCTGCTTGTAATGTACTCAGCGGGATGTGCTTCTGCATAGTAATGGTAGCCTGTGGTGCATCTCGTTGCACATCAGCCTGCAGTACATCTCCCAGTTTCAGAATAGCTGATTTCACCTTTGCAACACAGCTGTTGCACGTCATTCCTGTAATATTGTATGTGTGTGTCATATCGGGTAATATTATACTGCAAAGCTACCTACAGCATTACCAGACTATGTTATAAGACTATGGATATGTTTTATAAAATTATGCAGTATGCCCACCAATATTATCCAATGGCTTACGTTCTCTTTTACTGCTATTTTTAAACACAGTGGGTGTCATCCCCGTTACTTTTTTGAATTGTGCAGACAAATGTGCCACACTGCTATACCCCATCTGGTAGGAAACTTCACTTAAAGAAAGTTCATCGTACACAAGCAACTCTTTTACACGTTCTATCTTCTGGTTGATGATGTACTGCTCTATCGTAATACCCTCCACTTCAGAAAAAAGTTTGCTGAGGTACGAATAATCATGCTGTAGTTTTGTGGAGAGATAGTCGCTGTATTTTATGGCTATAGGCTCGCTTGTATGATGGATAATATCAATCACAGCCGTTTTAACACCTTCAATCACCTTACTCTTCTTATCATCAATTATTTCAAAACCAACGGCTTCCAAAGCAGCTTGCAGGTTTTTCAACACTTCTTTAGACAACTTCTTTTCTGCAATCTCCACCTCTCCCAAATCGGTATGCAATACTTGCAAACCAGCTTTGTGCAAAATATCTGCAACAGCCATCTTACACCTGTTGCAAACCATATTTCTGATATACAAACGCATGATGCAAAGGTAAGCCTTGCATCATTCAGTAGTTTATCCGTATTTAATCACGATGGCTTCTACCGTGTCAACCATATTCTCACACTTTTCAAGAAGTACTTGTAGTATATCGTAGTGTTCCATCCATTTTATAATATCTACTACTTCTGTATGGCTAGGGAAAAGCCCTGTAATAGCGGCATCAATACGATTATCGCAAGTGTTGATAATCTTTCTCATTTCTAGGCAGGTAGTTTCTAATTTAGGCAGCGAACGCTTGTTGCTGAGTGCTTTTATTGCATCGCCTAGAAGACCAATCAGGCGTTTATACTCACCTGCCACATATTGTGTTGTATTTCCCGGTGTAGTTAATCCGTAATTATTCAGTTGGCGTACGGTGCCGTAAGTGAGGTCTGCAATATCATCCAGTCCCGAAGCCAGCAGATGTATATCTTCTCTGTCGAAAGGTGTGATAAAATTCCTACCCAGTTCATGAAACAGCTTGCGGGTACAAAGGTCTATTGCCTTTTCCAGTTCATCTAGTCTTGCTAGGTTTGTCTGCATGATGCCATTGCCTGCACATATTGTTTCATAAAACAGCTTACTCATTATCTGCAGATTATCTGCCACCTCATCAAAAAGCCTGTAGAACTTTTGCCCATCCGGCATAAACAACTTTTTCAACGTCGCCATAATCCCTTGTTTGTCAACAAAAGTATTGTGATTGAAAACCTTTGTAAATAGCTGTGCAGTGACTTAATATTAACTTAATACTGTCTTAACATTAAACAAAAAAGCCTGCAAAATTTGCAGGCTTTCAGAACGTTCTCTCTTAATATTTACTTAATACTTTTCAACTTTGCCATCATGTCCTCACGGCTTACAAAACCTACATTGTTCCAAACCAGTTGCTTGTTTTTGTAGATAAACACCGTTGGCAATGCATCTACCTTCATGTTTGTAGCAAGTGTAGGATTGGCATCTGCATCTATGCGCACTACAGATACTGTAGCAGCCATATCTTTTGAAATTTCTGCCAGGTATGGCTCCATTTTTTTACAAGGTCCGCACCATGTAGCATAAAAATCTACCAATACTATTTTATCAGTATTCAGCAATGCTTCAAAGTCTTGCGCTGTCATACCTTTGGTACCACCCTGTGCAGTAGCAGCACCACCTTCTTCAGGCAGTCCTTCAGACCTCCATTTTATCATACCCCCCTTCATCTCGTACACCTGCTTGAAGCCCATACTACGCATAGCTGCTGCTGCAGAACCACTACGACCACCTGAAAGGCAATACACAAACACCGGCTTTGATTTGTCCATATTTGCTACTTCCGCATCAAAGTTACCACCATTCCAATCTATATTCAATGCACCTGCAAGGTGACCCTCTGCATATTCTCCGGGAGTACGTACATCCAGCAACACTTTGTCGGCTGTAGCTTCAAGTTTCTGTTTAAACTCTGCAACTTTCAATTCGTTGTTGGCAGATGCCTGCTGGCAAGATGTAGCCGTAAGTATAGCAACTACTGCCAGTAGTAATGCGAATGGCTTGAATATCGACTTCTTCATACGTTAAGATACTGTTGATGCAACTTTGATTTCGGGTGTAAAGATAATCTTTGATTTGATGGAATTTGAAATAAGGCACGCAGCTTCCGACTTTTGCAATACACGTATTGCTTTCTCACGGTCTTCTTCATTTGCTATCACCAATATTGGGTTTAGCTCTACCTCGCTAATCATGTATTTACCATCCACTACTTCCAGTTTACCAACTCCGGTCGATTCAAATTGCTCGTAAGACAGTTTTGAATTTTCGGCTATTGCCAGAAAGGTGGTCATCAGACAACTGTTTACCGCTGCTACCAGCAGGTGCTCTGGCGACCACTTATTAGGTATGCCTTTTGCAAATTGTGGCGGTGTTACAACCTCCAATGTATTATCAAAATCCGGTGAGCTCATAACGCCCAACCTGTCTGCCTGCCATTTTACGGCAACTTCATAAAAATGTGCTTCACTCATACAATCTGTTATTGATACTGTTCTATTATCTGCCTAAGTTTATTAGCGGGCAATACGCCGCTTTGCCTCCATTTTACCTCTCCGTTCTTAAATAGTATCAGTGTAGGCACGCCAGATATATTGTATGCGGCGGCGGCCTGTGGGTTTTTATCTACATCTATCTTTATGATAGTTGCAGCTTCGCCTATGCCTTGTTTGAGTTCCTGCAATATGGGAGCCATCATTTTACAAGGTCCGCACCACTCTGCCGAAAAATCGACCAGTACCGGCTTGTCTGAATTGATGAGCTCTGAAAATTTTGTTGACATGGTTTATTTATTTTACTTCTTCAAATTGAATATCCTCTGTTTTCCCTTTTGCTACAGCGTTTCTATCGTATGTAGGTGCGCAACTTTCGCCACAGCATCCTGTATTGGTTACACCCTGATAGAGAAAGAAGGCTGACATCATACCTACCAGATAATCCTTCATCATAACTGCCTGCACTGCAAACACTACGCCAAATACCAGCCTCAGTATGCGCATGAAATGCCAACCACCAGACAGTTTTTGTTTCAGATAGCCTATTATCATGCTTTGTATTTTCTCAGGTTCATCCAACTACCACCATTATGTACCTCTGCAAAACCGCTCGCTTTCAGCATGCCACGGGCAGATGCACTACGCATGCCTGATGCACAACAAGTGATGATTACCTTATCTTTTTTCAGTGTAGCCATTTTAGACTTCAACTGATCTACCGGTATGTTGATAGAGCCTTTTATGTGGCCACCTGCATACTCGCCGGGAGTACGCACATCCAGTATCACAGCACCGTCATTTATCAACTGACCTAAATCTACTTTTGGACCAAAACCGAATAATTTACTTAGAAAACCCATTCTATAATTACATTAAGTTGTTTACAATCTGATACTGAACACTCGTCCACGGACCGCCATCTGATACATTGCTAATACCTTGCTGCATCAATATCTGACGAGCCATGCTGCTACGCATACCCGATGCACAACACAATACGATATCACCGTCTATTGCCTTCAGCTTATCTACATTAGCCGGCAGTTCGTTCAACGGAATGTTCAGAGAATCTACTACGTGACCGCTTGCATATTCTTCACGGCTACGTACATCTACTACAGTCATTTTTTTAGCTGACATAATTATTATCCTTTTTTATTGATTTTTTTCTCTTGTGCAAATATGCTAAAGAATAAGCCCCCCATCACTGCACCATAAACACTGCTATTCAGCGGTTTGGATGTTATCATACACGTACCGCTTGCGCAACCAACGAAATACCAATACGCGAACCCACCAATAGCGCCCAACACTACACCTATTATCACCAGCTTATTCTTTAGCAAAAGTTGTTTCATTTATTTGTTTTGTTTAGTAAACACAGGCAATTACTATACTAAGCATCTTTCTTTGTACGCATACCGAAGATGGTATATAGCGGACAAAAACCAATGAGGCTAGTAAGCAAAAACACTACAGCGACAATTGTCAGTACCAATCCGAGAGTACCGGGAACTGTACCTGTGAAATACAGTGCGGCAAAGATGACAGCTATTATCACCCTGATAATTCTGTCTGCTGAACTCATGTTTACTTTCATAATTGATTGATTTTATAACACAAATGTCAGCAAGTATCAGTGGCAATACAGCTACTAATGTTACATAAGCAAAATTTTATTTCGGCCCAGCTTCACCATACCCTCACCTTCCATCTGCTTCAACAAGCGGGAAACCACTACACGAGAGGTTCCCAGCTCTTCAGATAGTTCCTGATGGGTGATGGCAATTTCATTAGAACCTATCAATTTTTGCTTTTCTTTAAGAAAATGAAGGATTCTGTCGTCCATTTTTTTGAAGGCAACTTCATTCACTACAGAAAGCAGTTCTTCAAAACGTTTATGATAGAGGCGGAAAATGTAATCGAGCCATTCAGAATTATCTTTAATAAGCATGCCTGCTTTTTCGATAGGGATAAACAGTATCTCTACATCCTCTTCCGCCACTGCTTTTACCTTGCTTGTTTCGCTATGGATACCACCCAGAAATGACATGATACAGCTTTCACCCGGACGGATATAATAGAGTAGTATTTCTCTGCCTTCTTCATCAACACGCATTACACGTATACTACCGGTCAAAACAATTGGAATAGCACGGATGTATGAATTTTCATTCATAATAATCTCGCCTTCTTTATACAGCTTTATGGTACCCATTTCATAAAGCTTGTCTTTCATTTGCGTAGAAAGTGCCAAGCTATTATTTTCTATTGTATTTGCCATATAGTTTAGTCTTTCCTTGTTAGTAAGATATTAATGGATTTACCTTCCTCCAAATGGTCGGTAATAATCTTCAAAATTGCAATAAAAGGAATAAATAATACCATACCTGCCACACCCCATACTATTCCACCCGCTATAATAGCCACCAGTGTTGCCCAGGTACTCACATTCAGCTGCGCTCCAACAACCTTAGGGAAGATAACATTGGCTTCCAAATACTGAACAAATGAAAAAACACCAATAACAGCTAGTGGGTACCACAACGAGTCTTTGGTAAGAAACGCAACAGATATTGGCAACATGGCACTGATGATAATACCAACGTACGGTACGATAGTCATAATAGCCGTAAGCATACCAAAGAGTATGGCATGCTTAATACCAAGTGCCAGCAATCCGACACTATTGAGCACACCTACTATAATGTACACCATCACCATACCTTTTATGTAATTGAAATAGGTATGGGTGGTTTCAGACAGTATTTTATCTATCTGTGCATGTCTTGCCACACCGGCTATGTTTTTTACAAATTGTACAAAAACACGCCTGTGGTACAAAAACAAGGCAGCATATATTGGTATGATAAATAATGAAAACAAAGTAGAAACTGTAGCAGAAAAGGAACCCGCTATGTATGCACCCGCGCTGTTCTTGATATCTCCGGATAGCTTATTAATCCATTCTTGCTGTATTTGGTAAGATAAACCCCAGTTGTCGGCAAGCCAACGTTGCAGTTCGGGAAGTTTGGCAGACAGTTTATCAGCAATAAACGGCAAATCCTGCCTGAACAGGCTCAATTGCCAGAACAATAACCATATCAGCGCCAGAAAAAGCAGAACTACTACTGACAAACTAATAGTAATGGCAATACTTTTTGATATCCCCTTTCTTTCCAGCCGCACACATACAGGAAACATAACCATAGCAATCAGTAGCCCCATGAACATAGGCACAAAAAGACTTTTGCCAAAATAGAGCAGCAAGCCGCCGCCCAATACAGCGACGATGTACTTGTATATTGTATCAATAGATTGTGTCCGTGGTTGCATAATGGCAAACTATATAAAATACCTTAGTAAGACTGTGATGTAGATCATTATTATGAAATTACTCATTTACTATGTAACAATCATTACACATTACTAAGCCTATACACCCTACTTTCGCACTAAACTGAAACTTTGGCAACGATTGCAGGATATCTTAGTGCAATACTTATAGGAATATCATTGGGGCTTATAGGTGGTGGTGGTTCTATCCTCACCGTTCCTGTATTAGTTTACCTTTTCGGCATATCTCCGGCTATTGCTACATCTTATTCGTTATTTATTGTAGGCAGCAGTAGCCTTGTTGGCGCTTACAGGAACTACCGCAAGGGGTGGACAGATATTAAGACTGCACTACTATTCGGCACATCTTCCATAACCACTGTTTTCCTGACGAGGAAATTTATCATACCCAACATACCGGACAACCTGTTTACACTCGGTCAATTGACGGTAACTAAGTCTACAGCTACGATGGTTTTATTTGCCATACTGATGGTACTGGCTTCATCTTCAATGATAAGAAGTAAAAATGTAGCTGCTGGCAATACACGTACACAATCAACAGCTAAGCTATTATTATACGGCATTGGCATAGGCATTGTAACCGGGCTATTGGGCGCTGGTGGTGGGTTCCTTATTATACCTGCGTTGGTATTCTTTGTAGGGCTTGATATGAAGAAAGCAATTGGCACTTCTTTATTGATTATTGCACTTAATTCATTGATAGGTTTTACTGGAGACATAGGACAGTATGATATAGACTGGAAACTACTTGGAAGCGTTACCTCACTAGCCATTGCAGGGATATTCATAGGTGGATACATTGGCAAGTCTATACCCGGCAACAAACTGAAGAAAGGCTTTGGCTGGTTTGTACTTATAATGGGTATCTATATCATTATAAAAGAAACCATACTGAAATAATTTACTTCTGTAATAATTGTTACCGTCTCAAAAATTTACAGCCCTCATCTTTGCATCATTACAAGAAAACAATACTTCTTATGAAAATAGAACAAATCTATACGGGATGCCTGGCACAGGGAGCATATTATATTGAGAGCAACGGAGAGGCAGCAATTATAGACCCACTGCGCGAGGTGCAGCCATACATTGAAAAAGCAGCTAAGAACAATGCCATCATCAAGTATGTGCTGGAAACCCATTTCCATGCAGACTTTGTATCGGGCCATGTAGACCTTGCTAAAAAAACGGGGGCTACAATTGTTTACGGACCAACAGCTGCTCCGGGTTTTGATGCCTATGTAGCACAAGACAATGAAATACTGAAGCTTGGCAACATCACAATTAAAGTATTGCATACGCCGGGCCATACAATGGAAAGCACTTGCTATCTGGTAACAGACGAAAACGGGAAAGAGATAGCATGCTTTACAGGCGACACACTTTTTATAGGCGATGTTGGCCGTCCGGACCTTGCACAAAAAGCAGCGCACCTTACTCAAGAAGAATTAGCAGGCTTGTTATTCGACTCATTGAGAACCAAGATTATGCCTTTAGCAGATGACATTATTGTTTATCCTGCACATGGTGCAGGTAGTGCATGTGGCAAAAATATGAGCAAGGAAACGACTGATACACTCGGACACCAGAAAGATACCAATTATGCCCTGCGTGCAAACATGACTAGGGATGAATTCATAAAAGAAGTAACAACCGGACTGATGCCACCACCTGCATACTTCCCTGCCAATGTAATGATGAACAAGCAAGGGTATGACAGTATAGACACCGTTCTGAACAGAGGCCTACAGGCACTGAAGCCGCAAGCTTTTGAAGCCGCATCACACGAAACAGAAGCACTGGTGCTTGACACACGCAATCCGCAAACATTTGCAAAAGGATTTATACCGGGTTCTATCAACATAGGTATTGATGGCAATTTTGCTCCTTGGGTAGGCGCGCTGATAACAGACATTAAACAACCAATACTGATAGTTGCAGATAAAGGACGTGAAGAAGAAGTAGTGACGAGGCTGGCACGTGTTGGATACGACAACACAATTGGCTATCTGGAAGGAAGCTACGAGGGATGGCAGGAAGCCGGAAAAGAAACAGACTATATTATATCGGTATCCGCCGACGACCTGAGCCATCTGATGGCAAATACAGAGGCGCACATACTGGATGTACGCAAACAAAGTGAATACTATAGCGAACATATTATTGGCGCAGAGAATGCACCGCTGGATTTCATTAACGATTCCATGTCTCTAATAGACAAAAACAAAACATATCATGTACACTGTGCAGGTGGTTATCGCTCTATGATATTCATATCCATATTGAGAGCGCGCGGATACAATAATCTGATAGACGTAAAGGGTGGATTTAAAGAGATAAAAGAAACAGGCAAGTTCAGGATTACAGATTATGTATGTCCGACAACGATGTTGTAGAAAACAGGGTGGGTGTGAATATGAAAGCCTCCGGAATTCCGGAGGCTTTCTGCATGTGCAGGAATATTATTTTACAACCTCCAGTCCCAAAATGGGACTATATAAACAAAATAAATACTCCCATAAATAATAGTATTACTATTACTACAGATAGCATTATTACCTTTGGTTAAAATATCTGTTATGATAGACAAACTGAAGATAGGAATACTTGGCGGAGACCAGCTGGGTACAATGTTGATAAGACACGCCATAGACTATGGCCTCAATGTCTCTGTAATGGATAAAGACCCCAACTCCCCCAGTGCACGATACACTAATTCATTTAAAGTAGGCGACCCGACAAAATATGAAGATGTAATAGACTTCGGTCACGATCTAGACATCATAACAATAGAGAAAGAAACCGTAAACACACATGCCCTGAAAGACCTTGTAAAAATGGGTGTAAAGGTTTACCCATCGCCTGATATAATAGATATAATACAGGACAGATATATACAGAAGAAGTTTCTTGAAACGTACGATATACCCGTAGCATCCCTTATACCCATACTCAACAAAAAAGATTTATCAGAAAATATACACAGGTTTCCGGGTTGCCTGAAAAAGTGTAAAACCAACCACGACGGTAAAAGTAGTATGATACTACATACACGAGAAGATATTGACAAAGCTTTTGATGAGCCGTGCTTTCTGGAGGAGCTGATTGACATCAAACATGAAATATCGGTTATAGTTTCCAGAAATGAGAAGGGCACTGTTGAATGTTATGACCCAGTAATGATGATATTCAACAAACAACAAATGGTGCTAGACTTTCAGCTATGCCCTGCTCACATACCACAAGATAAAGCCATAGAAGCTTGTAAGCTTGCTATCAACACAGCTGAAGCACTGAACCTGGTAGGCATACTTGCAGTAGAAATGTTCCTGACTACGGATGGCAGATTGCTGGTAAATGAGCTCGCCCCAAGACCGCATAACAGCGGACACCACACAGTAGAATCCTGCAACACGTCTCAGTACGAACAACAACTACGCGTAATGCTTGGATTACCAATGGGCGATACAAGCCTGAAAAACAGCAGTGTATTGCTAAATGTATTTGAACCTGCAGCATACAGAAAGAAAAGTATAGAAGATGCACTGAAAGTGATACTCTGCTCAAACGATGTACATATGCACTTGTATGGCAAAAAAGAAGGCAATGAAGGCAGCAGAATGGGTCACATTAACATAACAGAAGACACAATTGAAAACGCACTTTCAAAAGCAACAATGATACGCCACATACTAAGAGGCTCTTATGGACAACACTAGGATAAATTTGAGTTACTATGGCTTATCAGGCTGGCATAGCTATGTCAATTCAACAGCATTTGTTGAAAATGTAGTTGACGTAGTATTAATTGTTGAAGAGATAGAATTAAAATATTGAATGTAAAGCGAAGTTATACTTCGCTTTTTTAATGCACTTAAATACACAATAGATATGCAAACAAGCACAATGAACGCAACTGCGAACGCGAAACTTGAGACTACACCTGTACCAATTACAGTGGCTTACGGCGATGGCATTGGCCCGGAAATTATGGAAGCAACATTACACATTCTGAAAAAGGCAGGTGCAGCACTAGAAATTGAAGAAATCGAAATTGGTGAAAAAGTGTATATGCGCGGCAACTCTGCGGGTATAGACAACAGTGCATGGGACTCTCTTAGGAAAACAAAAGTATTCCTTAAAGCACCAATCACTACACCACAAGGTGGCGGCTTCAAGAGCCTGAATGTAACAACACGCAAAGTACTGGGACTGTATGCCAACGTGAGACCTTGTGTTTCTTACCACCCGTTTGTACAAACCAAGCACCCGGTAATGGATGTGATAATAGTACGTGAGAATGAAGAGGATCTGTACGCAGGCATAGAGCATCAGCAAACAGACGAAGTAATACAGTGTCTGAAACTGATATCAAAACCGGGTACAGAGAAAATAATACGCTATGCCTTTGAATACGCCAAAGCATATGGCCGCAAGAAAGTAACCTGCTTCACGAAAGACAATATTATGAAGATGACAGATGGTCTGTTTCATAAGATGTTTGACGAGATAGGAGCAGAATACCCTGAAATAGAGAAAGAGCACTGGATAATAGATATAGGCGCAGCAAAACTTGCAGATACACCTGAAGAATTTGATGTGATAGTGATGCCTAATCTCTATGGTGACATACTGAGCGACGTTGCAGCACAGATAACAGGATCGGTAGGGCTTGCAGGTAGTGCAAACATAGGCGAAGGTTTTGCGATGTTTGAAGCCATACACGGTTCTGCACCAAGAATTGCCGGACAAAACAAAGCCAATCCTTCGGGCCTACTATTAGGCGCTATCCAAATGCTGGTGCACATTGGACAGGAAGCAGTGGCTGAAAAAATACAGAATGCATGGTTGAAAACACTGGAAGACGGACATCACACATACGACATCTACAAAGAAGGCACCTCTGTAAAATGCTTGGGAACCAAAGAATTTGCAGAGGCAGTAATTGAAAGGCTTGGGCAAAAACCATCCATCTTAAAACCCGTAGACTACTCTAAAGCAAGAGCAGGCTTCAACATTAAAGTAACACCTACTAAACAGGCAGTAAAAGAACTTGTAGGTGTAGATGTATTCCTGCAATACAAAAACAGAGACGCAGAAGAATTAGCGACTAAGATTAAAGACCTTGAATCTGCGGGATTACAACTGAACATGATTACAAACAGAGGTACAAAAGTATGGCCTAATGGTTTCCCTGAAACATTCTGTACAGACCACTGGAGGTGTAGGTTTAAAAATGACATGAAGAACGGTGTTAGCTATCAGGCGGTGATAGACCTGCTGCAAAAAATACAGAACAGAAATCTGGAAATAATAAAAACAGAAAATCTGTACCTGCTTGATGGACAACCTGCATTTACTGCAGCACAAGGCCAATAAACTAAACAACATATGGATACACTGAAATTAGTAAACGGACGGTTTGATAACCTACAGGCAGAACGTTTAATTACGAGCCTAGTAGATGTGAAAATTGAGTTTCACAAAGACAAAATCAACGGACTGCAGAACGAAGAAGACATAAAGATTTCTGAAAAGAGGATAATAGAACTGCAGAACTATAGAAATGAGTTATTGCAAACTGTCCGTTCTTCAAATGGCATGGTAGACATAAGTGCAGATATTTCGCTGAAAATCTAATCTACTGATGGATTTATTCAAAGGCAGAAGACTGATTATTGCTACTATGCACGGTAAGGAGCGAGTCATAGCTCCGATTTTAGAAGAGGCATTAGGTGTAGAGGTGGTTGTACCGGACATGAGCAACTTTAATACAGATATGTTCGGCACTTTCTCAGGAGAAATAGAACGTACACTTGACCCTGTGGAAACAGTAAGACAAAAATGTATAGCTGCCTGCAAGGCTATGAATGAAACCCTCGCTGTAGCAAGCGAGGGCTCATTCGGGCCACATCCGGCACTTATGTTTATTCCGGCAGATGAAGAGCTGATTTTGCTGAAAGACACACTAAATGATATTGAAATCGGAGCGCACATTACGAGTACTAATACCAATTTCGGAGGAGAAGAAGTACACTCTTGGGAAGCACTGAAAACATTTGCGACAAACGCAGGCTTTCCTGAGCACGGATTGATTCTGAGAGATGCAAAGGATAGTAAAAAACACATCTGTAAAGGCATAACCTCCTGGAGTGCATTAGAAAACAAATTCAGTGATATATTATCATTCAAAAGCAGTGCGTTTGTAGAAACTGATATGCGCGCACACCTAAACCCTACCAGGATGAAGATAATAGCACTTGCTACCGAAAAGCTGATTGAAAAAGTAAAGGCCTGTTGTCCATCATGCGGAACTCCGGGGTTTGACGTCACGGATATAAAAGAAGGACTACCATGCAGTCTTTGCAAATTACCAACCAGAAGTATTAAAAGTCTGGTGTACAGATGCAAGAAATGTAATCATTCATCTGAAAAACTATATCCGAAAGGCAAAACAGAGGAAGACCCTATGTTTTGTGACAATTGTAATCCATAAGTTATGTTAGAGACTATTATCGGTACAGATATTTATCAAGCGGCCTGCTTACTAGCAAAAGGAGAGGCAGTTGCCATCCCGACAGAGACAGTTTACGGCCTTGGCTGCAATGCATATTCAGATAGTGCAGTAAGAAATGTATTTAATATTAAAGGCAGACCAACTAATAATCCGCTAATAGTACATTGTTACGATATTAACGCAGTTGGGAATATTGCAGCAGAAGTACCCGACTTAGCATATCGGTTATTTGAGCACTTCAGTCCTGGGCCCTTGAGCATTATTTTACCCAAAGGCAATCATATACCTGACATTGTAACTGCAGGCAATGATACTGTAGCTATACGAATACCCAATCACCCTGTTACAAGGCAGCTATTAGAACTTTTGCCATTCCCGGTTGCTGCACCAAGCGCCAATAAATTTATGTCGGTAAGCCCTACAAGTGCATTACATGTACACCAACAATTAAAAGGATTAGTACCATATATATTGAATGGCGGAGAAGCTGATAATGGAATAGAGTCCACTGTAGTAAAAGTAGAAAGAGACACAATAATAGTATTGAGGCAAGGTTCTGTAACTATAGAAGAGTTGCAACAGGTTAGTGAAAACGTCATTATAGGAACGCATGATAAAAAAATTGAATCTCCCGGGCTTTTCAAAAAACACTACTCTCCAAATACACGGGTAATATTATCTACTGATGATACTGTTGATATCGACTACAATAACACCGCTCTACTGACATTTGGCGATGAGGAACAATCATACAAATACAAAGTTGTACTTAACCTGTCTCCTACAGGTAATATGAGAGAAGCTGCTAAAAATCTATACAAATACTTATACGACCTTGATGCACTCAATCTGAAATTTATAGTTGCTGAACTATTACCTGAAACAGGATTGGGAATTGCCATCAATGACAGACTCAAAAGAGCGGCTACTCGTTTATGATATATTTATAAAATAAAGACTATCAATGCCGTATTAATTATGAAGCATCTTAAAAGCTACAATAACAACCTTAGCGCTTCATAATCTATCTTGGTTCTATGTCTGGAATCTTTGGGAATACGGCTTACATGTTTAATTATTACACCCTCCAATGAAAGAAGGGTTAAAACCTCTTCTAGTGTATCATTCTCAACTTTAGATCCGATAACCAACATCGGTCTACCATTATGCAACAACAGAGCTCCTGTAGTTTTCGCGTAATATTCAAGAGCAAATGTGACTAACATGGGATAGTGTACCTTTCCATTCAATTCAACCGATTCACTTACCCTTCCCTTTAGATACAAACATCTATTTTGATCAATCATTCCTACATCCCCTGTTCGGTGCCACACTAAATCACCTACATGTATCTTGTTTTGTTTTTCAGCTTCTATATTATTAATGTATGATTTTAAGACATGGCTACCAGAAACAACTATCTCTCCGGCTTCACCAATTGGCAATATTTTACTTTGCAAATTACTACCATCAACCACTTCATCTGCTGCATCCAGAATAATAAGTTCTGTACAGGCATTGATTATACCCACAGGTAATCCGTTTGCAATTACGTCTTCGGCAGGTACAGTTGCTAAGTAAGCCATATCTATCTCACTGATCGGTTCCGCCTCAGTACTGCCATATACTACTGTAGATTTTGCATTAACAAAATTCTGAAGGATGGTTTGGGCTTGTTCTGGGTGTACAGAACCACCACCAGTAGTAATGTATCTTATATTCTTTTTTACAGCATCATTTTCACTCAGCAAAGAAGTAATATCTTCAAGTACTGCAGGAGACGTTATTATCTCATCAACATTATTATGTCGTACATCATTTACCAATATAGCAGAAGTCTGAGATTTCTTTACTGCAAAACCTTTGCCCGGTAGTACTGTAGTCTTCCCAAGTGCAAGATTAATCAAAGTAACTATCGGCAATGTTATTAAAGAAGATGCAGCATCATTATCTACCAAATGTCTTAATGCATTAAACTGTGCATGTAAATAGCCATGAGTCCTGTTTGCTGCTTTGGGAATACCAGTACTTCCCGTAGTGAAAGTTATCAAGGCTGTATCATTATTCGTTACATTCACCAGCTGTATTTCAGCATTTTCAGCTGTACAGAATTTGGGAGAGAGTCTAATTGAAATTTGTCGTAATTCTTTTATGAACCACGATAATAATAAAAATTTACGTGGAGCTATTACCGCATTACACTTTACATTTTGGCAACAAACCTTTAATCTATCCACATTAACCCACTCGTCTATAAATACAGGTGTAGCACCTATAGACAATAAAGCAAGTACCGCAACATATAAACGAATACTCACTGGCACAAATACTAATACTCTATCTCCTTTACCTATACCTTTTTCAGAGTAATGTTTCGCCTCAGACGATACAGCATTTAACAACTTGTCATAGCTAACACTATCATCTTCTTGTATTAAGGCAATTTTATGCAGATGCCTATTGGCAGATGCAATAAACAAGGATAGTATGTTAGCACTGTCAGTCATGCAGACATTTTATATAAACAGCATATTCGTTAATCTTTTTACCACCATATTCGGCAGATAGTTTCAAAGACCTGTTTTCTTCATGCATAAAGGCATGAACAACATTCATTATGCCTTCGCTGTAAGCTTTACTAAAGACCTTTTTAGCCATCATTTCAACAAGCCCTTTATACCTTCTTTCGGGATGCCTGGCAATAGTCTTAATAATCAACGCAGGCTTTTCCTTGTAAAAACCTTTATAACAGAAAAACAAAGCGACAATGCCTTTACTGTCTTCTGCGACTTGCACATAGTCTGTATCTAAATATTTTTCAAAAGCAATATACTTTTTCACAAAACCTGCTTCGTCTATTGGGCTAAAAAGCTCATTATCTGCAAATGCACTAACGCACATCGGATGTAGTGCTCTTAACTCGTCTTCAAACTTGTAGCTGTTAATACTCCTAATAGTTACTCCTGTTGGCAATAGTTCTTCATCATACCATTGTTGTATCTCTGAGACTGATGAGTAATACCTATGCAGTACACTAAAGCCATTCCCCAACATCAGATGGTTGTAGTACAAATCATGCACAATATCTCCACTAAACACACCCTCAGCTTCTCTTATACTATATCGATATGCATGCCATGTGCTACCATCTATAGGCCCTATTATACATTTTGCACCTAATTTTTTTGCGATTAGCTCCGTTTCATTTATCAATAGGGAAAAAACTTCCGAATTGTCTTCACATTTAATATTGCCAATTAAAACAGTGCTATTACCATCATGTTTTATATAAGCATTATTGTACACACACAACCCTGCAATAATTTTATCATTTCGACGCACTACTACTGCACAATAAAACCAATTAAGGTTTATTGCATCAAAAAAACTCAGATCAATACTTCCCGACTCTAATATATTTACCACTAACCGATCCATTATGATAAAAGATTTGAAAGGATCAATAAATAGCAACAAGCAATTACCGGAATTGTAAAGTTATCCCATCCACCTCCTGTAACTCTTTCTGCAATTGCAGTCAGCGCAGCAAGTGGTATTGCAAATACAACCAATTCACCTATACTATAACGTTCGTCATTCAGTACATACATAAGCATTGTAGAAACTACACTTACCACAATAAAAAAAGAAATAGTTCCTTTGTTCGTCTTTATCCCTTTAGTTTCATCTTTAGCAACATTACCAGCCAAAGCCGCAACAGGATCGCCAATTGCCATTGCAAGTATTGGCAAATAGAAATACAATAACCCGTTGAATACTACATACCTGGCTAACATGTATTTATAAAAGGCAAAAACTATTATCACAACAACAGGATACAACATGCTACCTGCAGTTTTTCTCCCAACATTATTAATTGATGGCAACAACCCGATACGCTCCGAGATATATAAAACAGCCAAAAATGTAATGCATAGTAGTGCTACCTGCCAAGTTGAAGTAAAGTACATTGGGAATAACAAAGTGAGAATACCTGTCCCTATGTGTACTATTTTACGTGTATATTCTGCTTTTACGTTGAAAACCCTGTACAATACTTCGGCAAAGGCAAATAGTGCCAGAAAACAGGCAGATAGTGCAATAAATGTAAAACGGATGGGTGTCATATTTTTTCCTCGAGCAAAAAGCGACTGTAAAAGAACCCTTTATCAGTTTGATGAAACGCATCACTTTTTGCTACATAAATATACTTATCCGGTGCCACTTCTGAAAAACTACGTGGTGCCATCAGATTCCAAAATGCCAATAGAGACTTGTCAGGCATGAAACCGTGCCAATCATGAACAAGCATAGTGAAATCTCCGGCAGACACGTATTCGAATATATTTGATAAACAGTAAGCATCATAAGGGCTTTGCCTTATTGCTGAATTTGCATCGGCATGGATTAATTGCAACTTTCCAATGTTGTTCCTTATTTTTCCAAAATTTTCTTTTCGCAAATAATGTGGTAGATTATCAGGACTATAACTACCTGTTAATATCATCCTTAGAAAATAGTTTGTTTGGCAGTATGCCGAAGACAAATGTTCATCTGCCCTGCTACGTATATATGATGGCACAGAAATATTAACATGTCTCAGAAACTCAGGATCCCTACCGTATTTACCTAACACATGCTTACTAAAGAATACATTCATCAGTAATTTCCATCGCAGGTTGTTCCACTTTTCATGAAAATACATGGACTGTTCCGCTCCTGTTTTCTCCAATAGCAGCTGTTCAATTTCATTTTTACTATGCGTAAACGGCAATAAGTACTTTCTAAACTTGTAGAAGTATTGCTCAAATTTTCCACAATAAACAACGCCTGCATTAATGAGCTGCACGTGGTTATTCCAAAACTTTTTTTCTTCCTGCGATAAATACTGTGACACTTTTTTATAAAGCATCAACCTATCGGCGTTATCATTTATTCCTAGAAAAGACAGTACGTCTGCATAAGACAATGCTACAAAAGCTGCTCGCTTTAATGCCACAAGGTATAACTGCGGAAGACTAATATCAGCCGCCACAACCGCCGAAGGATTGGTAGTAAGTAAAGAAAAAGCGTTATCTCCCGCAGAGGCAATACAAAACACTCGTTTATCTTTGGGCAGTTGCAATGCATTCAGTAGCACATCAGCATCTTCCCAACAATTGGCATAGCGTATGATATTGAAATCGACTTTTGAATGAATATCAGCCATTACAAGTGTCTGTTTAGTATTTTAACCACACCAGTACTGCCATCCATTATTATTTCGTCACCATCATTTAGTTGCTCCATCAAACCTTCTATACCTACTATACAAGGAATGTTCATTTCTCTGGAAACAATGGCGGCATGGCTTAGCAGGCTTCCTCGTTCTGTTAGAATACCTGCCGCCCCTGCAAACATTACTACATAACCCGGATCTGTAGCATAGGTAGCCATTATTTGCTTTTGAGGGAATCGCGAATCTACGGATTCCACTTTACAGACTGTAGCTCTTATTACTCCTGCAGAACAAGGAATGCCTTTCAATTCAGATAGTTTATCCCCTGCGGTAGTATTCACATCTGTAAGTATCGTTGATTGCTTACCATGTGTAATAACTCTTTCCGGCAAGGGCAAATGCTTATACAGTTCATAATCGGCTTTGCGCGCTTCTACAATCTGGTTTAACGCTTTCTTGTCTATGTCGTTTGTAGCAACATTCTCTATTTCATGCAGATTCAGATAAAACACATCCCGCCCGTGTAGTAAAATACCATCTGCTGCAAGCTTATCACCAATAGCTATCATCATGGCTCTTACCATACCAAAGCCCAACGTGCGATAGTAACGCAAGTTTTCCCTGTTAGCAACAAGATAACGTGCCTGTGAAAGCACATGCTTAAACAAAAGCCGCTTCACAGGTTTGCTTGTAAGCTTTTCGATTATCGTTTGGTAGTAATCGATGCCGGTATCGGCTGATTTTTGTGTGTATGTTATATCATTTACAACATACTGCTTAAGCACTTCTATCAACAATATTGGGTTTTGCTTGTAGGTTATTGTCTCTAGTTTCAACTCGGCAACACACCTTTCACCCCATTTGTCTATGTATTGTTTTACAGACTGTAATGCGCCGGCATACTCGGGCTTGTGCAAGAGTTCCAATATCATGTCTGCATCTTCACGTAAAAGCGCCTGTTTCAAATCAGGATAATATGAAAGAGCGTTAGCTAGTTCAGGCAATAATTTTAAGGGTTGTGTCGTAACGATATCGTCAGATGATGCTAACAGTGCATTGTGTACGCCGGTTTGTTCAGGTATATACTTTGCACATTGTTTTTGTAATAGACCGAAATATATCATCGCAAAAAAATCATTCACCAACGGAGCCTTCCATTTTGAAGACATCATGCGTTCAAACATCTGATAATCTTCAAAAATCTCTTTTACCGAAACACGCTTGTAATCCTTTACTGCAAATGAACTATATATGCTATCAAAGTCTTTAACAAACATTCGCTTTTGCCTCCTTACGGTAGCGGCATTATAGATAATATGCAGTATGGCCTTAAACAAATCAGCATAGTCTCTGAAAGATGAAGGTTTAGCCTGCTTTACTAATATTTCGGGCTTGTTCTTTACACCCATCATCGCCTCCATATAACCGGAATTGAGATTATAACCAGGCAATAGTGAAAGTGTAGTGTACCAGCTATTCAGATTGTAATAAACACGGCCATTCAGCAATCCGAGCATATTATCATAAGCATCACAATGTTTCTTAACTTTTGCCTTGGCAATACCCAGCACATAAGACAATTGTATGTACACAGCACTATACATCTTCTCAATAAAAGAAAATGTAAGCGGCAGTGTCAGCCCTGGGTAGCTTTCAATAATATTGCTGTTGTCATACACTATTTTCTGTGCAACACTGACCGTTGTTACGGGTCTTGTTTGTAATACAAAAAGTTCACCGTTTAAAAAAGCAAACTCGACATCCTGAGGCAATTCGGAAACTACATTGAGTTGTCCCACTACTTCGGCAACTTTCAATATTTCTGTATCAGTTGCTATCTCATTACCCCTGCATGCTTTCTGCACAATACGGCCATTCTTCACAACATATGCATCCCCGGTTTTACTACCATCAACGAGGCCTTCACCCAAACCAGATACAATATTTATAACACACTCCCCCTTTTCACCTGTAACAGGGTTTATACCAAATGCTACCCCTGCAAAGTCTGATTGTATCATTTGCTGAACTATCACAGATAATTTGGGAGAAGACAGGCCTGCTTGTTGTAAATATGTCTTTAATGAATCATTGTTTATCGAAGATGCTACATCTGCTATAGCCTCGTTCAAATCAGTGGAAGAAACGTTCAGTCTGGTACTGAACTGTCCTGCAAAAGAATATTTTTCGCCATCTTCTATGTCTGCAGAGGAACGCACTGCAAATGCTGTATGCTCTGGGAAGCACTTTACTATATCATCTACAGACAATGCTACAATTTTATTTTCTGCAAAAACAGAAAATGGGATCACTACAAAATAAGGCACATTATATCCTCGCTGCTTCAACCATATCAGGTTTGCAGCTTTACCTCCAATATTATCAGACGAGGTGGTTATGATATTCTCTGGTTTTATTATCAATACTATCCGTTGCTTAATTGTATCAGCAGAGGAGTACTACCCAATGTAATATACATCCCCAACGCCCAAATCAATGACATCAACTCTATCAGCTTAGTAGCTGCTTTTACTGGCTTTATAACAAACCATAGTGCAGGCAGCATTGCCATAACAAAAAGTATATTCAAAATAAATTCTACTCCCGATAAAGCTGCAGCATGTTGCATTGCTATACGAGCCAATACGAAATTGGCCACCAGCAATACTATCCATACTACACCTGCACTTTGGGCACCCCACAGCTTTGTATAACTCACAACGCCCTCTTCTTCCGTCTCTTTTACCCGCAGTTTTCTGCCAACTTCAAGAATCACCCCATTGAGAAATGATACCCCGAAAAAGAACAAGAGCCCTATCGGAGCCGATATTCCCGCCAGCTTCCAGTCATAGCTACTGGCATATATATCTGCAAGCGGTATGATGACCATATGTGTAGCAATGTACATCACCTGATGTCTTTTTAGCCACTTGGGAATAAAGAACTCATATCTCATCAAAGCCAGATATGCCATCATGACGAAATACAACACCAGCAACTGTGGGTAAATTAACACATTCAGAGCTGTGATAATTACAAATAAAGACCAAGCCAATATTCTCAGTTCTTTCAGGCTTATCAAACCTCTCGGCACAGGAAGATACTTTCTGAATCTAGCATCATCTTCCTTATCCTTGTGCTCATCAGAAACCCTGAGCATAAAGAACATTGCAATATTTGTAGCTACACAAACCATGTAATCTCCCAAATCAATAAAGCCTGCTGCACCTCTACATGCACGAGAATAGCCGACTACCGAAAAACTAAATGCCGCAATAAGCGGCAAGTGAACCAATAAAGGAAATCTTTCCTTTTGATAAACAAACAGACGGCTGATCAGTGAATCTTGCATGAATGATTATTTTGACTTCCGCCTGAATAGTTTATGTGCTTTACCAAACTGCCCGGATGCAATGGCAGCTGCTATAGACAACTCTCCTGCAAGCGCCAATGCGCCGCATATTTCTGCAAATTTTCTTGCGCTCCCTTTTCCTGTACATTGCAATATCTGCAGGCACTCCTGTTGCGTTGGTAAAGATGTACCTCCGCCAACTGTACCAACAACTAACGATGGCAATGTAATGGATACATATAAATCTCCTGCGTTTGTAACCTCCATTCGTGTAATACCTACGTATGCTTCAGACACGCATGCTACATCCTGCCCACATGCAAGAAACAATGCTGAAAGACCATTGGCAATATGCCCCTGCATACCAATACTGCCACTTTGGATGGCAGAGACCACAGACGCCTGCCAGTAGTCTGCAATGGCTTGTGGTGTAGTCTTAAGCACATCAGCAACCACGTCTTTATATACTACTGCTTCGGTTGTTACCTTCTTACCCCTTACTGAAGAAAAAGAAACTGCCGTAGCTTTTTTATCGCCGCTGTAGTTACTTTCTACATACCAGGATGCAGGCTTTACAGGTGAGTTTTCTTCTACATATTTACATATTGCTTCGGTACAAATTGTAATCATGTTTTGTCCGGCAGCTTCTCCACAGGTATATTCAAAAAGGGTCAGCACATGGTTTCCTTCCATATTGAGCTTTAGCTCTTCCAATACAGCATATCGGCTGTTTTCTTTCACTATAGCCTTAAACTTGTCTGTCTGCTGCAACAACCAATGTATAAACTGTCCCACCTCTGCAAGTGTTGTAAACTTCCATACAGGCGTGCGCTGTATGCCTTCAGTAGTGCAAACAGAGGTAATACCACCACATAGCCTTGTGGCTTTTGCCCCACGATTATAACTTGCAACCAATGCACCTTCTGTAGTAGCTAATGGCACCCAAAAATCACCCTGTGCAGCAGTACCGTTAATGTATAGTGGCCCGGCAATACCTGTAGGTATTTTTGTAAGTCCTATATAATTTTCAATATTCCCCTTGTAATGTTCAGGTGCTTTTTCTTCTCGTAAACCTTGTAAATATTCCGGATCAATTCCTGTATATTTTTTAATGTATTGTACCCGCTTGTCAACATTTGTAGTTACGTTATCAATATCCGGCAATTGTGGTAAAGAGCCTTGAGCACGCTGAGCAATACCACTCAACACCTCAGTAAAGGGTTTCTTTTCTGTGTATAAATCTATAAGGCTCAAGGCCTTTTTACTGTGTGTAGTCATTCAAGGTATCAACTTGACTATTAAACACACAAATTATGCCATTTTTTTTCTTAATATCTATCAATAATACATCATCCCTATACGCATCCTCACTGGAAAACAGACCCCCTGAGAAACTACGACAGTAAAGACTATCAGTTTTTTTCATTTTATTCTGTGGAGTCTAAGGAACGAGTGTCGAACCAATTGAAGGATTTTTTCTGGCGTATTTATCCCTTGAAAGACAGTGTAGGCTTAGCTTTATGCGGTTTGCATTAAGCCAATTTTCAAACTCGTTCAAAATATAAAATTTTAGAAAACTGGCGATTATTAATAATATGTGTCTGTTTGACTAACAACTATTGTAATTCAAATTGAATGTATACTTCATACAGGACTATACAAATGTCTATATCTTAAGGTATGGTCAAATAGAAAACAGGTCTTTTCGTTGAGAAAAATACATTTGCTAGCCAGTGTTTGAATATTTATAGTTGCTCATTTGTCTTGCAGCTTTGTCTATGGTTGCCAATAATGGCTCCCTCATTATCAATGAGCGCGAATTATAGCGTTAAAGTTCAATCAAAGGTATTGCCTCCACTTTGGGCAATACCTAGTAACAGTTTTCCTCAGTCTAAATCCATTTTTACCTCTTGTCCATCTTTTTCAATCCTTACTAATTTAATATTCATTACGTTGGTTGGTGAACCCCATTGTGTAACGTCCATATTTTGGCTTGCACTACCTGAACCGTCAGAATTAATAGTAATATTATAAGAACCGTTGGGTGTACGAGTGGTATGTGTATATTTTGTAGCAACAAACTGAACCGTAATATAATATTCTCCTGGTTTCAGATTTTGAAATGAAAAACTGCCTTTATTATCTGTAACTTCGGTAAAAAGTGTTTGTTCTTTTACTTCCAATGGTAATGGATATGGACCACAACCACTAATTATCTGTCCACCAACAAGTTTTCCTGGGAATTTTTTTTGTATTGAAAGATTGAATTCTGACCACTCTTTAAAATATGGTGTATTAGGAATTAACATTACAATACTTCCTTTTGGTGCTCTAATTTTGTCTCTACTTTTAAGACTCTCCATTATTGTTCTTGGCTTATTTTCATCCACAGTATATGCTTTGCCAGTAACCCTAGCAGTGCCTTGGCTAATCATTGCCTTAGCTTCTTCTGCATCAAACTTTGTTTTTATTGGTTGAATATCTTCTTGGTTATCTACATAAAACTTTTCACCACTACCGTTATAGACAACCGTAAGTATCCTTCTTGTTTTTTTGTCTATTACTATTTTATATGTTTCGGTAATAGTAAGTGTGTTTCTAAGCTCTACCAAAAAAATATCTAATACTTCTCCTGTTCTGCAAGAAGGGGTTTTAAGTTCTTGTACTTTTTCTATCTCCCAACGCATCACCTTGGTTCTGTAGCCTTGATCAAAACTTACTTGGGGAATAAATGCTTTATAACCTTCTTTTAGCGGTAAAATACTTATCAAAAATTCTAATGAACTTCCAACAAAAAACTTTTCTTCAATAGGCACATCAAACTTTTCTTTTTCACCATTTGCATAATTTTCTAATTCCCCTTTTATTTTACTCCCAAAAACTAAATTATAAGAAAATTTTTCTGTTTCAGCTACAGCGATCAATGGTTCAAAAGTTCTTGCGTTTAAAACAGATTTTCTTTTAACCACATCCTTTCCATTTTCTGTAAGGCGTTCTTCAATGGTTATTTCCTTTGCAGTCTTGCTAATAGTGACAAAGCGTTTATTTGGAATTTGAGGTTTTTCGGCATTAAATAGATTGCTTACATTTTGCTCCCATACAAAACTTCCCGTATGAAGTAGTGCGGTATTGATACTTGAGCTACTTGGCTGAACAATATCTGGTTTTTGGGCAAACCCGTGAAATATATGGAATACTAAAAGAATTGATAATAAGAGTTTTCTATTCCTTTTCTTGATTATTTCATTCATATTCATAATTTAATGTTGTTTTTTAATTTATTATTTCATTGCGAAGTATTTTTTGTAAAATTGACAATAACGAAGTTAGTTGTTCATTGTTATATTATTACAAGCTTTAAAATCAAGTTATTAATATTTGTGGCTACCTCTTTCAATTTTTCGTTCGCAGATATAATGTGCTCTTCTTTTAAATTATTTAAACCCTTCTTTGCTACTTCATATATATTGGTATTATTTTTTGTTCAATGATGAAGGAATAATATGGTGTTTTTACCGACAATAAAGAGCTAAGGCTGATGCGACTTTTTAAATTCAATGTAGCCATCCTTTCCCCTAGCATTTCCTGGAATATTCCTGCTTTCGAGCACTACAAAATCATTAAACACTTTAGTGGTATGTTCTACCTTCATGGTATTGCAAAAAGCATGTTGAGCCCAATTCACAAAAGGAAAACTAACTGGACTTCCTTTTAACGGATTAATTTTGGGGAAGTTAGCTTTTAAGAAACTCAACTTCAAACTAAACACTCCATTTGACAGTGCATAATCAATGTGTATGCCTGCAACTACTTCGTCAAATGAAATAAGCTAACATATACATTTTTCTATGTAATATTTTTCCATTTTATCAAGGGATTGGTGTTTCTGAAATAGACCGTAGATGAAGACATTTTTTTGAATGTATCATTTTGTCTCCTAGTTATTCATTTATCCTCTTGTTTATATTATCGAAATAATTTTAATGAATCATAATAAAATATTTTTCAAGTTCTGCCATTGAAAACCTACGGGATAACGAATCCTGAAAACAATGGCTTTCAATAAACTATAGATAATGATAAAAACTTAACGGAAAAGCCAAACCCCTGAAAAACCTCTACAGTAGCGACTTTCAGGGGTTCTAAATTTTAGAGAGTGGGGGCTACGGAACGAGTGTCGAACCAATTGAAGGATTTTTTCTGGCGTATTTATCCACTGAAAGACAATATAGGCTTGACTTTAAGCAGTTTGCGCTGAGTCAATTTTAAGGACTCGTTCAAAATATAAAATTTTAGAAAACTGATGATTATTAATAATGTGAGCCTAATTAGACTAAATGATAAAGGAGCCAAGATGGCTCCTTTATCATTTAGAGCGTACACTATTACTACTGTCACAAACTATTAATGTAAACCCCATTCAATACCAGTCATTTTTCTTGCTCTCAGATCGGTAGTTATTTGTAGTAAATAATTCAAATCATTGAAAAACAATAAGATAAACATGCTACAAGCATCTTTTCCTTGTAGCATGTTTGTAGTAAGGTTGTAGCATTTACATCGTTACTACGAAATACAACATAAATACATCGTACAGGAACTGTACTAAAATTGTTTTATGACCAACAGCTATTTATTAATGGTCAGCGTTCCATTAGCAATAATTTCTCCCCTGACTTTGAATGAATATACGTACTGCCCGTTACTAAGATTGCTTACATCAAGTAGTTGCCCATCTTTTACATCTGACTCTAACACTACCTGACCATTTACAGACACTAGCTGTAACATCACTTTATCTTCAACACCCTCCAACTTCACAGACAGTGTGTTTGTAACCGGGTTAGGGAACACTGTTGCTGTGTATAAACTCCTTTCGCGTTGCGAAACACTGCTTTCCTGACCAAACCCCTCAATTTCATTTGCATTAACATAATTATACAATTTCCACATATCATATGTTACAAAACTAGAATCATGATACATTCTTACGGTATCATATCGCCAAACAACAACAACAGGATGAATATTTTTAGCCACTTGAGTTGGCCTTAACTTAAATCTAAACGTATTTGTAAAAATTGTGTTCGCTGGTATCAACCCCGTATGCATTGTATAACATAGAGAATCCATTCCATCCCAATTCCCATTGGCCCATACAGCGCTTGTAAAATCTGGGCCAGTCAATTGGTGCATATGATAAATATAACCAGTAGACGATCCAGCCTGATCATAGTATATACTGTCTTGCAGCAAAAGTACACCCACTTTATAGTCTCCTGTAGTAGCTTTCAAAAACTTGGTCTTTGTTATTATTACAATTGAGTCAGTTGTTCTCTTCGTAACCTTGAAAATTGGAGATGCAATTGGCGCCTGTGCATTTGTCGAGTCTATCCTATCCGAAGCAGCCTTATTAAAAGCCTTATCTCCTTTATCATGTGCAATAAAATGATGATTAACGTACATGCTCGGTGAATAGATTGTATAATTCAGAAAATACTGATACCCTATCAGATGCATGTACCCTGACAAAAAAGTACCGAGTGGATTAGTACCGTATTTAGCTATTTCTTTTTTAAAAACGATTAACTTATCCCCATACTTAGCTTTGAACGAGTCCAGCTTTGGATATGCCCAAGAGTAGCATGGACCACAAGTATACACCCCATCTTCTGTAAGCACAGAGCGTTGTATATTTGGAAATATTTGGGCATTGGCGCCGATAGAACTTACTATCGAGATTAGAAGAAACAGTATTTTTTTCATATTCTATACAATTTATTTTTACTATAAAATCAGATAACGTCTGGCATCAAATATCCTAAATACAAATACTCGATTTTTCATATTCTTGTGAGTGACAGTATGTATTTATTATTCAGGACAACCTGTTGAGAATTCGCAACTTGCTTTATGCTATATCTCATTGTACTAGAGTTATAGTCTGCATTGCTTATTACATAAAATTTAGATTATTCAGTTCATTATCATTAGTTTGGCTGGATATCAAAAGCTCTCATTGCAATGAGATTCCTGCGCTATATTATTGTTTGCACAAGCATACTATACCTGAATACACTAGTTGTTGCGCAGGGCTATACCCCGTTCAAGCCAATTGAAGGCACCCTTAGCAAGGTTATATATTGTGTCTTTCAGGATAGCAAAGGGTATATTTGGATTGGTACAGAATCCGGTGTAAGTCGTTACGATGGATACGGGTATAAACACTACACAAAAGATGATGGGCTAAGTGATAATGAGATATTTCAGATACATGAAGACTATAAAGGAAGACTGTGGTTCCTTACCTACAATGGCGAACCTACCCTTTATGATAATGGTAAAATCCTCACATCTTCTAATACTGCTTTTTTACGCAGCATAAAGCCCGGTATTATAAGTCGTGGCTTTACAAACAGAAATGATACAATATGGTATATAAGCAGAAACAATGCTTATATGTTTATACAAGACACGCTGAAAAATATTACTCCCGCACCTGATTACAATAAAATGTACGGAGGTTTTATTGAGGTCGTATCTCATTCAGATAAAGTAGTATTGGTTTCTAAATCATCAGTCTACTACCCTGCTAGCAATACTAAACTAAATATACCCTCTCAATTTGCAAACCAACTTCCGAATACAAGAGCATTGCATATTGGCAACGAACTTATCTTCTATACTGATTCAGCATTAATAGTCTATAATGTCGGCAATCCTTCTGTCAGAACGGTAACAATTCCGATAAAAAATAAAATCAATACTGTTACTTACAATGCACTTAATAAAAAACTATGGTTGATTACTGATGCCAACATATATCTATATAATCTTACAACACAAAAAATACTAAATATCATTCCTGTAAATCTACCATTTGCCAACTATATGCTTACGGACAAAGAAAATAATCTATGGCTATCTTCTTCAAACAATGGCCTGTACCTATCGCATGTTTCCTCCGTAGTTAATGTAGAACACAATATCCCATTCAGCAATACTGCAGCTTATTGTCTTAGCATGTATTATGGCAGCATATATGCAGGACACAACAACGGAGAATACCTTGTATGGAGAAAAGACAAAGCAACCTATAAACGGGCAGCAGGAGATAAAAGGTTGGATAAGATATACAGCTTTTGCAATATAAACGACAAGCTGATGGCTGTATACGGAGCCTTTATATTTGACGCGAACAACGCTGAAAAACATAAGCACCATAACGGAGCTAAAGCAATTGCTTGCAATAATAAAAATGTATACCTCGCATTTTCTTATCAGGTAGTTAAGTTATCCTTGGCATTATTTATCAACAACCAATATACAAACTATGATACTGCTCTTACAACGATATATGGGAAACGGGTAAACTCCATGCTTACAAAAGGTAATGACACAGTATACCTTGGTGCAATTGACGGACTAAAAATACTGGTAAAAGAAAGCATCCAAAATCACCCTAAACAACATTTGGATATTTTTAAATGTTCCGTTACAAAGATGGCTATTAACAAAAACAAACAATTGTTTTTTGCTACAGCCGGTAAAGGCATCGGGATATTAACAGCAGACAAATGCTATGTAATAGACAAAGACAAAGGATTAGCAAGCAATGTATGCAATGGAGTATACGCGGATGGAGATAACACAATATGGGTAGCTACTAATAAAGGAATCAGCAAAGTAACATTTGCCACTGTTTCCGATAGTATTACCTGCAATATACAAAACTACTCTGTGGCTAACGGCTTGCCTGGTGGCAATACCAATGATGTACTTGTAAGTAATGACACAATTTGGCTAGCTACAGACAATGGTGTTTGTTTCATCAAAAAAGAAAATATCGGCAAGCAGCATTCTGCACCCATACTAAATATAGAAAGTGTATTTGTAAACAGTAAGCCAACCAATTTCCAAAACCCTATTAAACTACCCTACACATCAAACAACATCCGTATTACCTACACCGGCATAGTATACCACAGAGAAAACAGAGTTGTATACAAATACAAACTTGTTGGCGCTGACACGGGTTGGTCTTACACCAGTTCAAGAACGGTCGAATATCCGCATTTATCGCCTGGTCGTTACACTTTTATTATCAGTGCTTCAAATTCAAACTCTGAATACAGTAGTACTTTAAAAAAAATAGCAATTGAGATAACTCCCCCGTTCTGGCAAACGCCCTGGTTCATTAGTTTGGCTGCAGTGATATTAATTTCACTAATCATTTTATCAATCAGTCTGCGTTTTAAGGCTATAAAGAAAAAACATACATTAGAAAACAATACACTGCGACTGCAGAAAGAAAAAGCAGAATTTGAAAAAGAAAATATTGCGTATGAGAAACAATTGATAGAACTGGAACAAAAGGCATTGAACTTGCAGATGAACCCTCATTTCATCTTTAATGCCATGAATGCTATCAAGGGATTTTATGCACATAATGACAGAGATTCAGCAGACAGCTATATTGATAAATTTGCAGCTTTGATGAGGATGATACTGGAATACAACACCAGAAATACCCTCTTACTGCATGAGGAGATAGACATGTTGAAAGCCTATCTGGAACTGGCTGCTATTCGCAAGGACGATAATTTTACATTCAGCATTAAAGTAGAAGACAACCTCAACATCTGGGGTATCCAAATACCTCCAATGCTACTGCAGCCGTTTGTTGAGAATGCTGTAATTCACGGTATTGCCTCTCTTCCTGCTAATGGACATATTGAAATACAATTCTCGGCAGGTAATAATATGCTGCAATGTAAAGTCATTGATAATGGTATAGGAAGGAAAAAATCGCAGGCAATAAACAAGTTCAGGCTTCATCCATCTAAAGGAATAAGTATAACTGAACAACGTTTACAACTTTTATCGCCGGATAGCCGTCTATATATAGACGACATTACCGACAGCAATGGACAGGTAACCGGAACGATGGTAGTAATATTGCTGCCTATAATATATAAACAAACCAGCGCATGATGCGATGTATTATAGTAGAAGACGAACTGCAATCCAGAGCGGCGCTAAACACAGCCCTGCAACAGCATGTAGATAAAATAAAAGTAATAGCAGAAGCAAATAGCGTTGCTACAGCCGTGCAGGCAGTTAATGACTACCACCCTGACCTTGTATTTCTTGACATACAATTAGGCGATGGCAGTGGCTTTGATGTTATTGAACAAACACAAGGGCACTCATTTAAAATAATATTTCTCACTGCTTACAATCAATATGCAATTGAAGCATTCAGGGTGGCTGCAATAGACTATTTGCTGAAACCGCTTAACAAAGAACATCTTGCAGAAGCTATCAATAAAGCTTTATCAACAGAAACCAACAATTATACGCAGCAGGCAAAAGCACTTATGCAGTATTTTACAGCGCCTGAGCCTACAGTTAGTTTTTCTACTACAGAAGGTTATAGTATATATCATGTAAGCGAAATAATACGTTGCGAAAGCGATAGTAACTATTGCCGTATCTTCTTTACCAACGGCTCCAGCCTCTATGTTTCCAAAACACTGAAAGATATTGAAGAACAGTTATCTAAATACGGTTTTGAAAGAATACATCAATCACATCTAATCAGCATGAAGCACCTGAAAAAATATTATAATAAAGATGGTGGTTATGTATTGATGAGTGACGGGGCACAATTACCGGTATCTCAGCGTAAGCGTGCGCATTTAATGTCTTTGCTGGAGCAAGTACAGATATAGCAGATTCTAATCACGAACACACGAATACTAAATAAACCAGTGCATATAATAAACCCAACGATTATTACTACTCTTTGGGAGGAAATTTGAGGATTACGTCAAATATATCCTTATGAGAAAATTCCTTCTTACTTTATTGACACTGTTATCAATATGCTACCAGGCAAAAGCCACGCTGAGTGTCGGAGATATTGCAGTAATTGGCATAAACTGTGACGGCACTTCCAGTAAAACCTTTGCTGTTGTGACACTTGCACCAATTGCGTCCGGAGAGACTATTTTTTTTACAGACAGGGCAATTCTCAGCGGTAGCATCGCAACACTGATTAATTCAGAAGGCACATTTTCGTTAGTCACATCATCAACTATTGCTGCTGGAACAGTAATTATGTTCACTATAACCGGTGGTTCAACACAAAGTGTTGCATCAAGCCCATCAGTTGGAACACTTACAATCACTGACGGCGGCTGGACAAATACAACCAGCAATACATGTCCATTTGGTATTAACGGAGACCAGATATTGATATACCAGACAGGACCAACATTTATCATCGGCTTCAATAATGGCAATAACACTAACGGCCTTACAAATGGATGGAATACAGCAGGCTCTAGTGGTACAAATAATTATTGTGAAATACCGCCTGGCTTAACCAACGGGACTAATGCTATTGGCTTTGGAGGCGCTGCTCATATTGACAATATGATGTATAACGGAACCAGAACTGGCACAAAGGCAACCTTACTAGCCGCTATAAGCAATAGCTCTAATTGGATATCTGACGACTTGGCAGAATATGATTTTAGTATTGGAGGTACAAACTTCTCAGGTTCAAATCCAATATTCAATTTATCCTCATCCACCACATGGAATGGCACTACATGGAGCAATGGCGCACCAACAGCATCTGTCGATGCCATCATTGCAAGCAGCACTACACCGGGCAGCTTCACCTGCAAGGCTCTAACCATCAACATCGGTGTAGCATTGACAATGAACAGCGGCGCTACTGCCAACATAAATGGCAACCTCACTAACAGTGGTAATGGCTTCAGCGGTACGGGCACATTCAACTTCGCGGCAAGCAGCACCCTCAGCGGCAATGCCATCTCTTGTGCAGGTACGGTAACGGTAGCATCGGGCACTACGCTTACTACTGCAAGCTTACTCACTTTCACATCAGATGCTACCAATACAGGCCGCATCGGCAATAGTGCAGGTAGTATCAGCGGTACGGTTAATATACAACGCTACATACCTGGCGGACGCAGAGCATTCCGTTTCCTTGCTCATCCGTTCACATCGGCACAAAGCATGAGTGCATTGACAGATGATATAGACATTACAGGCAGTGGTGGTTCTCCGTTTACTACTACTGCTACTAACAATCCTTCTGCTTTCTACTTCGATGTAACAGCAGGTGATAACAGCACAACAGGCAACAACCCCGGCTGGACGGCATTTGCTGCATCAAGCAACTGGAACCAGTACCAGGCAATGCGTGTACTGGTGCGCGGTGCTAAGGGCGAAGGCCTGACAAGCGGTGCATATACACCAAGTGCTGTAACGCTGGATATGAGTGGCACTGTAAACCAAGGCAATCAAACCATCAGCCTTACCAAAGGTAGTGGTACAAGTTTTGTGTTGGTGGGCAATCCGTTCCAGAGTCAGGTAAATATGGATGCGGTAAGTGGCACCAATATTGGTAGCAGCTTCTTTATCTGGAATGCCAATCAAGGTACAAAGGGTGGCTATACTTCTTACACATTCGGTTCTTCTTCTTTCAATCTGCCTGCGGGTGGTGCATTTGTTACCACGCTTACGGCAAATGGCTCTGTAACAATAGAAGAAGCAGACAAAACAGCCGGTACTCCTGGCACTATGCTGAAGACAACAGGCATAACCAATCAGGTAGAACTGAAGCTGGAAGACAGCACGATATTCTGGGACAGGTTGTTGCTGAATTTTGATGACAACGCAATGGCGACTGTAGATTATCCCGATGCTGTGAAACTCTACAATCCTGATATGACCTTCTATACGCTCAGCAAAGACGACAGCATGCTGTCTATAGATACACGTCCGTATGTAGCAAGCGAAACCATCAAGCTTGGTTTGTATGCAGATGTCAAAAAAGATTTCAAATTCACTGCACCAAATGTAAATATGCCTGCAGGCACAAAGCTCTACTTCACAGATAAACTACTGAGCAAAACAATTGAAGTAACACCTTCATTTGAATACTGGTTTACTGTAGACACAAGCAGCGCATCTTGCGGCAATAATCGCTTTGAGCTAAACACACAGGGCGAGCCTACAAACATCAAAAATGTAAACGCAAGCAAGCTGAAAGTGAAATTAGTGCCTAACCCGACTACAGAGAATGTAATGGTCTATTACGAAGGAGCAGGCAAAGAACTCAACATCATTGTAACAAACATGATGGGTGTAAAAGTGGCAACGGCTACTGCAGCTAATATCAATGGCTATGTAACGATACCTACTGCGCAACTTGCCAACGGCATCTACAACGTAACCATCTACAACGGTGCAGAAGTGATGACACAGAAACTGATAAAACAATAATCCCTTCACGCTACAAAAACAATCCTCTTAAGTAATGAAACAACTAAGAATAATTGCCGCATATATTTTCTTCATCCTGCTATCTGCAACCGCTTATGCACAAGGCCCCGGCTTTGACGACGATGTGGTTGACGAAGTACCTATTGACGGTGGCGTAAGCGCACTGGTAATAGCTGGTGCTGCCTATGGTGCCAAGAAGTTAAAGGACATGAAGAAGAATTAAAGTATATTTAATTATTACAAATCCCCCGTTTAGCATGGGGGATTGCTGTATCTATCAGTATAGAAAATTATACTTGCTTTATGATTGAGCATACCGCACCATACCTGGAATGTTTTTCGTTTTATTCAGAATATTACGCCTTAGATTGTTTACTATAAGTGAAGAAAGAAATGGTTGTTGCGTAATTTCTTCTGTAGAGCCTTGTTAACATATCAGTACAAGCACGTCATTCTATATATTACTCACCTATTTTCCTTTTACGAACTTGTACAAGCGAAGACTAATCTCAACTATCATTTATCAATTCCCTTAAACAATAAAAGCTTTCAACATAGTTGAAAGCTTTTATTCTAAAAATTTAAATTTGTCTAAAATTTTAGACAAATTGTGGAGTCTACGGAACGAGTGTCGAACCAACTGAAGGATTTTTTCTGGCGTATATACCCCTTGAAAGACAGTGTAGGATTGACTTACAGCGGTTTACTTTGAGTCACTTTTTTAAGCTCGTTCAAAATATAATATTTTAGAAAACTGGTGGTTTCTAATAACATAAACAAGATAGAGTAAATTAAAGGGGCAAAATTGGCTACGTGAAAGAGCCAATAAAAAGAACTATCAGCTTAAAGAAAGATGTGGAAATGCAAAAATCAGTCAAACGAGGCTCTTAGCATGGAAAGCATATTGATTTAAAAAAATCTAGATTCAATTGGCATGGTTTGCGAATATTTTAAATTATAACCTATAAATAAAGGGGTAATTATGAGCAATCATACTAATAACTCTAAGGTTAATTTCTCGACCAAATTGTTGTTTTGCCGAACATCGAGAGTCCAATATATCCTCTTATCAATAGCACGTTACCTTTCATTCTAATGTTACAACTATACGTTTTACCACTTTCCGGATCATATATCTTTCCACCCTCCCAGGCGCCATCTTCAAAAGTGAAATTGGTTAAGATTACAAGATTCTTAAGGTTCCTTGTCCGAAGCTTTTCTTCGCCGTTCTTAACGTCCTTTTTCGATGTAATTCCGTCTGCTTCAAACATGGCTTTGCCCCATATCAGCCGTCCATCGTACTTATTCCCCGATCTATAAATTTCTATTTTACCATCCCTTTTTTCACTCAGCCAAACGCCTATGATATCATCGCCTTTATAAGTACTTTGACCAAGAGCGTTGAATCCTAACAGCAATATCCAGGATATTGTCAATAATATATTTTTCATTGTTGATTTCATTTTAATAATTCTCTATTGTTCAGAAGATATTGCATAGCGTTAATTATAGCCTGTTCGTTGTTTCTAGGGTTATACCCTAGTTCATTTCTGGCTTTAGAAATATCGAAATCCTGTTGTAAGCCATAGAACATCGAAATATCTTTGACGCTTAGTAAAGGGGCATTACCTGATAATAAACTGCCGATTTCCATAAACCACGCTATTGTATAAAGTAGGGGTTTGGGCAGAGCAATAGGTAGTTTGATTTTGAGATGAGGGAACAGTCGTTGTGCAATTTTTGTCGTGTCTTTTATCGATGTTCCTTTTTCGCTAGCAAGTATGTATCTTTCTCCGTTGCGTCCTTTTTTTGCTGCCAGATAGCAACCTTCTGCTACATCTTTAACATCCACCCAGTTGAGTGAGATTTTAGTTTCTACAGGGACTTCCTTTTCTAAAATAAGTCGTAAAATATTATAAGAGACATTCAAAGGAGCGAAAGCAACTTCTCCGATCATGGCCGATGGCAATACCGCCACTAATTCTATATTGTGCTTCTTAGCGAGCTCAAAAGCTAGTTGTTCGCCGTCGTTCTTAGAATTATAATACATGTCTCTGCGGTCAGTGTTCATTCCATTGCTCTCTTTCACTGGCTGGATTTTATAATTGAGTGCAGCAATAGAACTAACATACACTATCCTTCTTACTCCGGCAGTGGCAGCAGCTTCAACCAAATTCCTAGTGCCTACCATATTGGCATCGTATATCTCTTTCTTTGGATCTTTCGCCCAGAGTTTGAACACAGCACCGACAGCATAAAAAGTATCTACGCCTTGCAATGCGTTGATCATAGATTGCTTATCTGTGATATCAGATTGCACTATTTCACAGTTAAGCCCGATAAATGGTTCTTTGTTTTTAATATTACGTACCGAAGCTCTTACAGGTACGCCTTTTGACAACAATAACCTGACTAGGTTATTGCCTAAGTGCCCATTTGCGCCCGACACCATGGCCAATTTGCTTTGTTCCATTTTTTACTGTTATGATTATGGAACAAAGGTCAATAGTGATTATTTGAATCCACTTAACAAATGTTAGTTAATCATTTGACGTCTTATTCTACTTAAACTTTCAGCCTTCATACCTAGGAAAGACGCAATATATTGGACAGGAACATGGTGTAGAATTTCGGGATATTCGTCTATCAGCTTTCTATATCGCTGTTCAGCATTCAGCGTTGCTAACATTTTGGCTCGTTTTTCGTTATAAGCAATAGACTGTTGAAACACCCATATACTGAAATCTCTGAATGCGCTACTCTTTTGAGTAAGCAAGTCCAAATTTACTTTTGATATTCTCAGCAGTTCGCAATCTGTAATACACTCAACATTGTCAGCAGTCTTGGTTTCGTTTACAAAGTCGGAATAAGGGGTAATGAAACCTGGAGGGCAGTTGATATGAGTAGTTATCTCATCGCCATTGTCATTAAAATGAAACAGTCTCATAAATCCCGATACTACAAAATATATATAACGTGGTACTTTACCTTCTGCATCAACTAACCTGTTTTTAGGATACACTATCGGCTCAATATATTCTTTGCATAACGCAATGTCATCGTTAGTAATTGGAAAATGTAGAGCTATAATTTTCAACAAACTTTCATGCATGAAACAAAAATAAGAACTACTAGCTATATTGGTTTGACCGGTTCGTTCTTAATAATATATATTAAGTATAAACTCCAAGTAGGAGGAGTAATTATTCAACATTTTCTTGCTCTCAGAACGGTAGTATTTTGTAGCATTTCTCATAAACTATTGAAAACAAATAATATAGACGATAATTTGACCATTTTATTTGTAGCAGATTTGTAGCAAGTTTGTAGCACATTCTTACCTGATCTAAAATTGCAATAGCTCAAAATAACATCTCTAATATCCTCATGTAATTTCTTGTATTAACTGAGACTATTTCACCTCCTAGCTAATGATACAATACTTCGAATTTAACAGCAGTTATGACCGCTGATGTTTGGTCATTCCTCCCATCACCAGTTTCATGATTCTGATCTTTGCCCAACGTGGTACTGTCATTAAAGAATAAACCAGTATTTTGGTTAGCAGCCCTGGCAACACAGTGGACTTCCTGCCAAGTGCTTTTAATATCGGGATACCAACCTGAGCGGGTAACAAATACATATTCATCTGCATGTTCGCACGATGTCCAAAGCCACTTCTCACCGGACCAGGTGCAGCAGCAAGAACATCAACACCTAAAGGCTTTAATTCAACATGAATAGCTTCAGCCAATGATTGAACATAGGCCTTTGAAGCTGAGTAGTTTGCCGAATAAGGAACCCCTTGAAAAGCCACCATTGAGCTAAGAAGAATAATGCCGCCTCTTTTATCATGAGCAAACTGGTTAGCAAAATGATGCGTGATTTGGAGTACTGCATTGCAATTAAGGTGTAACATGTTAAGTTCTTCATGAATTGAAGAATTTGTAAAGAGTCCTGATGTACCATAACCCGCAGATAGCACAATCAAACCAATTTTCACGTCCCTAATATCATTTAATAGTATACTCACATCCTCATGCCGAGATAGATCAGCAGCGACAACTTTAACCTCAATGTGGAAGGTGTCTGTGAATTTATTTGCAGCGGACTGCAGTCTGTTGGACTGGCGACTACAGATAACAAGATTAAAACCTGCCTCTGCAAGCAGACAGGCAATTTCATACCCAATCCCTGATGTTGCACCCGTTACCAATGCCCAATCGCCATAGCGGCTCCGCAACCTGAGTTTTTCTTTACTAGTTAATGTGATCATTTTAATTGGCTTGAATGCTATGTAAGCGTTTAATTTTTTTGATTTGATAAACATGCCTCTCCAGATGGGCTGACAATAACAGCAGTGTCTGATAAAGATCAATTTGACCCGTCAGCGGATGATACCAATAAAGATGCCGCATATCATCCTGTGTTGTTTCGACATACGCTCTTAATTTTGTCCGCTCTTGTTTCAGGATTTCTAACGCCTCATCAACATCTTTAAATCTGCATGTTGGCTGGAATACTTCAGGAGATTTTGCGCGCCAGATACGGCTTAGCATTTTCGTGCGAATAGTGCTATCTTTTATTCTTCTGATAGTTTGTTGTTCAGCACTCGAAGTTCCTTCTAAGGCAGTATTCCGAATTACATCAAAGTATAACTCAGCAAGCGTCACATGCTCTATGCAATCGGCAATTGACCAATGATTACTCTTACGTTTCAGATATAATTGCTGCGTCTCCAGCCCGTCAATTGATCGTATAAGTTCGGTTAAAGAATTATCCAGTTGTACTACAAGCTCCAAGCGCTCATGAGCTGTAATTGTTCGACTGTAATCGACCGTTTCGTTTGAAAACAGCCTCTTGCGCAGAAACATCGCAAATTTGCCAATATAGCATCTACACATTCTGTAGACACTATACTGCATTAAAAAGTGGCTAAAATTCTTTCCCTGCTTTTCAACTTTATTTCCAACAACCATTTGTCATTTCCTTATGAATGACAAATTTATACCCCCATCATAGTTGAAAATGATAACAAATGTTTAGCGTTTTTTGAACTCAGCTTTTTTTAACCTGCTCAAATGGACAGGAGTTACACCCAAATAGGAAGCAATCATGTGTTGTGGAACCCTGTTATGTATATCAGGAAAAACTTCGGTTATACTGTCATAACGCTCCTTAGGTGTGCGGGAATACATGTTACGGATATGATTGTCATGGTAAACAAAATAATACTCTGCGATGAGCCTCCCCAGGCGATCACCATATTCCAGATTTTTATACCCCCACTCTACCGCGTTGCGTGGCATAATAACCAACTCAGTTTCTTCAAGCGCTTGTAGTGTGTAGAAAGATGGCGATTTAAGCATAAAGTTCGAATAGTCGGCAATAAACTGGTTTTCAAGCGCAAAATGGATCGTATGTTCAACTCCTTCCTGATCAACTATAATTGTTCGAAGCATACCACTGTTAATAAAAAACACCTCATTCGGTATTTTATTAGGATAGCTTATGATTTCATTCTTACGATATCTACCTACAATGGTCTTCGACAACAATTCATCCATTTCATGTGATGAAATCGGAATCATTTGGGAAATGACATTTCTTATCTTATCCATAACGCTGTAAACCTTGTTCTAAGCTAATTTGATTAATCAAATTATGTATTTAACTAAGGAAAATTAAACAAACCATATACGTAACTGTATATATCTAAATTTAACACTAAAATGCATAAAATTGTCAATATTATTGGTATCAAATCAAAATGCAAAAGGGTCAAGATTTTCAGTAATAGTAAATGTATTAATCAAAAGCTGCTAAATCAAAAATGTTAGTCTAACTATGCTCATTGCCAAAATATCAGAATATGGACAGTGCAGAAACAAATTCATAAAAATTCCCCTCTAATGATTTATTGATGACCTATTAAAAACAAGACTCCTTTCAAGAACTTGAACACAACTATTCCATAATTCTAAAGAATAATACTCGAATAGATTTAATTTGTAATTGCTATGCGACGATAGCATCAGAATAAGGTAAACAGTAAAACAAGCACATACAAATAAAGGCAATCACTATCAATAAGTTTTCTTATGAATATTAAACAATGGCATGGCAATACTACCGACGGGTACAAATTTAATGAGGGTGGCAAACCTCTTGCAGAGCTAAAACAAATTGCTCCTGGACATTTTTCGAGCAAGATAGATGGTCATGAATACCATTTTGAATTCAAAGGGTTCTGGCATACTACAGTAAAAGTTTCTGATCGAGGAAACAATTCGCTGTTTGTTGTATCACCTGACAAATGGTACGCTAATAATTACAGTTTTGGCTTTCATAACAAGCAGTACAAATTACTGATTCAGAACAATCCTATGTCTGAGTACCTGATCACGGAGAATGATGAGCCGCTATTGAGCTATGCTCTGGCAACGGATACCAATAAGATGCTGTTAATTCGTATAAAAGAGAAACAGACAGATGTGTCACTACTTCTTCATACCTTTTTATGGCTGATGTTTGAACCTATAGCTCATGAAAATTTTGGCAGCTCATACAAATGGCAATATCAAGATCTGTAGCTACTCAGCGCTTGAAAAAATATGTGTATACCTACTTTCCAATAAGGCAAAATGGACTTCGTAAAGATCAGATCTTATTGAACCTGTAGAGATGAAATAAAGAGTCCCCTCTAAAGAAATGTAGTTATTGTGAAAGTCTTGCTTTCTTTAGTCAAGGCTTATTATAACATTCGTCGAAGTAGCTGTCCACTAAAAATCTATTTCGTGACCAATCTCCCCCGTTTCACATTTCATCAACCTGCAGAATGGAATGTTCTGGCCCTTAGAGATTGGCAGCTTAAAATGATGGATCATGTTATAGGGATGCCTGAAGACCAGTGGAATAACAAATACTACCCCTTCATTAACCATTGAATATTGAATTCTTGATTTATATCAAGAGCGTGAGCATTATTTCGTCAGAACTTTGACTTACAAAATGAAAGTATGTCAAAATCAATTCTCATAATCGCAATAAGCTTCCTAACAATAGGAAGTTCAAAGGCACAAAGCAACATTCCAATGAAAAGTATCAATCACAACGCACCGGTTACATGCAGCAAGTCTATTGTTATCAATGCAACACCAGAAACAGTTTGGCATTTTGTCACTGAAATCAACAACTGGCCTTCTTGGCAAAAGGATATATCTTTCGCTTCGCTCAACGGGCCGCTTAGTGCAAATAGCATTTTTACCTGGAAAACAGGAGGTGCAAAGATCAAATCCATACTTCATACAGTAATTCCTTATTCTGGTTTCGGCTGGACAGGTAAAACATTCGGCATGTATGCTATCCACAATTGGAAAATCGAGGCCGACAGGGGAAAGACTAAAGTGACAGTCGATGAAAGTATGGAAGGGTTATTGGCCAGGCTTTTCAAAAAGTCCTTCAATCGAAATTTGGAAATTGGTATGCAATCATGGCTTGCCATGCTAAAATTAACTTGTGAGCAAACCAAAAATTAACTTATGTGAAATACTGTTTATCAGGGCTTTTAGAATTTTGCAAAAAACGTATTCAAGAATATCATGAGAATCATCTACATAGCAAATATAATTGTCGCTGGATGGATAAGTATTTCAAGTCTGTTCTATCCAAGACTAGCACAGTCAACTGTTTTTAGTGGCGATATTGCCTACTCTGAAGCAATCAGGCTTGTAGGGGCACTTTGGGGTGCAATTTTTCTGCTTTCTATCGCAGGAGTTTTCTACCCGACAAAATTTCAGTTGGTCTTGCTATTTCAATTGATCTATAAATCTGTGTGGCTTCTCGTTGTCGCTTTACCCGCTCAAATTGAGAAACAGCCATATCCTAAAGGCATGGCTGTCTTTTTTATTATATGGGTTCTTATTTTACCATTTTTTATTCACTGGCGTGAACTTTGGGCTTAGTGAAGCATTCTTAGGGTGAAAAGACAATTTTCATACGATGGTCTCTCGCAACATATTTTGCAAAACCCAGAAGTGCACCAGTGATCATAATATTCCGGAAAAAGTTGATCATTTCAAGTTCTTTTTCTCTGGCAAGGGTACCAGCCATAACATTTGTGATGGGGATAATATCTATGGCTCTGGATAAATGTACCAGGAAAGCCATAAGCAGAACATAAAAGCTCATCAACAGATAAGCCAGTCTATCATATCGCCCGGTTACTGCGCTGATAATAAACAGAAAAATACAGCCCGCAGTAAAATAGTTCCAGAAATACCTGTAGGGCATATATTCCGGAACCAATGAAGCGCCGACAGTTGGTTTAGCTAAGTGAAGGACGAGGTATAATGTAAATGATAGTGGAAAAACATATCGTCCAAGATTTAGGATCTTATTCATACTAATCAGTTTATTGGGAATGGAACAAGAGGACGTATCTCAACCGAGCTTTCCGGATATTTAAGGATAGGACATGTTTTGCACCATTCCTGCACTTCTGCTTCATTATCTGATTTGCAAATAAGGAAGCCAGACACAAGGACTGTGTTTGCATTCTTAAATGGCACATCTGATACATCTTTCGTCGTTACCAACGTCGACCTGTATTCAACCGGTGCCGTGTATACTAATTTGCCTTGCATGGCGATACCTCCAATCCATGATTGCCATTTGGGCATATCTTCGACCATGTCTTCAGCTGTAGCCAGATAGCCATTATCTTGACTGGCATTGCGAAATAATAACAGATACTCTTTCATAAGAAAAATTTTGCTTTTGATGATTGACCAAAATTCTTCTATTGCACAGACATGATTATTGACAATTGTCAACGTTTTCAGACTTTAGCCCTCAAACGACTGAATGTTTCCTGAGATATTCCCAGGTATGATGCAATCAGCTTACTAGGCAGACGACTCATTAATGACGGGCGATACTCTATAAGCCATTTGATCCGCTCGAGTGCTGATAATGCAACGAAGGTATTGATACGATGCACTGAGTTGGCATAGGACATTTCGAGGATTTGCTTATATACGATATCAAATTGTGGTACGGATGACATTAGAAGTTCGAAATTATTACGGTCAATTGCAAACAACTGTGAATTTTCAACAGCTCTTATATTTTCTAGTGCAGGCTCTGCCTTGCTGAAACTGATCAGTTCAGAACACCAATTATCCTCAACAACAATATCCCTTGTAGTTTCATTCAGAGACTGGTCATAAACAAAAACCTGAAGACACCCCTTGGCAATGTAATAGACATATTTGCAGACCTCTCCCTCTTTCAGTAGAAATTCGTTTCTTCCGACTTTTATTTCCCTAACGCTATTCAAAACTGTTTCCAACCCCTCAGGTTCAGGACCGAGGCGTTTCTCTATATGCGTTCGTAGTATTTCTTTCATACCTTACTGTCTGATTGTAAGCTTCACTAAAATAGATAATTTCAGGTCTATGCCTCAACATCCAATCCGTTTATTTATTGCAAATTATGTTTCAATCGCTGATTCAGATTGGCAAGAAATAGAAGTAGCATTTGAGCGCTTTGAAACAGACAAAGGAGCAATAATTTTGCAAGAGGGCAAAATATGCAGGTATCTTTATTTCCTTGAAAGTGGACTGTTGAGGTTTTACTTAACTAAAGACGGAAAAGACGTCACAAAATTCTTTACTGACGCGCCATATATGTTCACATCTCAAGTCAGCTTCAGTTCTCAGACACCGGCAAAAGAAACAATCCAAGCAATAGAAAAATCCGTTGTATGGCAAATTAGTTTGACGCAGGCTAATCAGCTATTACGTTTCCCCGTCTGGAGTGAGTTTATCAGAAAACTAATTCAAGAAGTACAATATTATACAGAAGAAATACTTTCGGAAATGCAGACAGAAACAGCAGAAACAAGGTATGAAATCATGCTTAAAAACAAGCCTGACTGGCTGCAGCGTATACCATTGAAATATCTTGCAAGCTACCTGGGCATTGCAATGCCGTCCCTAAGCAGAATTCGGAAAAAATTTCAATCGCAGTCCGGAAGTTAACATAGGTGAATGTCTATGTAATACCATAAGATGACTTTTGTACAAAAAAAATTATGATGCAAAAGTTAATCTTGATGACGACTTTCTTATTTGCTGTCAACTCCATTGTATCAGCTAAGGGTAATAGACACTTTAGTCATACTGTTGTCACTGCTGCCAGCCGACAAGACCTATGGCAGGTATGGACAGATGTTGACAATTGGCATAAATGGGATTCCGGTCTTAGAAAAGCAACGATATATGGAGAATTTAAAACTGGTACGAAAGGCGAGCTAATTCCGGATAAAGGGCCGAGTGCAAGATTTGTAATAACAGAGGTTTATAGTGATAGCTCCTACGTTTTCAAAACCAAAATCCCGTTAGGATGGCTGGTTATTAAACGCTTTATGCAAGACAAATCCGGACAGTTATACTTCACGCATGATGTAAAGTTCAAAGGTTTGTTAAGTCCTTTGTGGGCTGTCTTGCTTGGAAAAAGGTACCGCAAAATGCTACCTGTAGTAATGGAGGAAATCAGAAAAATTGCGGAAGCTAAAACGACAAAATCTTGACAACGATAATCATACTGATAGGGCTGGCAGTATTATAATCTACTGCCAGTCTTTATCTTTTTATTCAGGTAACACCTACTTATATCGCGTCCATATTTCTGTTCTGCCAAAAAGCGATACTCCGACGTATCCCCTTATTGAAAGCTCTGTCAGACTTTTTAGGGTCATTTTACAAGAATAGGTCTTTCCCTCGCGTGGGTTATAGATACTACCATTTTCCCAGTTCCCATCACCATCATACTCGAAGTCCTTCAATATTTCCAGCCCTATCACATCCCTAGAACGTAAAGCCTTATCGGGATTTTTTTCATCCTTGGAAGACCCACCTGTTCCCCAGGTGATCTTTCCAAAATAGTTGTTTCCCTTTTTGTAGATCACTATTCTACTATTCTTTTGTGGTGATAGCCACTCACCATTAATGCCATCTGCCTTTGTCTGTCCATGTAATGAACTTGCTATTAGAACAAGAAATATAAGGATTAGTGCGCAGTTTAAAATTCCCTTCGGTTGATATTTATTCATATAATTCGCTTTAGTATTCACGAACAAACCTCCGAACAAATCAGCCTAGAAACGATAACAAATGTTTATTCTTATGAAAGAAGCCCGACATAGTAGTGCATTCTAAAGTTTCTTGATCTTGTTGAGACACTAACCAAGTATGCTTAGGTATATGATTACTAATACTGATAACTTTTGGCACAAAACTATTAACGACTTAAGAATATTACTCGCCAGTAAATCTGTAACTACTTGTGACTAATTATATAAGCCATTGAAATGTATAATATAATCCCTGTTTTGTATAACCAGAGCAGAATTTGACACCGGACATTTGCATCAGTACTAAAACAATAAAATTGTGCGAAAATCAACAGTAGTCAAAATGTCGATAATAGCAGTATTTGCTATGTCATTCCAAATTTGCGATTGCATTGGCCAATCAGTCATAAAATCTAAAACAGTTCTAATAACCGGTGCTGCAAGTGGAATTGGGAAGGCAACAGCTATTGAGTTTGTCAAAAATGGTTATGTAACCTACGCCACTGATAAGGACACCAGCAATATGCAAGACCTTGTAAAAATGGGATGTAAAGTACTTTATATAGATATAACAATTGATTCTGTGATGGCTAACAGAATAAAATACATTGAAACTGAAACAGGCGGTATTGATATTCTAGTAAATAATGCAGGGTACGGACAAAACGGGTTCATTGAAGAATTATCTATTTCTAAAATAAAAAAACAGTTTGATGTGAATGTTTTTGGGATGCTTCGAATGTCCCAACTGGTGCTACCTAAAATGAGGGAGCGAAGATCAGGAAGAATAATAAATGTTGGTTCAGTCGGAGGTGACTTCACAACGCCTGGAGCAAGTGCCTACCACGCTTCGAAGTGGGCTGTCGAAAGTTTCACTGACGGTTTGAGAGGTGAACTAAGACAATTTGGAATCGATGTGGTATTGATAAAACCAGGTGGTGTTTATACTAATTTTATGAACACAGCCAACAAACTATACCCTGAGCCACTACCAGATGGAACTTATAATGAAATGAGGGAAAAATTTCTTAAGCAATCAAATGCTATGTTCGATCCAAAAAAGAGAACCTACGGCATTTTAACGGCTGAAAAAGTTGCAAGTGTAATTCTAAAATCAGCGCAAAAAAGAAACCCTAAAACAAGGTATAAAATTGGTGCACTAGCAAAGATTACGCCCGTAATTCATTCATTGCTAAGTGATAGAGGTTTTGATAAGTTTATGCTTAGGCAATTCAAGATATCAACAAAAAAAGGGGTATCATTTTATAACACAAAATCTAAATAAACATGCAAACAGTATTAATAACAGGAGCCTCGTCAGGAATAGGCAAAGAAACTGCAAAATTGTTTACAAAAAACGGCTTTAAAGTAATTGCAGTTGCGAGAAACATTGAAAAAATGAAAGACATTGAACAATTGGGATGCTCAATATTTTCAATGGATATAACCAACGAAGATAGCATCCAAACTTCCTTTAAGAATATCTATTCAAAACACAAGCAAATTGATATTTTAATAAACAATGCCGGATATTCACAAAATGGCTTTATTGAAGAGTTAACTTTATCGCAACTTAAATATCAGTTTGATGTCAATGTATTTGGCCTAATAAGAATAACGCAAATGGTTTTACCCAAAATGAGAGAAAGGAGTAAGGGACATATAATTAATATTGGTTCAGTTGGTGGAGATTTTACGTCTCCAGGTGCAGGCGCATACCACTCAAGTAAATATGCTGTTGAAAGTATCAGTGATGCTTTAAGACAAGAATTAAATTGTTTTGGAATTAACGTTTCTCTGATTAAGCCTGGTGGAGTAGAAACCGCTTTTGTAGACAATTCACAGTATCCTAAACCCATTGCAGGAAACCCGTACGGCAAAATGAGAGAGAATTTTCTTAAAATGTTGTCAAATATTTTAAAATCAAATAACAGCTCATTCCCTATCTTAAAGCCAATTGAAGTAGCAACTGCTATATTGGACACAGCAAAAAACTCCAATCCCAAAACAAGAATCAGGATAGGGAGGACAGCAAAAATGATGCCTATCATGAAATTGCTGATGAGTGATAAGGCGTTTGATAAAATGATTATGAATCAACTTGGACTTTTGAAATGATGAATGAGTTTTTAAGAATAAAATCGATAAGTCAACTGCATCAGATGATAGGTTATGAAAAACCTAAACATCCTTTAATCACTGTTATCGACTATTCGAAAATAAAAGGAAATCCAGACCATTATGATATAAAAATCGTTACTGATTTTTATATCATAAGTCTTAAAAGCCCATCACCAAAATCACTCCAATATGGCAGGCAATATTATGACTTTGAGGAAGGAACAATGATGTTTATGGCACCCAATCAAGTCTTTTCTGTTGGCGAATTTAACGACCAAATAAAATATAATGGCTGGGGAATTTATATTCATCCCGACTTATTTTTAAATAGTTCATTAGGAAGAAAAATAAAGAGCTTTTCATTTTTCACATATGCAGTTAATGAAGCTTTACACCTCTCGGAAGATGAAAAAAATACACTTTCAGTAATTGCAGACAGTATTATAAAAGAATACAGTGGGAACATTGACAAATTCAGTCAAGATGTGATAATTACAGCAGTAGAACAGTTGCTAAACTATTCGCAGAGATTTTATGGACGACAGTTTATCACAAGGCAAAAAGTTAATAGTGATTTGCTTTCTAACTTCGAAAACTTAGTTATTGGGTACTTTAACTCAAATGAGATTACAAATAAAGGTTTACCAACAGTAGGATATTTTGCCGATAAGCTCAACTTGTCTGCAAGCTATTTGACAGACCTTTTAAAAAAGGAAACTGGTAAGACAACCAAAGAGTATATACAAATTCAGGTCATTGAGCTGGCAAAAAATAAACTACTAAACTCTAAAGACACAGTTAATGAAATAGCTTATTCATTAGGTTTCGAATATCCACAGTATTTTAACCGCTTATTTAAATCTAAGACTGGGATGACTCCGGTGGAATTTAGACATGCCAATTAAGTTGGAAGTGACGTTAAAATGCGACCAGATGAAAAATAGTCTCAATGAATAGCTAATGCAAGACTGGAGAGCAATTATAATCAGTCTTATTAGCCTACTACTTAGCTTGATTTTTTAAGAATATAATATTGCCTTTATCGTAATTGGAGGTGGCGTATTGGGCTGTATCCTTTGTTTATGCTGAAACCCTGAACAAACCTATGCCATTATGAAAAAACTACATTTGAAAAGCCTAACGGGATCGAACCAACTATGATTAAAAACCAACTACTTACAAATATAATATTGGTTAACACAAAAAGTAGAACCCCTGAAAAACCGCGACAGTAGCGACTTTCAGGGGTTCTTGATTTTGTAGAGTGGAGTCTACGGAACGAGTGTCGAACCAACTAAAGGATTTTTTCTGGCGCATATACCCACTGAAAGACAGTATAGGCTTGAATTCTAGAGGTTCGTACTGAATCTATTTTTCAAACTCATTCAAAATATAAAATTTTAGAAAACTGGCGATTATTGATAATATGAACTGGTTAGACCAAAAGATAAAGGAGCCCGTTTGGGCTCCTTTATCTTTTCCGGAATACATTATTACTGCAAAAGCAAATTATTAGGTGTAAACTTTATACAGGACTAGTCACAGGACGACACATTTCTAACACTCGAATTCTGTAGTATTTTGTAGCATTTTATACAAATCATTGAAAACAAATAAGATAGATATAAATTCCGGCGATTTTATTGTAGCACTTTTGTAGCATATATGTAGCATACAGTTACCATATACCATAGCTTAAATATTACGTAGTTATGTTATCCAGAATAATGGATTATTTATTTCTTTTAAAGATTCTTTCTGTAATCTGGCTCTTATAAATCCACAATAGTATAGCACAAGCGATCCATACAATAACTGCCATATAGAACAATTGTCCACCATCACTCATCACTTCAATTCCGAGTTTAGTTAAATGAAAGAAAATAGCACCACTCATCGTACCTATTGCAAGCAGTGCACCAAATGCTACGGTTCTTGGAACAATTAATAATATAGAGGCAATGAACTCTACGATACCAGAGCCATAACGCCCCCATGGCTCCATTCCTACAGTTGTAAATATATATTTACTTTCCTCACTACCACCAAACTTATGGCCAAGGGTTTGTAATAGAATATACGCTGCTATTAAACGCAGTACCCACATGAATATCTTTTTAGGTTGCATGACATTATTTTTTGTAATGCAATACTAAGTTTCACCGGAATTTTAATTTGTCGTTTAGCCGACGTGTGCCTCTCTTTGTAGCAATTTAACATCTGTGAAAGAAATATACTTTCTATCTACCTCCAGTAGTCCGTCCTGTGCAAACTGATTAATCATTGTAGTAACTGTCTGTCTGCTTGTGCCTGTAAGACGCGCTATGTCTTCGTGAGTGAAATAGTTTTCTATCCTGCAAGTGTTACTCTGGTTGGTTAGCTTATGCTGCAGTATAGTCCAGAAAAAGTATAGTATGCGTGTTCTTGCATCCCTTTGCAATAGATTTATTAAGCGATGATCGATACGGCGCAATTGCTGACCTACTTTCTTTGAAAATACGATGCCTAAATCAGGCCTTCTCATAAGGAGTTTTTCAAAGTCATTAATTGTAAATGCACAGAGAATAGTATCTACCTTATATGCTTGTGCAAACTCTCCCCGCATATTATTGCGTTCCAATGTTATTTGACCAAAAACATCGCCCGGCTGCAAAATATCTTTTATAATCTCATTACCCTCATCATCAATATTACCAATCTTCACATAGCCTTCTTTCACGAAGTATAGTTTGTTATGGCATTGTGCATCAAAGTATATATATGCGCTTCTATCTGCAATAATGAAGTTGTGGCAAATATTAAGGTCCACATAGTCATCATCAGACAACTGAGCAAGAAAATCATTTTTTCGAATAATCAATAATGTATCATCAATACTCATAAGATAAAATTAAGCATTTGTACATAAGCTCCACACCTGATAAATTGCCAATAAAAGAAATAAAACTCCCATCAACAAATTAGTCCTTTGGGTATTCGATTTAATATAATTTGAAAGTCTTTTACCAAACAAAATGAAAATAAACAGCGCCAAAAAAGTACCTACACCTGCTGATAGTGCAAAAACATTGTAATACACATTCCCTTCTGTCAATATTTTAGTACCTGTCAGGTAAACAGCCCACCCTGCCCAAAAAGGTATTTGCAACGGATTAATAGCACTAAGAATCATACCCAGTAATAATGGATTCGTTGTTTGTATAACAGGTGCATATCCCTTTTTCTTATTAGTAGGAGAAAAACTATTTACTGCCAGTAAAACAAACAACAAGACAACACCCCATTGCAAAGTATTAAAAAGGCTTTTGTTACTTATTACCCAATTAATAAAGAATAATGAGACACGCAGGTATACAATCTCTATCAATACCACCCCAAGCGCAAAATAACTGGCAGCATTGATACCTTTCTTTGCTGCTATGTACATTGCCGTTATATTTAAGTTACCTAATGGCAAACTACCAACAAGACTAATACCAACTGCTGCAAACGAAGACTGAATAATTGGGCTCATGGCTATAAATTTGCTGACATTAATTGCGCCTCAATTTCTTTGAATGTAGCTATTTCCTTTCTACCTTCTTGCAGCGTCAGATACGCTGTTCCTTTTTGATTATTCGCATTGCAAATTCTAAACAGAATATTCCAATGGCGTATTATCTCCTTCCAGGCAAACAGAATAGAGTGTGACGGATCATATATATGCGTTGGCTCGCTACCACTACCGTTTAACTCAATTATTGAAAAGTTTTTGCCCGCCTGCAAATCTTCCCAGGAATCAAACTTAATGTCCAATCTTCCAAAGTAAAAACCATCTATATTTCTACAAACATCATCGATTATAGTAGTGAGCTGATCTGTTATTTTATCTGACACATCTGTAAACTTTGAACCTCGGGAGTGATTTCCATAAGGGACTAATACAATTCTCTCATCTTTAATAGGTATATACCCTAATCGTTCTTTATGTAATTTATATATCTGTTTCCATTGCAGCAGATAGCGTGCATTTTGTTTCACCAACTGTTCCATAGTGCGTATGCCATCACCTATGATTGTTATAGGCTCTTTATTAACGATACCTGAAATAAATCCTGATTTTTCATGCGGCATTCGGTAATAAAACAGACCTATTTCATTTTCCCATGCAATATATTCTTGTACTAAAAATGGTACTGGTACATGTGAAAGGTATGTTTCCAGTTCATTCAAGCTATTTATTTTCTTAACTCCTATCCCTCTTTCTCCATAATCTGGTTTGGCAATAGCCGGAAAAGCTATCCCCATTGCATTCATCATTTCTGATATGGCGTCTATAGATGTGCCTATTTCGCAATAACAAGTGGCAGGGTATAATCCTTGTGGCAATAATTTATAAACATCGTTCTTACTCTCCATGATAAATCCACCATTGCGAATTGATGGATTTGCAGCTGTAAGAAAGAAAAAAGAACGAGCTCTTATACTAAGCCATAGCCAGTATGGGTATAATGGAAGATATACCAAAGTACTATTCCAATATTCCCAATTAAACAAACGTATGAAAAACGGATGGTGAAATAAACGTCTCATAATAATCTAGCTATTTGCAAACAACCATTCGTTTACAGATTCTACTCCGGTAAGCATATCATTGTAATACATAACTGATTTTTCAGTTGTCAGCTCAATCCCGGTGATACTTACAGTTTTCAATAAGCCGTTTCTGTTCATTCTCAAATCAATTTGCTCATCACCTTCACCACCAAAACGATGAAAATCAAGAATTGATTCTATTGTCCTGCTGCTGCTTTCTTCTAACCATATGTTGAACCATTCCTCACGCTTTTCTCTTACTTCCTTATCATACAATGTTACTGAAGACCATATGTATGGTAATGTCGGGTCTATTTCTTCAATGCAGGCATTTTTACCGTCCCAGATAGCTTCAAACAGCTGGTTGTTATCCCATATCACCAGTGTGAATGGCTCAATATTATCCAGGTTAGTTTTCTTGAACTGCATGCTGGGAAAGGAAGCATCAAAAATATCAAGGAATACCAAGCCTCTGCTTTTTTTGTATGGTGGATTATGATGATGCTTTTCTTTCGCACCATTCAGCAACACCATAGCATTGCCGTTGTTATGCAATGCTATCCATGTACCACCGGCTTTGCCATCTTTAGGGAACAATATTTTACCGGTAGACATTTTTTCAACTACAGGCGATGAAGCAGCACGCCTTTGTAGCTGTTCATCCCTGTTTGACGTTAGGAATACCTTATCTCCCGATGGCAAAAATGTTACTGTGCACATTTTCTTCTGTATTCAATAGTCGAAGGCGCTACACCAAATTTCTCTGAAAGGGTAATTGACGTTAATTCGTTTATACCTACGCGTATCAATGCCATATGGTGGATGGCATGTTCCAGATTATATATCAACTCTCTATTGTAAGAGCTATTAACGTTAATCATAGTCTTACCGTCAAACTCTGCTTCCAAAGTCAGTTGTTTATCTTCTTTATAAATATCGCCAAGTATGTCCTCGATACATAATATAGCTATTTCCCTGTCGGTTTCAATCCGCGTGTCTCTTTTTCTGTTTTCATAATTAACCGTACCATCCAAATACCCGTTATGCAGACATTGAAATAGCTCAATGATATGCCGTGTATGCTGGCCAATTGTTGCACCAGAAAGATTTACAGAACACGTGGAGTATTCTTCTTGGCTCATTTGCGCAATAACATCTGCCAGCTCATTTAACACATTGCTGATAATTTCTGATTGTTGCATACTTAGTAATACAAATTGCTAGCTGTAAGGTATTTATTTGAATTTTGACCAGTTTGCATCTGCTTTGCTTTTAAGCTTTGCTTCATCTTTATTCCAGCTTTTCAACGTATTGTTGAAGTACTTATTATAAAACAGATAAAGTTTCTTGTCTATGATCTTAAATGTTTCAGGATCAACTTCTACTTTTTCTCCCTTAGCCCCCATCGCGTAGGCACACCAGCCACCATACTGTGGCTCATAATTTGTAGGGCTCTTCTTGAACTGTTCAAGATTAGTAGCATTTTTAAAGTAGTATACTACACCTTGATATTGAAATGTATATGTTTTATCACCCTCAACAGGCTTGCCAGTAAAATAGCTGACAGGATCATATCCCTTAATTGCAAGTCCGTTTTCAAGGTTGAAATTTTTTTGCCTTTGTTGTGCAGATTGTGCATGTACAATTCCAAAACTGCATACCAACACTACTACAAGTAGCGACTTCATATATTATTAATTTGAACAAATTTCCGATTATTGCAACCTGTAGTTTGTCAGCTACAAGACAAATACTATTCTTTAACAATAGTCTTATAATACACTCCTGCCCTGTCGGCTATCCTAATACTATAAACACCTGCAGGAAGAAAATCTATATTGTAAGTTGCAGACAGGCTATGCTGTTTAATAGTTTTCATCAATTTCCCGATAGCATTATATACCGATATTACAGAAGGCTCTTTGACCTCGACAGTAATTACACTGTTGGTCGGATTAGGATAAATAATACCATCTGTTGGTTGATTTGTTTTACCGATACCTGTCATTCCTTTCAGGTTTGCAGACTTTGTAACCTGCACTATTTCCTTATTCGCATCTTGCAGCATCGCAACGACATTCATCCTGTTTGCTATCCATGCAGAATTCAGGGCTATAGTTTGAGTATACACAATCGAGTCTCCGATGTTTGAGGGCGCAGTGATATTCATTGGTGCGCCCCACACAGATTTTCTAAACACATCATAGTGTTTCGTCTCCCCGTTGGCAGCATTGAAGAACAGTGTATCTTCTGTTAGTGCTGCGTACAATTGTAGCGATGACAACGAGCTGGATGATACCTTTTTTAGCTTTACTGAGACCGTTATACTACTGCTACCTGATGGAGTTAATTTAGCTTCTATTTCAAAAGCACTGTTTTGGCCTAATTCTGATTGGAATATGGATGCATTGTTATAGTTAGTGCTGGAAGCAACTACTTTACCCTGTATTACCAATCTAGGGGTAGCTCCGTAGATACTGTAGTAATTTGTTCTGTCGTCATTCTCTTGTTTGTTATGCTGGTTTAACGGACATGCTGCATAGGGAGCACTTGGGTGATAGGCAATATGAATGACTTGTGGGAATTGAACTCTGTTTGTGTAAAATCCCGGATTTCTGGACGCACATATACTACAATAGGTGTTTGTAAAATGCTCTACAATTACGTTTTTAGTAACCTGGCTGAAGGCTGAGTATTGGGTCAATGTTGCAGCTATTATGAAAACAATTTTCCTCATTTTATTATTAGTTTTTTATATTATTTTTTCTTTCTAAAGAAGTACGTAGCGCGTGGTGTGATGACAAAAGCACGTGTCAGTCCGTCGGGTCTATAGTCACGCACTATTACAGGAGCTCCTACACCTGCCTCAAAACGCCAGTTTTTATAGTCCCGGTAATAATTAAATGTAAGGTTAAGCGTAAGCCCCCCACTACCTACAGCCTCTATATTATTACCTGCTAGTGTTGTTATTTTATCATTTCCTAAATGATATATAAGAAGTGTACTGGCAGATATACCACTGAGTTTCCAATCCTTATCATATTCAAGTCGTAATAGGGCATCCCCTTTTCTTATCAGTTTTCGTGATGAGAAGTATTGTTGGTAAGAAGTATCTGTACTAAAATAGGCTCCTGAGTAATATTGATTGTCATTGTAGCTGACGATAGGCTGCTGCAACCCAACTGCGAGTACGTAATGTTTTTTATATCTGATATTCAGGCCTGCTATAATATCTGTTGTGCCTAAGTTGGGCTGATATGGCATAGGCAGCGGAAGGCCATTTTTGTCTTTGAGATTTGATTTGCCAGGACTTATCCTTCCACCGATAGTACTCTTAATATACCATATGTCATTTTGCTTGTAGATACCTTGTGTGTAGGTGGCGATAATATCACCTATTCCTGAAGCTGTGCCAAGATTTCCGGTAGCTATGTAATAAGGCAATTTTATTTCGACTGAACTATTAGCAGATAAATTCTTGCCAATTTCCAATTGTGGTATAAAAACGATAGTTCCTTGCTCACCATAACCGACTGCTCCTGACATGCCTATACTTCCGAAATCCTTCACAGAGCCAGTATGATTCCCAGTTTTTAATGCCCCAGCTGTACAAAAGCCTGCATCAGCACAACCTTGTGCTTTAATATTTGTAGAAGCAAGTACAAAAAACAAGAATAATATGCCTTTTCTCATGCAGTCAATTTGTTTTGACAAAAATCAAAAGCCTAAACTGACTAAATTGTCGCCCAAGCGACTATTTAATTATTATGAAGCTAATGTGACATTTTTATATGGTTGAAAGCTCTACTTAGGCTAACAAATCAGAAATATGCTTATGTCATATCTCCACGAGATATCGAACCCTTAAAACTATAGATTTCAACAGGTTATAAATAACAATAAAAACTTGATGGAAAAGTCGAACCCCTGAAAAACCGCAACTGTAGCGACTTTCAGGGGTTGATGATTTTGTAGAGTGGAGTCTACGGAACGAGTGTCGAACCAATTGAAGGATTTTTTCTGGCGTATATACCCATTGAAAGACAGTGTAGGCTTGAATTTAAGCGGTTTGTACTGAGGTGATTTTTAAAACTCGTTCAAAATATAAAATTTTAGAAAACTGGCGATTATTAATAATATGAGCCTGACAAACCTAAAAACTTAGGAGCCGGACTGGCTCCTAAGTTTTTAATGTGCTTAGACTGCAATTCTAACACAAGAGAGTATAAACTTTACCCCTGATAACACAGTGATGCTTTTCATTTACAGTTATTAGAATTTGTAATTGTACCCTACTCTGAAAACCTGTGTTTCATAATAATCCGTGCTTAAATAATTGAAGCCATCACCCTGTACTTGTTTTTTGATGCGTAGTGTGTTGGCAATATCCGTCGCATTCAGGAACAGTTCGCCCTTGCCTTTCTGTACGGCTTTTTTCACACCCATATCTATAGAAAAGCGACTGTAGATTTTACCCTGCGGTATAATATCTGGTGCAAGGTAAATGGCCGTGAGCTGTGCATCTGTTTTATATGGCAGATGGAATAGACCATTAAGCTTTACATTGCCCGAAAACATCTCTTGCTTTGCAGCAGTGAACGTATTTTGCTGTGGGTATTTATTCACTACAGTAAATGCTTCTATCTCGTTTCTGTAACCTGTGGCATTAAGGCTAAGCAATACTTTCTTGCCTATATTGTAAGACAGTAACATTTCAAGCCCTGTATTATAACTCCTGCCTGCATTCTGGAAAATGTTGTAAATAAGTGTACTGCCTGGCACCACGCTTGCAATACGCGTGATTGTGGCATCCATAATTTTGTGGTAAGCAGCACTGTAGAAGTAGCCATTGCTCCAGTTTGTTTTATAGCCAAGCTCAAGCGAATTGGTAAACTGCGGCGCCAGTGCAGGGTTACCCACTTTTATTATCTCCGCATCATCATACTTTGGGAAGATACGGATATCCACCTCATTCGGTCTATCTACTCGCCTGTTGTAGAAAAATGATATTCTATTCTTGTCATTCAGCTTGTATGCCAGCCTAAGATTTGGGAAAGGCTGCGTGTAGTTATATCCATCACTTTTGTAAGTGTTGTGGTTAGGATTCACATCGTACTGCACAGCCACATATTCTACACGCACACCTGCTTCCAGTTCAAACTTCTTATTCTCAAAAACATAGTTACCATATAGTGCTGGGATGGTCTCTGTATAGTTTGCCCAGCCACCAGCATTGGTATCGAGCGGAGAATTAAGCCCCGGAATAAAACGCATATTAACAGGGATGTATCTGTAGCGAAATTTCAAGCCACCTTCTATACGCCCATATTTTAATGGTTGCACATAGTCTGCACTAAAATCGGCCACATGCTCATCAGACAATAGCTTGAAAGAATCTAACCCTGTATAAGTCGGCAATATATTCGTGAAGAAATACTGTTCGTTTTCGCGGTGGTAGGTGTAGTTGCCTGAAACGGACAATGAGCGCCCAGGTTGTTTGAATTTATGCTGCCAACCAACAGACGCGGTAGCGGTTGTCTTCAGCTCGTCTTCAATAAAGCGCCATAAGCGTTGGCGTTGAGACAAGTCGCTATTAAAGAAAGGTTCATCACCATTATCCAGTATTTTCTCACTGCTGAACAGTACAGACGCATTAATGGTATTCTGATCATTCACATAATAATCAAGCCCGGTTTTACCTGTTACAACATTCGTTGTCCTGTTTCTTACAGTCTGTTGTTTTACCACCGTACCATTATCATAATACCTGTCAACAAACTCATTTTTATTCAGAGTTTTTGTGTACAGATTATCTGCCTGCAGAAACACATTTACCTTGTTCTTTCTGTAATTGAGAGATATAGAAGGATTGAGCTTGGGCGTAGCCGTATACTGCTGCCTGATGGTTGGATAATTTTCCTGTTTCACCCACAGAGCACCTGCGCCTGCCATCATACCAATCTTACCATTCAAGCCTTCTTTCTTTTCTTTCTTGTAAATGATATTGATGATGCCCGCATTTCCATTCGCATCGTATTTCGATGATGGGTTGTTGATGATTTCAATCCGCTCGATGGCAGATGCAGGTATATTATCCAGCCCCGACTGGCTGCCCATACCCGTCAGCGCTGTTTGCCTGCCATCTACAAGCACTGAAATCTTATCGCTGCCGCGTAACTGCACTTTGCCATCCTGCACTGTAACACCCGGCAGATTTTTCATAGCATCCATTACGGAGCCACCCATCTGACTGATGTTATCAGAGACATTGAATGTCTTCTTATCCAACTTAGTGGCTACAGCATCAGCTTTCGATGTTACTACAACATCTTGCAGCACTTTGCTGTCTTCTTTCAGTGCTATAGTTCCTGCATCCAGGAATTTGTTCAGCTGGCCAGCAAGTACAGGTTGTCGCACGGTTGTAAACCCTGCATAACTCACTTCCAGATAGTAACTCTCTGCATTAATATTACCTATTGCAAACCTGCCGTCTTCGCCTGTTATAGTACCAGCTACAAAGCTGCTGTCTGTTTCTTTTTTCAGTACTACATTGGCATAGGCTATAATCGCATGTGTCTTTTCTTCCTTTACGATGCCTGATATAGTAATGGCATCTGTCTGCGCATTTGTTATATATGCCATGCATATTAACAAAGCGGTTAATAATCGCTTCATCCTTAATTGTTCTAAATGGTGTTGAATAAATGAATTACCTGAATGCATACACCAATCCATAGTGGACAGATATGCAGTTCGCTAAACGATATTTACTAACACACTATCGGAGGTCGGAAGATATCTGCAAAAAAAGCAGACGTAAAGAAATTGCTGTTGTATGCAAAATATTGCTTTGCAGGTGCAGCAACGAATGTTTTATTAACTATTACAAATGGATTCAACTGCGGCGCCACACAAACCATTACCTGCCCAGTAGCCTGCGATGCCTGAAACGGATCGTGCGGATGGTCGCCTATTGGGCAATCGTACTCGCCTTCCAGCAGGTTCACCACAGATTCCTGATTCAACAAGTGCTCAAAAACAAAATCGAGCGGAGTAATATCGTGGTCCTCTGCGCTGCAATCAGCATACATCTGGTGCAGGTTACAATGCTGCATGAAGCCGCCGGGCTGTGTAAGCCCAATAGCTAACAAAAACAGAAGAAATATGCCCAACAGCCGTTGCATCAGTGGCAAAGATAGGTGATTCGGTATCACAAAAATATTTTGGCATTTGAAATATGCTAAGTCTATCTAGTTTAATCTTATCCTTAAGAATACACAATTATGATGCGGAAAAGGTCTTATTGATATTATTATCTGTATTAAATACTCTAACAACTAGCGAGAGAATTTTCGCTTGACCCAAGTATTACTAATAGGATTACTTTAAACAAAAAGACAGATTTCTATATAGAAATCTGTCTAAAATTTTAGAAAATTTGTGGAGTCTACGGAACGAGTGTCGAACCAATTGAAGGATTTTTTCTGGCGTATTTATCCCTTGAAAGACAGTGTAGGCTTAGCTTACATTGGTTTACGTTGAGCCAATTTTTGAAACTCATATAAAATATAAAATTTTAGAAAACTGGCGATTATTGATAATGTGAGCCTGTATAGAAAAGATAAAGGGGCCAATTTTGGCTCCTTTATCTTTTCTATACATTCAAATGTTATTCTAACTCTTAATCAGTACATACTTATTTCAGAAAGATACAAGTTACTAAGAAAGTTCTTGCTTACACCTCTGTAGTATTTTGTAGCATTTCTTATAAACTATTGAAAACAAACAAGGTAGACTAAAATAAAAGCCTTTCCCTTGTAGCACATTTGTAGCAACATTGTAGCAAAAAAAACACCCAATTAAGGATGTCATTGTCCTTAATATGATATTGGTCATATTTTTGACGAGTATCACATTCTAGTTTTGTCAGGCAATCAGTAAATATGTTTCTACGATACTGGCTTTTACTATTCATCATCTTTGTTTCATATACACTATTCCTTTTCAGGCATTGTGATACGAAATCCACACCACCAACACAATCTGCTATGGAAGGGGCTTCTATCTGGAGAGAAAAAAATTGCCAATCTTGCCATCAATTATATGGCTTAGGTGGATATATGGGCCCAGACCTTACTAACATAGCTAGCAGTAAATCTGAAAGCAGAATAAAAACTTTTATAAAATATGGCACAGGTAAGATGCCAAACCTACACTTGAAAAATGAAGAAGTTGACAATCTTGTTGCCTACCTGAGTTGGATAGATAAAACAGGAAAATCAGAAGTAAACGATAGTAATATACATTGGACAGGCAGTTATATAATTAAGTAATGTATGCGCTATAAGGTATATCTCATTTTTTCACTAATAATGCTTAAAGTAGCATTATTGTGTGGTGTACTGTCATCATTTTCATTTTTGTATCCTGAAATGTTAAAAAATATAGTACCGTTTCAACAACTGAGGCCGATGCACGTATCGGCAGCATTGTTTTGGATAATATCGGGGGCCGTAACATCGCTGTTAGTACACAGCAATAATGTTGCAGTCATACAAACAGCAAACAAACGTCTGATAAACACAGCAGCAGGTATATGGGCGTTGACTATAAGTGTCATTTTCGCATACTATACAATGAACAAATATGGTGGCAGGGAATACTGGGAATTTCCGCCGTGGTTGTGTATACCATTACTGCTTTCTTGGACATTGTTGATGATCGGATACGGCAGGCACTGGTTCAGCCTGAAAAACAAAAAACCATTGTATCAGATAATGTGGGCTACGGGTGTGCTGTTCTTTTTGCTGACGTTTATTGAACAGAATATATGGCATATTGCATGGATCAGACAATCCTACATCAGAGAAGTAACTATGCAATGGAAGGCAAACGGATCGATGGTTGGAGCATGGAATCAGATGATATATGGCACATCGCTTTACATGATGGTAAAAATGAGCGGAGACAAATCTATAGCTGAAAACAAGAAGGTATATGCATTTTATTTTCTGAGCCTCAGCAATTTGATGTTTAATTGGGGGCACCATATATACAATGTACCAACAACAGGCTGGGTCAGACACATATCATACTTCATAAGTATGACGGAGTGGTTGTTTCTCATAAGTATGATCCAAAGGTTTAAGTCGAAAATATCTGAATATAACAAACATAAACACCTTATCAGTTACAAATTCATCATAGCATCGGAGGTATGGTTGTTCTTAAACCTTTTGCTTGCAATTATGATGAGCATACCTGCCATAAACAAGTATACACACGGCACACACATTACAGTTGCACATGCTATGGGCACTACAATAGGCATCAACACAATGATCTTGCTGGGTAGCATTGGGTACATTTGTAAAGTCGATACTGCATCCATCAAAATAAAAAATGCGGTAACTACAGGATATAACATAGCTCAGGTAAGCCTGTTAATATTCTGGCTGTGTCTTGTAATGGCAGGGCTTACAAAAGGCTACAGGAGCCGTGTATTGAATATTAATGACTTTCAGACAATGATGGCCCCTATCTACTCTATTCTAAAACTATTTGCAATAGCAGGCATAGGTTTATTGGCCGGTATGGGCATGATTATTTATTACTACCTGAAACAATTATACAGTAACCGTTTACATCATGAATGAAAAGAAATTGCCGATAAAACGAAGTGCAGAGCTCGTTCCGCTGTCCAGAGATCATCATAATGGGTTATTACTATGCTGGAAAATCAGACAAGGCATTAATAGGAGTATTGACACTGATAGAATTGCAGCATACATCTCACACATTTTCGATACAGAATTAGCGCTTCATTTTGAGCTTGAAGAACAAATATTGTTCTCACTCATTCCGGAAGATGAAAAATTTAAACGGGCATCAAACGAGCATCTACAAGTTATGGAAATAGTACTCACAGTAAGACATCACACTGCAACAACAGATGTATTGCTTTGCAAATCTGCTTGAATCTCATATACGATATGAGGAAAGAGACATGTTAAATTATATTGAAAGACACATACAAACTGTGCAATTACGCATTGCAGGCGAAATGATAGAAAACGCCAATAAAAACGCTTACCATAATGATTGGAAAGATGATTTTTGGGTTACAGATAAATAAAAGACATTTTCATCTTGAATATGATGTGTGTCATATTTTAACTTGACGAGGCGGATTAATTTTACAACAGATTCATTCATTTCATCAAACAATAAACGTTATGAAAAAATCATTTCTGCTAATGATGCTGGCTACTTCAGCATTAACCGCCTGTAACAACAATAGTCGCCAAAGCACTAATTCAGGTTCCGAGCCTGCTTTAGCATCTACTGTACCTGCTGCAGAGGACAATGTTTCTCAACACGATGTGGTGCAGGTTGCCATGGGCAGCAAAGACCATAGCACTTTGGTAGCTGCTGTAAAAAATGCCGATTTAGTTGAGCCACTACGCAAAACTGGTCCGTACACTGTTTTTGCCCCCACAAACGAAGCGTTTAGCAAATTGCCGGCAGGTACTGTTGATGGTTTAATGAAACCGGACCAGAAAGATGCTTTAGCAGATATACTGCAATACCATGTATCGGTTGGTATTTATAAAGAGGATATGTTCCAGGATGGGCAAGTAATTGGCCAGGTGAATTCTCAAAACATTACTATCAGCAAAAAAGACGGCAAAGTAAAAATTAATGGGACTGCTAACATCTTAGCAGCAATACCGGCATCCAATGGCCTGATATATGTGATTGATGAAGTACTATTACCACCTAAGAAATAGTTCTATAATCTATTTTGAACTACTTACTATTCATATCGTTATTTTCGTACAGAATTAATAATCAGTCAACCAATTACAAAATGTTTTCAAAATCTTGTGAATACGGCATCAGGGCAATTATCTATATAGCATCTGAAAACGAAAAAGGGAAAAAGGTAGGCATTACTGAAATATGCGAAAACATAGAAGCTCCAGCACATTTTACAGCCAAGATATTACAAATACTCAGTCGTAACAGAATAGTAAATTCTCAGAAGGGTGTAAATGGCGGTTTCTTTCTGGATGAATATCAATTGGATTTGAAACTGATAGATGTAGTAACGGCCATAGATGGAAAAGCAATATTTACAGGGTGCGGGCTGGGGTTGAAGCAGTGTTCTGAAACAAACCCCTGCCCACTCCACAACAAATTCAAAGCTATAAGAACCGATTTGAAAAAGATGCTGGAAGGAACAACAATCGGAGAGCTGGGCCAAAGCCTGAAAAAAGGCAAGTCAGTTCTTAAAAGAATAAGAGTTTAAAAAAAATTATCTTAATTAAGGATAAAAATGTCTTTTATTAATTCAGCCTCAAAAAAACAAAAATGGATTGGCATCACTCTAATAAACCTGAGCATAGTAGCCATACTTGGCTTTACGCTACGTAGCAAGATACTATTCAATATTCCCTTCCTAGATTTTAAGCATGTATTACATGCACATTCTCACTTTGCCTTTGGTGGATGGGTAAGCTTGGCATTATTTGTACTACTCTCTACAGAACTTTTGCAAGGTATAGATGCAAGAATGAATCGAATTTTACTGCTCGTAAACATCAATGCCTGGGGAATGTTGATAAGCTTTTTGCTACAGGGATATGGGCTTTTCTCTATCGTATTTTCAACCCTTTTCATTTCTATATCTTATTACTATACGTGGGTGTTTTTGAAAGCGCTTCAAAAGACAGAAGCAGAACCAATTATTAAACAGACGGCAATATGGTCACTAATATATATGTCGTTATCATCTATTGGTCCATACACACTTGCCTATCTGCTGGCAACGAAATCCGGAAATGTCATTCTGTATAAAGATGCTGTATATACCTATCTGCATTTGCAGTATAATGGCTTCTTTACATTAGCTATTCTTGCTCTCTTATTCAATAAGATAATGAAGAACAGTTTACTTGCAGACAAGCATAGAGCTAAACGCTTCTTGACAATAGTAAATGCAACAGTAATCCCTTCATTATTCTTATGCTACCTGTGGCATTACCCTACTACATATGTACGTATCGTAGCCGTTGCAGGCAGCATACTGCTCATTCTATCTGTAATCTTGTTTCTGCCACTTACAAAGGGCATCAAGCTATTTGTCGTTAAAGAGACAACACCATACAGAGTACTACTAGCATTATCTATTGTAGCATTAATACTTAAGCTCACACTACAAAGCCTCACAATATTCCCGACTATAGGTGACCAAGTATTTAATAACAGGCCAGTCATAATAGGTTTTCTTCATTTAGTGCTATTAGGCTTTGTAACATTTTATCTGCTCGCCCATTTTCTACAGCTTGGATATTTAGGGAATACAAAACTCGCCTCTGTTTCATTAGCAATATTCGTAACAGGTGTACTTGCAAATGAATTGCTGCTAATGACACAGGGGCTGGAAATAATGTTTATGACCAACAGCAGGTTATTCCCCCAAATGCTGTGGTATGCAGCTATTGTGCTGGTAATGGGAAGCATACTGATAGTAGCAAGTCATTTGAAAACACAGTACAGTAAATACAACGCAACATTTCATTAATCAATTATAAAAGCAATAAATTTTAAAAATATGGATTCAACCATTTTTATTGATGTAACAACGATGGCGCCAGCAGATAAGCACCCATCTATCTTCAATGCATTTGACAAAATTGCCCCAGGCGCTTCTGTCATCTTACATAATGACCACGATCCTAAGCCTGTATATTATCAGCTGATGGGGTTGAGAGGTAATTGTTTTACATGGCAATACCTGAAAAAAGGTCCAGAGATATGGGAGGTACAGATAAAGAAAAACGAAATCACAAACGGGGAAGAAACGATTGGAGAAATAGTACGTGGCGACATCAGAAAAGCCGAGGTGTTTAAAAAACTTGGAATAGATTTTTGTTGTGGTGGCAAGAAAACACTGGCTCAAGCCTGCAAAGAAAAAGGGCTATCTGAAATAACAGTTGCAGAACTATTAGAAGAACCAACACAAACCGATACACAAAACCTTGATTTTAAAAGTTGGAATGCCGGCTTTCTTGCAGACTTTATAGTGAATCAACATCATGAATACGTGAGAACGAATGCACCGCTTATAAAAGAACTATCAGAGAAAGTAAGTACCAAACACATAGAAAAGTACCCATATCTGAAAACGGTTCACGATAAAGTACTTCTACTCTTAAATGAACTGGATACACATATGAAGAAAGAAGAGGTAATACTCTTCCCGTACATCAAACAAATGGAAGCATCGCAGATGAAGGCAGGAGGTTTTAACAGTGTACAAAATCCGATATGGGTTATGGAGCAAGATCACGACCTGGCAGGAGAACTATTAAGAGACATTAAAATGTTAACCAATAACTATGTAGCACCTGAGGATGCTTGCAACAGCCATAGGCTTTACCTGCATAAACTACAGGAATTTGAGAACGACCTCTTTCAGCACATCCATCTTGAGAATAACATACTGTTTCCGAAAGCATTGGAAGTTGAAAGTAAGATATAGTGTTACTCATAATAAAGAGGGAGAGGTTTTCACCTCTCCCTCTTGCTATAAATCTTTTTTCCGAAATACCCTGACCGACAACAACAATGGAAGCAACACCCAGAACAGCATACAAATAACAACGTACACGCTACCAGTACCGGTACCTAAGAACTTTTTGAACAATGCACCGGAATATCCCATCAATACAGCCACGTCCAATTGCAATAACATGAGGATACGAGCAAGATCCACAGGATTGAAAGCTGTTATCCCTAACACCGCTTTATCAATCGGATACTCATTAAATGAGTAAATAAATATCAATAATAGTCCGTCAAATAAAAGTGTAAAGAACATTGCAGCAGCAATAGCTGCACCTATGCCTTTTGTCTTATCCTTGAACAGTACGAATATCAATAGTGCAATGGCTGTGAATATAAGTGTGAGCAAGAACCCACTCAACAACAATGTTATAGCTGCGAGATTTGGGGATATAATCATAACCGGCAAACCTACCCCTAACAAGTAAGCTAATGAAAGTGAGATTGTAAGGCCTGCATATTCGGCCAGCAAAACTTTATTTCTCCTTACAGGCTGCGCCAAAAGCAGTTCAATAAACTCTATGGAATTGAAATAATAGATAGTCGCAAACAGTATGCTGATAAGCGGTACGAACAATAATGTAACATTCAATAAACTAAGCAATCCTTTGGCAGGGTTTTCGTCTATGCTCAACACACTAAAGGACAATACCGCAAGTATGATTGCGTAAACAACTATTACCTTATTCCGTATCAGATCGGCAACAACATATTTCATTATCGTCTTCATATATCGGCAGTTTTAGTATGTTCGTTTCTCATTACACTGGCAATCATTTTGTTCAGCTTTGTTTCACTTGTCATATGCTGCAATTCGTCAACAGACTTATAAAATATCAGCTTACCATCTTGCAGATAAACCACATCGTTGGTAATACCATCCAAATCGCTGAGGATATGTGATGTTATTAATACAAGTTTGCCTTTATTACATTCCTGTATTATTTTATCTTTTAGGATTTCGCTTGCCAAAGGGTCAAGGCCTGCAGTTGGCTCATCGAGAATAAGGATACCGGGAGAAAAAAGAAATGCCAGGCATGCACTAACCTTCTGCCTGGTACCGCCCGAAAGACTACGCATGGTTTTTGAACTAATCTTATTTACACCTAATTGTGTTATCAGCTCTTCATCATATTGTACATTATCCTTTCGGATGTCTTTTATCATTTTGATGACCTGCCCTATGGTCATATTTTCAGGGTACCTGCCTATCTGTGGCATATACCCGATATGAGAACGATATTGCCAATCATTCCCGATTTGTTTATCGTTTATAGATATGGTTCCTTTGTCAGGAATCACCAAACCCAAAATAGATTTTATTAGCGTGGTTTTGCCCGAGCCATTGGGTCCTAATAAAGAAACTGTACGCCCTTTAGCAAAATTGAGACTTATATTATCCAGTGCTTTAAAACTGCCAAAAGATTTAGTCAGTGCATTTATATGTATCATCGTAATTTCAGGCTTTTCATCAATGGGTTATCATCTTTCAACTTATCGGGTACAATACTGGGCATTACCTTCTCTACCCTGTTCATAATATCTGTAAGGAAACTTCTGTACAGTATCATGGCAGTTGGCACACGTTCGGTAACTACAGAATACATACTTACAGGATAGTAAGGCACATCGCCCACCTTGTTTTTATCAAGATCGTAGCCATCGTATTTGTCCCAATAGTTGTTGTTGAAAGTATTCAGCATCATGGTACCATTCGTTGCTACATCAAAAGAGTTTGAAAGAAAATTATTTTTTTCAAACACATTATTATCGCAGCTAGACTGTACCCTCATTGCCCAACCATTTTCAACAAACTCATTATACAATACTTGTATACGGCTTGTACCTTCCATGTATATGCCAACCGTATTTTTATCAAACAGATTGTGTTCTATCTTACTATCAGCAATTTCTTTCAACAGAATAGCGTACGAAGCATCGCCCCAGTTGTGCCTGAATGTATTGTAGTACATCTCTACCTGTTTAGAGTACATAACTGCTACACCTGAGCCGTTATTAATAAAACTATTGCGCGTATATACATCCTTGTGCGAAAACATAAAATGCAACCCGTATCGAATATTTTCAGTAGAGGTATTATTAAGAATTCTTGAATCAGTTACAAACTCGAAATAAATACCATCTCTATGACCGCTGATATTATTACTTTGAAGTAACAGGTGTGTAGATTTCCAAGCATGTATACCGTTTCCGCTATTCAGTTCATCCTGAGCATCTGCCCTGATTGTATTTTTGTAAACGAGGCAGTAGTGGCTATTCTGCAGATACACCCCGTAAGTATTATTTACAAGCTTGTTGTTAATAACAGATACACTTTTCACATTTTGCAAACGTATTGCTGCCATATCTGTCATACTGGACCGACCGGTATTTTGTAGCTGCAGGCCTGATATTATTACTGAGTCTCTTACCACAACTATAAGCTGTCCTTTCTTTACCCCATCAATAACCGGGTAGTCCTTACCAAGTATAGTAATGCGTTTTGAAACAAGGATATCTTGTTCTTTATACAAGCCCTTTTCAATAGACACGGTATCTCCATCTGTGCAGTAAGCGAGTGCATTTTTTATTGCATTTGCTTTATCTGCACGTACGACGATAGTTTTCGCATTGCCATTGTACGCGAAAAAAATGAATAGTATAGTTATAATGAGCCTGGGCATGCAGTTATTTAATATCGCTCCACGAAACGGGTTGCGTATTTAATTCTTTAACGGTTGCAGCTGCACTTTCTGTGCTGGAAAACGCACCATAATTTCCGTTCATCGGACTTTTAAAAGCCTGATGTTGCAAATACAATGCCTTGGTTGCATCTGTAAACTCTTCGTTATTGCTATTGCAGACTGCAACAAAGTACATTGCATCTTTACTCTGTTCGGTATAATAGTCTGCATACTGTTTCATACAAAGAACATCATCAAACTTATGTGCACGCCCTTTTGATGTTATCATCTCTGCAGCAAATCGCTTATCAACTATTGTCATTTTACAATGGCTGCAACTTTCCTTTCCATAATCTATTTTTTCAAACTGAGGTTTGCAGCCGCAAAGCAGCAATATACAAACCACTATCAATCCGCATTGTTTCATACCATTTTTTTTGATTGTTTCCATTCATAGAACGTTATAGACACCAATACTACACCGGAAAGTATAAATAACCATCCGGCTACGTGTGGCTGAGATAACACTTCAAAGTTCAACAGTTTTTTATACCCTATTAATGGTGGCTGATAGGACATTCCGGGCACTTGTATCGGTGCTGTTGGGTCAAGGTTATGGCCATAATCATACTCCCATTTATAGAAATCATAGAACGACATGAGGCCTATTGCCGTAAATATGCCTGTCCATATATAATAACCTGTCTTTCTGTTCCAAAAGAAAACAAGAATACCTAACACGATAAAGGATATAATAGTAGCCGGCAAGTATACAAACTCTTTAAAATCTTCTTTGTGTATTGTTTTCATGCCTATATAGTGATTCAATCCATTAATCACATCTACATCATCTTTCACATCATTTATCCATATCGTCATGGTAAGCCCACCAGGATATTGGGGTGCTTTTAAGTCTATACGCCACATAGGGAAAAACCAAAGTGTAGCAAGAAATATTATCACCAACAATACACTATACCTTCCCGGTGTTGTCAACTTTTTCATAATTAAAAACAATTATGGCAGTACATCGGGATACGATGCACTGCCATTGTGAAATTATTTTGCGGCTACTGCTTTAGGAGCAGTATCACCTATACCATATTTCAGTGGCACATTACTTCCTTTAGGAGAAACCCTCAGGTAGCCCTGCATTTCCTGATGTAGTGCAGAACAGAAGTCTGTGCAATAGAAAGGATATATACCTGTTCTATCCGGTACAAATTTAAGTGTAGACGTTTCGCCAGGCATTATCAGCAGTTCTGCATTCGCAGCATGCTTGATTGCGAAACCATGTGGTACATCCCAATCTTGCTCCAAGTTTGTAACGTGGAAATATACCTCATCTCCTACAAACACACCTTCAATATTATCCGGTGTCAGGTGAGAGCGTATCGCAGTCATATAAATATCCACCCTGTTGCCATTGCGCACCACTTTGGTTTCTTTTTCGCCCATTGCAACGTACTGGTGTTTATTTTTATTAATGTCAAATATTTTGACACTCCTATCTTTTATCACCTTAGCGTCTATAGCCTGAGCATAGTGAGGCTCACCGATTGTCGGGAAGTCGAGTATCAACTGCATTTTATCTCCGCTGATGTCATAAAGCTGTGCAGACTGTGCCAGTTCAGGACCAGTTGGCAGATAACGATCTTTAGTGATTTTATTGTAAGCAATCACGTATTTACCATAAGGTTTTCTTGTATCGCCACCAGGCACACAAAGGTGGCCAATAGAATAGTAGGTTGGCACACGATCCAACACCTTCACATCTTTAATGCTCCATTTGACTACTTCTGACGAAAGGAAGAATGAAGTATATGCATTGCCTTTACCATCAAACTCTGTATGCAATGGACCTAAGCCTGGTTTTTGTACCTCGCCATGCAATGCTGCTTCATATTTCACCACAGGAATTCCCTGATACTCTCCTTCAAATGTTTTATCATTTATTGCTTTCATCAGCTTGTTGAAAGAAAACACAGGTATCAAAGCAGCCAGCTTACCACTACCTACTATGTATTCACCAGAAGGGTCTACGTCACAACCGTGAGGAGACTTAGGACAAGGTATCATATATACCATATCTTTCAGCTCTGCAGGGTCTAACACCAATACTTCCTGTTCCAGTTCAGAAGTAGCAGAATGTGTTTCTTCATTCCACTTATTATGATAGTAACGGGTTTTCATCTTAGTTCCTTTGCCAGCCTTTACATACTCTTCAGCTTTTTTCCAGTTTACAGCTACTATAAAGTCCTTATCTTTTTGAGAAGCATTCACTTCCAACAATGTATTTGCTTGCTCTGTATTGTAGGTAGAGAAGAAAAACCACCCATGAGACGGACCTTTACCAGCACGAGACAAGTCGAGGCTCATGCCAGGAAGCGCAATTTGGAATGCAATCTTCATATTACCGGTACCTTGATCTACATTGATGAATGAGGCTACACTTTTAAAATTTTCTTTAAAGCTGCTAATAGGTACGTCAGCCTCTCCTAACGGTACGCTGAAACGAGTACCAGCAATTACATATTCTGTGTTCTCTGTAATGAAAGGAGAAGAGTGGTTACCACCGCTATTGGGTATCTCCAGAATTTCATCCGTTTTGAAAGTACCCAGATTGATACGTGCTACACGTGGCGTATTGTTGGCATTGGCAAATATCCAACGTCCATCATGTTCGCCATTCGTTTGCGATAACGCAAGATGGTGTTCATCATCCCACGGCACAAAACCGGCAGTAGTGTTCAGCATCGGTTTCGTTTCTTCACTGAAACCATAACCATTTTCCGGGTTTACAGAAAAAACCGGGATTACTTTCAACAACCTGCCGGAAGGAATACCATATACAGATACCTGCCCGCTAAAACCACCAGATACAAAATTGTAGAACTCATCATACTTGCCGGGAGCTACATATACTTTGGATGCTGCATCTCCCTGAACAACATTTCCCGTATCTTTCATTTTACAGCTTTGTCCGGCAATAACTGCCCCTAATGCACAAAGCATTAATTTGTAATGTTTCATATTTATTTTTTAGGCGTGATTTTTAGTTTTTACCATCGTTCTTTCTCATGAACTCCAGTATATTTCTTGCCTCAGCGTCAGTTAGGTTTTGATTAGGCATCCTCACCATACAAACTTCCATCATAGCTTTTGCCTCTGCATCTTTATCCAGCATTTCATCTACATTCGTCACAAAATTCATTACCCATTCAGGTTGTCTTCTGTCTGTCACTCCTTTCCATCCCGGACCTACCAATTTTTCGTCAGTCAGTTTGTGGCAAGAGCTACATTTTACATCATATACAGATTCACCGCCCTTCACCATGTTTACATCCAGCGGGTGCGTCAGTTCTACATTGGTAAATTTGCCAATGCCTTTTGGATTGACATCTTTATTAGGATCTACATATTCATTTTTACCAGGATCCGGCGTTTGATCTCTTACTGATTTCTCTTCTCCACCGCCACCACAGCTATAAATAAAAGCGCTCATCGAGAGCATTAATACAACCATGTTTTTTCTGTTCATTGTATTTAGTTTTATGTAGTTAAGAATTAGTGTTTGAAAGACAAAAATGTATCCGATAGTTTTAAAAAAGTATGACTATAATCATAATAAAGATAAAAATGTCTTTTAATAATATCTTTATTTTGTATATACATTTTTTCTACACTCTATTGTCTCTCCTTCGTGGTTGATGATAGCATTTATAACCAATTGTAAATCACCAACATTTTGCAAATCTGTTTTATACACCCAATATTTGTCTACTGTAACATTTTTGCCGTGGGCATGCTCCTCAATCTTATAAAGCTCTTCTCCTGTATCTGAATAGATGGAAGTTGTATAACCGTGAATACCTGACACGGAGGTAATATCCGCCTTTATAAAAACAGTATCTCCTCTCGCATATATCTGCTTTTCAGTAGGAGAACTTATAGATATGTTAATCTGATTATTTATCTCGTGACTTTTATCTTTTTGGCAAGAAGAGGCGATAGATAATGATAAACATAAAACAAATAGGCGTCCCATAAACTTAGTTTTTATACAGCGTACAGTATTGCTTGGAAACAATGCATTTATCACAACAAAGCTAATATGGTCAATAAAAGATAAATATGTCCTTTATTAGAATACACGATGATTGTTGTCATATTTCAAATAAGCATTTTAATATATCAAGGCTTACTAAACTCCACTGCGGAAATGAATGTGCTATCTGTGAGCGTTTTCAAAAACGCAATCAGTTGTGATTTTTCTATAGTACTAAGCTGCAATCCATTTTCTTTACCAGGTTTCAACATTACAGGATCAACCGAAGCAGACTTTTTGACTTTAGAATTATAGAAGTCAATTACTTCTTCCAAAGAAGTAAAGCGACCATCATGCATGAATGTTTTACGTAGGGCAACATTTCTCAAATTTGGGGTTTTAAATTTCCCTAAATCGTTTACGCTCTTGGTTACGTTATACAAACCTTTGTCCTTATCAGCGGTATAAATACTGTCTAGGCCATTATTATGAAAGTCATTATCTGTAGTAATTAGTGTGACATGACAGTGAAAACAATCTCCTTTTTCACTAAAAAATATCTTCCTACCCATTTCTTCATTGTATGTATAGACATCAGTACCATTCATATATCGGTCATACTTTGTATTGTCAGATATGAGCGTCCTTGTGAATTGTGCTAATGCATATCCAATATATTTGTGTGTTATTTTATCAATACCATAAGATTGACGAAAAAGCTGTACATACTTCTCATTATTGTTGATCCTATTTAGATCCGTTGCAAAAAACTCTTCTGTTTCAAATATCATAACATCTTCCAACGTACCTTTTTTTGAGCCATTCCACATATAGTTTGTATTCCAACCGAGGTTTACATGCGGTAAGACAGGCATGCTACCTGCACTACCAGCAATAGTGAACCCCATTGTCTGTAAATGGCAACTTGAACAGGAGCGTCCGTCATTTGAAAGAATGGGATCGTAATATAACATGCGACCCAATGTTATGCGTTCCTTATAAGGCTTGTTATCATTAGGAATGTACATTTCGGGAAACCTGACAGGACGCTTTATTTGATATTCAGTAAGCGTTGATGTAATACTATCAGTGTTAGTGACGCTATCAGATTTGCTGCATGCGTATAATAGCAATAAGCCTAGCAACATAGTTATTATGCGATATTTCATAGCTACACACTTTAATGAGGGCATGTAAAACTAAACCCAATAGACGCATAACAATATGATTAATGTCATGAAGTCCAATTTGACAGATGAAAGTTGCAAAAAAAGACAGAATTCATAAAATGAATTCTGTCTAAAATTTTAGAAAATTTGTGGAAGCACACGGGATCGAACCGCGGACCCCCTGCTTGTAAGGCAGTGATAAAAATCCTCTGTAATCCTTTACAGATAATACTTTCAGAGATCTACACTTTTATATGTTCAACTCATGTTCAAGCAAAGCTCATTATTTTAACAATAATCAATTTAATACTAATATATGGATAGTGACAGATTAACCATATTGAGAATAATTTTCTTTTACTTTTTTATTTGTAGGTAGATAGAAAGAAAACCACTAAACTTTAAAGAAAAGTAGTAAACAAAGAATTCTGCCCCAGCTATCGGTAGCAACCCGTTATAGTATTGTTACTGTAAAAATGTTCCTGGCTTTCTGAAGTTGATTTTTTCACTGCCGTATTTATCCCTTATTTCATCAAGTGATTTATCTGACTTTTTACCTTTGTAATTATCAGGACGATAATACCATGCAGTTTTTTGAGAAGAATAGAACAACCCGGAATTCTTTAGCAAATCCTTTACCTGATAAGTATCACCAGTAACCCAAATCCACTGCCCTATTAATTCTATCATTATCCCATCTAAGTGTGCAATTTGTTCTATGATAGACCTGTGCTTCTCAGACAAATCCATTTCTTCATTGAATTTCTCCAATGACTTATGCAAATCTTGTAACAAAAGCTGGCATACAAACTGATATTCATTATTCAATTCTTGCATCAACTCTGTAGAGCCTCCACAATCCGGATGGAGCTCTTTAGCAAGATTCCTGTAAAGTGCTTTTACTTCATCAACAGTTTTACAATTTTCAAAATATTTCATCATTCGCGTTTTTAAACATTTACTAATACGATTTAACTATCCACTGGAAAGAGGAGTTATCTAAATAGCTCGCCTGAAAAAGCGAAATGAGTGAAGCATGAACGATTGAAGCTGCGAGCGCCACATGGCTGGGGTGGCCTGCGAGCGATAGCGAAAGGACACACAGAGAAAGGCATTTAGCGAGGCATTTCGTAGAAATAAGCGTTGGCTTGTGTCCAGCAAATGACTTGAACGCAGCCATTGGCAGCGCAGGCGAGCAAGAAATTGGTAGCGGTTGGATTTAGTAATGCTGTAATAGCCTTTAGCATAGCCACAGCTTTACTAAAGACAAAGGAGCTACCCGAACGGAAACAGTAAAGCAATGCAAATAGCATGACAAACTGCGTAGTGTAACGAAGCACCCAATTTGGGCTTTAGAGTGGCTTTCCTTCCACTAAAAATCATTAGCCAAAGGAAAGTGGTTCTAAAGGTTTGGCGTGATTATTTGCGCTTACTGTTGGAGAGAGTCCTTATTACCTGCTTGATAGAATTGAGCATGGCAATGTATTCCCAACAATGCACAATCAAGGAACTGAAGCCGGGAATACTATTACCATTTTGTACGGGGGTGAATGGCAACATTACTTATTAGATGGGGGGAGGCAATATGAGGTACCCCTACATTTATGATGCAAAAAAAAATCTTAAAAAATAATAACTATCTATTCTCTTGGGTTTATTTTTCGATATATACTCTTCATCATCCAATCTTTTACAAGATCACCGAAAGACTTGTCTGACAAAATACGTTCAAATATCTCGGCATTATCATCCATACGGCCAATTAACTTGTCAATAAATTTATCATTAAATGCGTATTTGAATGTATCTAACTTATTTACTTTTGCTTGGGTCACCAAAACATCATCCTGTAATAATTCCGCTTCGATCTGGTCAAAGAATAGCTTATCTGCTTCAGTAAACTCAGTACCAAAACGATCATTAAGTACGTTAATAATTTCTGAAAGTAATGCTTCTTCTTCTTTGAGTCTTTTAAGTCCTGCTTCTGTTGCTCCACTGATTGCTCCCGTTTCTCCTTTCTGCAGTTCTATCGCACCTTCTTTTATCTTCTGCAACCTATAATACTCTAACGCAATCTCGTCATCTATGTACAAGGCTTCAGATAGATCTCGCTTAGGCAATCTTGTTTGCAAGAGTTTTGCATAGGCATAGAACTTTTCTAACTCTACATCGGTAAATGGCATAATCTGAGACAGAAAAGCATACAGGTTTGTCCAAGTACGTAATCCCTTTTTGAATTCATCCTGTTTTTCTTCTCCATTTATTGCTTTATATCTATCCACTGCATTATCTGTAAATGAGTACAGATACTTTTGCTGAGTAGGATTATTAAATTTAGAAGTGGGATTGAAATACACCTCAGCAAAAGCATTTACCTCAGCTTCCCAATATACATCAAACTGGTCGAGCCTGTTTTTAAGATCGAAGAGATGATTAATATCAGTCTCATCCTCAGTTGTAGTAACTTCATAGTAATACTGGAATGAATCCAATATAGTTTGTCTGTCGTTAACAAAATCGAGCACAAAAGTATCTTCCTTTCCGGGATGAGTCCTATTTAACCTCGATAGTGTTTGAACTGCTTTTACTCCAGACAGTTTTTTGTCCACATACATTGTATGCAATAATGGTTGATCGAAACCTGTTTGGTACTTGTCAGCAACTATCAAGATTTTATATTCATCCTTCTCAAATATTCCAGGCACTTCTTTTTCACTATAACCTGTAAGCTCCGGCTCTGAAACCCCTTCGGGATTAGTATTATCATCTTTTACTCTACCTGAAAAAGCCACCAATATTTTTATCTCTTTGTCATATCCTTTGTCAAAAATGTATGTATTAAACTCCTCGTAATATCGTTTGGCGTGCAAGCGAGAACCGCACACAAGCATGGCTTTTGCTTTCCCACCTATTTTTTTTGACACTACATTCCTGAAATGCTCAATTATCACTTCCGCCTTCTGAGCTAGATTGTATGGATGGAGTGATATAGCCCTGCCAATAGCCTTTGATGCTTTCTTTTTATTCAGTTTAGGATCATCTTCAATAGCTTTGGTTAGTTTATAGTAGAGTTCATATGTAGTATAGTTTTGCAACACATCCAGTATAAAACCCTCTTCAATAGCTTGGCGCATGGAATACAGATGAAATGGTTTAGGTTTCCCGGCATCATCTTTTTCGCCAAAGACTTCTAATGTTTTATACTTGGGTGTTGCAGTAAATGCAAAGAAAGACATATTAGGTTGCTTACCTCTGGATGCAGCTGATTGTTCTATTTGCTCTCTAATAAAATCATCTCCGGTATAATCATCGTCTTGCTCTGCCTTTTCAGCGTCTTCAAGCGTTTTTACTGCAAGTATTTCTTTCATTTTTTTACTTGCCTCTCCACCTTGCGAACTGTGTGCTTCATCTATGATAATAGCATACTTCCTACTGGGCAATTCACCTATTTTACCAATTACATATGGAAACTTCTGAAGTGTGGTAATAATGATATTTGCTCCCTGCTCTAGGCTGTTGGCTAATTGTGAACTGTCCTTATCTATACGTTGCACCAATCCGGACTTATGCTCGAACTGGTAAATTGTATTTTGCAATTGTCTATCAAGTACCTGCCTATCAGTTATAACGATTACAGAATCAAACATGCGTTCATTTTTGCTATTGTGCAATCCTGAAAGCCTGTATGATAACCATGCAATTGTATTACTTTTTCCGGAGCCTGCTGAGTGTTGTATCAAATAATCCTTCCCAACACCTCGTGTCAAAACGGCCTCACTTATACTTCTTACTGCATCTAACTGATGATAGCGAGGAAAAATTAGCTGCTCTTTTTTGAATATTTTGCCCTCCGATTCTATTTCTTTTACCTGCAGATGGATAAACCGTTGTATTATCTCCATCCAACTATCTTTGCGCAAAACATCTTCCCACATATAGGATGTACGATAGTTGCCTTCTATAGGAGGATTTCCTTTACCTTTATTATATCCCTTATTGAAGGGTAACCAATACGTTTTACCACCATCAAGCTTCGTGGTCATAAATACTTCATCCTGATCAATAGCAAAATGTACTAGACACCTTTTTTTAAAAGCAAACAACACTTCCCTATTATCTCTCGTATTTGCGTATTGCTTCAATGCATTACTTACATCCTGTCCGGTAAACTGATTTTTCAGCTCCATTGTAGCAATAGGCAGGCCATTTAGTGCTAACACTACATCTACAGAATTTTTCACTTTATCACTGTAGTATATTTGCCTGTATACCTTGAGGCTGTTTTTATCATATAGTGCTGAAGCCTCGGGGTTTAAGGTTGAAGCAGGACGAAAGAAAGCCATCTGAAAACGAACACCATAGTCCGTAAAGCCGTTTCGTAATACATCTAACGCTCCACGCAAGTCCAATTCTTTATACAAACGTTGTATTACCCTGTTATCTGTATCGTCGCCATGAATGGCTGCAATCTTTTCCCAACGTTTAGGTTGGCTATCCTGCAGAAACTTTAGTATGTCATATTTGAACATCCCCAGCTCCCTGCTATAGTCGGCAGCATTACCTTCAGCATACCCACCTTGCTCTATTAACGAGCTTACTAAAGCTGATTCAAAAGTTTTTTCTGTAATGATGCTCATACTTCTTCGGCATTTTCAGGTTGTTCAATATTAATTGGTTTCTCTAAAAACTGCTTATAGGCAATTTCCTTGAAAATACGTCGTAAGGTCTGTTTTTCCTGCTTAGTAATTGTTGATTTTAATGTAAAGCCATCTTCGCTGTAGCAACGTTTTACAAACTCCGCATTAAATCCATATTCTTCTTCTGTCGGTTCTTCTATTCTTTCCGGCAATTCATCTCCAGTAACAGCACAGGTGTCTGGGTCAATAAACCTTACCGCCGGATTGTTTTCAAAATTTACATCCTTTCCCAGGAAAGTTTTACGTCCGTTAATTGAAGGCCAGTAAACTCCATAAAATTCGTTAACACCTGGTGGATGTATTTTAGCCAGTTGTATGGCTCCCTCTATAGAATCGTATTCTGCTTTGCGTATCATTTGCAATAAAACCTTAAATGGTTCCATATCAAAACTACGGGCTAATATTCGTCCTCCTTTAGCTATTTCCTCTTGAAGTAACTGTTCTGCTATTTCAATTTCATCACCGATAAAAGCGAAAAACATATTTTCCTCGTTTACCTGATTAGGTAAAAATGCCTTCAATTCGTGATTGTATTTTAATTTCCATACCTGAAAAGCACTTTTTTTCCAAGACCATCCGCCAAACATGAATTCAAAATCACCTAAAGCATCTTCAAACGATTGTGGCGCATAGCCTGAAATACCATTACATAGCGTTGTGAACAGATTTGTAAGATACTCTAGTACATCGCTAATATCAGTATTGGGGTTCGACAGATTTTCATCAAATCGTATTGAAGATATCAGGTTAAGAATAAGTGGGTAGGTACGTGTTGTCTCTCCGGCAAAACAGATAAGACAGTCCTTACGTGGCAGTTCAAATAGTTTTACCCCGGAATGCCACCGTTCACCACCACTCAGGCAACTATCGGTAGCAAATACAAGCTCTTCAGTATCATTAGCACGGCGAATAAAGGCGGTACAGAGTGTCATGGAAGAATATATTAGTTAGTAGAATAAGACTTGTCTATACACTAGATTAGCAAATATGATATCTGTTCTATAGATTTTGTGTCAACCCCTTCAAATGATATTTTGTTGTTATTGTCATTTAGTGTTATTAGATATAGATCCTCTAATTCGGGGATTGAATTTTTTACATCGAATCCGTTTTGTGCATTAAGCAAAAGCGCAACTCTTTTTGCAATAGCATTGAGTAGGCGAATATCCCGTTCGTTATTCACACGTTTGCTGTTTGCTACTTGTATTACGTCTGATACATAACTCCGAAAACGATTTCGTTCTTCGTCATTAAAGAAATCCATTTCAAATACTCTGTCTATATCTACTTCAAAATAATCGAGTAGGTACAATATGTATTCGTAAAAAAGATACGGTAGGGCATCACGCATGAGATATGTAAGTAACTTGCCATTTTGCTTGTCGTTATACAATAACAACAGATTCTTTCTTATTATGGCAGTTATTATTTCTGCAATTACATCTCCACTTATGTCCTGTTCTCCTAAAACCATTACATCAGACAGGACTTCTACAATATTACAATCATCTCTCCCTACCAATATGCTATGTTCACCTATTGCTATATCTACTCGTGGATTCTGATTTCTTGCAACATTATCAATAGATCTGATAGTAATGAATTTAGTATGCCTTACCAGACTGCCAAGTTTGGATAAAAAATCAGCCTCATCTCTTAATAATGGCAATGCATACAACACATAATTGCCATTATATCTAATGTCTTGCTTTCTGGCCAACTTACGTAATTGAGCGTGTTGACGACCATTTGTATTAATAAAGAATTGGAAATGTGGAGTTGGGATTCTTCTATTTCCGTTAAAATGGACTGTACCCCTTGTGCAGATTGCTTTATAGCTAGGGGATTTGTATTGCAGGAAAATTGCCTTGCTGTTAGATACTCCTGGGCGCCCGTAATGCAATGCTACATCATAGCCACCTTTAGGCCCTTCTAAATTAATATGGAAACCACTCGCATATTCTATGGGATGGGGTATAAATGGCCAAATTCTTCTTAAAGGACGGGGCCAATGCAAAATGTTCCTGCCCCTTAAATGGTGATGAACAAAAAAATTCAACCCTAAGTTCAGTATCTCATGGGTAATATTCAGTTCTAAGGTTTTCTCTTGTAAGCTCATGGTATAGCATATTATTAATTGGTGACATTTATTTTTCCGGTTACTACCTCGCTGATGAGGGCGGTGCGGTACTCGGTAAGCAGTTCTATAAGTTGGGTAGTGTTGGCTATCTGTGTATCTATTTTTTTGCTCTCAGTTTCGATATAGTCTACTATAGCTTGTTGTTCTTTCAAATTCAGTGCAATGGCAAACGGGATTTGGTTTAGTACTTCTTGAGTCATACTAGGCACTGCTGAACCATACTTATACTGATCAAAATTTATTGTAGTACATAAATAAAAAAAGTACTTTGGAAGAATAGTATTATAAATATCTGTGTAATACGCTGTATCTACTGACCAGAAAGGATTTTCTAAGTACTGAGGTTTGTCTATTGTGCCTTTTCTTCCTAAAATAACAGATGGGCCTGTATGTAAATAATTATTTGCCTTCCCAAATATTCCGCCTGTGCCAATTATTGGATAAACACCATTATCATCCCATACATTTTTATGGTCTTGTCCGTTACAGATTTTTGCAAGTCTTTTTAACTTCTTCACCTCCCAATGTTCCGGTATCTCACCCAGCCAGTCTATACCGCTGTCTTTCATAGGGGCATTGGGGTTAAGCCCTTTGGTTACGGCATGGTTTATGAGTGCTGTCTTTTCTTCTTCGTATAGTTCTATCAGTTTTTGCTTGGTTGCAATCAGCTCATCTATAGCAGCGGTTTTAGCATCCAGGTAATTGGCAATGGCAGTTTGTTCTGCAGGTGTGGGGACTAACACTGAAATGTCATTAAAATCATCGACGCCTAAAGCATACCTGGTCACTCCATTTGCAGCAGTTTCAAAGTAACTTTTTACATAGTCAGTTTGAAGCAACCTAAAAAGATAACTACCATTTACATTAGTGGGTTTAATGTGTGTTAAGTGATACCCACAAACAACATTTTCAAAATCTTCCTTTACGAGCGCTGGGATACCTATGTCGTCAGCACTTTCAGAATCTTTTGTTGCAAGCACATCACCCATCTTTAACAAGAACTTTTGTATCTGAGCATCGCTTGCAGTTGCTTTCATGAAATCAATATCGTTAGTAATGAAGTCATTTTTATATACGTCCATGTAGTTGCATAGAAATACTTCTTCTTCACCGAGTATGCTTTTTTTATCAATATTGCTCGGATTTGCATGAGCAATATATTTTAATCGTTTAACTTTCCAGTGTTCTGGTATATCGCCAATCCACTCTATGCCGCTTGGTTTGTATTTTGGGTATGGGGTCATCTTGGCCATATTTGTAATGCTGCTTCGTATAAGTGATTTGCCCTTGTAGCTATTGTTTCTTCATTCCAGTCATCCAACCCGAGGTAGTCTGTAGTTTGCCTTAGTGTAGAATATCTACGCAAAAACTCTTTTTTTACCGACCATCCGGAGTGTTTCATAGCACTGTTAAGCGAGCCTCTTACTAATGTAAGATTGCCCATAGTGCGCAGCTTATAATCTCTGAATTCTTCATCATCTTCATCAGTAATATTTGACCAATGTATACGCCATTTTTTAGGCATCATATGTTCTACGCTGAAGCCGTCAAAATTCAACTTCCCTTGGTCTGCATAGGTATGGTCCAGTTGGTACAATGCTATGCAATACAATACTTCCCTGCTATATTGGTTGATAAGAGCACTGGTTTCAAAAGCATTTTTAAGCTCTTCATCCGTGGGGAATCGATTAGTATCTTCAGTATAAGACAGCAACTTTTCTTTCATTTTTTGCGCAGTAATAGTCCCCATTTTTTTGGTTTCAGACAACAGCGAAAAGAACAGGTTGTTGTAATTTTTAGTAGTGAGTTTACATACAGTGCGGCGTGTCAGGTAAGATTCGATTACTCTGAGTATTTGTATCCTTTCCTGCGCTTCAGTGACCTGTTTGAAAATGTATAGTATAAGCGGGAAAATGGTAGTTATCTCAAACTCTCGTATAAGGTGAAAAAAACGTTTTTCGTGTTCATTGAAACTTATTTCAGCGAGATTTTCTCCATCAGGCAGTTGCTGGTAAACAAGTGCATACTCATGTACATCCTTTGCAAAAGATACAAGTTCAGCTTCTTTCTTGTCTTTGAGGTATTCGCGATATTCTTTAAAAAGAGCTTCCATCTTGACGATGGATTCTGTAAGTATAATAAGGTAACTGTACAGAAACAGTTCTACTGTAGTTCTTCTGACCCTGCCCGATGTACGTTCGGCTTCCCAGAATTTAATTGTGTCTTCATCTGCCTCAAAAACCGAATGCCAGTACTCATCATAGTAATCAATCACTTTAGGCTTGGCATAGAGATAATTTTTTAATAGTTCAGCAGTTGTGAGCTTTACTCCTAGAGAGTTTATAGTGTCAAATATTTGCTGTACATCATCATTTTTTGAAAGAGCCATATGTATTACCGGCAATTTCTCAAGTATGATGGTAATATATTGTCGTATATCTTGGGTATTTAACTCTCTCTCTATCCTATGCCTGAAGTACAGATATGCTCCCATGATTCGGTTAAAATTATCCAGCTTTCTTTCCAATTCATTTAGTTCGAAAGAAGCAAAATCCTTCCAAAGAGCATTGTTATTATCACTGTCTTTCAAAATGTTTTGGAAGTAATCTCTATCAACACGGCTATGTAATATTCGTATGTTCTCTTGTCCGTAAGAATCAGTGAATACAAGTAATGTTTTTATCCAGTTTTTGAGGTTAGCATCTTCTGATATATCATAAAAGGCTCGTAGTAAAATACAAATAGTAGTAAGTCGTTGTTGTCCATCAATCAGATCGTACTCTAAAGAGCCTACACGTTCTGATTCGCGTTGTTTTATGATAATTGTACCAATGAAATGTTCACTGGTATTATCACCATTTATTATCTGGTCATATTCCTCTTTAATATTTTCAAATAGTTCTGCCCAATCTTCTGATTTCCAAACATACGAGCGTTGAAAAAATGGTATAACAAATTGGTTGCTTCCCATTAGGAAGGATTGAAGTTTTTCTTTGTTGGCGCTAAGCATATAGTTGGTGATTTAGTTTAGTATGTTTTTCTCGGCTTCGATAATTTTTTCCTCTAAGGTCAGTATATCGGCTTTTATTTGTTCCAGCGGGCGCAGAGGCTTAAACTCGTAGAAGTATTTGGTGAAGTTGATTTCGTACCCTGTTTTGGTTTTGCTATGGTCTATCCATGCTTCTGGCAGGTGTGGTTTTACTTCTGCCTCAAAATATTCTTCAATGGTTTGTGGTATCAGGTTTCCCTTCGCATCTTTTTTCATGAAAGGAATATTCTCATAATCGCGCAGATTGCTATCGGGTTTGGGGTCTCCGTTCTTATCTTTTACTATTTTGCCATTTTCTTTTAGCGGTTGCTCTACAGTAACTCGCCAATATCCAAAGAACTCGTTAGGGTAAATTTTACAGAAATCATTTGCCTGAAAGTTTCCATAAATATTTGTGATGAAACCAATGCCTTTTTCATTACCATTTTCAATGATGGCTTTGCGCTTGTTGCCAAGGCTCCTATCCATTTTTTTCCAAAATCGGTTTGCGCTTAGTTTACCTTCTTTTATCAGCTCATCATCTTTTGTGCCTGCTGCATTTATTAGCTGCACCTTTCCTCTGCGCTCTTTACTCTTCTTATTGGTTACTATCCATATATATGTGCTGATACCTGTATTGTAAAACAATTGGTCGGGAAGTGCAATCACTGCCTCTAACCAGTCGTTTTCTATTATCCATCTACGTATGTTACTTTCTCCACTTTCTGCAGCACCTGTAAATAGTGGAGAACCATTAAACACAATACCAATACGTGTACCATTACTCTTCATCTTTGATATCATATGCTGCAGAAAAAGCAAAGAACCATCATTAATACGTGGCACACCAGCTCCGAAACGGCCAGCCATTCCTTTATCCTCAGATTCCTTTTTGATAATCTTCTCTGCCTTTTTCCAATCTACACCAAATGGTGGGTTAGAAAGCATATAGTCAAACTTCTCATTCTCAAGCCCATCAACAGTAAATGTGTTACCAAACTTAATATTACCCGGGTCTTGTCCTTTTATCAGCATGTCTGATTTACAGATAGCATAAGACTCCGGATTAATCTCTTGTCCAAATACTTTGAGATCAGCCTTTGTGTTCAACTCTTCTTTAAGATATTGCTCTGCTACCGATAACATTCCACCTGTACCACAAGCAGGATCGTATAGCGTTTTTACAATTCCCTCTTTAGTAAGTATGTCTCTATCTTCAATAAATAACACATTTACCATTAGCCGTATTACTTCTCTAGGGGTAAAATGCTCTCCGGCTGTTTCGTTAGATTGTTCAGCGAATCTTCTAATAAGTTCCTCAAACACATAGCCCATTTCCATCGATTCCATGCCTTTAAGGTCAATCTCTTTAAAGGCTTTTACTACTTTGAAGAGTATATCGGACTTGGGGTCGTCCATACGGTCAATCTGATCATCAAAATTGAAATATTCGAGTATTTCTCTGGCACTAGCAGAAAACCCGTTAATGTAGTTCCTTAGGTTGATGGCAATATTGTCTGCATCAGCTATCAGCTTTTCAAAATCAAACTCACTACGATTATGAAAATTATGTCCTGCAACTTTATTAAGTGCAATGTCTTTTGCTGATTCTTTGAAATCTTTTACTTTGGGCAAGTATTTCAATACCTTTTCTTTGGTATCTGCAAGTTCACAGTCTAACCTTCTCAAAACAGTCATTGGAAGTATTACTTTACCATAGTCAGACTGTTTGTAATCTCCTCTCAATAAATTGGCTACTTCCCATATTAAGTCTGCCTTTTCTTTAAATCGTGTCATGAGTAAAATTTATAGATATCCTATTGCACCTCAAAAGAAATAAAAATATAGGAGAAATGTATGTAATAGGCTCTTTGAAAATCGCCTGTTCACACAACGGATATTTAAAAATGGAAATTCTATTACTAATCCTAACTACCACTAAGCGTGATAATGCTATATATTGTATATGTATGGTGGAATGTCAAAACTAACTCCATATTATAAAAAAGAGGGAGATTAGTCTCCCCCCCTTTTTGTATGCAGATACAACTATCCATATTCTATACTTCGATTTCGATAAAACTAATTCATTATATCGCTCATTTTATCTTTGGGGAACTTTACTATTTGCATTATCTCTATAATACTGGTATTTCAATTTCTTTGCATAGTTTTTATATTCCAAAAGAGTATTTCTTATTGAATTATATATGTTATAGTCGCTATAATCTGGTCTCTGTTTCGCAACTCTCTGAAGATATTCATTAACTACATTAGATAATGCAGTAGCAGATTCTGGAGCTAATTCATCCAACTCATTTATTTCTTCTGAAATATCATTAATAAGCTCTTGTAAAGCTGCATGATTTCGTTCAAATTTCTGTTGCTTTTCTCGCAACAATTCGCCGTACAAATTCACATCATATCTAGGTACATAAGGAGCAAATTGATTATTATTATTTGCTGGTTCACTATAACCAACCTTTTCAGATGTACCAGTTTTAGAATCATACCTGTAATAATTTGTTTGTGCTAAGCTTTGTATACTTATAATTAATGCAATTGTTAAACCTACATATTTCATAGCTATCATTTTAAAATTTAAAATTAGGCATATTTGCCTAAAGGTGTCTGTTTTTAAGTTCTGACTTTGCTACGTGGCAAAGCAGAAAAATTATAAAGCTGAAGAAGCCTTAAAACTTATTGGTGAAAGAATAAGGACAATAAGGAAAGAGAAAAAGCTCTCTCAAGAAGAGCTAGCAAACCTATGCGATATAGAATTAAGTCAAATTAACAGAATTGAATTAGGTAAGATAAATACCAGTATTTCACATCTACTGCTCATTGCGAAAACATTAGAAGTACCTCCAGAGGATTTAATAAAAAATGTTATATAATACTGATTCGGGATATACAGATTTAACTTTTTTTATTAAATAATTATTTAAAATACATTCATAATTATTTGGTTATTAATAAAATAAGACGTATATTTGCGTCTATTTTATTTTATAGCACTCCCTTCCCAAGGGAATCAGCCTAGATGGCTCCAAAGAGTAGTTATAGGTTCAGAAGTCGGGTGGTAGCACACCTCTAAAACGAGGAAACATAGTGTGAGATGTCCCCGATAGTGCAAAAAAATCAACGATATAAAGTAGAGGTCATAAATCTAGGGTGAAATAAAGGGATTTATGAGTAGGTGTAAAGCTATTATAGCTGACGTACGGCTCACGGAAATTTGTTGATAAAGGAGAAGAACAAATCTCTATCTATGGGGATTGGTGTATCTAATTGATAACAGTGAAAATGAAACGTGTATGCAAATAAAAACAATAGAATCTTACGATGGTCTGTACCAAATAAGTGATAATGGCCTAGTTATTAGCTGTCCGAGATACCTTACTGACATATCTGGTAGAATACGATTTACTAAAGGCGGAACACTTACACCTAAAACACATCCTGATGGATATTACTTTGTAAGTCTCTCAAAAGATGGTATTGCTACTAACAAATACATCCATCGTTTAGTGGCTGAAGCATTTATTCCTAACCCAGAATGTAAGCCAATTGTAAATCATATAAATGGTGTAAAAACTGACAATACAGTTGAAAACTTAGAGTGGGTTACAATATCTGAAAATGTAAATCATGCTTATACGATTGGACTATCAACAAATATTGGAGCAACTCATAAAAATGCTAAAACTATAACTGATTCATGCACAGGAAAACAATATCATTCCATAAAAGATGCTTCTGAACAACTGTGTATAAACTATAGTAGTTTGCGAAATATGCTATGTGGAGCAAATAGAAATACGACTTGTCTGCAATATTCTTATTAATAAAAGAGGGTAAATACTACCCTCTTTCTTGTACAAATACAGCATTAACCACTTCTACTACCATTGCATCGATTACCTGATTATCGTAGTTATCCAGGTAAATACCAGTAACCCTATTCCCGTATTCATGTCCTAAAGCTTCTGCAATTAAATCTTTGGAATATCCTAGCTGCCTTGCGATGTTTGCAAAAGTATATCTAGCATAATAGGTACTGATACTTTTGGAAATTTTACAATCTGCAGCAATCTTTTTCAAATACTGATTACACGTTTTCACGGCTTGCTTGGTATCATTTTTAGACTTTACAGGAGAGCCTACTTTTTGTAAAACAGGTAAAAGGTAATTTGACTTACCTGAATAATAGCTGATTATCTCTGATGCCCTGGAATTAATTGCAATACTGTAGATTTTACCCGTTTTACTTCTCCTGAACACTATCCTACCATCAATGATATTTTGTCGTTCCAGCTTCAACATATCGGCAAAATTTATTCCTATTAAACAAAAAGATAAAAGGAAGTAATTACGCCAATGCCATATTGGAGAATCTATCCGCAAACCCAAACTAACAATTGATTGCATTTCCTTGATTGTTAGGCTTCTACTGATAGTCTTTTCCTGTTTTATTTTAAATCCCCTAAATGGGTAATTATTGGCCGAAGCTATACCCTCTTTTATTGCTCTGTTATAAATTGCCCTTATTGTTCGTAAATACAAAGACACTGTATTCACTTTTATACCAGACGAAAGCATATAGGCATTAAAATCCACTACTTTCTGGTAGGTAAAAGCAGTAAAGCTTAAATGATCAGTGCCTGCATATTCCCTTAGTTTATTGATAGAGTTATTGTAAACCATAGCATTTCCTACATTACCCGATTTGTTTAATAGCTCAATTTGTGTTCTACCATACTTTATGATTGATTGGCTTACAGCTTTATTGACATGATTGGCAGTTGGCTTTAGTTTATTGAACACCTCCTCCAAATCAATACTACTTTCATTCAATTCAGCTAACAGGAGTATCTTTTTAAGTTTGTTTCTGGTACTGATAATTTTTGAATTAATCGGCTCATGTCCTGAAAACGAGGGTAGAACCATTTGAAGTTCATCGCTCCAAAAGTTGCTATTTATTTGTTCTCCTAATGAATACTCCCTATACCGCCCTGAAGTGTAAATCCTAAGTACAATTGAATACTCGTTACTCGTGCTTTTTCTACGCTGATTTAAAAGGAATTTGTATGTGATTCCCATGCTTTTAAAAGTTTGCATGAGGTCCACTTGAACATGTTCAAGTAATGTTCAAGTAAAAAGGGTGTTTTTACCCATTTTTACGACTTACTGGCAGAAATGAAATTAAAAGTAAAATCCTCCGAAAGTCTTTACTGTATTGACTCTTGGAGGATTTCATTCTGTGGAAGCACACGGGATCGAACCGCGGACCCCCTGCTTGTAAGGCAGGTGCTCTGAACCAGCTGAGCTATGCTTCCTTACTGTGTTCCCTTGCTCGGAAACGGAGTGCAAATATAGAGACGAAATTTGTTTCTCCAAAACCTTTTTCAAAGAATTTTTATCATTATATATTTTCAATCCGCTGTATTGCTTTACTGTTTAGTATTTTCGCAGCTTAATTACAATTATCCGTATGCAAACACAGTGGCAAGAAATGATTGAAGCGGCTTATCAAAACCGCGAATTACTGAAAGACGAAAAATATAAAGATGCCGTAAGGGCTGTAATAGAAGAGGTAGACAAGGGTCGTCTGCGTGTTGCATCTCCGTCAGATAATGGCTGGGTAGTAAACCAATGGGTTAAGCAAGCCATTCTGTTATACTTTGGCATTCAGCCTATGCAAACATGGACAATGGAGCCGTTTGAATTTTATGATAAAATGCTGCTGAAGAAAGACTATGCAGGGCTTGGTGTGCGCGCAGTACCACATGCTGTTGCTCGTTATGGTGCATACATTGCAAAGAATGTAGTCCTGATGCCATCTTATGTAAATATAGGTGCGTTTGTAGATGAAGGCACGATGGTTGACACATGGGCTACAGTGGGTTCTTGTGCACAAATAGGTAAGGGTGTACACCTTAGCGGTGGTGTTGGCATAGGTGGTGTACTGGAACCACTGCAGGCATCTCCTGTAGTTATTGAAGATGGTTGCTTCATTGGTTCGCGTTGTATAGTGGTAGAGGGTGTGATTGTAGAAAAAGAAGCCGTATTGGGTGCAAACGTTGTGCTGACCCAATCAACAAAGATCATCGATGTTAGCGGTAGCGAACCTGTTGAATACAAAGGCCGTGTACCTGCTCGCAGTGTAGTAATCCCGGGCAGCTATACAAAGAAATTCCCTGCTGGCGAATATCAGGTTAGCTGTGCATTGATAATAGGTCAACGTAAAGCATCTACAGATTTGAAAACTAGCCTGAACGACGCCCTGCGCGAGTTTAACGTTTCTGTATAATTATAACACCGAAATTAGCCACGATGAATTTTGCACTATTTGCTATCAACTGGCAAAGCCTTGAATCTAAAATAGGCGGAGAGAAAATATCGAACCTGTTGTGGTGTGCAGGTATCATTGTGGCTACTTTGCTTGCCAAAAAAACACTGGCTCGCTTTATAGCTCGTGGCATATCTTCTGTCACCAACAGGTTTACAGACAAAAAACATGGCAATACATTTTGCCAACTGATACAAAGCCCGTTAGAGTCTCTGCTGCAGGTTGGCTTCTTCTATATTGCCATCAATCAGCTAAATGGCTTGCTGAACAGTTTTTTGCTGCATCGTATGAACGACAAGCACGAGGAGCTGGCTATTCGTTTCAGCGATTTAGTTGACCATGTTTTTCTGTTCCTTGCCATACTGTTTGCCACAATAGCCATTTCGCGCATACTTGATTTCATATTTCATGTACAACTGGACGATGCACATGAACGTGAGAACAAAGAGCGCCAACAACTATTGCCGATACTGAAAGACGTATTAAAAGTTGTGCTATGGACGATAGGTGCATTTTGGGTGCTCGGCACAGTATTTCATGTCAACATCCCTGCACTGATAACTGGCCTTGGTATTGGTGGTGTGGCTATAGCATTGGCCGCTAAAGAAAGTATTGAAAACCTGTTTGGCGCATTTACCATCCTTACCGATAAACCATTTCAGGTTGGTGATACTATCAGGCTGGGCTCTGTGGAAGGTACTGTAGAACGTATTGGCTTCCGCAGTACACGCCTTCGCAGCCTCGATGGCTCTGCTATTACAATACCTAATAAAAAACTGGTGTACGAGAATCTGGAGAACCTCACCAATCGTTATAACCGCAAAGTGAAACTAAACATAAGCCTTCGATATGGCATCAGTTTTTCTGCATTGCAGGTTTTGGTAAAAGACATACGCAGCTCTTTGCAAAACACACTATATGTTACAGAACCGATAGAAGTCCTTGCAGACGGATTTGGTGAAAATGTATTTCAATTGATTATCTCCTACTCACTGCCAGTACCACTGCCACAAGGAGCAACACTCAACGACATTAAGCATCAGATAAATATGGGTGTATATAGTGTACTTGCAAAACACAATGCACTACCTGCTACTACAGATAGCACTTCATCTCCTACTGTTAACGAAGTATTGGAAGAGGAAAAAGACAATTCTCCAAAAGAAGAAGAATAAATACTTAAAATATGCTGAAAGCCTGTATGGACAATCCATACAGGCTTTTTTATTGTACTTGTCTTTGGGCAGGTTTGTTAATCAGTCGTTAACCAGTTGCAAAGGCAGGGTTAACAAGTCTCGATTTTTTGGCAATAGGCCCTTTCCCGACGCATCTTTGTATCACAATAACAAACAAACACAAACATTAATCAAATAACTCAAACAAATTCAAACAAAATGAAAAAAGTATTCGCAATCGCAGCTCTGTCATTCGTAGGTATCGCAGCAAAAGCACAAGTTGCTTCTACAGCTACTCAAACAGTTAACCTGAACCTGAGCAACGCAATCGAGTTGACATTCACTGGGTCTGGTACTGCTACCGGTGCAGCGGTTAACCTGGCTTTCAACACAGTTAACGACTATGCAAACGGTGTTAGCTCTTCTAACCAGGAATTGAAAGTACGCTCTAACAAAAAATTCGGCGTAACTGTAAAAACTAACAATGCTAACTTCTCATATACAGGTTCTACAACGCCTGCTCCCGTAATGCCTGTATCTGGTGTTCTTGACCTGCGTGTTCCTGCAAACGCAACCGGTGGTGCTATCGCTTCTCCATTCAGCGCATCTAGCTATGCTGACCTGAGTGCAACTGCACAAAACCTGTTGACAAACTGTAACAACGGTGGTAACCAAACATTCAGCATCCAATACAATGCTACACCTGGTTTCGCTTACCCTGCAGGTACTTATACTGTAGATGTAGTTTACACTGCTACGCAACTGTAATCAATCAGTAAGATTTTCATAAGCATAATAAAAGATAAAGCGTCCCAGTAAGGACGCTTTATCTTATTTGGCTAAACTAACATCTATCTGAATGTATCAGCCTCAAACTCACCCCAATACGCAGTTTTTTGCGTATTTTGCCACGCAAGGAGGATACCTATGTTGTATGCAGCAGGTGCACCGAAGGTCACTACCTGTTTGTATCCAATGCACGCAGCAGTATTAATGAGAAACACCCGTACATATCATATCCTGCAGGTATGTCTTATACCTATACTACTTGCCGTCTTTACTACTACCGTTAGCGCACAACTCAGTAAAACAATCTATAAGACCATCGTCACGAAAGACACCCTAGTAGCCATGGGCAATCGCGACTTTATGTTCAATAACATAAACGTTACCAACCTGACAGACAAGAAAATCAGTATCATTGTTAACGTATATGCACCTGAAGGCTGGGATATGGTGACCCAAAAACTGGTGACGCTTAATATAGAACCCAATGGCAATACCAGCCTACCAATCAGGTTGGTTCCTACAAAATCTAAAACAGCGGCATGGCAAACCGTACGCATAGAATATCAACTGAATGACGGTATAGAAAAACTGGTGGATACTTTCAGGGTTCGTGTAAAGGAGTTTACAAAGTTCAAAGCCACGCTACCCCTATCCAGCTACTCTATGGCGGGCTACGAAAAGAATATCAAATTCCCTGTTCAGATAAAAAACACAGGTAATACTCCCAACAATTTCACCGTCAGGTTTATCAATGCCTTCCTGCAGCTCGACTATAAAAAAGATTTAACGCTGCAACCCACACAAGACACTACCTTCTATATACCGCTGCACATTAACGACAGGCAATGGAATGCCTTGCGTCGTGAAGAAATAAAAGTGCAGATAGGTGTAGAGAATGGTGAAACCATGAACATGATGCAGTTGATAACCCGCATTGGTAGCTCGCTGAAAGATAACAGCTCTGCTTTTCTGGATATGCCTCTGCAGGTAGAGATAGGCGGTACTTCTCAGGGTACTGACGACATACAATACTATGGTGCACTGCACGGTGCTGTAGATATTACACCACAAGACAAAGTTGCTTTTGACTTGCGTAGCAAAACACTCAGTAAGGGACAAGCTGCAGACAACAGCATCATGCGGATTGAATATATTGGCCAGAAATGGAGTGCGTCTGCTGGTAACGTAAACGAGCTTACCGATTTCTATATGGATGGTTATGGCGCCAAATTGGGCCGTAGCTGGTTGCAGCAACGCGACAATATTGGTGTATATGGCATGTTCAAAAGCCGTGCAGGCGATAGCAAACTGGCTGGCATGAATTATCAATACGGAGGACTGCACCCCAACATCAAGATAAATGGTAACGCTACTGCCAATTTCGATAACGACCGTAAACTAAACAGCTACTTGTACAAGCAAGGTGGCGAATGGAAAATTGGAGAGGATGGGAAATTGGTTGTAAGTGGCGGTGTGGGTATGGAACAAAGCCTTGCCAATCTTGTAAATACAGATAAGAACACACAGATAGGTACATCTGTAGGCTACAATTTCAACATAGAGAAAAAACATTTTGCTGCAGTATCTACCTTGCAACTAAACAGCAATGCTTATCCCGGTATCTTTAAAGGGCAACGCGCGCAGAACCACGATTTACGTGCCATATTCGGAAAATTCTTTACAGGCGGCTTTTATGAAACCAGTCTTCGCAAAGCAAACTTTTATCAGGACACTGCATATTTCTCAGACGTATTCAACCTGAAAACAGAAACCTATGGCGCACGCATGGGTGTAGGCTTCAAGGGTGCTAATCTCATAGTATCTGCAGCTAATCAATTGCAGATAAACAGTGATACCGGTATTCATGCGCAGTATCGTTTTCAGTATCTGAATCTGAACGCATCTATATCCCCGTTCAAGCACTTGTTTCTTACGCTCAATTCTTATTATGGCGTTGGTACCATACCGGGGCAGGAAGCTACTACTTCTGTTATTATCAACAGTAATCAAGGCAATCTGCAATACCGTTGGATAAGCATTGCTGCACGCTATGATAATGGCCCTTACTACTACCACGAATATATTGCATACATCAAAAACCCCGAGGAGTATAAGCGCATCATTATAGGCCCGTCATTAGAACTGCCATTGTTCAAGAAAAGGCTGAATATCCGTTCTCAGTTAAACTATGCCAAAACCATTCCCGGCAATACAGAAACATCCAACCTGCTCAGCAATATCACATACACAAGCCTTAGACATGGTTTCGACTTCAACGTAATCGGCATTATCCCCATCAAACAAGTACAGGCCACACCCTATGTCAGTGCTTCGCTGCGTGTCAGGCTGCATACACCGTTCGTGCTGATACGTAAGTACTACAATATGAAACTGGTACTCTTTAAAGACTCTAATAACGACGGAGAAATGAACCCGGGTGAAGAGCCGATTGAAGGACAGATGCTGGCAATAAAAGGCAGCAGGTTCATTACAGATGACAGGGGTGTTGCATTGTTCAAAAACGTAGATAAATCGGAAGAAGGCTATAAAGTAGATTTTGGTTTTGCCAGTAAAATACGCGGATGGGTGCCTAGTGGCGGACCTGTACAAATATTGAAAATGACAGGCAATAAAACCTTCTTTATACCATACAAAGCCAGTAAAATACTGAATGGACAATTGAAACTGGAGTTGGATGACAAGTCGAACCTATCCTTCAAATTATCTAACATCAAAGTGACTGCAAAAATCATCAGTCAGGCAGATACCATCACCTACTCTACCCTTACGCAAGAGAATGGTGAATTCTACTTCAACCTGCCGGGTGGTATGTACACGATAGAGCTAAGCCCGCTTGCATTTGACGACAACTTCCGCCCTACTACCTTCTCTCAGCAGGTAGATCTTATCAATAACAGCGAGAAGATGGTTTACTTCGACATCAAACAGCGTAAGCGTTCCATCAACATCAAAAAGCGCGATTAGACATTACACAGCCCCTTACTTGTTAAGCGCTCGTTAAGCGCTTGCAAAACAAGCGTTAACCAAACGGCATTTTTTGCACTATACATTACAAGCGACGCATATTTGTAGCATCAAACAAAACTTCTACTTATATGAATACGCAAGAGAGAAAAATTGCAGCATTTGCACGCATGGCAGAACTGGTTGTTAAAAAACACATCAGAGAACGCGCCCTTAACTCATACGACTATCTGGGCAGCATGATTAACAACATGCAGATTATCAACACTACGTTGATGACAACAGCCGTAAATGTTATCAAAAAAATGAGGGAAGACAAGGAGGTGAACCTTGATTATATGACGGGTGAATTCCGTAAAATCATTCAGCACTCAGTAGAGCAATATACAATGAAAGCCTAAAGCACTGATAAAATAAAAAGCCCCGAAAGTTTCGGGGCTTTTCTATGATTTGCTGAATTGATTAAGCAATTTTTTCTACCTGCATGTAGTTCAGTTCTACAGGTGTAGCACGGCCGAAGATTTTCACTACTACTTTCAGTTTCTTCTTCTCTTCGTTTACTTCTTCTATCGTACCGTTAAAGTCGTTGAAAGGACCATCTGTGATGCGTACTGTTTCACCAACAATGTATGGTTCTGCATAGCCTATACCCTGCTCGCTAACCTCATCCATTTTACCAAACATCTTGTTCACTTCGCTTTTGCGCAATGATGTAGGATGATCTTTACCAAGGAAGTGTATAACACCCGATACGTTTTTGATTGTCTGAATCATATCATCCGTCAGCTTACCGTCTGCTGCTTCCAGCATCAGGTAGCCCGGGTACAATATTTTTTCGCGCAATACTTTTTTACCGGCTTGTACTTTGAATACTTTTTCAACAGGACACAATACCTGATGAATAGCTGCACCCCAGCCATTTATCTTTATCTCTTTATCTACGTATTCTTTGGCTTTTTTCTCTTTGCCGCTGATTACACGCAGTACATACCACTTCGATTCCTGTGTTGTAGTAGCTTCAGCCATAAAAATTGTTTGCTTTACTTACCTAAAATACCGTACAGTATGGTCAACAGACGTTCTGAAACGAAGTCCATGCCAAAGATTACAATTGTAGTGATCAGGAGACCTACCATTACAATCACGGTTGTTTGCTGCAACTCCTCCCACGAAGGCCAGCTCACTTTGTGAACCAACTCATCATAAGCTTCCTGGATATATGTGCCAAACTTGCTCATAGAATTTTGTTAGCTGTCTTGCTGATGCGCTAACGGTGCAGTCAGCAAGGCAATGTTAGCACGGGCACGCGGATTCGAACCACGATCTAAGGTTTTGGAGACCTCTATTCTACCGTTGAACTATGCCCGTAAAAAAAAGCCCCCTTATCAGGGGCGAATGCAAATGTAAGAAAATTCCGTTCAATTTTCCCAAAAAAATCGTGGCATCTTCCTGCCTATCCCATATCTTATTTTATATAATGCACGTAGCCTATTATTACTGCCACATTATAGTACCTGAATTCCGTTTCTGTGGTCTCGCCCATCAGTATTATTCCGTCTGTAGGCTGATTGATATTGGCAGCCTGCAGCACCTTGTTTTTACCATATGCTGCCGATACGCCAACGCATATATCGCTCTTCGGCCTGTTGGCCATTACCCCTATGCTGCCATGCAGCAAATTGGCACTGGTAAAAGAAAGCTGGTTGCCAATATCATCTGCCGCAGGGTCAAAGAATGAATTATCTGTACGGGCACCCAGCAGCAGACTGTATTCTTTAAAAAGCTTTTGCTCCAAACCCAATGCTATGTTAAAGACGGGTAACGCTCCACCAGATACACTCAACAACTCTCTGCTGCTACCCAATGCAAGCCCCTTGGGGCGAATAAAATCTTTTGCCTGTGGTTGTATGTATACATACGGACTGATGCCGCCAAAATACTCGCCCGTCAGGTGTATTTTGGTTGTTCTGAACGATGTGCTTAACCCTCCCGACATGCTCCACGAAGATTTATAGCGTGCTTTCAAACCATCTTGCCTGTCGTTGGCTACAAATGTGCCACGCTCGCCTGTTTCTGTATCTATCAGCACATTCGTCCCAGTCAGGTCACCATCCATAGTAGCCTCGCTATACAGGTTGATGCTGGGCAGTGTAACAGCAAGGCCAGCATTTACCTTACCAAGATTGGCTGAAACACCCACTTTACTAATAATGCGCACTGCCAGATAATCAACATTATACAAAAAATTGGACGTAGATGCCTGAAACAAAGAACCTGTATTCGCTATGGTTCGGGCAATAAAATTGTAGTTATACTTACGCTCTCTGTAAGCACCAAATTCAGACAATCCTATCGATATTTTGTCATTAATCCTGTAAGACAATGTAAGCCCGCCCCATATCTCGCTAAGGCTGTTATTCAGGTCCAGTTGAGATACAAATTCCTCATTGCCGGGGCTATAGTCATCGCTCAGTGCATTCAGTGAACCATCAAAGCGTTGAGAGCCTTCAAACTTGTACCTCGCTTTGTCTATCAGCGCATAACCAACAGTCCAGCGTTTATGCTTTTTGTCTTTATATACACCAGATAGTATCAGCGGTATGTTATTCGGCTGTATAGACTGCATATCAAGGTCTTTACCTGCATAATCTCTGAACAAACTACTGGATAGCGAATAAGCATTAGTGGTAATAGACAAGTTGGGGATAGTATTAAAACCCAACCCACCGGGGTTATTATAGATGGCACTATTATCGCGCGATGTTGCGGCATCACTACCACTCAGCAACGAGCTTTTAGGCCCGTACTGTTGTGTCCAATAATGGGTGTCTTGTGCATTGGCATTAGTACTTAATACTGCCGACATAAACAATGTCGTAATAATGCTGCGATTCATAATTCGCATTTTCTACTTTGTATAAAATGAACGCAGACATCCGGCCATTGCCATCACTTCTGCTGCTGTGTTATAATAATGCATACTGATGCGTAACAAGCCATTGCGCTGTGTTACAACAATATTATGTTGCTTTATCCAATCGCCCAGCCCGTTTTCGTCTTTCAGTATAATTATCGATGCTCTGTTTTTTGTTGTAAAATCACCTATCAGCTTCACTGGCAAATCTTTGATGTTATCCAGCAATAGCTGCGTTAGCTTTTCGTTTGATGCTGCTATTGCAGCCACACCCAATTCTTGTTTGTGTTTGATGGCTACGTCAAGCACAGTCAGCCCGTACATATTAGGGTGTCCCGGCTCGTAGCTCAGCACAGATGGCCTGTATTGCATAATACCATCAATCATTCTGTAGCTGTTGTTGCCACCCACAACAGGCGGATACTTTTGCAGGAATGTTTGCTTTATACTCAACACCCCTGTACCAAAGCCAGCATTCATCCATTTATAATTGCTGGCAGCATACACATCTATATGCATGGCAGAGAGATCGATAACATGCGCTCCCATGCTTTGGGTACCATCTACAAACAGCATTACGCCATGTTCCTTGCAAAGCTTACCTATATGTGCAATATCAATCCTGTAACCCGATGTCCATTGCACATGGCTGATGGCTACAATATCTACCCTCTTATTTACGATAGCATCTTCTATAGCGGCAATATCTAGATTAAATCCATCAGGCGCATCTACCCAGGTAATATCAAACTTATTGATGCGGAATGGCTCCAGCAGCGATGGATAGTCGTGCTTATACAACAATACTTTTTCATCTCCCTTCAGCGATTGCACAACTGTATTCATAGCCCAGGAAAAATTGGGCACCATTGCAACCGTATCGGGCGATGTATTCAGAAACTTCGCTATCGTTTCTCTGACGGGTGTTTCCTCCTCAAAGCGCCAATGCTCTGCACGGGTGCTGCTATTTGTTTCCAGCGCTTTGTATAGTGCTGTTGCGGCAGCTATAGTTGCAGCAGGGACAAGGCCGCATGCTGCTGTATTGAGGTAGATAGTTGTATTTGTTGACATAAATCTAAAAGACTACAGGCAAATATCGAATATTATAAAAACAAAACAGCCCCGGAATATCCGAGGCTGTTTATTATTTAATCAAACAGTATTGCTACTGTACGATATTACTTGATGATTTCAGTTACCTGACCAGCACCAACTGTACGGCCACCTTCGCGAATCGCGAATTTCAGACCTTTTTCCATCGCGATTGGAGCGATCAGTTGTACGTGCAGGTTAACGTTATCGCCAGGCATAACCATTTCTACACCGTCAGGAAGTTTACACTCACCTGTAACGTCTGTAGTACGGAAATAGAACTGAGGACGGTATTTGTTGAAGAATGGAGTGTGACGACCACCTTCTTCTTTGCTCAGTACGTAAACTTCACCTTTAAATTCAGTGTGCGGAGTGATGCTCTTAGGAGCGCAGATAACCATACCACGACGGATATCTTTTTTCTCAATACCACGCAACAGCAGACCTGCGTTATCACCAGCCTGACCTTGATCCAACAGTTTTTTGAACATCTCAACACCTGTACAAGTAGAAGTCAGCGGAGAATCATTGAAACCTACGATTTCAACGTTTTCACCAACTTTAATGATACCACGTTCGATACGACCTGTAGCAACAGTACCACGACCTGTGATAGTGAATACGTCTTCTACAGACATCAGGAACGCTTGATCAACCGGACGTGGAGGCAGTGGAATGTATTCGTCAACTGCAGCCATCAGTTCGTCAACTGCAGCAACCCATTTGTCTTCACCAGCCAGTGCACCTGTAGCAGAACCTTTGATGATTGGTGTGTTATCACCATCATATTCGTATTTGCTCAGCAGTTCACGGATTTCCATTTCAACCAGGTCAAGGATTTCAGCATCATCAACCAGATCTACTTTGTTCATGAACACAACGATACGTGGAACGCCTACCTGACGAGCCAACAGGATGTGTTCTTTAGTTTGCGGCATCGGACCGTCTGTAGCAGCAACCACCAGGATCGCACCATCCATCTGAGCAGCACCTGTAATCATGTTTTTCACATAGTCAGCGTGACCTGGACAGTCAACGTGCGCATAGTGACGATTAGCAGTTTCATACTCTACGTGTGCAGTGTTGATAGTGATACCGCGCTCTTTTTCTTCAGGAGCAGCATCAATCTCATCATAACCTCTTTTCTCTGCCAAACCTTTGTTTGCCAGGATAGTAGTTATAGCTGCAGTCAATGTAGTCTTACCATGGTCCACGTGGCCAATGGTACCGATGTTTACGTGGGGTTTTTCCCGCTTGAACGTCTCTTTTGCCATTGTTATTGTTGTTTAAAAATTTGAATATTTCTATTTCTAAAAAGTGTGCAAATATAAGTTATTTTTGATTCAAATAAATTTATTTTTCCGCAGTCACATATTGTTTTTTAAATTCATTGGCTGATGCAGCCACCCAAAGGCACAAAACAGGCATTGAAATGTAAAACATCCGCTCCAACGAACCGGATAAAAGCATCTGCAAGATTACGGATGCCATAAACCATACCCATAGTGCTTCTATGTTTTTCAAAGATTTTTTGAAATAGCCGGAAATGAACAAATAAGCACACATTGGTACCACAGACCAAATAAACAAATTTGAAAACATCTTATAGAATCCTGTAAAGCTTAATAATGACTTAACAAAAACCGGAATTCTATATACATGAGATAAATCGGCTTTCAGCCCGCTAAAGTGCATAACAGGGGCATATAACTCATATATGTACCTATAAGTAAACACCAATACTCCTGACAATATAAAGTAAACCAACTGCTTGCCTTTACTGATGTGGCTATAAAAAAATATCAATGGGGCTATAAATATGAATGCTTCTTTGGCAAATGGTCCAAGAAAAATGGCTGTAACCAACATGCCCGTATTCTTCTCTTTTATTCCCAGCAACACCATCGCTACTACAACACAAAACAATGAATCTACCATCGGTAACGCAGCAGTATAAGATGTGTACCTGCAAGTGAGCATCACCAGTAAGCCAAGCAGAGAAATTGTTGTAGGCAGCCCGTATGCCTTACAGTATCGGTATATTAAAACACCATAATACGACATGAGCGAAATATTTATCAGGAAAAAACTGAAGGGCAACCCAAAATCGCCTGTAAAATAAGATGGTGCAAGTTTTGCAAACGCTCCGCCAAAGACTTTATTCAGTGCTGCTGCTGCAAAAGGAATAAGCACTCTGAAACGACGCACCGGGCTTTGATTAAAATCGAAATGTGCCAAGCCAAGATACGTATAGCAGTCTGTCACCTGAGACAAATCGAAAGCAAACAACGTTGCAATGGCAGGGCCCATCATCACAGCCATGCAAAATAAAAACACGAGCCTATGCTCTTGCAATATAAAACGACGAATTGCCTGCATAAGCAGCAAACATATAGAAACAATAAAATAAAAGGAAAATAAATAGAGAGAGCTGTTGAGCAGGATTGAACTGCCGACCTCTTCCTTACCAAGGAAGTGCTCTACCACTGAGCTACAACAGCTTCAATCAATTTCAAAGATGCTAAGAGAGCGGGAGACGAGATTCGAACCCGCGACCTACAGTTTGGAAGACTGTCGCTCTACCAGCTGAGCTACTCCCGCGTATACAATCTGTCAACAGTACGCATTTCATATTTAAAGCTAACCTTAAAATGAGTGCATACTGTATAACTAGATGTGGGCAGAGAAGGATTCGAACCTCCGTACTCGTGAGAGAACAGATTTACAGTCTGTCGCCTTTAGCCACTCGGCCATCTGCCCGGTACAAAATAAAAAAAGAGCCGCTTGCCGGAATCGAACCAGCGACCTACTGATTACAAATCAGTTGCTCTACCAGCTGAGCTAAAGCGGCTTCTTGATATTATTAAGTGTGTAACTTATCAAAGAACTGCCGACGTGAATCGGGATTGCAAAAGTATACAACAAATTGATTTCTGCAAATTTTTTTCAAACAATCAGTCAAATGTTTTTTGATTTAATAAATCAACCATCAAGAAAACTATTGTCAGTACTATCACATGATAGTAGTTACTATTGTTTGTAGCTGGCAATGAAACTTACTGTATCATTTACAATCACGCCAGCATCAAGGTATTGCAGATAGTAAAAGCAGTTCATTTCCGTACCCACATCATTAATGCTGCCGCCCCCTTGCGTTATCGTTATGTATGTACCACTGATAGTCTGGTTGGCATTCAATATATATTTCGTCACTACATCAGACACTAATGTTCCAGCACCATATTTACGACCTATAGTGCCTTTTATATTGTTGTACCCCATACCCATAAAATTATCAATAAGGATATCCAAAGGGTAGGCACCTTTACTTATTCTCAACACATACAAATTCACCTTGCCCCTGTTGGCTGCTTTGCTACTACCATTAATTGTTTCTGTTACATCCCAAGAACCTATATAACGACTTACAGATGCTTTATCACATTTTTCACCTTCGTAGCCTGCTGTACAGTAGCATATTCCATTAATACAACTGCCTTGGTTCTGGCACACTACACTTGAACATTTATCTTCCTTCGGCTGTGTTGTTTCATCTTTTTTGCAAGATGCATATAACACAGCTGCAAATGCTAACAATACTGCTATTGCAGTTGTCAATACATTTTTACCTTGCCTGTTGTTCATCAATTGATTATTTATACAAAATTAAGACTCCTATCTTTTCCACGAAAAATACACCGTCACGGTTGTGTCTTTAGTTGTGGCGTCTGGCTGTTTTATTTTTCGCAGATAGGAATAATTGCCTGTAATGGCACCACTGACAGAATCCAATGTACCTGTACCACTTTTGATAGTGGTAAATGAATCCAACTGTTGCTCTACAAAAGAAAACATACGATAAGCCGATTTTCTGCACAACACCAATATAGATGCAGTATCTGAAAATCCCGCAACATAAAAACTGTCTCTCAAACCATCTCCGCTCACACTTACATCATACGTAAAAGCCGTCTTTGTCGTTTTAAAAAAACTATCTCTCACATTCCATCTGCCAGCAAATTTTTCATACCACATATTACTGCAACTAGCACCCTCATACCCAGTAGGGCATGTACAAGTACCATCTACACATATGCCACCATTATTGCAAACAACAATGCCGCATTTATCTTTTACGCAAGAGTCGTACATCACCAGTGTGGCAATAAAACAACTGAACAAAATCGTAAACAATCTTCTATTCATCCAGACAAATATAGTCTATTAGCAATAGCACAAAAAAAGAGCGTCGCCATAGCAACGCTCTGATATTCTTTTTATTGTTTCAATTAAACCTGTTTCAATTCAGATACGAGGTCTTGCAATACCTTCTTGGCATCTCCGAAAAGCATGGATGTCTTCGGCCTGAAGAAGAGCTCATTTTCAATACCCGCATAGCCCGGCTTCATACTACGCTTATTCACAATTACATGCTCTGCTTTTTCCACTTCTAATATCGGCATACCGTATATTGGGCTACCCGGATCTTCTTTTGCTGCAGGATTTACAACATCGTTGGCACCAAGCACCATCACAACAGTTGTGCTGCCCATCTGGTCGTTGGCATCTTCCATTTCCAGCAGTTTTTCATATGGCACATCGGCCTCTGCCAGCAATACGTTCATGTGCCCCGGCATACGCCCTGCTACAGGGTGGATGCCATAAAACACTTCAACACCTTTTTCCTGCAGCACTTTTTCCAGTTCGTGGCATACGTGCTGCGCCTGCGCAACCGCTAGGCCATAACCCGGAATAATCATCACTTTCGATGCATAAGCCATAAGTACTGCCGTATCGTTCAGTGATATTTCTTTGTAGTTACCCTGTTCTTTTGCTGCACCACCTGCACCTGCTTTAGCACCACCGCCAAACGAACCAATCAGTACATTTTTCAGCGAGCGGTTCATGGCTTTACACATCAGTATGGTAAGGATAGTACCTGCAGAACCTACAAGTATACCACCTGTCAGCATTACCGGATTATTGTACAGGAAGCCGCCAAATGCCGCTGCCACGCCTGTAAAGGAGTTGAGCAATGATATAACCACAGGCATATCCGCACCACCTATCGGGAATACGAACATAATACCATACACCAGCGACAGTGCCAGTATTACGTAGAACAACATAATTGTTGCTTCAGGCCTCATAGCCACTACATATACCGTAAGTGCAGTGATGATACCCAATAGTAAAAGGTTTACAATATGCTGACCGTTGAATGAAAAGTCTTTGATTTTACCATTCAGCTTGCCCCATGCTATAATACTACCGGCAAAAGATACGCTACCTATCACCATACCTACGATGATAGTAACAAATAGTGTACCCGGTATCATCTTCAATGCAGATGCTCCAGCTTCTTCATACAAATCTACAGGTATAGATGTATGGTGCTTGAATTCAATAATGGATATTAACATGGCACAGGCACCGCCCATACCATTGAATAGGCTCACCATTTCCGGCATAGCCGTCATCTGCACTTTCTTGGCTGCCAGTGTACCTACTATAGTACCTATGATGAGACCGCCAAATATCCATGCGTAGTTGCCCAGCTTATTCCCGTTTTCATCTGTATACAGAAATATAGTAGCCAGTATAGCTATCGTCATACCTACGGCTGCTACAAGGTTTCCCTTACGTGCAGTTTCAGGATGAGAAAGCATTTTAAGACCTATGATAAATGTTACCGAACCAATAAGGTAACTGAGTGGCAATATTGCTGCTTGCATAAACTTCTTTTAGTTGTTGCGGTTTTGTCAGTAGTTGAGATACTAACGTTTCTTTTTCTTGTCAAACATTTCGAGCATCCTGTCTGTAACCACAAAACCACCAACCACATTCAGCGTTCCCAACACTACAGAAAGGAAACCCAGTATCAGTGCCAGATAATCGTCGCTATGCGCCTGCCCCATTACAATGATGGCACCAATGATAACCACACCGTGTATGGCATTAGCACCACTCATCAGCGGCGTATGCAGTACAGATGGCACACGCGATATCACTTCTATACCCAGAAATATTGATAAGATTACGATTGTCAGCAACCTGTATGTTGCCGGGTCTGAGAATAATTGTGTTATAAAATCCATAACTATTTATGCATTTGCTGTTTGTGGACTAATTAATGATTGTACCCTTTCGTTGGTGATGTTGCCGCCTGTTGCTATACAGGTGCCTTTTACAATATCATCTTCAAAATTCAAGTTCATGTTACCTTCCTTGTCTATTACCAGTTTCAGGAAGTTCAGTACGTTTTTAGAATAAACCTTGCTGGCATCTGCAGATGCAGTAGCAGCAAGGGCCGAATTACCGATGATGGCTACACCATTGTGCATTACTGTTTCTCTGTCTTTCGTCAGGTCGGTGTTACCACCGGTTACAGATGCTATATCTATTATCACAGAGCCGGAACGCATATCCTCTATCATCTCTTTGGTGATGAGTATCGGCGCTTTGCGGCCTGGTATTTGTGCTGTGGTAATGATGATGTCTGATTTCTTAGCGTGCTCGTGTATTTTTTCACGTTGCTTGCGTTGAAAGTCTTCGCTCTGCTCCACCGCATAGCCACCTGCTTTCGATGCATCTGCAGCACCTTCTACCTCTACAAACTTGGCACCAAGGCTCATTACCTCTTCCTTCACGGCTGGGCGTGTATCAAACACCTCTACCACTGCGCCTAGCCTACGCGCTGTAGCAATGGCTTGCAAGCCAGCCACACCCGCACCAAGTATCAGCACTTTTGCAGGTGGTATGCTACCTGCTGCGGTCATAAACATCGGGAAGTAACGACAGTATTGGAATGCTGCCAGCAATACCGCTTTATAACCAGCAATATTTGCCTGAGAGCTTAGTACGTCCATGGCCTGCGCACGTGTGGTACGTGGTATGGTATCGAGGCTGAAAACCGTATAACCTTTACCCGCCCACTGCTGCATTTGCTTTGTATTGAACAGTGGCTGGAATACCCCCATCACAACTGTGCCCTGCTTTACGCCATCAGGCATATTGCCTGTATGGATAGCCAGTATCAGATTGGCTTCGCTTACAATAGTATTTCTGTCTTTGATAACCGCACCTGCATCCGTATAGCTTTTATCGCTATGAAATGCCGTATCTCCCGCACCCGGTTCTACATATACCGAGACGTTCATCTTCACTAATGCGGCTACTACTTCGGGCACAAGAGACACTCTTGTTTCGGGTGCCTGTTCCTTCAATACGCCTATTACCATATTATTTCAGGATTCGTTTTTAAGATTTATGAAAATAATTTTTTTTAATGAGACCTCAAAGCCACTAAGAGATTATTACAAATAAATAATGAAGCCTCGATGAATGAGTTTAATTTTGCACCATGCATTATGTTTCGGCAGAGGGAATCAGCAAGTCGTTTGGCGTAAAACCTTTATTTCAGAAAATAACTTTCCATATCAGCGAGGGCGATAAAATAGCCCTTGTTGCAAAAAACGGTAGCGGTAAATCTACCCTACTTAAAATACTGGCAGGACAAGACCAGCCCGATGAAGGCACCGTGTGGATACACAAAGATGTAACCGTTGCCTTGTTTGAACAGGAACCAAAATTCAACGAGGAACTTTCTGTGGTCGATAACATCTTCCACTACAAGCACCCGGTGGCAGAAGCCCTTCGCGATTATGAGCGTATACTGGACAGCGAAGAAAAAGACCCTGTAGCACTATCAGAGGCATTGGCAAAACTCGACAAACTGAGCGCCTGGGATTTTGAAGCCAAAGTGAAGCAAATCCTCGGCAAGCTGAACATCCACCATCTCGACCAGCCTGTCAAAACCCTATCAGGCGGGCAGCGCAAGCGCGTGGCACTGGCACAAACGCTCATAGATATAGGCTTTGAGCACAAACACGTATTGCTGATAATGGACGAACCTACCAACCACCTTGATGTGGAAATGGTAGAATGGTTGGAGCACTACCTGAATCAGGAAAAAGTAACCCTGCTGATGGTAACCCACGACCGCTACTTTCTGGATGCAGTGTGTGATGAAATTTGGGAACTGGATGGTAGCACACTGTACGAATACAAAGGCGACTACGAGAACTATATAGAAAAGAAAGCCGCACGTATAGATAGCCAACAGGCAAGTATAGACAAAGCGCGCAACGAATACCGCAAAGAGCTGGAATGGATGCGCAAGCAACCCAAAGCCCGCTCTACCAAAGCACGCAGCCGGATTGACAATTTCTACGATGTGGAGTCTCGTGCCAAACAACGCATTGAGGATAGCAAGGTAGAACTGCAGATGAAGATGAACCGCCTAGGCGGTAAAATTGCCGAACTGAAGAAAGTGTACAAAAGTTACGGCGATAAAGTATTGCTGAAGGGCTTTGACTATACATTCAAAAAAGGAGACCGCATAGGTGTTGTCGGTAAGAACGGTGCGGGTAAATCTACCTTTCTGCAAATGCTGCAAGGCCACGAACCCGCAGATAGTGGTAAGATAAACATTGGCGATACGGTTATCTTCGGCAACTTCTCGCAACAAGGGCTGGAGATAAAGGAAGACATGCGTGTAATAGAATATGTAAAGAACATTGCTGAGAACTTTCCTTTGGCCGATGGCAGCACTTTGAGTGCTGCACAGTTTTTGCAACTATTCCTCTTTCCGCCAGAGCAGCAATACACCTACCTGAGCAAGCTGAGCGGTGGTGAAAAGAAGCGCCTGCAATTGCTGACAATACTTTTCCGCAATCCCAACTTCCTGATACTGGATGAACCTACCAACGATCTGGACCTGCCAACACTATCGGTATTGGAAACTTTCCTGAGCGAATATCAGGGTTGTCTGCTCATCGTATCGCACGACAGGTATTTTATGGACCGTCTGGTAGATCACCTCTTTGTATTTGAAGGCAATGGTATAATACGCGACTTCCCGGGCAACTATACGCTATATCGTATAGCGCAGAAGGAAGAGGAACAGCAAAAGAAGCAACAAGAGCTTGCTGCCGCACAAACCGCCACTGCCACAGAAAGCAAGGCAAAAGACAAAAAGAAGCTTTCCTTCAACGAAAAACGTGAGTTTGAACAACTAGAGAAGGACATACCTGCATTGGAAAAAGAAAAGGCAGAAATAACAGAGAAAATGAGTGCAGGCAATATAGCCTACGAGGAACTGGATAAACTAAGCAAACGCATAACAGAAGTAACCAATCTACTGGAAGAAAAAGAAATGCGCTGGCTGGAGCTGAGCGAACTGGCATAAAAAAGGAGCAACAAATGTTGCTCCTTTTTCTTTCAAGTTTTTATTTGAATTAAGGTGTTACTTCACCTTCTTTTTTCTTCAGGTCGTCAAATTCAAACATCAGCGAGAAGCGTAGTGTGTTTGAAAGCGGATTCCTTGTTACACCTGTTCCTGAAGGAATCAGGTATGCGAAGTTAAGATTGAAGATATTATAGCGTACGCCCAGACCACAAGTCAGGAATTTACGGTCGCCCTTATCTTTGTTTTCGTAGAAATAACCCGCACGAAGTGCAAACTGATTTTGATACCAATATTCAAGGCCTGCAGATATCTGCCATTCTTTCAACTCTTCGCTGAAACCACCCGGCGCATCGCCGAATGAACCAAACATACCAGATACTACTGTTTTGTCAGGTATAGCATATTTCTTAACACCTGGCGTGGTAGATGTATCCTGCGGTGTAGGCACCAACAGTTTGTTCAGGTCCAACGCAGCCGTTATTTTGTTATACTCATCTATCTTATAAGTGTACGCAGCACCCAAGCCCAAGTTGATAGGAATGAAGTCTCTGCGTGTAGAACTGTAAGCTATTTTAGTACCTACGTTGCTCAGTACAGCACCAAAGCTGAAGTTTGTGCTGCGAAAATCGTCGATGTCTTTAGACTTAGTATAGTACACACCCAAGTCTGCACTTACAGCATTACCCGGTTTGTAGTCTATACCAGACGTAGAAGCCAGACCTGTTGCAATAGCAGAGTGTATATAGCGGAAGCTAAGACCCGTTGACAAGTTCGGGGACAATTGACGAGAATAACCTAAATCGAAAGAATATTCGTTTGGTTTACCTGTACCCAGTGGGCTGGCGTCAAATGCAGTATAGTTTATTTCACCCAGAGAGAAATAACGGAAACCAAAGCTGATAGCCTGTGGTGTTTTCTCACCAAATTTTGCGTAGCCGGAAAGGTATGCCAGAAATATATCTGGGACAATATCCTTCAACCACGGAGTATATGTTGCAGAAACAGCATATTTCTTTTCTGCAAAAGGAATTTTAGATACGTTCCAGTATTGTGCATTAGCATCCGGTGTAATTGCCAACCCCACATCTCCCATAGCACCGGAACGTGCATCCGGAGAAATGCGTAAGAAAGGAACTGCTGTTGTCACGGTATTTACTGTACTCTGTCCGTTAAGGCCTGTCTGTGCGGTGGCATTTAGGGCTAGTGCCAAACTTAATCCAACTAAAGCAAAGCGATTTGCCATTCTAATTATAATTTATTTTAAAGTTTTGCAAAGGTATTTTATTTCGCAATCTCCGCAAATTATAATGCGGTTAACTAATAGGGATTGCTAATATACACCATATCATTGACTATTAACGTGCAATAACCAGTTTTTGGTATGCGATGTCTTTAGCACCATTTTCAGCCACTATCTGCAACTTGTACAAATACACCCCCGAAGGTAATATTGCGCCACTGGCATCTGTACCATCCCATACCAGTTCTCGGCTGGCTCCTGCACCGGCTTCATATACTTGTTTCAGGGTACGAACCAGTCTGCCATCCATAGTATATATATAAATTTCTGAATATAAGTATTCATCCGGGTGGTTATGTTCAAATACAAAATGTGTCTTGTCTTTGAATGGGTTAGGGTAATTTGAAAGCTTTTGCATTTTTACCAGTTTACCATCTGCTACCTCAAAATCAACAGTACCCTCACCGGAATTATTATTGACATCCCATGCTTTCACCTTCAGCCTATGCCTGCCGTTAGCAAGCCCTGTCATCGGGAAGTTTACGTACCCTTTTTTGTACGTATTTGCCTCTGTTTCATAATAATCGTTCAAGATAAACGGGCTCTCAACATTATCGTCAAGAATACCTACAAGATCGTGCCCTACTGCATTGCCAGATACGTTGATACCTGTTTCGTCCTGCAGTACTACAAACAACAGGCTATTGCTACCAGTCAGCCCTCCATTTACAAACATACTATCTCCGATATATGGCCTAACAATCGGTGGATTTTTCTCCAGTATCGGGTTATCAGAGTACCCGCCTATTTTATAGGTTGTATCAAAGCCTGCACCATCTATCAATCCATTTTCTGCATAATAGCTAATCTTACCCTTGCCCACTTCATAATTAATATCCTTCGGTGCAATGAAAGAAACCGAGAACTTACCATTTGTAACTGTCGCCTTACCACGGTAAATGATATTATTACGCACTTTGAATGTTTTATTGATAGCTGTGATAGTCTTTACCGTACGAGGTTTATCATAGATTATCAGCGTTACCCTACCATTAAAACCGCCTAATATTTGCTTGTTCTCGTCGCCAACATAACCATCTACAGTGTAGCTACCCAATGCAGATAATGTATTAACTGGCTGGCCTGTAATGCCGTCTTTAATGCTTTCGGTATATATGTATTGTTCAGGGAAATTAGGTGTAAGGGCAGGGTCTCCCAACAGTGCAAACTTTCTGAAGTTTACAATATAGGATGATGATGTTCCTGCAACACTGTAAGTCTTGTTTTTACCAATACGCAAGGCATCTCCGAAGGTGTGCCATTTGCCATTCTCACGGTCAAACTGGGCATCCAGAAAGTCTTTATTGATGATACGGTTAGGGTCTTGATATACTAATTGCGTAGTGGTTAGCGATGCTATTGCTCCACCATCTTTTTTCAACACTATCTGCTCTCCTGCCGAAACGAATTGTGGTTGATCAAACTGGCCAAAATCGCAAGTAGCAGTTATCATAAATGGCAACTTATTTATGTTTGCCCATTTGCTGTAATCGTCCTGTGTAATGATACGCTCATGCGCCAATACATCTATGTTTCCGTGTCCGTTGTAGTTGAGCAGCAACGTACCTTTAAATATCTGATCGTTGATAGATTTATTGGCTTGCGGTGCACGTGCACCACCTGGTGTCGATACAAATGGCACTGCATCCAGATATATCTTATTGCTGTTGTAAAGGTTAGACCTGTAGGTTATGGTTGTGTCCATAATCTCACCATCCTCCATATGCGGCCCTGCATTATCCTCATCATCTGTCACAAGTGTTGTAGATATTCTCCATGGGCCAAGAGAAGATGGGCTTTTGTAGATTTTCACCTTATTGACCATACCTCTCGCTTCTTCAAGTGTCTTTACAGGAAAACGTCCGACACCAATATCTAATGTATTGGCAATGTTGGTGTTTTCTATATCTTCATTATCATCCAGAAAACCGAAGAAATCATCACCACTATAACTTGCAATTCTGTCAAAAGATTGTTGTGATTCAAAAGTAGGTACATAGTTGGTATTATTGCTAATGCGATTCCTGTAATCGTAAGAAGCATCGCCCATCAGCAAAAGATATTTAGGCATTTCATTAACATCATTTCCTGCCCTGTCATAAAACATCTTTACAAAATCGCGAATGGCAGAAATATCCTGACTGCCGGAAGAAAATTCGTTGTAGATATGTTGTGGTGTAGTTACCAATACACGGTATTTATTATGCTGTCTGTGAAAATCTGCCAACTCTTCTGCCGCAGGTACAAACTCAGGCGCAGCAACAATAACATAATCAACAGCGTCGTGTGCATGCAGATTTTGGTTATCAACTTTACCCGCATATTCAGGCACTCCTGCACTTCCACCACTTACAACTACAAACTGATGTAAGGTAGCCGCATCCTGTACAAACTGATATTCACTACCTGCCAGTGTGCCGTTCATCTTCACTGCATTATTTGCATCTGTAACATCCCATACCTGCAGGTTAGCATCTGCATTACTTATTCTGTAAGATGTTATTTTACCAGCACCGGTAGTATATGCGTCTCTGAACACAAATGCACTACCATTATAAGCAAGCGCTTTACGTGTATTCACTTCTACATAATCCAGATAACCTGTAATATCTGTTCTGGCAGGTACGAAGCTTATTTTCAGCGTATTTTTTCCGGAAGCATTTCCATCAGTCCATTTTACTTCTTTGGTTACCATAGGTGGCGCATCATCATTCCATGCAGATGAGCCTAACTGGTGTGTGCCTACCGACATACCGTTTCTTGTAATGGTAAAGTTATTCGGGCTGGCATCACCACGAGATGCCAGCACCATCCTGAATGAAGCATCATCATTCAGTGTACCCAAATCAAACTCTATAGTTCTGTTATCTGTCTTTCCGGCAAGTGTGCTAAAATCCTCGCCAACCCAGTTTTTACCATATTTGGCAGGGTTATTCATATCATTTTCATACACATAATAGTCGTTGTATGAACTTGAATTAGTATTGGCAGAAAGTGAACCTTGCTGAGCTGCTAAACGCTTACCTGTAGCATCAAAATTCAGAAAGTAGTAGGCTTTGTCTTCGTACAGGTTTTTGGCATGCGAAAAAGTTTTGCCATCGGTGTTTAGTGTCCATTTTGTAGGCCCTACTGCATAGAAAACTACATAGTCTCCCTGCCCGAAAACACCATCTCCTCCATCATTCACCCATATGGCAACTTCTGTCAGGTCTGTTTTTCTGGGTATAGCATTATTTTCAGGCAGCATATTGCCCCCATTACCAAACACACGAATATTTGAAGGGCTGATTTTAGAAGCGTCCACACCAAGTTTAGAAACTATAAAGTCATAATCAACTTTATACACACCTGTTTCCGGCACTGCAATCTTATACCAATTGCCTGTGGCCAGCGGGGTACTGGCAGCAGTGGTTTTCAATGCCGCAGGCTTTGTAGTTTCTGTCTCCGTAATATCCAGTGTAAAACTGCTGATACGCTTGATGGCTCCCGCTGTTCCGGTATAAGCAGGCACCCTTACCAATGCAAAAGGGCGTTTTCTGTCCTTACCCAGCACTATATCAAAATTATCTGCTTTGCAAGGGTATGCGTCAGCAGGCATCTGGTCTGCGTCTGTATAGCCGGCATATTCCAATACAATTTTGGGCATAGCATAGCTCTGCAGCCATATTTTTTTAACAACATAGCCGTTAGTTATCTCTCCTTTCGATACGGAAAAATCATGCTTTTCTGCCCTTGTTTCGGTGGCACTAAAAGCGGCAAATAAGGTTATGGCAAAAACTACTTTCTTCATACTAAAACACTGGATTTACCTTGGTTTGTATCTATCAAAATTAATGTATTAAAACCACGCTCAGACAATTGTCGTTCAGTGACTGTAATCTTAACGTAAAACTTCAGATATTATTATATTTTATTTAACATTATCCAAACCCACAATTTTTGCATGATAAATGTTTGAAAGCTTGACATTTTGAAATTAATGCTCTATCATTGTAACACTTTTAACAAATTGTTCAACCAATTCGTAGCAAATATTTTTCTCTGATTATGAAAAGAACTCTCATTGGCGTGAGCTTGCTTTGCATCGGAACAGCTACCTTTCTAACGGCATGCTCTTCTAAACAAAATGTCGGTGTTTCACAGACTACCGGCTGGGATTACAACGACCCACGCCTGGGTGGTTTTGACGTTTCAAACTATCCCGGTCAGCAAACAGGCCCTGGTCTTACGTTTATTGAAGGTGGTCGTTTTACAATGGGACAAACCGAAGAAGATTTAACCATCGAACGTAACAATATCCCGCGTACTGTTTCTGTTTCTTCATTCTACATGGATGAAACAGAGGTAGCCAACATCCACTATCGCGAATACATCTACTGGTTGTCTCGCGCTTATGGTTCTGACTATCCGAACATTATCGCAAAGGCATTGCCTGATACAAACTGCTGGCGCAAAGCACTTTCATACAATGAGCCTCTGGTTCAATATTATTTCCGTCATGCGGCTTACAACTACTATCCTGTAGTTGGTGTTAACTGGAATCAGGCTAACGAATTCGCTAAATGGCGTAGTGACCGTGTTAATGAGTACATCCTCATCAAAAACGGTTTCCTGAAAAAGAATGCAAACCAAGTGAACGAAGACATCTTCGATTCAGAAACATATGTAAATGGTCAGTACGATGGTACGCCTGGTCACAATCGCAAACGCGATTACGATCCTTCTGGTTCTGGCAAACGCAACCTGAAGTTCTCTGACGGCTATCTGCTGCCAAACTACCGCCTCCCGACAGAAGCTGAATGGGAATATGCTGCTGTAGCTAACATCGGCAACAACCCAGAACGCGAAACTGGCCGTCGTCGTGGTGAAGAAGTTATCACAGATCGTAACGTTTACCCTTGGGGTGATGCTTATACAACTCGTTATGGCATCCGTAACTCTTACCAAGGTCAGTTCCTGGGCAACTTCAAACGTGGTAAAGGTGATGCAATGGGTCTTGCAGGTGGTCTGAATGACAATGCTGACATCCCTGCTCCAATCTATTCTTACCAACCAAACTCTTACGGTCTGTACAACATGGCAGGTAACGTATCTGAGTGGGTTCTGGATACTTATCGTCCATATACTAACGACATGAACGATTTCCGTCCATTCCGTGGTAATGTTTACGAAACTTACACTCGTATCGCAGAAGATAACTCTCTGGAAGATAAAGATAGCTTAGGTCATCTGTCTCGCCGTATCATGTCTAATGACGAAGTAATGGCTCGCGAAATATTTGATGGTAATGTATCAGATCTGCGCGACTATCAAGATGGCGACAGTGCTTCTCAGTTTGTTTACAACTACGGTAACAACACTTTGATCAACAACGATGCTAAAATATACAAAGGTGCTTCTTGGAACGATCGTGCATACTGGATGTCTCCTGGCACACGCCGCTACATGCAAGCTAAACAATCTAGCAGCACAGTTGGTTTCCGTTGCGTAATGGATCGTCTGGGTTCACCAAACGGCCGCAACGATGAAAGGGCTGGTAACTACTTCGGTAAAAAAGGTGGTCGCCCTCCACGCAAATAATCAGAGAATTCTTTTCATAATTCAAACCCCTTCTTCCGAAGGGGTTTGTTATTTTTATACCCTAAACAATCCCGGATTTGGAAATCGCAGCTTTATACGAGATTTATAAAAAACACCCCTCCGTACAAACAGATACCCGCAAACTGAAACAGGGTGACATATTCTTTGCTCTGAAAGGCCCCAACTTCAACGGCAATGCATTTGCCCAACAAGCACTGGAAGCAGGTGCAGCATACGCAGTAGTAGATGAGCAGGAATTTGTAGCAGACGAACGCTACCTGTTGGTAGATGATGTACTGACAGCCCTGCAACAACTGGCAAAACACCACCGCCAGCAATTCAATATTCCTTTCATTGCCATCACAGGCTCTAACGGCAAAACAACTACCAAAGAACTGGTAACAACCGTACTGCAACAACAATATAAAACATACGCTACAGAAGGGAACCTCAATAATCACATTGGCGTGCCATTGACACTTTTAAAGATTAAAAGCGATGCGCAGATGGCTGTTATTGAAATGGGCGCCAACCATCAGAAAGAGATTGAAAGCTATTGCAAAATAGCATTGCCTACACATGCCATCATTACCAACTGCGGCAAAGCGCATATAGAGGGCTTTGGCGGCATAGAAGGGGTGCGCAAGGGGAAAGGTGAGCTCTACGACTATATACGCGAAAATAACGGCATAATATTCCGAAATACAGACCTTGACTATCTGGTTGGCATGAGCCATGGCATCAGTAATCAGGTTACTTATGGCAGTGCAGATGCAGATTATATTGGCACGGCAGCCATGAAGGATGTATTCCTATCTGTAGAACTTACAAAACCGGTTTCGGAAACAATTGATACCCAATTAGTTGGCGATTACAATTTCCCCAATACCATGGTAGCAATAGCTGTTGGTATGCACTTTGGTATAGACATAGCTACTATCAGCAATGCCATAGCGCATTACAACCCCGACAACAGCCGTTCTCAATGGCTGCAGAAGGGCAGTAATAAAATCATTCTGGATGCCTACAATGCCAATCCTACCAGCATGCGCGCCGCCATAACCAATTTTGCAAACGCACAGCTAAGCAACAAAATGCTGTGGATAGGCGGTATGAAGGAAATGGGCACAGAAGAGGCAAAAGAACACAACGAACTGGTACAACTGGTACAACAATACAACTGGAACAATGTAATACTGGTCGGCAAAGAGTTTGACGGCATTGCCCACAACTATCAGCATTTCCAAACATCTGCAGATGCTGCAGCCTATGTAAAGGCAAATATGCCCGCAGACGCTGCTATCCTCATAAAGGGCTCTCGTGGCAGCAGGATGGAGGTATTGCTCGATGCTTTATCATAATTGTACTAATTTCACCCACAGAGAAACTGATAAGCGATGAAAACCAACGAAGTACCGCAGGACAAGCGCGACTTTAAAGAGGGCGACAAAATACACAAACTGATGTATGCTGTAGATAACGATGGCAAATACACAGGCATCACCTCTGCGGGTTGGGAAGCCGAAAACATTGCCACCAAACAGGCATGGGATGCAGTAGATGAAGAACTGGCAGAAACTGCCGATAAAGTAAAAAAAGGCGAACTGAGCTCCATAGCCTACTACATGCAGAAAAACCTGATGGAAGTATCGTTGTTGGCAAGTTATGTTGGCAAATGGCAATGGCAGGTAAAACGACACTTCAAACCATCTGTTTTTAATAAACTGAGCGCGGATATGCTGGCTAAATACGCCGCTGTTTTCAATATCTCTGTCGATGAGCTGAAGAGCTTTGGCAAATAATGATTACCCCCTTCGTACTACATGAGCACTGTATCATACAAACACTTCCAGCATGCCCACTGCGAAAGCGGTGTAACAGCTAATCTGCTGAGGCATGAAGGCATTAACATAAGCGAACCAATGGCATTTGGCATAGGTGCCGGTATTTTCTTTGCCCACCTGCCATTTGTAAAGGTGAGCGGCACTCCCGGCACTACGTTCCGTACATGGCCGGGCGCTATCTTCAAGCGCACTACACAGCGTTTGGGTATAGAAATGCACACAGAACGCTTCCGCTCTCCCGAACGTGCCAATCAGGCACTGGATAGTGTAATAGCTACGGGAAAGCCCGTTGGTATGCTCAGCAGCGTGTATTATCTGCCTTACCTGCCCGAAGCCTTCCGTTTCCACTTCAATGCGCACAATCTGGTGGTATATGGCAAAGAAAACGGCCAGTACCTTGTCAGCGACCCGATACTGGAAGATGTGGCTACCATTGCGCCCGAAGACCTTGCAAAAGCACGTTTTGCCAAAGGCACGCCCGAGCCGCGCGGGTTTATGTATTATGTAAAATCTGTACCTCAACACATAGACTATACCAAAGCCATACAGGCAGGCATCAAACAGACTTGCTTTTTTATGCTGTCTCCGCCATTACCATGGTTTGGCAACAAAGCCATCTTTCTGTTATCAAAACAGATAAAAAAATACCCGCAAAAGCTTACGCCACGAAAAGCATCCCTGTATCTGGGTAATGTAGTGCGTATGCAGGAAGAAATAGGCACCGGTGGTGCAGGTTTCCGCTTTCTGTACGCTGCCTTCCTGCAAGAGGCTGGAACAATGCTGAAAAGAGACGATTTACAGGGTTTTTCTGCAGAATTGACCAAAATAGGTGACGACTGGCGCAATTTTGCCTACCACGCAGCCCGCTTGATGAAAGACCGCAAGTCTGACCTTGTGTCTTTCGACGAATTGAGTGACCTGTTGCGTGTTTGCGGCGAAAAAGAGCGCGACTTATTTGGCCGTATGCAAAAAATAAAGTGGTAAGCATCAGTGTATTAACATCTCGGTAGAAAAATATCTTTATTTTTGCCGTCTTATTCCTCTGTGTGTGAACGGTAATAACAGACGTGCCATATTGAGCTTTATAGATTTCTTCCATCCGCCTTTCTCGCGTTGGATAAATCGCCAGACCTTCCGCTACCTAGCTTGCGGGGGCACCAATACTATGCTCGATATAGTCATCTACTGGTTCAGCTACAACTTTTTGCTTGATAAACAGACGGTGCATATTGCAGGCATGCACATTGCCCCGCACATTTTTGCCTTCATGATATCGTTCTCCATCAGCTTCCCGCTGGGTTTTGCGTTATCAAAATACCTTGTTTTCTCTGAATCCAACCTGAAAGGGCGCATACAACTCTTCCGCTACGCGGTATTGGTTAGCATGTGCATCATACTCAACTACGTATTCCTGAAGCTGTTTGTAGATGGTTTTGGCTGGTATCCTACCCCGTCAAAAATCCTTACAACGGCACTTGTGGCTATTTTCAGCTACGTATCTCAACGCAATTTCACCTTCAAAGTGAAGCCAGATACTGCGGTTGTAGAGTAAGGTCACGTTGTAGCATCAACACATTTTCATTCCTATTTTCTTTAGTTAAATTACTGGTAATTGGTTATCAATAAGGTAAAGACATCTATATACTTTACCTATCGACTTACTACTTATGCCTAACGCCTAATATTGTACCTTTGCCCACACATTATGACACAGGAAAACCTGAAAGAAATGCGCGAGCGGGTACAACACCTGCATCGCTTTTTGAAAGTTGAAGACCGCAATGCCAAGGTAGAAAACGACCGTACCCTCACCCTCGCACCCGGTTTCTGGGACGACAACACACGTGCTACAGGCATACTGAAAGAAATAAAAATCAATAAATACTGGATAGACCTGTGGGAGGTGGTAAACACTGCCGTAGAGGATTTTGGCATACTCTTCGATTTCTGGAAAGAAGGCGCAGCAAGCGAAGAAGAAACACAGGAATCTTACGACAAGGCACTGAAGGCGATAGACGACCTTGAATTTAAATCTACCCTCAACCAGCCGGAAGACGAAATGCCTGCCGTGATGGTGATAAACAGTGGTGCGGGCGGCACAGAAAGTCAGGATTGGGCAGAAATGCTGCTGCGCATGTACCGCATGTATGGCGAAAAGCAAGGTTGGAAAGTATCTGAAATAGATGTGCAGTATGGCGATGGCGCAGGTATCAAGCAAGCTACTATAGAGTTTGAAGGTGCGTTTTCTTACGGTCTGCTGAAGGCTGAAAGCGGCGTACACCGTCTGGTACGCATCTCTCCTTTCGATAGTAATGCACGCAGACACACTTCATTTGCCTCTGTGTTTGTATATCCGTTGGTAGATGACAGTATTGAGATTGCAGTTAGCCCTGCCGATCTGGAATGGGAATTCTACCGTGCAGGTGGTAAAGGCGGACAGAACGTAAACAAGGTAGAAACTGCCGTACGTCTGAAGCACATCCCAAGTGGCATCATCGTAGAGTGTCAGCAGGCACGTACACAAGGCGAGAACCGCGAAAAAGCATTGACCATGCTGAAAAGCCGCCTCTACGAAGAGGAACTGCGCAAACGCGAGGAAATGAAAAACGCCACCAACAGCAGCAAGAAAAAGATTGAGTGGGGTTCGCAGATACGTTCTTACGTGTTCCACCCATATAAAATGATAAAGGACCACCGAACCGATTACGAAGTGGGCAACGTTGGCCCTGTAATGGATGGCGAGATAGATGATTTCATCAAGGCATACCTGATGAGTTTTAAAGAAGAGGTATAATACCCTCCCGTTAGCATGAGCGATGTAAAAAAGATTTTTGACCTGGGGTTGCTGCGCCGCATATTTTCATTTGCGGCACCCTACAAGCGTAGCCTGTATATATCTATGGCTATGTCTGTAGTATTGGCAGCCATGTCTCCCCTGCGCCCCTACCTTATACAGCTATCGGTAGATAAATACATTGCCAACCATATGCTGCAGATGCTCATCAATATCAGCATTGTGCAACTAGTTATACTCTTATTGGAAAACGGGCTGCGCTTCTGGTTCCTATACCGTATCAACTGGCTGGGGCAATCGGTTATCAACGATATGCGCAAGTCTGTGTTCAAGAAGATACTTTTCCAAAACATCGGCTATTACGACCGCACACCGATTGGGACGCTCACTACCCGCACCATCAACGATGTAGAGGCGGTGAACGATGTATTCTCTGAAGGTATTATTTCCATCATTGCAGATATACTCACCATCATCGCCATCATGATTATCATGTTCATTACAGACTGGCGATTGACACTGGTTTGCCTTGCACCCTTTCCTATACTGATAGTTGCTACTTATTGGTTCAAGGAAAGTGTCAACAAGTCTTTCCAGCGTGTGCGCAATGCGGTATCTGCACTCAATGCTTTTGTGCAGGAGCATATTGTGGGCATGTACATCGTACAGGCATTTGCTGCGGAGAAAACAGAGATGGATAAATTCAAAACCATCAACAAAGAGCATCGCGATGCCAATATCAAAGCCATATTTGCCTATTCTGTTTTCTTTCCGGTAGTAGAAATTATCCTTGCTATGTCTATGGGCTTGCTGGTATGGTGGGGTGCGCACCGCATGCTCAACTATGCAGTAACACCCGGCGTGGTGATAGCGTTTGTAATGTACCTCAACCTGCTCTTCCGTCCGCTACGTATGATGGCCGATAAATTCAACGTACTGCAAATGGGCATGATAGCAGGCGAACGCGTGTTTACCGTGCTGGATAGTAAAGAAAATCTTGATGGTAATGGCAACATTACTGCCGATGGCATAAAAGGTAAAGTGACGTTTGACAATGTACACTTCAGTTACAAAGAGGGCACACCTGTGCTGAAAGGCATATCTTTTGAAATACCTGCAGGCAAAACAATGGCCGTTGTAGGGCATACAGGCGCAGGCAAAACATCGATCATCAGCATATTGAACAGGCTGTATGAAATAGAAGGCGGCAGCATCAAAATTGACGGTACAGACCTGAAAGATTACGACATCTATAGCCTGCGCAATCATATTGGCATTGTATTGCAGGATGTGTTCCTGTTCTCGGGCACTATTGCAGATAATATCACCCTCCGCAATGCAGATATACCACGCGATAAAGTAGAGGCAGTTTGTAAGCTCTTAGGCATACACAATTTTATCCTGAGCCTGCCGGGTGGTTACGATTTCAACGTAATGGAACGTGGCAATACCCTTTCGCAGGGGCAAAGGCAGCTTTTGTCTTTTGCGCGCGCATTGCTCTACAATCCTTCTATCCTAATACTGGACGAAGCCACTTCTTCTGTAGATAGCGAAAGCGAACAACTGATACAACAGGCTATTGATAAAATGATTACTGGACGCACATCTATAGTCATCGCCCACCGCCTGTCAACCATCCGCAAGGCAGATGAAATCATTGTAATGGACAAAGGGCAAATCATAGAGCGTGGCAACCACCAATCGCTCATTGCAGCACAAGGAGAATACTACAAACTATATACAGCAGTGGAAAAGCAAAAAGAAAGGGCGATGTCATAATCGCCCTTTCTTTTTATTTCACTTTCTTATCCAGCCAGTCGCTGACAGCCATCAGCGCATCTTCAGATATTGTTTCTTTTAGTGTACCATATTCCTGTGGCGAACAAGTATTGCAGCGTTGGAAAAGGTGATTCAATCTAGGTAATTCTTTTACTTCAAAATTCTTATTCTTACCCTTTGTTAGCGATTGTTTGATGCCTTCCAGATTTTGCTTTGCCAGCACCTGCATATCTTTCTCTCCATTCAATGCCAGTACTTTACAAGTCAGTTTCTGCAATACAGGCTGCGGGTCGTATTTCAGAAAGTAGTTAAACCACGCATCATGATACAATCCCATGAAATCACCAATAAACTTTTTCTCCTTTTCAAAATCACCTATATCTACCACATCTATAGCCTCTTTCGATGCACTACTTTTCCAAGCACCTGTTACGTCAATCATTTTCAATTGTGCTTCTTCCCCTGTTTTGGATGAGATAATAGCCTGCTCTATTCCGCGATATAGTTTTCTGTATTCTGCTACAACCTGCTCATTTACACCACTCATAGTCATCATTGCTGCACTCTGGTCTTCCATCAGTTCATACACTTTCACACCGGGGCCTGCCATTAGTATAATGAAGTCTATATCTTTTCTTTCAGATGCTACCATTGGTGCTATCATGCCCCCTTCACTATGCCCCAAGATGCCTATCTTCTTTTGGTTTACTTCTTTGCGTGTCTTCAGATAGTCGATTGCCGCATTGGCATCTTTTGCAAAATCTGCACTTGTTGCTTTTTTTCTATCGCCTGTTGTTTGTCCTACACCGCGGTCATCTACACGCAGTACGATGTAACCTTTATTCGTCAGATAATTGGCTATCACTGCAAATGGTTTATGCCCCATCAGTTCTTCATCCCTGTTTTGCGGGCCGGAACCACTTACCAGCAACACAGCAGGATATGTCTTTCCGCCTTTGGGTATGGTTATCGTTGCGCCATAGCTGATGCTGCCATCTGCATTTTTGAATGTCACGTCTTCGCTAATATAGTCGAACGGCGGCTTTGGTGTTTGCGGCCTTACCAGTTCCGTTGGTTTATCGGTACGCTTCATCACCAACGGAAATTTCCTACCCGCCTGCTTCCACACCCCCTGTATTTCATCACCACTCAGCAAGCCTGTATATTGTATGCCTGCATTACTGAGGTCGAACAACACACTGTCCGCATTCATACTGGTGCTGGCCACAGGTACACCCGTCACTCCCTGATCGGGGCTATCCATGGTCGTAGATAGTTTACCATCTGCTTCTTTTACTTTAAACACTAATCTTACCTTCTGTCCTACATTCATCTCCCCTTCCCAATTTCCCTGCAGTTTACTTTGTGCGCCTGCTGTCAGCGATAGTGCCATGCAGGCTGCTGCGAGTTGTAACCTCATATCTTTATTAGTTTTGACTTTTAGTTCTTTTGAATAATAAATAAGAATAACCAACGGGTATTATCACCATAATGGCAACCAATACCAACATCAACACTTCCATTATTTCGGGTTTTGCTATCAAAGATGCCACAAATATGGTGAGACCACCCGCCACCCATACATGGCTGGCTATGCGATGCGTTTGTTTCCAGTTGTCTTCATCATGCAGCGTCCACGGCACACGGATGCCTGCAAAATAATTTGGTTTGATGTTGTTCATATAGTTGCCAATGAAGGCCAGCAACAATCCAACCAATGGCAGAATAGCTTTTTGTGCTACGCTCTCTCCATTGCTGATGCCACTCAATATTATGATAATGCTCAGCGCAGTCAGAAAAAGACTAACACCCACTGCCAGTTTATTAAATATAGCCGACTGTTCAGCCTTTACGCGTTTAGGATCTATTTTATGAATATTGCTGATGAGCAGGTAAGTACCAAGGTTCACACCAGATAATATCAGTATCGCCAACAGAAACTCCTGCTTACTACCCACCCTATCTACCTTACCACTCAAATCATAGTGCATTGGCATAGATGCAGGCATTGTATCCCACATCCACCACAGATAAATGATTGGTGCCAATATGATGGCACAAATCAGTGTATGTTTAAGAAAACGAGCGTTTTGCATTGTTTGCAGTTTTAGCCTTTTTTTTTGTTTGCTTCAGTTCTACCAGCCATTTCAGAAATTCATCTACCACCGTAGTGTTTAGCGAGTAGTAGATAAACTGTCCTTGCTTATCGGCCTCTATCAGCCCTGCCTGCTTCAGCAGATCCAGATGGTGCGATATGCTAGGCTTCGAGATATCAAACTTGTCTGCTATCTCCCCTGCTGTCAGTTCTTTTTCCTTCAGCAGTTCCAGTATATCCCTCCGCGTCTGGTCATTCAGTGCTTTGAATAACTTATCCATTTAGACATTTAGTTAATTAGACAAATTTCTAAATACTTCTTCATATATCAAAGACCATTAACAAAAAAGGCCCGCCATAGCGAGCCTTTTTAACAATACTGTTTGTATGCTTATGCTACGGTAGTAGCTGTTTCAAATTCCAGTGCTTTTGTTACCAGATTTTTAGAACCTATGTAGATAGGCACACGCTGGTGCAGTTCTGTTGGCATTATATCCAGCACATTGCTATAACCTGTGCTTGCCACACCACCCGCAGCTTCTACAAGGAAGGCCATCGGGTTGCACTCATATTGCAGGCGCAGCTTACCGTTTGCATTGCTCTTATCTGCCGGGTACATGAAGATGCCACCTTTGATGAGCGTGCGGTGCATATCTGCCACCATGCTACCAATATAACGCTGAGAATACGGACGTCCTTCTTCCTTATTGCTTTCCATACAATAGTTCAGGAAGTTTTTAGTACCCTCATGATACTTCACACTATTTCCCTGATTGATGGAATAGATTTTACCTTTTTCAGGGCATTTCATATCCGGATGGCTCAGGCAAAACTCGCCGATAGATGGTTCAAGCGTAAAACCGTTGATGCTTGCTTTGGTAGCATACACCATCATAGTACTACTGCCATATATTACATAACCCGCAGCCATCAGCTTATTGCCCGGTTGCAGGAAGTCTGCAGCTGTACATGGTTTACCCAATTCGCTCACACGGCGATAGATAGAGAATATAGTACCTATCGGCGCGTTTACATCTATGTTTGATGAACCGTCCAATGGGTCGAACAGTACAACGTATTTAGAGTTTACAGACCATTCATCATCAAAGCTGATGAAATCGTCATTTTCTTCAGATGCTATACCTGCACAATCAGCACTGTTACGCAGTACGTTTATCAGCGTTTCATCTGCATAGATGTCTAGCTTCATTTGCTCTTCACCCTGTACATTGGTAGCACCGTGCTTGCCAAGTATATCTACAAGCCCTGCTTTCAGCACTTGTTTATTTATCAGTTTGCAGGCAAGACCTATATCCCTCAACAAAGCTGAGAGTTCGCCGGTTGCTTGCGGAAATTTTCTCGTTTCCTGGATGGTAAATTCATCCAGCGTCATAAGTTTTTTGGGATTCATAACGCAAAGATAATCAAAGCCGCCAAGAGGGTGAAATCACTGTTATATTAGATTTAAAAAGTTGCAACTCAGGGGGCAGAAGGGGCATCTTTTTATTACCTTTGGTGCACATTTTAAACACACCCTGCCGGAGCAATGGTTCAATACTTCAAAAACATCAACCGCCAGACGCTGGAAATACAGCAACCCGAGGGTGCTAACTGGATAAATGTAACTCCGCCTTTCCAGGAAAACGAGATTGATAACCTGTCTCGTTCCCTCACAATACCACGCGATTTACTGACAGATACGCTCGATATTGAAGAACGTGCCCGTTATGAAATGGAAGATGGCGTAAAGCTCATCATCCTGAAAACGCCTGTTGATAACAAATCGCTGAACGAGGGTGATGCGGACTATGTTACCATTCCAATATCTATCATCATCAACGAACGCAATCAGGTGGTTACGGTCAACTCATTTGAGAATGTAGCCATCCGCCGCTTCCTGAACACTTTTGCCAAACGCCACCCGGAGCGCCCGAATATGATGGTGCTCAAGATTTTTGAAAAAGTGGTGATGGACTTCATGGAAGTACTGAAAGAAATAAACCACAGCCGCAATATACTGGAGCAGAAGTTGTACGCAAGTAATCGTAACGAGGAGTTGCTTTACCTGATGAGTGTGCAGAAAAGCCTTGTGTACTTTGTTACCGCACTGCGCAGCAACGAGCTGTTGCTGATGAAGATGGAACGCACCAACTTCCTGAATTGCGATGAGGAAGAGCGCGAGTTTCTGAGTGACTTAATAGTAGAGTTTTCTCAGGCCCTTGAGATGGCGAATACATACACAAACATCCTTAGTAGTACCATGGATGCATTTGCCAGCATCATTAATAACAACATGAACCTTGTTATTAAACGACTGACGAGTATCACAATTATGATATCTATCCCTACCCTCATTGCCAGCTTGTTTGGTATGAATGTAGAGATACCCTTCGCACATGGCGCACATAGTTTCTACCTGCCTATACTGCTATCTATGTTAGTATCGGCCATTGTTGTATTCTATTTCAATAAGAAGAAGTGGTTCTAAATGCAACCCCCGAAACGTTTTAATGTACGCGTATATGGGCTGTGGCAGCACAACGGGCAGGTATTGGTAAATGAAGAGATGATACGCGGGCGTAAAGTCATCAAATTTCCCGGCGGCGGACTTGATTGGGGCGAAGGTACTATCGATTGTCTGAAGCGTGAATGGATGGAAGAACTGAACCTTGCTATAGAAGTACATTCCCATTTCTACACTACAGATTTTTTTCAGCATTCCGCTTTTGATGATTCCCAAGTCATCAGTATTTATTATCTGGTATCAGCAGACATCAATCAACCAATCGTTAATAACATACCCGAAGAACGCACCTATTGGATGCCACTGTCGCATATTACAGCAGAAACTTTCACTTTGCCGATAGATAAAATTGTCGGAAGTATATTAGCAAACCAAGAATATTAAAACTTATTTCCTTACTACTGTATCAAAATGCGTGAAAAGAAATTTATCAATATCTTTTCTGTTTAGATAATTGCAGCGATACGGCAGCAATGGCGCTCTTTTACCATCTTCAGTAGTATATGGTACTGCTTCCCAAATCTTTTGTTTTTGTTTGTCAATAATAAGCATCAGGTTCAGTGTACCCATATTTACCAATACACAATCGTCATCCAATAACGCTACGCTTCCCGCACGTGTTACTATTTGTTGCGCATTTTTGTCTTCAGACAAGCGGACACTATAATCCCAGTTCTTTAAAAGGCTATTGCTTTTACCAGGCGGTATTTTGTATTTCACTACATGCGATGTCATATAACCACCATCATCATACTGCCAACTGGATACCGGTACATAATCACTATGATTATTATTAAAAACAACCAGCTCATTAGTCCGTTTATTAAACCTGCATGAGTGCTGGCCATAAAAACTACTGAAGTGGTCTCCACTGCCACCCTTATCTCCGTAATTGCTCAGCACTTCTCCTCCCGGATACGCAATCCTCAGGATACGATTGATGTTTTTGTAGCTGATGAATATCTCTTTGTTTACTTCATCAAAATCAAAGCCATTCATGTATGGGTTGCTGTCAAATGGTTTTAGTAAATTCTGCTTATTCCAAAAGAAATCATCGTCCCCCAAGTGCTCACTTGTCTTCCACGACCATAAAACTTTGCCTTCCGCATCATACTCAATCAACGTACTGCATGTAAACTCTTTATAGTACTTCCCATTTGCTCCTTTTGATACCGATTTGTCACCTTCCATAAAATAATCCTCCCAGTTACCCGGTATCTCTCGCTTTATAATTTCAGACCCCGCAACCATATAATGGCCATTGCTCAATTTTGTAAACTCGTGATGATAACCTTCTATATTTTTACCGCTTACTTTACCATCATTCGGTGCTTTCCATATTATTTTGCCATCATAATTTACTTCTACAGCATCCTCTTGTATCATAAATGTAAAAGTACCATCTGCAGTAGTCTTAAAATCTCTGATATTTACATCCCTTCTTTTCAACTCCGGTATATCCGGCATATACCAGATTGGATGCCCAGAAAGATCATAGATAACAAGTATTCTGTCAACAAGTACCAGCAAATCCTTGTGGTCTTTTGCAGGCTTAATAATCATTAACCCGTTTCTACTTGTATCGGCATATGGCAAAGTGCCTGTCTGAAAATGGTGCAACCCGGAATTACCAATTTCTTTACCAGATTTATCTACATATACAGCCCTCCATGTATAGCCTTTACCCCAATCGGGCAGCTCAATTACACCCTGATTTTTATTCGCTTTGTGTTTGATGGAAATTGCCTTTACAAACAATTGTTCATTATCAATTTTACCCTTTGCCACCTGAAAAACGTACGAGGCTGCATTGGTATTTTCAGGCACTTCAAAACCAGCTATTCTATAATTCAATACCGAAAAATCGGCAGGGGCTATCTGGCCGAAAGACGGAATCGACCAAAACAATAAGGCTAATATTACTCCAATAGGTTTGAGCATAACTATACCGTATGCGATTAAAATGCAATTAAAAAATCATTAAGGAGTAATTAAAAAACGGTTAAAAGGCAATTAAAATTACAACATATATTTACTTAACAAAGCTTTTTTACATATAATTTATTGCTCCCTTATTAAGACGCTATAATGCTATGTACAGCAATATTTTAAAGCAAAAAAGCAGAGAAAAATCGAAGCGATTTTTCTCTGCTTTTAAAAATTATGCAATAGTCTTTTTATTCTTTCACCACTTTCTCAGTCATCACTTCGCCGTCTGCTGTGGTCAGTATCAATAGATAGTTGCCTGCTGTCAGTTGTGCAGTGTGCAGTACTGTTTTGGTTTGTGTTGCGGTGGTGTGTATCACCTGCCTGCCCAGTACATCTTTTAGTTGTATCATTGTCCCTTTCCCTACACCCTCTACCGTCAGGGTGGTTTGTGTCGGGTTCGGGTAGATGCTGATGTTATTGGCTTCAAGGTTGTTGATGCCTGCTTTTACTTTCAGTGTTATGGTGTTGCTCGTCACCTTCTGTGGTTGAGGACAGATGTAGCTGCTCGTCACCTCGCAAGTCACTTTGTCTTTATCATTCAGGTTCGATGCGCCCCATACATTGCTTGTTGCTCCTGCCATGCTTACACCGTTTACCTTCCACTGGTATTTGGGATTGTTGCCCGCATTCGTTGCGGTGGCGGTGAACGTCAGCATTACACCACTCCATACCGTGCTGTCGGGGCTTACACTGATGCTGACACTTGGTGCAATGTATGGCATCACTGTCATCGTTATCTGATTACTATTGACTGCCGTATTGCAGGCTGCACCTGTACCGGGTACCAGTTTCGTATAAAACACATCACCTGTCTGTATGCCTGTGGCTGTATAGGTATTGCTGATGGTGGTAGTTACCAACGTGCCATTTTTATACCACTGATAGCTTGGTGTACCGCCCGGATTGATGGCGGTAGCTACAAAGGTGGCACTGCCTGTTGTATTACCACAGATGGAGTCGTTAGGGCTTGGGTAGATGTTTACACTCGGCCCGTTCACTACGCTTACGGTGGTGGTAGCAGTTGCCGTATTGCAATTGCCGAGGCTGGCATATACACTATACACACCTGCATTGGCAAGACCTACATTATTGATAGTCGGGTTTTGTGTCGTATTGCTGAACGACGGGCCGCTCCAGTTGTATGTAGCACCTGCTGTTGTATTACTTGCTGTCAGTTGCAGATCACTACCTACGCATAACGGGCCGTTATTGCCTGCGGTGATGGCGATAGGCGTACTATCTACCGCTGCCGTTGTCGTGTCTTTGCTGATGCAGCCATTGTTGTTGATGGTTACTATATAGTCACCACTGTATTTGGTAAGTGCGGGGTTGCGTACCGGGTTTTGTGTGGTACTTGTATAGCCGCCTGGACCGCTCCAGCTATAGCTGACACCTGCCGTTGTGCTGCTGCTTGCCAGATTCAGTGATGTGCCGCTGCACACAGGGCCGTTATTGGTAGCCGTAGGCGATTGTGGCTTAGTAGTGATGCGGATATTCACCTCCTCATAAGCGGTATCTAATGGTGCCGTACTGCGTACGCGTACACGGTACAGATTGCTTTGCGTAGTGCTGTGCGGCACTACATAGTTGTACACACCGCCTGTTTGCGCGGCAACAGTACCCATTGTAGTAACACCACTGGCAAAACTACCCGAGGCATTGGACAACTCTACAATAAAATTATTACCACTGCGGAAATTTTGCGTAACACCATACGGCACCGTGAGCGTATCGCCGCTGCACACTACTGTATCTGTATATGGTATGGGTATATACAAGTTGCTGTCAGACTCAAACATCGCCAGAAAAGAATCATCTAATAGAGGGTCAGTGGTCGTACGATACGCACCTGTAGTGGCTATACCAGTACCTGTAAAACTTGGTGTAAAGCCCCCAAAATATATTTTACCATGCCCGGACGTTGCTATATGTTTTGCTGCGTATCCATCCATTAAATCATAACCATTACCACCATAGTAAGTAGCATACTGGCGCTGGCCGTTCAGGTTGAAGATGGTAATACATGCATCTTCAAATACAGTATTGGTGATAGTTGTTTTATATGCTCCGGGGGTAACTATACCACTGCTGCATGTGGTAGCGCCTATTACATACAGGTAGCCATCGTCACTTATATCAATGCCTTTCATTGCAATAGGACATGATGCCGTCGTGGATGCATAATAAGTACCCCATTGTCTTACCCCAGCCGTATTAAACTTTACTATAAAGGCACCGCCACCAGTAGAAGAAGGCAGGAAACTACCTGTAGTAGCAATATTATTGGTACTGGTGGTACTACCACTTACATATACATTAGCATTGCCATCACAATCAAGTTCATATATATATTCATCTCCGCTCCCACCATAATAAGTAGCCCATAGCCTTGAACCCGTATTGCTGAATTTGGAAATAAAACCATCTTTAAAACCACCACCAAATGTGGTTTGATGAGATCCGCCGGTAGTACTGGCAATATTGCCTTGATCTGATCCTGTATAAAGGTTGCCGCTACCATCTACACAAATGGCACCAGTCCAAAAATAATAAGTCCCCCACATTCTTGCAGTACCTGCAGCATTTAGCTTAGCAATAAAACCACTACTAAACACCGAACTCGGACTTGTTGCGTACGCTCCTGTAGTAGCATAGTTAAAGTTTACAGAACTCCCCTGCCCTGCTATATATACTTCTCCCGCAGTATTCACAGCTATTGCCTCTATTTCACTGCTATCGCCATAGTAAGTAGCCCACTGGCGTGCACCTGCATTATTAAATTTTACGATAAAGCCATTGGCACTCCCACCCATTTTGGCGGTCTGGTAGGCACCTGTTGTGGCTATGCCGGTAGTACTGGTAGTGCTGCCTGCCATGTATATATTGCCTGCGGCATCGGTAGTACCATCATAAAATAAGGCTCCGTTATTACCACCATAAAAAGAGCCCCATACCGGGAATCCCGTTGCATCGAATTTCATAAATACACCGTTCGATGTTCCACCGCTATAGCTGGTCTGGTAGGCACCTGTTGTAGCAATATTGGCTGCATTCCAATCAATATTACCCATTACATACACATTGCCCGCAGTATCTCCCCCACAAATACTCATACCTAACCCATTATTATTAGAAAAATCAATACCTAGGTAAGTGCCCCATTTCAGGCTGGGGTCTATCACCAGTGTTTCGCCTGCGGGTACTGGCGCCGTGCTGTAGCGCAATATATTGCCTTCCAGCACATAGCTACTGGCTACTGCTGCTTTGCTGCCTGCCATGTAGCAATACGGCGCGTCTTCCGTTACGCTGCCCATAGGTGTGGTAGCCACCAGCGCCCCGTCCTCCAGCTTCAATGCTGTAGCACCATCATACTGCAATTGTATATCTGCCACATTACCCCCCGGGTGCACAATAAAGTCGTACTTAATACCCCCCGTAGCAAGAGAGCCCCCTTCAGGGGGTGCGGGGGTATATAATACCCAGTCTATATGCGGGTACACGTTTCTGTATATTATCTTCCTATAGCTATGTGCCGTTGCACCATCGGGTGTGGTGGGCAGGTAGTAGTTTTCGTAATAGCGTTGCATATCTTCTGCCACTGCCACTGCGTTCTTATCTGCACCCAGCAGCGTTACATCCATACGGTATATATTCACTACACCAACCCCTAAACCCCCTGAAGGGGACTTTTTGTTTTTGAGTGCTTTAGGATTTAGCTTTTCGTTTTTAGTATTTGCAAGTTTGTTGCTCCACTGGTAGTGCAGTTGCCCGTTGCCCACAAACAGCGTCACATCACCACCGCTCAGCTTATAGTCTATATCCCTGCGGGCTGCGCCATACTGGTCGGTTATCTGCCCTTTGTTTTCTATAAACTGCGGTTGTGTAGCTGCTGCATTATATAGTGTGGCTGCTTTCTTGTCAGCCCCCCCTTCGCGGGCTTGCAGTGTCAGTGCACTCAGCATCATGGCGGTGATAATTGCCGGTGTTTTCATACAGGTATTATTTAAAGAAAAATGGTTTGGTATATTGCTAATAGTGTATTACAATTTATAACCAAAAAACCATATTAACAAAAAATGACAATTACATTAATGCAAGATTAAATTATTCGTTTCATAAAAAAACCGGTGTTAACACTGGTTTTTTTATGAAACACATGCGCTACATTTATTACCATATTTATATACATCACCATAGCAAATTTTTTTAACACCATAAATCAATACCCAAAATGAAACACACCAAAACAGGCACACGGTGCCGCCCTTTATCATTGTTGCCATCGGGCGCAGCAATTCCCGCTCTCTTCCTCCTGCTTTTGTCTGCCTTCAGTTCTTTCGCCCAGTTTCCACCTTCAGACAACATCCGCTACACCATGCCTTTATCTTTCGAAAAAGATGTAAAAGGCTATGCTACAGAATTGTGGAAGGTGCAGCGTAATACAAATCAGCCATTCGATGAAGTAGCTGCGGGCACTGTATATATGGATAGTGCCAACCCCGACTCTACATTGGTTCATTTCATCAGCTACGACAGCACCGCACAATTCTATTTTCTTACAAACAAAACTTACCGCAACCTCAATACAAGGCCGGGAGACTATGCAGACATAACCCACATGCGTGCGGTAGATGTAGAGGCGGTAGATGACGCTGGCAACAATAGATTTTTTATTGTTTGCCAGAGCAGGGAAAAACCATTTGGCCCCATTGGCATACCTATCACGCCCTCACCTTGGCCGGGCACATCCTGGAAAGACCATATAACCGTTATGCGGGTAGATGAAGCAGGCAATATTATTGGTGTTGTCAGGGATATCTTTGACCGAACACCTGTCGGTGGTATTGACGGCTACAATCTCTATGCTACCCATTCACTCTACAAGGAGTTTGGCTCACCGCTAAAAAAAATACTGTACATCTGCGGCTACACTACACACCAGTGGTCAACATATCCTTTCAATCCAACGTTCGCGCACGATAAAAAATCGTTCGTAATAGCGCTGGATGCAGACCCTGATAATACCAGTACCTACCTTACACCTATTGCAAGCAGAACCTTCGACTATGAGGCAGGCGTTGTACCTAACCCTAATGAGAGTAAAAAATGGTATGACTATGATATAGCCATGCGCATGCAGTGGCTGAATGTTTCGGGCTATCCCAATCATTTGTTTGTTACAGGCAGTGTAAATGGTTTTCAGAATAATGGCGGTGGAAGCCCTCAATTCGACTACTACCGCAGCGGTGTCATGAATTTCATTTTGGATCCTTTGTCACTCGCCATCGTTCAAGAGCATCCGTATATGTCTCAAGGGCCTATAGAGCCAGCCGGCGATAACGAATATGGCGTGGCGCTGTGGGAAGATGACCCTACGACCGGCAGCTATTTTATGGTGGGCAATAAATTCAAACACGAAGGACGCTATGTAAACGGAGGCTGGCGTATAGACCCTTGGGGCTTCGACCCACGCCCCGATGGCATTTGGGTAAACCAGGTAAGCAACTTTGTACTGGGCCCAAGCGGCAGCAACTGGCGCAGTGTAAAGAACAAAAAACTATGGGTAACGCAAATGCTGCCAACAAGATATAATGGCGTTGGCCTTGGTGGTGGACAAAATCCAGCAGTAACTTCTAACTTCCTGATAGCAGGTATGCAGGCAGAGGCGTTAGGTACAGGCTTTACGGATGTACCGTCGGACAATAATGTCAACGCATTTATTGCGGATGTATCTTTAGACTATACTTCAGCAAATACTAATATCCAAGATGTACAATTCAGCCTGTTTGGGAAAATGGGTTTTGGCTGGCCTACATTTACGTGCAATACCGGTACAGGTATAGTAGGTACCGATGCCAACAATTTCTATACACTTGGCGGCGGCCTTGCCAATATTATGTGGTACCACAATTTTACTGTGCGATATTGTACCAATACAGGTACCAGCCGGGCTACTCCTGATGATATTATGTTAGTAGCACCAAAAATGATGGACCATCCATATAGATCTAACCACCCCAACTATGGCACTACAGACCGCTACCTGGGCATCAAACACATACATGTAGAAGCTGAGGCTTACGATTATGGTTTTTGGGACTTGGAATGGGGCAATAGTTGTGGCTTGGAACCAAAAAGCAATGTTACACTTGATGCTGAAAATGTAACAACGATATCGCCATGTATAGATGGTACATTGGATTTGGATTTTAGAGACATTACTGTAGCCGTAGACACGCTGGAAATTTTGTACAATGTACCATGTGCCTACGAAGGCAATGAGCCATCTTACAAAACAGGCACTACTTCTGTAGCTGCCAAACGCAATGTAGTAAGCGCTACCAAAATATATCCAAACCCTGCCAATGAAGAAGTACGCATAGATATTGCCAAAGAAATAGCTGACGAGACTGCTGTAAAAGTAGTACTTACCAATATACACGGCCAGGTAATAAGCGAACTGTATAACGGTACTGCCAAAGGTACTGCCGGCAAGTCTATGAGGTTGCCGCAAGTAGCTACAGGCCTGTATATCATCCATGTATATAGCAACAACACTATGATACATCAGCAAAAACTGAGCATACAGCAGTAATATATTCCAACAAATAAATAATACCTCCAAAAAACAAAAGGCAGCCCCTAGGGGCTGCCTTTTTCTATAGCATCTATCCTTATTTTTTCGTATATTTGTTATAATAAAAAATCTCCTAAAAAACCGAAACCTGAGAAGCATTTATTTGCATATAACAGCAACAATATGTAACACTGTCTGTTGCATACCGGCAATTTGTAACCACTGCTGCAACAAAACGGTATTGATTATCAACAACCTAAATGGTTACAAAACCAAAAACATGCGAAACACTATCAAAAACTATCAACAGATAATTCAAAACATTATATAAAAGACAAAAGTCCCCTTCAGGGGATTTAGGGGATGGAGTCATTTTGTCAAACAATTATCATATATGTGCCCTGTAGCCAAACTATCGGGTAAAGCCCTATCTTTGTTGGCTGTGCTTCGGCACATTGTACACATATATGAAAAAACTACTTATCCCCGTTTTGCTGGCAGCCGCGCTGGGCACACAATCCTGCAAAGACGACTTTGATGTGGCAGCACCATACAAAGAGATTATGATGACATACGGCATCATCAATGCCGAAGATACTGCCCACTATATCCGTATAGAAAAGGCTTTTCTGGACAATAACAAGAGTGCTATAGATATGAGTCAGGTAGCTGATAGCAGCTATTTCAAAAACCTGACAGTGGTAATGAAAGAGTATGAAGGTGACGCCCTCAGGCGCATCATCCCTATGTATCGTGTAGATATGAGGCAGGAAGGCTACCCGAAAGATGCTGCAGGCAGTCAGGGCTTTTTTACAGACCCTCATTATGCCTACAAGCTGAAAACAGGCAGCAACCCCGACAGCGTGCTGAACCCATATCGCAAATACAGGTTGGTTGTAAAGAATGCAGATGCCGGACGTACAGACTCCAGCGATATATTTTATGTAGTTAATACCAATAAAGAAAAGAACCCTAACAGCTTCTATATCAGCAATTTTGCAAATGCAGGCTATACGCTCAACTTTGCCAAAACAACTCTGAAAGCTGCGCTTACGCTTAGTGGCACTACACCACGCAATGGCAGGATGATAGAAGGTATCATACGTTTTAATTTCATAGAAAAGGATAACTTAACCGGTCAGAAAACCCGCAAAAGCGCCGACTTTACTTTTGGTAAAGATACTAAAGCAGGTACAGAGCAGTTCCGCATGGAAGTAGCAAACAGTGCTTTCTATGGCTTTTTGTATGATGCTATGGGACAGGCACCTGCTAATATTGTACGTTATCTGGATAGCTGCGACTTTATCATATACTGTGGTGGCAATGAGTTGTATAACTACACCCAACTGGCAAGTATACAAAGCGGTAGCCTTATCGGCGAGCAGATAAAACCTATGTATAGTAATATGAGGGGAGATAACGCTTATGGTATCGTAACATCCAGAGCACTAAACATACGTAGAAATGTACCGATAGACCAGATAACCATCGACTCTATCAAACTGAACCCGATTACAAAATCACTGAATATAGTAGGTTTGAGCGATGAATAATTGACATTATTTCATATATAATTAATAGAAGATGCCTTAATGTTAGTTCATTAAGGCATTTTTCATGCATGCTGTCATACAAACTGCCAATATTGCCGAATCTCACCAACTGGCATATCTATTGTCTAATTGTCTTTAACAACTGTAAACAACAAAACGATATAATAGAAAAAGACTATGAGTAAGATTATCGGCATTGACTTAGGTACTACCAACTCTTGCGTTTCTGTAATGGAAGGCAACGAACCAGTGGTTATTGCAAACGACGAAGGTCGCCGCACCACCCCCTCAGTAGTAGCCTTTTTGAAAAACGGTGAACGCAAAGTGGGCGACCCTGCCAAGCGCCAGGCTATCACCAACCCTATGAATACCATCATGTCTATCAAACGTTACATGGGTCGTCGTTTTGACGAGGTAACGGGTGAAATGACACACAATTCTTACAAGATTGTGAAGGGTGATAACAACACACCACGTGTGGAGATTGAAGGCCGTATGTACACGCCACAGGAAATCAGCGCTATGATTCTGCAAAAGATGAAAAAGACAGCTGAAGATTTTCTGGGTCAGGAAGTAAAAGAAGCGGTTATTACCGTACCTGCATACTTTAACGATGCGCAACGCCAGGCTACCAAAGAAGCGGGCGAAATTGCAGGCCTGAATGTTCGTCGTATCATCAACGAACCTACAGCAGCAGCACTGGCTTATGGCCTTGACAAGAAAAATCAGGATAGCAAAATAGCTGTGTTCGACCTTGGTGGTGGTACGTTCGACGTATCGGTACTGGAACTGGGCGACGGCGTATTTGAAGTAAAATCTACTAATGGTGATACGCACCTTGGTGGTGATGACTTCGATAAAGTTATCATGGACTGGTTGGCTGATGAGTTTAAGAAAGATGAAGCTATCGACCTGCGCAAAGACCCTATGGCTTGGCAGCGTCTGAAGGAAAGTGCTGAAAAAGCAAAAATCGAGCTTTCTTCTTCTCAGGAAACAGAAATCAACCTGCCATACATCACAGCAGTAGATGGTGTACCTAAACACCTTGTACGTAAACTGAGCCGTGCTAAGTTTGAACAACTGGCAGACAGCCTGATAGAACGTACACTGGAACCATGCCGCAAAGCATTGAAAGATGCAGGCATGAACCCAAGCGAAATTGACGAAGTGATACTGGTAGGTGGTAGTACACGTATTCCTAAAGTGCAGGAAGTAGTTGAGAAATTCTTCGGCAAAAAACCAAACCGCAGCGTGAACCCGGATGAGGTTGTTGCGATAGGTGCTGCAATACAAGGTGGTGTACTGACAGGTGATGTAAAAGACGTACTGTTGCTCGACGTTACTCCGCTGTCACTGGGTATCGAAACAATGGGTGGTGTAATGACTCGCCTGATTGATTCAAATACAACCATTCCTACTAAAAAGAGCGAAACATTCTCTACGGCAAGTGACAACCAGCCGAGTGTAGAAATCAACGTACTGCAAGGTGAGCGCCCGATGGCAAACCAGAATAAATCACTGGGTCGCTTCATCCTGGATGGCATTCCGCCGGCACCACGTGGTGTACCTCAGGTAGAAGTTATCTTCGACATCGATGCGAATGGTATCCTGCACGTAACAGCGAAAGATAAAGGCACCGGCAAACAACAAAACATCCGTATAGAAGCTGGTAGCGGCCTTAGCAAAGAAGAGATCGAAAAGATGAAGAACGAAGCTAAAGCCAACGAAGAAGCTGATAAAGCAGTACGTGAGCGTGTAGAAAAACTGAACATGGCTGATGGCCTTGTGTTCAACTCAGAAAAACAACTGAAAGACTACGGCGATAAAATACCTGATGCAGAAAAAACAAACATTGAAGCTGCTATGAACAAGCTGAAAGAAGCACACAAAGCAGAAGACATGGATGGTATAGACAAAGCTGCAGAAGAACTGAACAATGCATGGCAAGCTGCTAGCCAGCACATCTATAACGCACAGCAACAAGCTGGCGCAGATGGTGGTGCACAACAACAACCTGCAGGTGATGCAGACGGTGGTGTAGCCGATGCTGAATACGAAGAAGTGAAGTAATCAATATAGGGTTAGTGAGTGTGATGCATGTGGAGATTGATACCACAAATAGCGGCGGTACTGAAAAGTATCGCCGCTTTTCTTTTATAGCTTCACAAAATAATATTGTCCTGATATCGTTTATGCAGTATGCGAAGGTTATACACGCTTCTTTTACTTGTTAGCTTATGCCATAATACATACGCCCAGTCTTTAAGTACCTATCTGGGTGGTGGTATGGGCTACGATGCGTTTATACGAAATAAGGATGTAATGCCCGATAAGCTGAACAGGCGTATAGTGCTCTCTCCCCAATTCATAGCAGGGCTGCGTTATTACACAGCGCAAAAGTTCAATTTAATGATTGATTTTACGCTCGGAGTATCACGCTTCAACATGCCTGTAAAATCGCCCAATACACAACAGTTTTATTATGAGCAGGTGCGCTCATTAATCACCATCGGCAGCGGCTTGTATATGGAGATAGACGAAGACCAGAGCTTTATGCCCTATGTACAATTGGGCGTGGGCTTTTATGATTTCAGCAGTATGGAAGAAAAAGTACCTGTTGGCTATGTAGGCATACAAACCGACTACAACAGCAGGCACTTTGTAGCTGTATGCGGTGCAGGATTTGAATACAGTTTCAGGATGATTGGCAAATCGGCCATCAATGTAAGAGGTTTGTACACCCCTACAGACATTTTCCCTGAACCGGTAAAGTATGGTATTGAAGGCATCAACAAGAAAGGTACTTATGCCTTGCAGGGCAATCTATTGCAACTACTGATAACCTACCAGATAAACATACCGCTGATGAAGGAGCGGTATTATTAGCCCTATGCTTTTCTTGACCATAGAATATAATCGGTACCCGGTATCTGTGTAACACCTGCCTGACGCATCATAGTAACCAATTGCCCCCTGTGGTAACTGGCATGGTTGAATATATGTGTCAGTACCTCGAACACAGGTGTCTTAAACTGTACCTGTTGCAGGTTCTGATACTGCACCACATGCTCCAGCGCCCTGTCGTCAAACTGCTTATTTACAAATGCCAGCAGTTCTTCGCTCACCTGCAGCCAGTGTTGGCACACCTCTTCCATACTTTTATCAGTAGCATTACCCACCCATACAGGATGCTCAGCCAGCTGTAGACGTTGCAGCCAAATATACTCGGCAGCATAGGCATGCATGATGGTTTTGCGGATGCTGTCGAAACTGCTCGTGATGGTCATATCAAGTTGTTCAGGCGTCAATTTCAGAATTGCGTCTGCCATCAGCTTGTTAGCCCAGAGATTATATTGAGCAAATTGTAATAAGGTCTGTTTCATACTATAAATGTACCTTTGCAAGGCAAAAATAATGATCCTCTCAATGAGCGACGGAAATAATTCAAAAGGCTTCGAAACCCTGTGTATACATGGTGGCCACAAAGCAGAAAACAACAGGGCTCACCTTACGCCCATATATGCAACCAGCACTTATACTTTCGATAGCGCGGAACAAGGTATTGCCATCTTCAAAGGCGAAGAACAAGGTTATATATATGGCCGCTTCGGCAGCCCTAATACCAATGAGGTAGAAGAAAAGATTGCCTTGCTGGAAACTTACGGACTGAAAGACGAAAACGGCAACCCACTGCAAGCGAAAGCAATACTCCATGCATCGGGCATGGCGGCTATCACAACCATGCTGCTCGCCAACCTGAAAGCAGGCGATACCATCATCACCCACCACTCTTTGTATGGTGGCACGCAGGAGATGATAGATAAGATATTGCCCAACCTGCACATCAAAACCACGATTGTAGATTTCCATAATCTTGCAGAAGTAGATGCTGCCATCAAAGCAGACAGCAGCAGCAAAATGATGTACATTGAAACGCCTGCCAACCCTACCCTGCAATGTGTGGACATAGAAGCGCTGACAATAATAGGCAAGGCACACAACCTGATAGTATGTGCAGACAATACATTTGCTACACCATACCTGCAACAGCCTTTTAAATACGGTGTTGACTACATCATGCACTCAACCACCAAATTCCTGAATGGACACGGTACTGCTGTAGGTGGTATATTGGTAGGGCGAGATGTAAACAAGATGAAAACGACTGTTACCAAAACACACAGGTTGCTTGGCGCTAACAGCAATTCATTCGAAGCATTCCTTTTGAATAACGGCTTGCGCACATTTGCACTGCGTATGGAAAGGCATTGCAGCAATGCAGAGAAAGTAGCAGCCTTCTTAGAACAACACCCTGCAGTAGCTAAGGTGAACTACCTGGGACTTGCTTCTCACCCCGACCATGCCATTGCCAAAAAGCAAATGAAACATGCAGGTGCTATGCTGAGCTTTGAACTGAAAGGCGGCTTTGATGCAGGCACGCAATTCATCAACAAACTGAAACTTTGCATCAGTGCAGTATCGCTTGGTACATGCGATACACTGATATCACACCCTGCATCGACCACACACGTAGGTGTAAAACCTGAGGACAGAATCAAATTCGGCATTACAGATGGACTGATACGCATGAGCGTAGGGATTGAAACTGTTGAAGACATTATTAACGACTTAACACAATCATTAGCATAATTATGAAAGAGGTTTTTGTTATTGACGCAGTTAGAACCCCGATAGGGAAATATGGTGGAACTTTATCTACAGTGAGGCCCGATGATTTACTGGCACATGTTATTAAATCAATCGTAGAGCGCAACCCTGCTGTAGATGTAAATGCAATAGAAGATGTGATAGCAGGTGCTGCAAATCAGGCGGGTGAAGATAACCGCAACGTAGCACGTATGGCAGTGTTGCTGGCAGGGCTTCCGCAAACAATTGGCGGATGTACAGTAAACCGTCTTTGTGCATCGGGCCTGCAGGCTATCATGGATGCATCTCGCGCTATTATGTGCGGCGATGGCGATATATACATAGCTGGTGGTGTAGAAAGCATGACGCGTGCACCTTTTGTAATGGGCAAGGCAGAAAGTGCATACAGCCGCAATACAGAAATGTATGATACTACAATGGGCTGGCGCTTCGTCAACAAGAAGTTCAATAAAGAAAGCAACTACCCATATACAATGGGTGAAACTGCAGAGAATGTAGCTGCTAAATATAACGTGAGCCGCGAGGCACAGGACGAATTCGGGCTGCGTAGCCAGCAACGTTATTTTGCTGCACAGGCTGCAGGTAAATTCAAAGACGAGATAGTGCCGCTAACGATAGACCTTGGCAAAGGCAAGACTGTTGTATTTGATACAGACGAACACCCACGCGAAACAACACTTGAAAAAATGGCGAGTCTGAAACCTGCTTTCAAAAAAGATGGCACGGTAACAGCAGGCAACTCAAGCGGCATTAACGATGGCGCATCTGCACTATTGTTGGCAAGTGGTGAGGCTGTTGCTAAATATGGCCTTAAGCCGATTGCAAAAATCAAGAGCATGGCTATAGCAGGTGTAGACCCTGCATATATGGGCATAGGCCCTGTACCTGCTACACGCAAAGCACTGCAACGCGCAGGTCTGGAATCTAAAGACCTCGACTTGGTTGAACTGAACGAGGCATTTGCTGCTCAAGGCATTCCTTGCATGCAAGAGCTGGGGCTGGATGCAGAAAAAGTGAATGTGAATGGTGGTGCCATAGCAATTGGCCACCCGTTGGGTTGCAGTGGTGCACGCATCTCTACAACACTGCTGCATGAACTGAAACGCCGCGGTGGCAAATACGGCCTTGCAACAATGTGTATTGGTGTAGGGCAGGGCTCAGCTATCATTTACGAAATGGTGTAATAGCTATAGGAATAACGTAGTTTTAGATAGACTTATAAATTATGACATTGAGAAAGATAGATATACATACGCACATCATGCCCGAGAACATACCGAACTGGTTTCAGAAATTCGGCTATGGCGATTTCATCAGGCTGGAGCATCATAAGCCTTGCTGTGCTAAGATGATAAAGGGAGATAAGGTTTTTCGTGAGATAGAGGAAAATTGCTGGGACCCGAAAGCAAGGATGAAAGAGATGGATATGACAGATGTTACCGTACAGGTATTATCTACCATTCCCGTTCTATTCAACTACTGGGCAAAGCCTGAGCATGGCATTGAAACATCGCGCTTCTTTAACGACCATATTGCACAATGCGTGGCAGATAATCCTACACGCTTTGCAGGGCTGGGTACTGTACCTATGCAGGACATGTACTTTGCCATCAAAGAAATGGAGCGTTGCGTTACAGAACTGAAAATGCCGGGTATTGAAATAGGCTCCAACATCAATGGCAAAAACCTGAGCGACCCGTTCTTTGATCCGTTCTGGAAAGCTGCTGAAGAACTGGGCTGCTGCATATTTGTGCACCCATGGGAAATGATGGGCGAGAATGATATGCAGAAATACTGGCTGCCGTGGTTGGTAGGTATGCCTGCAGAAACTGCGCGTGCTATCGCATCCATGATATTTGGTGGTGTGTTTGAACGCTTCCCTAAACTGCGTGTGGCATTTGCACATGGTGGTGGTTCATTCCCCTTCACTATAGGCAGGATAGAGCATGGCTTTAATGTACGTCCTGATTTGTGTGCGATAGACAATGCAGTGAACCCGCGAGACTATCTGGGCAAATTCTGGATAGATGCGCTGGTACATGATCCTAAAGCACTACAATATGTGGTAGATGTAATGGGACACGATAAAGTGTGTATGGGTAGCGATTATCCCTTCCCGCTGGGCGAACACCACCCGGGTAAACTGATAGAAAGTATGGAAAGCTTCACGGCTTCGCAAACAGAACAATTGCTGTACAAAAACGCAATAGACTGGATGGGTCTGCAAGAGAACCATTTTACTAAATAAGAAGAAGAGCCCCTCGGACAATTGTTTGCAGGATATGAACCGAGGGGCTTACTTCAACTGTATGAGCTTAGACTCATGATGACAGGGCTATGATCAATTAAGCATTACCAGAACCTGCGCGGCGTTTCTCATCTTCCGCACCACCACGTCGCCTTTGTACAGGAGCTACTGTACGTTTCCCGAATCGATAAACAACAGACAAGCTCAGCTGCCTTGTTTCTCTTTGTGCGGTAAAGCGCTCTACATAATCTTTGTACACAGAAGTGGCATGCGGATAGCTGCGCCAGAAAATATCAGAACAGTTTAGTTTTACTGTCAGTTTTTTATCAAAGAGGTGTTTTTGCACACCTGCATTCAAAGACCATATCGGGTCTATAACCATGTAGCCGTGCAGTTGGCTGGTTTGGTAAAAGAAGCTCAACTCTGCAGACCAGTCTTTAGGAAGCAAGAAACTATTAGCCACATTTATATCAGCCGTAAGCCTGCCTGTGTTCAGGTTTGAATTGGCAATATTGCCCCTGAAAACAGAATAGTAACAATTGAAGTTGATACTACCCGACCACCATTTGAAATACTGCAATTGATACGCACCACTCAAATCGTAAAACAACTGACTGGTAAGATTTTTATTGGTCTGCACCGTTACTCGTTTCTGTGTAGTATCATCGCTTGGCTGTATTACTTCTGTTATCGGGTCTTTCAGATAGCTGAACATGAAAGTGGTAACAAAGCGTTGTTTGAATGTGTGCGACATTTCTATGTTATACGTCAGCTCGGGCATGAGGTATGGATAGCCCGATGAATATGTGCTTGGGTCAAGATAGTTTTTGAAAGGATTCAGTTGCTCGTAGTTGGGCCTGTTGATGCGGCGGCTGAGTGTAAGCCCTAAATCGTTGGCAGTATTTATGTGGCGTTGCACTGCAAAGCTAGGGAAGAGTTGTGCATAGTTTCTGTCGAAAGTCTGATTGTACACTTTTTGATCGCCCTTAGCTATGGTCTGCTCTACACGCAGGCCAAGCTGCACACTCCATGCTGTCCAGTCTTTATTGGCATTTACATACGCCGCATTGATATTTTCTTTATAGATGAAATGATTGCTCTTTGTAGAATCGTATATGTATGTGCCTGTGCTGTAATCGAAGAAACCTGCATTGATATCCTGCGTTACATAGCTCGATTTCAAGCCTGCTTCCAAGCGCAGTGTTTGCGATACAGGATGCACATAGTCTGCTTTCAACGAACGGATAGAAGTCAGTGCATCCAAATCGCCTGCAAGCAAATAGCGTGGCAGATAGTCTGTACCATTTCTGTCAATATACCTTGTCACAAAATCCTGCGGTCGTCTTGCGCGGTAATTACTATAGTCTATATCTACAGATAGTTGTTTGCCTGTACTGTCAAACGTATGACGCAGGTTAGTGTTTACAGAATAGTTGTAGTTTGAATTAGTCGCGGTATTGTCGGTGACAAAATAAGACTGCAGTCCTTTGTTGCTATCCAACACACGAGAATAACTGCGACGATTGATATCAAACTCCAACGGGCTTGTATTCAACATCACACCCACCGTTGTTTTTTTGCTGATGGTATAATCTGCCCCAAGCGATGCTGTGTGGCTGTAAATATCGAACACCGTATTATTATCCTGGTCGTATGCATTTTTGAAAACACCATTATCATAAAAAGAACGATAGAGAAACAAGTGATTAAACCCACGCCTGTATGAATAGTTGTAGGTACCCGTCAGCAACCATTTCTTATCTCTGTAGTTCAGGCTGATGCCACTATTCATTTTAGGATATACACCCTGTGCATAAGAAGCATTGGCAGTGCCGTTAAAGCCCAATCTTTTATCGCGCTTGGTTTTTATATTGATGATACCTGCTGTGCCTGCGGCATCGTAGCGTGCAGATGGATTGCTGATGATTTCTATTTGCTCTACCGTAGATGATGGCATTGCCTTCAGCATATTCGACAAGTCGCTTCCGCTTAGTACAGTGCGTTTACCATCTATCAACACCTCTACGCCCGATTTTCCTTTCAGACTGATATTATCGTTCTGGTCTACACGCACACCGGGAGAACGACCGATAACATCCAATACCGAAGAACCTGCATTCACAATACTGTTCTCTACATTCACCACCAGTTTATCTGCTTTTATCTCTATCAGTGGTTTTGTGGTGCGTACGGTTACTTCTTTCAGCGAGCCTGCTTTTGCTACCAGTTTTACTTCGGGCATGGCAATATCTCCACCTTGTACTTTTATCACTTCAGAGCTATACACCTCATAGCCGGGCACTGTTATCTTCAATACATATTCGCCATCCGGTATATTATCAAAAACATAGGCACCATTCTCTGCAGATACATCTGCCTTCACCAATGTTTTATTATCCGTTTTCAGCAATACCACATTAGCGGCATCTATCGGTTTGCCATCTGCATCATTCACCTTGCCGTTGATGTTGCCGGGTTTGGCATACATTGTAAGCGCAGTAAATAAGAAGCAAAAAATAAAGGGAATGGCTCTCATAATCGTGGGTGCGTATTTCGATTTCAAAAGTATCTGTATGAAATTTCTGAGCTGTCACCCAATGCGGGGGAAATGGTGTTTTACCCCACCACCCTATATGGGGGATTTATTCGAAAAACAAACGGCAGCAGCATTTCAACACAGCAAATGCAGGCAATGATGTAACTTCACTTTTGTGAATCGACTCTTGAAAATTGCCTTTGTTTTATCGCTGCTATGCGTATGCACAACAGTATATGCACAGCGCTACCCGTTCTACAATCTGAATGTAGAAAACGGGCTGATACAATCGCAGGCTACATCTATGGTGCAGGACAAGTACGGGCATTTGTGGATTGGCACATTAGGTGGCTTATCGCGCTACGATGGCAGCAGTTTTGTAAACTACACCGTGCGCGATGGTATGACGGATAATACCGTGAATGCACTGGCAACAGACAAGCAAGGCAATATTTGGGTGGGCACACGCAAAGGTGTATCTAAGTATGATGGTAAAGCATTCAGACACTTCGTTTTTCAATCGCCCGAAAACCCGAATGCAAATGCAGTATCTAATATTGAGATAGGCAATGACGGCACGGCATGGTGCATAGCAGGCAATAAGCTCTACGAAATAAAAGATGGCAAAAGCAAAAGCCTTACCATACCTAACAAAGATGCTAACGTAACAGCAGTACTACCGGACGGCAAAAACCTGTGGGTGGCGGTTGCCAATGGCACTATATATAATCATCATGATGGACGTTGGGATAGCCTGCGCTTTAACGAACCACAACTGAATGGCATACCGCAGGTATTCTCTATGTACAAAGACAGCCGCAACAGATTGTGGGCTACTACCAACGGCGGGCTGTACAATATTGCTGATGGAAAGATAGCAGTTGCCAAACTGAATGGCATATCGCTATACTCGCTGCCGGCCATCTTCAGCATCACGGAAGACAAGAGTAAAAATATATGGCTCGGCACATCGAGCGGCACATTCAGGCTGAGTGACAGCAGCCTTGTGTATTGCAATAAAAAGAACGGCCTAACAGACAATACCATCAATAAACTGCTTACAGATAAAGAAGGTAATGTGTGGATGGCATCAGACGGGCGTGGTGTATATCGTTTTTCAGGCGCGCAGTTTTCTGTGCTCGATGAAACATCGGGATTGCCGAGTGCGCAGGTAATGAGTGTAGCTGCACAAGGTGGTAAAGTGTACATAGGTACATTTGATGCAGGCTTGTTTGTGTATGAGAACGGCGTTGTGAACAGGCTGCCTATACCCCTACAACCTATGACGGCCATTACAGCTATCTACATCAACCATGCAAATGAAATATGGCTTGGCACCCGCAACCGTGGCTTGTGGAAATACAATGGCAGCAGCTTCAGGCAATATACCACACCTACCATATCATCGAACCTGATAACGTGCATCTACAAAGATGGCGAAGGGCGCATGTGGATAGGCACGGGCAATGGCGCTACTTACTACAGAGATGATACTTTCCATAAAGTAATACTGAACACTGCCGTACAAAATATTACTGGCGCGGGCAGCGACAGCATTATCCTTGCAACAACAGACGGACTGCAGTTGTACCACAACGAAGAATCTGTAAAGATGAAAACAGGTGGTGCAGCAGACAGCTCTACACCGCAGTGCGTTACCGTACGTGGCAGAGAGCTATGGATAGGCAGCAGTGATAACGGTGTTATCTGCTACAACCTGCAAACAGGCAAAACGGAAGTAATCAATAAAAACAACGGACTGAAGTCTGACTTCATCTACAACATAACAACAGACGATGCTGGCAATGTGTGGTTGGGTACAGGTTTCGGTATTCATAAAATAAGCACCAAGAATGGCAAACACAGTGTGCAGTTTTATGGCAAGGAGCAAGGCATTACGGGTATGGAAAGCAACCACAATGCAGTCTTCAAAGCGGCAGACGGCAGTATATGGTTTGGTACTACCAATGGTGCGGTGCGCTACAACCCGAAATCGAAAATCGTAAGGCCTGAAGCGACGAGTATAGTATTGCAATCTGTAAAAGTATTTGGCGAAAACATAAGCGACAGCAGCTATTATGACAGTACCGATGTATGGTACAAAGTACCTGTAGGACTGCACTTGCCATATCGCAAAAACAATATCACGTTCACCTTTCAGGCACTGACGCTGAGTGGCACAGAGCAACTGAAATACCGCTACCGCATAGCGGGGCTGGAAGCGCACTGGAGCGACTGGTCTGCCGTGAACACAGTAACCTACTCTGCACTGCCACCGGGCAAATACACATTGCAGGTAGAATGCTCAACAGGCGATAGCAGCGTTATCAAAAAGCTTGATTATCCTTTTGAAATCATTACACCGTTTCACAAAACAAGCTGGTTCCGTTTGGTGATACTGGCAGGCTGCATATTGCTTGGTGTAACGATACAGTACATTGTGAACAAGCGTAAACAAAACAGACAAGCACTGCTGGAACGCCTGCGCCGTGAAGAGCAGAACAAAGTGCGCCAGCGTACTGCCGAAGATTTTCATGATGAAGTAGGTAATAAGCTGACACGCATCAATGTGCTGACCAATGTGCTGAAGAATAAGATAGGCCCGCTAACTGCAGACACACAACGCATCATAGAACAGATACAGGATAACACCGGGCAACTATACAGCGGTACAAGAGATATACTCTGGTCGCTGAAACCAACCAACGACAGCCTGTACGAAATACTGCACCGCATCCGCGATTTTGGTGGAGAGCTGTATCAGGATACGGAAATAGACTTTGAGTTCGTCGGCACAGACGAAAAGTGGAAAGACTACAGGCTGCCGCTTGATACAGGGCGCAACCTGATAATGATTTTCAAAGAAGCACTGAACAACTGCCTGAAATATGCCAATGCTACCAAAGTAGTGCTGACAGCAGAGTTGAAAGACAAAGACATTCTGCATCTGGAACTGAGAGACAACGGTAAAGGCTTTGACATAGAAACAGTGAAACGCGGCCATGGCATAGATAATATGAACACCCGCGCCAAGCGCATGAATGGCAGGCTGTATATAGATGCAAACGAAGGCAGGGGCACTGTTATCAGCCTCAGCTTCAGGCTGCCTAAGCAAATGTCATAGACTTGTTAATATTTAAAAATAACCTGATTTGGGGGAGTGGTATCCCCCACAATCTTTGCAATTTTATACAAACATCTGCCACATGAGCCGAGACCTTGACATACGCGTTTGCATAATTGAAGATGATGAAACCATCCGCGAGGGGTATGTGTACCTGATAGGTAATACGCCCGGCTACAAAGTAGTGGGCAGCTACCCGTCTTTTGAAGATGCTGCTAAAAAGATAGCCACAGACGACCCCGATGTGTTGCTGCTGGATGTAGAGCTGCCAGGCATATCGGGCATAGATGCTTTGCCGAAACTAAAGAAGCTGATACCTGAAGCGTATATACTGATACTGACGGTGTACGAACAAGACATACTCATCTTCCGTGCATTGGGCAATGGTGCATCGGGCTACCTGACCAAGAATACACCACCAGAAAAAATCATCAGTGCCATACACGAAGTAATGGAAGGCGGCGGGCCTATGAGTGCGCACATAGCACGCATGGTTATCAGTTCATTCCAACGCAACGAGGCGTCTCCCCTCACCCGCAGAGAAACAGAAATACTGGAACAGATAGCAACAGGCAAAAGCCGCAAGCGCATAGCACAGGAATTGTTTATTGATTTGGAAACGGTGAAGTCGCACATCAAAAACATATACCACAAGCTGAATGTACACAGCAAAGCAGATGCCATCAAGACTGCCAAAGACAATAAGTTTATATAGCCTTATAACTTATAACCATATAAAAGCTGAAATGCCTGATTAGTTTTGCAGGTAATTTCTGCCAATTGCAAACCAACGCACAACAAGCCGAACCAAAACTGGAAAGGGAGTTATCCCTGCTGCAAGCTACTGCCATCAATATGATTGATATGGTGGGCATAGGCCCGTTTGTAACCATACCACTGATAGTAGGTATGATGCAGGGACCCATCTGCCTGCTGGCATGGATACTCGGTGCAGTACTTTCTTATATGGATGGTATGGTGTGGGCCGAGATGGGTGCCAAATGGCCTGCAGCAGGTGGCAGCTATGTATTTCTGCAAAAGCTGTTTGGCAGCAAATGGGGCAAGATGATAGCATTTCTGTTTGTGTGGCAAACAACCATACAGGCACCTTTGGTGGTTGCCAGTGGTGCTATTGGCTTCGCAGATTATTTCACATTCCTGGTACCATTGCCTGCAGAAAGCGAGGTATTACTAAAGAAAGCAATCAGTGGTGGATTGGTGATACTGATAACCATCTTGCTATACAGGGGTATTAAGGGCATTGGCAAAATATCGGTATTCCTTTGGGTGATAACAGGCGGCACTATGCTGTGGCTAATCATATCGGGCTTGGGGCATTTCAATGCAGCACAAGCTTTCGACTGGAAGATGCCGAATATGACGATGGTAGCTTTCTTTGCTGCATTCGGGCAAGCATCTCAAAAAGCTGTTTACTCTTACCTCGGTTATTATAACGTGTGCCACTTGGGCGGGGAAATCAAAAACCCATCGAAGAATATACCTCGCGCCATTTTCATTTCTATTACGGGTATTGCTATCCTGTATCTGTGTATGCAAACGGTAGTCTTGGGTGTATTGCCATGGCAGGAACTGGCAGCATCCAAATACATGGTGAGTATTTACTTTGAGCATATCTACAACCATCAGGTAGCGCAAATAGCTACGGTGCTGATATTGTGTATTGCACTTGCTTCGCTTTTCTCGGTGATACTCGGCTATTCCCGCGTGCCATATTCTGCTGCACTGAATGGCGATTTCTTTCCTGTATTCGGCAAGCTGCACCCTAAACATCACTTCCCCCACATATCGCTATTGGCACTTTGTGGCATGGCGTTTATTTTCAGCCTGTTGTTTAAACTAGCCGATGTTATCACTGCCATTATTACGATGCGGATACTGATACAGTTTGTATCGCAGGCGGTGGGGGTGTTGCTGTGGCACTACAAAAAGAAAGGGGGCGATATGCCATACAGGATGCCGCTGTTCCCGATACCTGCCATTATATCCATCATCATCTGGCTGTTTATCTTCCTGATGGGCGAAAACAAATACAAGTTGTTTGCATTTATTATCATCATTACGGGCATTGCCCTCTTCTACCTGAAGGAAAAATATACCCGCAAACAGGGGGCTTTGCAAGATTAAAATGCAGAAAATGCTTCTTTAAAACCCGATTATACCTTTACTTTGCATATAAATACTGACGGGTATAAGGCAGGAAACATGTAGAGGATGTTCTTCTGGCGCCAATAGTTTATATCCCATTAGTTATCAACATGTGTATAGATTATTAGTTTTTTTCAAACTAAGATTACTATATTAGAACTTAATTAGTAACTGCTGATGCTACGCGCTATATTATTAGTCATTGCGGGTGTTCTTTCTATCATCCTTTACAGGATGTTGAGCCGTGGCGGCAAAACCTATGCATACGACCGTACACAGATGCTTACTTTCATGAGCGATGGGTCTGAAAACGTAGTACACGAGTCTACCAACGGCAGCATTATCATTACCAACAAAACAGTATTGATAGACGGGTTGGAATATATTTACAAACCCAACGAGGATGAGCCATTGCAGGCATTGCTTGACTATGACGATAACGGACTGCGCAGCATACGTGTACTACTGCAAGAGGGCGAAAAACAATACTTCATCAATCGTGGCCCTGCTATGAGGATGGCATAAAACAAACTAAATTACTCATTACATAAAAAGCAGCCCGATGGCTGCTTTTCTTATTCTATAAACTTCAATTCTCTTTTCATAACCTCTACCGTATTGTAGATAATGGGGCAGCTTGGATAATGCAACAGCGTGCCCAGAAAACGCTCTTTGAACCCGGGCTTATGCAAGTGCGGAAAATCTCTGCACTCCGTAAACCTTTCGGGGTAGATGCTGCAACTGGTGCCAGACAAAAAATGACAAGGCACCGTATTGATAAAGCAATTGCCCGCAAGGCTTTCTTCAATATACTTTTCGCGCAGGTTTTCTTCTGTCATGTTCATAAACACAGCCAGCCTTTCAATTTCTGGTTGCGTGATGTTTACCACCAGCTTCTGGCAGCAATTGCCGCAAGCAGTGCAATCTACAGCAGCATTCACATCCTGATAAATGCGGTTGGCCATTTCATCGAGCACTGCACCACTGTGATGGCGAAGCGAGCGCAGAAAGTGGTCGTTTTCTTCTTCTTTTTCAGAAGCTATTGCTGCAATGGTTTGCAGATTGGTTTCGTATGCAGTATTTGACAAAAGAGCGAATTAAGCCGTAAAGGTAAGCAATTACATTCTGCCTGCCTCTTCGGTCTTATTGTTGTGCTGTTGAGCGCCATCCAGCTTCTTGCCAAAATTATAACTGAACCCAAGCGCTACAGACTGAGAACCAAACTGTAAAGATGATGCAGTTTCAATACCATTCCAATTGGATGTGCTCGTCATCTTATTCATCCTGAAAGGGTCTTCTATAGATAGTCGTATGGTAGCTGAATCTTTCATCACTTTCTTAGCCACATTGAAACCCAGCCAATAGCTTGGCCCGTAACGGTCTATCACATTCTGCAAATCGCCCGTACTGGCATAGAATGTGGTATCTATCGTCCAGCCTTTGTTGAGGCTGAATGTGCCTTGCAGATAACCCGATGCGCCCAAAGATGTACCTAACAACCTGTGCCCGCGATAGCTGAGAAATTTATTGTAGTACACATCTCCCGAAGTTGTTAGTAATAGCCATTTTGTGCATTGTTTATTATAGTTGCAAGAGCCATGTAGTACATAATCATCGGCATAGTTGCCCCAAGTGGCAAATACGGCTTTGTTATTAGCATCGTAGCCAAGTATCGGTGTTATATAACCTGTCACTTTTCGCAGTCCCATAGATACAAACAGCTCGTTGCGGTTATTATACCGCAGCTCCAGATAATTTCTGTATGCAGGCGATAAATCGGGATTTCCTTTCTGATAATAGTATTGAGAGAAGTAGGTAACAAAAGGGCTCATCATTGTATATGCTGGGCGATTGATACGCCTGCCGCAGCTAGCTTCTACACTATTGTTATCATCTATCTTATAGCTTACAAAAGCCGTAGGGAATACCGAAGTATTGCTACGCTGAAACTCGCCGCCCTGCTGTGTTTCCTTGCCATCATTATTCATATTTTCTACTCGCACACCTGCCTGTGTATTCCATTTTTTACCAAAAGCTTTTGAAACATTTACATAAGCTGCGTTGATATTTTCTTTATAGATGAAGTGATTGGTGCGCGTAGTGTCGTTTATCCAGTTACCGTTATGCAGTGTTTGAAAATAAGCTCCGTTATCTACCACTGCATAGCTCGACTTTATACCTGCTTCTGCATTCCAACCTTTGGCTACTTCACCTGTATAATCTGCTTTTGCAGTTACTACATTGATTATTGATTGCGATTGATTATCTAAATCGAGATTGCCAACAACAGGATTGCCTTGCGTATCATAGTTTCTACCGACTGTATTGTGTGTTTCTCGTTGATCGCGGTAAATGTAGTCTGCATCTGCAATTATCTTATGCCCCTTTGCAGGCTCGTGTTTGATGTATGCATTGCAGAGATAATGATTACGTTCAAACGTGTGATTATTGACTGTAGTATTATATACTACATTACCTGCTGCATCTGTAACTACAGCACCTGCTTCATCGCGCTGCACATTGGGGTGATAAATACCTTTTACACTTGCACCAACAGTAGTCTTTTCAGTAGATGCATAGTCTGCACCAAACTGTGCATTATAGTCTCCAAAAGTTTCTTTCATGAAGATGGACTGGTCTGTATTGTTGATAAACTCACCTTTTTGCGGATTGCTAGCTTTGCGGGTATCTTTTCTGTTCAGAAAACCTGTTGCAGCCATCTGGCCGAGATTTGTGTATAGTGTCAGTTTATTGTTTCTGTAAGTAAGGTTACCGCTGTTGTGTGTATTAGGATATACAGTCTGTCCTGCTTCCAGCGCTACATTACCATTCAAGCCTTTCTTTTTTATTCGCTTTGTTTTGATATTAATAATGCCACCCGTGCCCTCTGCATCGTATTTGCTCGATGGTTGTGTTATCAGTTCCAATGCGGCAACATTATCACCTGTCAAGCTTTTCAGATAATCTTCCAGGTCTTTACCAGTAAGGTAGGTTTGTTTATCGTCTATCAATACCGTAACGCCCACACCTTGTAGTGTTATGTTCCCGTTGTTAGCATTTACACCGGGAGATTTGCGCAGTAAATCCCAAGCAGAATTGCCGAGTGTATTTACTTGATCAAGGTTCACCACAGTTTTGCCTAAACCTGTTTCTATGCGTGGAGATTTGCTGCTTACCACTACATCCTGCAATGTTGTGTTGGCTGTTAGTTGCAGCTTCAGCGTTTCGTTCTTTTCTTTCACCTCTACCTGTTGCATCAGCTTTGCAAAGCCTGCTGCATTTACTGCCAGGATGTAGTTACCTGCTTTTGCGATATGCAATGCAAATGCACCGTTATCATCTGCCAGCTCAGACTGCCCCCAGGTAGAGTCTGTATTCAACAACGATACGGTAGCGGCAACTACCGGTTTGCCCAGTGCATCATTTACCGTACCAATCAGAGAAATTTGTTGTGCTGAGATTTTTGTCGATACGACAAGCAAGAGCACAATAACTACAGCGAGTGATTTTTGCATAGATAGATTTTGTGGGTGAAAGCACTAAAATACTATCAGCTAAAACCTATACGCAACAACACACAATAGGGTTTTGGTTAATATTAACATAAATAAAAATAGCCGGCGAACCGGCTATTAATTATCAATTAAACTGTTGTGTTTTAGTTACTCAAACTACGGAAGTCTACCGGCACCAGTTTACTAACGCCCGGCTCCTGCATCGTAACACCGTAGATAACATCTACGGCTGCCATCGTTTGCTTGTTGTGTGTTACGATGATGAACTGAGAGTTATCACTGAACTTGCGAATCATCTGTGTAAACTTGCCAACGTTCGCATCATCGAGCGGTGCATCCACCTCATCGAGAATACAGAACGGTGCAGGCTTAATCAGGTATATAGCGAATAGGAACGCTGTAGATGTAAGCGTTTTTTCACCACCTGAAAGCTGCGTAAGTGTGCTTGGCTTTTTACCTTTTGGCTGTGCATATATCTCAATGCCGCTATCAGCCAAGTTATCAGGGTCTGTTAAGCGCAGATCACAATTATCTTCTGCAGTGAAGAGTGCTTTAAATACCTCAACGAAGTTTTCGCGCACTTTATCAAATGTCTCGCGGAATTTTGCATTCGCTGTTTGCTCTACTTCTTCAATTGTAGCCATCAGCGATTCTTTCGCGTTCACAAGGTCAGTCTTCTGCTCTACGATGAAATCGTGGCGCGCTTTCATTTCTGTAAACGCCTCGATAGCAGTCGGGTTGATTTCACCCATATTTTCCAGACGTTTTTTCATACGTTCTGCCTCTGCAGTCAGTTCATCTACCGTCAGTTCGTTTGCACGTGCCTGATCCAGTATTTCATCCAGATTTACTTTGAATTCGACACTCAGACGCTCTTTCATACCGGCCAGTTTCAGCTTCATATCATTCAGCTGATCTTTGATGCTGTTGAGCAATGTTTCTGCGTGTTCTTTTTCGCGACGCTTCTGGTTCAGTTGTCCTTCCTGTGCAGAAATGGTATTGCGCATTTCGTAGTACAGGCGGTCCTTTTCATTCAGTACTTTTTCTTCTGTGTCTTTGCGTGTCAGCAATTCGTACAGTTCATTATCGCCAGCGTGCAGTTGTGTTTCTGTTTCGCCCAGTTGGCCTGCAATCTGTTGCAATTGCTCGCTGTTGCTGGCTATCTGGCGTTTCAGATCGTTCAGTTGATTGCTGCGGAAGCTCAGTTCCTGCTTCAAACCTTCCTGCTTGCTCTGCTCTTTGGTGTACTGAATGTTGTGATTATTATACTGTTGCGTAGCCATGTTGAACTCCATTTCTACTGCATGGAATTCAGACTCTGCGTTTTGTATATTTTGTTGCAGCGATTGCAATTGGTCGTTGATAGATTCCAATTCGCTGCGCGTATCTGCTATGCTTGCGTGCGTATCTTCCAATTGCTCCTGCAGGTCTTGCAAACGTTGCTCACCGTTTTGGTTCAGGTGTTCAAAGTTTTCAATCCTGTTGCTCAGGTTTACAATATGGTTTTGCAGACGGTTTATTTCCTGACGTGTTTGCTCGATAGCCCTGTCGTTCAGCTCCTGATTGAAACCTGTTATCTGCGTTTGCGTATCGCTGATATGTTGTTTCAGCTGTGTAGTAATAGCCGTCAGGTCTTCTATCTCTTTTGCAAGGCGCTCCAGATTTTTTGCACGGCCTATTTTATTACCCTCAAACAAACCAACAGAACCGCCACCCAGTGTGTATTTGCCACGCACTACTTTACCACTCTTCTCTACTATCACATTGCCATTGGTCATAGCAAGGTCTGTAATAGCTGCTTCGTTATCGGCAATGTACACGTGGCCCAGCAGGTGCTGTGCAAGTGGCATATATTGTTCGTCAACATTCACTACGCTCAGTGCAGGTGTTAAGCCCGCAGGTGCATTGTGCTGTGATGCCTGATATTGCTGAAACTGGTTGGTAACAAAGAAATTGGCTTTACCTTTTTTATTGCTTTCCAACAGGTGAACTGCTTTTGCAGCTTCGCCAATATTCTCAACTATATAATAGTTCAGGTAATTATCCAGTACATTTTCAAGTGCAGTGCGGTATTCGTTCTGCACCACAAATACGTCTGACAATAACGGCGCTTCGCTATTCCAATCTTTATTCTTTTTCAAGAACTTGATACTGTCAGGATAACCTTCAAGGCTTTCTACCAGCGACTTCAACAAATCGTGTTCGTTGCGACGACTATCCAGTTTACGGTTTTCATCTACTGATTGTGAACGCAGTGTTTCTAATTGCTCCTGGCTTTGCAGGATTTTAGATTTCACTTCTTCGTAACGGGCAACGAGCGTTTGCAACTCATCATTCTTCTCTTGCAGGTCGCCTTCCGAATCTGTGCGCTCGTTTGTCAGTTGTGTTATCTGATTAGCGCGTTGTGCTTTTTCTTCCTGTATCTGCTGAATGCTGCGTTGCAGGTTCATCACAGAAGTATCTGCAATGGCTACTTTCTTTTCCGCATCAAACTGTGTACGTTGTTTGCTTTGATATTCAGCACGCAGCTGCTCCAATACTTTTTTCTTCGCATCAAAAGCGTCGCGCTTTTCATCTACTATGCCGCGCATGCTTTCCAGTTCATCACGCAGTTTTTCAATGATTTCGTTTTCTTCTTCTATCTGCTTCTCTGCAAATGTGATAGACTCCTCGAGGCTTTGCAATTGCATACCTGCACCGGAGAGGAATTCGCTCAGGCTTTTTTCGCGTTCTTTCAGATGGTCCAGACGCTGCGCTGCAAGGCGCTTGTCGCTTTCCAACTGGCGTACACGATTTATCAGTTCGTTGAATTGTTTTTGCAAACCGTTCAACTCCTGTTCTTTCTCTATCAGCTTCACTTTATCCTGCTCTACAACCGCTTCTTCTGTAGCTACAATTGCTTCCAGTTGTGTCTTGCGGTCGGTCTCGGTATCGTGCTGCTCGTTGAGCGATTTATATTGATCGTTGAAATGCTCCAGCGATGCTTTTGCCAATTCAACACTTACTTCTTTATACTCCCCTTTTATCTGGAAATAGCGTTCGGCTTTTTTCGCCTGGCTTTCAAGTGTACGAAGGTTGTTGCCAATTTCGAACAACAAGTCTTCGATACGCGCAAGGTCTTGCTCAGTTGCATCCAGTTTCAGCTTCGCCTCTTTCTTACGTGTTTTGTAGATAGAGATACCTGCTGCCTGCTCCAGCATACGGCGGCGAGAATTGTCTTTGTCTTTGATGATATCATCGACCATGCCAAGCTCTATGATGGCATAAGAGTCGTTACTAACACCTGTATCCAAAAACAGATTGTGGATGTCTTTCAAACGACATGTTACATCGTTCAAACGATATTCACTCTCACCATTCTTGTAGAACTTACGTGTGATGGTCACCGTGGTAAATTCTGTAGGCAATAGATTGCGGGTGTTCTCGAACGTCAGTGATACTTCTGCCATACCCGAACCGGCACGCGTACGCGAGCCATTGAATATCAGGTCTTCGAGGTTATCAGAACGCAAGGCTTTAATCTTGTGCTCACCAATAACCCAGCGGATAGCATCGACGATGTTCGACTTACCACAACCATTTGGCCCTACGATACCTGTAATGGGGTGATCGAGCAGCACATGGGTCTTATCTGCAAAGGATTTGAATCCTTTTATGTCCAACGATTTTAAACGCAATTTTTCAGTTTTTGTGGGGATGACAAATTTAGACATTTCGCCCGTTTGTCAAGGGTATATTATAGATATACAGCACATTTGTTAGCAATGTGGGGAATAATAATATGTGAGCGCCCTTCAAGTGCAAAATATTAATAATATAGATGTAGAAATTTTAGCGTTTCCAACCTATTAATCATTTCACATATACATACACTGCTTATAAATATTAGTTTTACCGCCAGATAATGAGAAAACACATCCCCAGCCTGAACGGACTACGCGCCATCAGCATCCTGATGGTGATAATTGGGCATATTGATCAGAAGAACCTGAACGATTTTTTCTACAGCAGGTGGCCTATGCTGATAGATGCCCAGCTTGGCGTGAATGTGTTTTTCGTGATTTCGGGCTTTCTGATAACTACCCTGCTGCTGCAGGAAGAAGCACAAACCCAGACCATATCGCTCAAAAGCTTCTACATCAAGCGGTCTTTCCGCATATTCCCCATATACTATACCCTGCTTGGGGTATATCTGGTACTGCAACTGATAGGCCTGCTACAATTCACCGCACAATCGTGGCTTACCGCCCTTACCTATACCAAATACCTGAACTGGCATGCAGATTGGGAGATGGGGCACTTGTGGTCGCTCTCTATAGAGGAGCAATTTTACCTGCTATGGCCATTTGTTTTCAAATTTGCAAGGAAGTACAGGATGCATTTTGCCTTTACCATTATACTAATAGTACCTGCACTGAGGATGCTATATGTAAAAAACCAATATGAGTGGATGAACGACCTAACGCTGTTTCAGCGGGTAGATGCTATTATGTGGGGTTGTGTGTTTGCCATGTATCACGATAAGCTGTTGGCGTTTACCCAGCGCATGGCTGCCAAAGCAAAGTTCTGGTTGTGGATACCGTTTTTAGCCATACCTGCACTATCAGCATTCTCGCTGCTAAACCACTATTATGATATGCATCTGGGCTGGCTGATAGTGCCATTTGGCAATACCACAGGCACTATTGCTGATATTGCCATCGGCTTCATTATCCTCATTACCATTCACTACAGCAATAATATTGTTTTCAAAACGCTTAATGCGAAACAGCTGGACTATATCGGCAAGCTATCTTACAGCCTGTATATATGGCAGCAAATCTTCTTCTCTGCTAAGCTGGGCTTTACAGATATGTTCCCGCTGAATGTGGTATTAATAGCCATAGTGGCACTGATGTCTTTCTACCTGATAGAAAAACCATTCCTGAAACTGCGATTTAAAGTATTGCCTGAGTAGCGCTATTCTATCGGCTTGGGGAAGTCGTTCTTTTCGGCATATTCATCCAGGTATTTGAACATTACCTCATGTTTTGCCATATCCTCTTTGGTAGTAGTTATGAGCTCGTTGAAGGCTTTTTGTAAGGTAGAATCTGATGTATCGCCATTGAAAGACTCAAATTCTTTCATTTTAGGAAGCACCACATCATTTTCAAACTGTAGTATATCCAGCAGGGAAGCGCGTAGCTTTTCAGAGCCACCCACATCTTTCAGCCCTTTTACATAGACGGTTTGCTGGGTAATATAATCCTGTATATGTTGCCTTTTAGGCTGCAGGTAGGTGAAATCTTTGGTGTTTACCGCAGGTTTGAACTCGTCCATCCAGTCTTTGCCCATTACATTCAGCGAGTCGTTGACACGCGTTAGGCTGTTGCATAGTTTGATGGCTTCCTCGCGGTTGTTCCAGCTACAGGATGCAAGGCCTGTAACAAGCAATAAGGCAGATATGTATGCTAAGGGACGCATAGTTTTGCAGTACAATGATTCAAATATATCTATTGAATCGTTTAAGAAACGTGAAAGTTACAGGAATATTATACCCTTTATTGGCTGATAGGTAATAATAGCTGAAGAACTGCGCTGCATGCGCTACCTTTGTGCCTCCAAAAATAAGTATATGGGCAAAGTAGCCATCAATATAGCCACAGGCAGCCTGCAACAGAAAGAAACCATTGTAGGTATAGACCTTGGCACAACCAACAGCCTGATAGCAATAGTGCGCGAAGATACCCGCCAACCACTGGCACTACGCGAGATTGATGGGCTGACACTGGTACCATCTATCGTCCACTTTGACGAATATGGTGGTGCAACCGTGGGCAATACAGCCAAAGAAAAACTGATAGCAGAACCACACCGTACTATATACAGCGCTAAGCGCCTGATGGGTAAGTCTTACAAAGACATCAGCGAGCATGCGGGCTTTTTCTCTTACAAAGTGATAGATGACGATACCGAGTCGCTGGTAAAAGTGCAGGTTGGCGATAAGTTTTATTCGCCGATAGAACTGTCTTCTTTCATATTGAAAGAACTGAAGCAACGTGCAGAGCATATCCTGAAAACGCCCGTGAACAAAGCGGTGATAACCGTGCCTGCATACTTTAACGATGCACAAAGGCAGGCTACGCGCGATGCGGGCAGGCTGGCAGGACTGGATGTATTGCGCATCGTAAATGAACCTACAGCGGCTAGCCTTGCTTACGGTATGGGTGTGAACCCTGATGAAGAAAAAACAATTGCCGTTTACGACCTTGGTGGTGGTACGTTTGATATATCTGTACTGAAAATAACCAATGGCATATTTGAGGTACTATCTACCAATGGTGATACCTACCTGGGTGGTGATGATCTGGACCGTGCATTGGCTATGCACTGGCAGCAAGCATTGAGCATAAGCGACGAGGACCTGCAACAACACAAATCGCTGGCGCAGGAGCTGAGGCTGACGGCAGAAGAAGCAAAGAAACACCTGAGCAATAATGATAGTTTTGAAGGTGCTGTAGCAGGCGAGAAAGTGAGCATCACAAAAGCGGCTTTCAACGAACTGATACAACCACTGATAGACCGCACCATAACATGCTGCCAGAATGCGATGCGTGATGCAGGACTGCAAACAAGTGCGATAGACGCAGTAGTAATGGTAGGTGGCAGTACCCGTGTACCGCTGGTAAAAGAAAGCGTTAGCAAATTCTTTGGCAGGGAAGTATATGATAATCTGAACCCTGACGAAGTAGTAGCACTGGGTGCTGCGGTGCAGGCAGATATACTGGCAGGCAACAATACAGATATGCTGCTGCTGGATATTACTCCGCTGAGCCTGGGTCTTGAAACAATGGGAGGACTGATGGATGTATTGATACCACGCAATTCTAAAATACCGGTACGTGCAGGCCGCCAGTATACTACTCAAAAAGACGGACAGAGCGGTATGCGCATCTCTGTATATCAGGGTGAACGCGACCTTGTGAAGGACAACCGCAAATTAGCGGAGTTTAACCTTACTGGCATACCGGCTATGCCTGCGGGTTTGCCGAAGGTAGAAGTGAACTTCCTGATAGATGCGGATGGTATACTGAAAGTAACTGCGAAAGAACTACGCAGCGGTGTAGAAACAAGTGTTGAGGTGAAACCACAGTATGGCCTTACAGACGAACAGGTAGAGCAGATGCTGATGGACTCGCTGACACATGCGAAAGAAGACATACAAACACGTGCACTGGTAGAAGCCACAACAGAAGCAGAACAAATGCTGGAAACAACTGAGAAGTTTATCGCCAAGCATCGTGAGCTACTGACAGAAGAAGAAATTGCTACCACACAAACCCACATGCAGCAGCTGCGCGATGCCATAGCTGCCAAGAATAAAGATCTTGTGCAGAAAGAAACAGAGCAACTGAACGATGTAAGCCGACCATTTGCAGAACGCGTAATGGACGCCGCACTGAAAGATGCAATGAAAGGAAAGAAGATTTTGTAATGATAAGAATAATAAAGGCGGGTAAGATACCCGCCTTTATTTATTTCATCACCACCTGTACGGTGTGTCTTGTTTTTTGTTCGAGGAGTGTATAGCGTCCTTTTGTAAGTTCAAATACAATCTCCGGTGTGTAGTGGCGGATGGTGAGAAGGCTCACGTCATCGTTGCGCAGTACTTTGTAGTTTTTACTCAGTACATCTACCAGCTTCTTCACATTCTCCTCTTTGTTATCTATACATGCTACAAAGCTGATGGCAGCATTTTGTATCAGGTTTACTTTTATCTTCAGGTCGTGCAGGATGCTGTATAGCTCGCTCAGATTATCTTCTGTTACAAAAGAGAAATCTTTAGAAGTTACCTGCAGCAATACCTGGTCTTTCTTCAATACTATCAGTGGTGGATAGAAGATGCTGTTCACCTCGTTCTGTATCACCGTTCCCTTCAGGTCCTTATCAAGAAAGCATTTTACATACAACGGTATATTGTTGTTTTGCAATGGCTTGATGGTTTTAGGGTGGATAACCTGCGCACCATAGTATGCCATCTCAATCACTTCGTGATACGTGATTGCTTCAATCTTTACTGTATTCGGGAACAGCTTAGGGTCAGCATTCTGCAAGCCTTCCACGTCCTTCCATATCGTAACACCGTTTGCACCCAACATAGCTGCCAGCATAGCAGCTGTATAGTCAGAGCCTTCACGTCCCAGTGTTACAGAAGCATTATCGGCAGTAGCACCAATGAAACCTTGGGTGATGATGCTTTTGCCTGAACTCAATAGCGGGGAAAACAATTCTACGGCTTTCGCCTTGGAGAAATCCCAATCTACACGCGCATCGCGGTATGTATCGTCAGTGCGAATCACATCGCGCACATCTGCCCATTCAAAAGGCAGTCCGCTTTGCTGCAGATAGAAACCGAATATGCGTGTTGATAGCAATTCGCCCATACACACTATCTGGTCGTAAGAATAATCGTATTTATCAGCCGTAGCATCATCTACCGCCCATTGCAGTTCTGTAAAGAAAACATTTAATGCTTTTACAGCCTGTGCATAATATGCATCGTTCAGCAAACCTTTACAGTAATCAAGGTGGGCTTGCTCCAGTGCTTTCAGCAAATCCTGTGCTTCCTGTTTCTTACCCTTGCAGGCGTTGGCTACGATTACTTCCAGCGCGTTTGTTGTTTTACCATAGGCAGATACCACCATGATGATGGGATGTTCTGCGTCTTTAATAATCGGCAAAAGTGCCGTCATTCTTTCAGGGCTTGCTATAGAAGCACCACCAAATTTGTAAACCTGCATTTTTATTTAAGTAAAAAATTAAAAGTAAAAACTAAAAAGCCGTACTAGCTAAGCACCATCAGCTTTTGCAGTGCAGCTTCCAGCATGCCCAGCATTTCGCTTATTTCTTCTTTCTTGCACGTACCTATACTAAGCCTGTACCAAGGCGATGTACGGTCTGCACCAAATGCATAGAACGGTACGATTGCCAGCTTTGCTTCGCTGAGCAGGTATTCGGTAACATCTGCCTGATTTTCCAGTTGCTTGTCACCTGCCTGCATACCTTTCAGGTCTATCTTGATGGTAAGATAAATAGCAGCCTGCGGTGCAACTGCATCTACAGGATATCCTTTTTCTTTCAGTGCTTTGAAGCCATTGTAGATAGCCCACAACCTGTCTTCCAGTTCTTGCTTGAAAGATGTAAGGTACGTCTGCACCGCATCTTTTTGCAACAGATATTTTGCAGTAGCTTTCTGTTCTGCCATTGGCGCCCATGCACCTATATGGCTCAGCAGGGCTTTCATTTTACCTATCAGATGCGCAGGACCCAGCGACCAACCCAAACGCACACCCGTTGCAGAGAATGCTTTTGATATACCATCTACAAACACTGTGTACTGCTTCATTTCAGGACGCAGCGATACAGGGTTGTAGTGTTGTGTTTCGCCGTATGTAAGGGTGAAATACATCTGGTCGAACATCAGGTAGAGTTTCTTTTCATCAGCACCACGTCGGGCGTTCTCTGCCAGTACCAGGTCACATATCTTTTCCAGTTCGGCCTTTGCCAGTGTAGTACCTGTAGGGTTTTGCGGTGTACACAGGCACAGCAGTGCTGCACCTTTTATATGCGGCTCTATGTCTGCTGCCGTAGGCATAAAGTCGTTTTCTACAGTAGCCTCTATCACACAATGTTCGCCATCGTTCATGTGTGTGTAGTGGTTGTTGTTCCAAGATGGTACGGCATATATCACTTTATCGCCTGCATCTACAATAGCGCGGAATACAGAGTATATCAGCGGGCGGCCACCACCTGCTATCAGCACTTCATTAGCAGCGTATTCTATACCTTCTCTGTCTTTGATAAAAGACGCGACAGCCTGCCTTAGTTCAAGGATACCATCGCCGGGAGGATAGTTTGTTTGTTTATTACGATAAGCATCAACAATGGCATCTTCCAGCTCTTGCGGAATAGGAAATATCTGCGGATCGAAATCGCCGATGGTATAATTATAAATCTTCTCTCCACGGTTCACACGTACCGCAATTTCATTACCCAGGCGCACTATTTCAGAGCCTATCAATGTTTCCGCCAGACGGCTAAGCTTACTCATGTTGTTGTTGTTTATGCGTATTAAAAAAGGCTTACCTTTTTGGGGTAAGCCTCTGTAAACTATGTTGTAGCTACATAAGAAATCGGCCTACCCTATGGTATGCGTTTTATGTCTTTCTTATATGCCATTTTGTGCATCATTGCGGGTGCAAAAGTAAATATATTTTTAAATCTGCCAAATTTACTACTGAAAGAGTTGCTCAATTGATGTAGGTCGTTTGTCTATCAACCACCTGAAACGCTTGAGCTTCATATTGAGCAAATCGGCCTTGTCCATGGGTGTCAGCTTGCTTTTCACATCCTGCTCGTAGGTTATTTTATGCAGGCCTTCGTCCTTGAAGTAAATCCTCATTCTGGTAGCCGTCACTTCATTAACACCTATATATGCACCGTTATCGTCTTTGCCATAGTAAATGGTCTGTGCGTCGGGCTTTACCAGCATATAGTCTACCTGCCCGTCTTTGAAGATACCAGTCATGGTCTTGCCCTGTACCTGGTCGTATAGCTGTGCTTTATCCGGGCCCGACTGCGATACCATAAATGCATTGTTCGGCACATATATCTGGCGCACTTTACTACTATCCAAAAGCATGGTAATGGTATCGCCCGTTATCTGGCTTTTACGCGACCATACTATAGGGTCGTACATCAGGCGCATGGTAGAGTCTGCCTGCGTGTAGCTGATGCTATCACATTTGCCCTGCATAGAGTCTGAGAAGATGAGCACATGGTGGAAACCTATAAAGCTACGTGGTGTTTTGCTGTTTACAGATGTTGTATCTTCTGCTACTGCCACCTGTTTTTGTTTCTTCTTTCCTTTAGCTGTTGCTTTCTGTTTTGAAGAGTCTATTTTTTTGCCTGCAGGGAACGAATAGAATGTATCGGCACGAATGTAGAGGCTGTCCTTATTGTTCACTTGCTTCAACACAGGTTTTATTGAAGCCAGCATTGTTTTCTTCTTCTCGTTAAAATCGCCCCTGCCGCAGTATAGCGTTGTATGCTGTGCCGTATCTAACGCTATTACGTTGCCTTTCGCAAAGCCTACACCAGTTTTACGATTATGATCAATGGTATCAGCTTCTATATACTGCTCGCTGTTAAGGATAGACGAGCGACATTTAAAATGTGCTATTTCGTTTTTGGTATCGTAGCTACCGCAACTGGTAGTAAGTACAGAGCTATCGCTGGTTACCACAGATGGTGCAAAGAATGTTACAATCTTTGACTCTGTATTGTAACCCATATCATCTGACACAATGTTGTACTGCGGGTCTGTAACTATTACCTCTCCCGTAAAACGAGCGTCTTTTGTTTTGGTATTGTAAGAGCCTGCGTTGCTTGATAATGTAGTTGTGCTATCCTGTAATGTGCCGCCTTGTGTGTACACACCTACTTTGGTGGCCGTGTTATATGTCAGGTCTTCAGACCATAGGTGGCTACGTCCATCTGTCAGCATCACATTACCTTTTAGGTAGCCTGTCTTCTGATTGCCTACGTAACGCATGTAGTCGCTCTGTGCCTCGCTGCCGGGTTGTACTACACGTACATTACCAAACGCTTCCATGGTATTCTTGGCAAGATTGAAGTAGGCGCTGTCGCAATACATAAATGCTTCTCCCTGTTTCATTGAAGCGTTGCCAATCAACTTGTTAATCGCGCCGGAGTCTGTCTGAACATAATCCAGAAAATTGGCGCTGAGTATCTCTATGTTTATTTTATTGGCAGTATCCTTAGACTGCTGTGCCAGTGCCTTGCCATTTGCAACAAAGACACATAAGAATAGTATGACTACTAACCTGACTAAACCAAGAAAAGAATTTTGCTGCTCTGTTAACACCTATTACTTGTTCTTATTTTTCCTGCCAAAGATGGTAACGTTGATGTAGCGCGATGGATGTGCATTGATATCAGCCATCAGCGCATTCAGTGTTTTCAGCGATTCTGACAGGTTATCGTGCAATGCTTTGTCATTTACCAGCATACCCAACGAGCCCTCGTTATTATTAATCTTAGCCATGATACCATTCAACTGCTTGATGGTAGATTGCAAATCTTTCACTGTAGTTTCGATAGGTGCATTTGCCAGTTGTCCGCTGATGTTATCAGCGTTCTTCATGATATTGGTTATCTGCTGATTGCTGTTGGCAAGGTTTGTTGTAATGCTGTTTGCATTGCGGATAACAGATGCAAGTTGATTGCTTTCGTTGTTCAGTTTTTCAGACAGTGCAGAGAAGTTTTTCAATGTAACATCCAGCGATGCCATGCTGTTTGCAAGATGCTGACGGGTATCCTGATTCAGCATATTGTTTACACCCAGCAATACAGTATCGAGCGTAGAAACTACGTGGCGAATATCTGTAACCAGTGGTGCTATTTCGCCAGAAAGATTATCGATAAGACTACCTTCTACTATTGCAGGCAGTACAGATTCTTCTGCCAGTTCTTTATCTCCTTTTGCAATATCCAGTTTCAATACTTTAGTACCCAGCAAATCGGCAGACGCTAATTTTACAGAAGAACCTTCCGTTACTTTTGTTTTCTTGCCTACTGCAAGTAACACTTTTACTTTCCCGTCTTTTTCATTCAGCGTTATAGCTACAACCCTACCAACTGTAAGGCCTTTTACCTGTACGCCGGAAGATGTCTGCAGCCCCTGCACATCGTCGAAATAAGCATAGTACTCATTTTCTCCGGAGAAGAGATTAGCTCCTTTCAGAAAATAAAACCCGGCTAAAAATATAAACAATGCTATGGCGACTAAAAGTCCTATTCTTGCTTCTTTAGAAAACTTCATACAGGTATGCGATATAAGTGCAATATATACTTGGCAAAAGTAATGAAAAGCAGCGCAATACCCTGAAACTAAGCTGTTAAAAAGGAAAGAGCCTCTTTTGCAAGAGGCTCTTTGAATATGTATCATTTCAATATTAGAAATCGGTGCCGATAGAGAAGTGGAACAACAACTTCCCATCATCTACATTACTGGCAGCATCCAGACGCATAAAGTAGCCGAATACCGACGTGCGGATACCACCACCATAGCCAAGGCAAATACCTCCGGTATCATCAACAATCACCAGATTTACCTGGCTATTGCTGCCGTAGCTAGGCAGGTAGGTGTTATTTTGCAGCTTTTCTGTAGTTGGCAGCAGCCCTTGCCATGCAGAGCCCAAATCTGCAAAAGCTATCAATTGCAGGTTTTTCAGCAACGGAGACTGTATTGGCCTTTTCATAAAAGTTGTCAATACGGGCAATCTGAATTCAGTATTTATTAATGCGTATGTATTACCATTGCGTGCATTTTGCTTGTAGCCACGCATATTATTTGCCTGTGCTATAAATGCATAGTCTTGCTGAGGACGGATTGGGGTGTATTGACTAACCTGTGGGCTAATCCAATTATCTACACCACCCATCTGGTACATAATCCTTTTATCGCCGCCTGAGTGTGCAAAAGCTACCCTTGTAGCCCAGATGAAGTTTTTATAGATTTTAGTATAGTTGCGAACGTCTGCACCCAAACCATAGAAACCACCTGTTTTACCATTCATGCGGTACATGTACTCTGCAAATATCTTGTAGCGTATACCATTACGAATGTTCAGCGCTGGAGAAATAGAGTTATCGTACACATACTCTGCACGGCTCAGTACCCAAGACTGATTTTTATCCTGAACATCATACAGCAGGCTCAGTTGCTCTTGTGCTTTGAAACGGAATGCATCATTGCGATAAGCCATCTGCATGCGTATGCTGTTTCTTCTATCGAACGGATAAGTAGCTGATGCCTGTAGCATGTTGGTAACTGTCTTACCCAATTGCTCTCTTTCAATAATAGCATTGTTGAAAGAGTCTATATACTGAACATTATAATTACCAAACGAAGAATTGCGCAGATACATCAAGCTCCAATCTACCCTACGCTTAGCATTTTCATATTGCATAAAGTACGTAGAACCCATCAGCGAAAACGGCAACCTAACACCACCAGTTATGCGATGGTCTTCCATCAGGTCATTCAGGCTCACAGCAAGCATGCCACTCAATGGTGGGTTTATCCAGCGTCCGCCTGTCTGGTCCATAGACTGATAACGATTGAACAATACGCTGTTATCCAGCTTCAGCGACAGAAAATCTGGTTTGAAAGACAATTTATATGGCTGTGCTTTCATTTTCAGATACTCGCTATCAGCAGCCTGCGCTACGTTAATTTCAGCACCTGTGTCATCGTTTATCTTGTTCTGCCTTCTGCGTGCAGCTTTTGATGTTTCATCTTCTTTAAACTCTGACTGGAAAGTGCTGCCACTCTTCATCACACTTCCATTTCCTTCAGATTCGCGTGCTTCTTTATCTTTAGCAGTATGGTCATCGCTTTGCTTCAACAATGTTGGTGACAACTGTTTCGGGAAGGCTGTTTTACCCGGTATCAGCAAAGGTTTGAAATATACTTTGTATTTATCGCCCACCTGCAATACATCTGCCACTTTGTTGCCTGCAGGGTTGTACTGATGCGCCAACAGGTTTCTTGTGTGGTTGGTAACAGGCATTGATACTGCATACTCTTTGTTGCTGGCATTCTTTTTCATCTCTACGATGTATTGGTTTTGCACACCATTACTATCATAGATGAATGCATAGTTGTCTGTACCGTATTGTGTAGGTTGTGTTACATTGCCTGTTTTCACATCGCTCATCTGCAACAGCTCTTTGCGCTTGGTCTTCGTGTTGTAGAAGAACACATTCATCGGGCCGTTTGGCAATTCATTTACCTGCAAAGGCACATCCAGATTTGGCTTTGTTCTGTTTGACAGGAAAAGTAAACCTCTGCGAGAGCCGCCACTTACAAACTGTGGTTGCACATCGTCCCACACATCATTGGTAATATTTTTCAGCTTAGCACCTTTGATGATAAACTCGAACAAATCTGTCTGGCTTTTCTTAATGGCAGAGAATACCATTTTATCATCGTCTTCATTGAACGTAAGGCCGAGTGCCCTGTCGAAACGATTACCAGGTATTTTATAGTTCTCTATCCTTGCATTATAAGAATTGTAAACACGCAACAGCACATTCGATTTCACTTTGTACATAATAGCCAGCTTGTAGCCATTATTAGACCATGCCAACAATGGATAGTCTGGGTCCGGTTGCTTTTCATTATAATCGAGCTTGCCGCCTTTCAGCATTACTATCGTAGGCTTATCACCACGAGAGCTTGTCATACGTACTTCATATTCACCATTGCGATAAGCAACATACGCTACGTCTGAGCCGGTAGGGGAAACTTTGAAATTCCTTAGTACCCATCCGTCTTTAGGTACCGGTATTTCTACAAGCAGATTATTGGTATCAGGCTGTTCCTGAAACTGTTCGTCTTGCTGATAGATTGTTTTGAAGTAATTGAGCGCAGAATCAAATACGGGTTTAATGCCCATACCCAGCCCTGCTTTCACACCTTGGTTCAGGCTGTTCTTAGACTGTATAGTGTATAGCAAGTTTTTAGCTCCGTTGTCGCCATTTTTATCTGCTATATATTTCCAGAAAGCCTTACCTGCCTGATCGGGGTATTTCTCAGCAAGTTGGTAAAAACTGGATTTAGGATGTGCTTCCAGTATATTTTTCCAATCGCTATTTTCTTTTGCATCCCAACCATCTACCAGATAAGACACAAAGCCATAAGCAGTCCAGCCCGGCATATTAGAAACCAAAGCATTGCGTACTATCTCACGGAAGTTTTCGCCAAAGAGCATACGCTCCATGATAACGCGCGACATGCCTTCCCTTGTCTGACGGCGCAGGTCTGTGTGTATACCGCTAAAGTAAACCGTCAGTTTATCGCCCACCACATCTATAGTACCGGCAGGTGCATCCTGCAATTGAGAAGCAAATGTTCTGCCGATATTCGTTTGGCGATAATCGTCGTATGTGTTGTAAACTACTATCTTGAACCTGTGCGGGAACTTACCACTCATCTTGCGCTCTACAACACGAATATCATTTTCTACCTGCTCGGCTACATATCTTGCAAGGTCTCGCCCTGCCCTGTCATAGTGATATATGCGGAAGTGCTTTGTATCAAAATATTTCCAGTCGAATTTTCGGTACTGAACCCTGTTCTGCCCAAAGGTTTCGAGATTGGTTTGTGCGTGTAGCTGATACGCACTGCTACCCAGCAAAATAGTGGATGCAACAGATAGTATAGCCGCCCTGTACTGAGGGTTGATCTTCATAAACGAAATACTGTTAAAGAAACCTTGCGTTATTACTCGGTTTAATTGACTTCTAAGCTTTAAGTTTGTGTTCTAAATTAATGAAAAATAGCTTAAGCAATGCTACATATTGAATGTTTTACTTTTAATGCTTTTCAGGAAAATACCTATGTCATTCATAATAACGGAAAAGACTGCTGGATAATAGACCCGGGCATGTATGATGCGGCAGAAGTAACGCATTTGAAGAAGTATATTGCTGATAACCAATTGAAGCCCAAAGCCATCATCAATACCCATACACACATAGACCACATATTCGGTGTTGCCGCTATCAAAGAGGCTTATAATATCCCCTTTGGCATACACGCTAAAGATGCGCCGGTGCTGAACGGTGCCGCAGGTGCGGCTATGCTGTTTGGCTTTACTTTTGGCAAAGCACCTGAGCCCGATTTCTTTATTACTGAAGGCAACAGCCCGTTTGCGGGGCTCGAAGATGTGCAGGTACTCTTTACGCCAGGGCACTCACCCGGCAGCATCAGCTTTTACAGCCCCAACGACAAATGGCTGGTAGCGGGCGATGTACTGTTTAACGGCAGCATTGGCCGCACAGACCTGCCTGGTGGAGACTTCAACACACTCATCAGCAGTATCAAAACACAGCTTTTTGTATTGCCGGAAGAAACAGTGGTATATAGCGGGCACGGGCCAAACACTACCATCCGCAATGAGAAGCTTTACAACCCCTTCCTGCAGGGTTAGCATATTTTAACAGTTCTTCAGATTCGTTTTAACGGAGTTTTGACACCAGCCGGTTTTGTGGGTACCTAAATTCGTATCCATAAAATCGTGCTTTTTATATGAAAACAGTATTTGTAACAGCTACAGCTTTGGCAGTATGCCTTTCTGCCACAAGTGGCTATTCTCAACAATCATCCGGTAAAAAGGCAGAAAAGATAAAAAGCGAAGAGACCATTATTATTAAAGATGGTAAGCGTTCGAGTACAACTATAGAGGTGCGTGATGGTGAGGTTTTCATAAACGGGGAAAAAGTAGCTAATACAGAAAACGGAAATCTGCAAAAGAAAATCATCATAGATAATGATGACAGAATAGGCTCTGAGCCAATGCATCCGATCTTTGACAGGGAAACTACAAGCGTCAACAAAGCAATGTTGGGCGTATATACCCGTAGCGATAAAAAGATTAACGGTGCAGAAATAGAAAGAGTAATGCCAGGCTCTGCGGCAGATGAGGCAGGACTGGAAAGTGGCGATATCATTACACACATAAACGATATTGCCATAAAAGATGGCAAACAGCTATCTGATGAAATAGCAGCATTCAAGCCAGCAGAAAAGGTGAGCATTACCTATGAGCGCAATGGCAAATCGAAACTGACAGATGCGGAACTCTCTAAAGCAAATACTGCCACAGCAAGGGTTTTCAGATATCCGAATGATATGAACGAGCGTTTTATACCAAACCCGATGGTGCGTCCTTTTACCTTCGACATCAGCGATATGCCAAATGCAGATGCCCCTAAAATGGGTATAATGGCCGAAGACCTGACAGATGGCAAAGGTGTAAAAGTGGCTGATGTGCAGCCAAACTCTGCTGCGGAGGCTGCGGGGCTACATAAAGGAGACATTATTCGCAAGCTGAATGATGAAACAATTGTCTCTGTAGATGACCTACAGGAAAGTGTTGCACTATCAAAACGCAACCAGAAAATACCATTGCAGTATCAACGCGATGGCAAAACAACCACTACGCATATCATCTTTAATAAGCCTGTAAAGAAGAGAGAACTGTAGTTATGGGCTTTCTATATAGAAAAGGGTAGCAATTGCTACCCTTTTAATATTTTATTGGTGTATAACCAGTTCTCTGCCCTTCAGTATAGGCACTACAGGGTGCAAATCGGGCGTGGCACAATATTCCATATCGGAAGCCAGTCCATAAGCAGAAAGGCGTTTGTAGTGCGAACTGTCTTTTAAAAACTCAATAAAGCTGGTTTCTGCAGAATGTACATATAGGTAATTGGCAGCACGTGCACTATCGCAATTGATGGTATAATGTTCTTTGATACGATTAACAACAGCACCGGCAAAAAGTGTGTCTTCCAGATTGAATCTGTCCTTCCATGCAGCGCAGCCAAGCAATACATTTTTGCCGCTAGCTATCAGGAAATCGCACACAGCAGTAAGATTAAGAAATGACCCAGTGATAATGGTATCTGCATCCTTAACCATGTGCAATAAACGCGTACCGTTGGTAGTAGTCAGTACCAATGTCTTACCTTCTATAAACTCTTTAGGATACTCGGAAGGGGAATTACCATATTGTAACCCTTCAGCTACATTACCATCGCGTTCACCAGCTGTAATACTGTTTTCAATCTGGCTACCAAGCTCTATACATTCCTGCACCGCAGCTACGGGTATAACACTCTTAGCACCATTGTGCAATGCTGCAGCAATGGTAGATGTTGCCCTGAATACATCTATAATAACAACTACTGCACCTTTGGTATCGTAGAGATGTAATAATGCGGGAGATAAGCAAACTTCCAGTCTTGGTAATGTATGGGTAGCCATTCAGAATTTCTTAAAAACAGTGCAAGATAATTCAAATAGAGAGTTGATGAAAAAGAAACGCCACCAAATGTTGGTGGCGTTTGTATATTCTTTGAAAGTGGTATTAATATACCCACATATCATGTTCTTTGTTGAAAAGCATTTCTGTAGCTTTTTGGCCTTCGTACAGTGCTTCCAGATTACCCATACCTTTTTCTTTGAAAGAGTAGTCGAATGGGTTGCTAACTTTAATGATGCGGCTAGCGAAGTAACGACCTTCAAAGAATTCGTACCAAGACATACGCGCTACGTCGTTATCAGGGTTGAATACTTCATACTGAGCCAGCATGCTTGTGATTTCAGGATAGTATAACCAGAACACAGCCTGAGAAGCACGGAAAGATCCGTCATCATTATAGATATCTTTAAATGGAGCGATACCTATGATTTGCCTTTGCATACGACCAATATTCCTGTCGATATACCATTCTTCTTTCAAGCGATATTTAGTAACAACGTCAGGGTTGAATTCCCTTCTTTTGATAACCATTTTCTCTTGCTGAGTTTCAGGATCTGTAACCCATGTAGTATCAGGCTGACCAACAAGCATGTCTATGATTTGGTCTTTCGTCAATGCAGTTGTAAACCTGTCATCCATATTCGAGTAAGCTTTGATTTTACCTTTGCTTACTGCATCCAGTATGATCTCGATAAACTGACCACCACCGGTATAATCATCACCAGGGTAACGGAAAGCCATGTTTTGCTTTTCGCGGATATCGATTTCCCTCCAGATACGTTTTTTATACATCAAGTCATTCTCACGAACTTCTTGCGGACGAAGTGGTGTATTGATGTGCTGAACACGATCATAAACACCGTCTCTTACTAAAGAAGGTTTCCAATCTTTAGTTACACCGTCATAGCTGCTGAAATTGCTTGCCGGATCGTTCTGAGCAAATGCTACGCCACCCATGAATAATAATGCGGTAGAAGCTGCGATTTTATATGTCTTGAGGATACTCATAATCCTGAATCTATTTGCTAATTAATAAAATTATATAAAATTACTTAAGTGTCAAACCTACAGTACCCAATTTACGAGTTGTTCCGTCCGGACCACGTGCCTGAATTTCTTCAATATACACTTTATCACCAGGCTTAGTTCTTTCAATAGCTTGCATTACCTGCGTATTAGCTTCAAATCTTGAACTTCTAACCGGGAATGGACCAATTGGTTCACCACGTTTTGGAACAACACTGAATTCGAAACTTGTAACTACGAATTTAGCATCGAAGTCAAAGTTGTCAAGCGCTGCAACAACACCAAGTTGAGACTTAAATATACTTGAGAACATTGCACCACCATTGATACCACCAACTTTAGCAACCGGATCCGGGATACGTTTAACACGTATCTCCATAGAACCCACTTTCTTCATCCCGGCAGCAGTTCTGGCCATGATATTAGCCATTACATTACCTGGTTTAGCAACTGTAACTTCAAACTTACCTTTTGCAGCACCACCTTTAACAGTAGCACCAGGTATATCAACTGATACGTCTTCCAGTGAATAACCCGCAGCTGAAACTGTAATCGGGTTAGGTACACCTATGTAGAATACGTTCATTTTGTCAAGCTGCATTGAGGCACCTTCTGAACCCACCATATAAGTAAACTCATAAGGCTTAGTTTCTTTACGAGGTCCGAGATCCAATGTTACCGTACCACGAACTGTTTGCTGACCAACGCCTGCTGCAGTAGTTTCCCAAGTAGCAACACCATTTTCAACTTTCGCTACGCGGCCACCGCTTGAAGTAACCTGTGGATTTACAGCTTTGTTGTAAGCAGCAATCATAATGTTAGCTTCAACTTTCTGACCTGCAAGTACATAGCTGTTTTTAGGCACAGCGATAGCTTGGATTTCGTCAAATTTAACCTGAACGTCACCGGCTTCTTTAGCTAATTGGTTGATAATAACTGCTTCACTGTTGCGAACGTCATTTTGGAATTTAGCAAGTAAAGTAACAACGGCCATTGTAGGCATGTTGTAGAAGTTACCTGTAGCCCAATCAGCTTGAGGATTGTTATCCGTCTTAGCAGGGTTTACAACTTTTATTGGAAGATCGTTAGAAAGTTGCTCTTTTGCATCAGGAGCTACTACGCCTAACATCATTTCACGAAGCTGAGTAAGTTTGTTTTTGATTTCATCGCCGCCTTTCTTTTCTACTAATAATAATGTAGATGCATCGATGTTATCTTTACGTTTGATGTCACCGTCTACTTCACGGCCACCTGATTCCTGTACTACTTTTTCTTTCCAGTCTTCGAGGTATTTAATCATATCAGCAGCTGCAGTTTTTACCTGCTTTGCTTTATCATTATAAGGTTTCACACGGTCGCGAGAAGCTTCCTGTGCTTCCTGATCATCCAATCCTTTGTACAGTTTACCATTCTTCTCTTCAATTGCTTTGTTAGAAGAAGTAATACTCTGATTGATTGTTTCGAAAGCGTGCAGAATTTCCGAAGACACGTTAAGCGCCAGCATAGCAGTCAACACCAAGTACATGAGGTTGATCATTAACTGCCGTGGCTCTTTAGGCATTGACATGCTGCAAAAAATTTACGAGTTATCTAAATTGTTTCTAGTTTATTAATAATACCTGTTTGTAGTAGCTACTATTAACGACCTTGCATTGCAGCAAGCATGTTTCCATATATTGAGTTCAATGTTGTCAGGTTCTTAGACAGCAGAGAAATTTGTTCTTTAGCAGCTACAGCATCAGTTGCGCTAGAAGCCATTGCATCAGAAGCACTTACCAGATTGCTATAGAATTTGTTCATAGCTTTCAGGTGGTTGTTTGCATCCTGCAGTTCCACTTCATAAATCTGGTTCAGAGAACCCAGGTTACGAGACAGAACAACTACTTGTTCGTGGAATTTAGCAGTATCATCAGCTGCGTTGTTGAAAGAAGCCATTGTGTTTGAAGCACCGATGAAAGTATTTTTCATTTCGCCCAAAGCACTAGCTGCTTCGCGTGCACTCTGAGAGTATTCGCCTGTTGCAGATGTGATGTCAGAGATATCTTTGATTTGCTCTACCACTACGCCGAAACGTTGGAAATTTTCACCCAGTTTACGGATATTAGCCGGAGTGATCTGTGCATCTTCCATCATTTTATCCAGAGAAGCTCCCGGAGAAATTTTACCGGCACCAGAATCAAACTTAGTACCTTTTTTATAAGCTTCTACGTGTGGATTCTCATCGATATTCGGATAGAAACGTTCCCAGTAGTAATCTTTGTGAGGTGGGAGCAAGCCCAAAAGTGCAAAGATGAATGCCTCAGTCAACATACCAGCTGTCAACATCGGACCGGCACCAGGCCAGTGCTGGATTTTAAACAGCGCCCCCATCAATACTACAGATGCACCAAGACCGATAATCAGGTTCTTAATATACTTACCCTGTTTGGTTTCGAAAAACAGCGATATTGAATTCATTTCTTTAATTTTTCTAAAGGGTTGAAAAAATCTTTTACTACTTTATAAACGCTTGGTTATTTTCTTTATTGTGTTTTATTGCCTAACAGTTAATAATTAGCGTCTGTTAGTCAAAGCCGGTGCGATTTGTTGATAGATACAACGGAAACCGATATAAGCTTTTGCAGTATCAGCATATTCGAAATCGCGAGTACCGTTCTGCAGGTAGAAAGCTACGTCTCTCCAGCTACCACCACGCAATACTTTACGCTTCATCCATTGAGGATCGCTTTCGCGCATTTTGTGGTTCAGTTCAGGATTGATATCTGCTACAGTTTGGTATGCAGTGCCGAAGTAAGAATCACGAGTCCATTCTGCTACGTTACCAGCCATGTTGTACAGACCGTAATCATTTGGCCAGTAGCGATCTACCGGTACAGTGTACAAACCACCATCAGCAGCATAGTTACCACGTTGAGGTTTGAAGTTAGCCAGATAACAACCTTTTTTGTTAACCAGGTACGGACCACCCCAAGGATATGGAGATTCTGTACGGCCACCGCGTGCAGCCCACTCCCATTGTTGCTCGTTAGGCAGCATGAATTCACCTTCAAAGTACATTTTGTTTTTCTCGCGGTCTTGCTTCCACAGCATAGTGCGCCAGTTACAAAATGCATTTGCCTGATGCCAGTTGATACCAACAACCGGATATTGGTTGAATGCAGGGAACCAGTTGTATTGCAGTGCAATTGGTTCGTTGTATGAATATTGCAGTTGCCTTACCCATACTGTAGTATCCGGATAGATAGCTACATTATATTCTTTATTGAATGAGCTCTTAGCCTGACCCGGATTCAACACATTTTCACGATAATCGTAAACTGTGTAGTGGTATATCAGCTTAGAGTTGTCAAATTCTTTTTTACCCCAACCAGACTGATCAGCAGGGATGAAGAAAGAACTTAATTGTTCTTGCAGATCCGGATCTCTCCAGTTGATTTTTTTCCTCATGTCCAAACGCTGATTGCCATCCGCATCGTCTATAACATCACCAAGTGCCTGGTGAGCCATAGAGTCACGTACCCAGTTGGTAAACTGGCGATACTCTGCGTTAGTTATTTCAGTAGCGTCCATGTAGAAGCCCGTTAACTGAGCGGTACGAATCATCGCGTCATTTTTCCCGCGAACATCTTCATCACTAGCTCCCATTTTTAAAACACCAGACGGTACATACACCATGCCTATCGGAACCGGTGGCTTGTATGTCATCATGTTAGGCTCACCTACAAGCTGACCTCCATTGCCTGGTTTTCCGCAGCCGGCAGCCAATGCTAGTAATGCTACAGCCGAGATCTTCAGGGAAAGTTGTTTCATACTACTTATTGTTATTGTTTTTGCTATTGGCAAATAAAGTAATTTTTTGGTTCTGCCAGAAACTTTCTGACAGAACTGTTGCACAATATTTGAAGTTTTTTCCAGAAATGCAAGTTTCAAAAAAAAATTTGTTAAGAATTTCCGCCTGCTTTTATGGATAAGGGGAATGAAAATACTGCTTTATTTTAACACTTGCAAATATTTCAAAACATCGGCTGCAAGCCTTGTTGGCGGCAAACAGCTATCTGTGGTACATATAAATATGCTGTCTTGAGACCACTCAAATTTGTTTTTCAATAATGGGATGTCAGATATTTCTTTTTGTGAAGTGATAATATATAAGGCAGGAAGTAACCTTTGATGCAGGTAAGATGCCTGCCCTCCTGTACAAACCGCTATCTTATAACCGATAGTGTATTGTTGCAGCAATGTAGCCCAGTAGCTGAATGAATATGTATATCTGTGTGCTGTACCCGCTATTCGCAACAGCATGGCGTATGCCTGCTCCAGCCAGGCTGCATTATCCATGCAAAGCCCCAACAGCAGCAGGTTGTGTGCCATTACTGCATTTGCCGATGGCAGTGCGCCATCGTATATATCCGTCTTGCGGACAGGTATGTCTTTCTGAAGGACGGATGAATAGTAGAAAAACGTTTGTTCTTCATTGATAAAATCTCCGTGAATAGCCTGTAACAAGTCTGATGCCTGTACAATGTGCTCATTGCGCCCCGTTGCAGATGCAAGTTGCAGCATAGCCTGCAGTAAATATGCGTAGTCTTCCAGATTGGCCGCAATCCTTGCCTGTCCTGCCTTCCATGTATGGTGCCATACACCTTCTTTCCTGAAGTTTGTGTGCATCCAGTCCATATGCTCCAAAGCCCGTGATGCATAAACATCATTACCCAATACCATAGCGGCTTTGCTGAGTGCAATATTCATCAGTGCATTCCAAGACAGCAGGCTTTTATCGTCTGTAAGCGGGCGTATGCGCTTTTCTCGGGCTTCAAACAGTTTCTTTTTTGCAGCTGCCACATGATTCAACACATCTACCGAACCGAGGCACATGCGCACTGCAATATTCTCTGCAGACTGCGCCACATGCAGTATGTTGGTATGCTCCCAATTTCCTTCTTCAGATACACCAAAATACGACATCAATATTTCATCACTTCCTATTAGTTCTTGCCATTCTTCCCATGTCCATGTATAGTACTTACCTTCTACCCCTTCACTGTCTGCATCCAAAGCGCTGTAATATCCGCCGGTAGCGTCTTTCAACTCTCTTTCCACAAATGCTATTATCTCATCAATAGCAGTCTTATAACGGTTGTTTTTTGTTACTGCATAGGCATCGCACAATACACTTACCAGCAACGCATTATCGTAGAGCATTTTCTCGAAGTGCGGTATCAGCCATTTATCGTCTGTTGCATAGCGTGCAAGGCCTCCGCCTATCTGGTCGTAGATACCACCGTCCAGCATAGCATCCAGACTTTTTACTGCATGTTGCAGCGATGGTTCATCTGCCGTCAGCACATAGTGTTGCAACAGATAGCCGATAGCCATTGTACCTGGAAACTTTGGCGCCTTGCCAAAGCCACCAAGTTCTTTATCTGCCTGCTTCAAGAGGTTTTCTGCCATTTCCTTGCAGGTAGCTGCATCCCACTGCTTGCCTGCGCCTGCCGTACCTACTTTCGATGCATTTTGCAGGTATTGCAGCATTTGTGTGCTCTGCTGCGCTACCTCGTCCTGCCTGCTTGTCCATATTTCGTGCATGCGTTCCAGTATCTGCATCCATGAAGAACGTCCGTATAGTGGCTTTGGCGGGAAATAAGTGCCTCCATAAAACGGCAATCTATCGGGCGTTACAAACACATTCAACGGCCAGCCACCGCTGCCAGTGATAGCCTGAACGGCATCCATGTACATATGATCTACAGCAGGGTGTTCTTCCCTGTCCACTTTTATACATACAAAATGCTCGTTCATATATGCTGCCGTAGCGGCATCTTCAAAACTTTCGTGCTCCATGACATGGCACCAGTGGCAGGCGGCATAGCCAATGCTCACTATTACGGGTTTATTCTCCGCTTTAGCACGCTCAAACGGTTCATCGCCCCATGGATACCAATCTACAGGATTGCGGGCGTGTTGCAGCAAATAAGGGCTCAATTCTTCTATCAGTCTGTTGGGCATTGCTTCATTGTATTTAGCAGCATAAATGTACGCACTAAACAGCCCTTAAACGCAAAAGCACCGCTGTGCAGCGGTGCTTTTGACAAATATTGAGAACGGTGTTACTTCTTGTTTTGTATCAGGTATTGCTCCAACGCGGCTACCATAGATGGTGCATTTGGTGCCGGTGCTTTGATATCAAGCCTCAGGCCTGCATCTTCAATTGCTTTTGATGTAGTAGGACCGAATGCGCCTATCAATGTACCGTTTTGCTTGAATTTCGGGTCGAAATCGAACAATGTCTGCACGCTGAACGGGCTGAAGAACACAATCATATCGTGATGCTCTTTCATTACCTCCGTTACATCATTCGACACCGTGCGGTACAATGTAGCCTCTGAGTGCTGAATATTGTGACTTTGCAGGAACTGGCCTATATCGTTCTTACCGTTATCGGCAGTAGGCAGTATGAACTTCTCGTTGTGTTTGTGCTTGGCTATTACTTCCAGCAGTCCGTCTGTGGTACCGTCTGCAGAAAAGAAAACTTTGCGCTTGCGATACAAGATGAATTTCTGCAGATACAACGCAACTGCTTCGGTGATACAGAAATACTTCATATCCTGCGATACTTTCACCTTCAGTTCTTCGCAGATACGGAAGAAATGATCTACCGCATTGCGGCTGGTGAAAATGATAGCCGTATGCTCTCCGATATCAACTTTTTGCTTGCGGAAATCTTTGCCAGTAAGGCCTTCAACCCTGATGAAAGGATGGAAAGTAAGCTTCACTTCATACTTCTTGGCCAAATCGAAGTACGGGGATTTTTCCGTTTCCGGGCGTGGTTGGGTTATAAGTATAGCACCAACCTTTTGCGTATCTTTTTTCCCTGTGCTTTTAGTCTGTGAACGTTCAGCTTTTGCCATATTGGGTTAAAAACGGATGTTTTATGTTAACACTCCGCACAGGGAACTTCATTAAATATCAATAAAGCAATCCACGTACGAGTAGTTTCATTAACACTGCCAGCGGCAATATTTCTGAGGCGCAAAGGTACGTAAAAAAATGGAATTTGCTGAACTGGAAGAACGAGCCGAATACCTGCCACGACCTGATGTACCTGCTGACAAACAGCAGAGCTATCAGAATGGCCGAAACGATGAGGGCAGGACCTGCGTACACAGGTGCCGCAAAGGCTATCAGCAAGACAAAGGGCAACAATACCATTGCCATTATCTTATTAACAAGAAATATATTAAAAATATATGATTTAGAAACCGCGTCCAGCTTGAAAGCCCAGCCACCAAAGCTGATAGTAACATATTTGGCAAGATATATCAGCCCTACCCCTGCCATCAGCATCAGCATCAGCAAACCCTGCGGAATACTGGCGGTAGTGGCTTCGGGAGTATTGGCACGTACCAGATAATACACGTACAGCCCCGATACCATGGCAAAAAACACATTCATAAACAGGTTGGAAAAACCCGCCACTTCGAGTTGCTCTTTTGAGGCATGAGAATGACCGGGGCTGCGGAATGTGCTCCAGAGATTGTGGAAATACTTGGGATTGGCATAACGCACAACACCCAGCATCAGTACAATGACGAGTATTACATAGAAATCGAGCGTTTTATCCTGAAACTGATGCACTTTCTCTACCGCATTGTACACCACTTTGCTGTTCAGCATAGGGTTGCTGCGTATCATGCTATCGGCAAGACGGCCTGCCTCTGCCATGCGGACGTTTTTATCGGGCAGTGCAAATGGCAATTGCTTCAGGTTGACGCCTGCAAAAGCAGTACCCGCAAGCAGCAAAACCATTGATACAGTAAGAGATATAAAACGTTTCAGAGACATAGTGCCGTTGGCAAAGTTACATTTCGGAGACTAAGATGACATATTTATCTGAAACCGATATTCAGACGTGTACGGATGAGGTTATAAACAATCTCCAGCTTGTCTTTGTTATCTGTCTTGCAAACCTCCAACGCCAACATACGCGACTGTTTGTAGCAATCCTTCAAAGTTGCTCCTTCGCAGTTACCATCAATATCGTTGGCTATGGCGGCTGCCCACGCTTCTTTGTAAACGGGCTTCACGCTTTTAGAGAACAAAAGTTCCAACGCACCGTTGGGATAATTCTGCAAACACCTGCGGCACGCAGCACCCAGCATCAGCTTCAGGCTTTTGTTTTGTGTATTGTACAGCGTTTTCGATACCAGAAAAATATAGAAAGGGCGCGTATCCTCGTTTTCGGTAAACATACTATCGGCAATACTTGCCATTACGGCATCGTCTGTAGGCCTTACTACACCTGCGTGTATATCCTTAGCAGCTTTAGACACATTGGGCAAGCCCATATAATAGGTTGTCTGCTTCAGGTCTTGCGCTTGGCAATAAGCCCATGAAGCCGATATACATGCTGTAAAGAATAGCCTTTTCATCTGCATCGGTATGTTCCGATATTAAAAATAACACGGCGTTTCAAATATTGCCAATGCCAAATCAGATTTTTTACAAATACATATTACCGTCTGTAGCATGTAGCTTTGCGGCAAACGATACAAAAGTGGCAGGCATCTACCTACATATACCATTCTGCAAGCAGGCATGTACCTACTGCAATTTTCATTTTTCTACCAGCCTGCAGATGAAGGATGATATGATAGCAGCCATACTGCGCGAGCTGGAAGTACGCAGGGATTACCTGCCCGAACAGACCATTGAAACCATCTATTTTGGCGGCGGCACCCCGTCTGTGCTATCGGCCGACGAGATAAAACAGATAACCGAGCAGATATACAAACTATACAAGGTTGAAAACCTGAAAGAGTTTACACTGGAAGCGAACCCCGACGACCTGACGGCGCAATACCTTAAAGAACTGAGAGATACTGCCATCAGCAGGTTCAGCATCGGGGTGCAGTCTTTCAGAGACGAAGACCTGCAGTACATGAACCGCGTGCACAATGTACAACAGGCGGACAGGGCTATAAAAACAGCACAGGATGCAGGCTTCAGCAATCTGACAATAGACCTGATATATGGTACACCAGGGCTGACCGATGCCGACTGGAAGTATAATCTGGGTAAGATAAAAACGCTCGGCATCCCCCACTTCAGCTCTTATGCACTGACGGTAGAGGAAGGCACGTTACTGCATCATAACATCAAAAGAAACAAGACAACACCTGTAGATCCCGCACAGGCTGCCGGCCAGTTTGAAATACTGATGGCAACAGCGGCAGATATGGGTTATGACCATTACGAGATATCGAACCTGGCACTGCCGGGGCACCATGCAGTGCATAATACCAACTACTGGATGGGTGTGCCCTATATAGGCATCGGGCCTTCGGCACATTCTTACAACCTGCAAAGCCGCAGTTGGAACATAGCCAACAATGCCCTGTATATAAAAAGCATGCTGACAGAAAACACAATACCGTTGGAAACAGAAACACTGACTACAGAGCAGCAACTGAATGAATACCTGATGACATCGCTGCGAACTATGTGGGGATGCGATATGAGTAAGATTGCCACAACATGGGGCACAGACTATAGCAAGCAAATACTGCACGGTGCTGAACGCTTTGCAGAACGCGGGCTGCTACTGCTGAAGGACAATAAACTGATACTGACAGATGCAGGTAAGCTGTTTGCGGACAGCATAGCAGGTGAGCTATTCGTATAATAACAATTTATCCGTAATTTCACTATTAAACCAACTATGTATGAAGCGCAGCATACTAACCCTTGCCATACTGGCACTTCCTCTTCTGTCCATTGCCAAAGGCAAAAAATACAATAACATATCGCTAGACTCGCTAAGTGAAGAATTTCTTTACAATATAAACGACAATTTTCTGGTTGTAGATGCATACAGCGACGGACTGATACAAGAAGGCAAGCCTTATGACATTAGCGTATATAAAACCAATGTATCGGTAAATGGCAAAGCACTACCCGCAAAGCTGGGGAAAAAATACGCGACTAAGCTGAATGAATACTGGAACAAATATGAAGTAGCGGCTGATTTGCAAACAATAAAAATACACAGTGACGAGCTGGACATGGATGCGGTTTGCAGGGTCTTTGTAAAAAGGTATATGCCTGTAATATCAAAACCTGCAAGTACCGAAGAGCAACTGAAAGCGCGTGAAGAAATGAAAGATTCCTTCAGCGATATATTTGCCAACCTGAAAGACATAGAAGAGCTTGCCAAAAACCTGTGCAGCGATATGATAATAAGGCAGCCAATGGATGTGCACCTGAGGTACAATACAGACGATGTATGGGTGAATGGCAAAATGATGAACAAACGCTTCACTAAAAAATACCTGGTTCTTATCAGTAAAGTTGTTAAAAAACAAGCAGCCTCTGCATCTGAATACATCGGCTATACTGTTGCCAGCAGGGATATACGTGCACAACTGAACAAGAAATCGTAAGTACAACGACTATTGCTATCGAGCATCAATAACAAATTGACTACTACATATTTACAATAAAAGCCGCCGTAATCAAGGTGGCTTTTTCTTTTATCCTGTCTTAATGGCTTGTTATCTGAATTACACAGTATTTGTTGTTTTTGCCACCCATCACTTGTTAATCCCTAATTATAGTGATGTTGCATACAAAAATCATATATACTTTCGCAGTACAAACAAACTCAACAAACTGTATTTATTATGAGTAAAGCCCCTATTAAGGTAATCATTGCCAACGGCAATGCCCTGATGGGTGCGGGTATAAAGTCCGCACTGGTATCGGGCGGCTGTAAGGTGATATTCGAGACAGAGTCTGGCAAAGCACTGCTTGCCAAATTAAAGACCAAACCACAGGTAGATGTATTGGTTACAGACATCTCTTTGAAGCACATTAATGGCTTCATGCTGATGAAAGAACTGAAAGGCAAATACCCCAACCTGAAGGTTGTATTCGTATCTCCGCACACGCACAGCTATACATTGAGCTATATGCTCTACTTTGGCGCACGTGGTTTTGTAGCTGCCGATGCAGATGAGAAAACATTGCTGAAAGCAGTAAACGATGTGCACGTGAAAGGCTACCACTACAGTAAGCTGGTACCGAAAGCATTGGTAGAAGAATCGCGCGAGAACAAGCCAGAAGTACTGACACCCCGCCAGATAACTTTTCTGGAATGGTGCTGCACAGAGCTGCCATACTATGATATGGCTACGAAGATGAAACTGAGCACACGTACTGTAGATTGGTACCGCGATATTATGTTCGAAAAATTTTCGCTGACAAACAGGACAGACCTTGTACTGTTTTGCCTGCGCACAGGATTGGTAAGCTTGTAATAGCAGTTATTCAAAAACAGCATGCTTCTTTTTGAATAACTGCTTACTAAGCACAACTACCTATATCTTCTGTTTAATACCTTCTTTATCAATCATGACAGGCACATAGCATATGCTATGTGTATTTGCTTGCGTTTACTACCCACCATATATGTTATACAATAGCATGCATAACCCATTTATTATCAATTCCAAAATAGCAGTTACCGTCCTTCTATTAGTGCAGGGCGCTAATCATTCTACAAGTATTCCCTGCATTTGGCACAGCATTTGCAAATGGTGGTTGTAATTATGAAGAATATGGTAAATAAAACAAAAGCCTCATTGATTGTTATTGCCGCAATGAGTTTGGCAAGTTGTTCGCCGAAGCTGACAGGCACTTGGAATATTGCGAGCTATGAGTCTAAATCGCCTAACGGGCAGGAAATTAAAGTTGCCAATATTGGTACTATCGATTTCAAACGCAATAAAACAGGCGTTAAGAAAATCAACTATTCCCTGTTTGAAAATAAGGTAGAAGACAATACAGGCTTCAAATGGGCTAAAGAAAAAGAAAGTGATAACATCACCATCACCAGCGAGGGGAGCCAGCTAAACAAAACATGGATAATTGTGAAAAATGAACGCAAGTACCAGAAATGGAAATCGACCGATGGTAGCAATACCGTACAGGTACTGGAGCTGAAGAAAGCGAAGAAGTAATAATACATAAGGATACAGAACATAAAGGGTAAGTAGTTTTTGCATTGTACCTTTGCAAACTGCTTACCTTTTTATATGAATAATAACACACAAGCGTCTGAAAGAGGCCCGTTGACAAACCATCCCATAACGGAAAGCTTTGCAGACTGGAGCCACATGGTAGATGGCAAGAAGTTTCTGGAACAACTGACAAGGCATGCTTACCGTGTTTGCAATTACACAGCCGTTACAGACAATTACCAGGCATTTCACCAACATTTCGGGCAGAGAGGCACTATACACTTTGCAGTAAAAGCCAGTGCCGAACCTTTTGTACTGAAAAAACTGATAGCACTGGGTGCAGGATTTGAAATAGCTACCTATAGCGAACTGCGCCTGCTGATAGAATGCGGACTGACAAGAGACATCATCAGCAAGAAAGTAAACTTCGGGCAAACACAGAAAGAACGCTCTGATATAAAAAAAGCACTACGCGATGGTGTACGCAATTTTGCCACAGACAATATTCATGATGTAAGAATCATAACAGAAGTAGCAGGAGAACTGCAACTGAACAAGAAAGACATTCGCCTGCAGATAAGGCTGTTCAATGCCGAGGGCAGCAGTTCGGGCGGCGGATATAGCCAGTCTTTCAACAAACGATATGGTGTAGATAATGAGCAAGCTATGCAGCTTGCAGAAAGCATTAACGCTACAGGCATGACGGTGGCAGGCTTTACCTTCCACCCCGGCAGTGGCTCTAACAACCCTAACCTGTGGGACTATGGTGTGCGCAATGCTGCCATACTAAGCCGTAAGCTGAAAGAAGAACTGGGCATTACGGTAACAGAACTGAACCTGAGCGGTGGTTTTGACCCTGCACTACCCATAGCACATTACAGCGCACATATATTGCCTCTGATAGATCGCATTTACGAAGAAGAAGGTACCGCACTGCCTGAAAGTATAGATACAGAACCTGGCAGGTGGCTAGTGGCCAATGCAGAGGTATTGATAGGCAAAGTATCGAACATAAAAATAAACAGAGACGGCACACGCATTGTAACAATGACTACGGGCGTTTCTGAAAACGGTACACTTACAGACCTGGGGCTTGACTTCGATTTCTTTATTCTTGAAAACGGCAAGGCACGCAAACTGGAAAAGCGTGCAGAGCTGCGTGCAAATCTTCACGGACGTGCATGTGCAGACTTTGATGTGATTGCAGAAAACACGCCTGTACCTGCAGAGCTACACCCCGACAACCCCATAGCCGACGACGTATTTGTTGTAATACACGGTGCAGGTGCTTATTCTCACTACATGGAGCGCAACTTCTGGTGCGGCATCACCCCACCAATGAAGATGAATTATGACGAATTCAGAAACTGCATAACCAGCGAGATGAATTATCAGCGTGCACTCATCAACTCTTATGCAGAACGCTCGGGCCTGCCGTTAAAAAATGCCATGACGTTTATTACACACTCTACAGACAATAAATTCGGACAGATAAAAGGATCTGAAATAGCGCAGATTCTGGATAATCCTGAACTACTGAACAAACTGGGTATTCATATACTAACCAGCGTGGCAGAGTTTGTACATACACACAATATTGAAAAGAACTAATTAAAAAAGGCGTACTAAAACCTAAGCCTTTTTTAATTATGCCATACTTGTAAATAATACAAGCATTTTCTATACTTGTGGTATAACCAATTAAAACTTATGAAAAAAATTATCCTTTTTGGCCTGTTAACCCTTTCAGTAGCATCTTTCAGCTCTTGTGTAAAACTGACTAAATGCGACTGCCCTGCCGGCAAATCACTGAGTGTAAACGGCAACGACGAGTATGAAATCCGCGCGAATTGCGAATCAAAATCAGGTGGTGTTTGCACTTACTAGTAAAAACGCTACAACAATAGAATTGACAAAGGCTTACGTTTTCGTAAGCCTTTCATTTTTAGTCCCAGTCTGTAAAGACTTTCCCTTCTCACCAACCGATAGTTATTAAAGTCTCGTTAAGGTTTAAATAAAATGTAATTGCATATATAATTTATCCTTCAGGCGGCGTTATATTTATAATACATCCGTATTATATGAAATCCACTCTCAGGCTACTTGTCATACTCATGGTATGTGTAGCATTCTCTGCCTGCAACCGAAATGGCGGTATTAACATCAAACCAGACTTTGGCGAAGAAATCGAAACACAGCAAAACCTCATTTTCAACTTCGACAAAGACATCTTCCCTGACAGCCTGCTGAACACATGGGACAATACGTCTTACATAGAATTCACTCCCGCGGTTGGCGGCTCTTATAAATGGAACAGCTCCAGCCAGCTTATGTTTTCCCCTTCTTCGGGTTTTCAACCGGGTACGGAATACAAGGCTGTAGTCACCAAGCATATTTTTGACAAGAGCAAAAAGAAGCAGGCGATTGCCAACAATACGTTCAAGTTTCACACAGCACCGCTGCGGGTTGCGGCTACACGTGTTGCATGGACACGCGGGCAAAGTATGGCCAATGTATTGGTGCAGGTAGATGTAGATTTCAATTACGATGTAAAAATCAGTGATGCGGCTGCACGCATCAAACTAAGTACGGGTGGCAGAGGCATTGTTACTAATACTATTAACAATGGCACTGGCAGAACGGTGTCACTGCAATTTGTACCCGTAAACGAGCTGGATGCAGAAACACCACTGAAGATAGAAGTAAACAAAAGCATACCGCTGGCAATGGGCAGGACCATTGCACAGAAAGACACGATCGTTAATACAGTGATACCATCGCGCTTCTCACTGTCTGTAACGGGTGTTACTGCCGAGCATTCGGGTACAGAAGGTTTTATTACGGTTAATACCTCTCAGCCTGTAATGGAAGAAAGCCTGAAAGCAAGCATATCGCTGGAGCCTGCAGTACCGTTTGAAGTTGCGGTAACGGATGATGGCTTTATCATCAGCAGTAACCAACTGAAAGTAACACAGACATACCAACTGAGCATATCTAAGAAAATGGAAGGCGCTTTTGGTGGCAAACTGAAAACAGACTATGAAGAGCAGGTAACATTTGGCACTCCTGCGCCTACCATAAAGTTTGTAAACACAAAAGGCATGTACATCAGTTCGCAAGGCTACAAAAACCTTGCGTTAAATATTGTGAACGTACCAAAAGTGGAAGTGCGTGTGATAAAAGTATTTGAGAACAATCTTGAATTCTTTATGCGTGCAGGCACACGCTATGGTTACGAGTATGATGAAGAGACGGACAATTATGGCTATTACGACTACTACGATACGGAAAATCTGGGTGATACGGTCTTCAAACAGACATATGAAACAGCTAAACTACCTAAGCAAAACGCAGCATCAGTATTGCATCTCGACTTCAGTGATAAGCTGAAAGGCTATGACGGGGTGTATGTTGTCACCGTAGCATCTAAAGACCATAAATGGGTTCAACATTCTAAAATCCTGTCTATCTCGGATATAGGGTTGATAGTAAAAGAAGACAACGACAATATATATGTGTTTGCCAATTCCATCAGGAATGCTACAGCAATGTCTGATGTCAAAATATCGCTCATCAGCAATACCAACCAGCGCATGTTTGATGCCACAACCGATGCTGAAGGGGTAGCTGTGTTTAAAGACATCCGTAATAAACTGCCCGGCTTTAACGTAGCCATGGTGACTGCCAAGAAGAACAGCGAGTTCAGCTTTGTATGGCTTACGCAAAGCAGAATAGAAACATCTCGTTTTGATGTGGGCGGGCGCATGCCAAACAAAACCAACCTGAACGCTATGATATATGCAGAACGCAACCTGTATCGTCCGGGTGAAACCATCAATGCCAGCACCATACTGCGCGATGAACAATGGAACACACCGGGAGCCATCCCTGTGAAGCTGCGCCTGCTGATGCCAAACGGCAAAGAATTTGCCAACTACAGAAAAATCCTGAATGCAGAGGGCGCTTGCGAAACATCATTTAAACTGCCGCCTACTACCATTACGGGTACTTACACGCTGGAAGTATACACGGGCAATGATGTATTGCTGAACAACTACGACATCAGCGTAGAAGACTTTATGCCCGACAGGCTGAAAGTACAATTGAAAACAGACAAGACAGAGTATCGCCCGGGAGATTCTATACAGGCTATCATACAGGCAGACAACCTGTTTGGCACACCTGCTACCGGTAGATACTTTGAGAGTATTCTCAACATAAGCAAAACAGATTTTACAGCAGATAAATTCCCTGACTATTCATTTGCCATCAAAAACGAGGTGAATGTAAACTTTGACGTAAAGAAAGGTAACACCGCATCAAACGGTTCTGCTGCATCGGGCTTTACACTACCTAATGAGCTTGCCAATACAGGTTTGCTTTCGGGCAATGTAATGTGTGCAGTATCTGACGAGACCGGCCGACCTGTACATCGTTATCAGAATATTAAAGTATATACACAACCCTCATTCATAGGCATCCGCAATATGGATGAGTATGTGGACACACGCAAGCCATTGAAGATAATGCTGGTAGCTGCAGACAAAAACGGCAATGCGCAAAACAATGTGCAGGCACAGGTAGTAGTGCTGAAGCGGGAATGGCATACTGTAATACAACAGGAAGGCAGCAGCTACAGGTATGTATCGCAGTCTGAAGATAAAATCATTAAACAACAGACTATCAACATCAGCGGCACCAATACCGCGTTCATGTTTACACCTGCCATCAGCGGACAGTACGAATTCCGCATATCATTAGCAGGTACAGCCAACTATGTATCTCAGACATTCTACGCATACGGTGGCGGATGGAATACACAGTATTCATCTTTTGAGGTGAATAATGAGGGTAACGTAACCATCAAGGCAGATAAAGACAAGTACCAAAGTGGCGAGAATATGAATATCCTCTTTACCACACCATTTGAAGGCAGGATGCTTGTGACGATAGAACGCAACAACATAAAAGAATATCGCTACCTGACAACACAAAACAAATCTGCATCGCTGAGCCTGAAAGCTACGGATGAGTTGGTACCGAATGTGTATGTTACGGCAACACTCTTCCGCCCGATGGATGGCAGCGACATGCCACTGACCGTAGCGCATGGTTTTAAATCTGTGACAGTAGAAAACAGGCAATATCATCTACCTGTCAGCGTAGCTATTACAGCTAAGTCTCGCTCTAAAACAAAACAGACGATAACAGTAAAAACAACACCGGGCGCTTATGTTACCATTGCTGCGGTAGATGAAGGCATATTGCAGGTACGTAATTACGAAACACCTGACGCTTATAAATACTTCTACCAGAAAGTAGCACTGGCAACCAATACATACGACATCTATCCGCTATTGCTACCGGAGATACGTACAAGACGCTCCAGCACGGGTGGCGATGCGGCTGCAGCAAGCGATATGCGCGTGAACCCGATGTTTGTAAACAGGGTTAAAAACGTTTCATACTGGAGTGGCATATTGCAAGCCAATAGTAGCGGTATTGTTAAATACACAGTTGATATACCACAGTTCTCCGGAGACCTGCGCGTAATGGCGATTGCTTATAAAGGCAAAGGATTTGGCGGTGCCGACCAGCACATGAAAGTAGCAGACCCGCTCATCATCAGCACTGCACTACCGCGCTTCCTGAGCCCGAAAGACGAAGCAGTGATGCCGATAACACTCAGCAACACCACTGCCAAAGATGCGAATGTATCTGTAAACACAACTGTAAGCGGACCGCTTAGCATTGCAGGTAGTGCATCACAAAATGTGTTCATCAAAGCCAATAGCGAACAGCGTGTAGTATTCCGTGTGGCAGCACAGCCAAATATTGGTGCGGGCAAGGTTACCGTTACTGCACGTGGCATGGGCGAAACATTTATCAACGAGACAGACATCAGCATTCGCCCTCCTGCATCATTGCAAAAAGTATATGCAAGCGGGCAGGTATCTGAAGGAAGTAATACCGTGGTTGGTCAGCAAAATGATTTTATACCAAGCACCGTAAGAGGCAAGTTGGTGGTTGCTAATAGTCCGTTGGTGCAATTCAGTAAAAACCTCTCATACCTTGTACAATACCCTTATGGTTGTGTAGAGCAAACTACATCGGCAGTGTTCCCGCAGTTGTACTACCACGACCTAGTAAAGAGTCTTTCGGGAATTGACGACCCGAATATGAACCCTGCATACAATGTGCAACAGGCTATAGCTAAATTGCAATCTATGCAGCTATCAAACGGTGCCCTTTCTTACTGGCCTGATGGTGGCAGCGAAAGCTGGTGGGGCAGTGTATATGCTACACACTTCCTGCTGGAAGCTAAAAAAGCAGGTTATGATGTAAACACAAGTACAGTAGACCGCCTGCTGAAATACCTGCAGTTTAAAATGAACAAACGCGAAACGGAAATACTGTATTACAATCAGAATCTGAAAAGAGAAATCGCTGCAAAGGAAATCACCTATTCGCTGTATGTGCTAGCACTGGCAGGCCAGCCACAGCAATCTACTATGAACTATTATAAGGCACACTTAGACATGCTGAGCCTCGACAGCCGATACATGCTTGCGGCAGCCTATGCTATGGCAGGTCAAAAAGATAAAGCCAAACAAGTGATGCCACCTGCATTTACAGGCGAGAAATCTACAGGCATAACCGGTGGTAGCTTCTATTCTTATGTAAGGGACATGGCTGTGTCTTTAAATGCACTGATTGATACTGACCCTGACAACCCACAGGTGGGCACATTGGCACGTATGCTTTCAGAGCAATTACTACGCGAGCGCTATCTGAACACACAGGAAAATGCTTTCAGCATACTGGCATTTGGTAAAATAGCACGCAGGGCAAACAAGACAACAGCTACTGCAGATGTAGTTGTGAATGGCAAAGTATTGGCAAGTACTAAAGGACAACCTGTAAGTACAGACCTGCGCAATGCTATCAACAGCAAGCTACAGGTGAATGTAAAAGGCAAAGGCAGCTATTATTATTTCTACGAGCTTTCGGGCATATCTGCAACAGGCAATGTAAAAGAAGAAGACAGCTACCTGAAAGTGCGCCGTAGTTATTATACAAGAGATGGCAAGCCGATTACCAACAATACATTCAGCCAGAATGATTTGATAATTGTGAAACTCACATTGGAATCACAATATAGCGGCGTTGTAGACAATGTAGTTGTAACAGACATGTTGCCTGCTGGACTTGAAATTGAAAATGCAAGGCTGAATACACTGCCCGAAATAAAATGGATTAAAAACAATGCCGAACCTGATTATATGGACATCCGCGATGACAGGATAAATCTGTTTACCAACGCAGGCAAAGAAGCTAAAACATTCTACTACATGGTACGTGCAGTATCTCCGGGTACTTATCAATTGGGGCCTGTGCAGGCAGATGCCATGTACAATGGCGCATACCATTCTTACAATGGCAGTGGTGTTGTAAAAGTGACAGAAAACTAATATCAATGTCCAAAGCCAGGCAAAGGGCTATCAGCATATTGAAAGGCATAGGGATAGGGGCTGCAGTATTTATACTTGCAGACCTTATCTTCCCTGTGCATACTAATATAGAGTACACCCCTGTGGTACTTGGCAAAGACGGCACCGTACTCCACACCTTCCTGACGCGCGATGAACAATGGCGCTTTAAAACCCAACTAACAGAGATAACACCTGAGTTAAAAAAAGCCATCATCTACAAAGAGGATAAATATTTCCGTTACCATCCGGGTATCAATGTATTTGCAGTAGGCAGGGCTGCCGTTAATAATATTACGCACATGAAGCGTACATCTGGCGCATCCACCATTACCATGCAGGTAGCACGTATGCTGCAGCCAAAGCGTCGTACGTACTTCAATAAGTTCTTAGAAATGTTTCGTGCATTGCAATTGGAAGTACACTATAGCAAAGACGAGATATTGCAGCTATACTTAAACCTTGTGCCATATGGCTCGAACATACAAGGTGTAAAAGCTGCATCCATACTCTACTTCAACAAGCTACCTGACCAGCTGTCTGTTGCAGAAATTACTGCACTGAGCATCATACCCAACAGGCCGAACACGCTGGTAATAGGCAAAGACAACACAGCGATTGTAAAGCAACGTAATATATGGCTGCGGCGTTTTGAGAAAGATGAACTCTTCCCCAAGCAACAGATTGAAGATGCAATAGAAGAGCCGCTACATGCATCTCGCCTTGATGCACCTGCCATGACACCACAACTGGCATACCGTATGCGCCGCATGCAACCGGGTAATGCCATGATACAAACCAGCATCCGCCCCGATATACAACACAAAGCTGCCGACCTTGCATACAACTATACCCGTGCACTGAAGCTGAATAATATTCATAATGCATCTGTCATCATTATAGACAACAAAACAAGAGAAGTGTGTGCGTATATTGGCTCTGCAGACTTCAACGACTATCAGCACAACGGGCAGGTAGATGGTGTATCTGCCATACGCTCTCCCGGCAGTACGCTAAAGCCTATTCTGTATGGCATGTGTATGGATATGGGATTGATAACCCCCAAGACAGTGATAGCCGATGTACCCATCAATATAGACGGATACATACCCGAAAACTACGACCTTTCCTTTCGTGGTAATGTGACGATAGAAGATGCGCTACGCAACTCGCTGAATATACCTGCGGTAAAAATGCTGCACGATGCAGGGGTAAAAAACTTTATAACAAAACTGACAGATGCAGGCTTTACCTCTATATGGAATAAGCGTAACAAACTGGGGCTCTCTATGATACTTGGCGGTTGTGGCGTAAGGCTGGAAGAACTAACTGCGCTCTATGCATCGCTTGCCAATGATGGTTTGTATATTCCGCTAAAGTACACAGCAGACAGTGTGAAGAAACAGAAAGGCACACGTCTGCTTTCGCCGGAAGCAAGCTATATGATAAGCAGCATTCTTACTGAACTGCACAGGCCCGAACTGCCCAACCTATACGAGCAGGCATATAACATACCGAAGATTGCGTGGAAAACAGGCACATCTTACGGACGCAAAGATGCGTGGAGTATAGGCTATAACAAGAACTACACCATTGGTGTGTGGATTGGCAATTTCAACGGAACAGGCGTTGCTGGCTTAAATGGTGCAGGTACTGCTACCCCGCTGCTGTTTCAGCTCTTCAACCTGATAGACCGCAGTGCAGGCAGCGAATGGCTGAAGCAACCCGAAGACCTTGCCATGCGATTTGTATGCAATGAAAGCGGCATGTTACCAAATGATTATTGCACAGCACAAACAATGGACTACTATATACCGGGCATATCATCGGCAGAAAGATGCAACCACCTGACAGATGTATGGATAGCGCCAGACGAAAGCATTTCTTACTGCACAACATGCCTGCCAGCCAGTGGATATAAAACAAAACAGTACCCTAACATCTCTGCAGAGCTGGCAGCACATTATGAAAGCAACCATACAGCTTATCAGAAAATACCGCCACACAATCCCGCATGTTCACGCGTGTTTGATGGGAAACCACCTGTCATCACATCGCTTACCAACAAGATGACATACATTATACTCGACAAAAACGAGCAGCAATTGCAGTTAATGTGTTCCGCATCGAATGATGTAAAAGAAGTGTACTGGTATGTAAACGACCAATTCTACTGCAGCTCGCAGCCATCAGAAAAGAAGTTCTTTGTACCATCTACACCCGTTGTAAAAATATCGTGCACAGACGACAAAGGACGCACCACAAATATTGAGATAAAGGTTAAGTACTAAGCTCAAACGGGGCAATAGCAACAATGGCTAACGTTTCTGTAAGCCATACTAATGTTATACCGGTTAAAAAAATATTGAGTACTTATACCCTCTTCAACCAGCCTGTAATGCTCATGCGTGGCCTGTGCGCTATGGCTACTTCATGTTCCAGCTCACTGCTTTGAAAGAATACAGCTTTTTGCATATCCGGCAATATGGTTTCTGTCTTATCGTCCTGATATACTATCAGCGCACCACCATCTGTTTCCTGCCAGTCATCATTCAGGTAGTTTATCAAGGAGTATTTTCTATCCTGATTGGTTTTAAACTGGTCTTTGTGCCGGTGATAATAACTACCCGTATCGTACAACGCATAGTGAAATTCATAAGCATTGATACCTGTGTAGCAAGTTCTATTCAAGTAGTCGATAAAACGCTCTACTTCTTCAAGAAATTCGAGCTCGTGAATATTATTGTTCTTTTTGTCTATCCAGCATATCTTATCGCGCCTTTTCTGCTGGTGCTGGTCTTTTATTAAATCATTGCCAATACCTGCCGGCAACATTCGGTTTTCCAGATCCAGTTGTTCTAGATTTGTTCGTAAGTTTTTCGATAGTTCTGCCGGGAGAAAAGAAGTGGATATCCCTATTTTGTTATCGATAAAACTACCGATAAACGCATCATACTTATTATTCATTACCCTACAACAGCATATTAAAACTATCCAACCGAAAAGCCTGATGCTGTCGCAAGATAGGCTTATTATTGTTGTTATTGGCACCTTATAGGTGCCAGCCCTGTGATTAACAGTGAGAATTTTGTGTTTGTAGTAGTTATACGTTAATTTTGAATATTCAATAACGATGCAGTAAATACGATACTTTCAGCCGATTTCACTAATGTGAAAACATACCACTGACAAGGCACAAACAAACCATCAGTGACAAATGTAAGAGAGGGCTAAACGCAATAACACAAAAACAATGGAAAACATACTATTTGACTTTATGTCAAAATACGTTTCACTGACAGAAGAGGAAAAGAATATAATACTATCATTTGACATATTTCACTCTGTTAAGAAAGGAACAATTTTACTCAAAGAAGGACAAAAATCTAAAAGTAGTTACTTTGTTCTGAAAGGTTGTATTCGTACATATTATGTTTCAGACAATGAAGAAAAAACTACTGCCTTCTACACAGAAATGGAAGCATTGACCCCACCTTGTGTTATAACGCAAACTCCATCCGAATACTATGTCAGTTGTATTGAAGACACATTACTTACGATTTCAAACTCGGATATGGAAGCAGAAGTAAACGATAAATTTCCAAAGTTTGAAACCTTGTGCCGAAAACTATCTGAAGAGAATTTGGCCAAGCAACAAATAAACTTTGACGAGTTTAAGACGTCTTCGCCTGAACAACGATACTTAAACTTACTGGAGAAAAGGCCCGACCTTATTCAACGTGTTCCGCAGTATCAGTTGGCAAGCTATCTGGGCATCAAACCCGAATCATTAAGCCGAGTAAGAGCAAGGATTACAGAGAAAAATAAATAGCAAGGTTCATTTCTTAACTTAAGTGAACGAGTTGTAGCACGCCTCCCATATACTTTTGCATATCATTCAAAAACAAATAGAATTGGTATGCAAAAGAAAATCGTGTTTATTAGTCTTGTCTTGTTAATGACAAGTACAGTAAACCTCAAAGCCCAACCTTCCCTAAAAGACAATTTCAAAAGATTCTACATTGGCAGCTCCTTGTATATGTTAGGGAATTTTATCCCAAATGACAAAAACAGGCCTGAATATGTACAATTAAATTTCGGGTATAGGGTAACAACCAAAGATGTTGTTTCCGTAGAGTTTAAAAGGTCTGTTTATGCCTGGCCGATAGGTATTCCATTCGGCCCATCTTTTGACGCCCCAGGGCTAAACTACCCCGGGCGTGCCCGCATACTTGCCCCTACTATAGGCTACCAGCGCTTTTGGTGGAAGGGAGCCTACACATCAGTATATGCATTGAATGCTTTTGAAAAATACATGGACGAAAACAAAAAGAAGATAGGAAACGGATATACATTATACGTGAACTTCCATGTGGGTTATCAGTTTAAGTTCTTTAAGAACCGCATCTTTTTTGAGCCCGCTATCGGCTGCAGCTACTGGCCTATCAGGACTAATGTACCGGAATCATTTAAAAAGGTTGAAGAAAAATGGAATAACTACTTTATTCAACCTGGGTTGCATTTTGGGTATAATTTCAATTAATACATTATCCATACACAGCATCAATCACGAGTACAATAAGAACAAGTATTCGGAGTAAGTTCATTTCTTAACTTAAGTGAATAAGTTGTGGCATCATGTCAATCTATTTTTGCAGCAATGTTTAAAACAAATAGAATTGATATGCAAAAGAAAATTTTCTTGCTTGGTATTGCCTTGATGATGATGTGTACGCCCCACCTGAAAGCACAGTACTCAAAAACAGACAGCACCTATAAAAAGTGTTTTGTAGGTAGTACTTTGTTTTTATTGGGCAATTTTTCAACTACCAATCCTCCGGGATTTGCGCAGCTGAATCTGGGTTATCGCCTTACGAGAAGAGACGTTATCTCTCTGGAACTGATAACATGGAAACATGCATGGCCGCTTGGTATCAACCCGTTTTACAATAAGTCATACGGTAAGCCTGAGGAGAAGTTTCCGGGTTATATACGCGAGTATGGTGTAGGGCTGGCTTATCAAAGATATTTTTGGAAAGGGCTATATGCAGCCGTACATGCAATGCCTATGTGGCAAACATTTAAGAATGACAACGGCGATAAAGTAGGTAGCGGCTTTATTATATTCAACACGTATAGGGTTGGTTATCACTTTAAGCTGCTGAAGGACAGGTTTTTTATAGAACCATCAATTGGTGTTGCAGGTCGTGCTTATTACACAAAAATGCCTGCAGGATTTAAAGAAAAAGATGACAAGTGGCCTAAATGGACACCTGAACCGGGGCTACACTTTGGGTACAATTTTTAACTGATAAATTATGAATACACAAAACTCATTTGAAGACATCAAAGTAAATGTGAAACTGAAACTTGCTGCACTGTGGACGAGCTTAATGTTTCTCATAATCTACATTGATTATTTCGCATTATATATGCCCGGCATGATGAAAAGCATACAGACAGGCCGAGTATTTGTATTCGATATTACGCAGGGATTTCTTGTAGGAGGGCTTACAGTAGTAACAATTCCTGCACTGATGATTTTCTTATCTGTTGCAATGCCTGCAAAACCTAACCGCGTGGTAAACATCATTGCAGCAGCGGTGAATATCCCCCTTATATTGTTTAATCTGGCAGGAGAGGCTTGGACACATATGGTATTGGGCGCTGCTGTAGAAGTTGTTCTCCTTGTTTTGATTCTCCGCTATGCATGGAAATGGCCGCGCACAGGAATGTAAAAGCATCAATGATACATTTCAAGAAGAGGTAGCATGGCTGCATATAATTTCTAAACCCATAACAGGAATCAAATGAAAGCAATTATTTGTACCCGATATGGTACGCCTGATGTATTGCAACTGGCAAAAGTACCCACACCTATACCTAAAGACAATGAAATACTTGTAAGGATAATTGCAACATCTGTAAACTCAGGAGATGTAAGAGTAAGAAGCCTGGATGTAAAGGGCTTTACAAAAATAATTATGCAATTGGTGTTGGGTATTTCAAAGCCAAGGAAGCCCATTTTGGGAACCGTATTTGCAGGTGTTGTAGAAACTGTTGGTAGCAGGGTTTCTACTTTCAATGTGGGCGATAAGGTGTTTGGTATGACAGGTTTGAAATTCGGCACCTATGCAGAATACATTGCAGTCAGCCTGAAGAGCAATGTAATTGCAATGCCCGATAATGCAACATTTCAGGAAGCTGCTGCTATTGTTTTTGGCGGGCAGACAGCCATATATTTTTTGGAGAAAGCGAAGATAGTCGAAAAGGCAAATCCCAAAATCCTGATTATCGGCGCAACAGGATCTGTTGGGACATCTGCCATACAGATTGCAAGACAATACAAAGCAGACATAACCGCAGTTTGCAGTACCGAAGGAGAACAACTTGTAAGGAAACTTGGCGTTGATAAGATTGTATTGTATGACAAGCAAGACTTTACCAAACTGACCGAAAAGTTTGACATCGTTTTTGATGCTGTAGGCAAATTCAACAAAAAGCAATGTGAACAGCTGTTGAACAAAAACGGAATATTTAAGACTGTCAGTTCTGTTTACGCCTCGGAAACCGTACAACAACTGTACTTGCTGAAAGCGCTATTTGAGAAAGGAGAACTAAAGGCAGTTATTGACAAGACTTTTCAAATGGATGAAATAGTAGCGGCACACAGATATGTAGAATCTGGAAGGAAAAAAGGTAACGTGGTACTGCAAATCAGCGAATAGAAATAGAGCGGATAGTTTATTGTGATTTTGAGTGTAGTAAAAAGGCTTACGTTTCCGTAAGCCTTCTGTTTTTTCGCTCCCCCTTCAGGACTTGAATCTGAGCCCATTTATGATATAACTAACTTTTTTAAATCACGTATATCAGATATTAGTTGACATTTATTAGGCATAAAGTATGCATATAACATTCCAATACCTCTTTCTGTAACGATTCCTTCTGTAATAGAACCCGCTACTGCATTTGACAAAAAATATAATCCAATATTTTCCTCAGGTTTAGCGATAAACAACGCAGCGCCAGCAGCTAAAGTAGTTTTAGCAGCACCATTTAGCATTGTGCTATAGTTTTTTAATTCAGAAAATATATCTGCTTGCGTACCAAAGTATTTTTCAAATAAGTCTAACTTTTTCTCATCTAATATTGGATTATCAGCAATTGCTTGAAGATAATCAGATTGTTTTTGGATTTTAAATCTATACTCTTTTATAAATTTCAAATAATCACTAAATTTTTGCTCTGGGATGTAATTAGGAATTTCTACAACCTGCATTTTTTCCTTAATTATTTTAGTCAAAAATTTTTGTGTGATTAGGTTTTTAAACCCTGTATTGGGATTATTTCTTATTCTAACATTATTATAAACATCGTTACTCGGTAAAATAACTTCGTCAAATAACGAATCTCTATATTGCTCTTCTAATGCCGATAATGCTCTAACTGAGTTAGGAGATAAATTATAAGTACCACCCATTGAGGCAAGCATTGGAGAAGCAAGCAAGGTTTTTACTCCTCTTATTAGGCTGAATATCTTAACTAAAGTCTCATTATTAATGTCTACATGTTTGAGATAATCTTCTAATGCTACCAAATTATCTTTATTGACATCAAAATCAGCTCTGCTTTTAATGATAATAATTACCGCTAAGCAATATGCATATTGTTGAGTAAGTGTTTCTATAGCCCCATCAATATTGTTTTTTCTCATGCCGATTGCATTAAAGATTTCAATTTGCTCTACAAGGCTTAAACTCTTTAACACATCAAATTTATTTGCTCCCTTATTAATTAGCGATTCGTATGTAACTCCTTGAGATGATAAAAAGCAGTCGAAAAAACATGCTCTCCTTATTGATGATATTCTTGTAGCAGGCAGCTTGAACAACTCTATATACCACATATATTCCTCCGCGCTGTTAGCAATAAACCGGCAGTAATCTACAAATCCATTTTTCCTTCCTGATTCAAAAGCATAAATATTTATTAGAATTTGATTTTCTGAAGCCAGTCGATATATCTGTTGCAATGAAAACCCATATTCTTCTATAAAATCGTCATTACAGCTTAATTCTGGCTTTAAGTCAATTACCAAATAAGGATTAGATAAAAATTGTTTAATTCCATGTACCTTATCTGCAAAATTTCCCCAAGAGTTTTCTATTGAAAATATATCAGTTGTACCATTATGCCCAACAATTTGCAACTGTCTTGCAAATTTTATTGGGTCTGAGATTGGCGTTTGAGAGTTCTGAATACTGTACTTGATTTGCTGACAGAGCTTTTCTTCTTTAGCTGCGAGGTCATTGATGGCTCTGGGCACTTCTACTTTAATACTCATATTATTGCTTTTTTATCTATACTTTGTAAAACTCATCAGCTATACATCGATAATTGTCTTGAAGCTTACCAAGCATTACATAACGTTCAATTATCATGCTATCGGGTGTATATCGATTTCTCAATTTAATACGTGCCAATGCCTCTTCAATAGAGATATCAATCCAATACATTTTTACATAATATCCAAGTTTTTTTAATCGCTTAAGTAATTCATAATTTTCTAATCTTGCAGAGCCCATATCTATAATAATATCTGCATTAATTTCAATGACATCTTCCAGAAGCTGATAAGCTAATTCACGAGCTGGCACCTCATACAATTCAAATGCTTTGATTTTGCCCGAACTCAACACTTCATCCTGGTATTCAGGTAGTGCTTCCATTATATTGTCTGGATTCAGAATAAAAGCATTTTGAGGGAATTCACCTTGACTTAGCATTTTATTGACAAATGTAGTTTTACCTGACCCGGGTATACCCGCCATCGTATAAACTGTAGGATGATGTGATACATTTAAGCTGTTCTTCGGAAGGAGAAGCTTTCGTATTAATTTAACACTTGATGCGCTTATTTGATTAGACTCCATAGGGGTGCTAGAATACACTTTGAAAACTTATGGCTTGAATTTAAATTACGCATTTATTAATAAATAGCCATTTGATTTTATTGATTCATAACTGACTTCTACAAAATAGAACAGATAGCGGACAACCTTGTTTGGGAATATGCAGCATAAATGTAGACATATTGAATCACCCATCATGAATCAGCGGAATCTTGTAGTATTTAAGATGTGGAAATGAGCCTTGGAAGAAAGTTTGATATCAATGATGATTTTGTCATCTAAACAACTTGCAGTATTATATGCATTAATGTAAGTATCAATATTAATAGTTATCCTTGACAATGTGAAGGTTGAATGTTTATCATAAAGCTAACTTGGTATCCGGCACAGAAAGAATAATACGCTTAAATAGAAAAAGGCACAGTGAGAATAATATTACTTATTGTGATTTTACTATAAAAAATAGAGCATTGAGGAACATACATAGCTCTTCAATGCTCTGATAAAAATAGTTTTTACTCTTTCACCACTTTCTCAGTCATCACTTCGCCATCTGCCGTGGTCAGTATCAATAGATAGTTGCCTGCGGTCAGTTGCGATGTGTGCAGTACTGTTTTGGTTTGTGTTGCTGTGGTGTGTATCACCTGCCTGCCCAGTACATCTTTTAGTTGTATCATTGTTCCTTTCGCAACACCCTCTACCGTCAGGGTAGTTTGTGTCGGGTTCGGGTAGATGCTGATGTTATTGGCTTCAAGGTTGTTGATGCTTGCTTTTACTTTCAGTGTTATGGTGTTGCTCGTCACCTTCTGTGGTTGAGGACAAATGTAGCTGCTCGTCACCTCGCAGGTCACTTTGTCTTTATCGTTCAGGTTCGATGCGCCCCATACATTGCTTGTTGCTCCTGCCATGCTTACACCGTTCACTTTCCACTGGTATTTAGGGTTATTGCCCGCATTCGTGGCGGTGGCGGTGAACGTCAGCATTACGCCACTCCATACCGTGCTGTCGGGGCTCACACTGATGCTGACACTCGGGGTGAGGTATGGCATCACTGTCATGTTTATCTGATTACTGTTGATTGCCGTATTGCAGGCTGCACCTGTACCCGGTACCAGTTTCGCATAAAACACATCACCCGTCTGTATGCCTGTGGCTGTATAGGTATTGCTGATGGTAGCAGTTACCAGCGTGCCATTCTTATACCACTGATAGCTTGGTGTGCCGCCCGGGTTGATGGCGGTAGCTACAAAGGTGGCACTGCCTGTTGTGTTGCCACAGATAGAGTCGTTAGGACTCGGGTAGATGTTTACACTCGGCCCGTTCACTACGCTTACGGTGGTGGTAACGGTTGCTGTGTTGCAATTGCCGAGGCTGGCATATACACTATACACACCTGCATTGGCAAGGCCTACATTATTGATGGTAGGGTTTTGTGTGGTATTGCTGAACGACGGGCCGCTCCAGTTGTATGTAGCACCTGCTGTTGTATTACTTGCTGTCAGTTGCAGATCGCTGCCTGCACACAGCGGGCCGTTGTTGCCTGCCGTGATGGCGATTGGCGTGCTATCTACTACTACAATTGCAGTGTCTTTGCTTATGCAATTGGCATTGGTGATAGTAACTATATAATCACCACTGTATTTGGTTGGTGCAGCATTGCGGCTGGGATTTTGTGCTGTACTGATAAAGCCATTTGGGCCTATCCAACTATAAGAGACGCCTGTTGTAGTACTACCTGATGCGAGGTTTAATACATTACCACTACACAACGGGCTGTTGCTGGTAGCCGTTGGTGATTGTGGTGTAGTGGTTATCCGGATATTGGCCTGTTCGTATGCAGTATCTATAGGGCCTGTGCTGCGTGCACGCACGCGGTACAGGTTGCTTTGTGCCGTGCTGTGCGGCACTACCCAGTTGTACACACCACCTGTTTGCGAAGCTGTAACGGTACCCATGGTAGTAACACCACTGGCAAAACTGCCCGAAGCATTAGACAGCTCAAATACAAAATTGTTGGAAGTGCGCATGTTTTGCGTTACACCGTAAGGTATGCTAAGCGTATCGCCACTACACACTACCGTATCTGTAAACGGCTGGTGTATATACAGAAATGTATCTACCTCAAACTGCGCAACTGCAGCATCGAATGGAGTTGGAGAACCACCACCATAAGTAGTTTGGTGTGCGCCTGTGCTAGCTATGCCAGTGGTGCTAATAGTATTAAAACAAAAACTAATTCTTCCTTTGGCAAAAGTTATATTTGAATTAGTACACTGTTCGCCGCTATTGCCACCATAATAAGTGCCATACAGCCTGTTGCCGTTCGGGTCAAATTCTACCATAAAAACATCCTGACCACCAACCAAAGCAGTTTGGTAAGCTCCTGTGGTGGCTATATCAGTATTGCTGCTTGTTGCTCCCAGCCCGTACACATTGCCTTTATAGTCTGTTGTCAATCCCCATATTTCTTCGACTGTTGGATTGCCACCATAATAGGTACCCCATACACGGTTGCCCGTAGCATCAAATTTAGCAATTACGCCATCAGCCCAAGGGCCCACATATGCGGTTTTGAATGCGCCTGTTGTAGCAACACCGGTAGAACAGTTTGCACTGCCACCTACATAGATATTGCCGCTTCTGTCTGTAGCAATGGCATAAAGACCTATAACCCCGGACCCTGCTGTGGTTGGACCGTAGTAAGTACCCCACAAGCGGCTGCCTGCAGGGCTGAATTTTGCTATAAAACCATCACCCGTACCCGCACTATTGGGTTTGGATGGCTGGTGTGTACCGGTAGTTGCAACGCCGGTAGCATCGGTCGTATAGCCTGCTATTACAATATTGCCCGTTACATCATATTCCATATCTCTGATAGCTCCATTGAAATAAGTACACCATATACGGCTGCCGGATGTATTGAATTTTGCAATAAAACCACCTCCTACACTTGTTTGAAATGCACCTGCTGTGGCAAGCCCACCAGTGGTAGTTCCCACACCGCCGGCAATGTAAATACCACCAATGCCGTCTGATGTAATATTTTCGGCAACTGCGCTGCTGTCGCTGAAATAGGTAGCCCATACCCTGCTGCCACTGCTGTTTAATTTCACCACCATAGAGCTGCCACTGCCCGTAAAAGATGTCTTAAATGCACCTGTGGTAGCCAAGCCACTGCTGGCTGCGACACCTGACAGGTAAACATCGCCATTGGGGTCTGCCACTACCGATTGAAAATAATCGACCGCAGCACCTCCATAGTAGGTAGCCCATTGGCGTACGCCGTTTATATTGAATTTCACGACATAGCCATCGCTGTTGCCGGCAATCGCAGTCTGGTATGCTCCGGTAGTAGCTATATTGTTGGCGCTGTTTGTGCGCCCACACAGGTATACATTGCCTGCCGTATCTGTATTGATGCCATATCCCAGATCTTCTGCCGTGCCGCCATAGTAGGTAGCCCATTTAAGCGTAGGGTCTATTACTATGCCTGCACTGTTGTTTGCAGTTGCTACGGCATAGCTCAGTACATTGCCCTGCAATACAAACCTGCTGCTTACCATTTCCTTCGTACCGGCATAGTAGGTATAGGGTGCCTGCTCTGTAATGCTGCCCATAGGTGTGGTTGCTATCAGCGCACCGTCTTTCAGCGCCAGCCCGGTAGCACCATTGTACTGTAGTTGTATATCTGCCACATTGCCCCCCGGGTGCACCACAAAATCATATTTTATACCTGCGGGTGCTGCTGTTACCGAATTCCCTTCAGCAGCGGTATATAATACCCAGTCTATATGCGGGTACACATTCTTATACGTCACTTTGCGGTAGCTATGTACAGCAACGCCATTGGGTACGGCAGGCAGGTAGTAGTTTTCTGTGCCTTCCTGTATGCCTTCGGGCAGTGCTATAGCTTGCCTGTTTGCCCCCAACAGCACTACATCCATACGGTAGGTGGTAAACACTCCCCCCCACGCATCCCCGGAAGGGAGCTTTTTACCACCCGGTAGTTTAGTATTTAGTTTTTCGCTTTTCGAATTTGGCTGCCCTTGCAGCCATTGGTAGTGCAGTTGCCCGTTGCCTACAAACAGCGTCACATCACCACCGCTCAGCTTATAGTCTATATCCCTGCGGGGTGCGCCATGCTGGTCGGTTATCTGCCCTCTGTTTTCTATAAACTGCGGTTGTGTAGCTGCTGCATTATATAGTGTGGCTCCTTTCTTGTCTGCCCCCCCTTCGCGGGCTTGCAGTATCAGTGAAAAGAATAATGCAGTGATTATAAGTGTTGGTAGTTTCATATAATGGTCAGGTGTTATCTACAATTTAATACTTATTCCTTCTATAAACAAAGGGCAGTTGTAGCTGCCCTCGTTGTATATTGTAGCTCAGTATTTTATTCACTTATTCTTTCACCACTTTCTCTGTCATCACTTCTCCGTCCGTTGTGGTGAGGATCAATAGATAGTTGCCTGCTGTCAGTTGTGCGGTGTGCAGTACTGTTTTGTTTGCAGTGGCAATGGTATGTATCACTTGTCTGCCCAGTACGTCTTTTAGTTGTATGATTGTTCCTTTTGTTACGCCCTCTACCGTCAGGGTCGTTTGTGTCGGGTTCGGGTAGATGCTGATCTTATTGGATTTAAGATTATTGACGCCTGTTTTGATTTTGATGCCTATCACATTGCTCGTTACCTTCTGCGGTTGAGGGCAAATGTAGCTGCTCGTCACCCAGATACGCCCGTTGTTTTCCGTCATGCGTAATGGCATGTCATAGTCTACACCGGATAGTGGTTGCAAACTTGTTGTATAATCCCAGAATACAAACCCTTCAATATTCCAGAAATTTGGGTGTAACGGATCTACAAGAAAAGTCTCGTGACTTATGGTTGATTTCCGGTCTAAGGTTATTTGCTTATATGATTATAATTCTATTGTTTTATTTTTCTAATTAAATTTTTATGAATAACAGATCATCATTAAAGTTCTTAAGACAACCTGTATATAGCACAGTATTTAAATAGTGTTTTCCCTGGATCTTCAGCTATCCGAAAGAAGGAACTATCCTTTGTTTAATAAAGCTTGCAATATCTGTATATGGCTTACAATTCAAAATGGGATTGAAATTATACGCGCATAAAGAATGCTTTAACACTACATCATTTCTAAAGCATTGGCATAAAGACGCTGTACTCAATGATCCTTCCATTGGTAGTAAGTTTAAAGGACATGACGAGATACAAAAATATTTTGAGGACTATTTTATAGGCTATGATGCACAAACCAAACTAATAAAGATGGAAATGCAGATAGAAAATAAAATACGCTTTAATGTTTTTATTCACCGGCATCTTTTCAAAGGGAGAGATTGGAGGTACTTTCGACTTTGTATTGAAAGACAATAAAATCATTACCGCCACAGCCGATTTAATCCATCAAAATACTATACGAATTCAGAATCACAAGTAATAATGAAGGCTTACGGAAACTTGAGCCTTTTGTTATTTCATTATACTATTCTGCTACCTGTTATGCTTCGGCTCTAGATACTTTCTTACAGACTTAACAACTGAATCAAGTTTTCTTCCATTGTAAAAATCAAGTGCTGTTTCATAACAGTAACATTTGTTTAGACCTGCAGAACGATATTCTTCCCTTGCCATTTTCTCGGTGAATTCCATGATTGTAAGCAAAGCTTGGTGCTGATAATTGGAGCTATTAAAGAACTCTGTAGCAAATGGGTCAATATCTCCACGTATATAGCCTGTATCAGTTCTACTAATTTGATACCCTAGATATTGTGAATATGCAAACTTTTTTAAGTCCCTTTCATTTTTGACAATATAAGTATCACTTTTTTTCTGAGAATAACAGCCAAATGGCAGTAATATTAATAGAACAATTATTTTACCATTCATGTACTGACTTTTAAAAATAGTGCTAAAACTTTATCAGCATTACTCCACTCAACACCCTAAGTTCGCCAAAAACCAAGATCAAACAAAAAAGGCTTACGTTTCCGTAAGCCTTCTGTTCTTTCGCTCCCCCTTCAGGACTTGAACCTGAGACCCCCTGATTAACAGTCAGGGGTTTTTGGTTTGAAACAGTAAGCATCATTTTTTAAATGCCTGCCAGTAAAGGATTATGGGCTATGTTGACTTTACATGAATCAACTTGAAACCATATATTTCGTGCAAATGTCGTGCAAATTTTCTGTACCTTTAAAACATGAATATCAATGTTGCTTTAGCTATTGCAAGCTATGTGAGAAAGGACGGAACTGCCGCAATTGTTATTCGGGTAAGCAAAGGAAAGCAGACCCGTGACCTACCCACCCGGTATACAATTCCTGTCAATCAGTGGAACGACAAAAAGCGTCAGGTTAAAGGCACCTATACTGGTGTTAGCTCGGTGACGCAACTTAACAATCAACTTAAAGTAGATTTGAAGGTTGTGAATGATAATCTGCTGGCCCTGGAACAGGCAGGTATGGTAGAGGCAATCCCCTTCCCGGAACTTGTGAAGCGGCTTTCTAGTTTGGAAAAGGAGTATTGCTTCTTTGCCTTTGCTGATGCTGTGATTATTGCGTTAAAAGAAGCAAAAAGAATTGGTACCATGAACGCATATTCTGACGCGGTAAAAGCGGTTGAAAATTTTCACGGGTCAAGGTATCTACCATTGCAACAACTAAATTTTGATTTCCTCCAAAAAATGGAAACGGCACATTTAGCGAAGGGGAACGGCCTGAATGGATTGGCAGCATATATGCGCTCGATCCGCGCAATATATAACCTTGCCATCAAATCGGGGAAAATAGAAGACAAATTCTATCCCTTCAAGAAATATACTATTAGGACTGAAAGGACACAGAAACGTGCAATTAGCTACGAACTATTGCAAGCAATCATGTCTGTTAAGCTCGAGCCAGGTCATATTTGCTTTGATGCACGAAACAAATTCCTGATTAGCTATATGCTCTACGGGATGAATTTCTATGATATGGCGTTGCTTGAAAGAAAGAATCTGATTGATGGCCGCGTGCAGTACCAACGCAATAAAACAAGCGCGCCATTCAACGTAAAAATTACGCCTGCATTGCAGGCGTTGCTTGATTTGTATATTAAGCCTGGTCAGAAGTCGATTTTTAATGTGGTTAAGCGTAGCGATCCTATTTTACAAGATAAGGACATCAAAAATGCAAGGCGGCTTTTCAACGACCGTCTGAAAGACTTAGCGGAACTATGCGAGATTCAAACTAACTTGACAAGCTATGTAAGCAGGCACTCATTTGCTACTCACGCGAAACTGCATAAAATCCCCATCGAGGCAATCAGCGAAATGCTCGGACATACAAGCATAAAGACAACGCAAATTTACCTTGACTCCTTACCGAGTGCAACCCTCGATGGCTACAACGACCTAATACTGAATTCCGGTTCAGATGTTGCAAAAGCTTCATCGGCATACTGATATAAATATAGCTATCATGCACTAGTATAATAGAACCACTTTTGCTCAATCCATTTTAAGAATCTTCTCCAGAAAGGCTTTTTCACACCTCTGTTTTTGCTCGAATAATATTCCTTGAGTTTCTTTTGTTCTCTCGCTCTTCCGTGCTTTATCTCTTTATCTGTCCAAGAGTATGACCATTCAATTTTACCGTCCCTAATCCAGTAGTGCGTTCTACATGGCAGTTGCCAGTTGCCAACTGAAGGGTAAAGGCTAGGTTTTCCAGCTTTCACCGATAATGACCATTCGTGTGGGCCTAAAGGAGTAATGATTTTCGTTAGGCATCCACATGGGCAAAGATGGGCTGCCACTTTGAAGCGTTCAGAAACATACAGGATACCCTCATCAATACTTTTAGGGATTGATTCTACTTTTTCCAGGTTAACTTTAGAGGTCATTGTCGCCAATATTTTTGCTATCGCTTATGTCGAATAGCATATTAAAATAATTGCCTTTATCCGAATAAAACCCTCGTGTTTGCTTGTATCTAAGTACCGCTAAACTAGCATTGATAGCATTAAGTTCAGCAATTTGAATATTTGTCCTGTAGACATCGTCTGGATAGTCTGCCATCGGTGCAAGTTTCTTTTCAGCAATTTCAGCGGCGTGCTCGGTGGGATAATATGTTGTTCTAATCATTCCTCCGATCATACCATTGTCCCGCTGAAGTCCCATGCCAACGTCAATAAAAGGAATCCCCCTTTCAATTAGTAGTTTGATTATTCCTGCTCTAGATGAACCTTTGTCAACGCAGACAAAAGCAAAGGATACGCCCTGTAAATCATCTATACATGTCTCATCAATAAACTTTGGCGTTAGAATTACATTGTACCGGAAATTGTCATAGCGACTTTGATATACTTCAGCCTTTTGTTTTCCGAAGTCAGCTTCCGATAGTGCTCCGGGTGATCTAAAGGCATTATGTACATGATATTGATCATGGTCAAAGCCTCTTATTTCCTTCACTGGTGACTTTACGAGGAAATCCAGAACAAAGGAGCCAGTGCCACCTAAACCTATTATTGCGATCACGTCTTCATTCAGCTTAGCAGATAGGTCGCCAATCTCTGCTCTGCTCGTTAGGGTATCATATATTTTAAAAACGGAATTCCCTGCGCATTCATATTCTCGAAAAGTGTATGGTGTGCTTTCAGGAAATTTCGTCATCGCTGGTCCCGAAAACAACGCAACGTAGTTCTCAATTTTATCAAAATGATCTGCATACGCGCCAGTAGCTGTAGGTTTATTTGAAAATGATCGCTCAACGGTTAGGTCCGAAGAGGCTAATGTAATAGTCATTTCACCGCCACCAAGATTGGCAATCCTTTGTCCATTCATTTCATGCGGATGCGAACCACAGAAAAATATTTGGTGGTCTACTTGACTGACGCGGTGCCTATCAATTCGGTTTAGTTTGGAGACAATGGCACCTGTTTTGAGATTCCCCTCACTATCTAAGTAGGGGATATCTCTTACTACCAGGTGCTCACTATCTATTGCAATAGCATAGCCTTTTTCTAACAGACGCTTGAGGTCATCATTATGATTGACCAGTTGGTGTAACTGTGAATTCCATTCCATCTTTTACTTTTACTTTTCCTCCGGGTGATAAAATTCCTTCAGGCTTGTTCCCTTGACCTCGCACATACTTCACCGAATAGTTGCGTTCCGGGTGCTGCGGAAAATCAGGGAATGCCAGTGTAACAACTTCTTCGTAGGATATTTCATCCTTTTCTACTTGTTCAGCAGAACTGTTGACGTAGATAGTTACTTTTTTCTTTTCTCGATCTTTACCTTGACTATTGTCATTAGGTTTTTGTGTTTGACTCATATATTTGGTTTTAATGTTTGCTGTCTTTAGGCGGGTTTGGGTCGTTGCCAGGCTTTACGGTATCACTATCTCTGATTTTTCCATTAAGTCCATGTATCCTGACCTCGCCTCCGCCTGAATTCGCCGAAAATTGCTTTGCCATCTTTTCAGCGTCCTTTTGTGTGTCAGCGTGACCACTGGATTTGCTACCTCCCTCTTTTGTTACGCGCCAGTTCCCCTTTTCTTTATCTTTTGAAACATGATAGTTTGCCATTACGTATGTGTTTAATTGTTAATAATATTGCAAATATAGCACTGCTTAATTTATCAAGCAAATATTTAGCAAACTTTTTTTTAACAAGCATAAAACAAGCAATACTTGCTTATTTTAGCGTTGTGAACTACCTTTGTATAAACAAATCGTATGTCATTAGGTAAAAAATTGAAGGATGCCCGAGAGCATTTGCTAATGACTTTGAGGCAAGTTGAAGACGCTACGGGCATATCAAACGCGTATTTAAGTCAGCTCGAGAATGATAAGATTCAAAAGCCATCTGCAAACATTCTTTATAAGCTAGCGACTATTTACAAGGTAAATCTGAATGCTTTGTTGGCTGCCGCTGGTATCATTCAAGATGCTACAAATTCTGTCGGTGTGTCGGAGGAAGATAAGATATTAAGTAATATTGCATTTTATGCTGAAAACTTAAGTAACGAAGAAAAGAATGAAGTACTTGAGTATATAAAGTTCCTACGTCACAAAAAGAAGAATGCTTGACACCTACACTAGGCTACAAATAGAAAAAGTTGCTTTTGAACTGCTGAAATCTAGCAAGGCGCTGGACAGATATCCAACGCCTGTAGATGATATTGTTGCTCATGCTGAATTGCTTGTTGAAATGGGGGTAGACCTTTCGAAGATTGAAACTTCATTCTTCAAAAAACTGTCTATTGATTTTACAAAGATAATGACCAAGGTTCGAGGCATTCTTGATCGTAAGGAAAAAACAATTTATTTAGACCTTAGTCAGCCGCACAGCAGAAGAAATTTCGTCAAACTACATGAAGCTGGTCATCACCTTCTACCCTGGCAAAAAGCAATATTCGATTGTGTAGATACAGACCAAACTTTATCTCATGAAGTTAATGAGCAGTTCGAAGAAGAGGCAAACTATTTTGCATCAACGGTACTATTCCAGCATGATCGATTCCAAGACCAAGTAGCTAAGTTGGATTTAAGTATTGGAGCTACTCTTACATTAGCCAAAACATTTGGAGCATCAAATCATGCGACAATGAGGAAGTTTGTCGAAACTTCCAACAAGCGCTGTGCATTGTTAGTGCTTGAGAAGCATGAATTAGCAGGTAGGACTCCGCTTTATAAAGCTCGTGATTATTTTCAGTCAGATAAGTTTTCAGCTTCATTTGGGAATGTGGCTTGGCCTGAACAATTTGGATATAACTGGGAGTTTGTGAAAGATTACTATCATGGTAGACGAATGAAGGTTGATGGTAGCATTACATTAACTACTGATTCTGGGGAAGAAGTTTTTGAGTACCATTTCTTCAATACAACATATAACGGCTTTGTCCTTATTTTCCCATTAAAGGAAAATAAAAAATCAAAAAAAATAACCTACGTAACCGGGGTTGCAAAGAAAACAAAGTTGTAACTATTTAAAATTACGGCCTTGCGGGAATATCTCACCCTGATAGGTTGGTTTTGCCTGCTGTGGCTTCCGTTCATCAACAAATGTCCCATCGTTGTTATCCGCACCGGATAACGTCTGTAATTGCCGGTAATTGTTTTCTGCTTCGCCAAGCTGTTTCAGCATTTTCGACATATCGTGGCATTTGCTCACGATCACGTGCGTGACTTCCCCTTCTCTTTGCAATTTCCCTTCGACCATTAAGAAGGTTGCACGTAATATCTCCTTGCGGTAGGTTTCAAAGAGGCTTGCCCAAACCACGAGGTTTGCAAATCCCGTTTCATCTTCGATGGTAATAAAACACACACCTGCTGCTGTGCCTGGGCGCTGGCGTACAAGTACTAGCCCTGATACCTTTACCCATGTACCATCTTTGCAATCAGCCAACCCAGCGGTGGTCAAAATATTAAGCTGTGTCATTTTCTCACGGACGAACGCGACAGGGTGCTTTTTGAGCGATAGCGACATACTGCCGTAGTCATGCACTACATGCTCGGAAAGCGTCATGGCTGGAAGTGTAACACCCGTTTCTGCCACGCTTTCGGAGCTTTGCCCGGTATAGATGCCATTGGGTCTATCAGCCAGGGCAGACACTTCCCAAATTGCCTGCCTGCGGTCAAGCCCGATAGACCGGAAGGCATCGGCATCAGCCAGCCTTTCAATGGCTGCTATTGAGACACCAACGTCCATTAATTCTGTAATTCTGGTGAAGGGTTTATGCCTGCCAGCGACAAGAACCGTCATATCATCTTCGCGCAGACCTTTCACCTGTCTGAAGCCGAGCCGCATGGATTTGTATTTGCCGACTTGTTCTTCAAGGGTGTTATCCCAAAAGGAATGATTGATGTCCACGGGGCGAAGTTCGACACCGTGTTTGCGTGCGTCACTCACAAGTTGGGCAGGTTGATAAAAGCCCATTGGTTGACTATTGAGAAGCCCCGCACAAAAGATGTCTGGATAATAGCATTTGATCCAACAGGACACATACACAAGCAAAGCAAAGCTGGCAGCATGGCTTTCAGGAAAACCATATGCACCAAAGCCTTCAAGCTGGCGCATGATGCGGGTTGCAAAGTCATGTGTATAGCCTCGTTCAAGCATACCTTCAATCAAACGCCTTTCAAACTGGTTCACTGTGCCTTTCATTTTGAAAGTTGCCATACTGCGGCGCAACTCGTCTGCCTCAGCGGGTGTAAAGCCTGCTGCAACAATCGCAATCTTCATCACCTGTTCCTGAAACAACGGCACACCTAAAGTCCGTCCTAAAATTTCTTCAAGGTCTTTAGATGGATAGGTTACTGGTTCTTCGCCATTGCGCCTGCGCAAATAGGGATGCACCATGTCACCCTGAATAGGGCCAGGACGCACAATAGCAACCTCGATTACGAGGTCATAGAAGTTCTTGGGTTTCAGGCGTGGCAGCATGGATTGCTGTGCCCTGCTCTCAATCTGAAACACGCCAATAGTATCGGCATGTCCTACCATTTCATAAACGGCGGGATCATCCTGCGGGATGTTCGCTAAGGTTAATGCTAATCCATAATGTTGTTTAGCCAGGTCGAAACATTTACGTATGCAGGTCAACATACCTAAAGCCAGCACGTCAATCTTAAGAAAGCCGAGCGCATCTATATCGTCTTTGTTCCATTCAATATTCGTGCGCTTTTCCATCCTTGCATTCAGGATGGGGCATAAATCCGTGATCTTGTCCTGCGTAATGACAAAGCCACCTGTATGTTGTCCGAGCTGACGCGGAAAACCCATGAACTGCCTTGTCAATTCCAATACTTTGATAAGATGCTTGTCTTCGGGATTAAACCCCTGATCGCTGATGCGATTACCTTCAAACCATTCGTCTGTAAATTCCCAGATAGATTTTGATAGTCGGTTAACGGCATCAACGGACATTCCCATTGCTTTAGCAACGTCTCGTATAGCTCCCTTCTGCCGTTGCATAGTAACGGTCGCTACAATCCCGGCGCGGTCACGTCCATACTTCTCATAGATATATTGAATAACTTCTTCACGGCGTTCATGCTCAAAGTCCACGTCAATATCTGGCGGCTCGTTACGTGCTGATGATATAAAGCGTTCAAACAGCAAATCGAATTTAGTTGGGTCAACGGATGTGATGCCTAACACAAAGCAGATCGTTGAATTGGCAGCCGACCCCCTGCCTTGACAAAGGATGTCTTTCTCACGCGCGAAACGCACAATATCATACACCGTTAGAAAGTACGGTGCGTAATCCATCTGCTTAATAAAGGCTAATTCATGATTGATGTTTGTAATTACCTTTTCAGGTAATGGTTCACCATAGTAATCTTTAGCGCCTTGCCAAGCCAGGTCAACAAGTTCATCATAGGGTGGCCTGCCGTTGGTGATTTCTTCGGGGTACACGTATTTGAGTTCACTCAAAGAAAATTGACAAGCTGAAGCAATCTCGGCTGTGCGTTCAATTGCATCAGGATATTGCATGAACAGCCTTTGCATCTCTTTTTCATTTTTGAGATACCGCTCGGCGTTTTGATGCAATCTGTAACCAGCATTATATATCGTGCATTTCTCACGCACACAAGTCACGATGTCCTGAAGCTCTCGGCGTTCAGGGATATGATAATGCACATCATTGGTTGCAATGAGCGGAATGTCGAATTCATCTGATAAGTGCGAAAGGATGGATAAACGCTTTGCATCATTCGCCTGATACGTGCGCGATGCACCTAAATAAACATGACTACCAAAATTCTGTTTGTACTCTCTAACAGCATTGATAAAATCACTTTCAAATTCAAACTCACTGTTAATGGTTACAGGCGGAACAATAATAAATTTCATCCCTGTTGCTGCTGCATATATATCAGCTTTATAGAGATCACACTTACCTTTTTCAGTGCGCAAGTTTCCTGTTGATAGCAAGCCTGAAAGCCTGGCATATGCGTCTTTATTGGTGGGGTAAGCAAGCAGACTAAACCCGTCAAGCAGGTCAAGGCGGCAACCTACTATCAGACGGATGCCTGCTTTCTTTGCAGCACTATGCGCACGAACAATACCAGCAAGCGTGTTGCGGTCTGTGATTGCGATATGAGTATAGCCTAGTTCTGCGGCATAACTCACCAGTTCTTCAGGATGCGATGCCCCGCGCAAAAAACTGAAATTTGATGTGACTTGTAATTCTGTGTAATGCATCTTATTTCGTTTTAGGCAAAGAAGCCGTGAATAAACCATTTGGGTTCATGACTGCGATAGTGTCCTAAACGAAACACCCAATAACGTGCGCCTTTTTCATCTTCGACACAGTAATAGTCACGATATAAACCTTGCTCAATCCACCATTCCTGTTCAATGCGTTCAGGACCATCGGCTTTTTTTATACGATGTAAATTGCCTTTGTGTTTAAACAGGATGGGCGGATAATCGGGCATGGCAACTGTCACATCAATTAATTCAGGATCACGCAGCAAATGCACCGGGCGAGGCAATTCACTCTGCCAAGTTGTTGTGGCTTCTTCTTCAAGTGATTTCGCTTCTTTATATGAACGCTCTGGCCAGTGATGTTCATCAGGCAGGTAGCGGTGTATCGTGTGCATACCGACTTTTACTGCGATGCGGTCAAGTAGTTCCGCAAGCTCCTTTTGGCGATTGTAACTGAAATTCCAGATTGCCTCCTGATTGCTGGATAATGGCTCAACAACTGGTGCCTCTAGCACAAAGAGTTCAATCCCCAGGGCGGGCATGATTTGCCCGATTTTGATTTCAAAGAGTTTGAAAAGATGCGCGGCATTGCGTGATGCTCTTGCAGTGCCAATATCAATGCTCTGAATAATGTTGTCTATCCGATAGCATTTAAAAACTGCTTTACGCAATCCCTTTTCTTCGGCTGTAAGGCGCTTGCAGAGTTTGTCCAATAGTTCACGCAAGGCATATTCGATTGCTGTTGCGGTTCTTACAGGTTCAAGGCTTGGCAGTCGTTCCAAAAATGCTTCTATTGGTTTTACGGGAGTAAGCATTTCAATCTCCTGGCCTAAGGCTTTATCCAATTGTGATAGCAAGGTCTGACCGAAGCGTCTGCGCAAGGCTGACCGAGGCATTGTCATAAACTTACCTATCTCGGTCAGTCCTAGCTTTTCCAGCCGGTCAGTCGTTGCGGTATCCAGTCTAAGGGCGGCAGGTGGTAGCAGCTTTAGCGCTTCGACCTGACCGCCTGGCTCTATAACGGGGTTTAGATGCCCATAGCGAGCGATTGCCCAAGCGCAGCCTACGGTATCAGCCATACCTGGCCGGACCGTATAGCCGAAGGCTTTTAAGCGTCCTAACAGGTCTTTGAGATAAGGCACCTCACCTTCCCAAAGGTGGGTGCAGCCGCTAGCGTCTAAAATCAGCCCATCAGGCGGGTCTATTGCGGCTATGGGTGTATAACGAATGCACCATTCGGCAAGGGCAGTTAGCAGGGTAATATCTTTCCCATGCTGGTCGTCAAAGACCTGCAAACTGGGCAGGATGGCTCTGCCATCGGCAACCACCATTCCTGTAGAAATGCCGCTGGCTGCAGCAATGGGGTTAACAGCTTTTACGACCATTCGCCCCCTTTCGGGTGCGGCAAATACGAATGGCACGTCTTTGAGTTCCGGTCTACGGCGGGTTAGCCAGTCCGTAGTCAAATGACGGAACCATATTGAGACAAAACGCTTGGACATGATTAAGCTGTTTTGCGTGTTTGAATTTCGGTAGCGACTTCTTGTGGGCTAAGATGCTGAAAGCCTTGTTTCGACCATTCTATGTCCCAGGCGCTGGGTCTGCCATTACGGACTTTAGATAATTCAACATGCCATCTGGAAAATCCGACACCTGGCAAGGTGGGATGGTCGCTTGCAAGCGAGGCAATTTTCCAACGCGCTGCACATGCAAGCGTGTTTTCGCTGCGAGGGTTATAGCGATGCAATAAGCCAGTGACATTGCTTTGCTCAACAGCAAGTTGCAAGCGGCGGGAATCGTTAAAACTGATTTCGCTAAGTTCTCCGATAACCAATGTTAAAGACTGACATTTCAATGCTTCTTCTACTGCCCATAGCACGTCCTTTTGTTTTGCAAGGTCGATACATATCACACGCGCAGCATCTATGCCATATTGCTTTAATGATGGGGGGTAAAGTGTGCGTCTTGTACTGATCCAAAGGCATGAGCCGTGCTGCTGCATAAGACGCCCAGCCAGGGCAATCATAAAGCCTGACGTTGCAGCGGCATTGGGTGTTTGATAACTGATAAACTCATGAACGGCACCTGTAGGAAAGGTGCTTTCAGGGAAAGCTTTAGCAATCGGACCAAGCCCCAAATCAGATACTTCTGATTTAGGTTTTCTGAATCGTTGCAAGGCGAAAACTTCTTCTTGCAGTTGCTGTATAAGCCCAGATTTGTTGGACGGGCTGCCGATAGTTGCGATTGCTTTTGCACGTTCCATAGGTTTATGATTTGAACACTTGTACAAAATTAAAGTCATTTTTTAGATATTTTTGTACATTTGTATCAATTATTGGTTAGTAGACATCAAAATGCCCGCCGGACGGGAACAATATTTTTAAAGTAAATTGAAGTATGGAAGAGTTTGTAGGGTATATAAACTATGACGGGAAAAATTATGCAGTCAATATTCTGCCTTTGTACAATGAAATCCTGGGCGAAACGAATTATGAGGTTTCCTATCCGGGTTTTGATCCATTCATCATGGTATGGGAACACAATCTAAATCCCGGTTTCAAAATTCAGGGTGTTGCGCCTTATGCAGCGCATGAAATGAAAGAAGCTATTTCTATCGTGATTGAGCAACATTACAATTAAACAACATGGAAATTTTTGCGTACGCAGACGAAACGATATTTGAAATAAACAAAAAGGAAAATATACAGGCTGTAGGTTACGGAGTGTTTATAAGTAAAGTTCCTATTAATCAGAATGTAATCACGGAAGCGTTAGACAATCTGGCAAAAGACCCAGACTTCCTGCATAAGTTTGATACCCGCACCTTAAGCAATGGCTACTTCCATGCTTCTGACGATAGTGGGAACGCACATTCACACCTTTGCAATTCAATAAACAATAATGTCAAAGGAGAATTTAGTTTTAGTTACCGTACTTATTCAAGCAACCAACCAATTCAAAAAAGCAGACAAGAACGATATTTAGACAGTTGCCTTAATGGTTCCAGTATAGAATTTTTTAATTCTCTTGATAAAGTAAACTTAATAATTGAGGGAAGAAGCCAAATAAGTCAACACAGTGTAAATCAATGGAGAGACAAAGTTTATACACTTTTTGAAGGTATATCACACGACCTACCTTCAATGAAAACCTTTTTTCCTAAAATTGATATTACAATAGAAAACAAAAATAATCCAGGACTTCAAGTTGTAGATTTTCTATCCTGGGCGACTGCCCGAACATTACGCCAACCACACTCTGAAAAATTTGAGGATTGGTTCAAACGTATAAAATTTTGGGCCTCAACAAAGGATACGACAGAGAATGTTTCGCAAAAAAATATTACAGGCATATTAAACCAAATGCCTTCAATGCATTCAACATCCTATCCGCTTCCTTTTGTAAAATCACAAACATCGGAAGATGTTATCCAATCATACATAGTTATTGAACGCTTTATCCGATGCCTAGAAGAAAGTGATTTCAATCCATCCAATATTCATTTATGGAATGATTTGCTCAAGGCTAAAAAGATTTGCAACGGACTAGATTTTTTTAAGGGTGACCAGTTGCAGCTTATAGGCAAAGTATTTATTCGATTGTTTGATAGCTTACCAATTTATTCAAACATAGATAATGCTGACCAAGAAAGCTGGAAGGCACTTTTTTATGCCAAGCATATAGCAACACTACTAGTTAGAAACGATCAAATCCACATGAATAGGACACAAGGACACATTCAAAGGTGGCGCCATCATATGTTGAGCTATGAAATGGAGCATTATATAGAGTTAGTACAACCACAAAAGGTCTAATTTTGTAAAGCTGGAAGCTCCATGTATTCAAATGGCTCAGTTGGGTCGTCCATTATTCTGAAATCTTTGTTGATTGGGTACGCAGCCATTTCTGTTGAGGGAAACTGATACGTTGCAATCTGTGTGATGCGTTCATCGGACAAACCAGGTTGCAGCCATTCAATCGCTAAATCTTCGGGCAGGATTGTCGGCATCCTCATTTTAGTATTGTGTACCTGCGCCATCAGGCTATTTGCTGCGGTTGTTACTACTGCAAAGGTGTCAATTAATTCTCCAGTTGCTTCAATCCCCTGATCTATCCACGGATTCCAGATACCAGCCATGAAAAAATATTCACGGTTAGGTAATGATATATAGTGCGGATATTTGAGTGGTTTCTTTGCACCCTCTGGCTTGAACTCACGCCATTCATAAAACCCAGACGATAACACAAGACACCTGCGTTTGCGGGTTGCATCTGCATACATTCGGCTTTTAAATAGGTCTTCCCCTTTGGCATTCATCGTAATGTATTTCTTACGGAACTCGCCCAGATCTTCAGCTTTCTTTACGAACTCCGGCAGGAACTCCCAATGCGCCAATTTGATTTCAAAATCATGTGCCCCGTTTAGTGGCTTTATGATGGGATAATCACCGTAATTGAAGCCATTTACAAGCGTCATATCGGACTGAATAAATTGCCTGATGTCCTTTTCCATGCGCATCAGTTCGATGTATTCCAGTTTGTTGACTTTGATCCCGTTATAGTAGCACATATTTAGAACAGCGTTTTTTGTTTGGTCGTCATTTTATCATCAATGAGCTTGCCGATTGCTTCGGCCAGCTTCTGGTTGCCCTGTGGCATGGAAGTCCAAAACTCCGTGCCGTTTGGCTTAAATGTTTTCGTGACGATAAGCTGCATCTGTGGCAGACCTACTGCAAACAAAACCCTGTTTTGAAAGGTGTACGGTTGGACATTAACGTCCTGTCCGTTATAGGTTATTGAGAATGTTTCTCCATATTTCTCCACAAAGACAAAGATACCAAACAATGCCTTTGTCGAAACCAATTATTGCAGGTTAAAAATATTTGTCTCTAAATATGAGATTATTAATAGTCGCAAAGAATTAATCACCCAAAGACTTTAAAGTATCTATGATCTTTTGCAAAAGTTCATGATTGATCTGTTTATCACTTATACTATTGGTACTCTCAAGCACTCGATAGTTTTGTTCTTCATCACGTTCAATTATTAATACCGCTTGATCTACCTCGATGTGCATTTGATATGTGTAACCGTAACGCACTAATTTCATCGCAAACTCATAGTCTATGCCATAAAACCTGACGGGCAACTTCAAAATTTCATCCACAAAGTCAAATGTCGGCAATTCTATGGATATACAGTAATGCTATGCTTCCTGAACCTCCGATACTAAATACAAATGTTGTTTTGTACGCGTTATTGCTACATACTTCAGATTGTTTTCCTGAGTAAACTGCCAGTCCTTTTGTTTCTTCCACTTTAAAGGCATCTTTTCGTAATGCAGAATGAAAACTCTGTCTTCTTCCAGTCCTTTTGTTTTGTGAATTGTACTTAGAGTGATAACTGTACTTTCATCACTAAAAAGGTTATCTAACTCTGCTCTAAACTCTGGTGCACTTTTGCAATTATACGAGACGAAACAAGCGGCAATACTTTCAACCTGATCGATAAAATCTTCAACCTGTTGCTCATTATCGGGCTTTTGATTTAGCTTATTTATTCGTTCGATCTTGATTTTTTCAAGAAAGTCAAGAAACTGTGTAAAATCAAATCCGTCTTCAGCCTCAACATCTTTTACAATTTTGATCAATGCTTTACCAATGTCCTTACCTTTAATTCTCGCCTGCTTTTTGTTAGAGAGTAACTTAAAGCAAAGTTTCACAAGAGGTGCAGTACTCCTGCAAAGTATTAGATCACCATCTTTTACATGGCTTAAAATTGCGTCTTCTTTTATTTCTGTTATTTCGCCATCAATACAACCTGGGCGTGGCTCAATCTGCTCAACAATCGTTTTTGCAAGACCGACTATTTTTGCTGGACATCTATAGCATATTGAAAGTGGAAACTCTTGTGCATTAGTTTTGACCTTGATATTAGAGAATGCATTACTATCTGCACCAGAAAAACCATATATCGCTTGCTTTGGATCACCCACAAATAAAAGCCGAGTGTTTTCACCGACCATTTTATTAACTAAATGCAGTTGAGAGGCATTCAAATCTTGAGCTTCGTCAATTAAAACCCAATGGAATTTCGGCGGTTTCAAATTCCATTTGAATGTCAGCCAAAGCATGTCAGTAAAATCAATAGTGTTACTTTCTAATGCATCAGACTCGCCCATGTCAAGAATATGCTTAACGTAGTCTTTTATTTTGGGTAAAGGCACAGGACAATCTATTGAAAAGTGCTCTGCCAGGTTCTCCAACTCTTCAAGAGATTCAGGATCAGCAAGAGTTGTTCTGCAAAAATCTGTAAGTGTCTGAAGTTGATTCCTTATTTCCTCAACTAAAGGGGGAGCATCTGGCAGATCAACATCACTATTAAAATCAAATGCTTTGAGTTTATTATCATAGATCGTTTCAAGCTGCTCATGTATTGATTTAGCGATTGTGCGACAATAGGCTCGATATTTATTTGAGATTGGCTTTATCGTGGTCAGTCCTAAATGCTTAAGAAGACATTCTCGACCTATAGAATGCATCGTTCGACAAATCGTCTTTTTAGGAAGCCTTGAGCGCAATGTTCCAACTATATGTGTATTAAATGCAGCAAACAATACATTATCGGAGTCTATTAGCTTGCTAGCTTCGACTAACGTTGTTGTTTTCCCTGATCCTGCAACAGCATTAATTATTGCATTGCCAGTGCCATTAGAAACCCAGTCAAAAATCGCACTTTGATATACCGATGGTTGAAATTCCGAACTCATTTTGCGTCATTGGTGATATCAACAAATTAAAAACAACCAATGGGGTTACAAAGAATCGAGGTGAAATTTTTGTAATTTTACTTTGAAACAAATTTTTGAGCATGATTTAATATAGGTGTGACAACATAAACATATAAAGCGTTTACAGCTTTTTTCCATCCCGAAACTTGCGAACTTCAAAAACTGGAAAAAATGCGTAAGACGCGCCGCTACGGCGTGGACTTATTCATTTCCAGTGAGGCATCGCAAGTGCCTGGGATGGGATGTTTAGGATTCACGCCTAATTTTTTCCTGCCAGTCACACTTAAAAAAGATGCAATGAAAAAACTACTGGTGAAAGGCTTAACCATGATAAGCCTATTGTTTGCGCCTGTTTGCTTGTTGGCACAACACCCATGCAAATACGTCAAGCCGCAAAAGGATCAATTCACAAATGAAACCTACAACATGGCCAAAATGGCTATTGGTGCACCGATGGCAATGCGGGAATTAATCATCTATGAAACAAACGGCAAATTCAATGTTGGGTTACGAATGACCTTCAACACTGACTTCCCTGAAGTGGCGTTCAAAAAGGGTGATAAAGTAAGTATTAAACTAGCGAACGGTGAAGTCTTAGCGATTACTTCAGAAAAAGACCTGCCACCTACAACTATTCGCGTGTTAGATGTGCCGCTTCGCCAATGGTATATCAATCAGCAAGTATCAAGAGCGGTATTTGAAAAGCTGTCTGCCTCGACCATTACCGCCGTTCGAGTGAGGTTGAACGAAGCCGATCATGACCTGCAAGGTGTCAAGGAAAAGCAAGCAGAGAAAATCATGGAAACAGTAAAATGCCTATTGGAAAACACTAAATAACAACCTATGAAATACGCGATCACATTTATTTGCTTGTTTATTATTGCAAGCTGCACCAAGCCGGAAAACTCCAAACCAACGCCAACGACTCCAGTGTATGACGATACAGTGTTGACGGCTGAAAAACTGATTGGAAAATGGGAAGCTATCTATGGGTCACTTGGCGAATATGATTCTGCCTATAACGACATAACAACTGATCGATGGGAAAAAGGCTTTGGATATTTCAAGGATAATCAAGGGCCATTCGGTCATTTTTGGGATTCTGCAAGAGATGTCAGTTATCTAATATTCACAGACGATGGTAGATATTCTCACACAACACCTGATGGCCAACTTGGAAGCTACGTGCTTTCAAGCCTAATTCCCAAAACAGGAAAATGGAAATTTACTGGGACGCAACTTGGACTCTCGATGTACAGCGACACCGTTGATGTATTCTTTAAGTACGCGTTCAGAAATTCATCTTTGAATATAGGTCTTGTAGAAACTGACACTGCCAGGAACACAACACGCTACTATGAAACAATTATCAAACTTGAAAAGAGATAGTGAAAATTAAGTAGCCATTATATTTGCGCAGTAAAGAATTTTCATGGTGATAGGGTTTATAGGGGCTGGCCTTTTCTAGGGCTGGCTTTTAATTTTTTATCCTGTTTGACTTTCTGGCAAACGAAAGAAACCCAGCTTTGCTGGTACAATGAGGTTAGACTGAAGTCAAACGGGATAGTCGCGTGCTGCTTTGATGCGCGGCAAATCATCAAGTCAAGAAGGGTAAGGCGCCAGCCTTTTGCTTCTTACTACACTCATTGCGATGAATTGGAATGTTCTATATTCCGTTGGTAAAACGACTATTTTTCAAACGTCCTGCTGGGGATTCAAATATCTTTCCACCAAAAATTCCTTCTTTATAGAATTCACTTAACACACGAATGATGTTTTCCGCATCATTTTCATTTGCGGCAATTATATTATCGTGTCCATCAAACGCGAATTTTATATTCAACTTTTTACCAGCTCTGCTAAACTCTCTCTTGATGTTCTTATCTGTCAAGAAATCAATATTCCCAATCGATTTAGCTTTAATAAGTTTGTTTCTATATGCAGGCTTGTTAAGAATCGTTTGTGAAAGAAAGTTCAAACCTTGGATAAAATTCAGTTTTTCAATTTCTCCTACAATTTCATTTGCTAATATTTCAAACTCTTCGGTTAAACTCGTTAACTCTTCAAAGGCTTTCTTTTGGAATATGTATATTGTTTCATTATAGTAAACCATGTCTATGCTGGGATCCAAATTGATAGAAAAGCCGTTCAAAGGCTTTAGAGTTTTAGTTTTTGTATCAAAGAAAGACTGGATGCCATACTTTGCTGCTTGAAGAACATTCTCACTAGTTTTTACTTCAACAGCTATCTTTCTTGGGGATAGTTTTTTTATACAATAAAGCCACTCTTTCTTTTTACCATCATAATAGCCATAGCATAGAGCCCAGGCCTTTTCGATTTGTTCAAGTTCTTCAAAAGAGGTTAGTGTTTTTATCTCTTTTCCCAAATTTTTTAGGAACTCATTGAAACCAGTAATTTTTCCAAGATCATTATAAGTATATAGTTTATCCAGCGTATCATCAATAGGCTCGTAATCAAGAATCTGTACATCTTCTTTGACCTTCCGTTCAATCACTTTTTCAAGCATTGATGATACCAAAGGTACAAGGTCTGCACTAAGATTGACCTGCATCGGTATATATTCAAACTTTTCAGAAGGGCGACCATTCTTCTTTGCACCTTCTTTTTGTCTTCTCTCAATAATGTACATGTGTACTGTATCAGCCTTCGTGAATTCTTTTAAGTTTTCTAGTAATTCTTTTGGAGTCATATAATGAAAATTATCTTTAAAATGCGAAATACAAACGATGGCTTAATCTTATTAATTTGATTTCATCATCTTCGTTGATCCATTTGTGCTCTGAAATAACCATCGCACTTTTTACCACTGTCGAACCAACTTTGACATACTCTATTTCGTACAACCCATATCTAATATTCAAAATAGGGTTTATTAATATTAGGCTTGATGTCGAATACAGCTTATAATAAATACCGAACAATACAGTAAATGTTATATATTCAAATAGCCCTATATTGCCTTGAACAAGCAAAGGCAGAACGTAAGTAGCAAGATAAGAAAGCGCTTCCTCATTCTTTGGCTTGATGCTATTTACCTTTGCGGGGAAACCATTACCTCTATTGCTTTTGATGTTATTAAGTGTTAGTAAAGTTCCTATTATCGCATAAACAGCTAGAACTCCAAGTACTGAAACAAATCCGAACTGCTTGATGAATATCAAAGCTGTTTCAGTCTTAATGCCGCCATAGTTTAAATAGTCTCGTTTCTCAAGCAGCACTTTTATTATTAGCAACACCAACAGTGGTAGATAGGACAAACAGAACATCGCAAACAGCGATGCACGTTTTATTAGGTGTGGGTTGCCAGAAGACATGATATGTCTGATGCTTTTAGATACTTCCTAAATAGATATTGGTGTAATGTATATCAGTACATAAAGGTAAAGATATATTTCAATTGTATATACGGGGAAAAACACCCATTTTTCGAGAGAAAAACACTTTTGCAAGTAATTGTGATACCGATATTCATTACATCAGCAAAAAAATAGGGAGCGAATTGCTCCCTATCAAACGAAGGCTGTTTGATTACTGTAGCTTAAAGGCTAGTATTTCATCGTCAAGTGCTGATACCTTATCGGCAAGGATAGTGACAAAGTAATCTTTCAGCAGATTAATTAGGTTGGAATTATTCGTCTGAAATTTGTGCCCTTGACTATCGGCAATTGTTAATACGCAATTATCATCGCTTGAAAACGAGAATGTGCGGATTTGATTGTGTGTTTCGATAGTACGCTGGCGTTTGGCTGTAAGACCACGTAGCTCTTCGGCTTTCTGGATAATTGTTTCCAGCGTTGGTTGCTTAGTGGTTTCGGATGGTTTTGCAGCAGGTGCAATTGGCGTTGGTGCCTGTTGGGGTGCTGGCACTCTTGTGTCTGTGCCGTTCTTAGATCCGTTCTTAACTAAAGTCTTATTCATAACTTTTTTTGTTAGTGCCTGCAAGTTTTCGCTGGCCGAGCTACGACCTGCAGGCGGGTTAAATAATAATTCAAGGAATAAGCTCAATTCCAGGCAAGGAATCAGCCGTAGAGAAACGCCGCAAGCAAGTAGGAACTCGATAGAGGCAAATGCTTGCTTGTTCATTTTACGGCGTTTTCAAGGCGACCTTAGCCGTCAGAATTGAGAGTTCTTATTCCATTGAATATTATCCGCCTGTCGTTAGCTGCCAGTTTCTTGCCGCCGTCACAAAGAATGAATATTGCTTAAGAGGACAAAGAGGAATGCACAGTTAGCGGTGCCTGGGCTTTGACTGTTGTGACATCTGACGCGCCTTCTGTAAATTCTCAAGATACAAGGACTGTTGATGCTGTAAGCCCCCATCTTTGATGCCGGTTAAGTAGGGGTCATCAGTTGCCGGACTCTGTTGCAGATGCTTAAACAGGGTTGGTTCAAAACGGCTCAATATGTACCCACTGTTATACCCGGCTGTATATTGTTTTTCATATTCTTTATCATCCATAGTCTGTTATCTTTTGGCATGCTTTTCTAAATACTGATAAATAGATTCAACATCGTAAAGGATCACTCGCTTATCAGGTTGCGAGAAACGAATTCGTCCCTCGTCTCTAAGCTTTTGCAGTGTGGTTTTACTGGTGATACGAAGCTTCTTCATCGCCTCTTCACCAGAAATCCATTTATCTTCCTTTATCTGCTGTTGTTCCTTTATGCGTTTAACGACATCATCAATCAGTGCATAAAAGGCGGTATCTTCCATACATATTACTTGCATAGCTGAAATTTTTTTATCTGCGCGGACGTGCCTGTTGCCGTGCTGATTGTTTACGAATTGATTTTGCATTTGCCAGGAAGGCCTCTCTGCTCATTTTTAAATCCAAAGTCAGCTGGTCTTGATCTTCTTCGTCATCATCCTTTGGTTCTTTCTCTTTCTGATTTTCCCTTTCTATTTCTTCCGAACGGTTAAGGACAATCTCCGCTGCTGCTTCTGAATATTTATGCCGCATGGGTGCTAAGGCTTGATCGGCTGTTAACACCTTCTTTTCGCCCATTAGCTTATTCCAGTCTCTTAAAAACTGTTGTTTGGACACAAATATGGTTTGCAGAAATATTGCGCGTTCTTCAGAATAGTGGCGGGCAAGATTTTCTAATTGTTTCTTGCCCTCCACATCTGTGTCCTGATAATATGCTTGCATAAAATCAGGGATGATATACCTCTCCATACATTATCGAAGTTTTGGCCCTTGTTTCTGTACTTGACGTGCTTCCTTTAATTCATCCTTGAAGTCCTGACGCTTCTGATCTCTTTGTCCATGAGCCTGTGTCTCCGGATTGGTCTGCAAATGTTGTTTATTCATTTGCTCTATTTCTTCCTCTGTAGGTCTTCTAGACTGTTCAAATTGATGTGTAACGAACTCCTTATTGCGCCAGCCATACGCTCCCCATTCCTCCGCAAAATCTTTACGGCGTTTAACGAGTTCATCCCTTAAATCAGGACTGAATGTGCCATCATCGAGCTTGTGCTTGTTGAATATTACTGCCTCGTCTTTCTTTTTAAGATTATATGCGTTCACGTAGTCATTGATGTGAGCAGCAAGTTCTTTTGTTTGCTTTTTAATTGTTGAATTCATATGAATTGTTTTTAATGTTATTATTTCATTTTTAGTTTTTGTGTTTGTTGCTTTCTTGTGTTCTTTAATGTTTCGAGAAATGCTTGTTTTTCCTCATTGATGGAATGATGCGGTTGTTGCTGTGTTAGAGATAGCTGATTACTGACAAAGGCAATAGCTTCACGTTCATTCATCAACACAGTTCCCTTAAACCTTTCGCGCACTTCTTTCGTTTTGATCTTATCAAGGTGACGGACCAGGTTAAAAGACTGCCCTGTTTCATCGACCACCAGAAACGGTTTCTCGTAGCCTTTGGCGATCAGGTACCCCTGCTGCTTAATTTGCTTTATAAAAGTTGCTGCACTTGTTGTTTCGTTCCATACCTTAGTTAAAGCCTCTTTCATTGCACCACGGTTGGGGTTGCGTTGCGGCAGGGGTTGCAGTCCATAAATCTGTGCCAGTCTATGTCCTATTTTCAGGTGTTTGGCATAGTTGTGTGAAATCGGAATGGCCTTATGAGTTTCAAGGTTTGTTCTTTCGATAGCCAGGTGCAGATGCCGCCTGCCTTTTTTCTGGTGCAACACTGAAGCCATACGTTGACCTCCAAAGCCTAATCCTTCCATCGCTATTTCAGCCGCTTTTAACCATTGTGCTTTTGTCATTGACCGCGCTATTTCCTCCGGGGGATTAATGGTGCAGTGATATATGCCAGCACGTGACCTTGTAATTTTCTCTGTTAAGGAAAAGTCGCCTAAAAGATCTATGAATTGATGCTTGTCAAATTGAGCTTGTCCATCCACAGATAGGATTTCAATATGCTCATTCTCACCCTGTGTTAAAAGATATGAAGCAAGCTGCCGCCCTCCTGATCTTGCGCGTCCTTTAACTATTACACCTTTTTTCATTGTTTATCTCTTTTGCAGTTCCTCCCTTAGTTCTGCTGACAAGTTTTTAAACTCATCTACTAGCATATGGATTTCACCGATGGGTATTTCATACTCATCACTATATTGTTTACGGTTCATCTGACGGACTGCCTGATTCAAAAGGGAGCATATTCGTCCGTACATTGCCAGGTAGCGTAATAGGATTTCACGGTCAGGATTTGGCTTGCGATGCAGTGGTTCTAGACCCAACGCTTTGTACCTAATCCAGTCTGAAATATTTAATCCCCCTTCCATGCATGCCTCCATCAGCTTAGCTTTCTCTGCCACTGTGACACGCAATTCTATCCTTGCCCGGCGATACCTATCGCCAGCATTATTAATCTGATCCATAATTTTTCTCCGATTATTTTTAAGAGAGTCCAGAGAGAAAAGCTCACGCGTTCTCTTTGGCAAGTCGCGTCTTCCGTACAAACAGTACGGAAGGCGCATGACTTGCGTAGGATTATAATCCTACTGACTGCTTTTGTCAAGTCTATCAGAAACTATTCTCTATGTATGGATTTGGTGAATAGATCGGTACTCCACCTGGAGCCAATTCAGCCATTTCATAATATCCAGGTTTCGGCATCCCTACGACCACACTTTCGCCTGCAAAGAAAATCATCTGATCTTTTGTCATACTCTTAACTTCTTCCGGTGTCCTCAATGGTCTAGCAATATGCTCTGGATTAGAGATATTTCCGAACCAATTTTTTGAATATACAGTTCTGGTTGAAGTTCCCATTGCATCGGAAATGTATTTGGCTGATGTGTTATCTCTGACCGATAAGAACTGGCGGATAGCCGCATTAGCGTATAGATTTTCCCACTTTTTAGGGAACACCGCCTGAAACTGTGGCAAATCTTGGTATATGAGCCAGGTAGAAATATTGAACCCTGCATACACAGAAAATGCTACTTCTAGTTCCGTAATATATCCAAGCGAGGACGCCGCTTCGTCAATCAAAAACGTCACCTTTTTGTTAGGCTTGCGAACCACGGCACGCATCAAAGTAATAACAACTAACCTCATCCATGTTGATTGTGACATTAAGCGGTCGGCAGGACATATAATAAATACAGTCTTATTGCCATCGGCTAACGTGTAGGGGTCGAAGTCTGATTCCATCGAAGTTCTTAACGCATCCGATTTAATAAAGTCTGTTACCTGCAATACATTACTAAGTATGGAAGAGAATGTTTCAGGTGACTCCTGTTGTCGTGCGATTGCTTGCGCAGCCATTGATACCGCTGGTCCGTGAACCGGATGGTTGTTTGAAAACATTGACGCAAGAAATTGATCCCAGGAATCACCAAAGAGTCGAACAGCCTCCCATAACATTTGTAAATGCGGTGTACCTTCACAGGTTGTCGCTATGTGTAGTAGAACTCCTGATATGAGATTCCTTGCACTATCCACAAAAAACTTGTTGGGGTTGTCTTCATCTAAGGGACAAATAAGTTCAGAAATTATTGATATATCATCGATCAGGTTAGGACTATTTACGTCCCTTAAAATTTCTAATGGGTTGTATGATCGTTTACCGTGAATATGATTTGGCAACAAATCCCAAGGATTTAAAACGATGGTTTCACCCCCCATTTTTTCAAGAGCTTTTTGGCATACAGCCGTAGACTCTCCCTTGATATCCAGCACGACCATAGAATTATGTTCGGGATCGCAAATACGTAGTACATTGGGAATTATCAACCCCTTCCCCTTACCTGATCTGGTAGCCCCAAATGTGAGTATGTGACCTTTATCATTAAAGCCATAACCTCCGCCTACAAAAAGTCCTTTATTCCCGACAATTTCTTCCAGTTCCTCGCGTGATGATAATGTCGCAGACCCAAATTTATCTTCATCAACCATGAGGTTATGGACGCTTACCATCCACCTGCGAAAAAACGCATACACTACACCGCAGGTAAGTAAGTTTCCTCCTAGATATGCCAGCATAAACGCCCCTTCATAATCAAACAGGGGTAGCATCGCAGTTGCTAACAAGACCAACAAAATGACAACAAGCCATGCCAGGATCGCGAATATTATCATTGCCACTTTCTGAATTGGCAATAGAGGATAAAAACGAGGGGGTATCCCAAATGGCTCAACAAATTTTGTCCATGATTTCTTGAATCCCCATAGCGTACCCAAAATTGTAATTGGGCCTAAGAATGCGGCAACTACCAATAGAATGAACTTGGTTTTGGCCTCCGGCGTTACTCGCGTTTCAAATAATTGTTTTATTTCAGCTTGGGTTACATTTGAGTAACCCGACATTTTTGAATTGTTCATTATTGAAATGTTTTTAAAAGGTTCATTTAAACTTTGTTTCTCTGGCAACAGGTTGAAAGAGAGGCCGCCGCCGGCTGGCAAGCCTCCCAACCTGTATCGCCCATCGCAAGTGTGAACTAATACCAGGTTGTACTACCTGTTACTTTTGCGCCGTTCATCATCAGCACGGTTTCGTTCGACAGCACGTTCATGATCTCTGCGATTTCTTTCCATCGCACGTTCATGGTCTGCTTGCCTTCTTTCTTCGGCACGTTGACTGGCACGTAATTCTTCCTGTTCCCGCTCGTACCGGCGGCGCATTTCGCGCATTTGTTCTTCTACTGATTTCATTTCTGTAATTTTAAATTGTAATTTGTATAGAACTGTTTTCATTGCTTACCAAGTTGAATACAAAAGTGAAGAATATTCTTAGTGTGAGATTCGATACACAAAGTCACAATTGTGACTTTGTGTATTAAGAATAATTTTGTAAGCGCTATGTAATTTTGTAAGATGAAAAAACATAGGGTTAATCCTTTTCTTTTCCTGCTTTGCAAAGAAATAATTAAATATGAAGCGGAAATTCTCTTCCCTTTTGCTGGGGATTCTCGTATATCTGAATTATTTTATGCTACTTTCAAACCCACTGAAGGGAAATTTAAGGATAGCCGCCATAGTTCACCAATTAGCAAAAGAAGTCTAAGGGTTTACAATGAGGTACGTGGCTTTAGAAAAAATGTTTGGCTAGTTGAAGATGACTTCTATTTCTCAGAAAGTCATTTAGATAAATTGGTGAGATGCATTACAATTTACCAAAAATATAAGGACTGGAAGAGCTTTGTGTTTGCCCATTGCCACAATACTGCAGCACAGATTTGCTACAAGCACTATGTGAATAAAGCGTTTTCTAAATACTCTGACAATGAGAAATTACTTGTAAAATCCTGGGTTGTTAATTCTTTTAATTCAATAGTTAGGGAGTTGCATTTAAAAGGTCAATCTACCCTTACATTATCAATGACAGAAGCCACCAAGCTACGTTCATTTTGTTTTAAAGACATTGAGCATCAAAAAAATAATGAATCTCCAATTTTACCCCAAAAAACTAAGCAAGTCCTATTGCAAGTGAATGATTGGGTTGGATATATAAAAGTGGATAAATATGAAATTGCCGACTCTTACCTTTGGCTACTACCGGTTAAAAGTAAATTTGTAGAGAGAATTCATATGGGATTTCTAGACCCAATTTCTGCAAAGGATATTTATAAGAAAGTTGAGATTAAAGCGTGCAGAGATTTTTTGATCCCTCAAATAATTTGTAGGCAATTAGAACAAGTCGATGTTTTTTTCTACGATATTATTTTCGCAATTAATTATCCATCCCGAGGTGTAGAAGATATTAACTTCTATATTATTGGGGGGTTGTCTAGTGAAATGGACACGCTTATTTCTAAAGCGAATTTTGTTTTTCTAAGAGAAGTTTTAACGGTTGGGAATACCTTGCTTCCAATGTATGTAGCAAAACATACTCAATTATCAATGAATCACTTATATATGATGGAATTTTGATTGACTCCCCTCTTACATTATGCTAATATTGGCTGATAATAGGAGAGAAAATTGCATTTTTTTACAGCTAACCAGAAAGAAATGTTATTGAAAAATGGCGGTTTAAATCCCGGCAGTCAGGATAATATTCCATATGCAAAGTTAAATTTAATTGGAACTGATTCTATTTGGTTGTTATCAGAACTATACTATGAGAAACCAAACATTGCGTTCGGCTTATCATTTCATGAATCCGTGTTAAGGATTGGAGAGATTAACCTAGACGACATGTGTGTTTTACGTGGACCAGATAGTAGCAAAAATTATATTGGATCTCTTTTTACCGATAATGAATTAAAATCTCCTAGTGTGACATTTGACCCTGAATTTATTGGGAAATACCCTATGTCGATATATTATCAAGTCGCTAAGGAAATTGGTTATATTTCAACAGATGATAAATATAATTCTCAAGTATGGGCTAAGCACTTAAGAGCAATGGGTCTCTAAGTTAAGTTTTTAGTTTTGAGGTTAAGGAGTTTGTAAGAACAATTTATTCAGTATTATGCGACCAGACGTAAACCCAGTTCACTCGTTTTCGATATTAGGTTTAGGCTATACGCTAGCCTAAACCTAACTCAATAATTATTGGTTTGATAGGCTCTTCAAATAATCCACTGCCTTTGAAGCAGATCGCGCTGCGCCAACAATCGCATATTTATTCTGTTTCAATACTTGAAGCCAGGTCGCAATATAGTTCGCATGATCTTTCTTCGGCGCATTGGTAATATTTAGGGCAGCCGAAAGAAAGGCCGCACCGATTTCTGCTATTAATTCTTCCTCTGCATACGGATTGCTGCCGAACTTAGTACTTAGCTTTCTGTCAAGGCGTTTGGGGTGTCCAGTCCAATGCGTCAATTCATGCATTAGGGTTGAATAATATCCTTCTGTGGCTGTCATTTCATCGGTATTAATGAAACTATTTTTTGATGGCATATGAATAACATCCTGATCTGGAATATAGCAGGCATCATATCCCTGATGCTTTACATCAGCCTTCGTATTTGCAACAAACTTTTCTACACGTTCAAGCCTTTCAACGAGCAATGGTAATTCAGGTTCGGCAGGCGTAGGCGTATAGCTTTCAAGCTGGCTTCTGTTAAAGACTTTGCTATACTTCAGGAACGGAATTTTTTCTACTTCTCCTTCAATTTCTTTTTCCATCATATCGAAGTAGACAATCATGCTCGACTTTTCGTTTTTACGAATCTTTTCCTTCTTCTCGTTCCATTGTTTTAGAGTAGCCCACTCATTTGTTGTGAACTGGTTTTTACTAGCCGCACTCCAAAGCAAAAGAATGTTGATACCTTTGTAATATCTATTTGTACTGAAATTAATCGGGAGACTAAATGGAGTGCTGTTACCGCCTACCCATTTCTTATGCCAGGGTGCAGTTCCCTCCTCTAGGTGTGAAATAATAGTATTGGTAATGGTTTGATATAGATCGAATGCGGGTTTCTTTGGTTCGGTAACTTGTTTGTTAGTGTTGTTCATGGAAGGCTCCTTATAATGTTGTGGTTACTGGTGATTGCTATGCCGTGGGCAATAGCGACACAGTCAATAAAAATTTTGGTGGGCGGGGAATGCGAAGCAGGCGAAAATTTTTGTTTACAAGGAGTGGGCTACGGCAAATGAACGACCATGACCACAACTTGTAAGAGAATTTTTCAACAATACTTCACGTTATCGGAACAATCAGTCGCCACTCACATTAGAGTTTTGTAAAGGCCATATGTTGCATGCATCCTTATCATGCACCCAGTAACTGCTAATTCCTTTGTAATTCCGGTATATGTAGTTTTGCGAACCGAAAAGCATATCCTTAGCTTCTATTCGTCCATAAAGAAATTGGCGAGACCATTCCCCCTCTGGAATATTAGGCAGATATTCAAAAACGGATTTCAGTTCTGAATTTTGCTCAAGATGATTTATAGCCGGAAGCAAATTTGAGAAGCAGTTAAGAATGTAGCAATTAAACTTCGGAACTGCTTCCCTGTTCATCGTGAGCCAGGTTAGGAAATCCCAATGATTGGCGAACACTTCGACTCTGTCATTTTCAACACCATGAACAAAGCTAAATGTGTTCACCCCTGTGATCGTTGACAAGGCCATATGATTTCTTGGGTTTAGCATTTCCAATACATGACCGTCACTAACATTTGCAAATGCAAATCCAACAGTCTTTTTATCGGTTTCCCTATCCAGTATAAATGCCTGTCTTAGGTAATGGCTGGCAGTTTCCAAATTGATTTTTCGGTAGGCAATTTCTTCAAGTAGAGTTTCAGAGGTGATTCGTGGGTAAAACTTCAAAATCTTGTAACGGGAAAAGCACTTGTTTTCCTTTTGCATTCTTGTATTCCTTATTCGAGTGATGATTATGAGGTGCCAGGCACCGCCCATACATACAGGAATATGTTCCTAATACTTTGGACAAAACGAGGTGACCATATTGGGGACTTCCAGAAAATGCAACCTTTGGTTGATTAAAACACATAGGAATATATACGTAGGCTATATTCATAAATTGAATACGAGATTGACACGTGATTTCACTTTGAAAAAAAGTGATTGTGTTCCTATTACGGATTTGCTATTATAAAACCACGTGTTAGCAACAGTTGACACAAGGTGGGGGCTAAATTGGGAGCTACTTATCAATAGCGAAAAACGAAGTCCCTGAAATTTAACACCTATTGTAGCCGTTCCCAATCCCCTTGGGGACGCCAATTATAGAAAATGGACTACATAATCCATCGAAATTTTAGGAATACATACCTACATACACCGAAAAGTGCTTGTAGAATATTGACATTTTAAAATTCTCGATCTAGGAATGCAATCCTATTTCTAAAGCGCCTATTTTCTCAAACCCTCCCTACTGGGGGCTGAATTGGGGGCTACAATAGAATTACCATAAGGCTTAGCCCCCATGTTGACAGATTTAGCTTGTAAATCAACCATTTCATCCGCCCGCGAATCAAAAAAGACTATCAAGAAATTCGACCGCCAAGGTCTCTATCTTGAAGCCAGACCAAACGGCAAAGCGTACTGGAACTATAAGTACCGGATCAGAGGCAAAGAACTAAAAATCTCATTCGGGCCTTACCCCCTCATCTCACTTGCTGAAGCAAGAGAGAAACACTTTGCCGCGTACAAGCAGGTGAAGGAAGGAATTGACCCCTCGCAGAAACGCCAGCAAGAGGCTGTTCAGGCAAAATTTGATACCGCAAATACTTTCAAGCATTGGGCTGTAGCATGGCTCGACCATAATATTAATCAGTGGAGTGATAATCACTACCAGACGATCAAGCGGCGATTAGAAAAGGACTTGTTGCCAGGAGTAGGACATTTACCTATTAAGGATATTACTCGCAAACGCCTTCTAGAGGAATTGAAAAAAATTGAGGCGCGCGGCTCATTAGAAATCGCCCATCGTTCTTTAGGATATGCGCACAACATCTTTCAGTATGCAATCAACGAAGAGTATTTAACTAAGAATGTTGCCGACAACTTATCAGGCTCATTGCAGCCTAAGCGAGTTGGGTATTTCCCTTCCATGCCGCTAGAAGAGTTGCCGAATTTCTTAAGAAAACTTGAACGCAATGAAGCCCAGCTTTCCTTGGACACACGAGAAGCGATGGAAGCATTAATGCATACACTTGTACGTACCAAAGAACTAATTGGTATAAAGTACTCCGAGGTATTTCTTGATCAAGCGCGTTTAATTATTCCAGGCACAAGAATGAAGCGAAAAAAGGGTTGTCCAATTCCACAGGATCATGTTGTTCCTTTATCAAGGCAAATGGTCAAACTGTTTGCAGAAAGAAAACGCCGCAATGAAACGCTAGAACCACACTTGCAAAGTCAGTATGTGTTTCCAAGCGAAAAAGGGCCACATAAACACATGAGCAATGGCACAATTGGCAAGGCGCTTTTTAGAATGGGATATAGAGGGATCCACACTGGACATGGCTTCCGTGCATTGGGAATGGGAATAGCAAAGGAAAAATTAGGCTACTACCATGATATTATAGACCGCCAACTTGGTCACGTGTCCAATGATGAACTTAAGCGCAGCTATGATCGTGCTTTGTACCTGTCTCAACGCATAGAAATGATGCAACGGGTTTCTGATTATATAGATAGTCAAAAACCAAATGCTCGTTCAACAGTCAGAATGCAAAACGCAATTAGCTATTCTTACGAAACCCACCCTCAATATCATGTGTTTTACGGTAAGAAGGATGAATATGTGATCCACTGCTAAAACAGTTCCTGCTGTGCTTTATCTAGCATGTATTGTTTCATGCGGGTATCTTCGAGAAAAGGCGCGGTCTTAATTTTGTTATACAAATTTAATAACCGGCTTTTAGCACGCCTAATTACTGTATCGTAGTCCAACGGCAATATTTTAACTGCACCATTCTTGTGTGTCGTGTAGCCATCATCGTTCGGATTTATCGCCGAACCCAAGACAAAGCAATTTACGACTGAATATGGTTTTAGCAGACCTTTATCATACAATTCTGAAACATATTTCCATGCTTGTGACTTCTGCTCATCTGCAATGGGTATACCTGGCTTCTTTAGCTCTACGATAGTCAGCCTGTCGGTTCCTATCTCACCGCCATCATCATCGTATTTAGGCAAAGAATAAAGTCCTACAGTACTATCAGGCAATATCGCAAAGTCTGGTCGATTTCCAGATGCCTTTTCTTTGGAACCGTATAACTTCTGCACCACGGCAGTCATACCCTGATTGGAGGTATATTCTATAGTTTCATATTCTGGACCAAATATCCAAAGACCACGGTGAAACAAGGGCTGCAAGTCAAGCACTTCATCACTAAGGTGAGATAGGACACGTGCCTGTAGCTTTTCAAGTAATGTCGTGCGATATTCTATCTCATCCAGAACAATCTTTGCTAAGTCAATGTCCCATTTTGCTAGTAACTCTCCAAGATTTTCCAGTTCTTCCGGGGTGGCATTTGCTAGGGTATGAATTAAACTGTATTTAGATTCAGTGGCCTCAAGGTTCGCAAGTAATGTCCCTACCTTTTGCAAGTCGTCTGCGGTGATTGATGGACATTCCTCCTGAACCTCCTTGATAAATTTTTCCCACTTCTCACGCTTGACAATACCAATATTTTTTAGAACTGGTCTATTTGCCTGTTCAACATCATTGAATGCTTCCGCCCTTTGTTCTTGTGAAAGCTCAAGGATATGATCCTTAATTTTTTCAAAAACAGCTTTGGAAGTTACCTTCCACTTGTTATCGGTCGGATAAAAAGTGGTCCAGTCTGGGGCCACAACATCCTCTAAGAAGTCGGCTTCAACTATAAAGATGTACCGCTTAGCAGCGGTTTTACGACCGTCAATCAGGTGTTCGCTTCCACTACCTTTCCAAGTGCATTCGCCAACAAGCCTACGTTTAACATGCCAAGCGATACCGTGCTGTTGAGTACTTTTATCGGTAGTCTGAACGTCAATAACGGTAATTGTTGCGGTGCCTATGCCGTCAATTTCAACAGGTATTTTTGAAATACATTCTTCAGGAATATCATCAAAAGTAATTTCAACATTGTTGAGTTTGACTTTGAAGTGTGGATCAGTTAAAAACCTCATTCCAATTTCTCTACGTCCGTCCTCGCTACTTAAATTTGTTTTGAGTGCATGCTCAACATAAATTTCAGTTCCGCTTCCGGGCATCTCAACCTGATTTCCCACCTTCTGAAAGGCCAATTGATTATGTGTTGGATGCTGGAAGACTTTGAAAATATTTTGAAAACCTTCGCGCGTCGTTTTAACAAAAAATTCATCACCGAAAGCGAATGCTGCAAGTCTGCCTTTACCGTTCCGGCCAAAAGTTGGACGTTTACCAATTTTGTCCTGATGCGGTTGTGGGATTTCTGCGTATTGACCCTGCTCGCGGGACCGGTTATAGGCGAGCTTCTGAAACCTTTTGCGGAACTGGCTGTCCGTCATTCCATGACCGTTATCTTTCACTAAAAATAATTCGTCATCATTTTCCGGCCAGCTTATAGTCACTTCAGTTGCACCAGCATCCCAGGCATTGGCAATTAATTCAATAATGGCCACCTTCGGGTCACGAAATATCGATGATCCAACAAATGACTCCAAAAATCTATCTTCAAAGAGAGCGTACTCTGTTGCTGCCATGAGATTACCTAGGTGTGGTTTATATTATCTAACTGTATAGCACAAAATTATGGATGGAAATAACAAATATTATATCCTTACAAAGTTTTATTTACATGCGTCAAATTAATTCTTCCACGAAGGGCCAAGTTGAAATAATGGACAAAAGTCGTGGAAATATCGTGCAAATTAAAAAAGGGTTTCAGATTTGTTGTCTGAAACCCTTTACTGGTTTGCTCCCCCTTCAGGACTTGAACCTGAGACCCCCTGATTAACAGTCAGGTGCTCTAACCAACTGAGCTAAGGAGGAGTGTAATTCCCCGATTGGGATTGCAAAAATAAACGTTTTCTTATTTCTGCAAAATCTTTTTTGAATTTATTCCCAGATATTTAAAATTCTTAAGTATCAGTGTCAAATCTGCGCCTGCCGTGTATTGCTGTGCATAGATGCTATCCAGTTGGCGGGCAACAGTTTCAGACGGTTCGTAGTCTGCGGCAATAAAATATGGCGGCAATATACCTGCACGTATAGCAGGCAGTTGGCTGTTGTTTGTTGTGTAGCCTACCCATGTGTTTCTGCCCGTCAGCACCAATATGCAGTTTAGCCAGAATTGCAGTCCGTTTTTTACAAACAGCAGCAGCAATGGCCACATTATGAGGAAGATGACAGACAGCCCCGCATCCAGTATGCGCTTATTGCGTTGTTGCGAGAATTTAGAGAGGTTGTAGCGTTTGTCGAGCGTATACAGGTCGCCCGCAGTGTGGCTGCTGTTACTGCCCACAAAACTCTCGCTGCCCTGCAGGTGTATCTTGTATTCGTACGCACCACCGCAATACTGCATCTGTTGCAATATCTGCGCATAGCTGAGGCCGTTTACACAAAATATTACTTCGTTGATGCCTGCGGTAAAGAGGTAAGGCTTCAGCTCGTTGATGCCTGCCAGTGCAGTACCCTTGTTATTTTCTGTGGCTATACGCCCGTTCAGGTCTGGTGCGTAGTGTACACGGCGCAATGTATTGGCAGTATCGGCATAGTTTTTTTCGTCGGCTACTATCACGGCTTTGCGTGGCAGCTTATCGTACGGGATGAACTTGAAGATACCCAGGCGGAAAAACAGCTCGTGCAGTGCCAGCATAATAACGGTACCCGATATACCGCTGAATATGATAATAGCGCGAGAGTATCGCAACCCCGGCTGCAGCAAACCATAGTAGGCCAGTATCATAATAGTACCTATCACCATAGCGCGTATCACACGCAGGCCTCGGTACGACTGGTCGTACACTCCATTGATGTACAGACTAACCACCCACAGCGCAATATATACAGGGAAGGTAGCTAGTACAGAATTGAGCGGTATAGGCTCTATATTCTTTACATGCACCACCCAGAATTCTTTCATAAACCACAGCGTGCCCAGCATTATCAGTGCATCAAACATTGGCATGCGCAGCACTTTCAGCACCTGCTTTACCACACCCAGTATGGCGCGCAGTACAATACCTATGTTGATAAAGATGGTAAACAACTGTGCATTGCCCTTGCTATAGTGCTTGCGCACAAAAGTAGAAAGCGCCTCGTTGAATATGCGCACATAAGACAGTGTAGCCTTGCGCGTGCTTTCTCCTTTATAATGTATCAGTGTAGCCTCGGGGAAATAGATATTCTGATAGCCTGCCTTTTGTATGCGGTAAGAAAGGTCAACGTCTTCGCAATACATGAAATAATCTTCATCGAACGCGCCGCCTATTTTGGGCAGCACAGCAGTACGCACCAGCATGCAACAGCCAGAAAGCACATCTACCGCAGCCGTCTCATCTTCACCAATGTGTACGGCGTAGTATTTATTGAAGTACGGCGATTTGCTGAATACCTTATTAATACCCGTTGTCTTGAAGATGGCTACCGATAGAGATGGGAAAGACTTCTTGCCATCGGGTGCAAACTGTCCTTTACCATCCAGCAGCTTGGGGCCAATGCTACCCGCTTCGGGGTGGGCGTCCATAAAGCCGATGGTTTTGGTAAAGAAATCTTCGGGCATTACCGTGTCGGGGTTCAGGAAGAGGATATACTCCCCTTTGGCTATTGCCACACCCTGGTTATTGGCCCTGCCAAAGCCCGCATTATCTTTATTTTCTATACGGATGACGGTTGGGAATTTCTCTGCCACCATCTGCATACTGCCATCGGTACTGTTATTATCTACGACAATTACCTCTGCTGCAAAGCCATTGGTAGCACGCAGCACACTGTGTAGGCATACCTCCAAAAAGTACTTCACATTATAATTAACAATGATAACCGATATCTTCATCAGGCAGTATAAGCGTCTGCGAATATAAGCGCAGCAATCCTAATAACGAAAAAACCTAACGGAGATTGCATTGCGGTCAGTCTCCTTTTTCAAGCAAAAACAAATCTTCTACCCGCTTGCGCAGGTGGGTGGCTATCTTCAGCACTACAATGGCGCTGGGTATATACTTGCCAGTTTCTATGGCAAATATCGTTTGCCGCGATACCCCGATGGCATCTGCCAGCTCCTGCTGTGTCTGGTTTTGCCGCAGGCGTTCTTCCCGTACATTATTCTTCATGCATGGCTCCTTTTAGGCGATACATGGTATAGTTGAAGTGGACGATGTAACATATCCAGAAAAGAAATAAGGTAAGGAGCAGAAAAAGTTCAAGCCCTGCATCACCCGCAGGTTCGCTACCCGATACAAACATATATACGAAAGCAAGTATCAGAAATACCAGTTGGCTGAAGGCTGCTGTCTGGAAAGATTTCAGCCGCAGGTTGTTGATATATTCGTCCTCATTGCGCTCTCTGGCAAATACCAGAAAGTAAAGCCCGAACAGGAATGAGAAGAAACTAAGCACCAGTAAAGCAACAAGCTGCCAGCTACCACCTACGGGCAATACGCTATCCAAAGCGCCCTGTTGTATAGCTACCCATACAACAAACCCGAGTGGTGCCATCCATGCACCTGCTTTTTTGTAGCGGTGCGGTAATAAGAGTTTTTGTATCATAGTAAAGTGATTTTGTTATGATAACGCAAAAATAAGATGTAAAGTATGCTTTACATTGAAAAAGCGCAAATAATTATCCTTTTCACTATCTTCATGCTATGGCAAGAACAAATGATGAAGATTTCGACATGTCCGATATGGGCACGCTGAACAAGTATAAGGCAGAAGTAGTGAACGGTGTGGTAAAGGGCATACAGCTAACCGATAAAAAAGTAGACGGTATCAGTGTAGAGGGTAAAACTATAGATGGTGTTTATACCATAAAGACCATCTACCTCGTGGCATATAGCGAGGAGGAAGCACACAGGATACTGAACGAAGTAAAACAAAAGTATAAACTGCAATAGAGCCACCGTAAAAAGTGGCTTTTTTATATTTTTATAACAGTGAAGCTTTATAACCATGGCCTTTATTGATAGTAGCGGTAAGGAGTTAGCTCCGTGTGTTGTATCAAAAGCCAAATATGCTTTAGGGTTACCTAATTACTATAAGGGCAATATCAAACAATTCTCAAAAGCATACTGGGAGCATGTTTGTACGGAAGTTGGAAATCGACATGGTGTAAATTCATCAACGATTCAAAATGCCATCAATCGCTACACTCATTATTTACTTGCTATTTAACACCAATATACATATAGCGTCTTTGCATTTCACACAACTCTTCATTTGTTAATTCTCCGTAACCAACTGATAAGCTTGGTTCAATTTCCTACTTTCACAATACAAGAACAGGTACTATGGCAGCAATCAGCAAAATAGGTATTATGACATCGGGCGGCGATAGCCCGGGGATGAACGCTGCGGTGCGTGCAGCAGTGCGTACAGCCGTGTACCATGGCATAGAAGTGTATGGTATTCGCCGTGGTTACCAGGGTATGATAGAGGGCGATATCTATCGTATGGAAGCTACCGATGTATCGAACATCATACAGCGTGGTGGCACTATACTGAAGACTGCTCGCAGCAAAGAATTCATGACCGAAGAAGGCATGCAGAAAGCCTACAACCAGTTGCAGCTACATGGCATCAACGGACTGGTACTGATAGGTGGCGACGGTACTTTTCGCGGTGCGGTAGAGTTCTTTAAACGATATACTATACCCGCCGTTGGCCTGCCCGGCACAATAGATAAAGACCTTGCGGGTACAGACTATACCATTGGTTTTGATACGGCTGTGAATACGGCTGTAGAGGCGATAGATAAGATACGCGATACGGCAGAGGCACACAACCGCCTGTTTATTGTAGAGGTAATGGGGCGCGATGCGGGCTATATAGCATTGCACAGCGGCATAGCATGTGGTGCGGAAGATATACTGATACCCGAAACAGAAACCGACATCAATGCCGTGCTGAACCGTATTGATATGGACGAGCGCCGCAAAAAGAATGTGCACATCATTGTAGTAGCAGAGGGCGATGATTTTGGCGGAGCCAAAGAACTGCATGCTGCTGTGCAACGCAGGTTTCCACTGCTGGATGTACGCAGTACCGTACTGGGCCATATACAACGAGGTGGCAGCCCTACCTGTGCAGACAGGGTATTGGCAAGCCGCTTAGGACATGCCGCCGTAGAGGCACTACGCACCGGCAAAACGCAAGTAATGGCAGGCATTGTAAACGGAGAGATTCTCTACACACCGTTTGAAAGCTGTGTGAAACAAAACGCCATCATCAGCAAAGACATGATAGAGATGATACATGTACTGGCGGTATAAATACTAATATCGAAATGCTAATTTCTAACAGTGTGGCGAAAAATAAGTGTCATTCTGAACGCAGCGTAGCGAAGTGAAGAATCTGCATCATCGAAGTACTAATGCCTAACAGATTCCTCCTACGTCGGAATGACAGCAATGGTGGGGCAATAAACCAATCAACAATTGAACAAACTCATTCTAACATTCATAATTTTTCTTTTTGCTTTCACGGCAAACGCGCAGGTATACCCTGTTGTATTCTACAATCTTGAAAACCTCTTTGACCCTGCTGATGACCCGCTGACGGATGATGAGGAGTTTACGCCCAATGGCAGCTATCGGTATACAGATAAGATATACGGGCAAAAACTGCGCAACATGGCTTATGCACTGCAACGTGCAGGCACAGACAAGAGCCCTAACGGTGCTGCATTGATAGGCATTGCAGAGGTAGAGAATAATAAAGTACTGAACGACCTTGTGAATACCAATGAACTGAAAGCACGCAACTATAAATATGTATGGTATAACAGTACAGACCCGCGCGGTATAGACGTGGCGCTGCTCTATAACCCTGCGGTGTTTAAAGTACTGGCATCAAAACAACTGCCTGTGCGCAAAGGTGCACGCGAGCCATTGTATGTAAAAGGCATACTGGCGGGCGATACAGTGCATGTATTGGTAAACCACTGGCCATCGCGCAGAGAAGGTGCAGACGAAACAGAATATAAACGCAGAGAGATGGCTGCTGCCAACAGGAAGATTATTGATGAGATTCGTCGCGCTAACCGCAATGCCCGCATACTGATGATGGGCGACCTGAATGATAACCCTACAGATGCCAGCCTTACGCAAGAACTGGGTAGCATTGCAGATGCCAATGCGGTGGGCAATAACACCATGTACAATCCCTTTGCAAGCATCTATACAAGTGGACGTGGCACAGCAGTGTTTCAGCGCAAGTGGGATTTGTTTGATCAGGTGATACTATCTGCGGGCTTTGTAAAAAGCAAGGGCATACAGTATGCAGGCGCAGAGATATACGACCGTCCTTTCTTGCGACAAGAAGGTGGTAAATTCCGCAACTACCCATTCCGTAGTTTTCGCGGCACGTATTGGAACAATGGCTATAGCGACCATTTTCCCGTTGTTGTTTACCTGAAGAAGTAAATAGATAACAAATGACTGCCAACGAAAAGAAATTCAATGATTGTGTGGGAACAATGATGCGTTATGCAGCAATCATTGGTATGGATAAAAAATATCTACCTGCGTTAGAATCTACAGGAGAGGGTGCTTATCTCGATATAGATTTATCAGGAAGACTATACTACGTAATTAAAGAACGCGGACAAGAACTAAAAAACGAATCTGGCAGAGATATGGACGAGATACTGTTTCAGGTATTTAAGGATGCAACATTTACAATGGCATGTAACTACGAAAAACAAAACAGAATTGCAGGTGAAGATACCAGAAGACAAATGTTTGCCAAATGGACAGAATTGTTACAGACACTGAATAAAAAATGGGGAGATAGGGTTGAAGCAGATATCAAGAACACACTCTGGCATTATCCGTACGACGATAACGCAAGCTTACGTGCCAGTCATATTATAAATCTTGTAAAGAATGGAGTATCAAGTATCGATGCAAAAAAAGAAGCTAATCAGAAATACCCATTACCTAAAAGAGACTGATAGCTGATACCGATTGCATAACTTTACTGTATGAAGAAGCTACTCTTGTTATCTGCTGTATTATACCTGTCTGCATGCAGCGGTGATGCGGGCAATTCTACCGATGGGGAAGACCTTGCAACCATAGCGGCTACACAATCGCCGACACTGGGGCAGGTGGCAGAGGCTGTTGCAGATGCATCGGCCATACCGCAAATGATACAGGGCAGCTGGGTGAGTGTGGAAGACCCGAAGGCTACACTCATCATCACCAAAGACAAATACATACTGGGCTACGAAGGCAGTAAGAACGATACAGTCGATTACACCATCAGTCATAAAAGCTGCACCGACAGTACCGAGAATGAAGACTATTACATCTACTTGCCCAAAGACGATATGTGCTATATAGTAGTAGATGCCAGCGAGAAAAACCTGTCATTCATCTACACAGCACGCGGCAATACGCTTACCTATACCAGGGTGAAATAAAAAAGGGAGTGAAAACTCCCTTTTACTCTATACTACACACCAAGTTTTCGAAAAAACTATTTAATCAACCTTTTAGTGTTTTTATCTCTTGTTCCCTGATACAAAATAACAACAGACAAATGGCGGGGAATATGACCTAGGTCAATCAGTGTAATGACATGCGTCACAGATATTACCCCACCGCGGGGGATGATTGCAGGCAGTGGTTTTGATAGCTTTGCCACAGCATTATAAGACCGGCTTTTTATGAAAAAACTATTACCGATTCTCCTGCTCGTTGCAGGTACCATCACCGCATCTGCACAAAGCACCAAGCCATTTGTACTGGGTGTAGTAGATAGCCTGTATTCCACATCACTTGCACAGCAGCGCACCATCAACATCTACCTGCCCGAAGGTTATCATGATGATACGGCAAAGAACTTCCCCGTCATCTACCAACTGGATGGCAGCGCCAACGAAGATTTTGTACACACAGTGGGCAATGTACAGTTCCTCACCATGATAGGCTATATGTCGCCAACCATTGTGGTGGGCATTGCCAACATAAACCGCAAACACGATTTCACTTTCCCTGCCATCAATACCAACAAAAAGAAACAGGCAGATACTTTCCTTGCCTACCTCGAAAAACAACTTGCACCCGTAGCGGGTGGTTCGCCGCAGTTCATATCATTTATAGAAAAAGAATTGCAGCCGTATATCAACAGCCATTATAAAACAGGTGGTGCTACAACACTCATCGGTCAGTCGCTGGGTGGTTTGCTGGCAGCAGAGATACTGCTGAAGAAACCCAACCTGTTTGATAATTACATCATTGTAAGCCCCAGCCTGTGGTGGGATGGCGAATCGCTGCTGAGTGCTGCGCCTGCACTGCTCAAAACACGCTATACCAACAAAAAGCAAGTATATATTACTACAGGCACAGAGGGCCCGATTATGGAAGGCGATGCCGCTAAACTTGCCACACTGCTGAAACAATACAAGAGCAAAGAAGCCCGCATAAAACACACCAAGATGCCGCAGGAAACCCACCTTACCATTCTGCACCGTGCGGTGTATAATGCGCTGCTGTGGATGAACGGGCAGTAATACCGAAATCATATTTCGTGCAACAGGTTTTGTTTAGTATTTTGAGCGAAAACCAACAGGTTTATGAAACAAATATGCCTGATTTTGGCTCTTATAATATTATACAACAAGGCCCTATGCCAACAATCATACACGAAATACATTGACTCACTTAAGAAAGAACTACCAAAATCGACCGCAGACAGCAATCAGGTGAAAATCCTTGACATGCTGGCCTACACCTACTCCAATATCAATCCCGATTCGGGCATAAAATATGCTTTGCAGGCACTGCAAGTAGCCCAAAATGCCAAATGGGAAAAAGGCATTGCATTAGCCAATACAGAACTGGGTATAAATTATGGAAAGAAATCGGCGTACGACACAGCCATCGGCTATCATCAGCAAGCTTTATCGATATATCAAAAACTGAATAAGCAGAAAAGTATTGCAGCCGTTTCGTGAAACATTGCACTCATCTATCAGTCTTTGGGCAACTATCCGCTGGCACTCGAATATAACTACAACGCTGCCAGGATAGCCGAAAAACTGCGTGAAGACCATATGCTTGCCATGGTGAATGAGAATATAGGCACTATATTTTTAGAACAGAAAGACCATACCAAAGCACTTGAATACTATAATAAAGCCAACAGTATTTATAAACAGAAAAACGACAGCAAGGGTATTGCCAGAAACCTGACAAACATAGGCATTGTGCTGGATGCGAATAAAAACTATAAAGCGGCATTAGACAACCAGCAAAAAGCCTATGCCATCAATAAAGAACTTGGCGACATGAATGGCATGCAGATAAACTGTGCGAATATCGGTATTGTATATACGCACATGGATATGCCTGAAAAATCTCTTGAGTACTATACAAAAGCATTGCAAATAAGCACAGAGATGGGTGCGTTGGGCAACAATGCCATTAATATGGGCAATCTTGGCGAAGCACATTACAGCATTGCAAAAAAAATAAAACTACAACAAGGAGAAAGCCCCATATACAAAGACCATTTACAGAAAGCAATACAGTACCTGAAAGATGCTGTAACACTGTGCGAGCAAATAAACTATATGGCTCCCGCTACAGAATTTCTTCCGTTTCTGTCAGACATATACAATGATGCAGGGCTGTATAAAGATGCCTTGCTCACCTACAAGAAATACATCACTGTTAAGGATAAAGTTTTTTCAAACGAATCTAAAACTGCCTTATCAACCATAGAGAACAAAAGAGAAATAGAGCTGACGCAAAAAGACATTGCACTGAAAGACAAACAACTAAGAATAGCTGCGCTTGAATTAAAGCAAAAGAAAAATGAAAGAGCCATGTACCTGATGGGCGTAGCATTATTAATAATGGGGTTTGTTGTTGTAGTAAATTCCATCAGGGTATATAAAAATAAAAACAGGATGCTTGCGCTGGAAAACAAAAGAAAAACCAATATCATCTTTGACCAGCTAAAAGCTATTACAAAACGCAATGCCATGTTGGAAGAAATAGCCACAAAATACTCTCACGATATACGCGGGCACGTGGCCACTATTTTAGGCTTGTCTCAATTGGTTGATAAAGACAATTATACCTCTCCGCAGAATGAAAAAATAGTAGAAGGCATTATTGAAACCACAGAAAAGCTGGATGGTATAATAAAGCAAGTGGTGGCAGAAGAAAACAAACTCATCCGCGATAAAGAATAACACAGCCCATAACTTTCGCTTATACCCCGTTACTACTATACCCGAGTATAGTGCAGGCTGTTGTACACACATGCATCGTACCTTTGCAGGGTAAATGATTTGTAAACAATACCTGCTGACGACTGCAATGGCTGTGGCTATGGCAATACCCGCCACTGCGCAAAAGGGTGTACAAAAACTACCCGCAAAGCAACAGGTACAAACAATAGGCAAAAAGATGAAAGTAGATATCTGGAGCGATGTACAATGCCCTTTCTGCTACATAGGCAAAAGAAAGTTTGAGGCTGCACTGGCAAAATTCCCCAACGGAAAAGATATAGAAATAGAGTGGCATAGTTTTCAGCTAGACCCTGATATAACACCACAACCGGGCAAAGATGTATATACCTACCTGGCAGAGCGCAAGGGTATGACGGTAGAGCAAAGCAAGCAGATGCACAAACAAGTAGTGCAGATGGCTGCGGGCGAAGGCTTGGAATACAATTTTGACAAGGCTGTAATAGCCAACAGCTTTGACGCGCACCGCATCAGCCATCTGGCAAAGAAATATGGTAAGGGCGATGCGATGGAAGAGCAACTGTTTCGCGGGTATTTTACCGAAGGCAAAGACATAGCCAACCGCGATGTGCTGATTGCTATGGCAAAAAACATAGGCATACCCGAGCAGGAAGTAGTGGATGTGCTGAACAGCAATAAATACGCAGCCGAGGTAGAGGCCGATATAGTACGCGCATCGCAGATAGGTGTGCGTGGTGTACCCTTCTTTGTACTGGATAATAAATATGCCGTAAGCGGTGCACAACCGTCAGAAACGTTTCTGCAGGCACTGACACAAGCATGGACAGAATACGAAAAAGCTAATCCTAAACTGACAGTAGTTGGCGGCGATGCTACCGTGTGCGAGCCCGGTGGTGAATGTAAATAAAGGCAACAGACGCTAATGCTATAAACAAAGAAGCACCCGCATAACGGGTGCTTTCTTTATGATATACACTGCCAGCTTCCTCAACAGAAAAAGCACCCGGTGAGGGGTGCCTTTCCTGTTACTCTCAAACCATTTACGAACCGCGCGCTTGTGTATAAATATCAATAGCTGCTTGCAGCGTTCATGGCTTTCGCTATGATTGCTTCGTTCTCTGTAAAAATTTTCTTTACCCCCTACAGCATATTGGCCATCTATACATAGCCCACGTGTGTTTCTATTTTTGCTTGGTGTTCTTTAGTGTCTTCAATTTGTTATGATCTTATTTATTGGTCTCAAATATTATTCAACCTGCTACATAGCATACTGTGCCGCTAAAGACACATTGCCATTGCATTTTTGGTGCAATAAATTGACTATCATGCTCTTAGAGCACTACAGCCGCATACCTGTAAATAGTTGATTGAGAAGCAGCATTGGGGGATAAGCTTGCCGCTTTTAATAAATGTACAACGCGAAAACACTGAAAACAAATAAGTTGCCGAAAATATTTTTCAACGCGACGATTGCCTATCGCTTTGCATCTCTTCTGTGGCTGTAACTATCTCCCGGGAATCTTGGTTTCTGACCCAGCGCGTCTTCCATCAGTGCCGTGTATTTCTTTTCAAGTTCGCCTTCCAGTTTGTTGTTATTCACATACAGTCCGTTGGGGTACCACTTCAGGTTGATGGGCTGACTTTCGTCCAGCAGGCTGTCTGCTGCCATAGCTGTTATTACCGCGTTCAGCTTTTCTTCTTTTTCACGGTCGCTGTTTTTACCTTTTTTGCCCTGTTCCTCTTTTTGCAGTTTATCCAGACTCAGCGAGCTTCCTGTTATAGAGAATGCACTGTGTACACTTCCCTGCTTTTTCAGAAAGGCTTCCATCTTTTCGGCATAGCGGCTGCGGTAGGGTTCGCTCAGTTGCTCTCCGTTCAGGCTGATATCTCCGTTATCATACTCGTAGGTGTATGGCATTTTTTCCTGTAGCAGTCCGTCTTTCACAGCATCTATCAACAGAAAGTTCTTATTGCCTTCATCAAACATCTTTCGGCTGATGGCATTCAGCTTTGTAGTATCTGTTTTGCTACCTGCGAAGGAAAGGAAAGGCAGTGCCACTGCCAGTAAAAGGCTTTTCAGTTTCGGATTGATTGGTATCATAGCATAAGTGTTTATACAAATTAAAGACTAATTGTAATAGATGCGTCTATACAAAACGTTAATAATACGGCCGTTGGCGTAGCGTTTGCGCTTGGTAAAATTGCCGTGGGTGTCAAACACATACTCATAGGTATCGGTTGATATCAGCGTATCGTTTTGGTAGTTCACCGATTTTGTACACAGGTTGTAGAGCCCGTATTCGTATATACTGTGTGTGGTACGTTCTGTAATACCCGTCTTCCATTCTTCGGCTACACGCCCCTGCTCATCATATTTACGGATGGTTGTGGCTATTACTTTTTGCGAAGCCATGTAGTAACGGATAGTATCGGTACGCCTGTCTGCATCTTTTACGATGTAGAAGGTAGGTTGTGTATAGTTGTGCAGTTGTGGGCTGCCAGCCTGCTTGCGAATGTAGCTAAACCTAACAGCCTGTTTGGCACCGGGCATCCTGTTCTCCATATAGTTAATATCCCCCTCATCATTCAGCACATACAGCAGGTCTTTGAAATGGGTTTCGTAATGATATTGTGTAGCAGATATGGTATCGGCAGCCTGATAGTGATACATCACACTGTCTTGCAGTTTATATTCTTCTTCGGTCTCCTCGTTACCGGGTGGCCATACCAGCTTGCTAACCACCGATACCGAGTCTGCCGTGCCGCGTATCTTAAAAAACATTTCATCATCGAACAACTGTGCATACAGGCTGTTGGTAAACAAGAGCAGGACTCTGGTAAGGAGTGGCTTCAATACTTTGCGGTTTTGAAGAAAAGATAAACAAAACATATTGCACAGTTTCGGGCAATTGGCTAATTTAACATTTGCTAAAAACTTAGAAACCTTATGAAGTACATTACCCTTTTCATTTTATGCCTCTCCTCTTACACATCTTTTTCCAAAGACGGAGACTTTTCTTTACACAACACATTTGCCAAACAGACAATTTCAAAAGAAACAGCACCTTCTTTTGCACCACTACCACCACCAGACAGATACAGACGCAACAGCGGACCGGGAGCATTGGGCATTACTGCACAGATACTGGGTGGCATAGGCGGTGGCCTGATAGGCTGGCCTGTTGGCACTTATATTGGTGGCGGAGACCCTGAGTGGACACTTGCTGCAATAGGAGGTGGCCTTGTTGCCATAGCAGTACCGTTGGCATTGATAGATGACCACAGAAACAAGGGCGGTGGCTACAGAGCACACAATGCAGGCCCTAAAGGACAATACGACATTTGTCTGGTGAGCAATAAGAACGGCATAGGCATTGCACTGAAGCTGTAACAATCAACAAAAACAATAATAGAACAGCCCTGCCAATGCGGGGCTATATTTTTTGCGTGGAATGATTATTTTATTGTATTTTTGCATTAATAAATAATCACTATAATACCTAAACCTATCTGCACCATGAAACAGAAAGATAATCACTGGTTTGCCCACGACAAGAATGCGATGAACGACCCTAAGCTGATGTCGCTGAAAGCCGTATACGGCATGAAGGGCTACGGTATATGGTGGGCACTGATGGAAGTGCTGCGTGGCAGCGAAGGCTACCGCTACAACCTGACCGAAGAATTTGCCTACACTCACCTTTCGCGCCTGCTGGAAGAAATGACACCCGATGAGGTACGCAAGTTTATAGATGATTGCATCAACCGCTTCAAACTACTGAAACTGAAAAAACGGCTGCATCTACCACGAAGAAATGACTGAACAACTACGTGCACTTGACAGAAAAAGAAAGGAGTTGAGCAACAAAGGTAAACGTGCTGCAAATATCAGGTATTCGAAACCATTGACAGACAATAAATTATCTACCACTGGCATACCAGATGCATGCCCTATGCATACCAAGGAAAGGACAATAGAGGATAGAACAGAATATAACAGTATAGCACACAACAGCACAGCAGAGGATGGTGGGGTTGCTACTGTTGTTGGTGGTAAAACGGCTATAAGCCTTATACCTGATAATAATAAACACATAACACCCAACGATACACACTATACACTGGAACAACTGCTGGAACGTAGTATGGCTGATGATAACTTCAACCTGCTAACTACTGAATTAAAAAAGATAACTCCCGAACAACTACGCAACTGGCTTACTGCTTTCAACAAATGGCTGCGCTACACTGCCGAGACCGAAAAGACAGATACCGACTACCGCAAGCACTTCCGCAACTGGCTGGGGCATCACGATGTAAAAACAGAAAACCCGCTTACCTACAACCCTGCTGCCGATGCACAAAAGCCCAAAGGAAAATATGCACTACCACCCGCGCCCGAAGGCATTAGTGCCAAAGAAGCCCTACGCAGACACAAAGAAGAAATGGAACGCAGCCGCAAGATAGATGAAGACCTTGCCATAGCACGCGGCAAAATAAAACCCGAGGACTTAGTAAAGAAAACCGGATAGCTTTTACTACAGCTTGAATGTAAAGCGTGGAATGACGATGGCATTACGTGTCAGCCCGTCTGGCCTGTTTTCTCTGGCATATACGGGTGCGGCAATCGTGAAATCGAATACCCATTTTTCTGTGCTGTAATAGTACCCGAGGTTTACATTGACTGTAAATCCCGCACTGTTTTGCAATTCAATCTTATCGCCGTTGGCCAGTATACTCTTATCATTTGCCAGATGACACAATACCAAAGGTCCACCGTGTATGCCGCTGTGCTTCCAGTCTTTCTTTGCCTCTACACGCAGCAGTGCATCACCCGCACGTTGCAGATAGCGCGATGAAAAATAGACCGTCTCTATACTATCTCTGTCGGCGGTGGTATGATACCCGTTTCTGTTGTACTGCAACACGGGCTGCTGTATGCCTGCTGCCAATGTGATGTATTTACCAATATTGGTACTAAGCCCCAATATTACGTCTGTGGTACCAAGACTTGTCTGGTATGCCATAGGCAGTGGCTTTGCATTGAGGGCATCGTCTCCGTTACCCAATCCGAAACGCATACCAATTGTATAATACAGTTGTTTGTCTGTCTTCTTTGTGCTGACGCGATGTGTATAGGTTGCAATCAAATCGCCCACACCAAGATTGGTACCCAGATTGCCCGTCACAATCTGAAACGGCAGCTTTACTTCCAGATAGCTTCGCTGGTCAATGAATGTTTTTATCTCTAGTTGCGGGCTGATGACCCACGACAATTTTTCTCCGCTGGCTACTGCCGCAGAAAAGCCTATTGTGTTATGAAGCGTATCTGTTTTTTGCTTGCCGTGCTGCATGGCACCCACACTACAAAAACCCGCATCTGCACAGCCCTGCGCCATAGCATTACCACCCATCATTACAAAAGCAAACAGTATTGGCAAGCATTTCATATTCCTGCATTTAATCTTTGTAAATTAATGATATAGCAACGAATACACAGCTCCCCCATTATAATTTTCACACAAAATGACAATGCTGTGATGTGATACAGGTATTTGGAGATTGACTATCTTAGAACCTTGCAATGAAACCGCTCGTTGATAAAAAATACAAGCTTGAAAAATACCCGGGAAAGGGCGGGTGGACTTATGCAGTACTACCCGATACCATTCGCGAAAACGTGAAGAAACCTTTCGGGTGGAGGAAAGTTTGCGGCAGCATAGATGACTATGTCATCAAACAATACACCCTGATGCCCATGGGCGATGGCAGACTATTCCTGCCTGTAAAGGCAGAGATACGCAAAGCCATTAATAAAGAAGCGGGCGATACGGTACACATCACACTGTACCCCGATGATAGTGCAGTAGAAGTACCGGGAGAACTGCAACTTTGCCTGGAAGACGAGCCGCAGGCGCTGCGCTTCTTTACCAAACTAAGCGACAGCGAAAAGAAATACTACATACAGTGGATATACGGTGCCAAAAAGCAGGAAACAAAAATAGACCGTATGGCTAAGACCATAGAGCGCCTTGCCCGTGGATTGAAAATGCATGATAAAGAACTGTAAAACCGTATTTTAGTATTGCACAAACACATGCTATGGCAGCTATTACCAATACTACGTGGTTCTATTTTATATATCCGCTATTGCTGATAGGGTCTATATGGCTGGGAGCTGTTATTGCCAGGCGGCGATACCACAAAAAGAATATTGCATGGAAACCTGCGGGATTGGAGACATCTGTAGTAGGTATCTTTGGTTTGATACTTTCTTTCACACTCAATTCATCGAACACAGAATACCGCAACCGTACTGCCAACCTGAATGCTGAGTCGGACGTAGTAGCACAGATGCGCAGAGAGAGCTTGTTTATGGACAATGCCATTCGCAAACAGGTAAGGCACTATCTCATAGACTTCACCGGTGTACATGCCGAAATAAACGATAATCATTGGACACACCAGCAGATGCTGGATACCATTGCCAACATCAATGGCCAGTTTGTAGATTATCTGTTGCAGCTACACAAAGACAGCACTGTCAATCAGGCAAACGTTACCACGCTGCTACGCTACCACAACAGCCTGTGTACCCATTTTTACAAAAATGCTTTTTCTTATACAGAGCGTACGCCAAGCACCATCATGTTCCTGCTGATAGTAGGCTCGCTGTTGATAGGATTGCTGGTAGGATTCATGAATACATTTACACAGGGCTACAAATCGTACATACTACCCATACTCTATACATTCCTCACCAGCCTTGCCATACTTGCCATTTGCGATATGGACAATCCCAAAACGGGCATTATAAAACCAGACACGCGCAATATCCAATACATGCACCAACGCCTGCTGACAAGTGAGCGATAGTGTAGCACCCACTACCCCACCGCTCTATTCTTCATCAATTGGTATACCAGATACACGGTACTGATGGCTATAAACAATAGATTGAATAGCAAGAGGTTCATGTAATTGTTTATTATATCAGGAAAATGCCTGTCGGTATCAAGACGTATATACAGCAGTATTGCACCTACAAAATAGGTAGCACCATTCGCCATGGCAAATGGCTTATTATACCTGTAGCCCGCTGCTATCAGCAACATACACAGCAGTGCGGTTATATGCAATAAGATATTCCCATCCATATACAAAGGGCTTAGTACAGCTTATATAATACAACAATCGTGCCTTTAAATAATTATCCAACAGCTGTACGTACAACAATAACAATTGAGTACACATGCTAAAAATCTGACAATTGCGAATAAAAAAATACGCTACATTTGACTTCAGGTTTTGAAAAAGGTATTCGGCATATTGATACTGGTTTGTTATGCGTTCTGCGCATTCAATATCAGTTTGTCTTTCCACCACTGCGGCGGAGAGCTTGCCTATGTATCTGTAAATAATGATGACGACCACGAGGTGAAATGCTGCGACAGCAAGAAACCTATGCCACCCGATTGCTGCAAAAGCAAGAAAGTAACCTTCTCTAAAACAGACGATAAAGCACAGGCATACTACACACTCGATTTGCAGAAGATGCAAACAGATGTAGCCCTGCCGGTATATCATACATACTATGTAGCAGATGTACAACCTGCTACAGGTACCAAAGCAAAGCAATTGCTGCGGCCACCACCCGAACGAACGGGTATCCCGCTTTATCAACTCCATTCCGTATATCGTATCTGATACCGTATTAGTATTACACAACCTTGTATACAGGGTTGCGCATCCTTATAGCTGTCACTCTTTGCAGCATTACTAATACTAAATACAACACAACAGCATGAATTTGTTTATGCGCGTCATTGTCGCTACGCTGGTCAGCGTATTTGCACTCTCGTCTTGCGGCGAAGAGAAATTTAGCAAATACCAATGCCCCATGAAATGCGAACAGGAAAAAACATACGATAAGCCCGGCACATGCCCCGTTTGCGGTATGAAGCTGAAAGGCATTAAATAATCATTTGCATAACACTCACATAAAAAAACAACTACGATGAAAAAACTATTTATCGCAGCATCGCTGATGCTGGCAACAAGCGCATCATTTGCACAAACAAATGCTACAGACTGGACAGCCACAGACTGCAGCAGCACCAGCAAAAATCTGTTTACCGCACTCAATAGCGGCAAGATAGTGGTAATGGTATGGGTAATGCCATGCGGCTCTTGCATCAACGGTGCAAAAGCTGCGTATAATGCCATGCAGAGCTTTGCTTCAAGCCATCCCGGCAAAGTAGTGTACTATATAGCAGATGATCTGGGCGATGCATCTTGCAATGACCTGAATACATGGATAACTAGCAGCAGCATAGGTACGCTGAGCAATATGACCGTATTCAGCAACGCAGGCAATGTGATTAAAGAAAGCGACTTTGGTGGTACAGGTATGCCACACGTAGTAGTAATGGGTGGTACAGACCACAAAATCTATTACAACAAAAAGAACAACGCTACCAACGATCTGACAGGTATCACTGCAGCTATCAACAGTGCCCTGACGGCTACGTCTGTAGGCAACTTAGCAAACAATATCAGCTTCAGCGCATCTCCAAATCCTGCCACCAATACCATCAGCATCAACTATGGCAAGGCTGTAAAAAGCATCAGCATCACTGCGCTGAATGGACAGGTAGTAAAAGAAATGGACATGGGTACTGGTAAAGTAAACCCTGTTATCAATACCGCAGACCTGTCTGCAGGTATCTACACCATCCGTCTTACTGATGCTGAGGGCAAAACAGGTTTTACAAAATTCATCAAAGAATAGTTTGAAGCATGAAGAAGTTTACAATCATAACAATTGCCGTACTTACCACCGGTATCTATGCCTGTAATAAAGATCCGGAAACTACGCCTGCTCCCGATGTATATAATCCTACGGCAATGACCGTAACAGTGCCTGCATGGGTAAAAAACTATGTGGGAGAGATGAAACACCCGTCGGACAATCCGCTGACGGTAGAGGGTGTGTATCTGGGCAGAAAGCTCTTTTACGAAAAGATGCTGAGCAACGATATGACCATGAGCTGCGCTACCTGCCACAAGCAGGAGAATGCCTTTGACGACCCACGCCCCTTCAGCCAGGGTACCAATGGTGTATTTGGCGACAGGAATGCGATGGCCATCATCAACCTGGGGTGGAGCAGCACTTTCTTTTGGGACGGACGCAGGCAAACGCTTGAAGGACAGGCACACGATCCTGTAACCAACCCGATAGAAATGGCTAACAAATGGCCCGATGTGGTAAAACGTTTGCAAAACAGCACGGTGTATCCTGATCTGTTTTTCAAAGCATTTGGTACCCGTACCATAGATAGCAATCTGGTAACCAAAGCCATAGCACAGTTTGAGCGTACGCTGGTGTCTTACAATTCCAGATTCGACAAGTATGTTTATGGCAATGATACCACCGTCTTCAACCAACAGGAAAAGAATGGCTATGCCATCTTTAAAGGGAAAGGCTTTTGTAACAACTGCCACCTGATGAATACCCAACTGGCAGATGAAGTGCTGCGCAACAACGGGCTGGATGCCAACCCGAAAGACGACGGGTATATGAAGTACACAGGCAAGGCAGAAGACAGAGGTAAATTTAAAGTACCTACCCTGCGCAATATTGCACAGACAGCGCCGTATATGCACGATAGCCGCTTTAAAACACTTGAAGAAGTAATAGACTTCTACAGCAGCAAAGTGCAGCAAAGCAGCCCGAATATAGACGAGCATATGCCCGATTTCGGTTCGGGGCTAAACCTTACCACACAAGAAAAAGCAGACCTGATAGCTTTCCTTAAAACGCTTACAGACAATGATTTTCTGACAAATCCTGCCTTCAGCGAACCTAAATAATTGCTTTTTACCTGCACTACAACAAGCCCTGCTAATCTGATTAGCGGGGCTTTATTTTTTTAACATTGTTGTAATATAAACATAGTTGTTTGCTTAATGTATTCTTCGTAAATTCATATAAAACCGAAAAACTATGAGAGGTGCAGCAGAAGATATGGGCTGGGTAGTGCTTATACTGATAAGCATTGCAGGCATCATAATAGGCACAGAAAGAACCATTAAGTGGTACAAAGCACGCAAGCAACGTAAGCTGCACGAAGCCGATATGCAAGACTACGGCATCTGACGCCTGTTGTTTGTACAACAATCATTTACTTTCCCCCTGCCTATACACGAGTATCATACCGCATGTAGACTCTATAGGTGTTTTACACAAATACTGTTTGCAGAAATTGATGTTGGTCAATGGCAATGTGTAAATGTGTATGTAGCTTTACGCTGCAATCAACGAATTGCGTTTTCATCTTTCCCCTGTACAGAAACGTACAAACAACACAAACACATTTAGCTGCAGAGCTTTTTCAGACAGCCCCACCTGCACCGTGAACAGCAAGATGTGCTGCGGCACACACTGCACTTGGCAGTCTTTTTATATAAACGAACAAACGCCTTCTACACTAACAGGCAATGCATATAGCACGTATGAACAGGTGCTGCGTGCGTTGCCTTTTTCTTTTGCAGATACCGATTAATTGACTTTAGTCAAAAAATAATACTCCTAATACAATTAGATTTGTAATCTGTTGTAAATCAATGCAACAGTATTGCAGCTTCAATCTCCCCCAATGCCTGCTGCAATGTACCGGCTTTGCTGACTGATATGTTGGTGCTGAACTATAAAAACAGCATTGACAGGGATAGTGTGCATATACACTACTCACAAAAAACGTCGGCACTTTATGAAGAAACATCTTTACAACAGTAAATATCGGCAATGCCACCAAGCATTAGCAGTACATCATCGTCTGTATGTATTTAATACATGGCAGACAAGCCCTTTCCAAACAATACAAACATTATTGAGCCATTAAGCATGTTCAGTCCCGAGTTTACAATCAGCAAAGGCAATACCAACTTCAACGCGGTGTACGAGGCTATACTGCGCATAGGCAAGCCTATGACAGTACCCAAGGGCAAAGCCATCATCAGGCATGGCAGCTATTCCAATTTCTTCTTCTACATCCGCAGTGGTGTATTCAGAAGCTACACGGTGGTAAACGGGAAAGAATATGGCATAGGTTTCACCTTTCAGGACGATATTGATTGCTGCCCGCAGGGATTGTTCAGCGGCATACCCAACAACTATACTATAGAGGCCGTAAAAGAAAGTGAAGTATTGGTGTGCGACTATAAAGATTTTAAAACGCCCGGCAACGAAAAGCATGAACAGATGCTGAACGATTTGCTGACACACTACCTGGGCATTGTAGAAAACAGGCTGATAGAAGCCATATCGCTGACGGCAGAAGAACGCTATCTGCGGCTGATGGAAACGCACCCCGAAAAACTGAATCTGTTACCACTATCGCACGTGGCATCGTACCTGGGTATTTCACAGGAGCGGCTCAGCAGAATCAGACGGAAATTGACATAAGTCAAATTCTTGGACAATCATAGAAGGTAGTTTTGCCTATAGATTTTTTTTAAAAACAAATAAACGAGAGGGTTATGAAAATGAACGCAAAAAACATGATGGCTATTGCAGGTGCAGCCATATTGATGACAGGCTTTGCTGCATGCAAAAAAGACAGCAACAACAACACAACCACACCTACGCCAACACCAGCGGCTTACCCAAAGACGGTAACCATTGAGTATAAGCTGACGTCAGAATCTGGTGTAGATAGCGCCAGTAGCATTGGCTATACCAACGAAACAGGTGGTACCAGCAATGCCATGAATGTAAAACTACCATTCAGCAAAAAACTGACACGCACAGTAAAAAGATATGATAACCTTGCCTATGCCTTCAATGCATACGGTGCAGGCACACTGCGCATGACAATACTTGTAGACGGGACGGCGGTAAAAGACCAGAAACACAGTGGTACCAATGTTATATCGGGCAGCATGGCCTACATATTTGAGTAGTTGAATAGCAATTGGGGTGATTTAGACAAATGCTATTTGTCCTTAGCAACAAACCCTATCATCTTCATCACAAAACGGATGCTTGCCGGTACATGTGTTAGCTCTCTCTCACTTAATGTACTTTTCCCTGAGGCAGGCACCGTTTTTTTCATTTATTACACCCAAAACAGGCTTTTAAAAAAATAAATTACAAAATTTAAAAATATCTTTGTACATTTGTTCCTTATTTTAAAAGTTAAATACAATGCAAGAAGGTACAGTTAAATTCTTCAATGAAACCAAAGGTTTCGGTTTCATCACACCTTCAGCAGGTGGTCAAGACATTTTTGTTCACGTTTCAGGTCTTATCGACGAGATTCGTGAGAACAATCGTGTGTCTTACGAAGTACAAAATGGTCAGAAAGGTTTAAATGCAGTTAACGTTCGCGTTATCTAATTTCATATCGACATTATCATTTAAAGCCCCGCATATGCGGGGCTTTTTTTATGCTTATTCTGCAAACATCCTGTAGGCAGGCTCGCAGTGTATCAGAAAGCTACTTGTTTTAATATCAGTTGTGTTTCGTTCAGTTTACATTGGCAAAATCCTGTTTGTACCCACAATAAAACTACTCGCTACCCTACCCAAATCCCCGATAATTATTACTTTAGCGGCACAAATCCACCTTTCTGATGAAATTATTAGAAAATAAGGTAGCCCTCGTTACCGGTGCAAGCCGTGGCATTGGCGAGGCTATCGCTGTCAAGTTTGCAGAGCATGGGGCGCATGTAGCGTTTACCTACCTCAGCAGCGACGAGAAAGCACAGGCACTAGAGGCAAAACTGAAAGGCTACGGTGTTAACGCCAAAGCCTATAAAAGCAACGCGGCAGACTATGCAGCGTCTGAGCAACTGGCAAATGATGTAATGAAAGATTTTGGCGGTATAGATATATGTGTAAACAACGCAGGTATATCTAAAGACAATCTGCTGCTGCGCCTTACGCCCGAGCAGTGGGACGATGTGATACAAGCCAACCTGAAGTCTGTGTACAACCTGACACGCCAGGTGATAAAACCAATGATGAAGGCACGCGCAGGCAGCATCATCAATATGAGCAGTGTGGTAGGCGTAGAGGGCAATGGCGGGCAGAGTAGCTACGCGGCATCAAAAGCGGGCATCATAGGCTTTACAAAGAGTATAGCACAGGAACTGGGCAGCCGCAACATACGTTGCAATGCCATAGCGCCGGGCTTTATAGAAACTGATATGACACACTACCTGAAAGACGGTGGTGCCGAGAAATGGTTCGAAAAAATACCACTGGCGCGCTTTGGCAAGCCTGAAGAAATAGCAAACGTGGCACTGTTCCTGGCATCAGACATGAGCAGCTACGTTAGCGGACAGGTTATCAATGCCTGTGGCGCTATGTGTACATAAAATACCGGCAGGAATTTGGCGTTCAGGACAAAAATTAGAAAAAATCTAATTTAAACAGTGTTCAATACCAAATTCCTGCCTACTTCCTACCCAATACCAAATTCCACTAACTTTGCATCTCTAAAGATTTTTTAATGCAGAAAACAACAGCTGCGATTACAGCCATAGGCGGGTATGTACCCGACTATATATTGACGAATAAAGAACTGGAGACGATAGTAGATACTACCGACGAGTGGATAACCACGCGCACAGGCATTAAAGAACGCCATATACTGAAGGGCGAAGGCCTGGGCAGCAGCGATATAGCTGTAGAAGCAGTAAAAGAACTGCTGAAAAAACGCCCGGACATAACTGTAGACGATATAGACCTGCTGATATGTGCCACTACAACGCCCGATTTTCAGTTTCCGGCAACAGCCAATGTTATTTGCGATAAAGCAGGCCTGAAGAATGCCTTCGGGTACGATATAAATGCCGCATGCAGCGGCTTTTTGTTTGCACTGAACACCGGTGCACAGTTCATTGCCAACGGTACATACAAGAAAGTAATAGTAGTAGGTGTTGACAAAATGAGCTCTATACTGAACTATGAAGACCGTGCTACCTGCATCATATTTGGTGATGGCGGCGGTGCCGTATTGCTGGAGCCTGATACTGAAGGCTACGGTGTAATAGATGCCGTACTGCGCAGCGATGGTGCAGGCCGTGCACACCTGCACCAGAAAGCGGGTGGCTCTGTAAAACCAGCTACTGTAGAAACGGTGATGAACAAAGAACACTTTGTGTATCAGGAAGGGCAGACGGTTTTCAAATTTGCAGTAAAGAACATGGCAGATGTTGCAGCACAGATAATGGAGCGCAACAATCTGGTGGCAGACGATATACAATGGCTGGTACCACACCAGGCCAACCTGCGCATCATAGCAGCTACGTACGAGCGTATGGGCCTGCCGATAGAAAAAGTAATGATAAACATAGAGCGCTATGGCAATACTACCAACGGTACACTGCCACTGTGCCTGTGGGACTATGAGAAGCAACTGAAAAAAGGCGACAACATAGTATTGGCTGCATTTGGTGGTGGCTTTACGTGGGGTGCTACCTACATCAAATGGGCGTACGATGGTGCTAAGTATAGTCTGAAGTAGTAAAGCTTAAGTCTTAAGTAAAACATTAAGAGCCTGCCATTGTGCAGGCTTTTTTAGTTGTTCATGACACTTATCATGCTACATACTTTTTACCCAACCACACCCGTTTAAACATCGGTCATACTTAGCATAAGACTTTCATAGTTATGTCATTTTCAGCACGTTGTGCAAAGGCATACAATTTGAGGTTTAACTTTACGTTATACTACTACACCTATGCAAAAGCCGTCCATCTTACTTCGTATTGCTACTGTTTATTTTTTGTTGATAGGTATCTGTTTTGCCATACCAACTATCAGCTTTCAACATTTCTCTTTCCCGGAAATTGGTGTGCTGGTACTAAGTGCACTACCTGTAATCATACACAGGCAGTGGTTGTATAAAGCATTTGGCATATTGGCTACAGGTGCAGGGTTGTGGATATTCTTTGCGCTCGTCAGCGATTTTATAGACTATATCAGCGGCAAGGTTATCAGCAACCCATGGGCGTATTTCGGTATAGGTTTTCTGTTGGCATTATCCATGCTCTTCTTCAGTGGGGCAATGCTATATTTCGGTTTCAAGGCAGATGAAAGAACAGAAGCCTCGGAACCCGTATCTTAGTAATATGCTGCGCCCGATAGACAGTTATTTTCTCAGCCTGGATGAGCCTGTAAAAAGCACCATGCTTTTTCTCAGAGATTTTATTCCCACGCTCGATGGTGGCATTACCGAAGAATGGAAATACAAACTCCCCTTCTTTTACTACAACGGTAAAATGTTTTGCTACCTGTGGGTGCACAAAAAATACAAACAACCCTATATAGGTATAGTGGCAGGCGATAAGCTAAACCACCCCGACCTGCTGCAGGAAAAACGGGCTAAGATGAAAATACTGCTGATAGACCCCGAGCAGGATATTGATACAGATAAGATAACGACAATACTGCAAGAAGCACTACGATACCACCGGACATAATAATGGCTGTAATGAAAACATTACAGCCATTGCTTAGAAAAATATTAGTTCAGGATAGCACAAGTTTTACCTGAATTGACATTTGATTTAGCAATACAAGAAACCTGAGCAGCATCTTTATTTGCACCACCGATTTTCTCTACAGTCATTGCACCATTAGAGTCAGTGCAAGTACAATCGTACTTTTTGCTGCAAGAGGTACCGAAAACAAGCAAGCCTGCGAATGCAGTAAGGGTAAGAATTTTCTTCATACAATGTTTTTTATAAATAAATAGAATTGTATTAAAGATATAGATTTTCAGCAATTTATACAACCAAACAATTAGAAATAGTCCTACTCTACCCTGTATTTGTCTGCCAGCTTTTTGGGTGCAACAGTACAGTAGGCAACAGTTAGCACGTCTTGCAGCATCTCTTTGCGTACGGTACGCAGGTTCACATGCGTCCATCCTTGTTTGCCCCATGCATTAGGCACAGGGTATATCACCGTTGCATCGAAGGTGCAGAAAACGTTCTGGTCAAGCAGAGACAGCTTTACCGTCATTCGCTTTTCAGCCTCATTCATGGTGGCAAAGACTTTCTTCTTCACTTTGAATGCCGTGTTTTCAAAATGCGGTTCTTCTGTTACCTCGTCAAATGCTGTTGCAATTTTCCTTGCTATCGTTGGTGTCATTTTCAATGTTTTCAGTTTTCTTATCGCTTAGGCATTCGGCAAAAGCATCCCTCAATTCAGTGGTGCTATCATACATATCTGCCCATGTAGTAGAATGCATTATAATGCTATCTGCTTCTTTTAGATTAAGACCAAGTGCTTGCATTAGCAGGCGCACACTTTCTACCTGATTTGCCCCCGCGTTTCTCAAAGCACGCAGCCCACTCTCAATATCATTTGAATAGTCCCCTTCTTTAAATGCTCTTGCCAGCTTGCGGGCAGTTGATGCTGTAAGCATGTTTGTGTTTTAACAATAGTTTACACTATTTGTAAAAATATACTATTCACGAAACAGTTATACTTGCAAGAGATAAATAGATGCGCAGCGTACTACTATTCTTACTTATAATAGCCCGTATCGATACCATAAATGCCCAACCTGTAAAGCTGCTGGCGCATATTGGTGCCGGTACATCATACAATTCCAAACAGCGTAGCGACAATTATTATATGCAGGCAACAAGGTTTAAGCCTGCCATGTATTACAAAGCAGCTTTAGCCTTGCAGGTACCTATTGTTAACCATGTAGCATTTGAAACAGGTATTGGCTATGAAAGGCGCAATATACGTTCAGTACAAGACTACAACACTACGAATGGTCTATCCCAAACTAATAATGTGAAGATTAACTACCATTACATTGCATTACCTATGCAACTGTCTATGTGTTTGTACCAATCAAAACAAAAACAATTTTGGATAACTGCGGGCTTTAATTATGGCTTCCTGATAAAAGCAAAAACTTGTGTTTCAACTGAGTTGTTTATCAAAGGAAAATCCATAAACAACCCTTTAGATCAGTGCTTTAACCCACGTATTATTTTATCAAGAGCCCCAAGCGTATTTAGCACCGAACACCCATACGGATCAATGTATGCATTTGATGTTGCAATGTCACTTGGGCTATCATATACAATAACACCACGTATAGCAATACGCGCTCATTACAATTATAGCTTGTATAATACAGAGATAACCACTGACGGTAATATCCATCAGCACAATACAGGGTTGTCTTTCCTGTTCAGGCTTATATAACTACCCTTCCGCCTTATCTACATTTGCCAGCTGGCCACAGGCTGCATCTATGTCTTTACCACGGCTGCGGCGCAGGCGGGCATTTACACGTTTGCTATCCAGATATGCCATAAAGTTGTCTGTAGTATCCTCATCGGGCTTGCTGAAGTCTGCCTTCTCTATCGGGTTGTATTCTATAATATTTACCAGATCTACCGGCACACGGCGATATAGTTTCACCAATTCATCAGCATCGGTCTGGCTGTCGTTAAACTTGTTGAAGAGGATGTATTCAAACGTTATCTCGTTCTTCGTTTTTTGGTAGAAGTAGTTGAGTGAATCTACCAGTTCATCCAGATTGCTGGTTTCGTTGATAGGCATAATCTCATCACGTTTCCTGTCGTTTGCCGCGTGTAGCGACAGTGCCAGTTTAAAGCGCACCTCGTCATCGCCCAGCTTGCGTATCATCTTGCTGATGCCTGCGGTAGATACTGTAATACGGCGCGGGCTCATACCCAAGCCATCGGGCGCAGGTGCTGTTATCTTATTAATAGCCTTCAGCACATTGTTATAGTTCAGCAATGGCTCGCCCATACCCATAAATACAATATTGGTAATACCCTTGCCGTAGTGCTCCAACGCTTGATGATTGGCAAGTGTTACTTCGTCTACAATCTCGTCAAAGTCCATATTGCGCTTGCGCGGCAGGAAGCCTGTAGCACAGAACTTGCATGCAAGCGAGCAGCCCACCTGGCTGGATACACATACGGTCAGCCTTTTTTCTGTAGGTATCAGTACGCTTTCTACAAAATGGCCGTCGTGCAGTTGCAGGCGGTTTTTTATGGTACCATCGCTGCTAAACTGGCTGTGGTGGATTTTTACCTTCGGAATATGAAAATCGGCATTCAGCTTTTCGCGCAGGCTTTTGGGCAGGTTGGTCATTTCATCAATGCTACCTGCATGTTTTTGCCATATCCACTCATATACCTGCCTGGCCCTGAATTTAGGTTCGCCCCACTCAACAAGCAGGGTTTCAAGGTCTTGCAGGCTGCTGTTCCGTATATTTTTCATGATGCAAAGGTACGTTACACATTATAAATGGAATTTATAATCATTACCAGCAAATTAAACTTTAATAAAAATGACATACGGGAAGAATAGTTAAACAAAACTTTTTATTAGCTTTCGGCAAAATCAAATCGCATTATGAAAAAAGTACTCAAATTCTTGGGGATACTCATCCTGATTTTAGTGGTGGGTTACCTGGTATTATGTATTGCTTCTCCGGCTGAGGGAAAGGTAGAGGCAAGCGCTATTATTGACGCACCGAAATCTGTAGTATGGAAACAGGTATCTGACTTCAACAACTGGGGCAACTGGAGCCCATGGAAAGAAATGGATACTACCATTGTGGCAGATGCAAGCGGTCCTGCAGGTCAGGAAGGTGCAAAATATCACTACATAGGTAAAGATGCAGGCGAAGGTGTATGCACCAACATGGGTGTAAACGGCATGGAAATGAAATACCACATGGATTTCATAAAACCATGGGAAGGCACGGCTGACGGCATTTATAAAGTAAGCGAAGAAGGCGGTAAGACAAAAGTAACCATGACCTACAATCAGGAAACATCTTTCATGATGCGCGGTATGTGGGCACTGATGGGCAAAAGCATGCTGACAAAAATGTTCAATCGTGGTTTCGAATTACTGAAAGTATATAGCGAAGCACACAGAGATGACACTGCTATTGTTAGTCCCTTCAGGATAGAAGATACACAGTTTGACGCGCACATATATGCAGGTGTTCGCAAAATGATTAAGTGGGCAGACATGATGAAATTCTACAGCGATACTTATGCTGCTATGGGGCAGGCATTAGGTAGCCGCATTGTAGGCCCTGCATCAGATATCGTTTATCAGTGGGACGAGGCTAACCAACAGGCTGATATGCACGTAGGCTTTCCTGTTGCAGACAATGCGCCTGTAGCTGGTGGCACTATTGTAGAAGTACCTGCTTCTGCAGCATACAAAATTGTTTACACAGGTGGCTACTCGGGCAGTGCAGCAGCACACGAGGCACTTGGTGCACACATGGCTGCCAATGGCAAAACAATGGGGCTGGTTATTGAAGAATACATCAAAGGACCGGGCGAAACTACAGACAGCAACCAGTATATCACTAACATATACTATCTGCACAACTAAACTATACACAGGTATTTTTATAGAAGCCTGCACAGTTATGTGCAGGCTTTTTCATGCCCACAAAAAAGCCATTACTGAAAAGTAACGGCTTTGCTTACTGCCCCCTTAGCAGCAAGCAGGTATTGCAAATAGTTCTGATTATGCTATGTTGGCTGCTTCGTCCTCATTAACAGCAGCCGGCACCAAATGGTTGTCAAAGAATGAAACTTTACCAGTGCTTACGTTGTACATAGCACCTACTATGCCCACTTTGCCTTCTTCTACCAGTTGCTTGATGATGCTGCTCTGCTCCATTATTTTATTGATAGAGTTTTCTACATTCAGTTTTGCTACTGCATCTACAAAAGCACCGTTGCTGCTTGTTCTGTTTTCTGTAATGGTATTCTCGTTGCGTACCGATGATTGTATTTTATCAAGCACGGTTGTGATGTTGCCCATCTGCACATTATCGCATGCGCCTTTAATAGCACCGCAACCCGTGTGGCCTAGCACCACTATCAGGCGGCTTCCTACTACAGCCGTTGCATATTCAAGGCTGCCAAGTATGCCTTCGCTCACTACATTGCCTGCTATACGTATGCTGAAGATATCACCCAACCCCAAATCGAATATCAGTTCTGCAGATGTGCGGGAATCCATACAACTGAGGATAGCTGCAAAAGGCCATTGGCCGTCTTTGGTATCATTCACCTGCTCCAGCAAATCACGATTCACTTTCAGGTTGTTTACGAAACGGAAATTTCCCTTCTTCAATATCTGTACAGCTTGTGCAGGGTTAATATCTTGCGGTATCGGTTGTGTATTATGTATTGTTGCCATTGTAATTCGTTTTTGAAATTTTTTAGTTGATTAATTCTTCTGTTTAGTCTGTTCCAGTCAGTTGTTTTATGAGTTTTTTATACCCCCCTGCACTACGTTTGGGTACTTCGTTGCCATCTGCCAGTTCAGACACCACATCCCATTCAGATACCGCAGTCGGCACTTTGTAAGAGTTCTTAAATCCTATCAGCGACATTTTGATGTTTTTGTCCTGTGCTTTGGTATCGTTGAAGTCTCTTATTAAATCCAGCACATCAAAATCTATATACTCAGTCTGGCTGGCATCTATTATCACATTGGTATTTTCAGGCAGGTGTTCCAGTGTTTCTTTGATGCTGGCTTTGTTCAGGAAAGAAACTTCCTGCGCCAGTGTCAGTTTCACCAGTTCGCCATTGCTGAAGCTGCTGCGCTGATAGTAATACGGAATACGCATATTGTTGCGCAGTATGTAGAAGATGCTGATGACCATACCTATACCTACACCCTTCAGCAAATCGAGCGATACCACACATATAGCCGTAGCTGCAAACGGTATAAACTGCTGCACACCACCATGCTTCCACATGTGTATGAATACGGCAGGCTTGCACAAACGATAACCTGTGTATATCAATATAGCTGCCAGCGATGCTTTCGGTATCAGGTTCAGCACCATGGGTATAGATGCCACACATATCAGCAACAATGCACCGTGTATTATGGCAGACATTTTGGTACGCGCACCTGCGTTGATGTTGGCAGAAGAACGCACAATAACCGATGTAACAGGCAAACCGCCTATCAAACCACTCAGCATATTGCCTATACCCTGCGCACGCAGCTCTCTGTTAGTAGGGCTGTAACGTTTGTAGGGGTCCAGCTTGTCTGTAGCTTCCAGGCACAGCAATGTTTCTATGGATGCTACAATGGCTATTACCACACCTGTCTTCCAAACAGCAGGGTTTGCAAACCCACTGACATCTGGCATGGTGAAGTTGCTGATGAAGCTACTGAAGCTATCTGCCACGGGCAGGCTTACCAGATGTGTGGCATCCAGATACAGGTTGCCACCCTTAAAAACAGCGTTCAGCACTACACCCGTAACTACTACAACCAGCCCCGCAGGTATCATCTTCAACCTGCTGAATGCTTTTGTTTGCCACAATATCAGTATCACAATACCTACCAGAGCTATGATCGCCGCACCCGGTTCTATATGCTCCAATGCGTCTTCTATAATATTTGCGTTAAACCCGTCTTCCGCATCCACCATGCTGTCATGGTTTTGCTTGGTATAGCCTACGGCATCGGGTATTTGTTTTATGATGATAGTAAGGCCTATACCCGCAAGCATACCTTCTATCACACTATTCGGAAAGTAATTGGCAATGGTGCCTGCCTTCAGTACACCCAGTAAAAACTGCACTGCACCCGCCACTATCACACTGCACAGAAAAATATCGAAAGCGCCCAGCTCACCGATGGCTACCAGTACTATGGCAGTAAGGCCCGCTGCAGGACCCGTAACGCTCAACTGCGAACCGCTGAGCGCACCTATTACGATACCACCTATTATACCTGCAACAATACCTGCGAAAAGCGGAGCGCCCGATGCCAGTGCAATACCGAGGCACAAAGGCAAGGCTATCAGGAATACAATGAGGCCTGATACAAAATCACTCTTAATGTGGGCAAACATGTTGCCACTGTTCTTATTTGTCATTATTAAATGGGGAGAATATTTCTGTAATATCTGCAATACCATATAGTGCAGGCAAAGGCAGTACTTACCTATGCAGCATTATAACCAACCTTTAGTCGGGTTTGCAATTAACAATTGGGAGGAGGCGTAAAAATATCGGTAACGTGCGATATCGGTACCTGTTCGGCTAAGTGTATGGCTACATTCACAGCCTCATCTGTATGATGAATATACACCTCAGACGTAGGTGCTATTGCATAAAACTCTTTGATGGGGTCTGAACCCAATTTAACAGAGTGGTCGTCAGGACAATCTTCCACTTCATGTGTTTCATGTATTTCCTCGGTCATCATACCCTTATATAATATCCTGCCCAACTGCTTTACCGGAAGCACCTGAAAACTGAATATTATTAAAAAAAAGTATGCGAGAAACCTTTTCACCACTACAAATTAACACTAAAAACGTGGCAAGATTAGCATTATAGGAATAATAAAATGTTAAACAAGCGCAATTAATACATATTCAATATTATTTTTTATTACTTCAACCCTTTTTTCAGAGTACTTTTGCGCAGATTTTACACATGCTGAAACACCTCATAACTATATTATCCATATGTGCGCTACCCCTTGTTGCATCAGCTCAGGACAGCTGGCCATCGCCCGAGGTAGAGCAGATGTATAATAATGCCCGTGCACAAATGATGCAGGGCGACCTGAAGCAAGCTATTATTACCTACAAACAGGCTATACAACTGGCACCCGAAAAAATGGTGCTGTATCGCGACCTTGCACATGCACAATACCTTTCTTCTGATATTGACGCTGCACAGGCTACACTTGAACCGATATTGAAAAGCGGCGAGGCCGATGAACAGGCTTACAGCATTGCCGCAGGATGCCTGGCATCTAAAAAAGAAACAAAAAAAGCAAAGACATTACTGCAAGATGCCCTGAAACGCTATCAGCATTCGGGCATGTTATACAATCAGCTATCTAAAATACAGGAGCAGGAAAACGATACTGAAACTGCCCTCACTACCCTGCTGACGGGTATAGAGCAAGAGCCTGCCTACCACGTAAACTACTACGATGCCGCTAGGCTGTATATGGGCACTACCAAGCCTGTATGGGCGGTTATCTATGCAGAGATTTTTCTGAATATAGAACAACACACCCCCAGGGCTACAGAAACCAAAGACATGCTATTGGGTGCCTACATGCGCCTGTTTGCCAATATGGCCAATAAAGAACTGCCTAAGTACAAAGGCACTGCAGCAACAAGCAATATTCAGGGCTTTGAAGATGCGGTATATAATACCTACCTGAAGTTATCGCCTGTGGTAAGTGATGGCATTAATACTGAAAACCTCATAATGCTGCGTACCCGCTTTATGATGGAGTGGGTAAAGACCTATGCACAACGCTATCCTTTCAGCATGTTTGACAGGATGGATAATATGCTGCGCGACGGATATTTCGATATGTACAACCAATGGGTATTTGGCAATATAGACAACCCGCAGCAATTTGATGCATGGACGAAGTTTCACCCCGAGGCGATGGAAAAGATAGAACAGTGGCTGAAAGAACACCCATACCGCCCGGTAGCGGCAGACTATTACAATGCGAAGGCCGTTAAAGGCATTTTCATACAAGCAGACAACGAAGAAGAAGGCAAAAAGAAGAAAAGAAAATAAAGGCATAAGAGGTGAAGAATAAGCTGTTTATATCAAAACCTTAACGTTTGCCTTTATACATTTGAACACGATTTTTAGCACAAATATGAAGTATAATAAATATGGCGCTGTCTTAAAGTTCGGCTTTGCCGTTGCTGCACTGCTTGCGGGCAATGCTGCTAATGCGCAATTGCTGGATAAGATTGCAGCCGTAGTGGGTAAAAACCGCATCATCCTGCAGTCTGAAATAGATGTACAGGTAGCCAATACAAAACAAAGCGACCCTACTGCAGACGAAACCGCGCTGAAATGCGACATCATGGAGCAGATGATACTGCAAAAGATGCTGGTAGAACAGGCAGAGCGCGACAGCCTTGTGGTAAGTGAGGAAGAAGTGGAAAGTGCGCTTGACAACAGGGTGCGCTACTTCATAGGCATGTTTGGCAGCAAAGAAAAACTGGAAGAAGTATCGGGTAAAACCATCTTTCAACTGAAAGAGGACTACCGCGATATGACCCGCGAAAATATGATGGCTGAAAAAGTGCAGGGCCAGATACTGCAGGGTGTAAAGATTACACCTGCTGAGGTTCGTGCATTCTTCGAAACCATTCCTACAGACAGCTTGCCTTTCTTCCCTGCTATGGTAGAGATGGGTCAGATTGTCATCAACCCGCCAACCAACCCGGAGCTTGATTTGTATGCACGCACCAAACTGGAAGGCATCCGTAAAGAGATAGTGGTAGATAAGAAAGATTTTGAGATGCTAGCCGGCATTTACAGCGATGACCCTGGCAGCCGCAACAACGGTGGCCGCTACGATGGCATCAGCCGCAAAGGTGGTGGATGGGCTGCAGAGTTTGTGGCTGCAACATTCAAACTGCAAAACGGTGAGGTATCGCCGATTGTTAAAACACAATTCGGTTACCACATCATACAAATGATAAAACGCCGTGGCGATGAGGCTGATGTAAGGCACATCCTCATTAAACCCGAACATACATCGGCAGACTTCAAAGCTGCTTTCGTAAAGTTGGATTCTATCCGTAACGAACTGGTAGCGGGCAAAATATCGTTTCAGGAAGCGGTAGGCAAATACTCTCAGGATGAAATGAGCAATCGTACAGGCGGTATGATACTGGACCAGCAAACCAACTCATCACTAATGGAAGTTGAAAAGCTGGATGCATCTATAGCACTGATGGTAGATACCATGAAAGTAGGCAGCTACTCTCAACCACAGGTTTTTGACAATGGCCGTGGCGACCGTTCTTGCCGTATTGTGTATATGAAAAACATTACCAAGCCACACAAAGCAAATCTGGTAGATGACTATGCACGCATACAGGAGATAGCACTGCAACAAAAAAAATCGAAAAAACTGCAAGACTGGGTGGCAGAAAAATCGCCTACCTACTATGTGAAGATAGAACCTGAATACATGACTTGCGATAAGCTGAAAACGTATGTAAACAGCAACAAGAAATAAACGATAACAACATAAAAGAAAAAGGACGCTAACACAGCGTCCTTTTTTATTGCAATAATATTAGCTCAGCAGGTAAGCAATATCTTCCTTCGTCAGTCGTTTCAGGAAGGCATTGTCGTCCGATACCAATTCGGTTGCCAATGCACGTTTACGTTCCTGCAGTATCAGCATTTTCTCTTCTATTGTGTCTTTACATATCAGGCGGTAGGCAAAGATGTTCTTTGTTTGCCCGATACGGTGCGTACGGTCTATGGCTTGTTGTTCTACCGCTGGGTTCCACCACGGATCTACAATGTACACATAGTCTGCCGCAGTAAGGTTCAAACCTATACCACCTGCCTTCAGCGATATCAGGAATACTTTACAGTCAGGATTGTTCTGGAATTCGCTGATAGCTTCTTCTCTCGCCGTTGCACTGGTGCTACCGTCAAAGTAAACATACGGTATTCCTTTTGCTTCCAGCTCTTTGCGTATCAGCGCCAGCATACCCAGGAATTGCGAGAAGATAAGTGCTTTGTGCTTGCCTACGTTCTCATCTATTTCGCGCGTCAGTTCATCCAGCTTCACACTATAGTTATGGTAGCGCTCTGCTTCGTTGAGGATGGCAGGCGAGTCGCATATCTGGCGCAGGCGTGTAAGGCCCTGCAGGATGTGCATGGTACTACGCTCTACACCACGCTCTTCTATCATACCCATTATCTGCTCGCGATAAGTGTTGCGATACGCGTCGTAAATCTTGCGCTGCTCTGTACCCATTTCGCAGTACAGAATCATCTCTGTTTTTTCAGGCAGGTCTTTTGCCACCTGTTCTTTGGTACGGCGCAGCAGGAAAGGATAAGTAAGCTTGCGCAGTTGCTGCTTCACTTCATCTTCCTGAAACTTATCTATCGGTGTTGCAAATTCATTCATAAAGAATTCTCTGCTACCCAGCATACCCGGGTTCAGGAAATTCATCTGCGCAAACAGGTCGAATGTATTGTTTTGTACAGGCGTACCGCTCAATGCAAGTTTATGTTTTGCATTCAGCAGCAGCGATGCCTTTGCTACCTGCGATTGTGGATTTTTTATGCTTTGGCTTTCATCCAGTACGATGTAATCAAACTCCATGTCTTTCAGGATTTTGATATCGCTGCGCATGGTGCCGTATGTAGTGATGATGATATCGTATGGTTCAAAAGCCTTTACAGATGCCATACGCTTAGGCCCGTGGTGTATGAAGTGTGTGAGCGACGGTGTAAATTTCTTTATCTCGTTCTCCCAGTTATACATCAGTGTGGTAGGGCATACCACCATAAACTTCGCATCGGGCTTTTCCTTCTTGTTGTGCAGGAAGTAGGTAAGTGTCTGTACGGTTTTACCAAGCCCCATATCATCGGCCAAGATACCACCCCAGCCTGCTTCTTTCAGAAACAGCAACCACTGAAAACCCGCCAACTGGTATGGACGCAGTGTAGCCCTCAAATCTTCGGGTGCGCTAACACTACTGTAGTCGTTGTCGATAATATTAGTCAGCCTTTCTTTCTTGTCTTCCAACTCCTGTTGCAGTTGTTCTTCATCTACATCTGCCAGCAGTTCATCCAGCACACTGAAGTGGAATTTCTTCAGGCGTACAGTATTGCCCTTTGTATCGCCCATTTTTATGAGCAGGGCATATTTCTTCAGCCATTCTTCGGGCAGCAAACCAATGCTGCCATCGCCCAGGCGTACAAAGTTTTGTTTTTGTGCAAGCGCACGCTTCACCTCTACCAACGATACCGACTGGTCTCCGAATACTACTTCTACCGTGGCATCAAACCAATCTATACCACTGCTTACCTGTATACGTGTATCGGGCTTGTAGGTACTAATGCGCAGGTTCTTCAGATTGTCGAAGCCGAAGAGCTCTACGTTCCATTCCTTCATCACATCTGCAAAACGGAAGAACCAGTTGTTTGCCAATACCGATGTTGCAGGTATGTAGAAGAAGTGTTCTTTTACATTGTGCTGCATATCGCTGTGCAATGTGCGCAGCATGTTTACATATTCCTGCTCTTCCGGCTCACTGCGCTTCACTACTTTCACCACACCATTCAGTGGTTCTATCACATCTCCAAAAAAGCCCCATTTTATTTCTACACCGTTGTAGGCAAATGCAGGTTGCAATACCAGCATCTGTTCTTTTTCGGTAAGATATAGCCTGTATTGCGGTTTCACCGTATCTACATGCTCTACTATATCATCGCCAAAGTTTACGTGCATCAGCTGGCTCCACTGCATCAATTTATCTGTCAGGAATGTAGGCCATTCTTTGGCAGATACTTTCATGGTGCCATCGGGCAGGAACTGTTCTACCAGCCTTGCCTGCGGCACTGTTGCGACGGCATATATATTGTACTCGTGCATGATGAGTCCGGCATTCAATACCTGCACATCTTTGAACGGCACATATTTATCTTCTATTATCCACGATAGCTCTACACGATAGCCGCCTTTCTCCAGCTTCACCGCGCTTAGTTGCGGCTGTGCTTTGTACGGAGAGAAAGCTACTGCTTCCAGTGTTTTGGAGCTGAGCGTTTTTGTATTGCTTTTGATGAAGCTGAGCGTGTGGTCTTTATAACGTTCCAGCAATTTCTGGTACTTTGGCAACAGGTATTCCCACACCTGCTCTGTTACATCTTCTGCAGGTGTTTCTTTCAGTACGGTTGTGTAGTCATCCAGAAAATCGCCAAACGGCAGATTCTTTTTCAGATAACGTAGTATCTCTTCAGGAGAAAACTTGCGTACTACAGGTATCAGTTCGCGCTCATCTTCGCGAAATGCCATTGGGTTTACATACTGTTGCAAATCCAGTTGCTGCAGGCCACTCAAAAACTTCGTTGCTTCTTCATCTGTTTCGCCTGCTACCAGTGTTACGTTTACAAACGGATACCAGCTTACTTTCGCATCCAGCACTATACCCAGTCGCTTAGGGTCTTCAACCTGCACTTCTTTTACGGGCTCTACCTCTTTCTTCACTACAACGTTGGAAGAAGATGCCGCATGATATGTAGGCTGTGTTGATACTTTCTTGATAGTAGTATCGAGCACACGCAGGAAGGGTTTACCATTCTGGTAGATGAATTCAAACTTACCCGTCAGGTCGTCCTTCAAACTAAAACCATACAGTGCAAGCAGTTTGTTCTTTTGCTCATCCCAATCTCTTACAGTCTGGAAATATTGTGAACCTTGTTCGTTCAATATCTGAATGAACATAGCTGCTTTGTGCACACATAGCGGATATTTCTTTTCATTACATCCGCACGATGTATCGAAGTAGCGCTCGTCGTTTTGCTTCAGTACTACTTTGTATGTATTATCACCATCAGGCACTTCACCTTCCACACGGTCGGTCTTGTTGCCTGTGTATATTACTTTCTTATTGTTTGCCCAGATGGTTGCCTTGTCTATAATTTCTGTCGATGCAAATACACGCAGCATTTGCAGGCTCACCTGGCGCATGCGCACTACAGAGTGTTTCTGATCGTAAGTGATGTCAGCATTTTCGAAGAAGCCACTTTGCAGAATATCATTGAGCTGAAACAGTGCTGCTACTTCGTGCCTGCATATATCGCCCATGTTATAAGGGCACTGACAGCGCACTGCAAGATTTTTATTATCCAGGTATTTGTTGATGGTAACCGTATAATAGTTTTGGTACACATCATTGCGCACGCGAAAGCGCACCTGCTCCAGCAGATGATCTACATCTAACATCTGCACACCGGCAGTGTAGAATATTTTTTTACCACGGCGGATAACTTCTTCTGTCCCATGGTTGTAAACGTGCTTTAGCAGTGCAGGTAATGACATTCTATTGTATCTCTGTGTTCAGCGATCTGCGATTTTTCCAATCCGAAAAAGGCAATCTGCAAAAGTAACGGAAAAAGGCGCTCACTTGAGCGCCTTTTCTAATTAAATTCTCGTTAATGTGATATATTATACAAACAATGATGTGATTGCATATACGATACCTGCTATCACCGCACTGACAGGAATGGTTAATACCCATGCCCACAGCAGGTTTACAGTAACACCCCAGCGTACTGCCGACAAGCGTTTTGTAGCACCCACACCAATGATAGAACCTGTAATTGTGTGTGTAGTAGATACAGGAATACCCATTTGTTCTGTCATAAACAGAGTAAGCGCACCTGCTGTTTCAGCACTCACACCTTCCAGCGGTGTTACTTTGGTAATGCGTGAACCCATTGTTTTTACAATCTTCCAGCCACCACTCAGTGTACCTGCTGCTATAGCAGTGTAACATGCCAGTGGTACCCAACCCAGGTCTTTCAGTGCAGTACTTATGTCTGGATACTTCTGTGTATTGTATGCTACGAAAGCGGCAGAGATGATACCCATTACCTTTTGCGCATCGTTACCACCATGGCCTAGGCTGAATGCTGCAGATGACAACAACTGCAGGCGTTTGAACATGTTTGCCTTGCGGCTTGCACTCGGGTCGCGCAGTACATCTACATATATATAGCTGAGTACAAATATTGCAACCACAGCCATGATACCGTACATCAGCAGCGAATTGTCACCTTTCTCCAGTGTCTTTACTACTTCTTTGCGTACATCTATTTTATCTATGCCTTTTGTCAGTTTTTCGCGTTGCACGTCTGTCATAGCCAATACGGTTGCAATGCTGTCTGCAAGTTGTTCGTTTGGAACAGAGCCATACATTTTCGCAAGGCCTTTAATGCTTTCCACTACTTCGTTCAGGCTATCGGCCAGTGGCTTGACAGAAGGATCTACACCTGCCACAGCTTTTATACTGTCCAGCGAATAGATTTTCTTCACCTCGTCTTTTGCCTTGTTGTAACCTACAGATTTTGTAAGGCCTAGGTTTGCAACACTATCTGCTACTTTGCCAGCTCCCAGTGCATCGTAGTATTTAGCAACTGCCATTACTTCTTTTACTTCACCCTTCGCTTTTTCCAGTTTCTCTTTTGCCTTTTCATCTTCAGGGTGTTTCTTCAGTTCTTTCTCGTACTTATCTACTTTATAAAGCTTGGCAACATTTTCTTTGATTTTGCCTTGTTCAAAATTGTTGAATAGCATCCATGTAAAAGCCGTAGAAATTATCATGATACCTATACGCAGCCATACATTCCGCATGATGGTAACCAATGTAATGAACATGGATATCACCATACCAATAAGCGGTGCAAGGAAGATGAAGAGAACTGTTTTAGAGATTTTTTCTATCTCGATGATAGAACTGAATGCCACAAAGCCTTTGGTCATGTAGGCGTGCATGATGGCAGCACCCGCAAAGCCACCTATCAGTGTGTGAGATGATGATGACGGAATACCGTACCACCATGTAAGCAGGTTCCATGCAATGGCTGCAATAAGGCCTGCAAATATTACTGGAAGGGTAATGAACTCAGGATACACCGTTTTACCAATTGTGTTGGCAACAGCATGGTCCTGAAAAATGAAATAAGCCACGAAGTTGAACGCCGCAGCCCATACTACCGCCTGAAACGGCGACAGTACTTTTGTAGACACGATAGTGGCAATAGAGTTGGCCGCATCGTGAAAGCCGTTGATGTAGTCGAACACCAGGGCCAGTATTATTATTACTACTAAGAAAGTAAACATACTGTCTGTTTTGTACCGATTGGGATTAAACGTATTTGATAATGATTGACTCAATCACGTTAGCTGCGTCTTCGCACTTGTCAGTTACGATTTCCAGCATCTGGTACAGGTCTTTTTTCTTAATAATTTCTACAGGGTTGATGCCTGAAGAGAACAGTTGCATCATACCTTTATCCAGTGTATCATCACCTTCGTTCTCCAGGCTGTTGATGAGTACGCAGGCTTCTGTCAGCGAGCGCAGGTCTTTCATGTCGCGCAGGCCATATACTGCTTTGTTCAGTGCAGTGATAGATTTTGCGATAATAGATGCAAACTCTACAGTTATATCATCCAGATCGTCAATACCATAGTTCATCACACGCTTTGATGCACCCCACAGATAGTCTGCGATGTCATCCAGCGATGTTGCCAGATAGTGAATATCCTCACGGTCGAACGGCGTGATGAAGTTTCTGCCCAGTTCTATAAATATTTTATGTGTAACCTCGTCGTTCTTGTGCTCCCACTCTTCCAGGCTCTTCAGCAGTGTGTTGCGCGCTGTCACATCTTTCTCTGCTACTGCTTTGTTGAAAATATCGCTCATCTGTGTGAGGTTGCTGCTCACTTCTTCAAACAAGCCGTAGAATACCCTGTCTTTAGGCAGGAAAATCTTCATAATTGAGGCAAAACCCATATCTGTATTATTGAATTGTCCGCAAATGTATTTTTGTTTCTCAAGGCTATGGAATCGGTAACATACACTTAATAATTCCTTAACATTGAGTTTAATATTATTTAATTATTTAATGACTTTGAATTGATTTTTAGAAGTTAATCTGTGCCTGCAATCTCAGCAAAGAGCCTTGCTGCAGGTTGTTTTGCTTCGCGAAATCTTCAAAGCGGCGAGATGAAACAGTGTACATAGCTACCAGTTCAAACTGCTTCACAGGTTGCCACTCAACACCTACTTCAAACTCATTTACCTTGTAGCTGCGCGCATCTCTTTCGTGTTTTTTACCACCCTCATAGTACTGGATTCTTGTGAATGGGAAGAACAGGTGATTTTTAAACTTAATCTGATAATTCAGCATTACATAACCACCTGTCAGGTCTTTAGCTTCGATGCTGTCTGTAGCTGTGTTGAATTCAGGGCCTTTACCTATATTATATTCTGCCTGCACACCAAATGGTTTCGGATACAGTGTTACGCTCGCTGCAGCCCTTTTGTCGATATATGTCAGATCTTTCCTGTATTTAACACCTGTAGAAAGTTGGTCTGATGCCAATGTATAGAAACCTGTATAGCCCTGTACGCCTGCTTCCAGTATCTGTGTACCTATCTGGAAAGGATAAGAGATACGGCCCACCACGTGGCGGTCGTTATTCAGTTCTGGCTTATTGGCAGTTTGGCCGTTGTACACACCAAAACCTACCACACCATAGTCACCTGAACCTTTCAACCCGTCATTTACCAGTTTAGAGAACAGTTCTCTTGTTTTTGCAGGGGCATAGTAGAACATCACACCCAAGTCGCGCTCATTACTAACAGCACTGTTCAATGCGTCGTTACGATCAAGCGGCAGGCGGTTCTGGCTTGATTGCATGTTTTCGAAACCATAAGGTATTTTGCTTTGTCCTATACGGAAACGGAAACGGTTCTTTTTATCAACCCCTATATCAAAGTAGGCATCCCTCAACTGGCCGAAATGCAAACCTGTAGTAGATGCAGAGCTTGCAAAGTCGGGCTGAATGTAGAAATACACCTGTTTGCTTATCTGCCCGAAGAAGATAATACGTACGCGCCTCAGGAAGAAGCCGCCGTTATCGCCCCAGCTACGGTCGCACTGTTCGCAACTCAGTTTGTCGTTTGTTTCCAACAGACGGTTGTACCTTGCCTGTACATATCCCCTGATGCTTACAGATTCATACCATTTCTTTTTGGGTGCCGCATCTGTTTTCAGCTCCATAGCTTCGCCTTTCTGTGCAAAAACTGCTGTAGACGATGTTAACGATAATACGATTGCAATACCTGCTTGTAAAAGTTTACGCATTTTGGTTTTAAAATTTCTGGACGCAAATGTATTTTGGTAACAATTCCGTAAGAAATTAATAATCAACACTTAATAATTTGGTAACATTGGAGTTAAAGTTGTTTTGTAAAGTTTCCTTCCTATATAATAGGTTGCATTTAGCACGATTATTGCTTTATAGTGCAAAAATACCTTATGCGAAAACTACTAATTCCAACCCTATTTGTGGCATCAGCGCTCTATCTGGCATCATGTAATTGCGGCGGATCAAACGAAATAATAACAACAACGGGTATAGATATGACTACACCTGCCAGCTACAGTGCGGCATCGTCTATGCCTGGCATAGAGGTGCAGGGAATAACCGTAACAGAGAAAGGAGACAGAAAGTGCCACTATAAAAATCTTGTTACATCTTATCGAAACCCTTTGCGCACCAGTACAGTAAAAATATACGCCGATAAGGAATTGAGACTACGCACTGTAACCATCCCAGCAGGTGGAAACCTGTTGCAATACAAGCAGCTTGACATATCCGGCTACGATACTTCTTACAACAACTTCAGCCACTGCTCCATATACTTTGGCAACCAGATAGACACCAATACACGCAAAGGGCAGTACCGTTTTTATGTGCAGGCATCTACTGATAACAATGGCATTTTCAGAGACTCAAGCGATATGGTGATACAGTAGGCTTCATTTAGCACGATTATTGCACTAAAACACAAAAAAACCTATATGCGAAATACATTCTTATCTATCACAGTACTCATTGTGCTAGTCTCTTTACAATCCTGTATAAAGTATAATTGTAAAAATCCAGACAGTGAACATATTTACTATGGCATTGATGCATCTGCATCAGACAGCTCATCAAGAGGAAGCAGTGGTTTTTTAATTATTAAACCATTGAGTAAATGGGAGTCTTTGAACAATAAAGAGAATTGCCAAACGGAAATCTTTTCAATAAAAAATCAAATAATAACAAATACAGTAAAAGTATTTTGTAACAGAGAAATAAGACTGTCCAATATGACAATACCTGCAAATCAGGAATTACTCCGAGGGCAATATAAAGACTACATCAGTATCAATGGCTTGAACGATAAAATTGAAACTTTTGAGGGTTGTACTTTGGGATTTAAGGGAAACGCAAATGCCGATAACGGCGTTGTACCAGACACCTATACTTTTTATGTAGAAGCTTCTTCAAAAAACGGCAACGTGTATCATGATACGGTGGCAACGTATATCTACAAGCCTGCTCCTCTTTAGCTTTCAGCAAGTTGCCACTAAAAAACATCCTGCTATTGCAGTCTTACCCGTGGGTCCAGCCAGCCATAGAGCATATCTGTCAGCAGATTTACGATAATGAAGATAAAGGCGGTGAGCAGTACAGAACCCATCACCAACGGAAAGTCGAATTTATCAAGCGCATCAACGGTTATCTTACCTACGCCCTTCCAGCCAAAAATATATTCTACAAAGAAGGAACCCGCCAGCAACTCTGCCAGCCAGCCAGAAATGGCTGTAACAACAGGGTTCAGCGCATTGGGCAATGCATGGTGAAACACCACTTTGGTAGTAGATAATCCCTTTGCATAAGCCGTGCGGATATAGTCTTGTGACAAGACATCAAGCAATGCACTGCGCGTAAGCTGTGTGATGATAGCCAACGGGCGAATGCCCAATGCAACAGCGGGTAGTATCAGATTTTTCAGTGCCAGATGCCTGCCGGTGATGGCATCATATTCCCACAAACTGCCCGTCATATTCAGCCCAGTGTAGCGATGCAATACATAGCCAAAGAAATAAGCAATTACCAAACCCGCAAAAAACGAAGGCATAGATACACCGGCCACACTTGCGGCAATGGAAGAGGTATCGAGCCATGTATCTTTTTTCAATGCTGCTACTATGCCCAATAGTATACCACCAATAGTTGCAATAACCATAGCTGCCAATGCAAGTATAATGGTACCAGGCAGGGCTTCTGTCAGCACAGCATTTACACCGCGCTTGGTATAATAACTACGCCCAAGGTAGGGCCATTTAACACCTAATGCATGGCTGCCCAATGGCAGCAGTGTTGCGTAACCATATTTTGCCTTGTCTGCACTATCGCGCTTGTGGTAGCCTATGGGCGATATATCGTTGAGATATAAAAAATAGCGTGTGGTAAGTGGCTTGTCGAGGTTCATTTCGCGTCTTGCATTTTCTACAGATGCAAGGTCGCTACGCTGCCCCATGGTGAGCCTTGCTGGGTCTCCGGGCAGTACATTGAACAGAAAGAAGACAACTGTAATAACACCTGCCAATACAAGCAGGCTATACCGTATGCGCCGTACCAGAAAGCGCAGCACTATTTACCCGATTTTGCAGCAGCCAGTGTAGAAGGATAATCTTTGTAGCTCCACTTGCCACGTATCACACCCTGATCCAGCAGCATAAGCCCCGGGTTAGAACGCAATGCGGTTTTAGCAACTGTACCATCAAACATGTACAGGATGCCTTTTTCTATATTATTTGCCTTGCGAAAGGCTTCTGCTTTGTCTTTTGTAGTAGAAATGAGTATGTAAGTAGGCACATTGTTTTTCTCTGCATCTTCTATCAGGTTGTGCAGTTTATCCATATTTTCTGTGCTCGCTTTTTCTACATCTTTTACAAACAACAACAGTGTATTGCCGGGTGCTGTCAGCACACTCTCCGTTACATCATTACCATCGTAATCAGAGATTACAAAGTCTTTGATTTTCGGTTCTGCATTACCTTTTTTAATCAGTTTCGATTCGCTGCTCACATACTTCCATGTGGTATCCTGCCAAGGGAAGTTTTGTGTATTGAACTCTTTCTTCACACCATCTTTTTCATACACCAGTACTGTCTCATATACATCAGGTATGGCCCCTTCAGGTATCTTACGGTCTTTCTCAAGGTTCACACCTACTTTGTACGGAAGGCAATCGTAGTATGGCAGGTGGCCCAGTGCATACCATTGCATACCGAAAGCAAATACCACCGTCAGTATCATCAGCGGCGTATTTATTTTGCCAGAAAATACTGGCTGTATTCTTTTGCGGTAGATGAACAGTATCAAACCCAATACCGTCAGCGCCACATCTTTCCAGAAGGTTTCTTCGTTGCTTATTTTTATACAATCACCAAAGCAACCACACTCTTTTATCTTACCGCTGAACAGTACATATGCTGTCAGGAAAGTGAAGAAAACTATCAGCCCCAATAGCAGTACAGAAAATACTTTCTGCGCATAACCCAACAATACCGCCACACCTGCTATTATCTCAAACGCTATCATCAATACAGAAAGTGTCAGCGAGTATGGCATCATCCAATGCATTTTCCACACTTCAAAAAACTCATCCATCTTGTAACTAAGGCCCAACGGGTCGTTCGCTTTTACAAGGCCTGAGAAAATGAACAGAACGCCTACAATAATTCTGATGAGCCACAGTATGTACTTCATATTTGTTGGTTTATGCGTTTAGTATTGACCGCTAATATGCAAAATGGGTTTGAAATAAACTGTTAAAGCCTATGCTTTGCCTTCGTCTATTTTGATGAGGGCAAATATGGCATAGTTTACAATATCGTGAAAATTGGCATCTGCCCCTTCAGATACAATAGTTTGCCCGTCGTTGGCAAGTATCTGTTTGATGCGCAGCAGTTTTACCAGTATCAGGTCTACGAAAGACTGCTGAGAAAGCTCTCTCCATGCCTCACCATAGTCGTGGTTTTTTTGCTGCATCAGGTTTT
>JAFLBN010000010.1 GCA_017303395.1 Chitinophagales bacterium
GCGTCCAAGATTACCAATCAACATGACTCTGTTAACGCCTCTCATAGATTACTTGTTGTTTATCAATTAGAAAAAATTATAACCTTTCTAAGTATTAAAAATAAAAATTTTTTTCTAAAAAAGAAACTATGGTTTTTGGGAAGGCTATTTTTTTCAAACCCTTGATGTCCACCCATTTACCATGTCCTAAAACAAGTGTTTCGGGTGTTTCTATGCTCAGCGTATAAAACCTTGAATGTATTGTCTGGTGGGTCAGTTGCTGTTTCAAGCTGCCTGCAAATTCCGGTTTACTTTTAGTGTCAAGTGCTTTGTAGGCAGGTGTTTTCTTCAGGTCGTTTATATCTGTCGGTGTGTCGGTCTCTATCAGGTATAGTTCGTGCAGGTTGTGCCATATGTCTTTGCCCTCCCGCTTATTTACCCATATTTTATCATCGTGCTGCAACAGCAGGTAGTTAAAGTGGCGTTCTTTTACCTTCAGCTTCTTTGTCCGCACGGGTAGCAGGGCTATCATATCCTGTTTCAGGGCTATGCACTGCTTTTGTAAAGGACAGCTCTCGCACAATGGCTTCTGTGGCGTACATACAGTAGCCCCCAGGTCCATAATAGCCTGATTGTAGGCAGCGCTGTCTTCTGTATACAACAATTCTTGTGCAAGGCTGTGAAACAGCTTCTTGCCCTCGGTACCGTCAGACGGGGTATCGATGCCAAAGAAACGTGCCAGTACCCTGTACACGTTGCCATCTACCACTGCGTGGGGCAGCCCATAGGCAAATGATGCTATAGCCGCAGCTGTGTATGGGCCAACCCCTTTAAGCGCTATAATACCCTCGTGTGTGTCGGGAAACTTGCCATTCAGCTCGTTGCTGATGTAGCGGGCAGTAGCCAGCATGTTGCGGCAGCGGTTGTAGTAGCCAAGCCCCTGCCATATACGGTACACATCCTCATCATCTGCAGCCGCCATTTTGCGGACGGTAGGGTAGGCTTTGGTAAAGTTGAGGTAGTAGGGTAGCCCCTGCAGCGCGCGTGTCTGCTGCAGGATTATTTCAGATAGCCATATTTTATATGGGTCCTTCTCCGATTTCCACGGCAATTGCCTGTCGTTATCGGTATGGTGCCAGGTTATCAGCTGTTTTGTGAAAAAGCGTTTTTGTGCGTTCGGCGTCTCCATTCCACGCAATATACACAAGCATCACATCTGCCCGATTTTTTTGTTTTAAAACTGCGTTCTAAAGCCTACTTTTGCGGCACAATTTCCTCAATTCATGGAGCTGAATAAACTGAAAGATATTGCCACACAGGTGCGCAGAGACATTGTTCGTATGGTGCATGCCGTTCAAAGCGGTCACCCGGGTGGCTCTTTGGGCTGTACAGAATACATGGTAGCATTGTATTTCCATATCATGAAGCACAATCCTTCATTCAATATGGATGCGAATGGCGAAGATGTTTTCTTCCTGTCAAACGGGCATATCTCTCCTGTATTCTACAGCGTGCTGGCACGTTCAGGATATTTCCCAATCAGCGAACTGGGTACTTTCCGCAAGCTGAACAGCCGCCTGCAAGGTCACCCTACTACGCACGAACATCTGCCGGGTGTACGTATAGCAAGTGGTTCGCTGGGGCAAGGCCTTAGCGTTGCTGCCGGTGCAGCACTTACTAAAAAGCTGAATGGAGATGCAAGCTTCGTGTTCTCGCTGCATGGTGATGGCGAGCTGCAGGAAGGCCAGAACTGGGAAGCTATCATGTTTGCTGCTCATCATAAAGTAGACAACCTGATTGCAACAATAGATTACAACGGTCAGCAAATTGATGGCCCTACCGATAAAGTAATGAGCCTGGGCTCACTGCAGGCAAAATTCGAAGCTTTCGGATGGCATGTAATAGAGCTGAAAGAAGGTAACGATATGCAAGCGGTTATCAATACACTGGAAGCTGCTAAAGCTGCATGTGGTAAAGGCAAACCTGTATGTATACTGATGCATACTGCAATGGGTAAAGGTGTAGACTTTATGGAAGGCACACACGAATGGCACGGTATTGCACCGAACGATGCACAACTGGAAGCAGCGCTTGCTCAGTTGCCATCAACCATCGGCGATTATTAATAAACAGACAGATATTTAAAAGAAAAGCCCCGCATTGCGGGGCTTTTCTTTTATTGAACCAGAAGTTTGGCATTATGTAAAGTTTCATTGTTTGATGAAATTTTTATCATGTATGCTCCTTTGGCAATGTCTTTTAGTTGTAGTTGCTTGTCATTTATTGCATTAGCAGTTCCGCTATACAATATTGCTATTTGTTGACCAATCATATTAATAAGTTCAACAGTAATTTTTTGATTATTATCTACAACGTTCGATTTTACGAATACGTATCCGTTAGCTGGGTTAGGATATACATCAAATTCATTATTAGTGTTAACGTGTGTTATGCCTGTTGATTTGTAGTAGGGATTATATCCTGTTTCACCACAATAAGGGTCATATGAGAAAGAATGTAGGACATCCGAAAAACTAACAGAAACTGAAGATACTGTAGGAACATCTTCTTCATGTCTATTGAAAAACCAAGCATCAGTTATGTCAATTGTATAAAAGTCAGCATGGGGTGCATTCATGTATGAATTATCGCAGTCTGTATAGCCAGTTGTTATATCTCCAAACGCATCTGTTCTAGTGAACTTATGATTTAGTGCACCCACCCCTCCATTTGCTATTGGATTCCATGATGGGCTTGTGAAAACAGGACCTGTAGTAAGTATGCTGTTGGCTACAAATTCTGTAGCCCAATAAGGATTAGACAGACCACCTCCAAGATCTTTAAAATAACCTGTGTTATTCATGTTGAAATATACATGCCAAAAATAAGTATTCGTAAGTCCGATTGTACTAGGAGAGCCAACAGTGAATGTTGGTTCTAACTCTGCGAGAAAAGGGCTTATGTTATTAATAATATTTGGTTGTTTATTGGGAGCTGTAGGCACAGGATAATTGCCTAAATCCCAACCGTACTGTAACCCTGCAAGGTATAATCTATTTGTACCGCTAATGATAGCATTAGGGCTTGGTAAAACCTGTGTACCCCAGTCATAATCTATCGCCCTCCATGCATACCTGTGTATGTCAGGGTATTTCCCAAAATTAAGACTGTTCTTATCTATATAAGTCATTCTTGGAATTGTTGCACCCTCTGTAATGCCATACCCTTCATTCCTTGGTTCAAATTTATTACTAAAAACATATAAACCGGTAGCGGAACCGACTGTTTCCTCATATGCACCAAAGCCTTGTTCGTAAAATCCATCATGATAGCCAACATAGGGAGGTTCTGCGTACATCAGATTATGTTCTATAAATGGGCGAATAGCTACCGTATTTAATGCGTTATCAACAAGAAGAGACAACGTTCCCGAACCATATGAAGGAATCATAGTAGGGAAAGGAGGTCTTGTTTCATAACTGAAATCTGAATTTGTAGTACCTGTTACATATATTTTACCGTTACTTAACGGAATCATACGTAAAGCCATGTCAAAATCATATATATTAGGATATTCTTCTGTGGTGCTGCAATTTACCCATGGGTAGTCCCATGTTCTAGTATTTAAAACTGTATTAGTCCCGTTGATGTCAAATTTTAGTACCAAAGCTCTCTTGTCATAACAAGAAGGTCCATTATGAGGAATATACTCTGGGTAATTAGGATAAGAAGTCTCTATCCCATCATATCCACATACAAAAAGATATCCATTATGATATATAGCGTGTGTTGCATATATGTTGTCATATCCCCAATGAGGCTCCCCGGGAGTAGTAGGATAAGCTAACTCATATGTGTTTAATAAGTTGCCAGATGCATTTTCAACACGGAGGACAAGCACAAGATCTTTATTGTATCTAAAATCTCCGGAATGTGAGGGATCTACAAATCGAGCATTAGCTACAATCAAAGACTGACTGTTGGTGTATGGTACAATATCAATACACCTCACATCTGCGTACTGATTAAAATCATACCTTTTTGAAACTACATAGTTGGGTATAGTACCTGTGTATAAACTTGTTTTACCAAGTGCATCTACCCGCATAAAATTAATACCCTTTCCAATTGCTGCTCGTTTGTTGGAGGGTAGAGCATTGTCAAAAATTGTACCAGCCATTACAAACTCATTACCTAAGGTTAGTGGTACTTCTTCAATGGAATAGTTTTTGACATTGTTGTTTTGGAGGTAGCTTCTGATTACCTGACTATCGGACTTGAATGGAGAGATAGATAGGGTTGTAATTGAGATGCCGATAATGGCATTCCGCATTAGTTTCATACTAATGCTTAGGGCATTGGTCTTTTTCATGTTTGGTATATTTAAAGGTTAAAAAAGCTTTCGTGGTATAGTTATTAATGTAATTTATGAAGCATGTAGCATATAAAAAAATAAATTTTATTAAAAAGCCCCGTTATAACAACGGGGCTTTTTAATAAAATTTAAAATAATTTCTTACTGAGTAAGAATATCTCTCGAGATAACCAGTTTCTGAATTTCTGATGTACCCTCGCCGATAGTACACAGCTTACTGTCGCGGTAGAATTTCTCTACAGGGAAGTCTTTTGTATAACCATAGCCGCCAAATATCTGTACTGCATCAGTAGATATCTGTACGCATATTTCAGATGCATAGTATTTAGCCATTGCGGATTCCTTGGTCATTTTCACGCCACGGTTTTTCATGTCTGCTGCCTGATATATAAGCATTTCAGCTACTTCAATTTTCGTAGCCATATCTGCGAGTTTGAAGGCAATAGCCTGGAAGTTCGATATCGGCTGGTCGAACTGCTGACGCTCTTTAGAATACTTCAAAGCAGCTTCGTAAGCACCTTTTGCAATACCCAGAGACAGTGCAGCTATAGATATACGGCCGCCGTCCAGTACTTTCATTGCTTGTTTAAAGCCATCACCTACTTCACCCAAGCGTTGCGCATCAGATATACGGCAGTTGTCAAAAATCAACTCTGCAGTTTCTGAAGCACGCATGCCCAGTTTGTTTTCTTTCTTACCTGCGCTGAAGCCCGGTGTACCACGTTCTACCACAAATGCAGTCACGTTGTTCTTAGCACGCGGTTCGCCTGTACGAGCCAGTACTACGGCCACATTACCGCTGATGCCATGTGTAATCCAGTTTTTCGTACCGTTCAGTATCCAGTCGTCACCATCGCGTGTAGCTACGCAACGCATGTTGCCCGCATCGCTACCGGTGTTAGCTTCGGTGAGGCCCCAAGCACCTATCCATTCGCCGCTTGCCAGTTTAGGCAGGTATTTTTTCTTTTGCTCTTCGTTACCAAAGTACAGGATGTGGCCTGTGCAAAGTGAATTGTGCGCTGCTACAGAAAGGCCTATAGAGCTGCATATTTTAGCTACTTCGCTAACTACGGTTACATATTCAAAATAGCCCAGTCCGCTACCGCCATATTCGGCAGGTACCAGTACGCCCATCAGGCCCAGCTCTCCCATTTTGTGGAACAGCTCAACAGGGAATTTTTGTGTTTCATCCCAGTCCATCATATGTGGGCGAATGTTCTTGTTGCCGAAATCGCGAACCATCTCAGCGATTTGCATCTGGGTATCTGTATAGTTGAAATCCATATATTACTCGGTAAATCGAAGCGCAATTTTACGACTTTTTTCGCCAATCATCAATTCGGGCAGGACGCTTTGTAGAGGTATTTCACAACTATTCTACAAAAAGAATTATACAAATAGCGATATTTTATATTTAATTGACAGTCAACCTTTCTTTTAGGAGCTTAAACGTGCTGTCAGGGAAGTGGTAAACATCCCGCAATTGCTCAATGCTATTGTAGTTACCTATCTCTTTTTTGTACTCCAGTATTTTATGTGCCAGCTTAGCGCCGATGCCCGGTAGTGCCACCAATGATGCGGAATCAGCCGTGTTCAGGTTCAGTCGCTGCACTTTGATGGTGATGTACGGTGCCAGTCTTTCATATTCAGACTCGCTGAGAGTATAAAGCGGTTTAAAATCTTCTTTCTTATAGAAATGCTTGCCCTTGCTGCGCCAGTTGAGGAAGATGGAAATGGTTTTGGGTTGTAGTCCCAGTTCCTGCAATTGATGTTCGGTAACCGTATTCGGGTCGAAGGGGAATAGTTTGGGTGTAAATGTTACCGTGGAATCCCTGTGATTATTTGCTGTGCTCTCTGTGGCATAGCTTGCAGCGCGTGGTGTCTTTTGATGTGCTTCCCGTTTTGCAATCAAGGCATTTTGTTCGGCCTCATTTACATCGGGCATCACCCATAAATGCATGGTGGTTTTGGTAATGATGAGTATCAGGATAATAGCCAATAATGCCACAATACCCATACGTTCGGTACGGTTGAAGGATGTGTAGGCAGTTATCAGGCGTTTCATGATAATGCAAAATAGAAGTTTTTATGATTAGGGGCTATCTTTATCGCTCTTAGTATTTATCAGATGAAATCTTTTGCCAGCGATAATTATGCAGGTGTACTGCCCGAAGTGATGGAAGCCCTCCAACTTGCTAATAGCGAACATGCACGTTCTTACGGTGTTGATGACATTGCTGCCCGTACCCGCAAATTGTTTTGCGATGTGTTTGGTGCAGATGTAGATGTCTATTTTGTTTTCAACGGTACTGGTGCCAATGTGCTGAGCATCAGTAGTGCTACACAGTCATATAACTCTGTGTTATGTGCTGATATATCGCATATATATAACGATGAGTCCGCAGCACCCGAAACTTTTACAGGGTGTCGCTTCTTTCCACTGGCATCCAACGAAAATGGTAAACTGACACCTGAGGTAATACAACAGCGTATGATACGCAAAGGCGATATTCACTATGCGCAGACAAAACTATTGTCGCTTACCCAGTCTACAGAATACGGTACGGTATATACTACCGATGAAATAAAAGCACTTGCTACACTTGCACATGATAATGATTTGTTTGTGCATGTAGATGGTTCACGCTTCTTCAATGCTACTGCATCATTGGGTTGTAGTTTGAAAGATGTAGTGACCGATACGGGTGTAGATATACTTTCATTAGGTGGTACAAAAGCAGGTATGATGTTTGGCGAAGCAGTTGTTGTTTTCAATGCTGAATTGAAAAAGCACATAGCCTACAAGCACAAACAAAGCATGCAGCTTGCATCCAAAACACGTTTTATAGCTGCACAGTTTGAAGCTATGCTGCAAAGCGAAACATGGCGCAAGCATGCATTGCATGCCAATGCTATGGCACAGTATCTGTCAGCATCATTAGCCGCCTTTCCGCAGGTAAAAGTTACCAAGCCTGTGCAGGCAAATGCTGTATTTGCAGAGCTGCCACGAGAATGGAATAAACCATTGCAGGATGCATATCCGTTCTACATTTGGAAAGACGCGACCAACGAGGCTCGTTTGATGTGTAGCTTCGATACTACCAAAGAAGATATTGATGGCTTTATAGCTATAATGAAACAGCTATAAAATTAAACGCTACCAACGCTCCTGATTAGGCTTTGGTTTAGGCCTGTTATTATTGTTGTTATTCTTGTTGAAACGCTTCTTGTTTGGTGTGTTATTCTGTATAGCATTCGGACGTTTTACTACGTCTTTGTTCTTAGGCAGATTAATCTTCACAACATTTGAAGTGCTGGCAGGAAACGGATGGTTTTCTATAACAGGTATTTGTTTGCCTATCAGTTTCTGAATGGCTTTCAAATCATCTTTCTCCTCATCGTCGCAGAAAGAGAATGCTATACCTGCAGCACCTGCGCGGCCTGTGCGGCCTATACGGTGTACGTATGTTTCCGCAACTTCGGGCAGGTCGTAATTGATGACGTGAGACAGTAAATCGATATCTATACCGCGAGCGGCAATATCTGTTGCTATCAAAACTTTTATTTCGCCTGTTTTAAAATTATTAAGCGCGCGTTGCCTTGCATTCTGCGATTTGTTGCCGTGTATAGCCTCAGCATGTATGCCGTCTTTATACAGCTCTTTCACCACTTTATCTGCACCGTGTTTGGTACGGGTAAAGACAAGTGCCCTGTCAATATTCTTATCATTCTTTATGATGAATGAAAGCAGCTTGCGCTTATCTTTCTTATCTACATAAAGTATATACTGGTCTATCTTTTCTGCAGTGCTCGATACCGGTGTTACTTCTACCTTCTCCGGATTTACAAGTATGGTGTTTGCCAGCTTCTGTATTTCGGGTGGCATGGTAGCGGAGAAGAAGAGGGATTGACGTTTAGCAGGCAGCTTTGCAACAGTCTTTTTTACGTCGTGTATAAAGCCCATGTCAAGCATACGGTCTGCCTCGTCCAATACGAATATTTTGATGCTGCTCAGGCTGATGAACTTTTGGTCTATCAGATCAAGCAATCTGCCCGGTGTAGCTATCAGTATATCTACACCTGCACGCAGTGCTTTTACTTGTGCGCCTTGGGGTACACCACCAAATATTACAAGGTGTTTCAGGCGCAGGTGTTTGCCGTATGCGGCAAAGCTGTCACCTATCTGTATAGCCAGTTCGCGTGTTGGTGTCAGTATCAGTGTTTTGATGACTTTGTGGCCGTTGTCTATCGGTGGCTCACTCATCAGTTGTAGTATCGGTAGTGCGAATGCAGCAGTTTTGCCTGTGCCTGTTTGCGCACAACCCAGCAGGTCTTTCTTTTGTAATACTATTGGGATAGATTGTTCCTGTATAGGGGTAGGGTGGGTATAACCTTCATTTTCCAATGCGTCCAGCAGGGGCGCTATCAGATGTAATTCTTTAAATGTCATTGTAAAAATTGTAGCCGGCTACGTACTGATTAAAAATTAATAAGGCAGGAAGTCAGCGATTAAATATTTTACAAAGGTAGGGTTTATATATTTAATGGGTTTTTAGCTCGGTTTTCGCTTAAACTTGTTATTACGATTCTTGTTCCTGCTGCCGCCCGGTTTTTTGAAATCCTGTTGTATTTCAGGTGTTGGTCCTAGCTCTGCAGGTACTTGAAGTTTTTCTACAGGACGCCCCAATAGTTGCTCTATACGGTGAAACTTAAACTGTTCTTTGTCATTGATGAAAGTATAGGCAGTGCCTGTAGATGCAGCGCGCGCAGTACGCCCTATACGGTGTATATAGTCTTCACCTTCGTGCGGCACGTCGTAGTTTATCACCAGTTCTATATCCTCAATATCTATACCACGGCTTAGTATATCTGTGGCTACCAGTATTTTCAGTTGCTTGCTTTTGAAGTTGATAAGCACCTGCTCGCGTTGATCCTGTTCCAGGTCAGAGTGTATTTCGTCTGCCGGTAGTTTTTGTTTCTTCAGGTCTTTGGTCAGTTGCTTTACGCTTTGTTTGCTGCTGCAGAAGATAAGGACACTGTTATATTCCCTCTCTTTCAGTATGTGCTTTACCAATGGTATTTTCTGTTCATCATACACAATGTATGCGCCTTGCTTCATCTTATCGGGCGGGCGCGATATGGCAATGTTTATCTCTTCAGGGTTTTTCAGAATGGTGTTTGCAAGTTTGCGTATGGCAGGTGGCATGGTTGCAGAGAACATCAGGTTTTGCCTTTCCTTCGGCGCATGCGATATGATTTTTACGATGTCTTCATAAAAGCCCATATCCAACATGCGGTCTGCTTCGTCAAGTACCAGGTATTTAAGGTCCTGCATTTTTACATACCCCATGTTCAGGTGAGATATCATGCGTCCCGGTGTACATACCACCACATCTACACCATGCGACAGGGCTTTCTTTTCAATGGCAAATGTATCGCCGCTGCCACCACCGTATACTGCTATGCAGCTGATTGGTGTGTAATAAGAAACGCCTTCCAGTATTTGTACTATCTGCACAGCCAGTTCGCGCGTTGGTACTATCACCATCGCATTTACCTGATTGTCATTATTAGTATGCCAGAGTATATTCTGTATCAGAGGCAGCAGAAATGCTGCTGTTTTGCCCGTTCCCGTCTGCGCGGCGGCAATGATGTCTTTACCATCCAGTATATGAGGTATTACAGCAGCCTGCACAGGCGTAGCTGTTTTATATCCCATCGACTCAATACCATCCATCAAATCATCATCAAACCCGAAATCTGTAAAATTCAATTTGTCAGTCTTTTTTAACTGTTAGCTAAATAACGGTGTGTTACCACGCAAAGGTACTCTAAACATATCGTAACAAGATGTCATTTTAAGGGTTCTTTAACGCTTCTTGTGTAACATTAGTGTCATCTTGCACGTTCCACTCAAAACCTCAATATGACAAAGTTTTTATTAGCCCTTTCTTTTGCCGGTGCTTTATTTGCCAACACCGCAAAAGCTCAGCTTGGGTACAAGCTATCGGTATCTACTGATACCTACACACCACTTACAGGTGGTACATCTGTTAACGACACTACGAGATGGGATGAAGAGAACTACAAAGTTCCGCTTGGGTTCAATTTCAAATTAGGTACTTCTACTATTTCGCATTTCAGTCTGGTGTCTGGCTCATTTGCTGCAAGCGATACTGATGGTACTGTAATATCAGGCTTCTTTACTTGCGATGCCGATTTACATGACCGTGGTAATGCGGGTGGTGCATCTTCAAAATCGCCGATACGTTATACAACGAGTGGTGCTGCCGGCAGTAGAATCTTTAAAATGGAAGTCTACAATGCAGGCTTCTGGGACGAATGGGATATGTACATTACTAATAATGATTCAGTATGCTACCAGATATGGTACTACGAAACTTCAAACATCGTAGAACTTCGTTTCGGCCCGTCAAACATTACACATGCCACAGATTATTTTTATTTAGGCAGCGGACCTGTTATCGGGTTCATGAAAAATATAGACCCTTCAAATGGTTCTCTTGATATGCTTTACTACCTGAATGGCAGTGCATCTTCACCAACATTAGATAGTACAAGTAGTATGTTTTCTGTATCCGGCGGACTTACATCTTATCCTGCAAATGGTACCGTATATCGTTTTACACCGCCGGGCACAGGCGTAGGTAGTATTGCTAAAGAACTGGATGGCATTAATGTGCTGAATACTGTCTGCACAGACTATTTAAAAGTTGCTAATAAAAATGCCAATAAGACCACCTATACGGTTACTGCTATGAATGGTGCTAACACCAACCTGAATGGTACACTGCAGCAAGGCACTAACAATATAGATTTGAGTGCGCTGCCTGCAGGTGTTTATATACTGCAATGCAAAAACAGCGATGGTGCAATGCAACAGCGCATCGTAAAACAATAATAAGCTGAATGATAAATGCCCCGACAAATAATATTGTCGGGGCATAAACAAAAAACGGGCTTATAGTACACCGGCTATCGCCTGTATATCCCGCCTATGCAGTAGCTGATGGTGCAGAACAGCCAGCAAAAGCTACCACGGCATATCATCCGTATGGTTTTGCAACGCATAGTTTTCATGAGTTTTTTTATTGTACACCTATCTGTACTTCGGTAATATTGTTAGCAGGATTTTCCATATCTACTACTGTATATACTTCTCTGCATTCCTCTGTCATGTTATATCCCGCAGCACGCAGTTCTCCTATTACGCGTCCGTATGTTTCATACAGATTGTCCCAAGTGCCTTTATGGATAGTTGAAATGTATTTGAATGAGGGAGTTTCACTGATGCTGTAGCCATTGGTTGTACCTAAAGGCATACCGCTTACGGGTAATCCCATTTCAAGTGTAAATACCTTATCTCTGTTGCCGTCTGCGCCCAGATAGCGCCATATCTGACCGCCTGCCGGTATCAGTCCTGCTTTGCCAGCTACTTCATACAGTTGCTCAGGTATTGTGCCAGTATCTTTCTGGATACCGTTTAAAGATGTTTGAATGGTGGCTGATAGCACTTTTACGGGTGCTTGTGTTTTGATTTCCATAAGTTTTCTTTGTTTATGGTGCAAAACAACAACGGGGTAGTGACAGCCTTATGTCAGTAGCCTGAAATAAAATTTAAGAATAATGCTCGTTCAGCTCTTTTATCCAGTCTTTCATCATGTCTTTTATGCTTTGCGGATATATAACAGTAGCATTTTTCTTGAATGGCAATAACCAACTGCACAAATATTGAGGGTAGGCTACCATGAATTTCATCTCTGTCACATCTTTCTTTTTTTCTTCGCTTACGTAGCCATAATACAGGCGTTGCTCTTTTATATAGCGTACCTCGCTGTTGTCAAAAGCTACGCATACCTCTGTCATATTGTGCTTAGCGTGGAAGTCTTTCAGGTATTCAGCCAGCGTAGGCATTTCTATGGTAAATGATGTGTCGGTTTTGTGTAGTTGCTCTATTCTGTCCATTCTGAAATTGCGGTAGCCGTGGCGCAGGTGGCACCATGCCACCAGATGCCAAAAGTTATTTACATAATAAATACCCACTGGCTCTATCAGGCGTTCGTTTACTTCTTCTGAATGATTGGTGAAGTACACTATGCGTACTGCCTTCTTCTGGCTGATACTTTGCAGAATATCTATAATATGATTGCCTGTGCCCGCTGGCGGATTTGTATTGCGTTTGAATACGTGTATAGCCCCTTCAATATCTTCCAGCATACCTTTTTCTGCACTGCGCAGCACTGCCTTTATTTTATAGAGTGCTGCTTTGTATTGTTCGGCAGTCGCTTTGTCTGTCATTTTATCAATGAACTTTTCTGCCGTTACAAATGTGATGGCTTCTTCTTTTGTAAACATAACAGGGGGCAATCTGTAACCGTCCATAATGCTATAGCCAACGCCTGCCTCGCCTATAATAGGTACACCTGCTTCTTCCAGCGATCCTACATCTCTGTAAACCGTACGCAGACTGATGCCGAAGCGGTCGGCGATTTCCTGTGCTTTCACAACCTTTTTCGATTGCAGTTGAATGAGTATGGCGGTTATCCTGTCGAGGCGGTTCATGATGCGGTAAAGATAGTCCGAAAAATATTTTTTAAAATTTCCGGATGCTGTTGACATAGGGCTGTCACTACCCGGTTGTTGCTTTGCATCATAAACAAAAACACATACATACTATGACACACATTCAATCGTTGCTGAATGAAATGCAACACGAAGCTGCAACAACAAGGAAATTCTTATCTATCGTTCCGGCAGATAAGTTTGATTACAAACCGCACCCTAAGAGTATGCCAATGAAAGAACTGGCTACGCATATTGCCGAAATACCTGCGTGGATAGCTATGGTACTTACTACTGAAGGTCTTGATTTTGCGGCTACGCCTTATACACCTACGCCTGTCAGCTCTGCCGAAGATTTACTGGCACTACAGGAAAAAAGCCTGAAAGAAGGTTATGAACAACTTTCAAAAGCTAATGAAGCTGATTTTGAAAGGATATGGACAATGCGCCAGGGTGATATTGTACTGAGTGCGTTGAGTGTTGCCGATAATATTCGCCACTGTTACTGCCAGATAGTACACCACCGTGCGCAATTAGGTGTTTACCTGCGTCTGTTGGATATTCCTATTCCCGGTAGCTATGGCCCGAGTGCTGATGAAATGGGCGAGTACAAACCTGAATAAGTATAAATAAAATAAGAGCCACCCGTAAGTGGCTCTTATTTTATTTTGCTATTGCAATTTTTACTTTCTTGTTCTTAATCTTCTTATCCTTAATAAGGTGCAGCGCATGGCTGGCCTTTATTTTTTTGATGGATACAAAAGAGAAGAAATCTTTCACTTCAATCAGGCCTATGTCTTCTTTCTTCAGTTCTGCCTGCTGAGAAAGGAAGCCTACAATATCTATCTTATTCACCTTATCCTTCTTGCCTGCTGCTATAAACAATGCAGTCCACTTTGGTTTTTCAGGCAGATGGTTACCTTCCTGTATTTCCATTTCAGTTACAGTATCTGCATCCAGATATGAAGGCAGTTTTTCTTCTTCAGATAGTATCAGTACCGCAGTACCACTTGCGTCCATACGCGCAGTACGTCCGTTGCGGTGGGTAAATATATCTTCCGTATGTGGCAGATGGTAGTGTATGATATAACGTATGTTAGGAATATCCAAACCACGTGCAGCAATATCTGTTGTTACCAAAAAGTCTACAGCACCACTACGGAATTTGAACAGCGCACTGTCTCTGTCCTTTTGTTCCATCGCACCGTGATAAAACTCATTCAACACGCCCTGCTCTGTAAGCCAGTTGCTGGTGCGTTCTACAGATTCTCTATGGTTGCAAAAGATGATTGCAGAACGGTTTCCTATCTGGCATATCAGTTCAAGCAATGCTTCCAGTTTGTCTTTATCTGCAGAGTGCAGGGTTTTTACCTCAAGGCCCAGCGATTCTGTCAGCTTCTCTGTTATATAGTTCAGCCTTACCGGATTTTCCAGTTGCAGAAAATCAGGAATCTCTACAGCCTCTGTTGCAGAAGTAAGTATGCGCTTGTTGATGTTCGGCAGAGATTCAATGATAAACGATACCTCTTCCTGAAAGCCTAATTCTAATGATTTATCAAATTCATCCAATACTATTGTAGTAATAGTATCTGTAGTAATGCTTTCTCTGCGTATATGGTCGCACAGCCTGCCGGGTGTACCTATCAATACTGCAGGTGGCTCTATCAGGTTGTTTTCTTCTATCTCGCGTTTGTGTCCGCCATAGCAGCAGGTCGATTTATAACCTGTGCCCATACTTTTGAAAACCAGCTCTATCTGCTGCGCCAATTCGCGCGATGGTACAACGATGATAGCCTGTGTGTTTTTGTTGTTCTTATCCAGCTGTGCCACAATAGGCATCAGGAAGGCAATAGTCTTACCGCTGCCTGTGGCAGAAAGCAGTACCATATCGTTATCTTTTTGTCCTGCATCCATAGCTGCAAGCTGCATTTCGTTCAGCTTGTCAATCTTCATGTTGGACAATATTATATCTACAGAGAAATTTTGCATCGCCGCAAAGGTACGTTCTTTATTCGGTCTAACGCCTATCGCACACTGTACCGTACAAGCCTGTTTTCAAGCACCATCGGTGCGCCGAAGTAGGTACCAGTCGTGTAGCGTACTAAACCTATGTTTTTTGCATAGCTATAGCGGTACTCGACTTGCTTTTTGTTGACTGTTTTGTAACTGAATATCCGCCTGAAGCTGGATGTGGTAAACGTTCCTGCTGGTACGTTTATAGGAGTGTTTATAAAACCCATTATTTCTGTTACATGCATTGTATCGGATGTTGCATAATTTGGTCCGTACGTGAATGATCTTAATATTCTGCCAAAGTCTTCAGAAGAAAACTGTATATCGCCTTTGTAATTCACTACATAACTTAGCGAATCTCTGAAAATATCGTGTCCTATAGTTATTAATGAACTTTGCGAGATGTTTGCAGTAATGGTATGATGGTATGTTTTACCATTGATGATAGTATCAGCTACTACATAGCAACTATCAAAACTGTTTTCCGCATATGCAGCGCCATCAATACTATCAAGTGTATAGTGCTGGTATATCCAGTAGTTCCCCTGTTTCACTGCTGTATAGTCCTCATATACTTTGGTGCTTGGTGTCGGTTTGATGGGATGTTCTGTTTTATCCTTTTTACAGGAAAATAAACTGAGAGTTGCAAAAGCAATCACGCAAATACGATATTTCATAAAGGAGGTTTCAGCAAGAACGCTGACAATTTTTTGATATTATATGGGCAATAATATTCCTTTGTGTCCGTTGCACTGCATCAATAGATATCTGATTTTTAAATGAAAAAGTTTTCAATAATAATACCTAAGAGTTTGATGTATTGAAAACTTATGTATCTTCGTTCCAGTAAACGGAGATTGAAATGATATTTTCATCAGAGTTGATAAAAGGCACATTGAAGACAATTGTGCTGAAGCTGCTGGCCGACAATAAAAAAATGTACGGCTATGAGATAACACAAAGAGTTAAGGAGCTTACTAAAGACAGAATACAGCTTACCGAAGGCGCGTTGTATCCTACACTGCATGCATTGGAGGCAGATGGACTTCTTACTACCGAAACGGAATACATAGGTAAACGTGTGCGCAAGTACTACAGCCTTAGCCCAAAGGGTAAGAGCAAAGCTAAAGAGCGCGTGAGCGAGTTTACAGAGTTTGTAGAGACTATGCAGTCATTGTTAGACATTAAACCAAGATTGGCATAATGTACCGCATCACTGACCAACAAGTTGATTTTATTCTCGACGACATAAGACGTCGTGGCGTTGAGATGGAGGATCTGCAGTATAACCTCCTTGATCATATTTGTTGCATCATTGAGCAAAACCTCGAAGAGGGTGGAGACTTTGAGGCTTACTATCTGCAAACAGTTGCAGCTTTTTACAAACAGCAATTGTCAGAGATAGAAGAGGAAACCATCCGATTGTTAACATTCAAAAACTATTACAGTATGAAAAAACTGATGATGGGGTGCGGTGCATTTTCTGCATTTGCATTCGTAGTTGGTTCGTTTTTTAAAGTAATGCATTGGCCCGGGGCAGGTGCAATATTAGGCCTTGCTTTCCTTGTATTCTGCCTGCTGTTTCTACCGCTGCTGTTTCTGCTCAAGACACGAGAGTCGGGTTCAACACGCGATAGTATTATACTTGGAGCGGCAACACTGGCGGGCATCTTGTATGGTATATCCATGCTGTTTCAGATTATGCATTGGCCTGGCGCACGTATTATTTGGTTCTCTACATTGGGGCTTACGGCTTTTGTGTTGTTGCCATTGTATTTCTTCAATGGTATACGCAAGCCTGAGGCTAAGACCAATACTATTGTAACCAGTATAATACTGATAGGTGTATTGGGTATGCAGTTTACACTTACTGCACTACACAAAAAGCCCGAACCACAAGCGCAGGTACAGGCAAACAAATAGCAGTGCCTGCAGATTTTATTATTAATGGCGTAGCATTTTTTTGCTACGCCATTAATTTTTGGCATAGTATTTGCACAATAAGCGTAAATTTGTAACACTAATATTTTAAGTTATGCGCCTGCTCAAGTCATACAAGTCTCTACACTGCCTTATTGTGGCAGCAGGGCAGGCTGTGCTTACCTTCCATTAGCTTCCGTAGCGTAATTACAGTTTTCCCCTACATCGGCAATCATTATTGCCATACCAAACTATTTATCACAATCAAATTATTACAGCTATGACAGCTGCAGACAAATATTACCTAAAAGCACGGGATTACTATCCTTACAATTACGAAGAGGCGTTGGAAGCGCTTGAATATGGCTTGTCTTGCGATGACGAACACGCAGGTTTGCTGACGCTGAAAGGCCGCATATATTATACAGACTTGAAAAGGTTTGATGCTGCAAAAGAATGTTTTGAACTGGCTCTGTATTATGATGCCTCGTTCACAGATACCTATTATTCCTATCTCGATTTTGCATTGACGATAGAAGACTATGCGTTGATGGCAAGACTTGTAACAAAAGCATTGAAACAAACAGGTATAGATAAAGCTGCCATACTGTACAAAGAAGCACTGATGTACGAGATGAGCGGTAGCTACGATAATGCAGTAAAAAGTCTTGCAAATGCTAAGATGCATTGTACATCGGGCAAAAGCCTGAGCTTCTATGAAGAAGAAGCAGAACGTGTAAAAGAAAAAGAGCGCGATGTGCGTGCAAGACAATTGCCAATTAATATTATCCTTAAATAGTAATCGCCTGAAGCGCTGCAATTGCAGCGCTTCTCTTATTTATTTGCTTTCTTCAGTACCGCCATCATTTGTTTGGTAATCGCAGCTTTGTCTTTCCTTAGTACTTTACCATATGCAATTGCAGCTTTAGATACCGGCAGATATTCATCTGCCCATAGTGTCAGTTCAATTAGTATCGACAGCAGGTCTATACCTTTCTCAGTCAGTTTATAATATATCTTGGCTTTACTGTCAGGGTGTTCTTCTTTGGTTATGATACCAGTTGATTCAAGCATTGCCAACCTGTCTGCCAGTACATTGGTGGCAATTTTTTCTGCCGATTTCAGAAACTCGTTATAGGTGTTCTTACCGTTCATCATAATATCACGCACTATTAGCAGCGACCACTTATCGCCGATAATATCCAGTGCGCTACTAATGGGGCAGTCTGAACGTTGTTTCAATTGTTTCACTATGCAATGATATAAAATTAACTTGCTTTTTGCAAGTTAATTTGTTTAACTTCGTTTTAAACAATAAAACTATGCTTACAGATATTCACCCTAAGCTACCAATGAGGGATAAGGCAAAGACTCGCAGTTTTTATATCGGGCAGCTGGGCTTCAAAGAATTTGGCAGTGCAGATTTTGATGGTTACCTGATGGTAGAAAAGGATAGTATTCAGCTACATTTCTTCGAGTTTAAAGATTTGAACCCGAAAGAAAACTATGGGCAGGCATACATCCGTACCAATGATATTGATGGGTTGTATCAAGAGCTAAAGAAGAAAGATGTGGAGTGCAGCCCGTTGGAACATAAACCATGGATGCAGCGCGAATTCTCTTTGCTGGACCCTGATAACAATCTGCTGACTTTCGGGCAAAACGTATTTTAGATACAATGAAAAAAGCCACTCAATTGAGTGGCTTTTCTTTCTTAAGTCGGGAAGACAGGATTCGAACCTGCGACCCCCTGGTCCCAAACCAGATGCGCTACCGGCCTGCGCTACTTCCCGAACTTCCGGATTCAATCTTCGCTGAAGAAACTCCAGCGGTGAGGGAGGGATTCGAACCCTCGGTACGGTTTGACCCGTACGACAGTTTAGCAAACTGTTGGTTTCGGCCTCTCACCCACCTCACCATTACCGCAAGCTAAGCCTGCAATGCATGTTTAGCCGATTGATAATTCCCTTTTGGGGACTGCAAAGATAAAGGTATTAACGAAATAACAAAAGATTTTTTCGAACAAAATCATATCATATTTTACCTTATAGATAATCCCGCTTACAGCAAGCTTTGCAGGCATCAAAAAGCCTATTTCTTGTTGAATACGTACTGCAATTGTACCATAAAATAATTCCGTTTGATATATTCTTTGCCGTCGTTGGTTTTGTTCATCAGGCTGTGCCTGTAGGTAACCCCCATGCCTATGTTTTTACTTATCATATAGCCCATGCCCGCTGTGGCACCAAAATCTGTGGCTGCCACCTGCTTATTATTTTCTGCCAGATGTTTATTGATATCGTCTATCGTGTTTTGAGATGTGATGATGCGTTGCACATCTGCACCGGCATTTACATATAGCTTGTCAAACAACTTAATAGATACACTCGGGTTAAATTGCAGGTAAGGCAGGCGCTTGCTATACTGCTCATATCTTTCAGATACGGTTGTCAGTTTCATTACAGTATCTGTTAGTTGGCTCGGCACAATTACTTCATCCTCTGTAACGGTTATGTGTTTCACAGAAACATCCTGTTGTCCCTGTACAAAGCCAAGGCCTGCATTTATAGTAATGCGTTTACTGAGTTTGTTGCTGATGCTCAGTCCTGCAGCAAAGCTGTTATGGTTTCTGTACATAGCCATACCTGTATTGATGCCGAATGTTGTTCTCCTCGCACGCGGTTCATCATACAGCATCCATGCTGTATTGTTTTTTTCTTTTTTGTAGCCTGGTTTATCAAATTGAAAAATGGGTTGATTGTTCGTTGCTACGTTCTCATTTTTCTGTTCTGCTTCGTAGTTTGTTTGCTCTGCTACTGCACGTTTTTCCAGTATTGCTTTTTCTGTAGTCTTTGCTGTTTGTATTTGTACGGTAGTGCTAACGGATATATTGTTTGTAGTAGTTATTGTTTCAGGTGTAGTAGTATATTCAATAGTATGCTGTTGAGTATGTGTATTGTTGTTTACAATTATCGTCTCATTGTTTGTAGCAGGGAATAAGTACCATGCAGTGATGGCAGCAGCTATAGCTGCTGCTGCGGCAGTTTTCTTATACAGCAATGGTAGCAACAGCAGCGTCTTCGGCTTCTGTTTGTTATCCAGCATATGCTGCATACGTTGCCAGTTATCCTCGTTGTAGGGGATAGTCTCTTCCGAAACTATATCGGATAATCGTTTATCAAATTCACTGTTGGTCATATCACTTAGCTTTAAGTTGATACTCACTTATTTTCTGTTTCAGTAATTCTCTTGCCTGGTTCATATACCAGAAAGATGTTCCTTCTTTTATGCCAAGGCTTTCTGCAATCTCTTTGTGTGTATAGCCTTCAAACACACTCAGGTTAAAGACGGTGCGATGTGTTTCGGGTATTTGTTGCAGCACCATAATTATTTCTTTAAAGCCTAGATTATGTAGTGCGTCATTACCTATATGTGCAGATGTAAGAGCAGGTGGGTTTTCGCTCATATCTGTAAACAATAGCACATTATGTTTTTTATTTGCTTTCAGGTTGTCGAGGCAGGTGTTGATGAGCACACGTTTCATCCAGCCCTCGAAAGATCCCTTTCCATCGTAGAGGTTTATTTTGGTAAATATTTTGTAGAACCCGTCATTCAGCCATTGTTCGGCATCGTGCATACTATTGGCATAGCGCAGGCATATCTTCATAAAGTCGCTATAGTATTTGTTATACAAATACCCCTGCGCTTTTCTTTGTTGCTGCCTGCAACCCTCTATGATTTCTATGTCGCTATACGTTGATGTCACGCCTGTTTGTTGCCAATAATAACCTGCTAACTTAAAATGCTGTAGCAGCATTGAATAACCAATGCTGCCAACAGACTTACCCTTCTGTGCTTCTTATGGTAATACCACTTTGTCTTTGCCTGCTGTTTTTGCTATATGGCAGCAATCAGTTGCAATTGTGTAAACTTCGTTAACAACTTTTGTACTTCCAACATAACCTACAAAACGTACTTGTTTGGTAGTGTTTTCGTTGCCTCTTACCCAGCCGTCGTTTATTACTACATACGCATCACGGTACGAATCGTATTCATACAGGTGTGTTGGCAGTTTATTGCCTGCCATATCTTCTGTATGGAAAGATGTAAGTGTTACAGTTGCACCACTGCTGTTTTTTACTTCAAAGTACACCATCTCGAATTGTTGAGTACAGTATACGCCTGCGCAGTCTTCAGGAATCGGGGTGTCACCGCCTCTGTCTGAAGTGTCTATTGGTGGCTTAGTGGTGTCGGCATTGTTGTTGCCACTGTTACTGCCGTTGTTGTTGCCAATCTTTTCTTGTCCGTTTCCGCCCGATCCCATCATAGGGGTTGTTTTTGAACAGCTTGCCATAGCGATAGCAAACACGGCACTCAGCATCATCAGTTTTTTCGTCATAAATCTGTTGTTTTAAGTTATTAATGATTTGGTTCTGACTATAAGACGCAGAGAGGTGCTTTTACCCTTGGATGGTTTCAAAGAAAAATATCCCAAAATGACAAAAGACCGACAATTGTCGGTCTTTTTATAACTGGATGTTAGTTTTTTAGATGCTTGCAAGCTGCACTTTCTGTTGCAGTTCCAGCATGTGCTCTTTGTATTCAGTGTCGGTATCCATCAGGTTTTCAACCGTTTGGCAAGAGTGTATTACCGTTGTGTGGTCAAATCCGCCAAAGTGTTCGCCAATGTTTTTGAGCGAGCTCTTTGTGAATTTCTTAGCCAGATACATTGTTATCTGACGTGCCTGTACCACTTCGCGTTTACGGGTTTTAGCCAGCAGCCTGTCGTATGGCAGGTGGAAGTAGTCGCAAACCATTTTCTGTATGTTCTCTATCGTCAGCTCGCGTGCAGAAGTCTTCACAAAGTTCTTCATTACACGTTTTGCCAGGTCGATATCGATTTCTTTCTTATTCAGTGTAGCCTGTGCAAACAAAGCTATTAGTGCACCTTCCAGTTCGCGTACATTGCTTTGTACGTTATATGCTACATATTTTACTACCTCTTCAGGTATTTCCAAGCCTTCCTGCCTCATCTTCACCTGCAGTATCAGCTGGCGGGTTTCAAAGTCAGGTGCTTGTATATCAGCATTCAATCCCCAACGGAAACGGCTCAGCAAACGCTCTTGCATACCTTCCAGATCTTTCGGTGGGGTATCGCTTGTCAGGATGATTTGTTTACCGCTCTGATGCAGGTGGTTGAATATGGCAAAGAATACATCCTGTGTTTTGGCAGCAGGAACGAAGAGATGAATATCGTCCACTATCAATACATCTATCAGTTGATAGAAGTGGATGAAATCATTTACTTCATTATTCTTAGAGTGCTCAATGAACTGATTGATGAATTTCTCTGCACTTACATACAGTACAGATTTGTTTGGGTGCATCCTGCGTACCTCGTTGCCTATGGCTTGTACAAGGTGCGTTTTGCCCCAACCTACACCACCAAATACTACCAACGGGTTGAAAGCTGTTGCGCCTGGTTTTTGTGCTACGTGCATACCTGCAGAGCGGGCTACACGGTTACAATCACCTTCTACATAGTTTTCAAACGTATAGTTGGCATTCAGTTGCGGGTCTATCTGCATACGCTTCAGGCCCGGTATTGCGTATGGTGTTTTTATGTTGTGCGGATCATCCCACTTCAGTGGCATGTCCACATAGTTATTCTCTTTTGATGGCTTGTTGTAAGTGCTGCCCGGCATGTTGATAGATGCTGGATTGCGCTGAGAGCTTGCACTCTCCATCAGAATACGGTATTCCAACCTGCCTTCCTTGCCCAGTACACGCTTAATGGTTTTACCAAGCAATTCTACAAAGTGTTCTTCAAGCCACTCGTAGAAGAATTGACTCGGAACCTGCAGGGTAAGAACGTTGTTTTCTAAAGCAACAGCCTTTATAGGTTCGAACCAGGTTTGGTACGTACGCCAGTTGACATTATCCTTTATAATGCCAAGGCACTTGTCCCAAGCTGCTTCAGCTTCGTTAAGTATCTTATTAGAAGTATCGTAAAGGTTGTTATCCATAATTGGCTACTCGTTCAACAAGTTAATCCATTTTTTTAATTCCTGGTAATCACAGCGCTACGAATTTTAATCCCGATAAAATATTTCTTTTTTACGGGTGTCTCGCAACACGCAATATCGATTGAGTTTAAAGTTTCAGACGCCTCAAAAATCTGCCCTTCTTTTCTGTTTGGTTTGTCCCTGCTTCATTTCTTTAGCGGGAGGACGAAGTTGCTAACAATTTGTTGAAAAAAAAAATGATCAGCCACTTGTTTCTTTGTTAATGTTTACAGAATGGGATTTGTATAATTCGGGATTTTTTCCGCTATGAAAAACATAGTCGAGCCTGCCAAGCCGTACACCTCCCCAACCTACCTGATTGATGAGTGTTGCTCCACCAACCGCATTTCGCTCTGTTGCAGGACTGTCAAGGAATGTATGCGTATGCCCGCCAATTATCAGATCGATATATTTGGTTTCTTTTGCAATAGTTTTATCACTTATTTTATTCGTTTCATATTCATAACCGAGGTGCGACAGGCAGATGACCATATCGCATTTTTCATCTCTTTTTAATTTCTCAGAAACTGCCTTGGCAACTGGTATCGGATTATTATATTTTGTATTGCCGAATGCAGCACCCGAAACCAGCCCTTCCAGTTCTATTCCCAACCCGAAAATGCCGATTTTCAATCCCCCTTTTTTGATGATGGTGTATGGGGCTGTTTTGTGCTCAAGCGGTGTGTTGGTAAAGTCGTAGTTGGCTACCAGTACCGGAAAGTCTGCAAAAGGCAGCAGTCTGGCAAAGCCATCTATACCTGCATCAAAGTCGTGATTGCCCATGGTACAGGCATCATAACCCATCATCGTCATGGCTTTTATCTCAGGTTCACCCTTATACATATTAAAATACGGTGTGCCTTGCAGCATATCCCCGGCATCCAGCAACAGCACATTGTCGCATTCGCCCCTTATCTGCGATATCAGTGCGGCTCTTGCAGCTACACCACCCATACCTGCCAGTTTTCCGCCGTCATTAGGGAAAGGGTCAAGCCTGCTGTGTACATCATTGGTATGCAGTATCGTCAGCTTCTTTTCACGGCTACCTGCAAAGCTTTCCAACGGGAAAGAGCCTGCTGCCAGCAATCCCGCACCTATCGATGTCTTTTTCAGGAAACTTCTTCTATTCAGCATAGCGTACTCTTTTTTCTATATACGGATGCAGTGGTTTGTTGTCTTTATGCAACGCTTTTACATAGTCTATCAGTATATCACGGATAAAGAGATTGACAGGTGTGGCTTTTAGCGGAGTCAGGAAACTGCACTTATCTCCGCCTGTTGCCAGATAATCGTTTGTTGCTATCAGGTATATTTTGTTTTCATCAATCGGTTGTTGATTGATACGTATGTATTCAGCAGCGCCATCTTGTAACAGATAACTGATACCGCTTACAGGCCATCCTTTCATCGCGGCCATGTGGTTGCACCATTGTATCAATATTTTCCCCGGTACTTCAACTATCGTCAGTGCATTATCAAAAGGCATCAGCTCATACATTCTGCCTACAGTTATATTGCCCGCGTTTATGTATGGTATGCGCATGCCACCATAGTTGCACACGGCAGCATCAACAGCGCTGTTTCGTTGCTTAGCTGCTTGCAGCATAGCATCTGCTACAAAATTGCCAAGTGTACATTCAGGTTGTGCTTTTGTAAGGTTGATGTCTGTGCGGCCTATTACTACCTGCATGGTGCTATCCATATGCAGCTTGTAGGGTGCCAGAAACCGTGTATAGTTGCTGTCTGTTTTCCCGTCTTTGCCAACAGCATAATGCCTGCTGTTGTGTTGAGATATATAATATGGTTTGTGGCAGCCAATTACAGCCAACAGCAAAACAGATATGTATAAAAGCCTTAATCGCATCAGGGCGCAAAACTATGTACTATGAAGATACTATAGTATTAAGCTTACTTTATCCCTTCAGGAATGATTATTTTTGAAACATGCCACGTCGCATTTTCAGAGAAAGAATCATGTCTCCTATTATGGAGTTCATCCGCGATAGCCGTTCTGTCGGTATTGTGCTCATATGCGCTACGTTTGTATCGCTTGTTGTCAGCAATACAGGCTGGTCTGCGTCATATATGCATTTCTGGGAGCGCGAGCTTAACACGCCGCTGCCCGAACTGCACCTGCCCCATACCATACTGCACCTCATTAATGATGCATTGATGGCTGTGTTCTTCTTATTGGTGGGGATGGAGATAAAGCGAGAGTTGATGGTTGGCGAGCTGAACAGTATCAAAAAATCGCTTTTGCCAATCATTGCCGCAATAGGTGGTATGGTAGTACCTGCAACTATCTATTCATTATGGTGTGGCGGTACACCTTTCAGCAGCGGGTGGGGCATACCTATGGCTACAGATATTGCCTTCTCGCTTGGTGTATTATCGCTTTTAGGAAAGCGTGCGCCTGTATCGCTGCGCATATTCCTGACTGCATTAGCTATTATAGACGATCTTGGTGGTATACTCACCATCGCTATTTTCTATGCAGGAGATTTGCAATGGTCTTATCTCTTATATGCAGGTATTATAATGATAGCCTTGATAGCCATGAACCTGCTGAAGGTAAAACGATACTATCCGTATTTTATACTTGGTTTGCTGTTGTGGTATTTCGTTTTCAATTCAGGTGTGCATGCAACCATTGCCGGTGTATTGCTTGCTTTCACCATACCACTGCATAAGATAGAAGAGCTGGAGCATGCGTTGCACGATCCTGTCAATTTCATCATCCTGCCATTGTTTGCTTTAGCTAATACAGCAATTGTATTGCCTGCGGAGTTTGGTAGTATCTATACATCCGTAGTGCATCACGGCATTACAATGGGTCTGGTACTTGGCAAGCCATTGGGTATTTACCTGTTCAGCATGGCGGCAGTGCATTTAAAAATTGCATCCCTGCCTACAGGTATGAAGCGTCCGCAATTACTAGGTATGGGATTGATTGCAGGCATAGGTTTCACCATGTCTATCTTCATGGCTACACTAGCCTTTAGCGATGCCGAAACACAACTGGTAGCCAAAGTAGCAATTATCGGAGCCTCTGTACTGGCAGGTGTACTTGGTTTTGTATTCCTCAGGCTTGTTAGTATTAAACCATCTGCAGCAAAAGCAGATTAAAGGCTGCTGATACCAAACTGCTTCAGGTGATGCAGACTGTGTTTATATAACAGTTGCACCCACATTTCATAATTCAGATTGCCAAAGAAAGGATTGGTAATTACTACATCCGGTTGTGCATCAAACACGGCAAAGAAATCATTTATCTCAGTTTGCAGTTCCTGCAATGCATCCTGCACAGTTGCGTTTTTTTCGGGTATGGTATCATTACCTATTATAGGGTTGGGTGTGTTTTCTTTAAAAGGTTTGTCACTCATCATGAAAGCCTGCATTTTAGGCACGTTTTCTTCCGGTGTCAGCAAGCTATACTTATCCTTACCATTTGCCTGCCTGAAAGAAAAGCTCATATGCTCTATCATTTGCTGCACATTCATTTTGCCCCACAGCCCTTTTGTATCAGGTGCTATTTCGGCAAGTGCATTCACAAATTCATTCTTTATAAAATTGGCTTTGCCATCTATGTTTTCCATGAGAATATTTTTAACCCGGTTAATCGTTCAATTAATTTATCCCGGTTCTATAGTAATCCTTTAATCAGTTTTTCTTGTGTCATGCCTTCAGCCTCGGCCTTGTAGTTGCGTACCACACGGTGGCGAAGCACAGCCAATGCCATTGCCTGCACATCTTCTATATCAGGAGAGTATTTGCCTTGCAGCAGCGCATGGCATTTAGCACCCAGTATCAGGTATTGTGATGCGCGTGGCCCGGCACCATAAGAAATATATTGCTTCGCTATATCCGGCGCTGTGCTATTGGTAGGGCGTGTTTTCTGCACAAGGCTCACTGCATATTCCAGTACATTATCAGGCACAGGTACGCGGCGTATCAGTTCCTGAAAATACAGGATGTCTTCACCCGTCAATACTTTAGGTAGCTCTGCTGTAGCTGCCCCTGTAGTATTGCGTACTATCATTACCTCTTCTGCAAAGCTTGGGTAGTCCAGCCATATCTGGAACATAAAACGGTCAAGCTGTGCTTCAGGCAGCGGATATGTACCTTCCTGCTCTATCGGGTTTTGTGTTGCCAGTACAAAGAATGGTGCAGGTAATTTGTACAAAGTACCACCTGCAGTTACATTACGTTCCTGCATGGCTTCCAATAGTGCCGATTGTGTTTTAGGGGGCGTACGGTTTATCTCATCCGCAAGTATGATGTTGGCAAACACAGGCCCTTTCACAAAGCGAAACTGCCTGCTCTCGTCCAGTATCTCTGCGCCTACTATATCACTCGGCATCAGGTCTGGGGTAAACTGTATGCGTTTGAAGGAAAGATCCATCACATCAGCCACTGTTTTTACCAACAAAGTTTTTGCCAGCCCCGGCACACCTACCAGCAGGCTGTGCCCGTTACATAGGATAGATATGATGAGTTTGTCCACCACTTCATCTTGTCCTACAATCACTTTGCCGATTGCTTGCTTGATAACCGAAAACTTTTCCTTCAGGGCCTTGGCCGCGTCTATATCCGATGCGTAATTCATTGCGCTATTATCCGTAGTTTATAGATTGCGTATTTATGAACACAACCGTCATTCTCTAAAAATAGACAGGTAATTTCTATTATTTTGTGAAAATTGACAAATAATCAAAAAAATCACCCACACAAAATCAATAATTAGTTACTATGACTATAGAGCAGGCACAGCAGCAGGTAGATGCTTGGATAAAAACAGTAGGAGTCCGTTATTTCAACGAGCTTACCAATCTTGGCATCCTGATGGAAGAAACAGGAGAGCTTGCCCGCCTGATGGTGCGCAAGTATGGTGAACAGTCTTTTAAAGAAAGCGATAAAGGAAAAGAATTGGCAGATGAAATGGCCGATGTGCTTTGGGTATTGATATGTCTTGCCAATCAGACCGGGGTAAACCTTACAGAGGCATTGCAGAAAAATTTTGAGAAGAAAAATATACGAGATGCCAAACGGCATAAAAACAATGAAAAGCTGCAATAAAAAAGAGACCTGCTTAGCAGGTCTCTTTTTTATAATGATGTGAACAAAAATTATTTAATAATCACCATTTTACCTGTTTTAACTTCTTCGCTACCTTCTATAGTAACGTGATACAGATAAGTACCTGCATTCAGGTGTTTAGTGTCGATATTAACTGTACGTGCACCTGATTTTCTAGCTTCGTTCTGACGGATAACTGTACGGCCAGACAGATCCATAACATTGATAGTTACAGCAGCTTCGTAGTTAGTCAATACGCTGAAGTTAGCAGTAGATTGAACCGGGTTAGGGAACAGGCTAACTTGGCTTTGAGCATCAGAAGCGCTCATGCTGAAAATACCTGTACCGGTATTGTTAGCTTTCCTGATAGTAGAAACGCAAGATTTGTTGTTTGTAGTAATATTATCTTTTACAGAGTCTGTACCCCTGTTAGGTGCAGGCAATGCTGTGATACACAGGTCAAAAGTAGAATCTATGTTGTTAGGAGTTGTGTAAGCAATGCTCAGGCTCCTTGAGTGACGAAGTGTGTCATTTTGGTTCATTGTTTTACCTACAGGGATGATGTATGCGCTATAAGTAACACCACCTGAAGTTGTAGTGATAATGTAAGGACCCCAAGTAATTTGATAGATGATTGAGTCAGTTGGTTTCAGTGCAACTGTGCTCAGATTCTTAACATAGAAGCTAAGGTTAAATGATGTGCTGTTCTGAATAGTAGTGCCTGCTGAAGGGGATGTAACAAATGTTTGTATGTCAACTAACCTCTGTGCATTTGAAGACAGGGCAAGGCTACACATAATAGCTACAAGTGTAAAGAGTTTTTTCATAAAAGAATGTTTTTTAAAAATGTCTGGCGAATATAACGCATTTTTTTTGAGAATTGCAGATAAAAACAGGTATTCAATTTTTTTACACTTCAATGATACTGTAACTATTCCTTAGCTTTACAACAGTTTTTTTATTGATAGTTAATATTATAGGATTAATGGTCTTTTCGTCAAAGCTGTTAGAGGATGCCGTTGCTGAATTTTCGAAACTACCGGGGGTGGGTAAAAAAACCGCTCTGAGGATGGTTTTGCAATTGCTGAAGATGGACAAAGAGAGCGTAAATAGCTTTACAACTGCGGTTGCACGCATGCGCAATGAAATTGTTTTTTGTAAATATTGTCACAACATTGCAGATACAGATGTTTGTACTATTTGTGTTAATTCTTCCAGAAACCGTTTACAGATTTGTGTAGTAGAAAATATTCGCGATGTAATAGCTATAGAAAGCACACAGCAGTACAATGGCTTGTATCATCTGTTGGGTGGAATATTATCTCCTCTGGATGGAATTGGTCCTGAGCACCTGAATATTGACAGTTTGTATCAACGCGTAAAAAACGATGAGGTAAAGGAATTGATAATGGCATTAAGCCCTACAATAGAAGGTGATACAACGGTCTACTATATAGCCAAACAAATGAGTGGCCTTCCGGTAACCATCACAACCATTGCCAGGGGCATAGCTTTTGGTGGCGAGTTGGAATATGCCGATGAAATGACATTGGCACGCAGCATAGCTAAGCGATTACCAATTGAAAATTATGTAAGTATCAATGGGAAAAAATAATTTTTTCTAAAAAGTGTCTTATATTAGTACTACCTAAAACCAAATTTTTATGAAACCGATCCAGTTATTCTATCTACACAGTTCTGCATAGCAATACCATTTTGCTAAAATATCCTTGTATTTAACTTTTTGAAGTTCACCTATAAAATCCATCATATGATTCATTACACATGTAATGTTCGCCTATATTCTGGCTGACAAACTACTGTGCTTACACCAATACCCATCAATTGAAAAACCGATTAATAATTTAATTAAACCAAACATTTATGAAACAAGTTAAAAACCTGATGCAGGGCATCATCGCAACTTCATGCCTCACAATTGGTATAGCATCAATTTCCACCAAAGCAAACGCCCAATTCTGGAATGGCAGTACAGTATCAACACAAACGAATGACCACGCCATCATATCTCCATTCCCCAGTCTGATAGTTCCTGGCTCAGTGCCACCATCTTTATCAATTTATACACCTACACATGAATCGGATAACCGTACATCTGTATTGATAGAAAATGAAAGATGGGGTACGAGCAATAATGACATCATGCTTATACGTAATGTTTTCACTGCTCCACCACCGGCAGCTGCTTCATACAAAAATGTATTAAGGATAGATGGAGAAGGAAAGGTGATAGTTGGTAATGTACCTGTACCTAATAGTAACTACCAAATGTTTGTTGAAAAAGGCATATTAACTGAAAGAGTAAAGGTTGCTGCCAAGGGAAGCATCGACTGGGCAGACTATGTTTTTGATAATGACTATCAACTAAAGTCCTTAGATGAAGTTAGTAATTATATACAAGTAAATAAACATTTACCGGATGTTCCGTCAGCTAAAGAAGTATCAGAAGAGGGCATTGATTTGGCGAAAATGGATGCAACATTATTGCGCAAGATAGAAGAACTGACGCTTTACATGATAGAGTTGAAGAAAGAGAATAACCAACTGAAGCAGGATATTGCATCGTTGAAAAAATAATAACTATTCATGATTCTAAAAACAAACGTATATGATACGAAATATAATACTGTTTGTTTTAGTCATAATGATGGTTAAAACAAACGCACAGACAAACCCATGGTTGTCTTTAGAGAGTAATGATAAGATGCTTATAAGGTTATACAATCAGGCTACCCAGCAGGATGTAAATGATCTGTTGACAAAAATTTCAGCTGATCCGAATTTTACAACAGCAACAACAGGAGGCGCATATTTTATTTTGGATAGAAAGTCTGGTAGTACAATTACCCGTCAGCAGGCAATCAACTATTATATCAATGAGTCCTATATTGGTTCAGTGAATTTTGTATATGATGTGCAGCCCGATGAAACATTTTTTGCAATGACTCATGATATCATTGTAAGGGGTAAGTCTACAACTACACAAGCTGATATCATAACAGCAGCCACAACTTATGGGCTCACGGATATAAAAGAGTTGGCCACAGAACTGAATACACATATCCTGTATTTTGACAAATACACAGATTTATTTCAGGTAATGTATGATCTGGACCAGACAGGCTTGTTTGAGTATGAACAAATTAATACAGTTTATACCAAAGGCTTATTGTCAATAGGGCTGGCTACAACCAGTTCCGGTAATTGTCATTCTCCGTTATCCTATGATACCCATATGGCAGACTATCTGAACTGGGGTTTATATACCGGTAGTACTGCAAACTTTAATTCGGTTGTAATGCCATCAATAGGTCAGGAATACAGCGATATTAATATCTGCCATGCTTGGTATTTCCGGAATGGCTCTGTGCCACTTGGAGGGGCTACAGTAAATATAGATGGTAACAGCACGCTATTAGGCAGACCCGTATACATAGCTGTAGTCGACGATGGCGTTGATACCCGACATGTTGACCTCCCGATTCGCCGAAAATCTAATGGGATAAGCGCATATGGTTTTGATGCTGCAGAATTCACAAATCCCAACCCAACTATTCTGCGCAGCAATCCGCTATATCCTAATAATCCTAATTATCCGCCAAGTGCTCCTGATGATTTGGGGTGTCCTGATAAATCAAATACGAACTCCAATATGCATGGCACAATAGTGGCAGGTATAGCAGCGGCTAAAAGAAATCTTATAGGCTCTGCAGGTGCAGCAAGCGGAGCACAAATAATGCCTGTACATGGTACGTGGGTTACAGACCCTAATAGTAGTGTTGTAATGTTTGATGCAGCGACGATGGCAGCAGGCGTACACTGGGCTGCTGTAGAAGGTGCCGATGTCATTAATAATTCCTGGGGATTCTATCATACCGGGTATTTTACAAGAGTACTATCCGGAGCCAAAGCAATAGAAGACGAGTTTGCATATGCTGTAAGTACAGGGCGGGCAGGCAAAGGATGTGTGCTGGTTAACGCTGCTGGTAATGACGATGATGCTCATTTGTCTTATCCGTCTTCCAATCCCAATTGTATTGCTGTCGGAATGATGAGCCCATGCCATGAAAGAGTGTCTAATGGTATAATCCAGTCATGTATTCTTGCTTCGTTTGGTGGTAGTAATTATGGCGATGGACTAACACAATACTATGCTACAGGGCAGGCATTACTCACATCTGGAAGGTTGTCGGTTATGGCACCTGGTACCAGAGTTGTTTCCACAGTGCCAGGCAATAGGTATTTAAGTACCACCCTTCTCGCATGGGATTATGGTACGGGAACGTCTATGGCAGCGCCTTTTGTTTCGGGTATAGCAGCCTTGGCTATTTCTGTAAATCCATGTCTTACATATACAGAAGTGCGGGATGTTATAGAAAAAGGCGCGGATAGAGTACAGCCATCTTCAGGTTCTATGGCCGTGTCTTATACCTATTCGAATCCTGGTTTGTCAGATCCTAATGGAACGTGGAATAATCAGATGGGTCATGGCAAGGCAAATGCAGGGAATACTGTAACATTAGCTTATGATTTGTATAAGCAGGATATGACAGAGGTAGGGACTAAGACCTATCGCTCTTCACATAATATATATGCTGGGTTGAATGTTACGGATATCCTTCCGAACACTGGAACTGGGCTATATGTTGTTCCTTCTCAAAATGCAAGGATTACATTCAATGCACCGTTAAGTCAGTCTGTAAACCTGATGCCAGGTTTTCAGGCATCATCTACGTCATTAGCCAACTCTTCTGTATTTATAGCAGAAACGAGTAATCTTGGATGTAATAATAGTGATAGGCATTATAAATCTATACCGAATGAATTTAAATACGGTCCATCAAAGCATATTTCATCCGGTAAGCAGAGTCAACTTAATAATATCAGGGATGTTTCAATTTATCCTAATCCTGTAGAGGATATGTTGAATATTTCATTTGTTCTGGAAGATGGGGATAATGTTGTATTTTCAGTATCAAATTTGTTGGGACAGACTGCGGTAAATAGCCAAAGTGAAACCTATGGTACATCAGGAAAGTATGTAAAATCAATATCGATGAAAGGGTTGGTTCCAGGCGTTTATACAGTTACAGTAAACACTTCTTTGGGTATAACACAAGTGAAATTTGTAAAGCAATAAACTTTATAACTTTGTTTTTATAGTAAAGGGTTGCAATTGCAACCCTTTACTATAAAAACTTATAATTCAATACTACCCGTATATACAAAAGTAGCAGGGCCATGTAATATGACATTTACAATGTGGCTTGCGTCTTTCTTGTCAAAGCTTACAAGCAAATTCCCCCCTGGTGTTTTTATATCAGTGCAGATGTGTCCTGTTGCATTACTGCTTGCAGCAATGGCAGCAGCAGTAACACCTGTACCACAACTATAGGTTTCATCTTCCACACCACGCTCATAGGTGCGCACATGTATGCTGCTATCTGTCACGCGTTGTACAAAGTTTACATTAATGCCTTTGGGCTGATAGCGTTCACTATTCCGTATGCTTCTGCCTGTATTGAAAACATCAGTTGTCGTTACATCATCTACAAACACCACATAGTGTGGCGAGCCTGTATTTAATTGTGTATAACCGTCTGCATATAGCACCTCTTCTACATCCTGCATCTGCAGGCTTACAGTACCATCTTCATTTACAGTTGCAGTATGCGCACCGTCTATGGCTATGAAAGATGCATTATTGCCAACAACACCCAGTTTTTTGGCAAATGCCACAATGCATCTGCCACCGTTGCCACACATGGTACTTTCATTGCCATCAGCATTATAGTACACCATGCGGAAGTCATACCCATCAGCATTTTCAAGCAGCATTAAACCATCGGCGCCAATACCAAAACGCCTGTCGCACAGAAAAGCTATTTGTGCTACAGATAGCTTTATAGAGCTTTCTCTGTTGTCAATCAGTATAAAATCGTTGCCTGTTCCCTGATACTTGTCAAACTGCAATTGCATGCTGCAAAGTTACGTTATTTACTACCCGGAAAATATTGTTCCGCACGAGAGTTCATCGTATTGTTAGCGGTGCCTGTTTGGTACAGCACACTACGCCAGTTGGTGTTGCGTATTTCTCCTTTTATATTGGAGTGCAGCGTTCTGTAATCGCCCATCATAAAACCCGGGCGGTAAAACATAATCATACCACCACTGCTCTGTTGTGGTAATACATTGTAGGTCCATATTTCATAGGGATATACACCCTGCTCGTTTTGTACCTCCACCATTTCATCAGGCTTGCCGTATTTCAGATATATCAACCCTCTTTCCGATTCATATCCCGGTGTGCCGGGTGCAGAAAATTGTCTGTTAACGTCTTTTATTTTTTGGGTGTATTCATCCCACGCTTCTTTGGGGTTGGCTGGGTTGCGTGCCTTCCAAAAGTTGTAGATGAAATAACGCATGTAGGTAAAGTCTGGCCTGTCAAGAAAAGCCTGTATGCTTTGTTTTTCTACCGGAGTAGCTATCGGGTGCAGCATTTTAAGTATTGCCCTTACTTGCGGCAGTGTATATTTATCTACAAACGTTGTACTAAGGTCTACCACTTGCATATCCTGAAAATCTGTTTGCTTTCCTGCAGATGTATCTGCATTTGGCTTTACAGGTTTCTGGTTCACACGTTGAAAAAATAAGGTTTGAGAACACTGTGTTGTGCCATCAGCCTTCAGTGTTACATTCAGATAGTAGTTGCCGGAAGGCAGCACATCAATACCAAACTTCCCGCTAACAGGAATAATACCGGATTGCGCTATCGTATCTGTTTTTTGCAATTTATATATTGTACTCTCAAATGGTTTTTTGCTAACTGTGGTAGTTACAGTGTACTCTACATCCTGCTGCATCGCAGTACCAGGAAAGTACAATTCCGTATAATAGAAAAGTGTCTTTCTATTTTGGTCGGCAAAGTTTGCACATAGTGGTAGTTGCACTTTGCCATTTTTAGTAAATATGCTTTGTGTGGTTGATGCAAAAGAAGTATCCAGTAGTTGTAAAGGAGCGAAAACAGGTTTTTCGGTGCGGGGTACTACTGTAAATGTATCAGTAAAAGTATAACTGCTGTTAGTGTCTATCAGTTCTGTCAACCGTACTTTTATTTTATATTTTCCGGGTGTCAGGTCGTAGCGTTGCAGTTCCAGTATGTTTTGTGCGCGTGCCTGTTCTATGGTGCTCGCTTCGGCAGTTTGCATGATATAATGGTCTTCCTTCATCACAATGCCATACTCATCCATAAAGCTGATGTCTGTGCGCACTTTAGCTACTATATTCCCTTTTACAGGCTCTGTAAAGTGCAGGCTATTGGGGGCTATCTGCCAATATACTTCTATATATGGCTTCAGCTTTTTGCCATCGTCTTTGTAGAACAAACTATGAGCAACAACAGCCTCTATTGCCAGTGATTTGAAACATAAAAACAAGCTTGCCAAAACTAAGCCCTGCCATCTGCGCATTTTTCGCTTTTTTTGCAAAACTATAATAATTGTCGGTGATGGGTTGTGAATAATATCTAAAATACCCTCTAATGACAATTGCATGTTGAATATGAGCCATACCGTAGTCAGTTCTTATATACCATTCCCCAATATATACTGGTGGTTGCAAGTACAGGATGCAGATGCTTTGCTGCTGGATGGTGGCGAGCATTTTGAAAAAATGACCTACCGCAATAAGTATTTCATTACAGGCTCCAACGGTGGCATACAGCTAAGCATACCGTTGCTGCAAGGCAGGGAGCAGCGCACACCTATGCAGCAAGTGATGATAGATAATAAGCAACGTTGGCAGGTGCAGCACTGGCGCACATTGGTATCGGTATATAAACGCACGCCTTATTTCGAACACTACGAACCAACGCTGGAAAAGCTATACACGCAGCGCTTCGATGCACTGATTGATTTCAATCTCGCATCTATCAAATGGTTGCACAAAGAACTGCGCGCAGGTTTTACAATTACTACAACAGCTATTTTTCAGAAAGAATATACAGATGCCGTAGATATGCGACGTATGATTAAACCCGGTTCTGAAAAACAAGCACTTGCAAATACAGAATCGTACTATCAGGTATTTGCAGACAGGGTAGGCTTCCTGCCCAACCTCAGCATGCTCGATTTGCTTTTTGCCGAAGGCCCGCATGCCTTGCAATGGTTGAAGAGTAATGCCGCGTTGATAAATCAATGGGTGGCTAAGAAATAAAAAAGAGGAGATTGATTAATCTCCTCTTTTCATTCGCCATACACCATACATCGCTTCCTTCACAATGCCTTTCGTCATTTTCGATTGGCCTTCTGCTCTGTCCACAAATGTGATGGGTACTTCCTGTATTTTAAATCCGAGCTTCCAGGCACGGTATTTCATTTCTATCTGGAATGCATAACCCACAAACTGGACTTTATCCAGCGGTATGGTTTGCAATACTTTTGCTTTGTAGCATATAAAGCCAGCAGTAGGGTCTTTTACAGGCATAAAAGTGATGATGCGTGTATACATGGCACCACCTTTAGAGATAAATATCCTATCCCACGGCCAGTTTACGACCTTGCCACCTTTTACATAGCGCGATCCTACAGCCACATCAGCACCGCCTGTGCTGCATGCTTGGTGCAGACGCAGTAAATCGTCGGGGTTGTGAGAGAAATCAGCATCCATCTCAAACAGGTACTGGTAGCCTTTTTCAAGCCCCCAACGGAAGCCTGCTATATAGGCGGTGCCCAAGCCTTGCTTGCCGCTGCGCTCCAGCAGATGCAATTGTTCGCCATAGCTCTGCTGCATATTTTTTACAATGCCTGCAGTGCCATCGGGCGATCCGTCATCTACTATCAGTACATGGAAACTACCGGGCAACGACAACACCTTAAGGATAATACGTTCTATATTTTCCTTTTCGTTGTAGGTTGGTATTATTACGAGTTTGTCCAAATCAGGGCAAAATTAAAGGGGCTAAAATAAGAAATAATGGCGTCTAATATGTTAAATAAACGTATAAAACTAGGCTTTAGGTTTGCGCAGCTTCATATTGTTTAATATCTCAGATATCTTTTGCTTGGTATGTAGCGGAAAATCTGCCTGCATCATCCAGTCATAATACTGCGGCTCGCGTTTGAAGACTTCTTCTACTTTCTGTCCTTTGTATTTACCAAAGTTAAAAACAGCTTCTCCGTCTTTCATCACCATGCGGCGTGCATAGTCTACCATCGGTTCTGCGTTGCTGAAGTCGTGCAGTTGCTTTACATCCGTACCCAGTTGCTCATATCTGTCCAGTTGAGATTCAAGCACTTCTATCGTTGCTTCCACATCTGCCTCCGCACTGTGCGCATTTTCCAGCTTTTTGCCGCAGTAAAACTCGTATGCTGCTGCCAGCGTACGTGCTTCCATTTTAAAGAATATCTGCTGTGCGTCTATCATGTTGCGCTCTGTAAAGTCAACATTGATGCCCACACGCAAAAACTCTTCTGCCAGCATCGGTATATCGAACTTGTTGGAATTGTAACCACCCAGATCACAGCCTTTCATCCAGTTATACAGCTCATGTGCTATATGCTTGAATTCAGGTGCGTCCTTCACGTCCTCATCCTTTATGCCGTGTATGGCAGTAGATGCGGGCGGTATAGGCATACCGGGGTTCAGGCGTTTCACATACTTAGCTCTTGTGCCGTCTGTATTCAGCTTTATCAGCGCCAGTTCTATTATCCTGTCTTTACCGTGCTCTGTTCCTGTGGTCTCAAGGTCAAAAAATACAATCGGTCTCTTTAAGCTAAGCTGTGCCATTCTCCAATATCAATTTTGCTGCGAACATACGCTATTCCAGTCAATTCCGTCGAAAGTACCCGAGCTCATCAATAACAGACAGGTAGGTTGCCCGCTTTGGTTGAGGAGCGATGTGATATGTTCTTGTAATGTCTGCTTTTCGTCTATCACAACAAGGTCTTCGCGTTCAAAATACTTTTTCACTGTAGCTGTTTCCAGCGATGGTAACCCTTTCAGTTGCAAAGCGTGGTGGCTGAAGTAAACCACAGCATCATCTGCCGAGTCTATACTATGTGCATACTCACTCAGGAATTGCGCATTCAGGCTGCTGTAAGTATGCAGCTCAAAACAGGCAATCAGCTTGTGGGTAGGGTAGCCCTCGCGTACCGCATCCAGTGTGGCTTTCAGCTTCGATGGCGCATGCGCAAAATCGCGGTAGGCTACCAGTTTATCGTTTTGGAAAAGCTTTTCCAGCCTGCGTGCCGCACCGCTGAAGTCTGCAATGGCTTCGTAACAGGCTAGCTTGCTAACGCCCAGCTCTGCACACACAGCAATCGCCGCCTGCATGTTCAGCAGATTGTGCCTGCCAAATACAGAAACAGGTATCGGCCCGAATTCGGTATCCAACACTGCAATACCATCTTCGTAGTGGAATGCAGGCATATTATAGGGCTCTGCCTTCAGGTGTGCAGTGCTGGTACTTATTACATGCTGCACCTCGGTATCCGTATTATTATAGTACACAGGTGCACCCGCTGCTATGCCCGAAAGGTATTGTTCAAACTGGTTGCGATATATCTCGTATGTCGGGAATACGTTGATATGATCCCAGGCTATACCACTCACTACGCTTATATGCGGATGGTAGAAGAATATTTTGGGGCGTTTCTCTATTACAGATGCAGGGTATTCATCGCCCTCCAGTACTATTATAGGGGCGTCACTCAGGCGTACAGATTGCTCAAAACCAGCCACTTTTGCACCCACCAAGTAATCGAAATCGATGCCCTGCTTGCGCAAAATGTGCATTATCATAGAGGTAATGGTCGTTTTGCCATGGCTGCCGGCCACTACCACTCGTTTTTTGTTCTTGCTCACCTCATACACATACTCCGGGAAGGAATATATAGGTATGCCAAGTGCCTGTGCAGCAATCAGTTCGGGGTTATCGGCCTTGGCATGCATGCCCAGTACTATAGCGTCTATGTCTTTGGTTATCTTTTCAGGGTACCAGCCGTATGCCGGTGGTAATATGCCTGCTGCTGCCAGATTGCTTTTAGCAGGGTCATTTATCTCATCGTCACTGCCCGAAACCACATTTCCCTGCCTTAAAAGCGCCAGTGCCAACTGGTGCATTACCGCCCCGCCAATAGCTATAAAATGTATTCTTTTCATTAAAAAAATTAGTTATCTTCGTAGAATTACAAATGTAAATTACCCTTTTAACTAATACTATTTAATTAAGAAGATTGATTATGCAACTAGTTTCTATTCTACGTCGTGTAGTTCCGGTTATAGCAGTAGCTGCTGTGGTGTTGTTTGCGTCTTGCAATGGTGGTAGCAAAAAATATGGCTGCCCTAATAAATTGAGCATATCGCTTTCTAAGTAATACCTTTTAAGATGTTTCTACAAAGGATGACAATTCTATGACTTGTCATCCTATTGTTGTTTTAGCAGGTTCCTGCATTGTATTTTACCGAAAGTTATGATTAAACGTTTTACGCTTGCGCTGCTTTGCATGGCAAATCTGGCGTTTGCACAATCGGCAGAGCGACTGGCTGCCTACAAGGGAAATAATGTAACACTCAGTTACCCTTCAAGTTGGAAGGTAGATGAAACAGGCACATATGGCCCAAAGTTGTTTCTATTTTCTCCACTGAAGGAAGGTGATGCATTTTCTGAAAATGTAAATCTTGTATTAGAAGGACTGAAGGATAGCGGCATAAGTTTGGATAAGTATTATGAGCTTGCTAAAGAGGCCATTAAAAAACTAATGACCAACTACAAGCAGATAAGTAGCAGGAAGTTGAAAGATGCCAACGGAGATTATTATCAGTTTGAATATACAAGCGATCAGGGAGATTATCACTTATATATAATTCAGCGTGTGTGGTTGGTGAACAATGTAGCATATATACTCACCTCTGCTGCAGAACAAACGCAAATAGAGCAATACAGAAACACATTTACAGAAATAGCTAAGACATTCCGCATAAAAAAATAACCACCTTTCGGGTGGTTATTTTTTTAAGTCTTTCTATAAATTATTAAAGGAAAGTGTACCCCAGTGCTATCTGCACAGTACGTGTTTTCCATGTATCGGTAGCAGTATTATAGCTAAGGTCTGAAAGGCCGATGATATAACGTGCGCTCGCACGGAATTTAGCCAGATTCAGTTGCAGGCCAATAACACCCGACAGGTCGCCAGATTTGAACAATGTTTTCGTGTCTTTCAGCAGGTTCTGATTATCCTTTACACTCATCACACCACTATACTGTGGGCCCAGTTGCAACCACAGCGGGCCGCCAACTTTAAAATTCAGCAATACAGGTATGTTCAGGTAAGTAACTGCAAATTCGCCTTGTTTGTTAGAGTCTGCAATGTTTACATAGTTAGTCTTTGCAGCCTGGTAGAAGTTTACTTTATTACCAGTGTATTTCACACTGCTCAACAGTATCTCAGCAGTTACACCCAGACGCTTGCGGCTTATACCACCAAATATACCGCCCACAAATCCCGGCTTATACCCGCTTTCCCATTCTTTACCGTCCAGATTGGCAAAGTTGGCACCTACTTTTATACCCAAATCTACTTTTACAGGCAGTGCTTTGCTTACTGCGCCAACGCCCGGCTGTGCCATTGCCAGTACAGGCAATAATAATGTAGCTACTAACAGTTTGAAACGTTTCATAATTCTTTCCTCTAGTGATTTTTTGTTTTATGCTTACAAAGGTATTAAAACACTGCACACAAAACGCTGTCTTGCTATTGTTCTGCTATTACCAAAAACTCGTTGCGCAGCGGTTCTATATGGTTGTATAGTGCATTTAAATAGTCGTGCCCCATAGCAGCATAATAGCCAATGAAATTTTCATAGCGCTCCTGCAAAGAGCCATTGGGCGATATGCCGTTTTTCAATCGGGTAATGCGTTGCAACTGGTCGCTCATTTTGCGTTTTTCTGCACGTAGCATTTTCTTTTCCAGTGTTTGCAACTGATGCTTCATTTTTGCAAAAGCCGCCTCTGCACTGGCTTGCAGGGTAGGGTCCAGTTTTGTGGCTTTGTCCTTCAATTGTGCCAATACATTTTGTATTGCAGCAGTTTCTTCATCGGTATGCCAATTGTTGCTGCTGTGTTTGCCGATATAACTGCGTATCAGGGAAGATTCTGATTTAAACACGTCCTCTATACTGAAATGCAATTGCTGACGCAGTTTATTATACTGTGCAGGCATCCACAATACAGATTGGCGCAGTAGTACAACAGGATAGAATACTTTGTAGTTTTCAAACACAGGCTTCAGTTCCAGCCAGTAGGCCACCTCTGCACCACCACCTATAAAAGCTACATCGGGCAATATGCTTTCCTGAAAGATGCCGCGTAGTATCACATTCGGGCTGAAGCGTTCTGGGTGTGTTTCCAATTCTGTCATCAACGCATCTTCACTCCATTCTATTTCAGTATTCAGCACACGCCACTTGCCGTTGCGTTTTTCTATACGCTCGCGTATATCATCGCGCAGGTAAAAGAGGTTTATCATCCTCGGGTATGCCTGCACTTTATACTGCTCTTCCAGTGTTTCTATATGGTCATTTACCAGCACGTATGCCATGTGGTTTTGCAAATCGTCTTTCAGTATCGGTATGATTTGCTTTTTAAGTTCTGCCTCATCCGGGTTCAGCACTACCAGTCCGTACCTGCCAAACAGTTCGTTGACAAGATACTGCGTAGCCTCGCCGATGGTTTGGTGTTGCAGGTATGCTTGTGTCAGTATGTCTTTCAGCACATCCAGATTTTCACCGGGAGGCCCCAATACTTTAAATACCTCATCCAGCAAAGGTTTCAGGCTGTTGGTATGCATACGCCCTACCGCACCCGTTTGCCCTGCTGCATCCCACACATACTTCTGGTTGTTGTAGCGGAAAGTGCCCAGTTCTTCAAGGTCATTATCCTCGCTACCCATATAATACACCGGTACAAAATGTTTGTCGCTGTATTTGGTATTCAGCTCATCTGCCAGCTTGATGGCGTGCATTATTTTGTAGATGAAATACAGATAGCCCGTCATCAGGTTGGGCTGGTGTGCGGTGCAGATGGTATAAGTATTTTCATCTGCAAGGCGGTCTATATTTTCAATCAGTTTATCGTGCTTATTCAGCTCTGCATATTGTTTGTGCAGTACACTTACTAGTACTTTTCTGTTTACAGGGTATTTACTACGTGCAGCTATAGCCTGCGCAATGCCATCGGCATCGGGTGTGTAGTTATAGTATTGTTTGAGGTTGGGGTGAGCATTCAGATAATCCAGCACAAGGTCGCTGAAATTGCCCGTGTTGCTATATGGTATGTGTGTACAGTCAATATCCATTGCAGGGATTTGAAAGCGCTAAGTTAAGTCTAGGTTTTAATACTTGGGTTATTCGCTGATAAGGAAACTCAATATCTTTCTTATTACTAATAGATTACATCAATCCTCAAGGTAAATAGATACAAAAAACCGCCCGAAGGCGGCTTATTGTGTGTATGTGCAATAAAGACTACAGTTTTGTAAACGGAATCATTGTTGGTTTGCCCGTTGCGTTTTCAGCCGCTATGTACAGGTAGTAGGTACCTTGTTGCAGTTCAGCTACATCTGCAGTGTTGTTTTGGCCTGCCAGGTTCACCTCTTTTACTTTTTGGCCATAGCTGTTATATATATACCCACTGGTTGCGCCTGCATTATTCAGTTGAATGTGCAATACACTTGTTGCAGGGTTAGGGTATAGTTGCACTGCATTTTCAACATTGGCTATTGCTATGCCTGTTGTGCTTTCTGTCAGTGTTACCTGAGCAGTGTTAAATGCATCGTTATTGGTGCTGCCCGTACCGTCCACGCCATTTACAGCTGCCGAAAGGGTTACTGTACCCGAACCTGCAGCAGGTGCTGTCCAGTCGAAAGACACAGACAAGCCAGATGCTGCTGTGATTGTGCCACTTTGCTCGGCAACAGAAATACCACCCGCGTTAGATATTTTAGACCCCGATGGAACATTTGAAATTGTTCCTATGCCGGAAGAACCTTTGGTTGCAGAGAACTGATAGCCAAACTTGCTGTAGCTGCTGTTGGTGCCTGTAATGGTAATGGTGTATTTCTTACCTGCTGTGTATTTATTGTTGGTAATGGTTGTTGCACCATCTTTCACCGTAATGGCTACTACTGTTGCCGTGTTTTTAGCACCATGGCAATTGCCAGTAGAGCCGCAACCCGATATGGCTACGTGGCCGGCGCTTGCAGACGGACCGCCCGAATAGCTTGACAATGTAAGATAACTGATGCCTGCTATGGATGTAAATAGTAATACTTTAAGTTTCATAATTTTTTTAATTGTTTGTATTAGTGAAGTTCGTATTGCAGTTTTAGACTATTGTTATAAAAAAAGGGTATTTACTTATAAATATCCGAAACCGCGGTTTGCAGTTCGGTTGGTGTCATGCCTGTATGAGATTTAATAAATCCGCTGAAATTTGATTGGCTGTCAAAGTTTAACTCAAAAGCAATTTCTTTAAGACTCATTTCATTCAATAAAAGCAACCTTCGTATTTCCAGCAGCAATTCTTCATGTATTATTTCAAGTGCAGATTTGCCCAAAGATTTCTTGCAGGTATTATTTAGTTTGTCGGGGCTGCAATTCAACATGGCTGCATATTCAGCAACTTTCTTATTGGTTCTTATGTGTGTTGTGGTAAGTGCCAAGTACTCGTTCAGCAAATTGTGTTCTCTGCTGTCTGCCTTGCCTGTATTCAGTTCTACAAGCGATAACAGTATTATTTGCAGGTAGCTGTATGCCTTGTATTTTGTAAGCGAATTGGCAGGTACTTGTACGGTCATCAATTCTTTGATGCACTCTGCAAGAGTATATAAATGTTGAAAGGGTTTTGCTTCAAGGTTTATCAGTGCGGTTGAGTTATACAGATTGTAGTGGTTTATTGGGCGTATATGTTCAAATATGTTTTTCCTGAACTGCAACACCAATCCGTTTGCCGTGTTGCGATGCATCAGGTGTATCTGCCCCGGGTATATAACATATATCTGTCCCCCCGAAATAGTGTAGGATGTAAAGTCTATAAGTTGAGAGCCGTTGCCTTCGTTTACAAAGATGATCTCAAAATAATCGTGCCTGTGCATCTTTGTAAAATCGTACGGATTGCTGTAGTCCAACGATTCTATCATCAGCAGTCTGTCAGGTTGGTGTAGCTCTACATAGTTTATATCCATACGAAGGGAAAAGAAATCGATTAAAACTATCAAATCATACTATTGCAACAAAAAATGTTAATCTATAACGGTATAATGTACGGATGAACGTATTTTATAGTTTGTTATAACGTATGTTTCTGGGTTTTTGTTGGTAAATAACATAAGACAGACTTGCCTGTGTATGCAATCTTCGCTTTTACAAACAGGATATTTACATTTGATATACCATGTCCAACAGTATAAAAAACTGGTCTGAAGACGAACGCCCGCGCGAAAAAATGCTCCTGAAGGGAGCCGCAGCATTGTCTGATGCCGAACTCCTTGCCATCCTTATATCCAGCGGTACCAAAGAAAAGTCTGCGCTCGACCTTGCACGCGATATCCTCGGGCTGGCACAAAACAACCTGCACGAGCTTGGCAGGCTTGGTGTGTTGGAACTGCAAAAGACTAAAGGCATTGGCGAAGCCCGAGCCATCACCATAGCTGCCGCATTAGAGCTTGGCCGCCGCAGGCAAATGGGTGAGGCATTGCAACGTACTGCCATTACCCAAAGCGGCGATGCAGCAGAAATAGCCATTCCCCTGATGCGCGACCTGAGCCACGAAGTGTTCTGTGTTTTCTACCTCAACCAGAGCAATAAGATACTCCGCTACGAAATCATCAGCAGTGGCGGGCTTACGGGTACGGTGGCAGATATCCGCATTATGCTCAAAAATGCCCTGCTGCAAAATGCCAATAAGCTGATAATAGCCCACAACCACCCATCGGGCAATCTGCAACCCAGCCATGCCGATAAAGAGCTGACACGCAAATTGCGGGAAGCTGCTGAGTACATGGATATTAAGCTTTTAGACCATCTGATAATAGCCGGAACAAATTACCTGAGCATGGCAGATGAGGGCATTATTTAGTGCCAGTTAATTGCTATATTGCACTGCTCTGCGAGCATTTATATAATAAAATACCATATAGGTAGTCCGTAATGCTAAAGATAGGTGTAATAGGTGCCGGCCACTTGGGCAAGATTCATATTCAACAGTGGAAAGAAGTGCCAACAGTTCAGCTTATAGGGTTCTTCGACCCCAGCGATGAGCAGGCTGAAAAAGCCATTGCCGAATACAATGTAACAAGGTACACCGATATAGATGCCCTGATACAGGAAGCTGATGCACTGGATATTGTTGCACCTACCACCAACCACTACGATATTGCCAAGAAATGCCTGCTGGCAGGTAAACACTTCTTTATAGAAAAGCCGCTTGCCAATACACTGGAAGAAGGGCGCGAACTGGTGAAGTTGGTAAAAGAAGCAGGTGTAAAATGCCAGGTAGGCCACGTAGAGCGTTACAACCCCGCATACCTTGCGCTGACAGAAGAAACGCTGCAGCCCATGTTCATAGAGGCACACAGGCTGTCACAATTCAATCCGCGTGGTACGGATGTGTCTGTAATCCTCGACCTGATGATACACGATATAGATATTGTGATGCACCTGGTGAAGAGCCCTGTGCGCCGTATATCTGCAAGTGGTGTATCCGTTATCAGCGAAACGGCAGATATCGCCAACGCACGCATAGAGTTTGATAACGGTTGTGTGGCAAACCTTACAGCAAGCCGTATATCGCTGAAGAAAATGCGCAAGCTACGCCTCTTCCAACGCGATGCTTATATCAGTGTAGATTTTCTGGATAAGAAAACAGAAATAGTACGCCTGAAGGATGATGACGGCCCGCGTGGCATGTTCGATTTTCCGCTGGATATGCCAAACGGCGAAAAGAAAGTAATATCCATGCAAATGCCGGAGGTTACCCCATCCAACGCTATCCGTAGCGAACTGGCAGAATTTGCAGATGCCATCATAAATGACAAACCTGTGAAAGTAAGTGTGTATGACGGCTTTCAGGCTATGGATGTAGCCCATCAGATTCTGAAGAAAATGAGCCTTCATAACGAATTACATAACGTTTAGCACAATTATTGCTTATAGAATAGACAGGTACTTTGACAGATTACATAATGAGAGTATTAACAACAGCAGTAATAGCTGCGGCCTTCTTTGTGCAGGGCTGCAATCTGATTAATCCGGCAGAAAAGATACCAACCTATATAAGGGTGGATTCCTTCAAGGTAAAGACGAACGAACCAAGCCGTACAGGCAGTGCCAGCAGCCGCATTACCAGTGCTTTTGTATATGTTGACAACTCTTTTATCGGAGCATACGATGTGCCTTCAACTATTCCATTACTGATAGACAGAGATGCAGTAGTTACATTAGGTCCAGGCATTAACTACAGTGGGCTGAAGACCTATCAGTATTTATATTCTTTTTATAATAATGATACCGTTACCGTAAAGCATGCACCAGGGAAGACTGTTAACTATGGAGCATATGCAAAGTACACAGATGCTGCACAGTTTCGTTGGATAGAGGATTTTGAAACCGGTAATTCATTAACCGAGCTTGATGAAAATAGCGACACTGATACATCACTGATACGTAGTACAGACCCTGCAAAGATATACGAGGGTGGTGGTGTAGGGCAGATAATACTGACAGGTACCAAAACGAAATCAGAGTCTATCAATAATAAAGACATTACTGTAAAACAAGGTGAAGGTTTTATTGAGGTAAACTACAAGTGCAATGTACCTTTTGAATTTGGCTTACAAACAACTATCAACGGAGCCATTTATTATGAGCCGATAGCTGGTGCCAATGTCAGTGAAAGCTGGAATAAAATATATATAGGTATCCAATCTTTTCTTGGCTCGTATAATGCCACAGCCGTAAGGGTAGTAATAAAAACCAAACTGCCGGATGGACAAAGTAGTGGGTATGTATATCTCGATAACATCAAACTGATTACGTACTAAGGCCGATGCTGACTCCACTCAAAAAGAGAGCTATCCGCCGATTGGCAATTGCAGACTATTTTACGGCGGCTGTATCCTGGATGGTATTCTGGGCATATCGCCATACGCTGTTAGATGGTATCAGTTTTGCCGATTCATTCAGCCATTTTCAGATAAGGGATTACTTGTTTGGTATCTTATTGATTCCCGGTGGTTGGTTGTTGCTTTATCTTTTTTCGGGTACTTATTTCGATCTTTATCGCAAATCGCGCCTAAACGAAATCAACCGTACACTTATATCCTGCATATTGGGTAGTATCATGGTGTCGTTGTTTGTATTTGCAAATGATGCAACTCACTATTCCTACTTCATCCGTATGACGGGGCGCTACCTGCTTATACACACTGCTATCACATTATTCGTCAGAATGATTATCCTTAACAGGGTAAAGGCAAATATCATTAGTGGTAAAGTAGGTTTCAATACACTCATCATTGGTGGCAATCAGAAAGCTATTGATGTATATCAACAAATGAAGGATAGCCCGAAGGCTTTGGGCAATTTCTTCAAAGGCTTTATCTATTCCAATCTGGAATCTGCCAATGGTATGAGCAAATACCTGCCGCAACTTGGCAATCTTGCAGAGCTGGAGAGTATTATTGATGAGCATGGCATTGAAGAAGTAGTTGTAGCTGTAGACTCATCAGAACACCACCTCTTAGAAAACATACTGACACGTCTCAGTTATCGCCCTGTAGTGGTAAAAGTACTGCCCGATTTGTACGATATCATATCAGGTTCTGTAAAGACCAGCAATGTGTACGATGCCGTGCTGATACATATACATCCCGACCTGATGCCAGACTGGCAAAGGGTTTGCAAACGTACTATAGACATCATAGCATCATTGTTTGCACTGCTATTGCTATCGCCTGTGTACATCTTTGCAGCTATCAAAGTCATGTTGTCTTCCAAAGGCCCCATCATCTATAAGCAAGAACGCATCGGGCTTTTTGGGCGTCCGTTCTACATCTACAAGTTCCGCTCTATGTACACAGATGCTGAAGTAAGAGGGCCTGCGCTAAGTAGTAAAGACGATAAGCGCATCACACCGTGGGGGCGTATCATGCGCAAATGGCGTATAGATGAGTTACCTCAGTTTGTGAACATTCTGAAGGGCGATATGTCGCTTGTAGGTCCGCGTCCGGAGCGTAAGCACTTTATTGATATCATCAGCCAGACACACCCACACTACAAATACCTGCACAAAGTAAAGCCCGGGCTTACCTCATGGGGTATGGTACAATTTGGCTATGCTGAAAACGTAGGTGAAATGATGGAGCGTATGAAGTACGACCTGCTTTATATCGAGAACTGCTCACTCGCACTCGATATCAAAATCATGCTCTATACCTTAATGGTGATTTTCCAGGGACGTGGGAAATAGCTTACCGTTATTTACATTCAGGTATTCAATTGCCTCACCTACAATAAAGAAACTACCTGTTATCAACACAGCATCATTCTGTCCTATTGCATTGCGTGCAGCACTTACAGCATCTGCCACGCTTACATACATTTCGCCCTGCAAGCCACATGCTTCAGCTCGCTTCTTCAGTTCTGATGCCGGCAATGCACGTATGATGTTGGCATTGCAGAAATAGTAGGTGTTGTCTTGCGGCAGCAGTGCCAGCACATTGTCTATATCCTTGTCTTTTACAAAGCCTATTACAATGTGTTTATTATCGGCAACTACGTTCTTCCATTGATTGGTTACTTCTGTTATGCCTGCAATATTATGCCCCACATCTGCAATGATGAGTGGCTTGTCTTGCAACACATCCCAACGGCCAAACAGGCCTGTCAGTTTCTTCACTTTGCTAAGTGCGCGTTGCACATTTGCAAATGGTATGTCCATCCCCTGATTGGCACGTAGTACATCTACAGCAGCCAACACAGTTTTAATATTGTAGTATTGATAGCTGCCCGGCAAATCACTTGTCAGGTCGTGCATTTCGCGCATGGCACGGTTCACTACTTTGTAGTATTGCAAAGACGGTGTGCTGCCCGTGCGTACAAGGTCCCACATCGCATCGGCATAGTAAACAGTGCTTTGCATGTGTACACTTTTTTCAAAGAATACACGTTCTGTTTCTGTATGTTGTTGTCCTATTACTACAGGTACTTTATGTTTGATGATGCCTGCTTTCTCACCTGCTATTTCGGGCAGTGTTTTGCCCAGCAGGTCAGTATGGTCGTAACTGATATTGGTAATGATAGATAGAATAGGGGTGATGACATTGGTACTATCCAGCCTGCCGCCAAGTCCTGTTTCTATAATAGCATAGTCTACTTTCTCTTCTGCAAAGTAGGCAAATGCCATAGCCACTGTTATCTCAAAAAACGATGGCTCAATTTCTTCTATGTTTGTTGTGTATTTGTCAACAAAGTCAACCACCCATTGCTTACCTACCATAGCACCGTTGATGCGGATGCGTTCTCTGAAATCGACCAGATGAGGAGAAGTGTAGAGGCCTACTTTATAGCCGCATTCCTGCAGAATGGCTGCCAGCATATGGCTGGTGCTGCCTTTGCCGTTGGTGCCTGCAATATGTATCGACTTAAATTGGCTGTGCGGATTACCGAGCAGTTCGCACATTTTGATGGTATTATCCAAATTGGGTTTCAGTGCCGCCGCGCCCTGACGGGAAAACATCGGGAGTTTTTCGTAGAGGTAGTTAAGTGTCTTTTCGTAGCGGTTGTCTGTGTCCATACTATATAGCTCAGGTACGTGTTTTGAATACAAAAGTAACATCGCCAAACTGTTCTTCCGGCGCGTTATCGCTCTTGTTGAACTTTATCTTATCGGCTTTGCGAAGTGCTATGGCTCTTATCTCTGCATTGCTGGCAGATTTTACCTGCTTGTTTACAATAGCTCCTTCTTTATTCACCGTAATGCGTATTACTACTTTGCCACCTTCTTTAAAGTCTGCATCGGGTGGTGGGTAAGCTACTATGTTGCGACCTGCAAGGTTGTAGCTGATACCGCCTGTGCCTCTGCCCGGTGTACCTGTATAGTTGCTAGCACCCGGTGTACCACCCGGTACGCCACGGTCGCCATTGCCTTGTGTATTGCCCTCGCCTGTGCCGGGTTTGTTTATCGCAGCACTGTTACCACCACGACCTGTGCCGCCATTATATACATAACGTGGCTGCTGCACTTGTGGCTTGGGTTGTGGTTGCACGGGCTGTGTCGTTGTGGGCTTGTCCTTCTTTTTAGGTATCGGCTTTGTCTCAGCAACAACAGGACGTTGTTGCTGTTTCTTTGGTTGTTCCGGTTTCGTGTTGATAACAGGAGCATCAGGTTCTTCTGTCTTCAAAACCTCTTGCGGAGTATTGGTTGCTGTTTGTACATGTGGTACAACCGCAGTTTCTGGCTGCCTGTTGTCGGGTGCAGGGTCTTCCATTACCATTGGCTGGTCTGTGCCAGAACCATCGGCATCTGTACCCAGATTTACCTCCATGCCCAGCTCCTGTACAGGCACTTCAGTTACCGTATTGTACTTAACGAAGAAGAATAGCAGCAACAGCAATACATGCACACCTACCGTCCATGCAGTTGCTTTTATGTTGATGCCTTGTTGTGTTGCTTCCATCGTTAACTAAAATAACTAATCTATTGCAAGAATACTGTTAATGTGCGAAATCGGTATCGTAGTTTACCATACGTTCTTTCGGCGGGTTGTAGTAGCCGTATTTCAGATTAGGGAATTCTTCCCTTATCAGCTCCATCATTTGTTTTACACCCAGACATTCGCCTGTATCTGTAACGCCTATCTTGCCCAGATACCAATCGGGATCGATATTGAAATTGCGCCACTGTATCATGCTGATGTCTGTGTACTTGATGAACTCGCGCAGTGCTTCGTATTCAGCCACACTATCCGTCATACCGGGGAATACAAAATAGTTGATAGAAGCCCAGCCACCATGCTGACGCACGATGCGTGCACTCTCGCGGATGTCTTCAAACTTGTAGTTGTTCGGCAGATAGTATTTGGTATATACATCAGGGCGAACAGAGTTGAGGCTGACACGAATACTGTCTAAACCTGCCTGCATCAGTTTTTCAACCGCATCTGGCTTGCTGCCGTTTGTGTTGATATTGATGCTGCCTTTGTTGGTATGTTTACGTATTTCAATAATAGCTTCGCGGATGGTTTCCCACATCAGCAGCGGTTCGCCCTCGCAACCCTGTCCGAAACTAACTATCGGGAAAGGTGCAGTTTCCAGATGCGGAACGGTAAACTCTACTATCTCAGCAGCAGTAGGCTTGAAGGTAAGCCTGTCTTGTGATGAGAAGATTTCTTCTGTTTCCGGCTGGAAAGAAATACAGCCAATACAGTTGGCATTGCACGCAGGCGATGAAGGAATAGGACATTCCCAGCGGCCCATGAAATAGTTGCGTGCAGCAGGACAATGATAGGTGAGCGCACAGTTGTTGGCAAGGTGTTGCACAAGACGATTGTGCGGGTATGCTTCCAACATTTGTTCTACACCATTGTGAATCAGCGTATCGTTATAGCCACTACATTCCTGACGGATATCGCGTTCTATACGCGTAGCGGTAACATAGAATTTATCATTGTGCCAGCCTGTAGCCGTATAGCAAAACAGTGGCAGGGTAGGTGCATCGGGCAGTGCCTCGAAAGCAGCCATATAAAAACCTGTATGTGCGGGTGGTATGAAAGCAGCTACTGCCCAGCCTTTTTCGCAAAGGCGCATTTCGCCGGTTTTTACATCTATACCAATACCCCTGCGCATAGGCAGGTGATAAAGTGAGCCACCTTCAGGCAGTTCTATCCATTCATCCTCTTCTACAGGAAGCGCATCCCAACCACTGCGGCCAATGGCATACAGTGTGGTGTCTTCGTATATCTTCCCTTCGTCGTCTGCGTATAATAAGTAAGGTGTCATGTCTTAGTTGATTTGTTGAATAGTTGATTTGTAAAATGTTCAACTACCAATCGTTTTTGTCTCTTTTCTCTCTCGCTTTATCTACCTGACGTATACAGAACACTTCAAACACCTCGGGTTCGAAGGCTGTGTTGCCGATGTTCCATTGATAAAGCCTGTTGTCTGCACAGTTGATGGTGAGTGTGCCGAAGCGAAACAGCACGTGCTCTACTTCTTTCCAGTCTATAAAACGCCTGCGCGAATTGACAGGTGGTTTAATACCTTCTTTATCTACCACTATGATGAGTGGTGTATCTTTCTTGCGTTCCCAATTGATGGCAAACACAATAGCTGCTGCCAGCAGTGTAAAGATGATAGCAGGCACGGTAGTACCTGTGCTCCACGCATAGCCTGCAAACACCAGCATGATGATAAGCTCTGCTATACGCATGATGAGGTTATTGACAGGCTGCTGCAGCCACCTGTTTTTGAATAGTATAAGCGTAAGCATAATAGCAGACACAGCATAGATGCCCATTGCTACTGCAAGGCCGTAGTAAAGCACAGTGCGGTAGTTGAGTGCTTTGTCTTCCGGCAGATGGCTTACTGCATAGTAGCTGACCATGATAACAGAAGCTGTAATGATCATAGCCAATACTATGAACAAATGCAGCGCAGTAACCTGATGTGGCTTTACTCTTTCTTCCGTTAATGGCAGTTCGAATGTCATGATTGTGATTCTGATAACTAAGTCCTTTTTATTGGTTAGCGGTTTCTTCTGCGACAGTACCTTCTGCCACAGCTACATCGCCGCCCGGTATTTTTATCTCAAAGTCTTTCAATGTTTTTGAAGTATCGCCCTGCAATGCAAGCTTTCCTTCTTCTGCCATTTTGCGTAGTCGCCAGCCCAGATACAGATCGCCCGTAGGTACGTTGTATTTGTTGATGGCCTGATTGACGATTTTGTGTGCCTTCTGGAATTGCTGCGAGCAGAAGCTGAGCAATACACTGTCGTAGAAGTCTTCGCCACGCGGTGCTGTTTTCTTACCACCTTCATGTGTGCGGATGCCCGCATTGTCGTTTACCATCTTCAGCCATTCGTCGCCGTCTACTTCGAACTCTGCAGGTGTTACCTGACGTGCCAGCCTGCGTGCCTTTACCAGTTCACGCGGCAGTATCTCGCTGATGTTTTTAGGGAAGTAAACCTTGCCATCCTGATTGAGGAATGGCAAGCCTGCTATGCTGACGAGGTAGAACCTGCCGGGGTGCTTGCTCATATATGGCAGCATCCAGTGGTAGGCGCAAACGTCTGCAGGCCAAGGGGCCATCCACAGCCATACTTTGGCATCGGGATTGTCGTACAGGTGTTTTGATACCTCCAGCAGCCTTTCCATATCGGTTACTTCTACGGGCTCGTTGCTATTGGTAACCTGCTGCCAGAAGGCGCCACGCAGTGTGCTGAAGCCTTGTCCTTCTTCTTTCTGAAGCGGGCCTACGTGCAGAATATCTTTCAGTACTATTACTTCGCCTTGTATAGATGGTTCGCTTAGTATGGCTTCCAGCAAAGGTTGCGCAGCCATATCACCCACTACAAAATGGTAAATCATGCCGCAAAGTTAATTTGATAATGTGATAAACCGATGATTTGGACAGGGCATTTGCCCACATTATGAAATAATTGCTATGACGCACGGGCAAGCCTTTGCGGGTAGTTTTTCACATCTTGCAGGTGCTGTTGCAACGGGCGGATGAGGCTTTGCTGCGCAGCGGGTTTCATACGGCGGAAATTGGCCTCACGGATGCGGAGTGCTTCGGGTGGCAGATGAGCAAGCTGCGGGTCGAGGTGGAGATAGGTTTGCCAGCGGCGAGTGGTTTCGGCATCCTGCTCGGTTTCAGGCTCGATTTGGTTACAAACGGTTACGGAATTTTCGGGTGGGGGTGGTTGTAACATTTCGGGCAATTGGTCTGTAAGCATACCGTCATTGTATTTCGGATTGGTAAGATAATCTGCAGGCAGGTGCGGAAACATTTTAAAGAAAGCATCCACATCGCGCTGATATGCTTCTTCATAACCAGGTTCGCCACGATAATATACTTGTTGAGAGTCGGGTGTTTGGGGTTCGGTTTGCACAGGTTTTGTGGTTACCGCATCGGCAGGGGGCTTTTGGATTGTGGGTTGTGTTGTATGTGCAGGTTGTTCTGCGGGTTGAATTTTCTCTTTGTATTTATTGGCTGCCAGTTTGCTATCGAGGTCTATAGCGCGGATGATGGCATAAGGGCTTACGTCATCATACACTTCCTGAATGGTGTCCTTCAGGCGTATGTGTTTCTTTACCTGCATCTTGCCGAGTATGATTTTTGCCAATGCCTCGCGCCTTTGCTGCAGGGTGCATATTTCTTCTTTGATGCGCTGTGTGGCAGTTGCTTCCAGCTCTGCGGCGGCTTTTTCGCGTAGTGGCTGCAATATGCTATTGATAGTTTGCTGAATATGTGGTTTGTTCAGTAATCGGGTGGCAGCTGTGCGCAGGGCTTCGCCAGTGGCATCGGGGTAGGCGGCAAGGTAGGCTTGTGTTTTGTTGCCGTGGCGAATCATTTCGCGGACGAAGATTTCATGTTGCGGTTTCATGGGATAAACAGGTTTTATTATAGCAAAAATACGAAAATTTGAGTTTATATGTTGTTGATTGTGTCTTTTTGATAGGATTGATAAATCTTGCTATTTACAATTTGATGACAATGTGTGCGGCGAAGCAATGGCATTTCATCCATAGCTTTATGATAGAAGACTGAGGCATTGTTTAATTATATCCCCATAGCTACGGCACTATTCTGCGCTTTCTTTTTTGTTGAGCTCTATCAACATTGGCGCAAACATCCGCAATCGCTGCACATACTGTGGTGGACGGTTGGCATATTCTTTTATGGTGCAGGCACTGTTACAGAAAGCATACATGCATTGATAGGATACTATCCGCTAAACTTCAGGTTGTGGTATATACTGGGCGCTATTATGGGCGCTGCACCGTTGGCACAGGGCACGGTATATCTGTTGCTGAAAAGGCGCACGGCGCATGTACTATCAGCAGTGCTGCTTGCAGTTATGATGATAGCATCTGTATCTGTAATGCTATCGCCATTGAAACCAATCAGCGAAACGAATGGCAGGTTGGGCGGCAAGCTGCTTGAGTGGACTTTTATTCGCGGCATCACACCGTTTCTGAATATTTATGCTTTTATATTTCTGGTTGGTGGAGCTATCTATTCTGCCATACAGTATTATAAAACCGTGATAGACAAGACCAAATTCTGGGGGAATGTATTGATAGCCATTGGCGGATTGTTGCCGGGTATTGGTGGTGCTGCCTCAAAGTTCGGGCATATACAAGTGTTGTATGTTACAGAGTTTATAGGCATATGCCTGATACACGCGGGCTACCAGAAAATGAAGGAAAGTAATGCGCCATCTATACATGCTAACCAGCAATAGTTTTTTCGTAGATTCATAAAAAAATATAGCCTATGAATCGCATTCTGCTGTTGCTATTATTATTTCCTGTATTGGCTTTTGCACAAACATCAGGATTTATCAAGCCGGACTATGCAGAGATAGAAAAAGCCATTGCCAATAAAGAGTCTGCTTATTACTATCCTCCATTGCTGAAAAGGTATAAAGCCAACGATACTACCCTTAAAAAAGATGAGTACAAGTATCTGTACTATGGCAATCACTTTTATGATAACACTACTGGTATTGATGCAGGCGATGATACTGTTACCACAAACAGGTTGCGTGTAATAGACAATAAGGATAGCCTGAGTGTAGAAGAGCATAAAGAACGAATTGCACTATACAAGAAATTGTTAGACAAGCATCCATTCAGTATGGAAGATATGGACCAGATTTATATCTCAGCCAAGATTATCAAGGATAGCGTGAATACTAAAATATACCTGCATAAACTGAGGAAACTTGTATCTGTAATAATGAGTACCGGAGATGGCAAAACAGATGAAACTGGCCTGCATGTACTTGCTGTGCCAGATGAGTATTTTATGTTGAAAGTATTGGGATATAGATTTGGAGGCTCGCAAAAATTAACTCCTCACCCATGCGATTACCTGACGGTAAAATCAAATAAAGACAATGTACAGGGCGTGTATTTTGACGTAACACAAATGATGGCATCACTAGAGAAGATGTTGATGGGTGAAGGGGTAGGCAAGGATTTTTTGAAGATGCTGGAAGAAGAGGACAAAAAATCGAAAACAAAAAAGAAGAAATAAAAAAAGCGGGATGATTCATCCCGCTTTTTTTATTGAACTATGTTATTGCGCACTATGCAGTGGCAGCTTTTTCTTTTTCCTTTTTTGTAATCCTGTTTACCATTGCCAGGAAGAAACCGAGGCTCATAATGATAACACCCAGCCATACCAGATTAATGTAAGGGAATATCAGTGCCTTCATTACGATATAGTCATCATCGGCAGATGATTGTTTTATTGTCAGCTCTACTGCTTTATCATCGGGGATGATGTTTTCCAGACGTGCATACAGGTTGGATGCTTTCAGTGTGTCTGTTACCTGATAAGCATACTGGCCGCGTATGTAATAGATAGGATGCAGTGTATCTGTGATGCCATTTGTATTGTAAGCAAACACAGTAGCGCTAACTGCTACATCGCCCGGCTGATGCGGATATGCGTTTGCATCAACATTCGGGTTGAGTCCTGCGAAAATCAGGTAGCCGTCATTAGTAAACACAGTATCACCCTCGTGTACCTTGTGCGATTTGAATTGAGATGTATCATCTTTCTTCATCTTCGGGTCGTAGGCTTTGGTTACGTAGGTGAAGATATCGCGCGTCAGGTAGTGCTTAGAATCCGGGTTAGGACTCATGCTGTTTTCTTCCATGCCCTTAGCATTTACAAATGCATCCGGATAAAGTGTGAAAGATTCTTTGAGTTCTTTTGTTGCCGTATCGCGGCGCTCGTAGGCTACTTTGTAGAATATACGCGGGTCGTTTTCGGCAGTAGAGTCGCCGAGGAAAGTAGCAGTGTATTCGCCCATAACAACAGGGTTGTTTTTGTAGAGCAATACATTCTCCATGCTTTCGCGTGCATTTTCAGATGCGTTCTTTTTACCAAAGTCCATCATGATGCCCATTGTATTGATAGACATTACCTCTTTGTTGTAAGAAGAGAATAGCACACCCAATATGAATACACCGAAGCCAAAGTGCGTTGATGCCGCACCCAGTTTTTTGATTTGTCCCTTTTGTACTTTGATGGCGTAGTATATCATACCAACAATGGTATAGTTGCAACCAAATAACAGAGTGATGTAGCGTGCATCGCCGATACGCTCTGTATATGCCATGACAGCAGACAGCACAACAGCTATGCCTGCAGTAAGGCCGAGGCGTTTCAGTACTGTTTTGTTATCGCTTGTTTTGAAGCGCAGGTAGAGTATAGATGCGGTGAGCAGCGTAATGATAATAGCTACCCACACCTGTATATCGTTGTAGTGTTTTACCACATCGGCAGGTGGTGCTACGTCTTTGCCTGTTATGGCTTTTGCCAGTGGCGACCATACAGGAATAGAAGTAGTGATGCTGATTTGGAAAGCAGACAACAGCAGAATGAAAGAGCCGATGAACATCCAGAACTCACGGCTGTTGATGGCTTCTTCTGTTTTTACACGCGGGAAACCCTTCCAACGGTATATCAGCAGACCTATGGCAATTATCATCAGGATACCTAATACAACCAGCAAGTGCCAGTAGAGCGCTTTGCCCTCGTCTGTAAATGCGTGCACAGAAGTATCGCCCAGCACACCTGTACGAGTAAGGAATGTAGAATACCATACAAACAGGTAGGTAAGCGACATCAGTATTACTGTAATGATGAAAGAGCGGCCTGTAGCTTTAAATATCACGAGTGTGTGCAGCGCAGCTACAAGCAGCAACCACGGCACGAGCGATGCATTTTCAACAGGATCCCATGCCCAGTAACCGCCGAACGTGAGCGACTCATAAGCCCATGCACCACCCATCATAATACCTGTACCCAGAATGCCACCGCAGAAGAGCGACCATACCAATGTAGGTTTTAGCCATTGTTTGTATTCGCCTTTCCATACGGCAGCAATGGTGTATGCAAATGGTATAAGTGTAGATGCGAAACCGAGGAACAGGATAGGCGGGTGGATAACCATCCAATAGTTTTGGAGTAATATGTTCAGCCCCTTACCATCTTTGATGGAAGCCAGATAGTTGGGTTGGGAGAAGATTGGCGCATCCTGCATTTGTGTGCGCAGGAGGATGAACGGATCGCTACCGATTTTTATATCTGGGCCGAAGTAGAAGCCCAGAAGCATACTAGCCAGTGCCACCTGTACCAGCGATATCACCGTCATGACACGGCTTTCAAGACCTTTGGCGGTGAACATCACAATCAACCCCAATACACAATGCCATATAGACCACAGCAGGAAGCTACCTTCCTGGCCTTCCCAGAAACAAGAAAGCAGGTATTTGGGAGAGAGCGACAAATCTGAATGTCGCCAAACATAGAAATATTCGAAGTAGTGATTTTGAATAATATAGAAGAGTGTAAAAAACACACCGGCAGTAGCCGCACTGTGTATTACAAAGCTGTTGCGGCCCAGCAACAACCAACTACGGCTGCTTGTCAGGTCTTTGTTTTCGGTAGCTGCAGCACGCCAGTAAGTAAAGGTGCCGAACAGCGCCATTACAAAAGATAGTATTGCAAAAAAATGGCCGAGTTTCCCCGGCGCGAGATGTTCTCCTATAAATTGTACTTGTTCCAAAGTTGATGCGTTGACTTGTTGAATAGTTGATAAGGGTTTAGATAGTAGTATTCAGCTACTAACTCGCGTTCCCTATTACTACCTGGTCGTTCTGGTATTTAGAAGGACACTTCATTTGTATTTTATTGCAACGGAAAGCATCGCCCTGCATAGTGCCCGTCATCACAATCTGTTCAGATTTTTCGATGTCTGTAGGCTTTGCACCGTTGAATACTACTTTGCTCAGGTTGCCCGCTTTGTCTTTTACGTAAAAAGTGCAGTGGTTAGGGTCTTTTACAGGGTCGTACTCGAAAGGTTTGCTATTGTCCAGAAAGCCGATAACATGGTATTGCTTGCCCGGCTCTTTGGATGCAGAAGCAAAAGTCTCGTACGTGCTGAAATCTGCAAACTGTGAAACGATGATAGTAACCGCAGCGGCTACCAAAACCAACAGAATGATGTGCGTCCTTTTCATAAAAACCTACCTGTTTATACCCTGAAACAGAATAGCAAATGGCCATTTTGCCTCAGGCTATGCAAAGTTAAGCCTAAAAGCACTAAAAACTGATTTATAGATAAAGATTAAGTATTTATAGAAACCACCTTAATATATGACGAAAGTTATGGTTTGATAGTTGAGAAACCCTAATTTTGCGCCTCAAATTAAAACAAAGACAATGACTGACCTTTCTCAGTTCGACCCCAATTCCGTAGGACTGAAATCAAACAACATTTTCGGGCTTCCTTTTAAGGAAGAAGATGCACAACTGGTATTGCTGCCTGTACCTTGGGAAGTAACCGTATCTTACAGAAACGGAACATCACGTGGGCCTGAACATATATTTGATTCTTCGATGCAGGTAGACCTGTACGATCCGGATGTTATGGACGGATGGAAGAAAGGTTTCTATATGCTGCCTGTTGACAAGGTGATAAAGAAGAAGAGCGATTTTCTGCGTCAGTGTGCAGAGCTTATCATTTCTCATCTGGTAGATGGTGGAGTAGTGGCAGAAAACGAACAACTGTCTGAAAAACTGGAAACAGTAAACGCAGGCAGCCGCCTGATGATAGACTGGGTAGAGGAGATGACAGGCAACCTGCTGAAAGAAGGCAAGAAAGTAGGCCTGATAGGTGGCGACCACAGCACACCGCTTGGTTTCATCAGGGCACTCAGCAAAGTACACAGCGACTTTGGTATACTGCAGATAGATGCGCATGCCGACCTGCGTGAGGCTTACGAAGGCTTCACCTACTCGCATGCTTCTATTATGTACAACGTACTGAAAGAAGTACCGCAGATGAGCAAACTGGTACAGGTAGGTATTCGTGATTATTGCGATGAAGAACTGCTGATAATCCGCCAGAACCCTGACCGTGTGGCTACTTATTTTGATAAAGACATAAAAGAGCAGCAATACGAAGGTGCTACATGGAAACAAATCTGCCAGAACATCATCAACGAACTGCCAGAGAAAGTATACATCAGTTTTGACATTGATGGTCTGGACCCGAAACTGTGTCCTAACACGGGTACGCCGGTACCGGGTGGTTTTGAGATGGACCATATTTTCTACCTCTTCAAGCAACTGCATCAGAGCGGTAAGGAAATCATCGGCTTCGACCTGAATGAGGTTTCTTGCGGTGAGCATGCACAGGATGGCATAGACAGTATAGTAGGCGCACGCGTGCTGTATAAGATGTGCAATTTTATGGTTGCCCGCTAAGGAGTTTGTATATTACAGCCATTGCACAAACTAACTAAATGAAGCAAATGAGCCTGACAACCGTATTATTGCTGATGCTGATAGGCGTTATTGCCGGTATGATGAGCAGCCTTGTAGGTATAGGTGGTGGTGTCATCATAGTACCCGCATTGGTACTGATGTTCGGGCTGAACCAGAAAACTGCGCAAGGCACATCATTGTTGTTGCTATCGCTACCCGTAGCATTTGCAGGAGCATACAACTACTACAAGGCAGGGCATGCAGATTGGAAGATAGCATTGATACTGGCAGTTACATTTGTAATAGGCGGTTTCTTTGGCAGTAAGATAGCATTGGGTTTGGAGGCAAGTGTGGTTAAAAAGATATTCGCGGTATTCATGATAATAATAGCAGTGAAATACCTGTTTTTCGATAAATAATAACTTATGTCACGTACGAAGATTAAAGACATTTTACAGAGTGAGCAGGCAGATTATAGTGTAACAGTAAAGGGGTGGGTGCGCTCATTCCGTAATAATCAATTCATAGCATTGAATGATGGTAGCTGCATGAAAAGCCTACAGGTTGTTGCAGAGCTTGGCAAGTTTGACGACAGCATTCTGAGTAAAATAAATGAAAGCGCTTCGCTTGCAGTAACGGGTAAAATTGTACTGTCTCAAGGTAAAGGCCAGAAGTATGACCTGATGGCTGAAACAATAGAAGTGCTGGGCGAGTGCGACCCTAACGTATACCCACTGCAACTGAAAAACAAACCAAGCCTTGAATACCTGCGCGAAAAAGCGCACCTGCGTTTCCGTACCAATACATTCGGTGCGGTGTTTCGCGTACGTCATACACTGGCTTATGCCATTCACAAATTCTTTAACGACAAAGGATTTGTGTACATGCATACACCTATTGTAACGGCGAGCGATGCGGAAGGTGCAGGCGAAATGTTCCGTGTTACTACACTGCCATTTGACGGTGCACCACGCAACGAAGATGGTACGGTAGATTTCAGGGAAGATTTCTTTGGGCGCAGCACCAACCTGACTGTGAGTGGTCAGCTGGAAGCGGAACTTGGTGCAACAGCATTTGGTGAAGTATATACATTCGGGCCTACCTTCCGTGCAGAGAACAGTAATACTGCTCGCCACCTGGCAGAGTTCTGGATGATTGAACCTGAGGTTGCCTTCAACGACCTGAATGATAACATGGACCTTGCTGAGGAGTTCATCAGGTACGTGATAAAATACGCGCTGGATAATAACCGCGAAGACCTGGAGTTTTTGCAACAACGCCTGCTGGACGAAGAAAAACAAAAGCCACAGAACGAGCGTAGCGAAATGGCATTGCTGGAAAAACTGGAGTTTGTATTGAACAATAAGTTTGAACGCATTACCTATACCGAAGCAATAGATATACTGCTGGATTCTCCTGCATACAAGAAGAAGAAATTCCAGTATGATGTGAAGTGGGGCATAGATATGCAGAGCGAACACGAGCGCTATCTGGTAGAGAAACACTTTAAGAAACCTGTTATTGTTACCAACTATCCTAAGGACATCAAAGCATTCTACATGCGCCAGAACGAAGACGGAAAAACGGTAGCAGCGATGGATATACTTGCACCGGGTATCGGTGAAATAGTTGGTGGTTCGCAAAGGGAAGAACGTCTGGAAAAACTGGAGCAGCGTATGGCAGAGATGCATATACCTGCTGAAGAGCTATACTGGTATCTGGATACGCGCCGCTTTGGTACAGTGCCGCATGCAGGCTTCGGGCTTGGCTTTGAGCGCCTTGTGTTGTTTGTAACAGGTATGACCAACATCCGCGACGTAATACCTTTTCCACGTACGCCGAAGAATGCAGAGTTCTAGTTGATTAGTTAATCAGTTGATTAGTTGACTGGTTATTTATAGATATTATTAAGCCACCTTTTCCGGTGGCTTTCTTTTTTATCTTATCACTACTATTTTATAAACCGATTCATTACCGGCTGTAATGAAGTGCAGCGTGTATTCTCCACTTGCCAGATACGCTTTGAGGTTGAGTGCTGTATTAATCTGATGATTGGTAACCGTAAGCGTCGTGGTATATACCAGCCTTCCCCTTGAATTCAAAATATTCACTACAATATTGCCGTTTGTTGCGTAGCTGCTTTTGATGAAAAAATTACCATCGTTCGGGCTTGGGTAGAGGGTGAATTTATCGGTAGTTTCTTTTGTGTACACATCTACGCTTAGTGTATTAGCGTTGATGCATCCATCGAGTATAGCTGTGATAGTGTACGGTCCTTTATTATCCAATGCGGCATTGTTAATAATGCCATTTGCAGCAGATAAAGAAAAGCCGGCGGGTCCTTTCCATGCATAGCTTACACCAGATTGGCTGTTGTTAAGGTTCAGCATAATATCCTCGCCAACCAATACCGGGCTGTTGCTGCTAATTTCAGGCAGTATTGGTTTTGGTTTGATGCTGATATTGGCAGTATCGTATTGTGTACAATTATTCAAGCTGGCAGTGATGGTGTATTTGCCTGCGTAGCTTGTGGTGACATTTGCCAGCGCTGCAGTAGCATTGTTATTTACGTAGCCATTAGGACCTGTCCATGTATATGTAGTGCCTGCAGCGGTAGTTGATACAGATAGTTTCAACGAGTCGCCTTCGCACACATTGTTATTGAAGATTGCAATAGGTTTTGCAGGTAGCGGGTTTACTATAATAGTAACGCTGTCTTTCGATACACAACCATAGTTGTTGGCTGTAACAATGTATTTACCCGCATTTATTTGCGCCACGTTATTTACAGCAGCAGTTTGTGTGCTTGCACTAAAGCTATTTGGCCCCGACCAAGTATGCGTTGTGCCAGAAGGATTGAAGCCTGTGCTGAGATTGAGTGTTGCCGTTTCGCAAATAGGGTTGTTTGCTTGCAGTTTCATACTGTCGGCAAGTATGCCGATTGCAATGTCTGTACCATTGTCAACAGACGTGATGGGTTGATTGCTGGCTACAATGCGTATGCGGTATTTATTGCCGGGTGTTATGATGGTAGGTATGGTACAACGGATAGTGCCCGAAGTATTGCCAGTGGTGCTGCCAATGTTTATAGGTGCATTGAAGCTGCCTGTATTATCTGATAGCTGAACGGTAAATGTATTGGATGGTGTAAAGAGTTGCGGATAGTTGAGCTTATATGGTACTGCAAGTGTTTCTCTGTTGCATAAACTAGTATCGATATGTAGGATTTCTATTTCGTTGATGCGGCGTACTACAATATCGTCTATCAGATAATAAGCACTGTTATCAATAGTGCCGCTGCCGTGATTGGTAGCACCCTGAAAGGCAGATGTGGCATTACCAAAACCACCGATAACGAGATTGTCGTAAGCAGAGTCTGCAGTGAAAGTATCTGTAAGCCTCACCCAGAGTGTGGTGTCAGTCACAGCACCGTATTTACCATAAGCTATCTGTGGAGTGTTAGTTATAAAAGAAACATTACCCGATATGGTGGCAGATGGTCCGTTGTCATAAAACCATACACCCAGATTGTTGGAATAGTAACCGCTATTGTTGGCAAGCGATACGGACATTGATACTTCGTACTTAGCACCTTTTACCATCGGCAACATAGTGCCTGCAATGTATTCTCTGTAGTAGGTATTGCCTGCGCTGTAGGTAATACAGCCCATATAGCCTGTGCCCTGTGTTGCAACCTGATAGCCTGCCCAGTTGGCGGGTGTGGCTACGGGTGCAGTTGTACAGTTAAAATAATCGGAAGTGCCATCGTGATACATGCGCCAACCTGTACTGTAGTATGCCTGCGCCAGGTTGTCGGGGCATGAAGTATATGCCTCAAAGCTACCATTGGTAACCAGATTCTGTGCATTGGCGACGCCGCAAAACAGCAATAACAGGAAGCCAATGAGCTTGTACATGCGAATTATCGAAAAGTGTTAGCTATTAAAGTTAACCTTTAATAGCGCTAAGTGCAATTAAACAAGCATTAAAATATTGAATGAATTTTACTTTTAAATAAAAATTAATATAATTAATGATTTTTGCATTACGTAGTTATTGCATTTGGTAATACAGGTGAGTAGTGATGCATATATCCTTATATATCAGGGTATCTATCTTCAATACCTGAAGAAAGATATTTGTTGTCAAATAACCACTTATTACAGTATCTAATCTTTTTTCCTAAACCCGGCCCTGAAATATTAACTTTTTCATTTCTTTAGTTATATTTACGCTAATAAGCAGCCGAAAACTGATATGAATAAGAAGACTTTACCATTATTACTGCTGGCAGTTTTGTTTACAATTGCATACACGTCTTGTAAAAAAGCCGATGAAGTACCTGCTGTGAAAGAGAGTGACTCCTACTTTCCGCTGGAGATTGGTAAGTACGTGATATACAACGTAGACAGCACCATCTGGGATGACAGTAACTGTGTGAAAATCACACGCCGCTTCCAGATGATGTACACGGTTGCAGATACATTTACAGATGGTAAAGGCCGTGCTTCGCGCAGAATAGATATCCGCGTTCGTAAAAAAGCTGAAGAGGCATGGAACATCCAGTCTGTGATATATGTTACGAATACAAGTCAGGAATTGGAAATAGCTCATTCAGGCCAGAATTTCATAAAAATGATTTACCCTGTTGAGGAAAACCGTACATGGAAGGGTAATGCATACATAGATACCCGGGATAAGGACTATGCATTCTATAATGACTGGACATATCGTTATGTAAATGTTGATCAGGATTTCAATAACGGACTGGTTAACTACAACCATACTGCAACTGTATTGCAGATAGACGAAAAACAAAATGATCCTGAAACACAACCACGCGACAACGCTGTTCGTACCTTCTCGAAAGAAGTATTCAGCAAAGGCGTAGGTATGGTGTACAGAGAATACTATCGCTGGACGTATGATGCGAACTCGCCTAGCAATCTTGATATCAACAACATTGATACAAGATGCCTGAAGGGTGACGGTGTTATCATGCGTGCAGTAGATCATAACTAATATACGGACAACCGTATTTATAACCTGTTTTGTGTATGAGAGGCCTGAGGTTTGTATTGTGTGGCGTGATAATGATGAGCGCATTTTTAGTAAATGCCCAGACACCACAATATGCATACCGTATAGGTTTTAAAGACAAACAGGGGGCTCCAGATCTCAGCAATCCACTCAGCTTATTTTCTCAACGTGCGCTTGACAGGCGTAATGCTCAAGGTATATCGCTTGATAGCACTGACCGCCCTGTGTCGCCCGTTTATGTCAATGATATTTTTACTACCATCAGCGGAAAGTTGCATGTAACATCGCGTTGGCTGAATCAGATAGTAGTATTGCTTACAGATACCAGTAATATAGCGGCTGTGCGCAGCAAACCATTTGTTGCATATGCCGAGTATGTAGGTTATTTCGGTTCGGGGCTATACAAGCAAATCTCTGAAGGTGATACCGGTAAAATGCAAAAAACAACCGGCAGCAGTGCATACTACGGTACTGCATACGACCAGACTAAACTTGTAAATGGAGACTATCTGCACGACAGAGGCTACAAAGGTAAAGGCAAGCTGATAGCTGTAATGGATGAAGGCTTTGCGGGTGTAAATACAGGGCCTGTATTTGACAGCCTGATGAAAAGCGGACGGTTGGCAGATACACGAAATTTTGTTTATAACAACAATGATGTTTTTACTTCTTTCAATCATGGTACGGGTTGCCTATCTACCATAGCAGGCAATATACCCGGCACCTATGTGGGTAGTGCGCCCGAAGCAGATATCGCATTGTATGTAACAGAGTATGCCTACGGCGATATGCCAATAGAGATGGACAATATGCTTGCAGCGGCAGAACGTGCAGATAGTGTTGGAGCAGACGTGATATCGGCATCTGTGGGTTATAATACATTCAGCTCGCCGTTTAAGTCGTTGGTGTATGCCGACATAGATGGTAAGACAACAGTAGCAGCCAAGGCAGCCAATATGGCTACGAAGAAGGGTATATTGTTTGTGATAACAGCAGGCAACGAAGGTGGCGGCGGATGGAACTATGTACTGACACCGGGAGATGCAGATAGTGCCATAACAATAGGTGGCGCAACCTTAAACAGATCTGCAGTGTCTAGCAGTGGTAATGGCCCTAATGCCGCAGGAAGGGTAAAACCCGATGTGTGCATGCTGGGTAGCAATGTGAGTGTTATGTTCACATCTACCACGCCAAGCTATCTGGGCGGTACGTCTTATGCTACACCTCAACTGGCAGGTTGGGCAGCATGCCTCATACAGGCTACCAGTACCAATGCCACACCATACAGAATTAGAACAGCCATTATAAAGAGCGGTCATTTATATGCAACACCCGGACCACAAATGGGGTATGGTGTGCCTGATTTTGGAATGGCGCATAATTTGCTGAATGTAAACGACACACCTAAAGAAGAGCTCACATCTGTAAATTGGGTAATGGCAACGCCTAATCCTACAAAAGATGTTGTAACAGTGAGATTGTTGATGCAGCAAACTGGTAATGCAACCATCAGCCTGATAGATGCAAGCGGCAGATTGGTGAGCAAGAATCAATACAATTTTAATGCAGGCAAGCAAAGTATTCAACTGAACATGCCGGCATCGGCTGGTATGTATCTGCTAAAGGTGAATGCGAATGATAAGCAAAAAACTATTCGCCTTGTGAAGCAGTAGCCCTGCGTTGCAACACGGCTATAAACATACTGTCTGCAGCCACATCACTACCGTTTATCAGGTGCATTTCCTTCACCTCCAGACTGTGCTTGTATTTCAGCAAATAAGCAACTATATCCTCATTTTCTTCTTTGAATACCGAGCATGTAATGTAATACAATGTGCCATGCGCATCCAGATGCGATACTGCATTCATGGCAATGTCTTTCTGTAGCTTGCTTATCTCTTTCAGTTTTTCGGGGTTGAAGAAATATAGCTGTTCGGGTGTGCGCGCCCATGTGCCGCTGCCTGTACAGGGAACATCGCAAATAATGGCGTTGAATTTTTTGCTACCCATTTTATCTGCCACATCTTTTTTAGAAGACATATCGAGCTGCACTTGTTTGGGCATTGGCAGGTTGTATAGCTTGAAGCGCTGTGCAAGATTGTGGAGTATGGTACTGCGGGTATCAGATACTGTTAGTTTTATTTCAGGGTATTTATCGCACAGCAAAAGCGACTTGCCGCCTGCACCGCTGCAGCAGTCCCACCAATTGTTTTTGGGCTGTAGCCTGAAGTAGTTGCCTGTTTTTTGTGATGATGCATCCTGTACAGCATAGTCGGCCTCTGGCAATAGCTTATCTATTGCACTGCCGTTGGGGATAGATATACAATTGTTTTCAAGCTCCTGATACGGTATATCGTTTTGAGCGAGTATGCTTAGAATGGCCTCTTTATTGCGGCGAATACGTATAAACATGCGCGGCTGCGATAGCATGGTTTGCAGCCATTGGTATTTGTCTATGCCTTTTGAAAAGCCATTGGTATGCGGCCACATATTCTGAAAGTGGAATACAGAGTTTCCTGTTAGGAAATGTTTGAATTCAGCATCGGCCTTTGTCTTTGGGGGTATTTTATAAAAGGTGTTCAGTATGTTTAGCTTTTGCGGGCGTGTCTGTGTATCGTTCAGCTTCAGTTCTTCCGGCAATACCAGATTGGCAATTTTATGATTGGCAGCACATAAAAACAAAGTAGCATGTATGCGGTCTTCGAAAGACAAAGTATTATCTATACTGCGCTCTGCCCTATACCAGCAATATGCCATTTCGCTCAGTAGCTTTCTGTCCCTGCTACCAAGCTTAGGGTGTTGCTTGTAGTAGTTTTTCAGAAAGTGGGTGAGTGGCAGGCTGCCATCGTAGCTGCTGAGTATGGTTGCTATATGTTGGTATATGTAACGCAAAGCGGAGCCAAAAATAATAAGAAAACCGTCAGCTTGCGACTGACGGTTTGAAGGAGTATTGAAACCAGGTAATATTATTCTATTACAAGCTTTTGTGTAGCTATGTGAACATCTTGATTATAAAGACTTAGTACATAGTTGCCGGGGGGTAATTGTGTATTGAGTGCTACAGTATTGGCAACAGGTATTGATTTTGTGTAAATGTTGCGTCCTTGCATATCCGTAATGATAATGCGGCTAAAACTAATATCTCCGGCATTTATATTGATTAGGCCTTTTGACGGGTTGGGAGACACAACGATGCTGTTATGTCTGATGACAGAAGTAACAGATGCGGGGTCGTATGTCTGAAAATAAAAGTAATTTTCTGACATAGGTATAAATTCGTAGTCGCCTGCCCCCTGGTATCTGTATATTTTAATAGCTGTGATGAGGCCGCCAGGGCTATCGTAGTATCTTATTTTCCTGTGGAATGTATCCAACATTTGCCCTTGTTGGAAAATCAAAGTATCAGTCAGCTTGTTGCTGCTGAATATTATATCTTTTTTCTCTGCAGGTAGCCATATTGATAAGTTGTTATCCCACGAATAAGTAATGTGAGAATTGAAAAAAGTATCTGTGCCGCGATAGGCAAAGCTATCGAGTTGGGTGTTTATGAATGACCCAAGAACAAAGTACAGACTCAAACGGCTTACTAAACGATTTCTTGAATCGAAAGATTGTCTGATGATAGATGTATGCTCCCATATGCCACTGTTATACATGTACATATCGCAAACTGTGTCATTACCATTGGCATCGTACTTGTATATTTTTTTGCTGACAGGTAAAGCGTTCTGCACATCGTAGTTGCTATCTACAGATAGTTTGCCAATACTATTGTAGGAAAGTGAGCGGATATATGCACTTGCAGGTGTACCGTTGCCCAGCGTGTCTTTGCTGTTTACAACTGTTATTTTTCCTGTGGTATTATATGTTATGTCGGTATGCTTCCTGTAGTTTTGTATGTCCTTATACAGCACTTTTTGAGCAAGATTGTTACTGTTGTATTGATATGCCTTGCCGGAAAATCTGATAAGCCCCATGCCGGGAAACACTTCGTAATGAACAGTAGAGTCGCAAAAGATATTTTGTGCATCAATGCTGTTATTCAAAAACAGGTCGTAATAACTGTTTTCGTCTGTATGGAAAGAACCGCGACTGCCTGTACTGTAATAGTGACGGTTGCTGTCTACCATTACTGTATTGGAATAATTGGCAGATGCAATGATGCGCTTTTTTACAGCTGTTGTTTTTTGTGCATATGCAGATGCGCATAACGATATGAGTGCTATTGATAAATATGATTTCATAAGTGTTGATTTATACGAATGTATGTGTGAAGCAAATATGAAAAATTGACGTATGTCAAATAAAAGTAAGTGGCTATAATAATGAAGTTTACTATTAGTTTGTAGTTAATAGCAGTAATAGATATTGTACAAAAAAGCCACCGTTGAGGTGGCTTTTACTTACTGAATAATTATTTGTGTGGAGTTAATTTTTGTTTGTTTATCGTGTATGGATAGTATGTAGGAACCTGCAGATAGTTGGGTATTGATAATTGCATTGTGGGTTTCGGGTAGTGATTGAGTATAAACTATTCGCCCTTGCATATCTGTAATGACAACACCATTAAAATTTGCAGTACCGGCATTTATGTTTATCGTGCCTTTTGACGGATTTGGGGCAATCGTTACCGGAATGTTCGCACTAACACTGCCGACAGATGTCAGGCCATAGGTTTGAAAATAAAAGTAGTTTTCAGTGAATGGTAATGTGGCATACCTGTTTGCCCCAAGGTGCTTGTAGTACTTGATGGCTGTTATGAGTTTGTATGCTGTGTCGTAGTAGGTGATTTTTCTGTGTAGTGTATCTAATGACGGACCATACTGATAGATAAGTGTATCGGTAAGTTTATTGCTGCTGAAAAACACAGATTTTTGTTCGCCTTTCTGCCATATTGCCTGGTTATCATTCCAGTCGTAAATGCTGTGTTTATTAAATACAGTATCTGTACCGCGATAGGTAAAGCTGTCTAATCGTGTATTGATAAAGACACCATTGATGTTGTACAGGTGCAGGATGCTGATAAGTCTGTTTCGGCTATCGAACTTTTTTGTAGTAATAGATGCATGCCCCCATAGTGTACCGTCAAAGTAATAGGTGTTGCACAAAGTATCATTGCCTCTGACATCATAACTGTAAAGTTTTTTTGTGTGAGGTGATGCGTATTGGATGTAATAATTGCTGTCTTGTATCAATTTACCTGCAGTGTTATAGGCAAATGTACGATTGTAAGCATTGGTGAGTGTGCCGTTCATGTCAGTGTCCACGAAGTTTAATAAAACAGGCTTGCCGAGTGTATTGTATGTAATGTTGCAATGCTTTCTCTGGTTGTCAATATCTTTTATAACAAATCCTTCTGTTTGATTTCGGGAATTGTATTTGTAAGTCCTGTTGAAGAATCTGGTTAGTCCTTTCCCTGGTACTAAGGAGTAGTTTACAGTAGAGTCGCAAAAAATACTTTGTGGTTCTATGTCGCTGTTCAGATATAAATCGTAGTAGCTTTTTTCGGTAGTATGTACAGAACCTCTGGTTAAACTGCTGTAGTAGTGGATGTTACTATCCATCAACATAGTCTCTGAGTATGAGGACGATGCAATAAGGCGCTTTTTAGCAGCAGTTGTTTTTTGTGCCGGCTGTGCATATGCCGATGCGTATAATGACAACAGGAGTATTGAAATGTAAAGTTTCATAGAATATCGATTTATACGAATGTATGCGCCATGCCAATTCGAAAAATTGACGTTTGTCAAATAAGAGAGTGTGGTTGTAATAACACGGCTTACTATTAGTTCGCAGTTAATTATACTATACAATATTGCATAAAAAGAGCCACCGTTCAGGTGGCTCTTTTCGTACTTACTGTATAACTAATTGTGTGGAATTGATTTTTGTTTGCTGCTTGTTGTGTATGGTTAGTATATAAGTACCTGCCACTAGCTGCGTATTGATGACTGTATTGTTGGTTTCAGGTATAGCTTTGTTATAAACAATGCGCCCTTGCATATCTGTAATGCTAACATGGCTGAATGTAGTAGTATTAGTATTCACAGATATAATGCCTTTTGAAGGGTTGGGTGTAACGGTGATATTGTGAGTGATTGCAGTATTGCTGATAGATAATGATGGGTCATAATCTTCGTAGTATATTTTTAACTCATCGTAGTTGTTGGCACGATAAGTACCTGTTGCAGTATTGTACTGGTATGATTTGCTGTAGAGTAGCAGTCCAGCAGTATCGTAGGTATTCACGTTCATTTCGGTAGTATCCCACTGTGTACTGTATTTATATAAATAAGTCGTGTCTATCAGGTCTTTACTATTGTAGTGGTATATGTGGTAATAATCATTCTTCCAGGAAGATGTAAGTGTATCCCATGTGTAGTGATGTTTAGTGGCGGGAAATTTGTAAGTGCCGGCATAGCTAAAGCTATCTTTAGATTCATATATTTTTGATGCGTTAATCGTGCCGAAATCTGAGCGATATAGTGTTTTACGGTCTTGTGCGTCATAGCTGTGGAAAGAAGTATTGTCTAATATCCAGCCTGTAAATATGAAAACATAACTCTCCTCTTTTGTAAGGTAGTTTTTGATGTTGTAACTATATTTAATAACAGAAACAGGGAAGTTGTTCTTTTGGCTATATTGACTATCTACAGTCAATTTGCCTGATGTATTGTAGAAATAGTAGCGAAAGTCGTTTGCTATTTCTGTGCCATTCATGGTATCGGTATAGTTTTGGCCCACTAGTTGTTTTGATGAGTTGTAATATCTTTCAGATCTGCTTGATGTAGCATAAGATGTATTTTTCAATACCATGTCAATAAGCGTACCATCACTATTGTATTTATATATGCGTGTCTCATTTCTTAATAAGCTGGAAGAGCCACTTGTCCAACTGATGGAAGAATCGCTCCTGATATCCTGAGGGCCGGTAGATAAACAAGAGTAATTATCAAAATAACTTTCTTTGGTAGTATTAGCAGAACCGCGGCCCATGCTGTAGTAATAGTGGTTGCTATCGGAGATACCACCATTTATGGAATATGATGTGGCTATTACGCGTTTCTTTAATGTTGGTTGTGCTAAAGCCGTAATGCTTAACAAAATCAGCAGTATTGATAAAAAAGATTTCATAGAAAATAATTTGCGCTAATGTAGGTGTATGCTACAGGCAAAAACTTGACTTAAGTCAAAATGGGATTGCTGTGACTGATATTTGACGCTATTGTTACAATAGGCTAGGAATAATATAGCCGCTCAATTGTGCGGCTATATTATTCCTATTGTTTTGTTAATGCTTAATAAATTGTTGATAGGCTGTTTGTGTTTTGTCTTTGTTGAAGATGGTGAGTATGTAATTGCCCGCAGGTAGTTGTTGTGTGTTAACGGTTTGTCGTTGGTCGATTAATTGTTCGCTGTGTATAGTTTGCCCTTTGATATTTGTTATGTTGATGTTGCCCTTTGATATGGAGGTTTGAACGAAAAGCATATTGTTTGCAGGGTTGGGGTATAATGTCAACAATGGTTTATTGTTTTGTTTTGGAATTGTAAGCGGGTCATATTCCTGATAATACATGGTTGTTTGGTCGTATGGTATAGTAGCAAAATTGCCATTACCGTTATACAGGTAACCATTAACGCGTTGCAATAGCCCGTTCGTATCGTGTATCATTATATCACGCTCAACAGTATCCCATTGGGTTGTGTATTGGTGTATGTAATATGTATCAACTAAACCGGCAGTGTTGTATTGGTAAGTATAAGCGGCATCTGGTACCCATTGTGCGAGTCCGTTGTCCCAGTTAATTTCTACTTCGTAGTATGGTTGTGTATTTGCACCCATATATGCAAAGCTGTCTTTGGTTTGATAAAGTGTAGAGCCTAAAGTGTACCGGATGTGGCTTAGGACAAGCCTGTCGCTTGCATCGTAGCTATATATGGTTTCATATGTTTGTTCCCAATTATTATTTTGAAACCTATAGGATGTAAAAGATGCGATATTTCCTGCTGCATTGTAGGTGTATGTTCTTTTGAATTCTGATTTGTTTTTTATAAGGTCAAAAGTGCTGTCGGCTATACGCTTGTTTTGTGCATCATAGGTCATGTACATTATTGCCTCGGGTATGAAAGTATTATTTACAAAAGAGTCGGAACTAGTAACCTGTGCGATAGTACCTGTGCTGTTATAAACAATGCTGTGCTGAAGGTTGTATGCTGTAGCAAGATATATATGATTAATTACCCGGTTATTAGCATCGTAGGTATATACATCATCGTGGGTTTTATTCAGGCTTCCGTTATAGTATCTCCAGCTCGAATTCGTATCGCTCATGATATTTTTTGTAGTGGTGTTTGTGCCCAGCGCATAAAAATTGTCGTAATAGCTTGCCAAGTTTGTGTGTGTTGAGCCCTTGCCATAAGTGTAGTAGTAGTGATTGCTGTCTTGCATTTGCCCATTAGATGTGTATGAGCTTGCAATCAATCTTTTTTGTAGTGCAGTTGTTTTAAATGCAAGATTTGATTGTTTATGAAAAATACCTTTTAGTATTTCTCGGTGCATAGCATTGTCTAGCTTTTTGCCGCCCAATGGTGCTGCATCTGCAGTGTGAAAAACTAAGGCAAGCAGTAGTGTTTGTGTAAATGGTTTCATGCTTTTTAATAATTTTTATCAAAATGACATCAAAACCATCAGACAGTATGGGGGGATTTTGTTTTGTTAAGAATGTAATGACAATAGTATTGCATTTGTAGGCGTTAATGTCATGGTAGTATCATTACAATGTCAGATAAATAACAAAGCCGCTCAACAGAGCGGCTTTGTTTATGAAAAAGTGTGTGTTATACATTATACACCCAGCAATGCTTTTACAGGGTCTTGGCCTATCAGCATCAGTTCAGGGTTTTCTAATAGTTCTTTTACACGAACCAGGAAGCTAACAGATTCGCGGCCATCAATGATGCGGTGATCGTAGCTAAGGGCTACATACATCATAGGGCGAGCTTCTATCTTGCCGTTAACAACCATAGGGCGCTCCTGTATTTTGTGCATACCCAAGATTGCAGACTGCGGAATGTTGATGATTGGTGTTGACATTAGCGAGCCGAATACACCACCATTTGTGATGGTGAATGTACCACCTGTCATTTCATCTATGCCCAATTTGTTATCGCGGGCTTTACCTGCCAGTTCCATCACTTTAGCTTCTATTTCAGCCATGCTCAGGCTTTCTGCATTGCGGATAACAGGTACTACCAAGCCTTTTGGTGCTGATACTGCAATAGATATATCGCAATAGTCGTGGTAAACGATTTCTTCGCCATCTATGTATGCATTTACAGCAGGCCATTCAGCCAATGCGTACGTACAAGCTTTTGTGAAGAAAGACATGAAGCCGAGGTTTACACCGTGTGACTCTTTGAACTTGTCTTTGAATGTTTTACGTATCTCCATGATGCGTGTCATATCTACTTCGTTGAAAGTAGTCAGCATCGCAGTTGTGTTCTTAGCTTCTACCAGACGACGAGAAACCGTTTTACGCAGGTTGCTCATTTTTTCGCGCCTGTCGTTGCGGGTGAAGGCACCTGCACCTTTTTTGCCCGGATTTGCCAGTGCATCCAGTACATCCTGCTTCAGGATGCGGCCCATAGAGCCACTGCCTTTTACCTCAGTAGGTTTCACTTGCTTATCTGCCATGATAGCACTTGCCACAGGTGTCGCTTTTACATCTGCAGGCAGTGCAGCTTTCGGCGCTTCGGCCTTCGGAGCCTCTGCTTTTGCAGCAGGTTTTGCTTCTGCCGCAGGGGCAGGCGCAGCAGCACCTTCAGGGCGTGCAGCCTTATCGTCTATTTTACAAGCCAGTTCGCCAATAGCTAGTGTAGCGCCTTCTGCCGCAACAATGTGCAGAATACCCGCTTGCTCGGCATTCAGTTCGAAAGTAGCTTTTTCAGATTCCAGTTCGCAAAGCAACTCATCGCGTTCTACCCACGCGCCTTCCGGTTTCAGCCATTTAACAAGGGTCACCTCACTGATAGATTCCCCAACTGTAGGCACTTTTATTTCAATCATGGAAAAAAATCTCGTTGTACGGAGCGCTAAATTATGAAAAATGCGGGGGATTTAAGAATGCAACTATAGTATATTATGCTGATTTGATATAGTTTACTCTATATATGTCGTAAAACCGCTATGGATACTACGATGCGGGATTATTCGTTACATTTAGAATGCTAAAACACAGGCGTATGGAATGGTACACACCCGAACTGGAAAAAGTATTATTGTCAGCACTTTTGGGGGCTATTATAGGTCTGGAAAGGGAATGGAGTGGTAAATCTGCAGGTTTCAGGACCGTAATATTAGTAAATATTGGGGCTACGCTATTTACCATCGTATCGAATGCTATGGCAGAACCGGGCACGAGTGGCGGCGACAGGATAGCATCAAATATTGTAACAGGCATCGGTTTTTTAGGTGCAGGGCTGATTTTTAAGAGCGATACAAATGTACGTGGGCTTACCACTGCGGCTACCGTATGGGCATCGGCTGCCATAGGTATGGCAGTTGGGGTGGGGGCTTATGAAATAGCCGTAATGAGTACGATACTGGTATGGTTGGTACTGGTGGTGTTCTACAGATTGCAACGCGTGTTTGACGATATGATGATAACCCGTCAGTACAGGATAACGCACGAAGGGGCCGATGGCGTAGAGTTGGATTACGACCAGTATTTTAATGTGCCTGAAAGAAGGGTGCTGGAAAGTAAGCTGATAAAAACAAGAGATGGATTGGTGTATCTATGGACGGTACGCGCATCGCGCAAAAAACACGATCAGGCTTTAAAATTGTTGATACACGACCCGAAAGTGACCAGCCTGGAGTACTAGTATTTTAGTTGATTGGTTGACTTGTTGATTAGTTGTCTTAAGATGCACTAAGATGTAAGTACGATACCCAATCGGCACAGTAGAATGCCGACAATTACAGATGCTGCAATATATAGCAGGGCAGTGATATTGAGTTGTCCTTTCAGCAGGTTTACATTCTCCAAAGCAAAGGCAGAGAACGTAGTAAAACCACCGCAGAAGCCTGTGGCAAGCACCAGCCATAAGTCTGACTGCTGATTGCTGTTTTTTTGCACAAAGCCGAATAGCAGGCCTATCAGCAAACAGCCAACAATATTGATGATGAAAGTTGCCAGCGGGAAAGACAGTGCGTAGCGAGCATTAATGATACGCGACACACCATACCTTGCCATACTGCCAATGGCACCACCAAGACCTACTAATAACAGACTGCGTATCATACCCTCAAAAGTAAAAAAGCAAAAAGTAATACACTTACTTTTTGCTTTTTAGTTTTTTATAAAAGTGTTGTTACTAATCTACCCAATCGCAGATAAACAAGTTGGTTTCGTTGGTACCACCGTTGTTTCTGTTTGAGGAGAAGATGAGTTTCTTGCCATCGGGAGAGAACATAGGGAATGCATCGAAGCCACCATCATGCGATATTTTTTCAAGGCCTGTGCCATCAAAATTGATAAGGTACATATTAAACGGAAACCCGCGCGGATATTCATGGTTTGATGCGAAGATGATGCGCTTGCCATCTGCAGTAAAGTTTGGCGCCCAGTTGGCTTTGCCCAGTTTGGTAACCTGCTGTACATTGCTGCCATCTGCATCTGCAATAAACACTTCCATGTTTGTAGGCGCTACCATGCCTTGTGCCAGCAGGTCTTTATATTCTTTTACTTCTTCTTCCGTTTTTGGGCGAGACGCGCGCCATACTATTTTTTTGCCATCAGGTGAAAACCATGCACCACCATCATAACCAAGGTCTTTTGTGACCTGCTTTACGTTCTTACCGTCAATATCCATCACATACAAATCAAGGTCGCCGTTGCGGGTAGATGTGAAGATGATTTTATCGCCTTTGGGTGATACAGTTGCCTCGGCATCATAACCGGGTTCTGTGGTCAGTTGTTTGGTGATTTTACCATTCAGGTCGGCAACAAATATGTCGTAGCTTTCGTAGATAGGCCATACATATTTTTTCAAAACCTTACGGTCTGGCACAGGCGGGCATGTATCTGCACCAAGATGTGTGGATGCATATACTACAGATTTGCCGCCGGGCATCAGGTAGGCACATGTAGTGCGGCCTTTGCCGGTGCTTACCATTTTGTATTCAAACTTATCGTTTGCAGACTTTGGTACTTTGGCATAGAATATCTGGTCGCAGTTCAGCCCTTCTTTCGGATTGGTACGCTGGAAGATGATTGCTTTACCGTCGAGGCCAAAATATGCCTCAGCATTGTCGCCGCCAAATGTCAGCTGGCGTACGTTCTTGAAGTGCTTTTCATCATCATATTGCAGTTTGCCTTCGTATTTGGCATTGGTAGTATGCGTACCATGCTGCGCATTGGCAGTATTTACCAATGCAGATGCCAGTATCAAAGCCGGCAGTAAACGGGAAATCATCATCTTCTTAGCAATTTGCGCGCAAAGTTAGTTGTAGCAGTGTTTATATACTTATAAATGAGGGAAATGGTTTGTCATGGTATTGTAATTGTATGACAAAGATGAATGTCGGGTATGTGCCCGACATTCACTTTTTTGCAAACACTAAGACTGCTTAGGGGCAGGTGGTGGAGGGTTGAGGTGTGCCTGTGGCACAAGATTATTTACCGGTTTAATGGTCTTCAAATACTCGAAAATAGACTTCAGATCATCTTCAGACAGGTTGGCAAAGTTTTGCCACGGCATTGGTGGCATAATAGGGCGGGAATTGTCAATCCCTTTGTATTTGCCCTCTTTCATCACTTTTCTGAAGTTGTCGTAGGTCCAGTTGCCCAGCCCGGTAGGGTCGGGAGTTAGGTTTGACGCGAAAGTGAGTCCCCAAGGACCGGCAGCAGCTGTGAGGTCGCCATAAAACAATGCCCAGCGACCACTGTTTGCCAGTGTGGTATCGTACTCGCCCAATGGTGTGGACGCATTATAACCAGACAGAAATCTATCCATATCGGGAACAGGGCCACGGTCTGTCATTTTTTTAGGTGTGTGGCAATCTCCGCAGCCAATAGTAGCTACGAGATACCCACCACGTTTTATCATTGAATCGACAGATGTAACAGGTGTCTGTTCACTTTCTTTATTTGTGCCAGTGTTTGTACATGCAACAACTGTAGCTATAATACAGCTTGCGATAATGTAAATTGTTTTTTTCATTTTTAAATATAATTTATGTTTTATTGTTATTTATATGATACACGGAACCAGATCGACTCATATAGTGTTTCTATATTGCTATGAGAGAGCGTATTTGGGAGCTACCTGGCAAAACTGCATATTGCTGTCTTCTACAATAGAGGGTGTAATGCCGGCAAACTCTTTAAAATCGCGGATAAAATGTGCCTGGTCTGCGTATCCGCAGTTATAAGATATATCAGCCATTGATACTTTATCGTTCTTAGTTTGCTGAATATACTCGTATGCATTGCGGAAGCGAATGATACGCGTATATGTTTTGGGGCTTGTACCCAGCATGTCTTTAAAACTGCGTTGCAATTGTCTTTCGCTTACATACAACCTTTTACAAAGAGAGTCTATAGATATATTCCCCTTTTCTATCCTTATTATATTGGTAGCCTCTTCCAGATAGGTTCTTTCTTCATTTGTGCTTTTCAGCCTGCTGATTAGAAAATCTTCAGCAATCTTTATCAGCATTGCAGGATCGGAAAGCCCCATCATTTTATCAGCCATCGTATTCACGCGCTTGTTGAGGAAGTTGCTGATGTCTGTATAATCATTAAATAAAGTTGATACCGGAATTTTAAAAAGTTGCATCAGGCATTCCGGTTTCAGGTTCATACCAAAGAGTACCGCATTGCAATTGGCACGCCATGTAACTGCATCTTTATAAATGCCTACAAAATAGGCATCCGGCAAGGGTGTCCATTCCCCATCCAGATAGATATCGCAGTCTCTGCCCATGGTATGGATGATAACCTGTGCCATACCCAGTGGCATACATTTCTGAATGCTCAGATGATGCGATGGTGCTTCAGTAAATGAGCTAATCCAATACTTGTCTACGTACTGTTGTAGCGCAGGGGATGGATTAAATTCTTTGTAGCTGATAATCATAGTTAACGGTATTGTTATGACAAATAATGATTATGTGAGCCAATTGGGGTGGTGCAAAGGTAAGATGATTAATTTTCAGAACATTGAAAAAAACCGACATATTTATGCTGCAACAAGTTCTGGTTTCAAGCCACTAATGACTGATTGGTACCTGTTTGCGGGTAATTCTTCTTCAGCCATTTTCAGGTATATGTTATATACTTCTTCTGGTGCACCAATTTTAATGCCGGTAAGCCATTTAATGATTTCATCATTATTAAGGCTTCGCATCATCCACCTGCTTTCTATCATTAGTATTTCAGGGTTTATGCTTGCAATGATTGCTTGTTGCGCCTGTAATAATGTTTCATCTGAATTGTGTTTCCAGAGCGAATACAGGAGCTGGTTTTCTTCTTTGTTCATGTGATAGAGGTTGAATGCCACAAATTCATTAAAGGAAAAGAAAAGACTTTGCCCGATTGCGATGCGTTCTGACTTTGTAGCAGCTTTTGTCCATTCATTTACTTGCTCGCGCAGGGCATCAGAAAGTTTATGGTCTATTTCATGGTCTTTTTCGAAATCATCTACCATTGCGGTATCATGTGCTGCTACCAACGGCAGGATGTAAGTGTCTTCATGATGAGCATGTTCATCAAAAAGATCTACAACAAGGGAGATTTTATTAATGGTTTCTGATGCATCGTCTTTACTGAAATCTGTTTGTTGGATGCACAATGCAGTGTCATATAATAAAGCCCGAAGGCCTTTGTGAATCTGGTTGAATACATTGTAACGATTGTCTGTCATATATTTTAAATTTTATGCAAAACTATTGTAGCCCCACAACGTGGGATTGAAAAAAAGCGACAAGTTTGTTATGAAAATGTTTATTTAATTGGCATAAGCCACTCTATCAACTGGTTGTCAGGATTTTCATAATCGGGTAACGATAGAAATTTAAAGTATGATACACCTGCGCCGTGCTGCAACTGTGTCTCTTCGCTCATGTGTTTATTAATAAGCAATGTATTTTCCTTGTATTTGCTGACAGGGCAGCAAAACCTATATCGTACAAACTTGCCACCCGGTATTTCTGATTTAAAGAAACGGGATGTTGTTAGCTTGTTTTTAGTGCGAGGTATTATAACGGCATCATAACGTGCAGGGGAGGGGGTTACGTTCTGACAGGCATGCAGCACAGCATAGTAGTCAAAGTCTTTTTCGATTAAACCTTCATGATTGATAAAAGCTTGTACCTCCTTCCATATGGTGTAGATGTCTTTACTGAAATAGTTGCCTATGGCAGGAAAGACGATTGCTTCTTGTTTGGGTAAATGGGTAACCTCGTAGCTTAGTGACACATAGTTGTTGGATGATAGTTTTCCGGATGCAGCTTTCAGTACATTGCTTGCTCTGAAGGTGCGGGGAGATACATTCATCAGGCTTTTGAATGCTTTTGAAAATGCACTGTCGTTATTATAGCCTACCAAGTATTTGATGTCTGCCACAGGAATACTTGTGAGTACTAATAGCTGTGCCGCAGTTTCTATCCGTTGGCGTTTTATGAAATCACCGACAGGTTCGCCAAGTTCTTCTTTTATTTTGCGATGAAGGTGGAAAGGGGAATATCCAGAAATACGCGAAAGGTCTTCAAGCGTTATTTCTTCGCTCAATCTATGGCTTATATATGTTAGTAATTCCTTTACCATTACGAAGCAAAAGTAGATAGCATCCTGCAAACGGACTTTGCCGATATTGCTGCGTTGGAAAGAAGAAAAAACGAAGCCCTGCATTTGGTAAGTATGATTACGAGGCAAAACTATATCGCCTTATTTCCAAAAATCTTTGCTTAAGCGAAGATTTCAGAAACTGTAAAATACTTTTATATGCAGGGCTTGTTATTAAAAACCTTGTTTTGCTACGCCGTCTTTGATGGCTTGCAATGCTTTAGCTTCGTTCATGATGGCAGCCATTTTATTGCCTTTGCCATCGTTGCCGCTTGCCATGTAGCCGCCACGAGCTGTTTTCGTGATTACTGCATCGTGCATTGGCACATTCTTTTCTTTTGTCTTCAGGCAGTATGCCTTTATCATTTTAGAGGTATCCATAATTCCAGATGTTGTTTTTAGTGAGTTAATAATGTCTGAAAGTACTATTTAATAAGGCCTTTAAAAACATCCACCCAAGTTTTAACGGCAATAGGTGGATATATTATTAATTTTTGTGGATAAAACAGTGATTTTAAGCCTAAAAGTGCACTAACAGGTCTTTTTCTTCGTCTGCCAACATGCCTGCAGACCTTATTTTGTTGTTGATATACTGCAGCGAAACTGTTTCGTTGACGCGATTGGTAACATGCGGGAACGCTGCAAGTGCTGCTGTAAGCTCCTTGTGCACTTTTATCATCTTCAGCCTGCGCTTCAGTTTATTCATGATAGAATTGCCCTTGATGCTATTGGCTATAATCTGCGGGTGCATGGCAAGGAAAATGGTAGGCTTGTGCTGTATGATGTGTGGGATGAGTCGTTTTACCAGCTCATACTCATAGCCTTCGATGTCAATTTTAAGAAAAAGCTTTTCGGCTTTGTGATTTTCGTTGATGAACTTGGCAAGGTCTATCAGCTTTACTTCCCAACTGCTTTTAAAGTCGTTTATCATAATGCTGCTACCTGCATTGCCGCCACTGGCAGTGCTTTTGATATACACTACGCCTTCTTCTGTACCTGCAGCCTGGTTGTAGATGTGCAGGTTTTTTATCTGCGGATTGCAGGCAAGGTTTTGTTCCAGATATTTATACACCACAGGGTCGGGCTCGAAGGCAAAAGCCTCTGCTGCCAGCTGCGCGCAATATAAAGATGTGCCACCTATGTATGCACCAAGGTCTATAAACGTGGTTTTGTTGTCTACATACCTGTTGAACATTTCGAATGTTTCAGGCTCATAGGCACCACTCTCAATGTCCTTCCAGTTTTGGCGGAAGTATTCAGGAGATTCTTCTGATTTGGCAGCATGGATGGTGATGCCGTGTAACTGTATTGTGATATCTGTCATGTAAATAGCTGATATAGCGTCAGTTGCAAAAATATAATTGTTATTACATAGATGCTAATGTTACAACCTCACCCATTTTTACTCTGCCATTATCATTGATAAGTGTGCAGGCTTCATTTTTAGCATCGTGCTCAAAAAAGAGTATCCAGTTATTGTCTGCAGCTTCTTTCAGTATAGCGCGTTTTTCGTTCAGTGTGTCCAGCGGACGCATGTCATATGCCATTACCCAAGGCATAGAAATATGTGCAGTGCTAGGTATCAGGTCGGCACAGAAGAAAATGGTTTGTCCGTTGTAATCTATTTGCGGTAGCATCATATTGTCTGTATGCCCCTGTACATAACGTATGCGTATGCCGGGTGCCCATTCTTCGCCATCAGCAACTTCTACCCATTGCAGTTTGCCGCTTTCCTGTATTGGTAAGATGTTCTCTTTCAGGAAAGATGCTTTTTCGCGTTCGTTGGGTTCTGTTGCGCTGTTCCAGTGTGCTTTGTTGCTCCAGTAAGTAGCATTAGGAAATGCAGGCACTAGTTTATCTCCATTGCGCACAATAGAACCACCACAGTGGTCGAAGTGCAGGTGCGTGAGGAATACGTCGGTAATATCTGCATGTGTAAAGCCATGCTTGGCTAAAGAGCTTGCAACGCTATCCTCTCCGTGCGGAAAGTAGTGACCAAAGAATTTGGCATCCTGCTTATCGCCCATACCATTGTCTATCAGTATTTTTCTATCGCCTGTATCTATCAGCAGGCAGCGCATAGCCCAGCTGCACATGTTGTTATCATCAGCAGGGTTTACTTTTTGCCACATGCTCTTTGGTACAACACCGTGCATGGCACCACCATCCAGTTTAAAATATCCTGCGTTAATACTATATAGTTTCATCTTCAAATATTGTTAAATAACTGTTGATTGTAAATGTTGCTTTTTGGCTGTACGTAGCGCTACGAAAAGTATAATTGCACCCAACGTAAAGAACGTGATGAGTGCAAGAATAGAGTTGCGCATGCTGCCGGTAGCCTCTTCTATAAAGCCGAAAGAGAACATACCCGCAACGATGGCCAGTTTTTCTGTAACATCGTAAAAGCTGAAGAAAGAAGTTGTGTCTTTGGTTTCGGGCATCAGCTTGCTGTAGGTAGAACGGCTGAGCGATTGTATACCACCCATTACCAAACCTACTACTGTTGCTATGATGTAGAACTGTGTAGCTGTTGTAGTGTAGTATGCTGCTATGCATACACCTATCCATATCAGTACCACTATCAGCAGTACTTTCAGGTTGCCTATTTTCTCTGATAGTTTAGACATGAGGAATGCACCCGCGATAGCCACCAGTTGTATGATGAGAATAGTGCCGATTAATTGGCCTGTTGCCAGTTTCAATTCTTTGCTGCCAAAAATAGTAGCTGCCAGCATTACCGTTTGCACACCCATGCTATACATGAAGAATGCACCCAGGTATGTTTTGAGCACAGGCAGTTTTTTTACCTGTTGCCATACTTTCTGCAATTCATGAAAACCATTGGTGAGTATGCTGACCTCGTTGTGTTCTTCCATTGGGTTACCGTCCGGTAGTTTGCGCATAGAAAGTATGCCGAATACCAACCACCATATACCGACCAAGAGGAATGAAAGACGTGGTGCAAATGTATCGTCCTGGATACCGAATGTTTCGGGGCTGAGGACGAATACAAAACAAACCAATTGCAACAATACACTACCAATATAGCCATAAGCAAAGCCCATGGCACTTACACGGTCGCGCTCTTTTTCTACTGCAATCTCCGGAAGGAAGGCATTGTAGAAAACGATGCTGCCACAATAACCAAGAGCGGCTATGGCAAAGAGTATAATACCCAGTTCTACTGTACTGCCCTTGAAGAAATACAAACCACAACATGCTGCAGAACCCAGATAACAGAACAGTTGCATGAAGCGTTTCTTATTTCCGCGATAGTCGGCAATAGAAGATAGTATGGGCGATATGATAGCTATTACCAGATAAGCTGCCGCCAATGCGTAATCGAACAATGCTGTGTTGGAAAATGTAGCACCGAAGAAATTGACCTTATCGTTTACCACGATGCCATCTTCTTTTACAGATGTTACGGCAACATAGTATGCGGGGAATATGGTAGAGGTAATAACCAGATTGTAGGCAGAGTTGGCCCAGTCGTACATAGCCCATGCACGCTGCACCTTTTTAGTGCTTTGGTTCATAGCAACAAAATAAGATAATTAGTTGGTTTGTTGATTAGTTGGTCTGTTGATTAGTTGACTTGTGTTGAGTTAAGAATGTATTAACGGACAAATCAACTAATCAATCACTCAACTAAACGGGCTATTTCTTCGCCATCAGGTTTTCGTAGTCCTTGATGCTGTGTTGCAGGATTTTCTTTGCCAACCTTGCCCCTTGAAACTCTTCGATTTTCACCACTTTGTTTTCCAGTTTCTTATACTCTTCAAAGAAGTGGCGCAGCTCTTCGATAAAATGTGAAGGCAGCTCGCTGATATCGTTCATGTGGGCAACACTCATATCGTTTGCACAAACAGCAATCAGTTTATCATCCGCCTCACCCTGGTCAAGCATGCGCATTACGCCGATAATTTTAGCCTCGACAAGGCACAGCGGTTGCATTTCTATCTGCGAAAGCACCAGAATATCCAGCGGATCCTTGTCGTCGCAATATGTACGTGGTATAAAACCGTAGTTGGCAGGGTAGTAAACAGAAGAATAAAGTACACGGTCCAGCTTCAGCAGTCCTGTTTCCTTATCCAGTTCGTATTTGGCCCTTGAATTCTTAGGGATTTCGATGATTGCGTTTACTGTTTCGGGTACATTTTCACCGTAACTAACGGAATGCCATGGGTTGAAATTCATCTTAATGTCATTTTTTCTTTAGAAACCTGCTGCATCCTGCTCTTCAATTGTGGTGGTAAAACCTGAAAAACAACACGTATGGCGGGATAGCAACTATTGTTGAACGCCGCAAAGATAAATGTTAAAATCGTCACAGAGTGTTGGCTATTGCCTCAAAAAAATAATATCTTGCCTCTCCCTTGCGTTTATTGCGAGTGTGAAATCTTCTGAAAGCGTTGCTTGTCACGGGTTTGTAAGGTGTATTAACTTTATGAGAAAAAATGAACCCTCAAGTTGTTTTTTTGAAGTGTACCTATATCTTTGCAGGCACACAAGGGATGTATTAAAATAATTAATCAACCAAAGTAAAAACTAATAAAAATCAGAATTATGGCAGACGTAAAAACAGCCGCTAAGCCGTCATCTCAAGCAGGCAAACCAAAGAACGCGAACAATTTCATGCTTAACCTCATCATCGTGGTTGCGTGTATCGCCATAGGCCAAATTGTTTATCACGTAGTATTTGGTAGTGCTTCAAACTTCTTGGATGCCGAGAAACACAAGCCTAAAAACTTTATGGGTAATATGTATCTGGGTGGTATGATTGTACCATTCCTGATAGCTACATTCCTTACTATGCTTAGCTTCGTAGTTGAGCGTTTCATGACAATTTTCAAAGCAAATGGTAAAATGAATGCAGGTGAATTTGTACGTAAAGTACAGTATCACCTGGCTAATAAAAATGTTGATGCTGCACTGGCTGAGTGTGATAAACAAGCGGGTAGCGTAGGTAACGTAATGCGTGCAGGCCTGGTTAAGTATCGTGAAATGACTACTAACCACGAACTGGATACAGAACAAAAAGTTATCAGCATCCAGAAAGAAATTGAAGAAGCAACTGCACTGGAACTGCCAATGCTGGAAAAGAATCTTGTATTCCTGTCAACTATCGCATCAGTAGCAACCCTATTGGGTCTGTTGGGTACGGTATTGGGTATGATTAAATCATTCCAGGCGATGGGTACTTCAGGTGCGCCTGATGCATCTGCGTTGGCTGCGGGTATCTCTGAAGCCCTGTATAACACAGCACTGGGTATCGGTACATCATTCTTCGCAATCATCGGTTACAACTTCTTTACCACTATTATAGATGGTATCACATTTGGTATCGACGAAAGCGGTTTCACGCTGACACAAAGCTTCGCTGCTAACTACAAGTAATAGTTGCTGCCGTTGAGTACATAATTTGTTTTATGGAAAAACGACATTATCGGATCTTATTACTATTAACAGTTGAAGAAAAAAAATAAGCGATGCCAAAATTAAAAATGCCAAGGAAAAGCACCCATGTGGATATGACCGCCATGTGTGACGTTGCCTTCCTGCTTCTTACCTTCTTCATGCTGGCTACCAAGTTTAAACCTGACGAGCCAGTAACGGTAACGACGCCTAACTCTATATCTGAAATTCCTTTGCCTGATGCAGACATCATGATGATAACTGTAGATGAAAAAGGCAGGATGTTTTTCTCTGTTGACAATGTGAACGTGAGGAAAGCGCTGATTGATGATATGGATGAGTACAAAAAGCTCGGCCTTTCTGAAGAGGAGAAGACAAAGTTTGCTAAAGGTTCATCTATTGGTGTTCCGCTGAGCCAATTGAAATCTTATCTGGCTGCAGACCCTGCACAACAGAAAGAGTTTGATAAAACGGCTACGGGCATACCTACTGATACTGTGGTAACGTCTGACGCAAATGAACTGGCTGCATGGATACGTCTGGCAAGGAATAACAATCCTAAGCTGCGTATTACCATCAAAGCAGATGCTGATGCGGCTTACCCTGAAATCAAAAAAATAATCACTACGTTGGAAGGTTGGAAGATTTTTAAATTCAACCTGATAACTGGTCTGAAGGCTGTGCCTCCGGGTACTGCAGCTTACGACATCCAAATGGGTGCGCCTGCTAAGAAGTAGTTTTCAGAAGAAAATAATATTAGTTAACCACTATAAAAAAGTTTTTCCATGGCTGAAATGGATACCTCCAGTGGCGGAGGTCATAAGAAAGGGCCCGGGGTCAAGAAAGGAAAGAAACTTTCTACGCGCATAGACCTTACTCCCATGGTGGACTTAGGCTTTTTGTTGATTACATTCTTTATGTACACAACAACCATGTCGAAGCCTAAGACTATGGAGATAAACATGCCGTATAAGGATGAGAAGATAACGGAAGAAGAACAAACCAAGATTAAAGCAAGTACGGTTATATCAGTGCTTTTGAGCAAAGACCATCGTATTTACTATTATGAAGGTATAGGTGACGACCCTACGAAGCCACCACAACTGAACGTTACTTACTTCAAACCGAAAGACGGTATTCGTGATGTGCTCATCAACAAGAAAAAAGCCATCGAAGAGATGAAAGCTTCAGGTGCGTTAGGTGCCAAAGATCAGGCTACGATTATCATCAAGCCAGACGTGACCAGTACCTACGAAGACTTGGTTAACATGCTTGACGAGATGAGTATCAACGATATAAGGGTATATGCAATTGTTGACATTACACCTGTTGACAAGGAATTTATCCAGATGACAGAGCAGGCAAACGGTGTGCAGTAATGCAAGCCGATTATGGGAAATGAACTTCTTTGCATCTAACAATTAAAAGGAATTTTTAAAATGGATATCAATAAAATACTCAACAGCGACTACCTCGACATCTTGTTCGAGGGCCGTAACAAAGCTTACGGTGGCTACGAGTTGCGTAAAAACTATCCGAAGCGTGTAGCAAGGTCTATGATGGTATTGGCCGGCATAGCAGTTGTTACCGTTGGTTATGGTTTTATATCGAAGCTGAAGCCGAAAGAGAAGGCGAAGGTTGCTATCATAAAAGAGGTGACATTGGCAGAACCACCGCCAATAGATCCTAAGAAGCCACCACCACCACCACCACCACCGCCACCACCACCGGTGAAGCCAACGGTGAAATTCACTCCTCCTGTTATTAAGAAGGATGAAGAGGTGAAGGAAGACGAGAAGCCACCTGAACAACAGGAAATTACCAATGTGGGTGTAAAAACACAAGAAGGTGATGCAAATGCAATTGAAGCACCTATTGATGCCCCAGGTACAGGTGTTGTGGAAGCACCGCCAACGGAAATTTTCCGCTATGTGGAACAAATGCCGGAAGCGCCATATGATATTCCTACTTTCCTGCAAAAAAACCTGAATTATCCGCCTGCAGCTAAGGAAAACAACATAGAAGGTACTGTAACTGTACAGTTTGTTGTTACTGAAGACGGTAGTGTAACAGATGCTAAGGTGGTAGGTAAGAAAATAGGTGCCGGTTGTGAGGAAGAAGCAGTACGTGTGGTATCAAGCTTCCCTAAATGGAAACCTGGTAAACAAAACGGACGTCCGGTGCGTGTTTACTATACACAGCGTATCACATTCAGGCTCGAGTAGTAGCTTGGTAATAATAACATTAAATGGGTTGTCTTAAACAGGCAGCCCATTTGTTTTTTACAGATATTATAAAACATTTAAGAAAGCCGGTAGGTGCAAACTGGCAGAATAGATATTACTTTTGCAACACAATAATCAACAGAAACTGATATAATGAAAAATCTTTCAACAATACTTAGCGCGCTTGCACTGGCAGGTGTTATTGCACTGTTTGTAATGAAAACAGGTGGCGATAAGCCAAAGGCTGTAAGCACAACACCTGCCGGTGAAGCAACGGCTACCAAGATAGCCTATGTGAACATAGACACGCTGGAGTCTAAGTATGAGTATCTGAAAGAGCAACGCAAGAAATTTGAAGCTCGCCAGGAAGGTATGAAGGCAGAACTGCAACGCAGTGCACAACAGTTGCAAAACGACTATGCAGCAGCACAGCGTAAAGCACAGGCGGGTACAATGACAGAAGCGGAGCAACAGAGCATTGGCAAGCGCCTGATGCAAATGGAACAAAGCCTCAAGACAAGGGAAGAGTCGCTGACTGTGCAGCTAATGAAAGAGCAGGAAGAGTTTAATACAAAGCTGCAACAACAATTGGACAAGATAATAGGTGACTATAATAAGGATGGTAAGTATGACTACATCCTATCTTATACAAAGAGCGGTTCTATCATGTATGCCAACAAAGCATTGGATATTACAGAAGACATCGTAAAAGCAATGAATGAAGACTCTAAAAACCTGCAGGCAGAAACAGAGAAGAAAAAGTAGTATTTTTCTTGAAAATAACGCTGCTTGGAAAACAAGTCTTCTTTTCAACGATCGCTGACATTAATGGATGGAGCCCTGCTGGTTATCGGCTCCATGATAGGTTCAGGAATATTTATTGTTAGTGCAGATATAGCACGCAATGTAGGCAGCGCAGGCTGGTTGGTAGTTGTGTGGCTTGTATCGGGTTTCATTACACTGTCTGCTGCGCTAAGCTACGGAGAGCTTAGTGGTATGTATCCACAGGCGGGTGGGCAGTATGTGTACCTGCGCGAAGCATTCGGCAAGATGTATGGCTTCCTGTACGGGTGGGCATTTTTTGCCGTTATACAAACAGGAACTATCGCAGCTGTAGGTGTGGGCTTTGGTAAATTTACCGGCTATTTGATACCTGCACTTGGAGAAGAGAATGTATTTGTTGGACCTATGAAGCTGGGGCCTATTAACGATTTTAAGATTACCGCTGCACAACTTACCGGTTTAGCAACCATTATACTGCTCACATACATCAATACACAAGGCGTAAAAAATGCCAAGTGGATACAATTCATCTTTACCAGTGCCAAAATACTGGCAATGGCTGCTTTGGTGGTATTTGGTTTTGCATTGGTAAAAGACGGTAGCATCTGGACGAATAACTGGACAGACGCATGGTTTGCAAAAAAGATAACAACAAGCACTACGGTAATCAATCATGAAAGCCTTTCAGGCATGGGGCTGGTAGCAGCACTATGTGTGGCGATGGTTGGTGCGCTGTTCTCCAGCGATGCATGGAATAACGTAACATTTATAGCAGGTGAAATAAAAAAGCCTGAGCGTAATATTGGTTTGAGCTTGTTTATAGGTACAGTAGTGGTAACGCTGCTGTATGTGTCTATGAACTTCATGTACCTGAATGTGATGAGCATCAGCGAGATTGCCAATGCACCATCTGACAGGGTAGCACTGGCTGCTGCACTGAAGATATTTGGTGGTATAGGTACTACTGTCATAGCACTACTGATAATGGTATCTACATTTGGGTGCAATAACGGGTTGATACTTTCGGGGGCACGTGTGTACTATACAATGGCGAATGATGGTCTGTTTCTCCCCGCAGCAGGCAAGCTGAATAAAAACGGTGTGCCTTCAAAAGCATTGTGGATGCAATGTATATGGGCGTGTCTGCTATGCCTTAGCGGACAATATGGTAATCTCTTAGATTTCATCATCTTCACCGTATTGCTGTTTTATGCACTTACTATCGCGGGCATCTTTAAGCTACGCAAAACACAACCGGATATGCCAAGACCATACAAAGCGTTTGGATATCCTGTCATACCTTTGATTTATATTTTGCTGGCTTCATTCATATGCGTGGTGCTGCTGCAATACAAACCTGAATACACGTGGCCGGGATTGATAATAGTATTGGCAGGTATACCTGTATACTACTATCTGAACAGGAGAGGTAATAAAACCAATGGATAAACAAGGACTGCATAAGCTGTTTGATGATATGCAACAACTACATGTTGTTGTAATAGGAGATGTAATGCTGGATAACTACAGGTGGGGTGTCGTAGAGCGCATGTCGCCTGAAGCGCCTGTGCCTATAGTAACCGTAAAGAAAAGAGATAATCGCCTGGGTGGTGCAGCTAATGTGGCACTGAACTGTATAGCGCTTGGTGCTAAAGTAACGCTGGCAAGTGTTGTAGGCGATGATAATGATGGGCTGATATTGGAACAGCTTGCAAACGATGCAGGTATTGATACCACACTACTTGTAAGGAGCCACCACAGGCCAACGACTACTAAAACACGTGTGATAGTAGATGACAAACACATGATGCGACTGGATGAAGAGATTTGCGATGACCTGACAACTGCAGAAGAACATCCGTTTATAGATATGGTGATGCGCTATCTGCAAATAGAAAAACCACAGGTAGTAATATTTGAAGACTACAACAAAGGCGTGCTGAAAGAGAATGTGATAGATAAGATTACTACACACTGCAATCATCTGGGTATCGTAACAACTGTTGACCCGAAGAAAAAGAATTTTCTGACGTACAAAAATGTAACAGTATTCAAGCCGAATCTGAAAGAAGTAAGAGAAGGGTTGGATATGGAAGTTGTGAATGTGAGTAAAGAAGAATTGGATGCGGCTCATAGTAATTTGCATAGCGCATTGAAACATGATGTAACATTCATCACCCTTTCAGAAAAAGGGGTGTATTACCATAATAAATCGAGCGAAATAATACCGACGCACAAACGCGACATAAAAGATGTGAGTGGTGCGGGAGATACAGTAATAGCTACGGCATCTGTAATCTATGCACTAACCAAAGATGCAGCGTTGATGGCGCAGGTATCGAACATAGCAGGTGGCTTGGTATGCGAGCATGTAGGTGTAGTGCCGATAGACAAGCAGCAATTGCTGCAAGAGTGTGAACGACTGATAGCCACCGTATAATGAAGAAATATCCTATTCACCAGGCGCTGAAGCACTTCTTTGGTTACGATAATTTCCGCCTGAATCAGCAAGTAATTATTGAAACCGTACTGAGCGGTAAAGACGTAATGGCCATCATGCCGACTGGTGGTGGTAAGTCTATTTGTTATCAGTTGCCCGCAGTATTGCTAGATGGATTGACAATAGTAATATCTCCGCTGATAGCATTGATGAAAGACCAGGTTGATGCCTTGCAGGCAAATGGTATCAGGGCTGCGTATCTCAACTCTACCCTAAGCAATTCTGAACAGAACACCATTATAACTGCGGTAAGGAACGGAGAAGTGAAACTATTGTATCTGGCGCCTGAAAGATTGTTTGCCAGTGGTATGCAGTTCATTAATTTTCTGACTACACTACCTTGCAGTTTGTTTGCTGTAGATGAGGCACACTGTATATCGCAGTGGGGGCATGATTTCCGTCCTGAGTATCTGGGATTGGCAGCATTGAAGCAACACTTTCCGCATGTGCCTGTCATAGCGCTTACTGCCAGTGCAGATACTATTACACAAAAAGATATTCTGGAAAAGCTGGCATTGCGCCAGCCACAGGTTTTTATATCGTCTTTCAACAGAGCGAATATCAACTACTATATTCAGCCAAAGAAGAAAGCATTTGAGCAGATAATACACTATCTGGATAAGCATAGAAATGATAGTGGTATCATATACACACTATCGAGAGCCAGTACAGAAAGCATTGCATCTAAACTGAAAGAAGTGGGTTATGATGCAGCGTATTACCACGCGGGGATGGGTAATGATGAGCGTGCAAAGGTGCAGGAATCTTTTCAGCGAGATGATACTAAAATCATTGTAGCGACGATTGCATTTGGTATGGGTATCGATAAGCCCAACGTGCGTTTTGTACTGCACTACGATGTGCCGAAGAATATGGAAGGCTACTATCAGGAAACGGGGCGTGCAGGCAGGGATGGATTGAAGAGTGATGCGATTATGTATTATTCTTCGGGAGACATCAGTAAGCTGATGCGCTTTATAACCGTAGATGGCAATGCTGCCCAAACCAATGTGCTGAAGAAGAAGCTGATGCAAATGAAAGAGTTTGCAGAGTATGAGGGTTGCCGCAGGCAATATATACTGCAATACTTTGGTGAGCGCGCACCTGCCTATTGCGGAAGTTGCGATTATTGTTTGAGTAATCTCGAGCATCGCACGGCTACTATCGAAGCACAGAAGATATTATCTGCTGTAACACGAACAGGTGAACGTTTTGGTGCAGAATATCTAGTAGATTTTTTAAGAGGTTCGAACAGTGCGAAGATTTTGCCTGCACACAAAGAACTGAAAACATACGGCATAGGCAAAGAGCTAAAGAAAGAAGAATGGCAGGCTATAGTGAGGCAGCTATTGCAGCAACGCTTAGTTGAACTGGAAGATGGCGCGTACCCTGCACTGAAACTGAATGAAGCCAGCAGGCGCATATTGCGTGGCGAACTGGAAGTGACACTAGTGCTGAAGAAACCGAAAGAAGAAGTAACTGATGTAAGCAGCGCACCGCAACACCATCCTGATTTGTTGAGAGAACTGAAAGAGGTACGAAGAGAAATTGCAGAACAGGAGAATGTGCCCGCCTATATCATTGTGGGCGATAACACGTTGCTTGATATGGCAACGTACCTGCCATTGACTTTTGATGGATTAAGAAAGATATCGGGCTTTGGTGATTATAAGGTAAGCAAGTACGGGCCTGCATTTATGAAAGTATTGCAAGCCTATGCAAACGAGCATAAGCTGGAAAGTAAAATACAACTGAAAGCACCGAAGAAAGAACGCGTAGCCAAGCCTGCAAAAGAAACTACTACCATCAGCAATACACAGCGCATCAGCTTCGATATGTTTAAAGATGGTTACGATATTGCAGATATTGCCCAGAAGAGAAACCTCTCTACCAATACCATAGAAACACACTTGTTGCCATTTGTAACAAGCGGAGAGCTAAGTGCAACAAAACTGGTAAACAAAGCGAAGCTGGATATTATAGTTGCACTGATAAAACAAACAGGACATACACAGGCATTAAAACCACTGAAGGATTTACTCCCCGATGATTATACCTACGGTGAAATAAAATTTGCACAAGCCCACTACGAATGGGTGAAAGATGCGTAGCCTGTTTTATTTACTTATTGTATTCTGTTTCTGAAGAAAGGCTTCCCAATCTGCAAGCTTGCCATTTTTCAGTACGCGTGGGAATTTGTTCATTGCACCATCTTTGCCTATAGACTTCATGTAGTCGTAAAATACTTCGTTTGGCAGTATTTCTACAAATACTTCTTTTAGAGCAGATGTACGCTCTACGGCATAGTCATCATTTATTTCACTCAGTGTTTCGTCGATTATCTGCTTTACTTTTTGCGGGTCTACATCAGGGTCGTCGCAACCTATGTACCAACGATGTGCAAAAAGGTTCTGGTATTTGAAGCCTGCAACTGTAAACTCACGAATTGTAACACCTAGTTTGCGAGCTACAGTATCGATGGCTTTATTCATATTGTCTACAGACATGTGTTCTCCACACAGGCTGAGGAATTGTTTGGTACGGCCTACAATGGCTATCTCACCTTCCTTAGCATCTGTAAAACGTATAACGTCGCCTATGTAATAGCGCCAAGCACCACTACAGGTGCTAAGCATTACGGCGTATTCTGTATGCTCATCGACCTCGTGTATCAGGTAGCTGGTCGGGTTTTGTTTAGGATTGCCGTCCTCGTCAAAATTGTCTGATGTAAATGGAACAAATTCATAGAAGATACCCGCGTTCAGCACCAGTTTTATGCCGTGGTCTCCCGGACGGGCTTTGAAACCGAAAGAACCTTCTGAAGCCATGTAGGTTTCGATGTATTCTATTGGGCGGCCCAACAGCTTTTTGAAGCTTTCTTTATATGGTTCAAAAGATACGCCACCGTGTATATAAATACTGAGGTTGGGCCATATCTCATGAATGTTTTTAACCTTATGGTATTTAATAACTTCTTCCAGTACTATCTGCACCCATGCAGGCACACCACATACAGTAGCAACATCCCACTGAGGGGCTTTGCGAATGATAAGTTTGATGCGGTCTTCCCACTTGGGGCGTTGAGATATTTTCTGTCCGGGTTTGTAGAAGAAGTTAGACATCCAGCGAGGCATGTTTTTGGCACTGATGCCGCTCATATCGCCTTCGTAATAATCACCTTTTTCGAAGAGGGAAGTGGTGCCACCCAGCATCAATACACCTTTCTGGAAGGCAATTGGCGGAATATTAAATTCCGTCATGCTGTATAGCTGTTTAAAGCCTACTTTCTTAGTAGATTTCAGCATGTCTGTTGTAACGGGAATGTGTTTGCTGGCAGATTCTGAAGTGCCAGAGCTGAGTGCAAAGTATTTTACCTTTCCGGGCCATGTAACGTTTTCCTCACCATCCAGACATCGGTGCCACCACTGGTCGTACATCTCGTTGTAGGTATGTACGGGAACGCGCTCTTTAAAAGCCTTTACAAAATCTACTTCTTTACTAAGTATATCGCCAAAGCCATAATGCTTGCCAAACGAGGTGTATTGTCCGCGCTCCAGCAATTGCCTTAAAGTATGTCTTTGATAAGAAAATGGAGATGCAACCGGGAGTTTGAACTTTTTCCGAACCTGTAACGACCTAGATATTAAATTTCCCAACAATGCCATTTCTGAGCTATACTTATTAAATTTTTTCCTGTTACAATTAAAGGGATACAAAAGTAACCATTAGTTTCAGTTTTTTACAAGCATATTATACTTATATATAATTTATATTTGGTTTTTTAACATTTTAAAACACTTAACAAGCAAGGCAGTAATTCTATATGCTACCTACCCAATAACGCATTACCTTTGCGCCCTGACAATGGATGTACAGATAGTTAATAAATCGCCGCACGAATTGCCGCAATACCAAACGGCAGGATCGGCAGGTATGGATCTGAGGGCGTGGCTCACAGAAAGCATTACATTGCAGCCAATGGAACGCAGGCTGATACCGACAGGTTTATATATGGCATTGCCCGTAGGCTACGAAGCGCAGATACGTCCGCGTAGTGGCATGGCTATTAAAAAAGGGCTGTCGATGGTAAACACACCCGGTACGATTGACAGTGACTACAGGGGCGAGATTATGGTACCCATCATCAACCTGAGTACAGAACCACAGACAATAGAAGACGGAGAACGTATAGCGCAGATGGTAATAGCACGATATGAACAGATAAACTGGGCTATAACAGAAACACTGGATGAAACCGAGCGCGGAGCAGGTGGCTTCGGGCACTCGGGAACGAAATAATATTGTAAACAAGATTCAACTATAAGAAATGAATATCATTATCCCAATGGCAGGTATGGGCAAAAGGATGCGCCCGCATACACTTACAACTGCTAAACCACTGATACCGATTGCAGGCAAGCCAATAGTGCAACGCCTTGTAGAAGACATCATTGCTACCAGCAATGAAAAAGTGGAGGAGATAGCATTTATTATAGGGCCGAGTTTTGGTAAAGAAGTAGAAGACCACCTGTGTAAAGTGGCTGAAAGCCTGGGTGCAAAAGCTAAAATATGCTACCAGCACGAACCTAAAGGTACAGCGCATGCTATTCTGTGTGCAGAAGAAAGCCTAAAGGGTAATGTGTTTATCGCATTTGCAGATACATTGTTCAAAGCTACTTTCAGCATAGATAAAGATAAAGATGCGATAGTGTGGACACAGAAGGTAGATGACCCAAGCGCGTTTGGAGTTGTGAAACTGAATGCGGCTAACGAGATTGAAGCATTTGTAGAAAAACCGAAAGAGTTTGTTTCTGATCTTGCCATCATAGGTGTGTACTATTTTAAAGACGGTGAAAACCTGCGCAAAGAGCTGCAACGCCTGATTGACGAAGGCATCATGCTGAAAGGTGAATACCAGATTACAGATGCTATGGACAACATGCTGAAAAAAGGCGTTAAGTTTTATACAGATCAGGTAACAGAATGGCTGGATTGTGGCAATAAAGATGCTACGGTATATACCAATATGCGTATACTGGCTATCAAGGCGGAAAGCGAGCGTCTTGTATCAGAAACAGCAAGGTTGGAAAACTCTGTTATTATACCACCATGCTTTATTGGAGAGAATGTGGTAGTCCAGAATTCTGTAATCGGACCGTTTGTATCGTTGGAAGAAGGGGTGCATATTAAAGACAGCCGCATCAACAATAGCATCGTTCAGGCTCACAGCATTGTTAAAAATGCGCGTATCGAAAACTCTTTACTTGGGAAAAGCGTAAATTACAATGAAAAGGCACGCGATATAAGCATCGGTGACTTTTCAACACATATATGAGTCTTAGTTTCCTAAAAATATTTGGTGCTGCATCGTTACTCCTCTTTAGTGGCGATGCAGTTTTGTATGCTCAGGATAAAGAGAATAGCAATTTTAAATCGGAAGAGGTAAAAGGGCTGGAGGCTGATGTTGCATACTACGATGCACTGCGCGCACGTATAAAAGGTGATGATAAGGAAGAAGAGCGATTGCTGCTGCAGGTTATTGCCTCAAAACCACAGGCATCTGGGGCGTACTACGACCTTGCAAGGCTCTACTTTAAAGAAAACAGAAGTGATAAGGCAACGGAGTACATAAAAAAAGCAATAGCACTGGATGGGAGCAATGTGTGGTATAAAACACAGTATGCTGAAATACTGGTGCAGAATAAGCAGTATGAAGAAGCAGCTAAACTCTTTGATGAAATAGCAAAAACAGAAAAGTACAATGATGACTATCTGCTGAAAGCGTTCAATCTTTATCAGCATGTAGGTAAGTATGATGAAGCACTTGCTACCATCAACAAGTATCTGGAAAAAGAACCCGATAATGAAGAAGCGATAGACCTGAAAAAGAAACTATTGCTGAAGCGAAATGATGTGGATGGTGTAGTGAAAGTGCTGGAAGGGCAGATAGCACGCAATCCGCAGGAAGGAAAATACTATGCAGAGCTGGCGGAAGTTTATGACAACAATAAGCTGACCGGCAAAGCAGCAGAGATGTACAGAAAGATAGAAGAGCAATTTAGCGAAGACCCTACTGTGCAACTGACACTTTCTGAATACTATAAAAAGAATAACAACCAGAAGAAATACGAAGAATATGTAAAAAAACTGGTAACGAATAAGAGCCTTGATGCCGATGTACAGTTGAGTATTCTCGGGCCAATGATAATTGAAGGTGGAAATGACAGCACTATGCGCAGGCAGGGTTTGGAAATCATTACCATACTAGCAGAGCAACATCCTGAAAATGCAAGGGTGTCTGCATTCTATGGTGATGTGTTGGCTTTCAATAATAAAATAGATAAAGCAGCTGAAGCATATAAAAAATCAGTACAGATAGACCCATCTTCCTACAAAGTATGGGAGAGTTTGTTATTTGCGTACACAGACAGAGCAGGGGCTGACTCATTGATAAAATATAGTGAAAGAGCGTTGAAGTTGTTCCCCAATCAGGCTATGTTTCATTACCTGAATGGTGTGGGCTACATGAATAAGAAGGATTATGCCAAATCTATCAAAGCTATAACAAGAGCAATAGATATGCAGCCAGAAGATAATAAAGCACAACTGGTGCAGATGTATACAGGGCTGGGTGATGCATATAACTATGCTAAGAAATATTCGGCATCTGACAGTAGCTATGACTATGCACTGAAACTGGACCCGATGAATGCAACGGTACTGAATAACTATGCATACTATCTATCTGTACGTGGTGTGAGGCTGGAGGATGCAGAGCGAATGTCTAAGAAGTCGCTGGAAGTAAGGAAGGATGAGCCTACATTCATGGATACTTATGGATGGATATTGTATAAACAGGGAAAGTATAAAGACGCCCAGGAGTATATACAGAAAGCAATAGATGCAAACGGCGAAAATGCCGATGGTACATTGTGGGAACATCTTGGCGATGTTTACTACAAACAAGGAAATGTAGATAAAGCCGTAGAGTGCTGGACCAAAGCAAAAGAAAAAGGAACCGAGAATACGGACATAGATAAAAAAATCAAGGACAGAAAGCTGTATGAAATTTAATATAGCGTGGGTTTCGGTAGTGTTGATTGCCATTACATCCATTTTAACATCTTGTCAGACAAATAAGCAACCCGTTCGCAAAAACGTGTGGTTCGAAAAGAAGTATGCCATCAAAGAACGTTTCGGCGCTAATACTGTAGATACACCAGGTGGTGTATCGGGAACTGTTGTGACTACACCTAAAGAGCCTAATGCACAGAAGCGGTTATTGATAAATATGCTTGCACCATTATTGCAAAATGAAATAGCATATACAACATTCAGCGGCAAAGCCAAGATGGAATATGCATCTAAAGATGGTAAAAAAGAATTCACCGCATTCATTCGCATACGTAAAGACAGTACAATATGGGTGAATGTAACTGCTGCGGCAGGCATGATAAGTGTGGCGCGCATATATATAACACCCGACAGTCTTTTCTTGTTATATCACCTTCAAAAGGAAGCATATAAAATGGCCGTTGCAGATGCAGGAAAGCTGTTGCCGATACCTGTTAGTTTCTCACTGGTGCAAAACCTGTTTATGGGTAATCTGCTACAGAAAGGTGGCACACCGAAGGATGCTACCGATTTTGGTGGTACATGGACGGTAGATGTAGAAGACGGTGATATGCAGCAACAAATAGGGTTTAACAAAACAGATAGTACTATCCGTACAGTACAAATGCGCTCTAAAGACAATGCCGTACAGGGAATGATGCAATACGGAACATATGAGAATACCAATGGCAGGAAATTTTCAACTGAAAGAGTACTGAATATTACCAATGCGGGTGAACAGCACTATCTGGAAATGAGCTTCAACAAAGCTGAGTTCGACATGCCGATAGAAGTGCCGTTCAGTATTCCCAAGAACTATCAGTTAAAATAAATAATTGCGTTAAAATTGCCGCCCTGCTTCAATAGCAGGGCTTTTTTTAGTTTATTTACGATTAAATTTGTTGCTGTTTAAAACGAAACTCTACTTCTGATGAAGGTTGTAATATTTGCAGGCGGTCGCGGTACACGTATATCTGAGGAATCGTCTCTGAGACCCAAGCCAATGATTGAAATTGGTGGTAAGCCCATTCTTTGGCATATCATGAAAACATATGCCGCTTACGGGCATACAGAGTTTATCATTTGCCTGGGTTATAAAGGATGGATGATTAAGGAGTATTTTGCTAACTACTTCCTGCACAACGCAGATATTACAGTCGATCTTTCTAAGAATTCGCTGGAAGTTCACAACAACAATTCAGAACCATTCAAAATAACACTGATAGATACAGGACTGGATACAATGACAGCCGGTAGGCTGAAGCGTGTACTGCCTTATGTAGGCAATGAGACCTTTATGCTTACTTATGGTGACGGTGTGAGTGATGTAGATATTGATGAGCTGGTAAAGTTTCACAAAGAAAGCGGCAAGATATGTACCATGACAGCCATACAGGCTACCAGTCGCTTTGGTGTTATCAAAATGGAAGATAGCGGTGTGATAGACAGCTTTGAAGAAAAGCCTGCAGATAGTGGTACATGGATAAACGGCGGCTTCTTTGTAATAGAACCATCTATTGCAAAATACTTGCCCGATGATGCGGATGATATTATGTGGGAGCGCTACCCGATGGATAAACTGGCAGCTGACAAACAGATAACTGCATACAGGCATCATGCATTCTGGAAGTGTATGGATACACTGCGCGATAAAGAAGAATTGGAACACCTTTGGCAAACAGAACCTTTATGGAAAAAGTGGTAAGTGCTGCATACCTGCGTTCGGTATTTAACGGGAAGCGTGTATTTGTAACAGGGCATACAGGATTCAAAGGTTCGTGGCTGGTGCAGATATTGCAATGGCTTGGTGCAGATGTTAAAGGATATTCTTTAGCGCCAGAAAAAACAAACGATTTATACAATCTGATAGATGGCGATGAGCTATGCTACAGTTCTGTAATAGGTGATATATGCGACTTGCATAAATTGCAGGGTGAGATAGTGCGTTTCGAACCACATTTTGTATTTCATCTGGCTGCACAATCATTAGTACGCCGCAGCTACGATAAGCCGGTAGATACGTTCATTGTAAATGCACAAGGTACTTGCCATGTATTGGAAGCAATACGTTGCATGTCGCAACCATGTGTGGCATTGATGATTACTACAGATAAAGTGTATGAAAATCCTGAGCGTGGCACACCGTTCAAAGAAGATGATAAGCTGGGTGGCTACGATCCCTACTCAGCAAGTAAGGCAGCGGCAGAGATAGTTGTAGAATCCTACACACGTTCATTCTTCAATCCTGATGATTACAGCAAACATCAAAAAGCAGTTGCTTCTGTGCGTGCAGGTAATGTAATAGGTGGTGGCGATTTTTCTGACGACAGAATTATACCGGATATAGTACGCGCACTGGAGTTTAGCGAAACAGTAGGATTGCGCAATCCACACTCTGTGCGCCCTTGGCAGCATGTACTGGAGCCACTTGGTGCCTACCTGATGCTGGCAGCGAAGATGACAGAAGAGCCTGTTCGCCTGAGTACACCATTCAACTTTGGACCTGACGTAAATGATACGCTTACTGTAGAGGACCTGACTAAAATATTTGTTGCCCGCTATGGCACAGGGGGCTACAAAATAATAGTGCCTGATAAGCCACTGCATGAGGCTAAGCTATTATTGCTGGATAGTAATAAAGCATACAACCTGATTGGCTGGAAGCCGCAATTGAATGCCACTCAGGCTATCGAAATGACGGCAGACTGGTATGCAGACAAAGAAAATGCCGCACACGAAAAATGCATGCGGCAGATTGAAAATTACTTCGGTAATTTCTAAGCCATAACGAAAGATCTGTCGAACAAGTGCTTACATTCTGCTGATTGCAGCCTGCTTTCGTCCAACTCAAAATCATTACCGCTGACCAGATATAAATCTTTGATAAGTGTTTTATTGTCGAGAATGAACTGTATAGCATCCGCTATATAGTTCATTTCTTCTTCCAGCATAGTAGGGTGTAGCGATATGCGCACCCAGCCCGGTTTTACCAGTGCATTTCCCTTTTCAATCTCTTGCCTTATCTGTATAGATTTGCGATAGTCCAAATCGTTCAGATAGTGGCCATAGGTACCTGCACAAGAGCATCCGCCACGAGACTGAATACCGAATATATCGTTGAGAGAACGCACTACCTGATTGAAATATAAATCGCTGAATTGTATAGAAAGTATTGCCTGACGGTGTTTTTTATTGCTTTCAAGAATGGTAACGCCATCCATTGTACTTACCCTGTCCCAAAGAATGTTCATCAACTTTTCCTCGCGTTCTGCAATATTTGCAGTGCCCATGTATTCTTTCAGCTCTATGGCTTTAGCAACACGTATTGTTTGCAGGAAGGGAGGTGTGCCACCATCTTCGCGCATTTCTATATCTGTCAGGTACAGGTGTTTTTCAAAAGGGCTTGTCCAGCGTACGGTACCACCACCGGGATGGTCAGGTACCGCATTGTTGTAAAGTTCTTTCCTGAATACTACAACGCCAGATGTGCCTGGTCCACCCAGGAATTTGTGTGGAGACAGAAATACTGCATCCAGACGCTCTGCTTCATTTTCAGGATTCATATTGATATCAACATAAGGACCCGAACAGGCAAAGTCTACAAAACAATAGCCACCATGCTTGTGCGCAATAGCAGCTATTTTATGGTAAGGTGTGTATATGCCTGTAACGTTTGAACAGGCAGTAACAGAAGCTATTTTGGTTTCGCGGGTTTTGTAATCTTCCATCAGGGAGTCGAAAGCCTCCAAATCAACATCGCCTTCTTTTGATGGTGGTATGATGACAACATCGCAGATAGTCTCCAACCATGTTGTATGGTTAGAGTGATGCTCCATATGTGTAATGAACACTACAGGACGCTCATTTTTGCCAATGGCTATACGGTCTTCAAACTTTTCGTGCAGTTTATAGCCGAGTATGCGCTGAAATTTATTGATAACGCCCGTCATGCCCGAATTGGAAGCTATGATAACTTCATTATTCGTTGCACCAACGTGAGACTTAATATCGTGCAGGCTATTGTGGTACAGGTTAGTCATGTATGAACCTGTGAAAGTAGTTTCGGTATGTGTATTGGCAACATACGGATATACCTCTTCCATCATATAGTCCTCAATAGGGCGGTACATACGCCCGCTGGCAGTCCAGTCGGCATATAATATCTTCTTTTTGCCGAATGGCGACGTGAAGCTATGGTTGATGCCGATAATGTTTTTACGTATATCCAGAAAGTGTTGCATGCGGGCTTGAATTGAATCAACTGCAAAAATATTGATTTCTTTAATTTTTTTTAGCGTCAAACACTGTAATTTACGCCCAGTATGTATCATTTTGAAGCATTACCGCTGGAAGGCGCATATCTTATCACATTGCCCCGTTATACAGACGATAGGGGTGTATTTGTAAAACCATTCAATGATGACACTTTCAGGCAGGTAGGTATAGCGTTTGAGCTGAAGGAAAGCTATTTCTCTACATCCAAAAAAGATGTGATACGTGGGATGCATTTTCAGCTGCCGCCACATCAGCACAGCAAAGTAGTGTATTGTCCGCAAGGCGCTATACTGGATGTGATTGTAGATCTGCGTAAGGAATCGCCTACATACGGGCAGTACTATGCGCATGAACTATCGGAAGAAAATCATCTGGCATATTTCATTCCTGAAGGCTTTGCGCACGGGTTTAAAGCGTTGACAGAAGGTGCTATGACTTACTACCTCGTGTCATCGAGCTATCATAAAGACAGCGATACGGGTATATTATACAACAGTATTGGTTACGATTGGGGTGTGGCAAACCCGATAATTTCTGAAAGGGATTTGTCTTTCGCAAGTTTAAGCGAATTTGATAGCCCGTTTGTAATGCCGTAACTTTGCGCAAGTTTTTTCAAACAACAATATGAAACTGAATAAGGTATTAGATACGCTTGGTATCAAAAAAATAAATGAAGGCGCCGGTACAGGTACAAAATGGATAAAGGCTGGTGGTGATAAAATAGTATCGTACAGCCCTGTAGATGCAAAGGAAATAGGTGCTGTAAACGGCGTTACCCGCAAAACATATGATGCTGTAGTAAAGCAAGCTGAAACTGCCTTTGCAGAATGGCGTATGTGGCCTGCACCAAAACGTGGCGAAGTAGTAAGACAGATAGGTGAGGCACTGCGCAAGCACAAAGAACCATTGGGCAGGCTGGTATCTTACGAAATGGGTAAGAGCCTGCAGGAAGGCCTTGGCGAGGTACAGGAAATGATAGATATCGCGGATTTTGCCGTGGGCTTATCTCGTCAGCTATATGGCCTGACAATGCACAGCGAGCGCCCTATGCACCGCATGTACGAGCAATGGCATCCGCTGGGTGTAGTTGGTATCATCAGTGCATTCAACTTTCCTGTTGCGGTATGGAGCTGGAACAGCTTTATAGCATGGATATGTGGTAACACCTGCGTATGGAAACCATCAGAAAAAACACCACTGACAGCTATTGCTTGTCAGAACATAATAGCAGATGTATTTAAGGCAAACAAAGTACCTGAAGGTGTAAGTGGACTGATAGTTGGCGGACGCGAAACAGGTGAATGGATGAGTGCTGATGCACGTATACCGTTGGTATCAGCAACAGGCAGCACACGTATGGGTAAAGCCGTAGGTGCTGCAGTAGGCGCAAGGTTGGGCCGTGCATTGCTGGAACTGGGTGGTAACAATGCAATCATTGTTTCTGAACATGCAGATATGAATATTGCTATGCGTGCAGTAGTATTTGGTGCGGTAGGTACAGCAGGACAGCGTTGTACAACAACGCGTCGTGTTATCATCCACGAAAGTGTGTATGAAACATTTAAGAAAAAACTGGTAGCAGCATACAAGCAACTGAACATAGGCGACCCGCTGAATGAGAACAATCACGTAGGTCCGCTGATAGATAAAGATGCTGTACAAAACTATCTGAATGCTATTGAAGCGCTGAAAAAAGAAGGTGCAAAAGTAGTAGCGGCAGGTGGTGTGCTAAGCGGCAAAGGCTACGAAAGCGGCTGCTATGTGAAGCCATGCATCTATGAAGTAAGCAATGATATGCAGATAGTGCAGCACGAAACATTTGCTCCGCTATTGTACATCATGAAATACAAAAAACTGGAAGAAGCCATTGCGTTGCAGAACAATGTACCGCAAGGTTTGTCTTCATCTATCATGACGCTGAACATGCGCGAGGCAGAGACATTCCTGTCGCATAAAGGCAGCGATTGTGGTATTGCTAATGTAAACATCGGTACCAGTGGTGCTGAGATAGGTGGTGCATTTGGCGGTGAGAAAGAAACGGGAGGTGGCCGTGAAAGTGGTTCTGACAGCTGGAAAGCATACATGCGCAGACAAACGAATACCATCAACTGGAGTGAAAACCTGCCACTGGCACAAGGTATCAAATTCAATATCTGATAACAGATATGCAGATAAAGAAAAAGCGAAGCATCATGCTTCGCTTTTTTATTGGAATATTGTTGAGAAGGTTATTTGTAGTAACGTGCTTCGAAAGTTGCTAACAGCATGTTTTCATCATAGAGCAGCAGGAATTTATCGTTAATGACATAGCGGTTGGCCCTTACCAGCGCTTTCAATACGTATTGTTCTATCTCCATTCGGTCTTCGCAAGCCATCAGGGTAGAGAACGGTTCGAATTTAATTGCGCCATGGCGTCCTTCTGCATGTGTGCCGCCAATATTATTGCAACCTGCAAAACCTTCCAGCTCGCTTCTTTTACGATTCAGACGAATGAATACATCACGCGCATCGGCAGGTGTCTGTATCTGCTTGCCATTCATTTCGTACAGGCGCCAGTAGGTATTGGTAATTTCCGCATCACCTTTGGGTACTTTAGGCGTATGAACTTTCTTTTTGCCACCGCGGCATGCTACCAGCGATAATGAAAGCATCAATAAAACAAAAAAACGCATCATAGGAATCTGCTTTTCGGGTTGATTGCAATGCCAAGATAGCAAAAAACAATTCAACTATTCAGGGCTGTCAATTAAATACTTATGTATAAATTGCATATAGGAGCCTAAATGCCGGTTATGTTACAAAGAATGCTGTCCTTTTTGTGTTTGCTTTTGCTGCTATCGGGCAATGCTTTTGCTATAGAGAACGGCTTGTTGCAGAAAGAGATAAACCAAGCTAAAGCATCCCGGGTGATTTTTAGTGAAGTTGAGCCATTTACAGTAACAATAGCTGCAGGTTATGAGAAAGTGCTGAAAGAAGCGACGGTACTTACAATCAAAAAAGATATAACTAAGCAGCTATTACAACAGCATCCGGAAGCGGTATCTGTTGTAATACATTCGGCTAAAGGGACAGTTTATAATCTGCAAATGCTATTAAGAAACCCATTATCCTCTAATGCAAATTTCGGAACAATTGATGGCAGCGGCAGGCATCGTACTGGTTATAATTATGGCGTGCATTATCAAGGTGTGGTAGATGGTGCAAGCAAGTCTGTAGCGGCTATGAGTATAGAGGCAAATGGAGATGTGATGATGTTGTTTTCAGTAGATGAAGGCAATTATGTATTGGGTAAAAAAGGAGATAAGACCGGGGAGTACATATTGTATAACGATAGAGACTTTAAGGATAAACCATATTCGCCCTGTGGTGTGAATGCGAGTTTTTATGGTAAAGAACAAACAACTGCAGCTAATAAAACAACTGCTGCCTACCTGTGTAATAAAGTAAGTGTGTATTGGGAGTGCGATTACCAGTTGTATCAAAACAAAGGAAGTGTAGCCAATGTGCAGGCATACATGGTTGGGCTTTTTAATCAGGTGCAGGCATTGTACAGAAATGAACGCATTGCATTGGAATTGAAATCGCTCTATGTGTGGACTGTTAATGATAATTACATCAACAATAATGCACTGAATGCTTTGTACGATTTTCAAGGTAAGTGGAATGTGCAGTCTGATACTTTTGATGGTGACATTGCGCATCTGGTAACAATGGATCCTGTTGCTAACGGTGGTGTAGGCTATGTTGATGTGCTTTGTAAACGCAATATGGCATATGCATACAGCCCTATCAATGCCACAACAGTACAGCCATTGCCAACCTATTCGTGGGATGTGCAGGCATTGGCACATGAAACGGGTCATAATCTGGGTTCTAACCATACGCAGTGGTGTGGATGGATGACAGGAGCGGGTGGTACCTGCGGCGCAATAGATAGCTGTTCTAATGTAGAACCATCACTTACCTGTTCTTTCTGTACTAATGTATTGTACGATGGTAGCTTACCAAACACAAGCTGGCAGGGTACGGTGATGAGCTATTGCAATTTCATTTCCAGAGGGGTGAACTTTGCAAACGGTTTCGGGCAATTGCCTGGAGATAAAATGCGTGCCAACGTAGCTACTGCAATATGCCTGAAGTCGGTAATAAGCGGTGCGCTGACTGTACGCCCAATTTGTAAATCGGACGGTGCTGTTACACTAAGTTATATCAGCAATACTTGGGGTACAAACAATTTCGGGACAGCCCCATATACCTATGCCTGGAGTAATGGCGCTACCACAAAAGATATCAACGGGCTGACTGTTGCCAATACTTATTCGGTTACCATTACAGATTCAAACGGGTGTACAAACCAGTATACCGCTGCTGTGCCCTATGATACGTTACCAGGGTGCGATAAAGTGGGGATAGACTTCCTAAATCAGGCTCGTCTCAACCTTGCCTTGCGCCCCAATCCCGCAAAAACTTTGACGGAATTGAGCTTTAATACGCAGGCTGAAGGTAGCGCAATCTGTCAGGTAGCTGATATGACAGGCAGGGTAGTGAAAACTATGCAGGTTGCTTTTAAAACAGGCAGTAATAATATTTCCATCAATACTGCCGAGTTGCCAAGCGGTGTTTATTCGGTAATACTACGTGCTGAAACTGTTTTTGGTAATGCCATGTTGGTAGTGCAGTGATAACTTTATATAATGTATTTCAATATTTATATGTCATTTTAAATGATATAAATACATCAGTATACACATATTGTACAATAGATACGGCGAAATTGGGTTTATGTTTTGAGATTTTGGGATAGTTATCGTACTTTTGCGCCCAGTTTTAACATTGATTTTCCATATATTATAATATGTCGGGACAGCTTAAAGAAGTACGCAACCGTATCAAGTCTGTAACATCTACACAGCAGATTACAAAAGCCATGAAAATGGTGAGTGCTGCAAAACTGCGCCGTGCACAGGATGCTATCATCCAAATGCGCCCTTATGCACAAAAGTTGCAGGAAATGCTGAGTAATATAGCAAGTGCTTCTTCTGATATGGCATTGCCACTGGCTGAAGAGCGTGCTGCAGAACGCGTGTTGCTGATACCGATAACAAGTGACCGTGGTTTGTGTGGTGCTTACAATTCAAACGTTATAAAAGCTACGCGCCAGCTGATAGCAGATAAATATGCTACACAATTTGCAAATGGTAATGTAACTATCCTGCCTATCGGTAAGAAAGGTTACGAATACTTTGTTAAGAACAACTACAAGGTAGTTGCTGATTTCTGGACAATATTTGCAGACCTTAGTTTTGATAACGTTCGTAATGCGGCTGTTTATGCACAGAAAGCATTCCTGAACAAAGAATATGACCGTGTTGAACTGGTTTACAGCCAATTTAAAAACGCGGCTACACAGAAATTTGTAACAGAAGCTTACCTGCCAATACCTAAAGTAGAAAACACTGCAGGGGGCAAAACAAATGACTTCATTTACGAACCATCAAAAGAGATACTGGTACAGGAACTGATGCCTAAAATCCTGAATACACAGGTTTACAAGGCTGTGCTGGATGCAAACGCATCTGAACATGGTGCGCGTATGACTGCGATGGATAAAGCGAGCGAAAACGCTAACGAACTGTTGAAAAACCTGAAGATCAGCTACAACCGTGCACGTCAGGCAGCTATTACTACAGAGCTGACAGAGATTGTGAGTGGCGCAGCTGCATTGCAGGGATAATTCTGAAGAAAATAATACTATATACAAAACCGCTGCGTGGCTTATACGCAGCGGTTTTTTTGTATTTTTAAGCAAAGTTGAAAACTTATGCGCAAGCTACTTTTTATATGCCTCTTAGGCTGTGGTGTTTCTTACGGACAAAATGCACGTGTGAGTACACATACTGCACCACTATGTTGTACAGTTGTT
>JAFLBN010000011.1 GCA_017303395.1 Chitinophagales bacterium
CAATAACAGAGACGAGTCTGTCCTGAACACATGGGCCATCGGCGATTTGAAAAAGCAATGGGACGGAGATAATATATATTGGCTGAGTACTGCCGAAATAAGCAGTGCCAACCATAGTTCTGCCCTCGGTAGTTTTCCGCTTTGGAAAGTTTGTGCTATTTTAGCCGTGTTAATGCTGGCTGCCGAAACATATTTACTGGCAGGCGGTTTTCGCAAACAAGCAGCTACACAATAGCCACTTATGCAAGTGCTCATTCAACAAGCGAAGATTACAGACACACGGTCGGGTTTCCACAATCAGATAGTAGATATTTTAATTGAAGACGGCATTATTAAAGAGATTGCCCCATCCTTCAATGCAAAGGCAGATACTGTTGTAAAAGCAGACGGGCTATGCGTTAGTACAGGATGGACGGATATACTGGCAGACTACCGCGAACCGGGTTACGAACATAAAGAAACCATAGCAAGCGGCCTGCGAGCTGCTGCTGCTGGGGGCTATACACACGTGCTTACGGCACCTAATACCAATCCGGCTGTCAGCACAAAATCAATCGTACAATCGCTGGTGCAAAAAGCGGCGGGCAATGTTGTAAGCCTGCATCCGCTTGGTGCCATCACACAAGATATAGAAGGTAAAAACCTGGCAGAGATGCTGGATATGCATGCGCATGGCGCTGTTGCCTTTACAGATGGCTGGAAGCCGGTGCAAAATGCACAGCTGATGCTGAAAGCATTGGAATATGTAAAGTCTTTCAACGGCACACTGGTACAGATACCTGTAGACAGCGCACTGGCTGCTGGCGGGCTGATGCACGAAGGTCCTGAATCTGTAAAACTGGGTATGGCAGGCATACCATCATTGTCAGAAACCATATTGCTGTATCGCGATATAGAACTGCTGCGCTACACAGGCTCTCGCCTGCATGTAACGGGTATCTCTACTGCCGAGGGTGTGGAGATGATACGCAATGCAAAAAAAGAAGGACTGAACATTACCTGCTCTGTAACACCTTACCACCTTGTGCTGAACGATACCGCATTGGGTAGCTACAGCAGTATGTACAAAGTAATGCCGCCTATCCGCAGCGAGGCAGACAGGCAAGCTTTATTAGCAGGTATTTCGGATGGTACAATAGATTGCATCGCATCGCATCACCGCCCGCAGGAATGGGATGCCAAAACAAAAGAATACGAATATGCCGCAGACGGCATGAACATACAGGAGATAGCTTACAACCTTGTGCTACAGGCAGTAGGTGCAGAACGTGTGGCAACATTATTTACCGCTGCGCGTGATATCTTCTGCCTCGGAAATACTAATATTGAAAAAGGTGCTGTGGCAGATATAACACTGTATACCGCAATCGGAAGCCAACAATTGGATAAGATGCAATCGGCATCTGCCAACAATCCGTTTATTGGTACAGTGCTGCAAGGCAAAGTGATTGGTATCATCAATAACAAGCAGGTACGCTTAAATCAATAATAATATGAAACAGACGCATACTACTTACGGACTGATTACAGGGCTTGCAACCATTATTTTCGGTGCTCTGATGATGGTCATGAAAATGGATATGGACTCCGGACTGCAGTATGTTACTTATCTTATTATGCTTGCCGGGCTTGTTATGAATGCAATGGCCTATGCTAAGGCAAATGATAACTATGTAACATTTGGCAATGTATATGGGAGCTGTTTCAAGGCAGTATTGATTATGTCTGTGTTGGCATTAATATGGGGAGTAGTTATTATTTATGCATTCCCTGACCTGAAAGATGAAGTGCTGTCTAAAATGGCTGATAAATTTGAAAAAGACGGAACACCTGAAGAACAGGCAGAAGTAGCGATGAACATGACAGAAAAATACTGGGGTGTAACAATGATATTCGGTTCGTTGATAGGCACTATGTTCATGGGTGCATTATTATCACTGATAGCTGCTGCTATACCAAAAAAGAAAGGTGCGATGCCAGAGCATATGCAGCCTTAATACATCACAACTATTTGAGCATTGGAGACGACGATACAAGGAAAAGGCAATAAGTATATACTACCCCTGCTGATGGGTTTTGCTCTGGCTGCTGTAAAGATTATTTGCAGTACTATACAGTTCAAATATTATCTGGAAGATTTCAAAGCTAGCTATATCATCTTCTTCGTATCGCTGGCAAGTGGTATTGCCATCGTATTGCTTACAGGCATTATGCAGAAAAACAGGATTGCAGGTGCAACCATGAAGGAGATATTTCAGGCTATGTTCCTGACTATACTGGTAGGCATAACGCTGTCATATAGCTTTGAACAGGCGTGGATGTATAGCGATGTTTCCATTTCTGACAGAATATTTACAGGTAAAATGAACTACCTGAAAACATACCCCAACTCTGCTACCAAAATGGAAGAGCTGCGCAAAGAATACCTGCAAAACAGGAATGCTAAGCCCACATTCGGCAATTTAACAACAGGTTTGCTGGTAGATATAGTTAGGTATAGTATATTAGGCTTTATTTTTGCATTGATTTTGAACCGTAAAAAAACCGGAGCTACCGCATAATATGCCCGATATATCAATCGTCATACCATTATACAACGAAGAGGAATCGCTGCCAGAACTGGTGGACTGGATAGAGCGTGTGTGTGGCGAAATGGGCTACAGCCATGAGATAATCATGATTGACGATGGCAGTACCGATAGCAGTTGGGAGGTGGTAAAACGCCTGTCTAAAGACTATACTGCGGTACACGGCATCAAATTTCAACGCAACTACGGCAAAAGTGCCGCGCTGAACGAGGGTTTTAAAGCTGCAAAAGGCAATGTGGTTATCACCATGGATGCTGACCTGCAGGACAGTCCCGACGAAATACCTGAACTGTACCGAATGATAACAGTCGATGGTTTCGATTTGGTAAGCGGCTGGAAGAAAGTGCGCCACGATAATACATTCACAAAAAACCTACCTTCAAAACTATACAATGGCGTCAATCGCTGGGTGTCGGGCATAAAGCTGCACGATATGAACTGTGGGTTGAAGGCATACAATAAGAAAGTAGTTAAGAGTATAGAAGTATATGGCGAAATGCACCGCTTTATACCTGTACTTGCCAAAAGCGCGGGCTTCCGCAAGATTGGCGAAAAAGTAGTGGTACACCGTGCCCGCAAATACGGTGTATCAAAATTTGGATGGGAGCGCTTTATCAATGGCTTCCTCGATTTGCTATCTATTCAATTCATCAGCCGCTTTGGTAAGAAACCGATGCACTTCTTCGGTTTGCTTGGTACCATCGCCTTTATGATAGGATTTGCATCTACTATCTATCTCATCATCAGCAGGTTGATAGAAGGTGCAGATTTTGGTCTTACCAATAGGGTAACATTCTATCTGGCACTTACTACCATGATTATCGGTACACAGTTTTTCCTGGCAGGCTTTCTTGGTGAACTGATAAGCCGCAGTGCTGCTGACAGAAACCACTACCTGATAGAAGAAACTTTCTAAGGCTATTTTACAATTCCGTTACACACTATTTGCGCAATTCTGACGTTTTAGTATAAACGAGCGTTTTTCATAGATTGCGGATAGATTGACCGGAGCGTGTATGCGCTTCGGTTTTTTTGTGTACTGGGCTTTCACAATCGGGAAAATATTATAATCAATAGGGGTATAATGCACCAGTTCACATAATGTATTGGTAACTTTGCGCACTTATATCGATGCGTAGCGCTTGTACCATAGCATTAGTAGGCAATCCCAATAGTGGTAAAAGTTCCCTGTTCAATTCACTGACAGGGCTGAACCAGAAAGTGGGCAATTTTCCCGGCGTAACGGTAGATAAGAAAACTGGTACATCGCGCATTGCAGATAATCTCACTGCAAATATCATAGACCTTCCCGGTACATACAGCCTCTACCCAAAGAGCGAGGATGAACGTGTAACCTATGAAGTACTGCTGAATAGAAATAACGCAGACAGGCCCGACCTGATAGTTGTTATAGCAGATGCTGCAAACCTGAAACGCAATCTGCTCTTTTGCTCGCAGATAATGGATTTAAAGATACCGGTGGTAATGGCGCTCACTATGAATGACATTGCCCGCAACAAGGGTATCAATATAGATGTAGCGGGGCTGGAACGTGCTATGGGTGTGCCCGTAGTTGCCATCAACCCAAGAAAGAATAAGGGCATTGCACAACTGAAAAAAATGATTGCGGGTGTAGCACAATCAAATCTGCAGCCTGCAAGTGAGTTTATAGATACGGTAGCCCTTACCGGCCCGTGGATTACAGAGATAAAAGAGTTGTGTAATGTAGAGAGCAATTATGCTGCACTGCACATAGCCTGCAATTATCTGGAGCTACCTCACCTGAACGCCGCACAGCGTATACAAACAGGTGCCCTGCTAGACCAGGCTGGCTTCAACAAGGCTCGTATACAGGCAGAGGAAATCATGCAACGCTATCAACGCATTGGCAGCATCATGCAGCAATGTGTGGTAGAAACAAGTCCGTTGCAACGCGCCATCATCAGCGAGCGTATAGATAAAACACTGCTGCACCCTGTATGGGGCAATGTGATATTGCTTACAGTTTTGTTCCTGCTGTTCCAGAGCATCTTCTGGCTTGCAGAATACCCGATGGGTTGGGTAGAGCAAGGCTTCAGTGTAGTGTCAACTTGGCTGGACGGGGTATTGCCTGCAGGTACTATCAAAGACTTATTAATAAACGGTGTTGTGGCAGGCATCAGTGGTATAGCTGTATTTATACCGCAGATAATGATACTGTTTGGCTTCATCACCATACTGGAAGACAGCGGCTACATGGCACGCATCAGTTTCCTGACAGATAGGCTGATGCGCAGTGCGGGACTGAACGGACGTAGCGTAATGCCACTGATAAGTGGTATGGCTTGCGCAGTGCCTGCTATCATGGCTGCACGTACTATACAAAACCGAAAGGAGCGCCTCATTACCATTATGGTAACGCCGTTGATGAGTTGCTCTGCAAGGTTGCCTGTTTATACTATCCTTATAGGATTGGTGATACCTGATAAAAGCCTTTTCATCTTCAACCTGCGCGGCTTAGTGCTGATGGGGCTGTACCTGCTTGGCTTCTTTATGGCACTGATAGTTGCCAAAGTGATGAGCATGGTGATAAAGATGAAAGAGAAAACCTACTTCCTGATGGAGCTGCCGGTATACCGCGCACCACGATGGAAGAACGTAGGCATCACAATGGTAGAGAAAGCAAAAGTGTTTGTAACGGATGCTGGTAAAGTCATCATGATTATATCAGTGCTGCTTTGGGCATTGGCAACATATGGCCCGCCAAAAGCTATGGATGCAGTAGAAACCAAATACGAAGCACTAAAACTGCAACACCCTGAACAAGCAAAAGAACTAGACAACCAACTGCAGACTGCAAAACTGGAACATTCTTTTGCAGGTATCATGGGCCATGCTATAGAGCCTGCCATCAGCCCACTAGGCTACGACTGGAAGATAGGTATTGCACTGATTACATCTTTTGCTGCACGCGAGGTATTTGTAGGTACAATGGCTACCCTATACAGTGTAGGCAGCGATACCGAAAATGAAGATACCCTGCGCGACAAAATGCGCGGTGCAACCCGTGCCGATGGTACTCCTGTTTACACATTGGGCACCGGCGTATCGCTTTTGATATTTTATGTTTTTGCCATGCAGTGTATGAGTACACTGGCCATTGTATATCGCGAAACGCGCAGCTGGGTATTACCTGCCATACAGTTTGCTTATATGTTTGTGCTGGCATATGTTACAGCGTTTATTGCCTTTCAGATTTTCAACTAAAAAGCTCCTTTTGTTAATAAGATGTTGCGCACATTTGCACATGCTTGTTAAAGCACCACACATTGTAGTTTATTGACACGCAACTTTTTACCTTCGCTTATTACTCTGTATAAACGCACAGCCTTGTGGCTATGCTGTAACGTAAATGAAGCAACTGACCGATTTTTTTAAAAACCTGTTTGAACACTCCGACTTCCGTTCGTTCTGGCGCAACGGTAGCTGGACGGAGTTTCACGGCTGGTTGTACATCATCAGCGATTTGCTGATATGGTCGGCATACTTCGTCATTCCGCTACTCATACTTTTCTACATCATAACCAAAAGGCAGAAGCTACGCTTCAGCGGCCTGTACATACTCTTCGCTACATTCATATTGATGTGCGGCGCTACCTATTTTGTAGATGCGCTCATGTTCTGGGTACCTGTATACAGGTTCAGTGCGCTGATGCGTTTTGTAACCGGCGTCATTAGTTGGGTAACTGTTTTCTATGTAGTAAAGATTTTGCCACTGGCATTCTCCCTGCGTTCGTCAGACGAGTTGGAGAGTGAAATCAGAAACCGCAAGCGTGCAGAAACAGAACTGCAGGAAAAAAATGAACTACTGCAGGAAGCTGAAAAAATTGCCAAGCTATGCTACATACAGTGGGATGTAATGAACGAGCGCGTAGTATTATCGGACGCGGTGAAACATATACTGGAACTGGCACCCGACAAAAAACTTACACACAGCAATTTTACCCAAATCATTCACCCCGAAGATGTGAAGCATCTGGAGAAAATGATAGATACCATCTTCATCAAGAAATTCTTCCCAGATTTTTATTGTCGCATAATAACAGGAAAAGACGAGGTAAAACACATACTGGTACGTGGCGAGGTAGCGCTTAATGAATATGGCAGCATAGCTATGATAAATGGTACACTGCAAGATGTTACAGAGCAGCGCCTGTACATACAAAAGATACAACTGCAAAACCAGAAGCTTAAAGATATTGCATGGATACAGTCGCACAAGGTGCGCAGCCCTGTGGCTACTATTATGGGGCTGATACAACTCTTTAATAAAGACGAACCGGAAGACCCGATAAATCAGCAAGTACTGGAAGGTATACAGGAAGCCGCGGTGAATTTGGATGAAGTGATTAAAGAGATAAATGATAAGACCGAAACAATGAAACTGAATAAATAAAGCCGCTGAAATTTCAGCGGCTTTATTATTTATGCATTCAATAGAATCTTATACAGAGAAGCTTTCGCCACAACCGCAAGTGCGGCTTGCATTAGGGTTGCTGAAGTGAAAACCTTTACCATTGAGGCCATCAGAAAAATCGAGCGTGGTATCGCAGAGATACAGAAAGCTTTTTAGGTCTGTAACCAGCTTCACACCATGATCTTCAAAAACCTGATCGTTTGGTTGGGATTCGTTGTCAAAATCGAGCTTGTAAGACAAACCCGAACAACCACCGCCAACTACGCCTACACGAAGAAAATATGAGTCGTCCAAACCGGCATCCTGCTTCAGCTTGGTTATTTTCTCCTTTGCCTTGTCACTAATATATATCATACATTAAGGTTGTAATATGGTTTAATATAATTTCTATCCTCTGCACATTGACACTATAACACTATCATATCAACCAGTGATAATAGCTTACTGCCGTGATTAAATATTAATGCTTTTTCTCTTCCAGTTCCAGTTCAGGCATGCCGTTCTTCACCCTGTAGTCGTTGATAGCTGCTTTAATAGCATCTTCAGCCAATACAGAACAGTGAATTTTTACCGGAGGCAGGTTCAGTTCTTCAACAATATCCATATTGTCTATAGCCAATGCCTGATCTACTGTTTTACCTTTCAGCCACTCTGTAGCCAGAGAAGAAGAAGCGATAGCAGAACCGCAACCAAATGTTTTGAATTTAGCATCAGCGATAACGCCAGTAGCCTCGTCAACCTCTATCTGCAAACGCATAACGTCGCCGCACTCAGGAGCACCTACCAGGCCTGTACCTACATTTTTCTTTGCTTTATCAAGCGTACCTACGTTCTTAGGATTGCTATAATGATCGATAACTTTATCTGAATATGCCATAGTCTTAGTTTTTTAATTCGTTTGTAAATAGATGATGATTAGTGGTGAGCCCATTCAATAGTGTCCAGATCTATACCTTCTTTAAACATTTCCCACAGCGGGCTCATTTCGCGCAGTTTCAGAACAGTGTCTTTGATAGCGTTGATAGTATAGTCTATCTGCTCATCTGTAGTGAAACGGCCAAGACCGAAGCGCAGTGAGCTGTGTGCAAGATCATCACCCAGACCCAGTGCCTTCAGCACATAAGACGGTTCCAGTGATGCAGATGTACAAGCAGAACCGCTTGACAGTGCTATATTCTTATTAAAGCCCATCATCAGGCCTTCACCTTCTACATATTTGAAAGAGATATTGCTAACGTGCGGCAGGCGATGTTCTTTACTACCATTTACATAAGCTTCTTCCAGTTCCATCAGGCCATTTTCCAACCTGTCGCGCATTACGCTCAGACGTTTAGCTTCTGCCTCCATTTCGTTCATGCATATTTCGCATGCTTTACCCAAGCCTACTATGCCCGGTACATTCATAGTACCACTGCGCATACCACGCTCGTGGCCACCGCCATCCATCTGTGCAGTTACCTTTACACGTGGGTTTTTGCGGCGTACATACAATGCGCCTACACCTTTAGGGCCATACATTTTGTGACCACTGAAAGCCATCAGGTCTATACCATCGGCCTGCACATCTACAGGTATTTTACCAACTGCTTGTGTAGCATCTGTAAAGAACAGTACACCATGTTTGCGTGCAATAGCGCTGATTTCGCGAACCGGTTGTATAACACCGATTTCGTTATTACCATACATGATAGCTATCAGGATAGTTTTATCTGTAATAGCGTTTTCCAGTTCTTTAAGGTCTATCAGGCCTTCAGGGTTTACTTCCAGGTACGTAACCTGTCCGCCCATTTTTTCAATGTGCTTGCAGGTATCCAATACTGCTTTGTGTTCTGTAGTAGCAGTAATGATGTGATTACCTTTTGAAGCGTACATTTCAAAAACACCTTTCAGTGCCAGATTATCGCTTTCTGTAGCGCCCGATGTAAATATGATTTCCTTAGGATCTGCGTTAATGAGTTTTGCCACTTGTTCGCGCGCATAGTCTACCGCTTCTTCTGCTACCCAACCAAAAGAGTGGTTGCGGCTGGCAGCGTTACCAAATTTTTCAACAAAATAAGGTAGCATTGCTTCCAGTACCCTCGGATCCATTGGGGTCGTAGCATTATTGTCCAAATAAATTGGCAGTTTCAATTCCATAATCAGTTTTAAGTAGTTGCCTCTAGTTAAGTTTCGCTACAAAGTTACGCCAATTGTGCTACTTTAGGGCAACAGGAGCATATAAGTGATTCTATAACCATATTTGTAAAAATTATTAAGAATGTTGCGAATAGAGCATTTGGGCATAGCAGTAAAAGAACTTGAAAAATCTATCCCTCTTTTTGAACAATTGTTAAACACACCGTGCTATAAAACGGAAAAAGTAGACACAGAGGGGGTGAATACGGCATTTTTCAAAACAGGCGAATCGAAAATAGAACTGCTGGAGGCTACAAAAGAGGGTAGTCCTATTCAAAAATTTATTGATAAGAAGGGCGAAGGCATCCACCACATAGCTTTTGAGGTAGAAAATATAGAGGCCGAAATGAAACGTCTTTCAGCACTAGGCTTTGAATTGCTGAATGCAACACCTAAAAATGGTGCAGACAATAAACTGGTGTGCTTTCTGCACCCAAAGACTACCAATGGTGTGTTGATAGAGCTTTGTCAGGAAAAACGTTAATGGATTAATCCTTGTACCTGAAAGCAGGTATCAGGAATGCTACGAGCGCGGTATAGATGAAAAGGCCTATTGCTGTACCTACAACCAATACAAACAACAATGAATGTTTAGCCTCTTCTGAAACGATTGCATCATCCAATACCATCAAAGTGCCCGGCATTCTTTCTTTGCGTAGCAATTCCTGCTTGCGTTTGTACAACTCATATGACAAGTCGTATGTCTGAGAAGATTGGTCAGAAGCTTTACCCGCAGATACTGTAAGTGAGCCAGTCTGAAAATTACCTTTTCTGTTAAGGCTATCCATTACTCTCAGCTGGTTGTTTATGAATTCCAGCTCTTCATTTCTTTCAAGATTTTTTATGCGTGTTCTGTCAGCCATGTATTCATTACCTGTTTCCAGAAACTTAACTATGGCTTTTTGCAGTGGTAATACCTGAGAGCTGTCTTTGGTTACAAATTCTACTATAAAAGGAATGCGGTCTGTATTCAGGTCTTTGTCAAGGTCTTCTCCAAGAATATTTTTGGCTTCAATACTCTTTATGGACATAGCCATTTTCTTATCAACATCTAACAGCATGGCAACTTTCGCCTGTTCGTCTCGCTGCACCAATGCATTCAGTTTTGAAAGGCGATCGCCGTATATTTTTCTTGTCAGCTCTTCAAACATTACTGTAAATGAAGCTCTGTAAGCATTACCATCTTTCATGTTTTTAACAAACAGCGGCACTATACCAATTGTCATACATAATATGAACAACACAATGTTTTTCTTAAGGCTTACAATAAGTCCGTGCAGCATTTTTATCAATGTTTGATAAAAATTTTGAGCACCTGAAGCGAAATCTGTCGTGTTATTTGGCAATGCCATAGTACTGTAAAGCTTGTGTGATTTTGTACAAGAATTTACAAAACTAACCATTTTTGGTTTTTATAATTAGTTGTATTTAGCAATAATGCATATATTTTCGTAAATATTAGCTGAAAGGCAATACAGTACCTGTTTATCCTTATTTTTTCCCGATTGTTCTGAAAAAAGATATGAATAACACTGATGCTTAATAATATTGTCTGATGACAGGCCATAGAGAACAGATGAGTACAAGAGAAGCGGTGCTGAAAACATTACAATACTTCCATATTTTCAGGCACCCGATATACCTTGACGAAATACATCGTTTCTGCGGTATAAACCTGTGTAAAAAAGAACTGCAGAATGTAGTGGATGAATTGGTAGCTGAAGAGCAGATATTCCACATTGAAGGCTATTACCTGCTGGAAAAAAATGCTGCCATGGTACAAAAACGCAAAACAGGTGCTACGCGTGCACAATTACTGATGCAACATGCGCAACGCTCTGCAGCAATCATATCAGGGTTTCCGTTTGTAAAAAATGTAAGTGTCTCAGGCTCTCTGTCCAAGGGTTATGCCAACGAAAAATCGGATATCGACCTGTTTATCATAACTGAAAAAAACAGACTTTGGATATGCCGCACACTACTACATCTCTATAAAAAAATTACTTTTCTGAGGGGCAAAGAACATTCATACTGTATGAACTACTTTATAGATGAATCGAAACTGTGCCTTGAAGAGCAAAATATATTCACAGCTACAGAGTTGGCTACACTGATACCTATGTATAATACAGAGGTACATAGAGAGCTGATTATGGCAAACAAAGGCTGGGCAATAAAATTTTTACCCAACATACCATGGAGTACAGACATGGTATTTGCAGAAGATAACACCAACTTCATAAGGAAGGTGGCAGAGGGTATAATTAATCTCTGTTTCCCTAAAATGTTGAATCTATCGCTGCTGCGCATTACGGACACATGGTGGAGGCTGAAGTGGAAGATGAAAAAATACCCGATGCAGGATTATGACCTTGCCATGAAAACCCGCTGGTATGTATCTAAAAACCACCCGTTGAATTATCAAAAGAAAATAATAAACACTGTACAACAGGAGGAAAGAAAGAAAAAAGGGGGTGTTGCTGCTATTCTTTAGTGTACATCCACCACTGCAACACTGATTTCTCAAAAAAACCTGGTGCTACTTTTTTATAACCTGCACCTTTCAATGACTTAATACTGTGGTGGTGATAATATGCTGCCATATCAGGGTAACAGAGCTTGGTATAATACGCTAAACTACGTGCTTTTGCTTCTTGAGGATTTTTATAAAAAATAGAATCCGTAAAGTGTATCTCGCCTCCTGTATGCAGATATGCTTTTACTTTATCTGTCAGTTGTTGCACATCCTCAAAATACTGACAACTAGCACTGAAGAGAATAATATCATACTTATCTGACGGTAGCACATCTGTCATTACATCGGCATATACCCATTGCAAAGTATCACTTTCACCGAATACCTTCTCTGCCTGCAGCAGCTCTGCCATATTAAGGTCAAGCCCGGTTATCTTATATCCTTCTTTGTTGAGCCTGTTTGTCATCCAACCATTACCACAGCCAATATCAAGTATATTTAGTGATTTGTTTTTTGATTTAAGATGTGCGGTAAATTTTTCATAATTCTTAGCGCGCAAATTCCATTCGCTTTTGTACGGATTGTCCTGTGGCACGTAGGGCAATAAGCGCAGCAAATCGTCTGTAATAATACGTCCCTCTTTATTTCTTACTTCGAAATAAAGTTGCTCTTTCTCCGTATACTTCTTAGGGTCAGCTATTATTTGCATTGCTGTTTTTTTGCATTGTGATGATGTAATGATCGCCCCAATTGTTGAAAGGTGCTACAGCACACAACTTATCTTCAAGTCGTTCCAGTCGTTTAAACATTTTAGGATGCTTTTCCATAAAATGCTCGATGTATGGTGGTGGTACTGTAAGGGACAAAGCTTTTAATGATTTCAACATAAAGCCATCTTGCATGCGCGAGGTGATATAAGACGGGTTGTAGTAATAACACTGAAAATGTACTCCTTCCAAATGCGCGTCGGCACCATGCTTTTTGAACCTTCTGAATGCTGTTTTGAAGTAGCCTTTGAAAATCATCAACATCTCCCAAGGGCAAACAACTGGCATTATTACTAACGAAAAATACCCTCCAGGCTTCAACAACCTGTCAATATCTGTCAACACTTTGTCAAGCTTATCTGTACAGTTGAGACCTCCAAAATTTGAGAAGACATAATCAAACTGCCTCCCCTGAATATTCTCGAGATTATTGAACGAACAGCGCAGTGTTTCTATATTAGGAATATTGTTTACTGCGATTTTATGACCCAGTGTTTTCAGCATACCCTCAGCATTGTCTGTTGCTAATACCGTATGACCTTGCTGTGCAAAATATATTGAGTCTATGCCTGTACCACAATTCAGTTCTAATACGGTGGATTGAGGTAGCATATAGTTTGCAACTTCTTTGCGAACCCTGTCTCGCATCCACAATATAATACTGTTGGCATCATCTATAGCATCGAACATTGGCGATTGCCTTGAGAATGCCTCACTTACTTCTTTTTCCTGCTGTAGTTGCTCCATACTTTTGCTAAGGCTACAATTGTTTGTGAAGCAATCTTTGTTGTTGCTTTTCTCTAAGTAAATAATACGGCCATTTAATAGCTGTATAGGCATCACCTGCATTGAATGACAACGGAGATTTTAGTATGTGTTTGGCTTTTACCCCTGCTGTAGCCCTACGAAATAGTGCATGCACATATCTATGCAGTTGTTTATAAAATTCGGGCTTGTAAGTATTGTTGAACATCAAAGCAAGTTCATCACTGTCTGTCCAGTTGGTTTTTGCGCCAAGCTGCTCTTTTACCATATCGTAAAAACGCGTACCAGGTAACGGGTAAGAAACTGATATTCCAATATCGGCTGGTACTAATCGCTTTACCATATCAAGCGTCAGTTGTATATCCTCCATTGTTTCTCCCAAATAGCCAAACTGCAGGAAGAATGCTGGCTTAATGCCATATTGTTTCAGCAGTCTTGTTGCTTCTGCTATCTGTGCTATGGTTGTACCTTTATCCATGGCATCCAGTATGCGTTGCGAACCACTCTCTGCCCCCATCCATACATTATCGCAACCGGACGCTGCCAAAGGCTGTATTTGTTCATCTTTCAATAACAAGTCTGCACGCGATTGTATTTTGAATTTGAATTTCAATCCCGCAGTGTTTACCAAATCAGCGAAGCGCTTTACCCATCCGGGTTTCAGCCCAAAAATGTCGTCGCAAAACCAAATATGGTCGAAGTTGTATTTCGCTTTCAGCTCTGTCAATTCCGCTACTACTTTTTCTGCACTACGCGCATTGTATCTATTGCCATATATAGGTTTTGCACACCAGTTGCATTTAAACGGACAGCCACGCGTAGTACCCATATTCATGGAGAAGTACCCATAAGTACCTATCCAAGCTTTTCGGTATCGGTCAACATCCACCAGATCCCAAGCTGGGTTTGGCAATGCGTCAAGGTCTGTCATTACCGGGCGGGCGGGCGTTTTTAGAATCCCTTCATTTTTTCTAAACGCAACTCCCAACACATTTTCAGGTGTCAGGTTATTATCTTTTATACCGTCACAAAGCTCAAGCAATGTCTGCTCTGCTTCACCTATTATAATGAAATCTGCCTGGTGGTCAAGATATTTATCGAAATGGTCTGTGGAGTCTGATGATGATACAATTACCTTGCAGCCTCTCGCCTTTGCCAGTTCACTCATTCTGAATGCGGCTTCACGCATATTGGTGAGGCACATTTTTGTGAGATAGTTGAAGCCATCGTCGTATATAACAAGTATGTCCGGCTTAAAGGAGTCGAGCTTTGGCACAATGGTATCAGGCCCATCGGCAAACATTACATCGTGCAGTGCAACATCATAGCCTTTGCTACGCAATAAAGCGGCTGCATATATAGTACCCAAAGGGGCATATGGCTGCATAATGCGCCATTGCTTGGGGTCAAACTGTAAAAAATAGGAGTGCGTAAACAGTACTTTCATCATTTCTTCGTCCGTTCTTTATAAAACCTTCAGGAGTGCAAAATTATATAGCATTGATATTGCATGCTTTAACTACTGATTATAATCTGATTAATAACCGGACGAAACGGGAAAAGCAGGTGACGATTTATGCAGATGTACCTACAATAGCCCTTATTATCTTCTTTAAAGGGATAATACTTAATGGCTTATACTTCCATGCTGAAATAAAACAGTGGATTGCCATCAGTTTGTTTTGATGTTTCAGATGACCAATGCCACAGTTTATTACTCCAATAAACAGTATGTTATTTGCCACTTCAGGTGATAATTTTTTTTCATCCTTGTATCGCTCAATCGTTTCCAGATATTCATCATAGTCAAGCGTCCAATTGCTATTAATATTATTGCCTTTATGCAGTCTGCGGAAAAACAGACTTTCATAAAGTATTACTGCTTTATAATTTGATGCAAGGTTTGTAATGAAACTGAAATCTGTAAATATTCTGTTTTCTCTGAAGTATGCCGAAGTGTCTATGCACTCTCTGCGGAGCATCACTGTCTGTATAAAAACAAGCTTGTGACCCCAACAAATATCCTGAAAGAAATCACCTACCTCCATACCTTGCTGTTTATTCAGATAGATACGTTGTATGCCTTGTTCATTAAAGTCATGACAATTGGTAAATGAAAATCCTGCATTGGGATATTGTTCCAAAGTTTTTACTTGTGCTTCCAGTTTATGTGGCGCCAACAAGTCGTCTGAATCCATGAATGTTATGAATTCTCCTTTCGACTCTCTGATGGCTTTATTTTTCAAAACACCTGTAATACCAATCCTCCCTTCGTTATAATACCTGATTCGTTCATCATTAAATGACAACACAACATCTTTCGTATTATCATCTGAACCATCATCCATTATATACAACTCCCAATTTGCGTGGGTTTGCGCCTGAATGCTATGAATAGTTTCACCAATAAAGTGTGCCCTGTTGTAGGTGGGCATAATGATAGTTACTAAAGGTATTTCTTTCTCTGATTTCAATTTACTTATTAATGATTGAAAGTTTTACCAGCTTGTGTTTCACACGGTTTCTCAATTTTTTAAAATATAACCGCAACGAACCCTTTTCGGCAAAATCTTTAAATGGAGTTTGATGCAGATATTTTATAAATACATGCTTTAAAGGATGTGTGCTTAAGTAGTGCCATGGTTTTAATTGTGTATTGTAGTGTATGACAACAGGATTGTTGAGCACTTCTGTAGCAGGATAGCCATACATCCTCTCCAAATAACTTGCAGAAACACTATAAAATATATTTTGATGATTCCACTTTGGGTGTAAATAAAACGCAACGTTGTAAAACATTGCATTCAATGCATCCTGATCGAACAGCCAATAGTCTGAATGTTTAATCTTTATATTTTGTAGAAGCTTATCAAAGTAGTTATTATTTCTCCAGTCATTAAGGTTGTATAATATTATACCGGCATTGAAATAATTGCCTCCTTCAGGAATACCCAATCGTTCTGTTTTATAGGGTGTTACTTCTTTTACCGCGCATAATGGTACACCTGCTATATTCAAAGAAAACAGCTCAGAAACGCTACCATTTACAATAACATCGGCATCTATAAAAAGCAGTCTGTCTGTTTCATCATTTATTAACTGTGGTGCAAATATTCTATAGTAGGTAGCTACATTAAGATAGGCAGAAGTATAGAAGCCTTTTGTCGCTTCATCATCCATTTTTATCCAGTGTATGTCATTGCCGTAATTAGAGGCAAGGTGCTCTACATCTGTTTTTTGCTTGTCTGATAATGTATTGTAAAGAATATGTGCTTTTACATGTACATCTCTGTTATTTTCAAATAACGAAAATAACATAACATACATCGGTATATAATAAACGCTATCGTAGGTGGCTGTGGCTATATGGTATGTCATCAGAACCAGCCTTTTCTTTTGAACCATATTACCATTATTAATGGTACTATCAGCATAATGGCTACTGTTATGTAAAAGCCCTGCGTTTGGTGTGCCAGAGGTATCACATCAAAGTTCATCCCGAAAATGCCACCTATTACCGTGGCGGGCGCCATGAGTGTTGCAAGCAGGGTGAAGACTTTCATCACCTCATTCATACGCAGGTTTATCTGGCTCATAGAGAGGTCTTGCAGGTTCATTACCATCTCCCGATGGTTCTCTACATATTCGTTTGCCTGTGTAATATGGTCCAATACGTCTTTGTAATATTTATCGTGGCGCTCATCCAGCAACGCGTTTTCGCTGAATAGGAAACCGTTTACCAAATCTCGCACAGGACTTATGGAACGACGTATCAGTATAATCTCTCTGCGCAGGATGCTTATTTTCTCGAGTGCACCTCTTTCTTTTTGCAGTATCAGTGTGTCTTCCAGTCTTTCAATACGCTCGTTTATCTTATCTATCACATGGAAGTAGCTATCTACTATAGTATCTATCAGGCTATAGCATAGATAGTCTGCCTGACGCTGCCTGATTTTTGAAGTCTGGCTCTTGATGCGCTCACGCACGGGGTCAAAAACATCGCGTTTAGCATCTTCCTGAAAAGAGATGACAAAATTTTTGCCAAGCACTATACTCACCTGCTCTGTTTCCACCTCTCCCGTACCATCATTATAATACAGCATTGGCAGCAGGCAGAAGATGACATTGTCTATCTCGTCCATTTTAGCACGCTGGCCTACACTCAATATATCTTCCAGTACCAACGGGTGGATGCCGTAGTGGCTGCAGAGTTTTTCTATCTCTTTCTTATTCAGTCCGTCTACATTTATCCAGGTTATTTTACCACTATCCAGATACGGATGGCAAGCCTGCTGATCAGGTAGTTTCTTTTCTACATAAGTACTGGCATCATAATCGTAAACAGTGTAAACAGACTGTACGTTTACATCCCGCCCCTGCGTTTCGCGCGATGGGTTGTAGGATGTCATGGGTTTGCGTTTGGAGCTATTCCAAGCCCATTCAGGCAATAATTTTGCCAATCCCCGTACGCTGTTTCTTGCAGACATCGTGTTGAATAATATGCTAATTTAGTTTTTTGTGCCTATGTTCGCACCACAAAACAGTTGAAACCGCATATTTATATACTGTAATTATGAAGAAACTATTACTCACCGCCATTGCTTTTGTATCGCTTACATCTGCAATCGCTCAGAAAATCAACAAAGAAAAAATCGTTATCACTACAGAGTATGGCAAGATAGTACTGGCACTGTACGATAACACTCCTAAACATAGGGACAATATGTTTAAGCTGACGAAAGAAAAATTCTTCGACAGTACGTTGTTTCACCGTGTGATACCAAACTTTGTAATACAAGGCGGCGACCCTGAATCTAAGAAAGCAAATGCAGGCCAGCCATTGGGCGAGGGCGATGTTGGCTACCGTGTACCTGCAGAAATAAATGCAATCAATTTTCACCAACGCGGTGCTATAGGTATGGCGCGCGATAACAATCCAGAAAAAGCATCGAGCGGATGCCAGTTTTATATTGTGGTAGGTAAGAAATATACAGACGAAGAACTGAATACAATCTCTGAACGTACAGGCCGCAAGTTTACACCAAAGCAACGCACTATCTATAAAACACAGGGTGGTACTCCGCATCTGGATGGTAACTATACAGTGTTGGGTATTGTAGAAGAGGGTATGGATATAGTAGACAAAATAGCTGCTGAGCCACGTAATGCACAAGACAGGCCAAACAAAGACGTCAGGATGCTGAAAGTGCGTTTCAAGAAAAAGAAATTCCTGGGCATATTTTAATAACTGCTGATGCAGGATATAAAAGCACTCAAAAAATTATTGGACGAAAAAGTAAGGCTGTATAATCAGCCTTCTTTTATTAAGGGCGACCCCATCGTAGTTCCGCACCGCTTCGGCAAGCGGCAGGATATTGAAATAGCAGGACTCTTTGCTGCCGTGCTGGCATGGGGCAACCGTACCAGCATCATTAACAGCACCAATAAAATAATGCAGTGGATGGATGATGCCCCGCACGATTTTGTGGTGAATCATCAGGATATAGACCTGAAAAAGATGCTAAGCTTTGCGCATCGTACTTTTAATGCTACAGACCTGCTGTACTTTATCTATTTTCTGCAATTCCACTACCGTCAATGCAACAGTCTTGAAGATGCTTTTGTGCCAGAGGCAAGCTATAAGTATGAAACAGTAGAACAGACACTCATACATTTTCACAATTACTTCTTCTCTATAGAGCATCCTGAAAGAACAAGAAAACATATAGCCACACCAGCGCGCAAATCTGCGTGCAAGCGTATTAATATGTATCTGCGCTGGATGGTAAGAACAGACAACCATGGCGTGGACTTTGGACTATGGAAAAAAATAAGTCCACGCCAGTTGGTTTGTCCGCTTGATGTTCATGTTGGCAGGGTGGCGTTTCGTCTGAGACTTATCCGCAACGAAAAATCAGACTGGCAAAACGCTTTATCTTTAACGCAGAGCCTTCGGGAACTGAATCCCGAAGACCCTGCAGTTTATGACTATGCACTGTTTGGGCTGGGCGCCGAAGAACGTTTCTAAACAAATGCCAGCGCGCTTTCTTCTTCATGAATGCGCTCTTCTACATTATTCACAAAAGCATCAGGCCATACTATCAGCGATGTGCCTTTTTTCTTCCACCAGTTGCTCTCTTTCAGTTTTGAGAAACGGATGATGCCTATTACGTGACAACGCTTTTCGCTGCTGCTCCATTCTTCAATACGTTCAAAACGCTCGTGCGGCACCTGAAACAATCCTTCAAAACTTACATACACACGCAGGAAGAAATCATTGGTCAGATCGCCCGCTGTTTTATTGTTCAGTTTCTTGTATTCGTATTTGTAATCATAGCGTAGCGCGCTAAGGTCGCTCAGCACCGCAGATGCCGTAGGGAAGCTGCCCGCACCCTTGCCATAGAAAAACTGCTTGTCAGCCAGGCCACTCTCTATCACCACACCGTTATATTCATTGCGAACATTGAATAGCTGATTGGTTGCATCTACAAACTGTGGCAATACAAATGCTGCTACATCTCCATCTTCCAGCTTCTTGGCTTGTGCTACCAATTTTATCTCGTAGCCTTTTTCTTTGGCAAATACCGCATCGTGTAGCTGCAGGTTTTGTATACCGCTGTGTATTATCTCTGACGGGTGAGACACGATACCATAAGCGTGCGTCAGCAGGATAGACAGTTTATTCACCGCATCTATGCCTTCCACATCCAGCGCAGGGTTGCTTTCTGCAAAGCCTTCCAGCTGTGCCTGCAGCAGTGCGTCTTCAAAGCTCAGTTTATCCTGAAACACACGTGTAAGGATGTAGTTAGTAGAACCGTTTACAATACCATTGAAACCTTGCAGCAGATCGTTATCATAATACTCTTCCAGATTGCGGATGACAGGGATACTTGCACACGCCGCACTCTCATACAGGAAAGGCACATTGTATTTTTTCTGCAGCACCAGCAGTTCAGGCAAGTGTTCTGCAATCATTTTTTTGTTGGCACTAACTACTGCCTTACCCGATGCCAACGCGCGCGATACGATGTAGTATGCAGCATCTGCATCATCTATCAGCTCTACTATTACGTTGATGCTATCGTCGCTCAGTAATAATTCTGCATCTATGGTGAAAAGTGTTTCAGGAGCTTCACGTTTTTTCTCAGGGTGTTTGATGCACACTTTTTTTATTTCCGCATTCAGCGATGGCGTTTGTTGCAACACCTTGTACAAACCTGTACCTACTACACCAAAGCCAAACAGGCCGATGTTTAATTTCTTCTGTTGAATAGACATTGTTATTCTTTTGTTTTATTGTGTTTAGACATTTACCCAAAGGGTAATTTTTGATTATTGAAATGCTGCTACTTTTATTTCAGCAACAAAAGTTTGTGCTTTGTTAAGCGCCTGTTCTATATCACGTATCAGGTCGTCCACCTCTTCAAGGCCTACACTCAGGCGTATCAGGCTATCTACCACACCTGCCGCGCGACGTTTTTCTGCAGGGATAGATTTGTGCGTCATCTGTGCAGGATGGCACAGCAGGCTCTTCACGCCGCCAAGGCTTTCTGCCAGTTTAAACAGTTTGGTACTACAGACTACAGCTCTTGCTGCGTCTTCAGTATTGTTCTTCAGTGTGAAGGATACGATACCACCAAAGCCCAATTGCTGCTTAGCTGCTATGTCGTGATTAGGATGAGACTTCAGGCCCGGATAGTACACTTTGTCAATAGCAGGATGTTTTTCCAGATACTGCGCTACTATCAGTGCATTGCGGCTATGTTCTTTTACACGCAGGTGCAGTGTTTCTACACCACGTATCACCAACCAGCTATCGTGTGGCGCAAGGATGGCTCCGCTTGCATTTTGTATAAATTTGATTTTATCGCCCAGTTCCTGTGTAGCACTTACTACGATGCCTGCAATCAAATCGCTGTGGCCACCCAGATATTTCGTAGCACTGTGCACTACAAGGTCTGCCCCCAGTTTGATGGGCTGTTGCAGTATAGGCGATGCGAAAGTGTTATCCACACACAGCAGTATATTGTGCTGCTTTGCAATCGTGGCAATGGTTTCGATGTCGCTGATTTTCAGCGTTGGGTTGGTTGGTGTTTCCAACCATATCAATTTTGTTTTCGGGGTAATGGCATCTATCACATTCGCTATGTCTGTAGTGTCTGTGTAGTTTACGGTGATACCGAATTTTGCATAGATATGCGTGAAGAGGCGGAAGGCGCCACCGTAGATGTCGTCTACAGCCAGTATCTCGTCGCCGCTTTCCAGCAGTTTTACTACTGCGTCTATGGCTGCAAGACCGCTTGCAAATGCCGATGCTCTCTCGCCACCTTCCAGAAGGGCTACTATTTTTTCCAGTGTTTCGCGGGTTGGATTGTTGCTACGTGCATAGTCGTAGCCTTTGTGTTCGCCCGGTGCATCCTGCACGAAAGTGGATGTCTGGTAAATAGGCACAGAGATGGAACCTGTCAGCGGATCTACCGGAATGCTGTGGATGAGTTGTGTTGCGTTGCTCATGTTATCTTCTTGATTTTAAATTGTTACGAATTTTTTCTCGTTACAATCGTTACCAAGCAAGATGGTTTGCTATCGATGAGAACCCTTTGTGTACGGACACAAAAAAAGCTCCACCGATAAATCAGAGGAGCTTTTGAATATTTGCACAACCTTTCGGCCGATACCTTTCAAGCTTTTGCTTCTGACTTATCTGCCCCACATTGCTGCAGGATGGAATTAGCACCAGTTCTCAACACAGTGTGTTGAGGAGGTTGCTAAGGTATCATCGGGCCATAACCCTCCACCTTTCTTGATAAGCGATGTTGTAAAGAACTGGTGCAAAGATATGAGCGCATTTTTCACAATTCCAAAATTTTTTTTTGAACCCCCATTTTTTAAGCAGGTTTTAATAACCCCCATACTATGGCGAATTGCTTATTTTACAGTAATTTGCAGCCCCATCCGAGCCAATAATTCATGGATTTACCCGAAGGCAAAAAAATTTATTTCGCATCCGATTTTCATCTCGGTATACCCGATAGAGAAACGAGTCTTGCTCGTGAAAGACGGTTGTGCCATTGGCTGGACGAGATAAAAAAAGATGCTGCGCACCTATTTCTGGTAGGTGATATTTTCGATGCATGGTTTGAGTATAAGAAGGTAGTACCTAAAGGCTATACACGCTTTTTGGGAAAACTTGCAGAGCTTAGCGACAGCGGGCTTCCTATCGAAGCATTTACAGGTAATCATGATTTATGGATGCGTGGCTATTTTCAGGAAGAGCTGAATATTCCTGTGCATCACGAACCGATTGAAAGAACCTTCAACGGCAAGCGTTTTGTAATAGCGCACGGCGACGGCCTTGGCCCCGGAGACCATGGTTATAAAATACTGAAAAGCGTGCTGCGCAACAGGTTTTCACAATGGCTCTACAGGCGTATACATCCCGATACCGGTGTGGGTATGGCAGAGTGGTTCAGCAGGTTAGGACCTAAGCACAGTGTAGAAGACGACCCTTTTCTGGGGCCTGAAAAAGAATGGCTGGTGCAGTATGCATTAGAAAGGCTGAAGCATGAACCGATAGATTATTTCATCTTCGGGCACAGGCATCTGGCTCTGGAATACCCGCTGCCCAATAACAGCCTGTATGTAAATCTGGGCGACTGGATACACTACAACAGCTATGGGGTATTTGACGGCAATGATTTAAAACTGGAATACTATAAAGGCAAGTAACAACAATATGGAACGAACCCTTGTGATGATAAGACACGCGAAGTCGAGCTGGGCAAATCCTTTACAAAGCGATTTTGAAAGACCACTGAACGACCGCGGTGAACACGATGCCCCGATGATGGGCGAAAGACTGAAGAAGCAAAATCTGTTACCCGACCTTATCATAGCCAGCACAGCAAAACGTGCCAAACAAACAGCTAAAAAAATTGCGAAAGCAATCGGGTATGACGAAAGCAACATCGTATGGGACGAAAAGCTGTATCACTGCATCCCGAGCGTTTTTGAAGAAGTACTGTATGAAGTGGCAGATGATGTAAAGACTGTGTTTATTGTAGCACACAATCCCGGCATTACAGAGTTTGTTAACGAGCTATCAGATAAATTCTGCACAGACAATATGCCAACATGTGGCATGGTAGGTGCAAAGTTTGAGGCCGAGCAATGGAATGAATTCAGCAGAACAAACAAACAAGTATTTTTATTTGACTATCCTAAGAATGTAATATGACCGCTAACAAGCCATCAACACAGACCATCAGCACACTGGAGAAATTATTTGAAGATCATTTTGGCGTAGCACCCGAACAGATAAATCTATTACCTGTATCGGGTTCAGACAGGAGATACTATCGCATATCAGCGGGCAAAATTTCTGCCATAGGTACCTACAATACCAATCTACCCGAAAACAATACTTACTACTACTTTACAGAGCTGCTGCGCAAGCACGAGATAAATGTGCCGCAGGTATATTGCATCAGCAAAGACAAAAAATACTACCTGCAACAAGACCTTGGTACTACTTCCCTATTCGATATGCTGAACAAGGAAGGACATACAGACAATGTGCGCCAGTATTTTCATAAGGCACTGGAGCAGCTTGCCAAGATGCAGTGGATAGCCGGCCGCGAGGCAGACTATTATCAGTGCTATGGCACCCGTGCATTTGACGAGAAAGCCATCATGGCCGATTTGCTGTATTTCAAATACTACTTTGCAGACCTGCAGAACATACAATATGACCGTGCCCTGCTGATGGATGAGATGGAGCAGATGAGCAAAGAGCTGGGGCGCATACAGCCGCAAATGCTGATGTACCGCGACTTTCAGAGCCGCAACATCATGGTGCACGAGGGCAATGTTTATTTCATAGATTTTCAAGGTGCTATGCAGGGGCCGCCGCAGTACGATATAGCATCACTGCTGTGGCAGGCAAAAGCACAACTGCCTGATGCTTGGAAGGAAGACCTACTGAACGGTTATATGACCAGCCTTAGCAATCTGCATATAACACGCGTAGATGAAATACACTTCCGCCGTGGTTACCTGCAATTTGTACTGCTGCGTATACTACAGGTATTAGGCGCTTATGGCTTCCGCGGCTTGTTGCAACACAAGCCTCATTTTGTAAGCAGCATAGGGCCTGCACTGAAAAATCTGGAAAACTTCCTGGCGGTAAATCCGCACCTGCCTGCATATCCTGAAATACGCAAGCTGCTGGAACGCCTTTCTAGTGCGGAAATGCAAAGCCGCTACTCACAACCTGAACATACAGAGACTGCAAAATTGCAGGTGCAGATAGTAAGTTTCTCTTACAAAAACGGTATACCGAAAGATAAAGGCTCTCATGGAGGTGGTTATGTTTTCGATTGCCGTGGACTGCTGAACCCAGGCAGGTATGCAGCCTACAAACACCAGACGGGTAAAGACGAAGCAGTAAAACAATTTCTGGAACGCGAAACACGCATGCCTGAATTTCTGGCGCAGGTATATGGCTTAGTATCGCTGAATGTAGAAGATTATCTGGCGCGTGGTTTTGAAAACCTGAGTGTGGCATTTGGCTGCACAGGTGGGCAACACCGCTCTGTGTATGCAGCAGAGGCATTGGCAAAATACCTGCAAAGCAAATACAACATCCCTGTTACGGTTACACACCTCAATCAGGAAAAATGGATGTTGGGAGAATAAAATAAATCACTAAAGCACAATAAAAAAGACCGGAACATATCCGGTCTTTTTCTTTTATAATAAGCTGTTGTTATTTAGCTTCAGTATCACCTGCTTTGCGCGGGTTGCGTTCCAGCACTTCGTCTACCATACCGTAGTCTTTAGCTTCCTGTGCTGTCATCCAGTAATCGCGGTCGCTGTCTTTTTCCACTTTGCTGAATTTCTGTCCACTGTGCGTTGCTATGATTTCGTACAGTTCTTTTTTCAGCTTGCCGATTTCACGTGCTGTTATTTCGATATCGCTGGCCTGACCTTCTGCACCACCCAATGGCTGGTGTATCATAATGCGGCTGTGCTTCAGCGCTGTGCGTTTACCTTTTGTACCTGCACACATCAGTACCGCAGCCATAGAAGCGCCGATACCTGTACAGATAGTAGATACATCAGGGTTGATAATTTGCATGGTATCATAGATACCAAGGCCTGCATATACGCTACCGCCCGGGCTATTGATGTACATCTGCACATCGCGGTTGCGGTCTGTGCTTTCCAGGAACAACAACTGTGCTGTAACGATATTGGCTACATAGTCGTTGATACCTTCGCCCAGGAAAATGATACGGTCCATCATCAGACGAGAGAATACGTCCATAGATGCTACGTTCAGCGGACGTTCTTCGATGATATATGGAGTAAGTGCCATCGGATTTTTGTACAAAGCAGAAGTATAGTTGTGCAGTGTTGCGCTGCTGATGCCATGATGTTTAATGGCATATTTGTTAAACTCGTTTGGATTCATAAAATCGTATTTTTGAACTAGAATTAATCTTTGGATTGTCTAAAACAATTTTCAATCCATGATTAAATATAAGACATAACGGCACATAACAGCCATCAAAACTATCAATTCGTATATTCGTATAAGGCAAAAAGTCATTTTTGCATGATAAAATAGCTATCTATATGGCAAAACTTACACAGGAAGAGCTGCTGGCCATCTTCGAAGCGGTAAAAAAAGAGGTGAAGCCTTATGAAAAAGGTACTGTAAAAGCGCGTATAGATATACAAGGCAAGTACGACCTGTGGAGCGAAAAACCTGTTGAGGCTTTTGGAAGAAAATATCCCGCAATGGCATTTGCATCCGTAATTTTGCAGAGTGGGTATGTTGGTTTTTACTTCATGCCCGTATATGGTAGTGATAAAGTGAAAGAAACAATACCTCCCGAACTTTTGAAAACGTTGAAAGGGAAAGCCTGTTTTCACATTAAAACAACTGATAAAGAGTTGATGAAACAAATAAAGCAGGCATTAAAAACAGGCTACGATGCCTACAAAAAACAAGGTTGGGTATAGGTTATGCAATTAACGCTTGAACTGAACGTACCACCTATACAAAAACCCATCAGGTACACAGATAAGATAATGCTGATAGGCTCTTGCTTTACAGAAAACATGAGCGAACGCCTTTTGCAGCATAAGTTTTCGGTGCTCAGTAATCCGCACGGTATATTGTTCAATCCGCTGAGTGTGGCAAATAGTATAGATAGCTACATAATAAACAAACAATACACCAAGGGCGAGTTATTTCAGCTGAATGAATTGTGGAACAGTTGGGACCACCATACCCGCTTTTCGCATACGGATGCTGACAGTGCGCTGGCGCTTATCAATCAATCACAGACAGAGGCTGCCACTTTCATCCGCGAGGCAGACCATATCATTATTACACTTGGTTCGGCTTTTCAGTATTACCTGAAAGAAAATGATAAAGCTGTAGCCAACAACCACCGTGCACCTGCACAGTGGTTTCATAAAGACTTGCTGGAAATTGATCTGATTGTAGCTGCCCTCGATTTTTCGCTCGACAGGCTCAGGCAGCTGAACCCGAACATACAAATCATATTTACCATCAGCCCGGTGCGCCATATACGCGATGGCGTAGTAGATAACAACCGCAGCAAAGCAAGGCTGATAGAAGCAGTACACGAGCTATGTGGCAGATATAGTCACGCCTATTATTTCCCTGCTTACGAGCTCATAATAGATATACTGCGCGACTACCGATACTACGATGTAGATTTTGTACACCCCAATTATCTGGCTACATCTTTTGTATGGGAGCAATTTGTGAATGCCTGTATAGATGCCGATACCAAAACGTTGATGAAAGATGTACTGGAAATAAGCACAGCACGTGCCCACCGTACCCGCTTCCCCGATACAGAAGCGCATCGCAAATTCAAGGCATCTTATGTGCAGAAGATAGAAGAGCTGCAAAAAAAATTCCCCTTCCTGAAGTTGGAAGAGGAACTCGCATATTTTAAAAGCTAAGTGTTTTTAGTTCTCCTGCATTTCAAGCACAGGTTTCTTTTCAGCCTGTGTGGCAGTGCTGCCTGCGCCTGTCATTTTGCACTGGCCATTAAAGACGGCGTTAGGTTCTATCTGCAGACGGGCTGTTTGTATATTACCGTTAATGGTAGATTTTGACTTCAGGCATAGCATATCTTTTGCTGCCACATTGCCATTTACCGTACCAAATACATCTGCATTGGCAGCATGGAGGTCGCCCTGAACAATACCCGATTCGCCAAGTACTACCCTTGCTTTGCAATACACATGGCCAATGATATTGCCATCTATACGCATATCAGATTCAGACTCAATATCTCCGTTTACGGTTGTGCCCTGTGCTATCATGGTTACAGTACCGCCAGGATAGTTGTCTTGTCCGTTAGATTTGTTTTTTGTAAACATATTTACGGTTTTTTAATAATGAGTAATGCGGTGGCAAGGTATACAGTAAACAGGTGCAGACAGTGGGCTCTGTCTTAAATTCCTGTTATAAATAGCCATAAAATATGGCAGGGACGTAAATATATATAATAATAACCGATTATGCCAAGCCCCATGTGCAAGTATTTACTACCTTTGCACCCTCATTTTTCCCATTCATGGATCGTAATTCAGTCATTGGTTTCGGCCTGTTAGTTGCCCTGCTTATAGGTTATGTAAGCTACAACAACTACTCCCAAAACCAGTTTTTAGAGAAGAAAAAGGCGGATTCTATTGCATACGCCAAAGCACACCCGCAGCCTAAAGCAAATATAGACAGCATGATAGCAGCAAACAAAGCTGCCAATGCTGCTGCTGTATCTGCTGCAGATAGTGCGCTCAACGACTCGCTGCGCAGGGCTATGCCGCCTGCTTACAACGGACAGGCTACTAACATAACGCTCGAAAACAAAAACATTGCCCTGACACTGAGCACCAAAGGTGCACACCCTACAGGTGCTTTGTTGAAGGCGTTTAAGACACACAAACAAGAGCCGCTCTACTTCTTCAACGGAGAGAACAACCAGTTGAGCACAGTATTGCCGATAGATGGTGGTAAAACATCTACTGCCGACCTGTACTTTACAGCTACACCGGGCAATGCTGCCAATGGCGATAAAACAGTTGATTTTGTTGCTGACCTTGGAAATGGCAAAGCTGTACAGATAACCTATACACTGCCTGCAGAAGGCTATATGATGGGTTATAAAATGACACTTAAAGGCATGCAGGCTGCATCTGTGCCAATGACATGGCAAACAGCTGCCCTGCATACAGAAAACGACATCACTACAGAGCGTACCAACGCGCAGGTATATTATCGCTATGCAGATGAAGAGCACGATTATTTCAGCTTCATCAACACAGAAAAAGAAACACTTGAAAAAGCTGTACACTGGGTTGGTTTCCGTTCTCAGTATTTCAGTACGGCACTTGTAAACGCTACCAAAGACGGTTTCAAAAAAGCTACTGTTGGAGGTAATGCAAAGTTGGAAGACAAGGGTACCGTTGCCATCAGCAATAATACACTTGAAGCTGCACTGGGCAGTGACCAGAGCGTAAACCTGCAATGGTACATAGGGCCTAACCAATATAGCATCCTGCGTTCTTACAAGGTAGAGCTTGAAGATATGGTGCCACTGGGTTATGGTGTAATGTCTTTTGTTAAGTATGTAAACAAATGGCTCATCATCCCGATATTCAATGTACTGAGCGGCTTTATCAGCAACTATGGTGTTATCATTATCCTGATGACGCTTATTATACGCCTGATACTGTCTTTCTTTACCTACAAGAGCTATCTCTCTGCCGCTAAAATGCGCGTACTGAAGCCTGAACTGGACGAGCTGCGCGCACAATACGGTGACGACCAGCAGAAGTTTGGTATGGAACAAATGAAGCTATACCGCAGTGCAGGCGTAAACCCGCTTGGAGGGTGCTTACCTACCTTGTTCCAGTTGCCTATCCTGTTTGCGATGTACTACTTCTTCCCAACATCTATAGAACTGAGGCAGCAGAAATTCCTGTGGGCAAATGACCTTTCTACCTACGATAGCATCATTAGCTGGACAGGTGACATTCCTGTTATTACTTCAATCTTCGGCAATCACATCAGTTTGTTCACTATCCTGATGACGGCATCAAGCCTGTTCCTGGCGCTATATAACCGTAACATGACAGTGCAGGACCCCAACAACCCGATGTTGAAGTGGATGCCTTACATCTTCCCATTCATGCTGTTTGGTGTGTTTAATAAGATGGCGGCGGCGCTTACATTCTACTATTTTGCTTCAAATATGATAAGCATTGCACAGCAATTTATTATTCAGAAGTACATCATCAACGAAAAAGCAATCCACGCACAGCTGCAGGAAAATAAAAACAAGCCTGTTGCACAAAGCAAATGGCAGCAAAGGTTGGAGGAAATGCAAAAGGCACAAATGGCAAAAGCCAAGCAGCCTAAAAAGTAAAAAAGCTATCATTTTCAGATAATAAAAAGCCACATCTGTTGTTAGATGTGGCTTTTTTGTATTGATTTGACAGATTTAATACTTAAAAAAATTTAAAATTTTATAACTTGCAGGTCATAGACGGATACTATTGCTATTTGTGTTCTACAAGTAGTTTTCAATAAAAATGCTTTCGTTTCAATAGGGGTAAATAAGTTTCGTGTGCTATCGCGCAGCGGAACAGAAATGAAAAACAAAGCCTTACATTCCTGTAAGGCTTCTTTTATTTCATTAATATGGGGTTCATTACACATTGAACCTGAAGTGCAGTACATCTCCGTCTTTCACTTCATATTCCTTACCTTCTATACGCAGCTTACCGTTTTCGCGGCAAGAAGCCTCGCTGCCATATTTTACATAGTCTTCATAAGCAATGGTTTCAGCTTTGATGAAGCCCTTTTCGAAATCTGTATGGATAACGCTTGCTGCTTGTGGCGCTTTCCAACCACGCTGAATAGTCCACGCACGTACTTCCTGCACACCTGCGGTGAAGTAGGTAATCAGGTTCAGCAAACCATATGCAGCACGTATCAGGCGGTTAAGACCCGGTTCTTTCAAACCATATTCACCCAGAAACAGTTCTTTATCTTCCGCACTTTCCATTTCAGATATCTGTGCTTCGATAGAGTTGTTCATTACAATCACCTGCGCACCTTCTTCCGTAGCAGCTTTTATCAGTGCTTCAGAGTATTTGTTGCCTGTGTGTATAGCAGACTCATCAACGTTTGCCACATACAGTACAGGCTTTTGCGTCAACAGAAACAGGTCTGCAATTGCTTCCAGGTCTTCACCTTCCAGTTTCAGCCCACGTATGTTTTTACCCTGCATCAGGTGTTGTTGGCACTGTACCAGTACATCAAATACACGTTTTGCCTTAGGGTCGTTCTTAGCTATTTTTTCATAGCGCTGCATTTTCTTCTCTACGCTGTCCAGGTCTTTCAGTTGCAGCTCTGTATCTATGATTTCCTTATCGCTGATGGGGTTGATATCGCCCTCTTCGCGCAGGATGTTTTCGTCTTCGAAACAACGGATAACGTGCGCTATCGCATCTACCTCGCGGATGTTGGCAAGGAATTTATTTCCCAAACCTTCGCCCTTGCTGGCACCCTTTACAAGGCCTGCAATATCCACAAACTCAATAGTTGTAGGCAGTATGCGCTGTGGCTGCACCAGTTCAGCCAGTTTTGCAAGGCGCTCGTCGGGTACATCTACCTGACCCACGTTTGGTTCTATAGTACAGAAACGGTAGTTGGAAGCCTGCGCTTTAGCGCTGTTGCTTACCGCGTTGAATAGTGTTGACTTACCTACATTCGGAAGGCCCACGATGCCTACTTGCAATGCCATATCGCTTTAAAAAATTTGCGCAAAGGTACGGCTTTTTAGGCGTTAGGTATTAGTAATTAGGAATTAGCTTCAATCATTGCTTTTTCCATCAGGTCGTACACCTGCTGTTTCAGGGTGGGCAGGTCTGTCAATGTCATGCCGGCCACAGGTACAGGTGGTAGATAGATGACTCTGTTGCGCCCCGGGCTCAGCATCCACCAATGGCTATAGTGCCAGCGATTTACTGTATCCGGGAATATCATGGGCAGTACGGGTGTTTGTGTGTTGATGGCCAGACGGAAGGCACCATCGTAAAACTCCTTCAGTGGTTTGTCAGTTTCGTTAAAAGTACCCTCAGGGAAAATGGCAATATTGCATTCCCGTTTCAGCATACGCCACATCAGGCGCAGGCTCTTGGCACGGCTATGTGCGCTGCTGCGGTCTACCAATATTGCCAGTTGCTTATACACAAAGCCAAAAACGGGTATGGAAGCCATTTCTTTCTTTGCCAGTGTGCGGAAGTATTGCGGCACAGCAGCGTATATCAGTACGGTATCCAGATAAGATATGTGGTTGGCAACGTATACAAATCGTGCATTTTTTTCGGGCCTCGGGCCGCTTTTCATCACAGGCATACCCATACAAAACAACCATCCGCGAGACCAGTAGTGTACCACCGTCCATATAACACGCCTTGCCCAGCCCTTATCTATAGAACCGAATATCAGAAATATGGGAAAAGCCAGCAACAGGCAACACAGAAATGTTGCTATTACATACACTACATATATAGGGCGCAGCAGCCTGAGGAGCATCATATATTACATGCCGGGAAACAACGGACGTGCAATAGCAGCACGGAATGGCCAAGGTATAGTAGCCAGTATAATGATGAATGCTACCAGCGACATCCAGAATACTTTCTTGTATTTAGCACCATCTGCAATATCCTTCTTTACAGATGCATAGCCGATGTGTATCAGTACTATAGCTATAAGCATACCTGTGATGTGCTCTACAGCCCAGAAGCGGCTGAGGCTGTCTTTCATCACGTTGCCCATACCCTGGTTCTGAATATTCTTAATACCCCATGCACCGGTGAAGTACAGAAACAGGCCTAAGAGCAATTGGATATCGCAAACTATCATCAGCAACATAGCAGGGCGTTTCTCTGCTTTGGTAAATGGCTTATTGCCACCCAGTCCGCCCATGGTTTTTACGATTGTCCATATAGCGAAGATGATAACGAACCAACGCAGAAAATTGTGCAGGTGCAGCATGCCTTGTTGCATAATGTATCAGTTTTAGATTGCTTAGATAAAAACACCCATTAGGGGGTTCAGGTTCAAATCTACAACCTCAGGCAATAGCACACAAATAAAAAGAATTGATTACCACCCCATGCGTACCCTTAACTGGCGCACATGCTCCATATGGTGGCGGCTGTGCCATGCATAGAGGGCTGCCATCTCCCACAGTGGGTAATTCCTTTTATTATCGGGATGGTAATAGGCGCGCTCCCATTGTTCAGTATTCAGACTGCGCAGCAATGCAGTAATGCGCCTGTGCAGTGCATGCAGCAGGGTGATGGACACATTTACAGGCACAGCCTCTACATCGTGCAGTAGCGCCCATTTGTTTTCGTCATAGGGCATAATGGTGGGGTTATCCTCCGTCAGTGCAAACTTCAGGCGGATGTACATATTCATATGGCTGTCTGCTATATGGTGCAATACCTGTTGCACCGTCCACCCGCCTGGGCGGTAGGGTGTTTGCAGGTGTGCTTCGTCCAGGTTTTCAATACATACATCCAACCAACCCGGCAATGCTTCCAGTATGCTTATCCACTCGTTCAGCTTTTTATCATCGTAGCACTCAGGGCGTTGGTAGGGTCCTATCGGGTATTTCAGCTGTTCTATATCAATGTTATCGCTCATTGCATATGCATTTGTGCCAAATGTAGTATTAATTCAAAAATGACGCAGAATGTTGACTGCCATTGAATGGGTTTATTATTTTAGCACCAAATCCACATGCTGTGCCACACGGACGACTGAGAAAAGAAACCAACTGCCTGAATTGCGATGCGCAGGTAGATGGTCGCTATTGCAAAAACTGCGGACAGGAAAATCTGGAGCCAAAGCAAACACTTTGGCATTTACTGACGCATTTCTTCAATGATGTGACACACTTTGACGGCAAGTTTTTCACCACGCTGAAAAACCTGTTGCTGAAACCCGGCTTCCTGACAGAAGAATATGTAAAAGGTCGCAGGATGAAATACCTGGACCCTGTACGTATGTATCTGTTTGTGTCTTTTGCTTTCTTTTTATTATATCTATCTCTCGGGAATGATACAGATAAACACAGATATAGTAATGATCCTAAGTTGGTACATGGTATAGACTCGGTGATTGCTGCTGATAGAGGGTCTAAGGATTTTAATATGACAGGTGTGAAAATTAATGGCAATAATGTAATGGTATTTAATTTCGGAGATAATTATTCTAACGGACTTCACCATTACGATTCTCTCCAAAAAGCATTACCTGATAGCTTGAAAAGTGATGAAATCAGCAGATATATAGAAAAAAGCATAGTAGGTGTAGCAAACACATACTATCAAAATCCATATGATTTTATGGGAAATCTGATGGATAAATTTTATCACTCATTCTCAAAAGTATTCTTCATATCACTCCCCATATTTTCCCTGATACTTGCATTGTTGTATATCCGAAGAAGAAAAGAATTCTTTTATGTATCACATGCAATATTTACACTGCATTGTTACATAGTCGCTTGGTTCTTTCTCGGAATTACGAGAATAATAAATGTTGTTCTGCCCGATTCTAATACTACAAGCCTTATAATGACATTGTTACTTTATTTTGGAATATCTGTTTACATATTAGTAGCTATGTTTCGCTTCTACAAGCAAAATGTTGTTAAGACAGGTATCAAATGGTTGATACTTGTTGCAATAATGTCTGTAGTATTATTACTTATCCTGTTTGGTCTTTTGATCAACTCATTCTTTGCAATGGCAGGTGGCCATTAATACAAATCAAGCATGTCTCATCAACACGAACGTAAGGAGAAAAAATGTCTGAACTGTGGTGCAGATTTGTACGACCGTTTTTGCCATAAATGCGGACAGGAAAACGTGGAGCCTCGACAGTCTTTCTGGCAACTGACAGTACATTTTTTTGAAGACCTTACACACTTTGATGGTAAGTTTTTCACCACGGTAAAGTACATGTTTACCAAACCGGGATTTCTGACGAGTGAATATGTAAACGGCAAGCGTGCAGCCTACGTAAACCCCATCAGAATGTACCTGTTTGTGTCTGCTATGTTCTTTATCATAAGCGGTATGTTGCCTGACGATTCAGGCACACACGACAGTAAAGATACAGCGCCTAAAACAGATACTACCCAAATTGCCGTTAGAGATACAGTTATTAGTAGTAACGATAGTCTACTTGTAGATTCCATATACTTTAATGCTGACCGCAATACTATATCAGAAGATAAGCTCTTATTGAATGCGCCGACACTCGCTGCTTACGATTCAATTCAAAACAGTCTGCCACCAGAGAAAAAAGCAGGTTTTTTCAAAAATTACATTGCGCGTAAGCTGGCTGCCTTCAGAGAAAACTCTCATGACGTAGAACATTTTCAGGAAAAGGCATGGGATAAGTTTTTACATTCTATACCTGCAATGTTGTTTTTCTCAGTACCGCTCATAGCACTGTTACTACAACTGTTGTATGTTAGGAGGCGTAAAGAGTATTACTATGTAGGGCATATCATATTCCTTACGCACTACTATTGTTTTGCATTTATTGCTATTATTCTACTCAGGCTTACAGCATTCCCGGGATACATTAGCACCACAGTTCAAGTATTTATCTTAATTGGCATGATGTTGTATCTCTACAAATCAATGCGAGGATACTACAAACAGAAACGCTTTAAGACATTTATTAAGTTTCTACTCTTGTTATTCTTTGGCTTTTTTACACTGTTTGCATTAGCTGCTATAGCTATTATAAACTCTGTTTTAAATGTAGCGGCTCACTAAAATCCCTTCAGGTAGCGTGGTGCAAAGTGAAATGTGAAACCGAAGGTTGCATATACAGGGAAAGTACCACTCACCGTATTGCTGAGGAATGGTGTTGATGCGCCAACCTGCAGATTGAACTTCACGTATTTGTAACCTACTTCAAAGTTTACAAATGGTTCCAGCAATCCGAAGTTTTGGTCAAGTACATCTGTACGCGTATCGTGGTCGCCTGTTATTACATAGCGAAGCGATGTATCTGCTGCATTGAATGTTGTATACCTGTTGATGGCAAAACGTACACCACCTGTCAGCGACACATTGTCGTAGTTGAAGCCGATGGCCGGTTGTATAAAATAGCGCTGATAGCGGCTGTTAAAATTGAACTGCGGATAGTCATACCCCTGCCTCTTTACCTTGCCCTGTCCGTAGCCACCATATATTTCAAATATGCCGCGTTTGCCCATTGTGTTGTAAAAACCTGCACCTACTTCCCATCGGTTGTCGTTATACAATCCGCCCATTATATCTGTATCGTACAGTTCGTAATATGGGTACTGGCTGATAGTACCCAACGGGTCTTCATTGATATACCTGTTTAGTACAGAACGGTAAGAACCTATTATACCCAAGTGTTTTACAGGAGAAAATGCTACATCTGCAGAGGGGCTCAGGTTGCTGCTGTTTACACCTGGTTTATCTGGCGATGACTGTGGTTTTACAGCAAAGCTTGCTTTTACTTCTCCTGCTTCTTTAAAGCCGGGGCTATTTACCCTGTCAGGAAAATACATGCGTTGATAACATGATGATAATAGTAATACACAACTAATTGATAACAGGTAAGCATAGTTTTTCATAAGCAAAAATGATTGCACACATCTATACAAACCTTGTGCCATAAAAAAAGACCGGCTCTTATGAGCCGGCCACCATTAACCAATACAACCACCTACTCTTTTATTAGTTGTTGTGCTTTATACACTTCACCATCCGATGTCAGTTTGATGAAATACACACCTTTATTTAAATCTCCTATGTACAGATAATTGTTGGAGAGTATTTGTTTTTTTACTTCTCTTCCTGCTACATCGTAAACCTGTATTATATTGTCTTTGCCTTTTGCTTTGATATAGATTTCGTTTTGTGTAGGATTCGGATACATTTCAAAAGCTTGTGCTGCACTCACTGATGCAATACCCGTACCACTGTTTTTGTATTGCGGCTCTACTGCAATGTCTGATATCGGCAAGCCCAGGCCTATATCTGCTATCAACGTCATAGCACCGGTTGCGCTGATACTGTAAAACTTATCATTAACCGCACCCATCATATTAGCTGCTACAAAACCTTTGTTCGATACGCTTGTAGAATCGTAAAAGAAATCGATGTCTGTTGTCATATCACTAAGGTTCACAGTATATGCACCATTCATTACAGTGCTGAGTGTACCACCGTTCGGAGCGTTTATTTTTATGTAAGCCCCCAGCGAATCATCCAATCCAAACAGCTCTGTAGTTTTTGCGTTCACATAACTATTGGTATATGCTACTGCACCTATGCGTGGCATTTTGCCAACATTTACATCACCTGCTATATATGCTACTGTAGTATCTGTAACCGCTATTGCACCGTTGTCAGGATTCAGTCTGTAGTTCATACCATTTGCGCGGCTGATAACACGTATCCTATCTGCTACAGGGTTGAAGTCGAACGCTACCATCCCTGTAGATCCCAGATTGATGGCAGTTGCCGTTGCGTTAACAGCTGTTGCTGCAGCAGTGTTTGTGCTGAGGGTGTACAACTGATATTCCATCGTAGCCATGTTGTAGCCCAATGCATAAAGCACACCATTCTTAGGACGGAAATCTATACCCACAATGCTCTGCCCTGCGCTAATGCCTGTTATGGCCATAGAGCTGCGGATGAATTTAGGATTATCACTATCGAAAGAAATAAGTGAACTGCCTTGCAATGCATACACCATTTTGCCCGTTACCGCAGGCATGGTTCTGTCTATTACTACTGCAATGTTTTTTACATCCAGGCCACCACCTATCATGCCAACACTTGTTACCATACCTGTTGTCAGATTGATAGTGTACAGATTGTCATTGATGTTAGCACCGGTATTGGCTGCCAGATATGCCATGTTAGTTACCGTAACAGGATCCATATAGATATCCATATCAATAGACTTTGTTACATTATTCACAACTATACCACTAATGCCAACAGTGTTCAACGTACCGTTGTTAGGCGGTATTTGCGTTGTAAGTATATTCAGGCTCATATCATAGTTATACAATGTTGTAACTGTAGAACCTATGTAACTGTTAGTATATGCACATGCACCTATTGCGGCACTTGCTGCCGCGTTCACATCGCCTACTGCATAAGCGAGGTCCATATCTGTTGCTGCAATAGCACCTGTAACAGGGTGCAGGCGATAGTTCTTTTTATTAGCACCCACTACACGTATTCTGTCTACTGTGGGGTTGAAGTCGAAACTGATGGCACTGTTGCTGCCCAACATCAGCATGATGGGCGTACTGTTGATAACAGTAGCTGCACCTGTCGTTGCATTGATTGTATATAATTGAGCCTCAGTGGTTGATGAATTGTAACCCAATGCATATAGCTCGCCCGTGGCAGGCCTATAGTCTATACCCGCAACAGTTTGCCCTGCCGTCATACCCGTTATAGCAATTGGTGTGGTGGCAGTACCCGGTGCTGATGTGCTTGCCATTGTAAAGATTTTGTCGTCTTGCGTTATACCGACTATTTTTTGTGCTGATGCCTGTTGTGCATGTAGCAAAGATGCGAATGCCACAATGTTGAGTATCGTATTCTTCATAATGGTTGTTTTGAGCATGTACGAAGCACAGGCCTGTTTGGTTTTATTTGTCTATAGCCATATTGATGTGGGGATGTACATTATCCCTAAATTTGCATTCTGAGGCAATGAAAAAGAGCAGCACTATTTCTGTTATACAAACGCAAGAGGCACCCATAGAACGTATTCTGGGGCAGCAGGCGCATGTTATCAGCCGCAGTTTGCTGCTGGAGAATAGAGATATTCATGCCGAACAAATCATTGTAACATTTGATGAGCACAACTGGCCCGAAGAACATGCAAGGCTCAATCTTTTCCCTATAGCAGACGGACAGTTTTGCCTGCAACTCCTTTATCTTCAATACACTAGCAAGCCCGGAGAGGCCGAAGTGATGTGGATAGAATTCAAGCCTACTTATTTTGAACAATATCCTATATCACTGCTGGAAACAGAACAGCCCTTCCGTTTCGACCAGGTAACAGAGCAGCAGTTTTCTATTTGCAGCCAGTCTACGGCTATGCTGCAACAGATGAAAGAACCTACTGCACCTACCGCATTCACACAGGCATTACAGCAGAAAGAAACCATTATTGCACTACTGCGCCGCGCGTTGGAGTGCATCACGATGCCTTTTACCGTGTGTCCCGTGCCTGCCTGTCGCTTCCTGGCATATGATAGCGAACGCGAAAAAGTAATGGAAGCACGCCGTGTGGTAGAGCTGCATTTCGATAATCCGCTGACGATAAAAGAACTATCGCGCAAAGTAGCGATGAACGAATGCTACCTGAAAAAAGGCTTTAAAGCACTGACAGGAAAAACAATACACGAATACACGCAAGACCTGCGCATCAGCAAAGCAAAAGAAATGCTGCAACAGCAGGGGCTCTCTGTATCAGACGTTGCCAATACACTTGGCTTCAGCAGTATATCGCACTTCAGCACGGCTTTCAAAAAAGCTACGGGTATGAAGCCTTGCGAACTGCTTTCTTAACGAACGTATTTACCGATAAAAGGAAATGATTTCAGTTCTTTCTGCTCTTGTTTGAAGATGTAGAACATATAACCTGCAAACAGTACTGTACCACTTGCTATGCGTATAGCGGCTACATCTACGTACCTGCTAATGAGCGCTTGCACACCATAGAGCAATAACATCACACCGAGGTATTTTGCCATCTTGCCTACTTCGTATGGTATAGGATAGTATTTCTGCCCCCACATAAAAGAGAGGTACATCATGCTACCATTGCACAAGAGCAAGCCCCAGGCACAGGCAGTGTATCCCCAGAACGGAATAAATATCCAGTTGAAGATGACCGTAACAGATGCACCTACCAACATGATGTATGCCCCGAAGTTGGTCTTATCTGTCAGCTTGTACCAGACGGTAAGGTTGTAGTAGATGCCAATAAAGATATTTGCCAGCAATAGTATAGGTACAAGGTTGAATTGACTGCGGTATTCAGGGCCTACAAAATATTTCCATATATCGAGGAACAGCATCACATTCAGGAACATCAACGCTAGTATCACTACAAACCACTTCATCACGCGTGCATAGGTAGGCTTGGCATCCTTATCCCCTGCTATGGAAAAGAAGAATGGTTCTGCCGCCATCTTAAATGCCTGCACCCCCAATTGTATAAATACAGATAACCTTATAGCTGCGCCGTAGAAACCTGTAATTCGCATCGCTTCTTTTGTATCTCCTTTATACAGGTGCATGTACATAGAGCGATTGATATTATCGTTTATCTGTCCTGCAAAACCAGAGATGAGTATCGGCCAGCTATATAGCAATATTCTTTTCAGCAGTTTCGGGTCCAGCTCAAAACGGTAAGTAAGTAGTTCTTTCAACAACAAAGACAACGTAACAGCTGCCTGCAGCAAATTGGCAAACAGTATAAAGCCTATACCCCAGTGTTTATGATACCATGTAGCAAAAAAACTATCAGGCATTGATGCTGCAATCTCATCGCCGAAAGTGAATAAGAATACGATAGTTACTACATAGGCTATGATGCCCATTACTTTGGTAGCAGCATATTTGCGCGGCCTGTTCTCTCTCCTCAATTTTGCGTATGGCAATGCAGACATTGCATCCAGTGCAATGATGGATGCAAACCAACCAAGGTAGGTTGTGTTATCCAGTTGCATCAGTTCACTTATCTGTCCGCTGAATAAAAAGAAGATAGAAGAAAAGAAAAGTGTGGTAATCAGCATAGACGTCATCTGCGTACGATACAGCTTTTCTTCATTCTCTGAAGTACTGAAACGGAAATAAGCCGTTTCCATACCGTAGGTATAGAGTACGTTTAGTATGGGGAAGATGGTATAGATGTATGTATTCTGCCCAAACACATATTGCCCTGCACTACCTTTAAGCGTATAGGTAAGATATGGTGTGAGCAGAAACGTGAGCATACGTGCGGCTATGGTGCTGACACCATACCACATTGTTTGCCCTGCCAGTTTTTTTAGTGAAGCCAATTTGTTTGGTTGTTGATTAGTTGATTGGTTGATTAGTTTACTTGTGACTGGATAACCTGTATGTATACATTTTCACTAATCAACTAATAAACAAGTCAACCAATCAACAAAGCACTAATCAATAACCCATGTTTCTCTTCCTTCCAGCAGCTTGTCAAGATTGCCCTTGCCTTTTGTTGCAATGGCATCTTCCAGTTGCAGCTTCATCGCATCCTCGTACGTAGGACGTTCTGCCTGATAGAACACACCAAACGGACGCGGATAGTGCCCTGCTGTTGCCGGATTATCGAAGAAACGGGTAAGTATCTGTGCTTTGAAGAAGTCTTTTTCGTCATGTATCCACAGGTCGTCTGCACTGTGGCCGTCTGCCATATCCACGAGCTGTGGCTTGTAGCCATCCAGCTTGATGCCCTTGTCTTTGTTGGCACCAAACAACAATGGCTGACCTTGCTCTAGGAACAGACATTCTTCCATCTTGCTGCCTTTCTCTGTAAATATCTCGAAAGCACCATCGTTAAAGATGTTGCAGTTCTGGTATATCTCCAGGAAAGAAGCACCGTGGTGCGCGTTGCTGCGCAGCAGCATCTGCTGCAGGTGTTTCGGGTCGCGGTCCATAGTGCGCGCTATAAAGCTCGCATCTGCACCCATGGCCAGTGCCAGTGGGTTGAACGGATGATCTATAGACCCGAACGGTGTAGACTTGGTTACTTTATTTTCTTCAGACGTTGGCGAATACTGCCCTTTTGTAAGGCCGTATATCTGGTTGTTGAAGAGGAGGATGTTTACATCAAAATTCCTGCGTAGCAGGTGGATGGTGTGGTTGCCGCCAATGCTCAGGCCATCGCCATCGCCGGTTACAATCCATACGCTTAGCTCGGGGCGGGTAGCCTTCAGGCCGCTCGCTATGGCTGTGGCACGTCCGTGTATGCTGTGCATACCAAACGTATTCATATAATACGGGAAACGGCTGCTGCAGCCTATGCCCGATATAATTACAATATTCTCTCGCGGGATGCCCGTTTGAGGAAGTATGGTTTGTACCTGTTTCAGTATCGAATAATCTCCGCAGCCGGGGCACCAGCGCACTTCCTGGTCTGTCGCAAAATCTTTTGCCGTAAGTGCAGGAGGCGGTGTTGTTACAACGTCACTCATAAGTAAAATATCATACAAATTTACTGTATAAATAGCACTTATTGCAAATCTTGTCCTGCTATGACAAGCATTTATGAAAACCTTAATAGGTTTGTACTGATATTTCGATAAAGATAAAAACCGCAGGGCCCGTATTTACGGGCTCTTTTTATCTTTACATCTATGAAATCTCCCATTGGTATATTCGATAGTGGTTATGGCGGGCTGACGGTCTTCAAATCTATTGCTGCACACCTGCCGCAGTACGACTATATATATCTGGGCGATAACGGCCGTGCACCCTACGGAAACCGCAGCTACGAAACGGTGCATGAATACACGCTGCAATGCGTACAATGGTTTTTTGAGCAGGGCTGCGAGCTGGTGATACTTGCCTGCAATACTGCCAGTGCCAAAGCGCTCCGCACCATTCAGCAAGAAGACCTGCCGAAAATAGATGGTGGCAAACGTGTACTGGGTGTGATACGACCAACGGCCGAGGTAATAGGCAACTACACCAAAACAAAACACATAGCCGTACTAGGTACCCGCGGCACTGTCAATTCAGGTTCTTACGAAATAGAAATAGGCAAATTCTTCCCCGATGTGCAGGTGCACCAGATGGCATGCCCTATGTGGGTGCCTATTGTGGAGTATGGTGAATACAACAGTGATGGTGCAGACTTCTTTGTAAAAAAATACCTGGACCAATTGATGCAGGATGCACCGCAAACAGATACGGTACTGCTAGCCTGTACACACTATCCGCTGCTGATGGATAAAATAAAAAAACATCTGCCTGCAGGCATCAATGTAATAGCACAGGGCGATATTGTAGCCAACAGCCTTGCAGATTATCTGCAACGCCACCCTGAAATGGAAAGCAGGCTTAGCACAGGCAGCAAAATGAAATTTTATACAACGGACGATGTAAAGGATTTTGATGCACACGCTTCTGTATTCTTTGGCAGGGCTGTTAGTTCAGCACATTTGCATTTGTAATTTTAGCGTACCGTTATGGTTTAAAGTATTTATTTCGCTGCGTATAATATTCACTCATGCGCCGCATATTCGCGTTTATAGTATTGCTGATGCCATCTGTCAGCTTCGGGCAGCAAAATCTTTTCAATGTTCCCAGTTCGGATATAACGAGGAAAAACGGGCTTTTCTTTCAACAACAGGCTAATCTCTATAAAGGAGGTTTTCAGTTAAACACAACACTCTCTTATGGCTTGGGAAAACAATGGGAGATTGGTGTAAATACGCTTGGCGTTACCTACGACAATGGTATCAACCAATTTGTATTTGATGATACTATTACCCCATATGCACCCATATTCGCTTTTAACGCACAAAAGAAGTTTGTCGTGAATAAAAACTTTTCCATTGGTGCAGGATTTCAGTTGGGACTCAACACTATTGATAAAGGAGGAGCTTATTGCTATGTGAACGGCGTATATAATGTAGAAAAAACTGGCACTAAGCTTATAGGTGGTATTTACAGTAGCACAGACGGTATGTTTGGCAGCGAAACCAGAAACTGGATTACATCTGGTATGCTGCAATATGTGGGTATACAAGCAGGTGTAGAACAAAACATCTGGAAAGAGAAACTTCTTTTTCAGGCAGATTTTATAAGCGGCAAACACAATATAGGAGAGGTGGTAGTTGGTGGCGCATATTGTGTTACCCAAAAATGGGTAGTATCTGCGGGTTATCAGATACCTACATTCAATAGTAAGTCTGTTGATGCATTGGTGTTCGAGCTGACCTATGTACCATAAAACAAAAAGCGGCAACAAGTGCCGCTTTATATATTTCATACTTTACTCCTAGGCTGTTACTTCCACACCGTCTTCTATGTCTTTGTAGCGTTTCACCTGGTCGAGTGCATCAGGTACTACATCGCTTATCACAACAATAAAAGAATCTTTCTGTGCAGTGGCTATGGCGTGGTCTATTGCTTCGCTCTCTTTGCGGAAGAGTGTTATCTTTTTCAGCGGGTCTATGTTTTTAATACCGCGCGTCATCAGTTCTATCATTTCTTCCTCAGTACGGCCACGCAGGTTTTTATCCTGCCTGATGATGATTTCGTCAAATATCTTAGCCGATTCTTCGCCCAGCGATATAATGTCTTCATCTCTTCTATCGCCCACACCTGCTACTATACCTACTTTCAGCGGTGCATCTACAGACTGTACGTATTTACCTATTGCCTGTATACCATGCGTGTTGTGCGCATAGTCCAGCATCACTGTAAAGTTTTTGAAGTTGAACATATTCATACGTCCCGGTGTCATTGCCGGCGATGGTACGAATGTTTGCAACGCTAGGCGTATGTCTTCTGTTTTGAAATCGCGCACATAGGCAGCCAGTGTAGCACCCAGCACGTTCGATATATTGAACTCGGCCTTGCCCGAAAAAGTGATAGGTATGTTCGTCACTTTCTCTACGCGTATCTTCCAGCCACCTTTCAGTATGGTAACATAGCCATGCTCGTATACAGCTGCCAGTCCACCTTTTGAGCAATGCTCCTTTATGCGTGGATTATCTTCGTGCAGCGAGAAGAGTGCTACTTTACAATCCAGTCCTTCGCGCATAGCATATACCAGATCATCATCTGCATTCAGTATCGCATAGCCTTCGGGGAATACCGTTTGTGGTACTACACCTTTTACCCTTGCCAGTTTTTCAATTGTGTCTATGCCTTGCAATCCTAAGTGGTCAGCCGCTACATTGGTTACTACAGCCACATCGCAATTGTGGAAGCCGAGGCCCGCACGCAGCAATCCGCCACGCGCACATTCCAGTACTGCAAAATCTACGGTAGGGTCTTTCAATACAAACTCCGCAGATACAGGGCCAGTACAGTCACCCTTTACCATTAGTTGATTTTGTATATACACACCATCGGTGGTAGTGTAGCCTACTTTGTGGCCCATCTGTTTTACAATGTGTGCTATCAGGCGTGTAGTAGTTGTTTTACCATTGGTACCCGATATGGCAATGATAGGAATCCTTGCACTTGTACCCGGTGGATACAGCATATCTATCACAGGTTCTGCAACGTTGCGTGGCAGGCCCTCTGTAGGGTCCAGATGCATACGGAAACCCGGCGCTGCATTTACTTCCAATATCGCACCACCGTTTTCTGTTATAGGTACACTCAGGTCTGGCGCCATGATGTCTATACCGCAAATATCAAGGCCTATGATGCGCGCTATACGCTCTGCCATAAATATATTGGTAGGATGCACAAAGTCTGTAACATCCGTTGCCGTACCACCCGTACTCAGGTTGGCTGTAGGCTTCAGCCATAGTTCTTCTTTATCTGCCAGTACAGTATCAAGCGTGTATTCTTTCTTGTTCAGCATGTCCATTGTAAAGTCATCTATTTTGATAGATGTCAATACTTTTTCGTGTCCATAACCACGGCGCGGATCCTGATTTACAATATCTATCAGCTCTTGTATGGTGTGTTTGCCATCGCCAATTACTGCAGCAGGTGTACGCAATGCTGCTGCTACAAATTTGTAATTGATAACCAGTAGCCTGAAATCACGACCTGTAATAAACTTCTCGCAAATAACGGCGCGTCCGTATTTCTTGGCTGCTGCCAATGCCACAACAGCATCATCCCACGTGCGGATGTTGGTAGTGGCTCCCTTGCCATGATTACCATTTACAGGCTTCAACACTATCGGGTAGCCTATCTTATCGATAGCTGCCTGCATATCATCTTCATCGTAAATGATGCGCCCGCGCGGAACAGGTATCTCTGCTGCTTCCAGCAGGTTTTTTGTTTCTTCTTTATCACAAGCTATTTCTACTGCTATGCTGCTGGTAGTGCTTGCAACTGTAGCCTGTACACGCTTCTGGTTTTTACCATAACCCAGCTGCACCAGCGAGTGCCTGTTCAGCCTGATGTAGGGTATCTTCCTTTTGATGGCTTCATCAACAATAGAGCCTGTACTTGGCCCCAGGCGCTCGTCTTCACGTATTTCGCGCAGGTCTTGTATATCTTTTTCAAGGTCGTAAGGCTCACCTGCTATCAATGCCTCGGCAATACGCACAGCCGCTTTGGCTGTATATATACCTGCTTTCGCTTCGTAGTAAGAAAAGACTACATGATAAACACCACGCTTATCGCTTTCGCGCGTGCGGCCAAAGCCCGTATCCATACCGGCAAGTGTTTGCAGTTCTAATGCAATGTGTTCTATTACATGGCCCATCCACGTGCCATCTTTTACACGGCTAAAGAAACCACCAGGCGCACCTTCAGAGCAGCGATGCTCATACAGGCTGGGCATTAATGCCTGCAATCTTTCCAGAAACCCGTCTATTAGATTCGTAGGACGATCTTCCAGCTCCTCCAGATCCAGCAGCATTACAATCAACTTATGTCGCTTCACAGACCAGTAGTTAGGGCCGTTCATCACTTTAATATCTAATATCTTCATACTTCACAATATTTTGAGCTAATCAAGTTAATAAATATTAATGCGTAAGTCAAATGATTAAAAAGAATAAATTTGTAGAATTAATTTATTGTTATCATAGTGGCTCAGTCATATCCCAAAGGAATCTTGGTGTCGGTAGGTGGCGCGGAAGATAAAGGAACAGATTTAGAAAAAGGCATTGTAGAACGTAACAGGCTTAATTTCTTTGAAATAGGTATTCTTAAAAACGTTGTAAGCCTTACCGGTGTTAAAGACCCGATTGTAGAGGTTGTTACAACAGCATCTTCTATACCCGACGAAGTTGCAGAAAATTATGTCGATGCCTTCAGCAAACTGGGATGTAATAAAATAGGCCACCTGCGCATACGCGACAGGGAAGATGCTACCAAATCAGAATATATAGAACGCCTGAAAGTTTGTGATTGCATCATGTTTTCCGGTGGCAACCAACTGAGGTTGTCTTCTATATTTGGTGGTACACAGTTTCTGGATATACTGAAACAACGCCTGCACGACGAGCATTTTGTTGTTGGTGGTACAAGTGCCGGCGCTATGGCCATGAGCAACACTATGATATACGAAGGCAGTGCCGACAAAGCACACCTGAAGGGTGAAGTAAAAATCACTACAGGTTTAGGCTTTCTTCAAAATGTAATCATCGATTCTCACTTCGATAAGCGTGGCAGGTTCAATCGTCTGGCGCAAGCAGTAGCAGCCAATCCCGGCGCTATAGGCATAGGTCTTGGCGAAGACACAGGTGTTGTTGTAACAGAAGGACATACCCTGAAAGCAATAGGCAGTGGTAGTGTTGTAATTATTGACGGTAAGAATATTGAGTACAACAATATTGCAGACATCCGTACGGGCGAGCCGATAAGTGTTGAAAACATCATGGTGCACATTATGAGCAGCGGCGATATTTACAATCTGCAAACACGCACTTTTGAAGGAAAGGAGATAGTGATTGATGATGAGGGTTAGTCCTTATATATCATCACTTTTCTTTCATTCTCTGTAGCATAGCCGCGATACATGCCTTCGCTGTTAAAGGGTAGTTCTATATTGCCATGTTTATCCAATGCGACAAGGCCACCTTCACCTTGTATTTTTACAAGCTTGTCGTGTACTACCACATCGCATGCTTCTTTCAGTGATAGTCCTTTGTATTCCATCAGGCAACTGATATCGTATGCAACTACAGCGCGTATAAACAACTCTCCGTGTCCTGTACATGATATAGCGCATGTATTGTTGTTGGCATAGGTACCTGCACCTATTATGGGGCTATCACCCATACGTCCGAATTTCTTATTAGTCATACCACCTGTACTGGTAGCTGCTGCAAGATTGCCGTTAGCATCCAGTGCTACTGCACCTACCGTCCCGAATTTTTTATCGTTATGATCCAGGCTGATGCTATCTTCTTTCAATGCCTGCTGCCATTGCTCGTAGCGGTGCTGAACGTAGAAATAGGCATCATCAGCAAACTCCAATCCCTGTTGTTTGGCAAACTGCTCTGCACCCTGCCCGCAAAGCAATACATGCTCACTTTTATCCATGACGGTTCGTGCCAATAATACAGGATTTTTAATGTGACTGATACCCGACACTGCACCTGCCATCAAGTTGCTGCCATCCATTATACTGGCATCCATTTCGTGCCTGCCAACATTATTGAATACCGAACCCCTGCCTGCATTAAACAACGGAAAATCTTCCAGCGATACTACAGCTGCCTGTACAGCATCTACCGCACTGCCGCCACTCTGCAATACGCTATAACCCGCCTGTAGCGCATCTTGCAGCCCTTGCTCGTATTGTTGTTGCAATTCGGCTGTCATGCTGCTGCGCAGAATAGTGCCTGCTCCTCCGTGTATGGCTAATCGTATCATTGGTATATGTGATGTACCTGTAAATCTAAAAAGAAAGCGGCAACAAGTGCCGCTTAAATGTATTTGAATATTAACTGGTCAACAAATCAACCGGTCAACTAATTACGCATCTATACGTGCATACTTAGCGTGGCTTTCAATGAATTCGCGGCGTGGTGCTACTTCATCGCCCATCAGCATAGAGAATACGCTGTCTGCTTCTGCTGCGCTTTCAATTGTTACCTGCTTCAGTATACGTGTTTCAGGATTCATGGTAGTTTCCCACAGCTGGTCTGCATTCATCTCACCAAGACCTTTGTATCGCTGAATGTTTACGCTGTCTTCCTTACCATTTGCCATACGTTCTACCGCTGCTTTGCGTTGTGTTTCTGTCCACGCGTATTCAGCATCTTTACCTTTCTTCACCAGGTACAGCGGTGGTTGTGCAAGATATACACAGCCCTGTTGTACCAGTTCTTTCATATAGCGGAAGAAGAAGGTAAGTATCAAAGTTGCAATGTGAGAACCATCCACGTCGGCATCGGTCATGATGATTACCTTGTGGTAGCGCAATTTTGTAAGGTTCAGTGCTTTAGGGTCTTCAGGCGTGCCTATGCTTACACCCAAAGCGGTAAACATATTTTTAATCTCTTCGTTCTCGTATATTTTGTGCTCCTGTGCTTTTTCTACGTTCAGGATTTTACCCCTCAACGGAAGAATAGCCTGGAAGCTACGGTCGCGGCCTTGTTTTGCAGTACCACCTGCCGAGTCACCCTCCACCAGGTACAGTTCACATTTATGCGGGTCGCGGTCGCTGCAGTCAGCCAGTTTACCAGGCATACCACCACCTGTCAGTACGCTTTTACGTTGCACCAGTTCGCGTGCTTTGCGTGCTGCTGCACGTGCCTGCGCTGCTATGATTACTTTGTCAATAATCAGCTTCGCTTCTTTCGGATGCTCTTCAAGGTATGCTTCCAGTACACGGCTTACGCAAACATCTACCACACCCATTACCTCGTTATTACCCAGTTTTGTTTTTGTCTGTCCCTCAAACTGCGGCTCTGGTACTTTCACAGAAATTACAGCGCTGAGACCCTCGCGGAAGTCATCACCCGTAATCTCTACTTTCGCTCTTTCAAATAGCTTGTTCTTATCGCCGTAAGACTTGAACACACGGGTAATAGACCTGCGGAAACCCGCAACGTGTGTACCACCCTCTATGGTGTTGATGTTGTTTACGTAAGAGAAAATATGCTCGTTGTAAGATGTGTTGTAACTCATTGCCACATCTACTGCTACGTTTGTTTCTGTGTCGTGGCCTTCCATGTAGATAGGCGTAGGCAACAACGGGTTCCTGTTTGCTTTTGTATCCAGCATTGCCACAAACTCTACGATACCGCCTTCACTGTAGAATATTTCTGTTATCGGGTTGCCTTCTTCATCTTGCTCGCGCAGGTCTGTCAGTACGATTCGGATGCCTTTGTTCAGGTAAGAAAGCTCGCGCAGACGGCCGGCCAGTATCTCCCTGTTATACACTGTGTCTTTGAATATTGAGCCGTCGGGCCAGAAGTGTTGTTTGGTACCACGCTTGTCTGTAGTGCCTATTTCGCGAACAGGGTACTGCGGAATACCCATTCTGTATTCCTGTTCAAATATTTTGCCCTCGCGGCTTACGGTTGTCTGCATCAGCGAGCTCAGTGCGTTTACGCAACTTACACCCACACCGTGCAAACCGCCCGATACCTTGTAAGAATCTTTATCGAATTTACCACCGGCGTGCAGTACCGTCATTACAACCTCCAGCGCACTGCGGCCTTCTTTAGGGTGAATGCCCGTAGGGATGCCACGGCCATCATCTTCTACACTGATGGAATTGTCTTCGTGTATGTTTACGCTGATGTTTTTACAATGTCCTGCCAGTGCCTCATCTATCGAGTTATCTACAACCTCGTACACAAGGTGGTGCAAACCTTTTACACCAATATCACCGATATACATGGCAGGGCGTTTGCGCACCGCTTCAAGACCTTCCAGTACCTGAATGCTTCCCGCGTCGTATCCTGTAGATTTTTGTAAAACTTCGTTTTCTGTGCTCATTTTGTGTGGTAAAATACCAGTTTTAGCTATTGCGGTTGGTGCAATGTTCAAAACCGTGATAATCAGGCAGAACGCCACCAAAAATCCGCTTTTGGTTATCCTGCAAAAATACTGAAAAAAGGCCGCATATACAAAGAAAAACAGGTGTTTTAATGTGCCCTGAAAGCCTTTACAGACGGGCTTTTGCACATTCTGTGGGTAAATATGCGGAAAGGGGGGAGGCACACAGCTTTGGGGGGATAGGTTTTCAGGAGGCATAGGGTAGGGTGAAGATGGTGGTTTACTATAGCAAAAATACGTAATTAACTTAGATAATAAAAATAATTTCAGCTATAAGAGCAGTAGGAGTATATACTACTTCTACTCTACTGTTTTCTTTTCTTCTCTGCTACAAAAATGGGTGCTTGTGCTTAAGCTCAAGTAACCAATATGGGTGGCTCAGCCACCGTTTAGCTAGCCTTTAGCAACTTGTGCTTGACTTATTGTTGGTTTAATACTTCTTCTCTACTCTTTTCTTTTCTGCTTCCAAAAAGCAAAGCCCCCCTGAAGGGAGGCTTAAGTATTTTGTAGCCTAAGGCTTGTAAGACGTATTTTAATTCCTCGCATTCACCTGCCTTGTAAATAGCAGCAGGTATGCCAGTATAAAGAGGATAGACGTGGCTGTAGATGCCAATATCTTCAGCAGCAGGTAGCCTATATTGGTAACGCTCCACAATTCTATACCAAAGTAAACGCTGTGATGTATCAGTACCAGGAAGGAGCTGTAAACAAGGAAAGGCATCCAGCCCATGTTCTTTACATTCGGGCTCTGGTTAGGGTACTCGCTCAGGTTCTTTGGCATCAGTGCATTCAGCACATTGGTACGCAGGTACGCTATCAGCACGCATACAAAAGCATGTATGCCTGCCGTGTTGGCAAATGAGTCCATCGTAATGCCCGTTACAAAGCCCAGCACAAGCAGCAGCCACACGGGTGTTTCAAACGGCAACAAAAGCAGAAACAACGGATACACATAAGGTATAAACACAGGGAAACCTTGTGGCTGGCTCCACCAACGCAGGGTAATCTTGTTGAGCACCAGCACCTGCAAAGCCATAATCAGGCAGAAGCGTAATATGTTTCTTACGTACACACTCATGGCTTGGTTTTTATGTTTACACTATCTTCTACCATCAGGCGTTCGGCCATCATTTTATTTTCTACCACATACACATATTGCAGGTTGCGGAAGTTGCTACCAGACTGCAGATACAACAGCAGCAGGTTGTTTTTCTTTATACGCATCACTTTCTGCACTCGGCCAATCAGCACATCGGGCGGAAAGAATGAATAACTGGTTGTGAATACACTATCGCCCTTGCGCACAGTTACCTGTTGTGGCACATCCTTCATCACCAATACATCCGGGCGATAACCTTCCCATTCTACATAACCTGTAGTGCCATCTTTCAGTTTTGCACTTACTTTCTGTTTCACACTCAGCACACTCAACACACTTGCAAAGTGGCTCGAAACATGCACCACTTTACCAACCACACCTGTACCCGATATTACCGCCATATTCTTAGCAATGCCATCGGCTGTACCGCGATTGATAGTAATGTAGTTGTTTGCTGCGCTTACAGAATTGTTTACCACTTTGGCAGTACGATATACATAGTCTGCATACTGTATCTTCTTCTGATTGGTATCTGTAATGGGTAATGCGCGGTGTACGTTGCTGTCACTTATATAGTCGAATGTATTCTTTTGCAGCGCTACCTGTGTACGCAGTTTTGCGTTCTCATTCAGCAGGCTGTCGTTCATACGTTTTAGCCCGAAATAATATACTACATCATTCTGCTTTTTGTAAGAGAGGCCCACTACCGTGTTGGCAGAGCTCATGATGTCATTGCCCTGCATACTGTTAGTACGCGCAATAAGCACCACGCATACTATCTCTAATACCAGAAACAGTATGAGGTTAAAAAAACGACGAATGAATAATATAAAATTGCGCACTTGCCTCTTTCAGGAATTAGTAATTGGGGATCGGGAATTCGTTTGTCTGTTACAAATTACAAATTCCTAATCCCCAATTCCAACAAAAAAATTACTTCATCAAAAACGGCATCTTGGCAATGTTCTTCAGTGCCATGCCTGTACCACGAACCACTGCACGCAGCGGGTCGTCTGCTACATGAACAGGTAGTTTTATTTTGTGCGATATGCGCTTATCCAACCCGCGCAGCAACGCACCACCACCCGTCAGGTACAAGCCACGACGGTAAATGTCGGCTGCCAGTTCAGGCGGTGTGCTTTCCAGTGCTTTCAATATTGCTTCTTCTATTTTGAAGATTGATTTATCCAGCGCTTCTGCTACTTCCTGATAAGATACCATGATTTGTTTCGGAATACCGGTTACAAGGTCACGACCGTTTACAGCGATATCATCAGGTGGGTTGTCCAGTTCTTTCAATGCAGAACCTACTTGTATTTTGATTTGCTCTGCTGTACGCTCACCAATCATCAGGCTGTGGTAGCGGCGCATAGCTTCCATAATATCACCTGTGAATTCGTCACCCGCAATACGGATAGACTGATCGCACACGATGCCTGCCAGCGCAATAACAGATATACCGGTAGTACCACCACCTATATCTATTATCATATTACCTGTAGGCTCTTCTACATCTATACCTATACCCAGTGCCGCAGCCATAGGCTCGTGTATCATGTACACTTCTTTTGCACCTGCACGCTCTGCACTATCGCGCACCGCACGTTTTTCTACTTCTGTAATGCTAGAAGGGATACATATTACCATACGGTAGCTTGGTGGAAACAATGGTTTCTTTGGATGCACCATTTTAATCATTTCGCGAAGCATACCTTCAGCAGCATTAAAGTCTGCAATCACACCATCTTTCAACGGGCGGATTGTCTTCAGATTCTCATGGGTTTTTTCGTGCATCATCATAGCCTTTTTGCCAACGGCTACAATTTTACTGCTGATGCGATCTATGGCAACAATAGATGGTTCATCTATTACAACCTGGTCGTTATGTATAATGAGGGTATTGGCCGTACCCAAGTCAATTGCAATCTCTTGCGTCAAAAAGCTAAACAAACCCATAAAGTATCTTTTCTGCCCCTTTTTATATAAAATATTGGCAAAGTTGCGGAAAATTACCCTGATTTATGCGAAAACTGCAATATTTTGCCCGATTTAATACATATTAATTATTTATAACTGAAAGTTTATAATCTGTTGTTTTGTCATTTTTTATATATAAGGAATTGGTATTATTTTTTCCATTTCACAAAAGTTTAGCACAGATTTTGTTTAAGTGAATCTGACCCGGCACAAGGGTTGGCTGAAACACGCATTAAACACCTTATATAATATGTATATGAAACGTACACCCCGTATAGCATGGCTGATGCCTGTGCTTGCATTATCGTTGGCTGCATGCTACCCCAAAGAGCCTGTAGAGCCAAGAGAAACATGGCCTACCGAAATAGATGGCTGGGCACCTGTATATAATACTACAGGCGATTATACCACCGTAAAATCTATGGCTCCGCAAAACATTGTGAACGGCGGCAAGATTTATGTGAAAGGCGATACGCTTTATCAGGTAGAAGCAGGTAAGGGTATACACGTTATCCTCATCAAGCAACCTGCCAATCCGCAAAAGGTAGCCTTCATCAGTGTGACGGGTGCACAGGAACTGGCTGTGAAAAACAGCATGCTCTATACCAACAACCTGAACGATCTGGTAGTACTCGATATATCACAGACAGATAGCATTAAAGTGGTTGACCGCATCAGCAATGTGTTTAATATGGTCGATTCTACACGCCCTCCCGGCACAGGCTACTACGAATGTGTTGACTATAGGAAAGGAAAGGTAGTAGGATGGGAACAAAAATTGTTGAAATATCCTAAATGCAGAAATTAATTAAACCCGCAAAAATTACAACTAATGAAAAAGATATTATTCTTCATATTATCGGGCGCGTTTTTTATTACTTCCTGCGATAAAGCAGCAGACAGTGCAGCACCCAAAACAACATCTTCAAGCTCTACAGGGCAAGGTGGCTCGCTGGCGCGCTTTACTACTGCCAACGACCACATGTATATTGTAGATAACCAAAAACTATATACCTACAGCCTTTTGGATGAAAAACATCCGCAGTTTAAAGGTACTAATGATGTGGGCTTCAGTATCGAAACCATCTACGCTTACAAAGACAAATTGTTTATAGGCAGCAGCAGTGCTATGTATATCTATTCTATCAGCAACCCCGCAATGCCAACAAAGCTGGGACAGGCAACACACGTACGTGCATGCGATCCTGTAATTGCTAACGACTCAATAGCATACGTTACCGTACGCGGTGGCACACGTTGTGGTGGTACACAAAACGCACTGATGGTGTATGATGTGAAATACATAACACAACCACTGCTACGCAAAACGGTAAACATGGAAAGCCCATACGGACTGGGTATGAAGGGCAATCGCCTGTATGTATGCAACGGCAGCAACGGGCTGAATGTGTATGACATTACAGACCCGATAAATCCCGTGCTGAAAAAACAACTGGCAGGTGGTACGTTTTATGATGTGATAATTATAGACGACCTGATGATAGCCATGATAGAAGGTGGCACTGCACTATACGAATTGAAAGCAAATGACGAGATAAATCTTGCTGCTAAGATTACTAACTAGTCATTGTTATTTTGAGATGTTTTAAGCCCTGCAATTTGCAGGGCTTTTATTTTATGGTTCAATCAATATTTCTGCACGACTTACAGGTACGTTTCCGTTGCTGTAAACACCGCCTTGCAGATGTTTTTCTTCACCATTCACAGTATAGTATAAATCACGGGTACAGCGTGTATCGTCATTACTAAACCAGCTGTTGCTTTTTACTTTTACGTTTCCATCATAGTGGATATTACTTACTTTATATTGTTTATTCCATCCTACTACTTCTATTATATAATCACATCCTGCCCGCAATGTATTTAGTTTCTTAGATGTGAATTGTCCGCCATCAAAACTTACTGCGTCTGTATCAGATATCAATAGGTTTGTGTAGTTACTACCTTTTTCATAAGTGTTTACTGCAAACCGCAGATACAGCATTTGTGCATTGAATTTCAGCGATATGGCGGGCTCGCTGCACATAGAATAATGGCAAGAACTTAAACCAATAACGAAAAAAGCAACTACTAAATATTTCATACAGTTATATAGGTTTGGTTGAAACTGACACAAATTTAGTTTGTGCAGCTAACTACTTGGTAATTTCTACGTCAATATCTCTTCTGGAAGAAGTACCTGAAAATATTGCACCATCTACTTTATAGTCTATACCATTCAGCTTGTAATGAATATTGCGGGTGCAATCTGTACTACGGCTCATTTCAGCTATTGTGCCATCGCTTGTTTTTCTTTTGCCACTGTAGCTAATATCAGAAAATTTGTACTCTTTTCCTGTAGCCAGAATGGTTATATTGTAATCAGAGCTTCCATCGAGTTGTGAATTTTTTGGGAAATTATTTCCATATCGTGCTGTGTCTGTTTCACTGAAAAGCAATTTTGTATAGCCACTGCCTTTTTCATAACGTTCAAACTTGTAAACGATATAGCCTGAATAGTCGTACTTGAATTTGAGTATCAGGTATGGCTCAGTACACGTAACATTGCGGCAAGAGTACAGAAAACTGAGAATCAGGAGGGTAGAAAGGTATCTCACAGGTATGTTTTTAGGTCATCAATACATTTACCATGCCAAACAAAATATTTCCCTTTTTTGCATTACTTTTGCACCTCGGGCGTTGAGCCCGATTTTTGTATCGGCCTATTGCTCTCACTTTACATATATTTTCAATAAGATGCCATTAGATACTTCCATAAAGACAGTCCTCATCATCGGTTCGGGTCCAATTATTATAGGCCAGGCTTGCGAGTTTGACTATTCAGGCTCTCAGGCAGCACGCAGCCTTCGCGAAGAGGGTATTAAGGTGGTGCTTATCAATAGCAACCCCGCTACCGTAATGACAGATACCATTGTTGCTGACAAGGTATACCTGCAGCCACTGACGGTTGAAAGCATTGAAAAAATACTGCAGGAAAACAAAATAGATGCCGTATTGCCAACCATGGGCGGACAAACAGCCTTGAACCTGGCAATGGAAGCTGAAGAAATAGGCCTGTGGGAACAGTATGGTGTCCGCATGATAGGTGTAGATACCAAAGCCATTGACAAAGCAGAAGACCGTGAAAAATTCCGCCTGTGGATGATTGAAATGGGCATACCTGTAGCACCGGCAAAAATTGCCAACTCGCTGCTGGAGGGTAAAGAATTTGCACAGGAAATAGGTATTCCGCTGGTTATCCGCCCTTCGTTTACGTTGGGTGGTACAGGTGGCGGCCTTGTTTTTCATAAAGACGATTTGGATGCGGCACTGGAAAAAGGTCTTACCGCATCGCCAATACACGAGGTACTGGTAGAAAAAGCAGTAATGGGTTGGAAAGAGTTTGAGTTGGAACTGCTGCGCGACTCTGCTGACAACGTAGCCATCATCTGTACGGTAGAAAACTTTGACCCGATGGGCATCCACACAGGCGATAGCATTACCGTGGCACCTGCCATGACACTGAGCGATACTGCCTTCCAGCTGATGCGCAACACGGCCATCCGTATGATGCGCGCACTGGGCAATTTTGCTGGTGGTTGTAACGTACAGTTTGCACTGAACCCTGAAACAGAAGAAATCATCGTAGTAGAGATCAACCCGCGTGTAAGCCGCTCTTCGGCACTGGCTTCAAAAGCTACGGGTTATCCTATCGCTAAGATTGCCGCTAAGCTGGCAGTTGGCTACAACCTCGATGAACTGAAAAACCAGATTACACAAACTACATCTGCATACTTCGAGCCTGCGCTTGATTACGTTATCGTAAAGATGCCACGCTGGAACTTTGATAAGTTTAAAGGTGCAGACGATACGCTGGGCTTCCAGATGAAGTCTGTAGGCGAGGTGATGGCTATCGGCCGCACATTCCCCGAGGCACTGCAAAAAGCTTGTCAGAGTCTGGAGAACAATGCAACAGGTCTTTCTTTCATCAGCGCACAACGCATGAAGCCTGAAGAACTGCTGGAATCTATCAAGCGCCCTACATGGGATAGGATTTTCAAAATAAAAGAAGCCATCGCAGCGGGTATATCTATCAAAACCCTGCGCGAGATAACGCATATAGACCGTTGGTTCCTGTACCAGATACAAGACATTGTAACACTGGAAAACAAACTGAAAGAAATAAAACACCTGGAAAGCATACCTGCAGACATGCTGCGCGATGCAAAGCAAATGGGCTTCAGCGACGACCAGATAGCAGAATTTGTAAAAGACTGCACGGCCGAAGAGGTGTACGAATACCGCAAGAAACTGGGTATCACCCGTGTTTACAAAATGGTAGATACTTGTAGTGCCGAGTTCGAAGCGAAAACACCATACTTCTACAGCACATTCCTGTAATAGCTTTTTAGCTGTACGATAATATAAAAGCCCCGATGTTCGGGGCTTTTGTTATGTAATACTCTTTAGTATTTCGTGAGATTGCTTTGTGCCTCCTCACTCCAAAGTATCAGGATGTACCACATTGACGTGAGAGAATAGAATTGTTCAGCTTGGCAGCACAGTAGTAATGAAGTAGCATCAAGGTAGCAACCGACTTAAAGGGAGTTTTTTAAGTCGGCGGCTTTTCTTTGTTACTTTCTTTTTCCGCAAAAAGAAAGTAAATACTCGCAAAGGGAGATACACAATTGGCAGATAGAATGCTTCATCATTTTTCTGCATGCATTATGTGATAGCAAAACAAAAAGCCGTTCATCTATAAGACAAACGGCTTACATTAATAGCCTTTATACTTTCTACTAACTACTTAATACTACTTCGTATCCGGTTCAAAATCCAGCACAGCAGAGTTCATACAAAAACGCTTGTAGGTAGGTGCAGGGCCGTCATCAAAAATATGCCCCAGGTGAGAGTCGCAGCGCCAGCAGTTTACCTCTGTGCGCACCATACCGTGAGAGTTATCTTCTTTATACGTCACACTCTTATCTCCCAACGATTCGTAGAAGCTTGGCCATCCGCAGCTGCTTGCAAATTTATTGTCTGACCTGAACAGCGGGTTACCGCAAACAGCACAGTAATACGTGCCTTTAGAATCAGTATTCCAGTACTTGCCTGTAAAAGCCCATTCAGTTTCCGCTTCGCGGCCAATGGCATATACTTCTTTTGATAGTATTTTTTTCCATTCGGCATTGCTTACATTCAGCTTGTTGGTAGCTGTGCGGGAGTAGTAAGGATTGTTTTTATGTTCTTCGCTCATAGCATTGTTTTTTTGTGCGTTGGTGCAACTGCTGCCCAGCAACAGTGTGCAAAATGTCAGTATCAGATGTAAATATCGCATAGTAATTGATGTGTTAATTCCTGTTTATTAACGATACATGCATACTTGTAGTTTTCTGGTAAACAGTTAATGTTTTGTAAAGTTCGCACTATTGCAGAATATGGAACCAAATCCGTCATAGACAAAGCTGATAATAATCAGTCTGCACAACATGGGCTTATCCTACTTTTGTGTTCTTATGCACTTACACTACACCACTGCAGACTATGCAGTAAAACACATACAAAGCAACAGCAGGGTTTTTATACATGGCAGCGCCGCTACACCACTCACACTTGTTAATGCCATGCTGGCAAGGGCAGGAGAGCTGAATGGCGTAGAGCTGGTAGCCATCAGCACCTTTGGCGATATCCATTGGAAGCGCCAAGGCGTCAGCGATAGCTTCTATCTCAATTCGCTCTTCGTATCGGCCAACGTACGCGATTGGGTAAACAGTCCCTTCGGCGATTATGTGCCTGTATTCCTCAGTGAGATACCGCGCCTTTTTAAATCGGGTGTATTACCCATAGATGTGGCACTGATACACGTATCGCCGCCCGATAGCCACGGCTATTGCACACTGGGCACATCTGTAGATGCTGCACTAACCGCTACTAAAACAGCCAAAAAAATCATTGCGCAGGTAAACCCCAACATGCCACGCACACATGGCGAGGGGCATATACACATCTCAAAGTTCACCGCAGCTATTTGGGATGAATCTCCACTGCCCGAGGTTGACTATGGCAGCAAGGTAGATGATGTTTCTTTGCAGATAGGCAGAAACGTAGCAGCGCTCATAGAAGATGGCGCTACACTGCAAATGGGTATCGGTACTATTCCCGATGCGGTGCTGCAATCGCTCACCAACCACAAAGAACTGGGTGTGCATACAGAGATGTTTTCTGACGGGTTGATACCATTGATAGAAAAAGGCATCATCACGAACGAGCATAAAAAAGTAAGGCGCGGCAATATTGTAACCACATTCACCATGGGCACACGCAAGGTTTACGACTTTGTGAATGATAACCCCAATGTGGTGTTCATGGATGTTGCATTTGTAAACGATACTGCCGTCATCCGCAAGAACCCTAAAGTAGCAGCTATCAATAGTGCATTGGAAATAGACCTGACGGGGCAGGTATGCGCAGACTCCATAGGTACGTATCAATATTCAGGTATTGGCGGGCAAATGGATTTTATGCGTGGTGCTTCCCTTTCTGATGGTGGTAAGCCTATCATTGCACTGCCATCAGTTACAAGTAAGGGTATATCGCGCATTACCCCATTCCTGAAGGAAGGTGCAGGTGTGGTAACAACACGCGGGCATGTACACTATGTTGTTACAGAATATGGTACGGTAAATCTCTATGGCAAAAACATGGAGCAACGAGCCAAGCTACTCATCAGTATAGCGCACCCCAACCACAGAGAAGCATTGGAAAAAGCCTTCTACGAAAGGTTTAGAAAATAAAAAATCAGGAATAAACAAAAGGGCTGCATTTGCAGCCCTTTCTTATTTCTTTAGTGGTTGAAGTAGAAAACTAGGTTTTCGCCGCATATCTCCATATGGTAATCATATCCTTCTAATGCTTTGAAGACAGATTTGGTACAACCTGCTTTCATACGGTCGTGCAACTCTACTAGTAGTACTTTCACTCTTGGCAGCCATTTAGATACATCCCCTTCAAACACTTCTTTTTCCGAACCTTCGATATCTATTTTCAGTATATCAATCGTGTCCATACCATGCCTGTTGGCAATCTCATCTATCGATATAGCTTTTATGGTATTTTCATTTTCGTAGTTCACCTCTTTGATGGTAAATGCCCATTCGTCAGCACTTACGTTTTCTATCTCAAGGTTCACATTCTTATTCCACACACCGTTTTGCTGGCGTTGTATGGTAGGATAGTTTTCTGTGTTCTTTGTAAGCATCGCAAAATTGGCCGAAGATGGTTCAATAGATACAATCTTCGCATCCGGAAAACGATTTGAAAACCATACTGCAAACATACCTATGTTAGCCCCGCAGTCTATAATAGTTTTCGGCTGAAAATGCAGGTCGAAACTATATTCCTTCCAGTAAAAAATCTGGTTGAATACTTTTACATCAGTACTGTCTTTGCGAAAAAACAAAGGTGCTTTGTATCCCTGCAACTGAATACTGAAGATACCATCTGCATGGGTCTTCTTCATCAGGTAGCGCGTATCAAGTGGTATAGGCCTTATATAAGGCTTCAGGTATTCTCTAAAAGGTTTCATTCAGCGTAGATATATATCGGCAATCAGATAACCACAATTTCGTGATAATCTTTTGCATCCAGATACTTCTGTGCTAATGTTTGCAATTCTTTAGATGTTATGTTTTTATAAATGCCTATGTTGCGATTAAAGTTCTCTATCGTCATACCATTCAGTATCAGCGTACGCCAGCGTTGCAGTATAGAGAACGGGCCATCGAGGTCGCCCAGCAGATTGCCTAACAGATAGTTTTTTACCAGTAGCAGTTCTTCGTCATCTGCCGGCTCATTGCATATCACATTCATCTCGTGATATATCTCTTTGATGGCAGGCTCAATCACATCACGCCCTACTTCTGTCTGTATGGTTATTTCGCCACTGTGTGTGTAGGAAGAGAGGCCGCTGTATATACCATAGGTATAGCCTTTCTCTTCGCGTATATTACTCATCAGCCTCGAGCCGAAGTAACCACCGAATAGCGTGTTCAGCACTACCATCGGTGCAAAGTCTTCGTGGTGACGATTAGGGAACAAACGCCCTATACGTATAGCGCCCTGTACACCATCCGCATCGTTGGTTATGTGTTGTTTCTTTTCTGCAGACTGTATGATGTCGTATATTTTAACATCATGGTTAGTAACCGTAACGGCTATTTTGCCAAATACATCATCTACATTCTTCAGCACATCATTACCAAACTTACCTGCCATAAAGATGCGCACACCACCCAGGTCGAAGTGCTTTTTGTAAAACGCTATAAGGTCTTCACGTGTCAGCCCTTCAATGGTTTCCTTCTTTGTAAATCGTCCGTATGGATGTGTGTCTCCAAACAGTGCTGCATCTATGCGTTGGTTGGCCACAAAGTCGCAATGACGTAGGCTCACCATCAGGCGTTGCAGGCTGTTTTGTTTGTATATGTCCAGTTCTGTTTGCGGAAAAATGGCATCTGTCAGTATCTCATACACAATAGGCAGCAGGTTGGGTACATGCTTGGTAAGTGTATGCAGTGTAACCGTGCTGTGGTCATTGCCGGGGCCTATCTTCAGGCTGGCACCGTAAAACTCCAGTGCTTCATTTATCTGTTGCGATGTGCGTTTGCTTGTGCCGTTTTTCAGCAGCCCTGCCACCGCTTGCGATGTAGCCTGTTTCTCTTCATACCATATACCTGCGGGGAACACCCAGCTTATCTCTACCACATCCTGCACACCTGCATTCAGCCAATAGAAAGGTATGCCATTGCTCAGCTTCTCTTCGTTGATGGCAGGCAATACATAATCAAATTCTACAGCATCGTGTATGGCAGGTGGTGTTGTTCTGTCTAAAGTCATCTTCAGTAATTAGTCTTTAATAAATAAAGCACGCAGCTCATCAGCATCCTGTGCTTTCATCCTGCCACCCAGTACAAGGCGCAGCTGGCGGCGGCGCAGCGCACCGTCATACATTTTTTGTTCTTCTTCTGTTTGCGGCAGTATCTCAGGTACTTTGCGCGGGCGCCCGTTCGGGTCCAGTGCTACGAAGGTAAGGTAGGCCTCGTTGGTCAGGTACTTGTACTGTGCCGCAAGGTCTTCGCCCCATACTTTCAGGTATACTTCCATCGATGTATTGAAGGCGCGCGTCAGCTTAGCTTCAATCGTCAGCAGGTTGCCCAGCTTTATCGGGTTGTTGAATGATACATTATCTACCGATGCCGTAACTACCGGACAGTTACAATGCTTTTGTGCTGCAATGGCAGCAGCAATATCCATCCAGTGCATCAGGCGGCCACCCATCAGGTTGCCCAGTGTATTGGTATCATTTGGCAGTACCAGTTCCGACATGATAACGTGCGTATCCTGTGGATGTCTTTCCTTTAACATAAATAGGAATGATTTTAAAAACGGGGTAAAGTTAGCGTAAATGCCGCTGGCATACCCTATATACATATAAGAAAAAAGAGAGGCATTGGCCTCTCTTTACTTATTACTGTGCTTTTGCAACATATTTCTCAGGGTTCTTATCAAACACACCTTTACAAACATCGCTGCAGAACCATGTGGTATCGCCATTGTGTACAAAGTATTCTGTCCACGTGCTGTCTTTCGTCATTTCGCATACAGGGTCCATAGGGCCTGTAGGTGCAGCCGCTTCGGCACCTGCAGCGGGTTGTTCTTTCGGCATCTCTATTGTAGTGGTACCTTCCGGTGCATTGCCGCAAGATGCCAGCATCATACCTGCTATTATAATAGAAGCAAAACGTTTCATCTTAAAGAATTTTTGCAAAGGTACTATTTGTTTTTCAGAGCCCTTGCAGGTTTCAGTCTTTGTGTGTTCAGCAAAATACTTACGGTAAGTGTCAGCACGCCTGCTGCATACAAAACCAATATTGCGCCTCTTGATAGTTCTGTACTTACTGCCTCGCTAAACATGGCAGGAACAAACAATGAAAAGATGGCCAGCAGTACGCCCAATCCTAAAAACTTAAATGGCTTATCCATATATCTGTATTGAAGAATTAATTTTTATTGAAGTTGAGATATTTCGGCTTACGAAACTATCAGTTTTAATTATAGCGATTATAGTATCTGTAATAAAAACGTCGGCTATGTGCCGACGTTTTGAAGTATTAATAAGTAGTGTTGAATTGTACACCCACTGTGTACCATCTCCCTGGCAGTTGTATAACACTTGCCTCGCGGTATTTGGTATCCAGTATATTGTTTACATCTGCATAGATGTTAAACTGTTTGATGCGGTATGCCACACGTGCATCTACTAGTGTATAGTCGTTTGCATTGATGCGGTACAGGTAGCGAACGTTTGCATTTATCTGTAGCTTATTCCACAACATACTGCGCACAGATGCTATTGCCTGATGGCGCAGCGCTTCTACAGCGTATTTAGAAATAGCATTGTTAGGTGTTTCAATTACAGGGCTTAAGTAGGTATAGTTGCCCTGCAGGTTGATGACATACTTATCGCTCAATGCAAGATGCTTGCTCAGTTTGTATGTCACCTGTCCGCTGATGCCGTTTGTATTTACAGACTGGAAGTTTTGTGGCTGCCACGGAGCCAGTGTATTGGTACGAACCCAATCTATAAAGTCTGTATTGTTTTTGTAGAAGTAAGCGGCTCTTGCAAACAACAGATTGCCGTTGTATTGCAAACCGCCTTCTGCATAATGTGCTAATTCAGGTTGCAGGTTGGGGTTGCCTGTATTAGTTGGGCCATTATAATAAAGGTCTGTATAAGTAGGTAGGCGTTGCCCCATACTTGCATTGGCAAATACTTTCCATTTTGGTAGGAAGCGATAGCCTGCGTCAAGACCCGGGAATGCTTGCCAGCCATAGTCGCTGTTGTAGTTGGCATATACACCCAGCCCTGTATTCAGCTTATCGTTGAAGTAGTGTTTGTACTCTGCGTAGATGCCTGTGTTATTACGATTGCGCTTGCCGAGGTTGGTACTGTTGATGTCTTCGTTACGGTATTCAACACCTATACCAACAGTGCCTTTGCGCATAGTATAGCTGCTCTGTACCTCGCCCGTTACCACATTTGTTTCGTGTATGTTGTGGTACAAAGATGGATTCTGACGAACGAAAATATAGTCGTCATTGTTGTAACGATAGCTAACACGCGGGCGTATCATCAGTTTGCCGGTTGGCTTCAGCGTGTAGGCAATACTTCCCATTGCTGTCTGTACAGTTTCTGTAGAATTGGCATCAACCGGTGCGGCATAATATCCGTTTGCACCAAAGTCGTTGTGGATGTACGCACCCATCGCATCGATGCTGTTCTTACCGTTCAGCACTATCCTGTTCTGGTAAAATAGGCGCGTTGCTTTGTATGCAGTATTGTATCTGTAACCATTGCCTTCATCGTGCGCTACAGAAAGGATATGACTTTGTTGCTTTCCGGCGAAAGAAGCAGATGCCTGTGCGCCCCAACCGTAGTAGGTATCGCCGCTGGCAGTGTCTGTTTGTAGATTGCTGCCTGCATATACCTGTGCGCTTATTTCGTTTTGCTGTGGTATGCGGGTAACGATGTTGATGGCACCCGCCAGTGCGTTAACACCATAAACCATGGCAGCAGGCCCGCGCAATACTTCAATCTGTTCTATAGCCGAGATAGGAATGGGCAGGTTCATCATGTGGTGGCCTGTTTGCGGGTCGCTCATCTTCACACCGTTTACCAGTACCAGTACCTGATCGAATGTACTTCCGTCGATGCTGATGTCTGCCTGCGTGCCGTTAGGACCGCGCTGGCGAAAGTCTGCACCTGCAACATAGGCAAGTAGTTCTGCGGTAGATTTTACAGGCAGTGTCGCAATTTGTTTGCGGTCCATTACCTGCATGTTTCTGTTTTGCTTACCGAAGCTTGCCTGTATTCTGTTTTCGTGAATGATGACGGTGTCGAGTGCTTGCTGTGCAAAGGAAGAAAGGCTGCTGCCCACCAGTCCTAAGCCGATAATCAAGTGTTTTTGCATATGGTTTGTTTTAGCGCCGCAAAGGTATAGGCGTTAAAACCGTTGATTATCAAACTTTAAAGCATATTTATAAACGCAACATCTCAATGTGTGGTATTCCGTCTTCTATATATTCTGCACTATTTATATTAAAACCAAAACGCTCGTAAAAAGCCTTCAAATATAATTGTGCACCTATACGTATTGGGCCCGTGCCGTAAGATTCTATTGCCTTTTCTACAGATAGCTCCATCAGTTCCATCCCCATGCCCTTTGCACGATAGTCGGGGTCTGTAACAACACGCCCTATAGACATCTCTTTGTAAGACACACCCGCAGGTACCAGACGGCTGTATGCAACCAGTGCACTATCTGCAAAGCCCATCAGGTGCAGGCATTTGGTGTCTTTATCATCCATATCCAGAAACACACAGTTTTGTTCTACCACAAACACCTTGCTGCGTAGTTTCAGCACTTCATATAGTTCGTAATTGCTTAGTTCACCGAAAGCCTTCAGTCGCCAGTTCAGTTGCATAATATATTCGTTAAGGGGTTGTTTCTCTGTTGCGCGATAACATGATAGCACCGCAAAGCATAGCACTTACAGATAGTGTAAGGATATGATAGTATTTATACAACAGCGGAGAGAACATGTAGAATATCATGATGAATACAAACAGCATCAGCAATGTATAGAAGCTGTAATCTACACGAGTTTTATTGCGTTGGTAATACACAATGCCGATAATATTCAGCAGTATCATCAGCGATCCTTGTATTACACGCATGATGTATATCTGCTCAGGGGTGTTGCCGGGTAATAAGTTTTTGAAATAAGAGGCGAAGTAGATACCCGGTACAAATGTGTAGGATATTGGTGGTTCGCCATATCCGTCCCATTCTTCTACAGCACAGTTGTTATGATACAGAATACCTTCTTTCAGTATTGTAGGGTCCTTCATGTAGAATGGTATGATGTATAATACTACAACAGCAAGTAATACAGCACCCCACATCATTATATTGGTTTTGCGTGGAATGTTTTGCCAGTATACAATTGCAAACAAAGGCAGCCAGAAAACAAATGTATATCTTGATAACAGGCACAGAATAAGCCCGATTGTAATCATGTAGATATTCTTCTGCAACAGGCCAATGGCCAGTATCATATAATAGGCAGCTATCAATGTTTCCATAGAAACCCCGACATCCATACGTGCATAGCTGATGTAGAAGATGAGTATAAATAATGGCAGTGATATCGCAAGCAATTTCACGATAACATTCACCTTGTTGCGCCATACATAGATACCCCATATACCGTTTGCAACTATCATAGCCAGTGCGCCTACCCACCTGTTGTCGAAATGGAAGATATGCGATAGTGCCAGTGGCAGCCAGTTGAGCGGCATATATACCGGGTATGGATGCCAGCTGTAGTCTTCAATAGGGTAGTACGGGAATTTGCCCGCAGCATACCGCTCATAGAGTGCATTCAGCTGTGTCATTACATCAGACAGTTTGCCAGGGTCGTTATACTCGGCAAACAATTTATCCAGCGAAGGGATAGTGCAAGCCAAAGCAGCCAGACCCAATATACCACCTGTCAATACATTACTGACAGAGGGCTTTACCGGCATTGGTGCTTCACCTTTCTTTAATACCGACAGGTAATAAAGCGGTACTAGCAGAAACAGTATGAATAATACAGCAGGATTGCCATCAAGCCCCAGCCATTCGCGGCCATATACTACTACGTAGCATTGAAGCAGCAAAAGGATGACAGGTATGACTACTTTCTTCATGAATGCATTTTAGCAATAAATAACTATATAACCGAGGTTATAGTATGTTATTTACTCAGGTGCATACTCCTTTCTTTATAAAGCTGGCGGAACCATGGGTCGCGCAGGTCTTTGATAAAGCGGATAGCCTCGCCGGTGCTCTTCATTTCAGGGCCCAGCTCTTTGTTTACATTCGGGAATTTGTTGAAGCTGAATATCGGCTCTTTCACTGCAAAACCTTCAAGTTTCTTTTCCATCTTGAAGTCTTTCAGTTTCTTTTCGCCCAGCATCACTTTGGTTGCTATATTCAGGTATGGGATACCGTATGCTTTTGCAATGAATGGGGTAGTACGGCTGGCACGCGGGTTAGCTTCTATCACATATACTTTACCATCTTTGATGGCAAACTGTATGTTGATGAGGCCTTTCACATTCAGTTTCAGTGCTATGCGCTTAGCTATATCAGCCATTTCGTCCACAATCAACTGGCCCAGGTTGAAGCATGGCAGCAGGGCGTGGCTATCGCCACTATGAATACCTGCAGGCTCTATATGCTCCATAATGCCCATGATGTGTACTTCTTCGCCATCGCAGATAGCGTCTACCTCTGCTTCCTGACAACGGTCCAGGAAGTGGTCGATGAGTATTTTATTGCCCGGAAGGTGCTTCAGCAGGCTCAGTACGCTTTTTTCCAGTTCGTCATCATTGATAACGATACGCATCCTTTGTCCACCCAATACATAAGATGGGCGCACCAGTACCGGATAACCTACTTCGTTGGCTACTTCTATAGCCTCGTCTGTAGTATATGCCGTACCGTAGCGTGGGTAAGGGATGTTGAGCTCTTTCAGCAAATCGCTGAAGCGGCCGCGGTCTTCGGCAATGTCCATATCATCGAAAGATGTACCGATGATGCGAACGCCTTTTTCGTGCAGTCGCTTTGCCAGTTTCAACGCTGTTTGTCCGCCCAATTGCACTATCACACCGTATGGTTGCTCATGCTCAATGATTTCCCACAGGTGCTCCCAGTATACGGGTTCGAAATACAGCTTGTCTGCAATATCAAAGTCTGTAGATACTGTTTCAGGGTTGCAGTTTACCATAATGGCTTCAAAACCACTTTCCTTAACAGCCAGCAGGCCGTGCGTGCAGCAATAATCAAATTCTATACCCTGGCCGATACGATTCGGGCCAGACCCCAATACAATGACTTTTTTCTTTTCTCCGGGGATTGATTCGTTGAAAACGATAGAAGAACTCATGAGCGGCAAAGTTAGCACATTCAATCAAATCCGTAAAATACAAGTTATATAACAGATTTTATCCATTCAATGCATTCCCCCTCATCTACAATAGACCATGAATGGGGGTGTCGCATACCGTTGGCACGCATCCCCTTGCGGGCAGACTGAATAAACTGAGCTTTTTTGTTGCCCAGCATCATCAGCTTTTTTATCAGCTCTGCAGAAAACTCATAGTTGGCATTGTGAACAGATTGCATTCTGTTTATCAGGCGCCAGTTGACATCTATTTCGTGATAGGTCCTTACGGCTGTTTCCTTAAGGTATATTTCATTATTGCAATACGAGGCATTCATGCAAAAAGGTGTTACCTCGGCATACTTTGCAACATTGTCTTTAGGGATGCCTCTGTCTTTTTGCATCATCTGCAGGGCGCTATTTGCTTCAGCCACTGCCATGTCAGAATAGTTTTCTTTAACTATCTGCTCCAGCAGTTCCCAAGTGCCGAAGACATCTATCGGAGAGTCGACCGTAAAAACAGCCTTCGGGTGTACAGGGTATTTATCGGGAAACTGGTTGCAGAGTTCTACATAACGCAAGGCAATAGTACCACCTGCCGAAAAGCCGCCCAATACAAACTTTGAAGGGTCTGCGTGATAACGCTTGATAACATCTTGCAGTACAGCATTGAGATTATTAACTACGTTTTGCCTGGCATATACTTCATACCCCGCAGCGAATGACACCGTGAGTATATTATTGTGGTAGGCAAAACTGTCGAGCTTGGTTTCGGGCAATGTGTTTTCGGGTTGCTGGCTATAGCCTGCTAACAGAACCAGTACTGCATCTATTTTGCCTGCCGGCTCTGTAACCATGTAATAACCACTGATAGGTTCATTCTTATTAATGTCGATGCGTTTTACCTGTGGTTCGGTTTGTGCAGTGCAGTATATGCCAATGCATAAAAAGGATGCAACGATGAGGTATGATAATTTCTTCAACATAAACTACCAGGGGTTTTTGAGATCGTTTTTTGTAAAGAGATGTTGCCTGTCTTTGAAATTGCTGTCAGTTGGCTTTTTCAATACCACACCCGTATTGTCGAAGAGCCTCCTGATAGTGGCAATGGGTGTAAGCACTAGCCAGTATATGATGCTTAATAGTATTGCGTTGTTGATACGGCCGATGAAACCTGTCAGCAGACCAAACCATTTATGGACAAAAGCAGCAAACCCACTAGATGCCAGCCCCAATATGCCAATGGCAAAAGCTGTGTATAATATCTCTATACGATGAAACAGGAAATAGAGAAATACTCCCATAAGCACAATGGCGAGTAGCGACTCTTTTATTTTTACTGCTTCCTTCATTTAGAACAATGTATATATAAACGGTGCCAACCCTGTATTGGCTGCAATTATCAGTACGGCTATCAGCAGCAGTGCGATGATGATGGGTGTGAGCCACCATTTTTTGCGCTCTTTCATAAATAGCCACAAGTCTTTTAAAAATTCCATTGCTACCAAATTACAGCTTCTGTTACTAATCTTTAGCAAAGCTTTGTTTATAAACTACCACGTCCGCCTGCTCTTCTTTATACAATATAAAATTGCCCATCACCAGTACATCCATATCTGTAGTCATAAAACAAGTGAATGCATCATCGGGTGTACACACAATCGGTTCACCCCGCACATTGAAAGATGTATTGATAAGCACACCATAATCAGCAATACATTTAAAGTCTGTGAGTAGTTGATGCATCAACGGATTATCATTTGCTGATACCGTTTGTATGCGTGCGCTGTAGTCTATATGCGTAATGGCCGGCAATACACTGCGCTGTACATATAGCTTATCCATCAGCGATAGATTGTGATAACCATCAGGCAGTGCTTTGCGATACGTTTCATTTACAAGATGTACAAACAACATGTATGGCGATGGCTGTTTTACATTGAACAATCGCACAGCTTCTTCCTGCAACATGATAGGTGCAAACGGACGGAAACCCTCGCGCTGTTTTATCTTGATATTGAGGCGCTTTTGCATGTCGGGATTACGAGCATCGGCCAGTATGCTGCGGTTGCCTAATGCACGCGGGCCAAACTCCATCCTGCCCTGAAACCATCCTACTACTTTCCCAATTGCTATGTCTTTTGCAACGGTCGTTGTGAGCAATGCACTGTCTTCTATATGTGTAGCAACAGCACCATATTTATTGATAGTGCGGATGATGTCTTTATCACTGTACGACGGGCCGAGGTATGCACCATGCATCGCATCTGTACCCGCATTGCTGCGTGGTTGGTCTTGATGAATATGGTATGCTGCGAGTGCAGCACCTATTGCACCACCTGCATCTCCTGCTGCGGGTTGTATATATATATTGTCGAAAATGCCTGCAGCCTGCAGCTTGCCATTGGCCACACAGTTGAGTGCTACACCGCCTGCCATGCAGAGTGTGTTGCTGCCTGTCAGTTGCTTAGCTGTACGTGCCAGCTTCAATACAATATCTTCTGTAACCTGTTGTATTGCCAGTGCAAGATTGCAGTGATGTTGCGCTATTGCTTCATCTTCGCCCCTGCGTTTGAAGCCGAATAGTTTCTCCCAACCTGCATCGCTGACCATGCGCATACCTGTTGCATAGGTAAAGTATTGCTGATGCAGAAAGATAGAGCCATCATCGTACACCGTGCAGAGCTTATCGAGTATCAATTGTTTGTATGCTGACACTTGTACATCCTGCGGGTTGCCATAGGGTGCAAGCCCCATCAACTTATATTCGCCCGAGTTGACTTTGAAGCCCAGAAAGTAGGTGAAGGCAGAGTAGAGCAAACCGACCGAATGCGGAAAGTGCAGCTCCTTCAGTACTTCTATGTTGTTACCACTTCCTTTAGCTATAGACGTAGTACACCATTCGCCGACGCCATCTATTGTTAGTATGGCAGCATCTGTATATGGAGACGGATAGAATGCACTGGCAGCATGGCTGAGGTGATGCTCGGGGAAGAGCAGTAGTTGCCTGCCGTTGCAGTTTTCATCTGCTTCTTTCAGCCCCTTGCGTACATTGTCTTTCAGAAATAGTTTTTCCTTTATCCATACAGGCATAGAACGCATGAAGGATAGCCAGCCCTTTGGCGAATAGGCATAGTAGGTTTCCAGCAATCGTTCGAACTTGAGGAAGGGCTTATCGTAGAAGGCTACATAATCTACATTGTTGATGCTGATGCCGCCCTCTTGCAGACAATAACGAATGGCGTGAATAGGAAAGGCTGCATCGTGTTTGATGCGGGTAAACCTTTCTTCCTGCGCAGCGGCAACTATGCGGCCGTCAATTATTAGTGCCGCCGCCGCATCGTGATAATAACAGGAAATGCCAAGTATCGTCATTGTGTGGGCGTAAAAGTAGAAATACAAGCGCAAATGGCAGCATGAATTTGTTGCAGATTGTTGCAATTATTCCCTGCACATTTTATTTCAGATATATATACTTATGAAAAAGCCACTTATCACAATATGTGGGCACTAAACTTCCATCAACTAATAGGTTATTGTGCCAATCTCTTATCTTATGTTTCTCACTATCTGAAAATGTTCTTTTTTCATTATAATAATCAATATTATAAACATCAGATTTACCTGTCTTATCTACCAAAAGAAATATGTGCATCACTAACATTGCATCCTCGTATTTGTTAGTAACCTTCATCCCTAAAAAATTTGATAATTCCTCCTCATAAGACTTTCCATTTTTTAGTTTTTCTATATCATCAGTGTGACTATATCCCATTTTTTCTACATCCCAATTATAGAATTCATTCGTGTCGGGTATGTGTATAGTTCTAGGTAGCACTATTTTACCGTTATATCTGTCTAAGATATTTTTATTACGCTCTTTTTTAAGAATGTTACCTGTATTAAAATTGAAAGCTATTGTAGTATCAGCCCTAGTAATTACAAAAACAGTATCATTGTTTACAAACGTCCTAGTGTACCAAGCAGCATAATTTTTTATTGAATTGAAGAAATCAGAATCCCGCACCAATTCACTAACACGATATGTTTTAGCTACATTGCCTTGTTTATATATAGTTAAGACAGGTGTACTGTCATTCATGTTTGTAACATATGGTTGATATGAAAACAATACTGAACCGGCATCGTTGATATGGCTATCGTAATGTAAATACTCATTAATAGTATAAAGTTCTGTAGAGTCCGGAGTGAAAATGATTGTTTTGCCTATTGATGCAAAATGCCTTGAAAATGGAATTGTTTTAAAAAATGCCTTGTTATTTTGTGAATACTGTATGTATCTATACATAACTTCTGGCTGCAACGCAAATGCAGAAGAGAAATGCATTGTGATAATTATTAAAAATGCTACGATAGATTTTGGTAAGTGCATATAATTTTGCAGTATTACAAGTGGTGCAATATATAAGATTGATTTTTGTTGTCTTGTTAAGAAATAATAATTATTCCCGCAATATTTCTTTTTGCCTGCCGATTGGTTTTGATAAAAGTTTGCGCAGGCCTGCATGCGTTATGTGTTGGCTTGGTGTATTGCTGACAGTGCTTGTTTCCGCTTCCTGTTTTTCGGGTTTGTTGGCAGATGGCTGTACGGTGTGTACTACGGTCATTTGTTTGGGGGTGGGGTAGTCGCCCGCAAGGCGGCTATCGAGGTCGATGGCTTTTAGCATCTGGTTGATGGATGGCTTTACCATCTGTGTACAGGTTTTGCAGTCCTTGCCTTTGTATTGCTGTTCTATATACACATTGCCCTCGGCTATGCGTGCCAGTATTTCGCGCTTGCGCTGCACAGTGAGTAGCTCTGCGGTGATGCGTTGTTTCACTTCCTGTTCGGCCTCGCTGCGCAGGCGTGCTTCTGCCTCTTCTATAGCGGTGGCTATTTCGGGATTTTTGAGCAGGCGGTTGGCAGCGCTTTCCATAGAGCGGTAATTATTGCTCTTGCAATTGTATGCCAGTTTGTAGGCATGGGCGGGGTCGCCCCATTTCAGATACTCGGTTACGAACCGGTATTGTTTCAGGTTCATTTGGATAGGGTTTATTATTGCAAAAATACAATAATTATTTCATTTTTGTATAATCCGTCATTGCGAGGAACGAAGCAATCTTGTCATAACACAATTTCTCTGCGCGAGCACTTACTTTCTTTTGCTTGCCCAAAAGAAAGTAACAAAGAAAAGGGCCCCCTAAAACCAATGCTCCGCATGTTTTAGGGCTAGCTCTACGCTGTTATTGTGGGGAATACGCATTGAGCGTGGTCAGTGCTGCGCACATGACGGCGCTATTGGGCTGCTGTATGTTTTTCTTGTGTTATTGAGATACTGCTTATCTGTTTAACCTGCAAGGTTGCTGAAGAAGTTAAAGCTATTGCCTTCTTCATACTCAGGTTTGTATGAAACTTTATCTTTTGTTATTGTGTACGGAACATAAACATTGGTGCTGCCACCATCTATCATATCGAGGCGTATTTCTATGCAGTCGGTGTTCTCATTCGTATCATCGTCTGTTACTATTACATCCTGGCAGATACATACTGCAATAAAATCGTATTCGGGGTGTAGTTCTTCAAACGTTTCTTCCAGCTCTTTCACTATTTCTTCATTCGTAACATCGTCATCTCCTTCATCATCGGGCATTACATCTACAAAGGTTTCATCTTCTCTGATAACGCCCACCGCAAACGGGAAGAACTCACCGTAGTCTTCCATTAGTTTGGCTGCAATTGTTTTACAGTCTTTAATCAGTTTGTTTTTGATGTATTCGCTCATGCTACGATTTGATGGTTAAAGGTACGATACTGTGTTTGAAGATAAACGATAGCGATATCAAGGATGTCATTCCGACGAAAGGAGGAATCTCCTGAGAGTTAGTCGAACAGTAAGTACATTATACCTATCTCTAGTTAACAAATATAACAAAAGGGGCTCATCGCCCCTTTTTTATTCTTTAGTCTATCAGCACATTGCCGGTCATTTCATTTGGTATGGGTATGCCCATATAGTGTAGTATGGTTGGGGCTATATCGCCCAGCTTGCCGGGGCGCACTATGCCTTTGTAATCGTTGCTGATAACGAACAGCGGTACGGGGTTCAGCGTGTGGGCTGTGTTTACAGTGCCGTCTTCGTTTATCATATAGTCGCTGTTGCCGTGGTCTGCCGTCAGGAATACGCAATAGCCATTTGCCAGTGCAGCAGGTACTATTTTCGATACACAGTTGTTTACTGTCTCCACCGCTTTTATGGCTGCTTCCCACACACCTGTATGGCCCACCATATCGGCATTGGCAAAGTTGAGGCAAATGAAATCTGCTGTTTGGTTTTCTATCTCGGGCAGTATAGCATCTGTCAGGTCTATGGCGCTCATCTGTGGTTTCAGATCATAGGTTGCCACGTCCTTTGGCGATGGTTTCAGTATTCTGCTTTCACCTTCAAAAGGATGCTCTCGCCCGCCGCTGAAGAAGAATGTAACGTGCGGATATTTTTCTGTTTCGGCAATGCGTATCTGTTTTTTACCATTGTAGGCCAGTACTTCGCCCAGTGTATTATTCAGGTTGTCGTTATAGAATATTACATCTACGTTTTGGTAGGTCTTGTCATATTCCGTCATGGTAACATAGTGCAATTGCAGCGGGTGCATATCCAGTTCGGGGAAATCCTGCTGTGTAAGCACCTGTGTTATTTCGCGGCAGCGGTCTGTGCGGAAGTTGAAGCATATCACCACATCGCCATCCTGTATGGTGGCCAGCGGATTGCCGTCATTGTCTGTAGCAATGATGGGTTTGATAAACTCATCGGTAGTGCCTGCATTGTAAGATGCCTCTATGCTGCCCAGTACGTCCTGCGTTTTTTCGCCAACGCCGTGTACCAATGCATCGTATGCCAGTTTCACACGCTCCCAACGGTGGTCGCGGTCCATAGCATAATATCTGCCGGTAACGGATGCGATGAAACCACCTGAGATAACCAGGTGTTGCTGCAGGTCCTTCAGATAGTCGTAGCCGCCTTTAGGGTCTGTATCGCGGCCATCGGTAAATGCATGGATGGCAACGCGCTGCACATTGTGCTTGCTAGCCAGTGTGCATATTGCCTTCAGATGGTTGATGTGCGAGTGTACACCACCATCGCTCACCAGGCCTATCAGGTGCAGTGTCTTATTATTATACTTGGCACTGTCCAGTGCTTTCTGGAAAATCAGGTTGTTGGCAAGCTCGCCATCGCGAATGGCAACATTGATACGTTGCAGTTCCTGATACACAATACGGCCCGCACCCAGGTTCAGGTGGCCTACTTCGCTATTACCCATTTGTCCATCGGGCAGGCCAACGGCTTCGCCGCAGGTAATCAGCTCTGTATTAGGGTATTGGCTGTATAAAGACTTAACGAACGGAACGTTTGCGTTGGCTATGGCATCGGCAGCGGGTACCTGACCATGGCCCCAGCCGTCCATAATAATAAGCATTGCTTTCTTTGACATGGGCGCAAAATTACTGAAAATCCACAGGCGGTTATTTCCCGTATTATGATATGTATCAGCTTTATTAGCTAATAATTACAACAAGTGATGATCTTTTACATTTGTGATTATATACAAAAATTAATTGCTATGACGATAAAATAATTGTTGACATTTAATAGCGTTTTACCTAACTTTAAAGACTTTTTAACCCAAAGGTTAAAATTTTAACAAGTTTGGCAGGTTTTTTGATGTGGATAACTTGTTATACAGGACTTGAAGCAGTTTGCCGATGAAGAAATTTTACAAACGAACGATACTTACCATACTGTCCTCTTTCATAATGCTTGCTGTAGCCAATGCGCAGGCGCTTGAGGACGTGACTAATGGTATCCGCAGTGGAAACATCACTACGGTGGCTAAGTATTTAGATAATACGGTTTCCATTACAATCAGCAATAATCAATCTATCTACAGCAAGGCACAGGCAGAAATTGTACTGAAAGATTTCTTTGCTAAAAACCAGGTGAAAGATTTTATTGTGAAACAGGGTGGCCCATCGGGGCAGAATGCAAAATATGCTGTAGGAACTTTACAGACATCTAATGGTACCTACCAGATATACCTGGTACTGAAACAAAAAGACGATAGTTACGTGCTGCGCGAAATGCGGTTTGAAAAATAAAGAAATTGAAAGCGCCCCTGTAAAGGGGCGCTTTTGTTTTGAGCACTACCTGAAAAAACACCCACCATTACAGTGGGCGTTTTCTTGCACCTATGATTACCCCTATTGCTTTATAAATCTGCTGCTAAATACTTGATCGGTATTGATTGCTTTTATGATATAGTGACCCGGTTGCAGGTCGGCAACATCAATGCTGCGTGTGTTGCTGTTCAGTTCAAAGCTTTTTACGTCTCTGCCCGTAAGGTCTGTTACAACTACTCTGTAGCTGCCTGTAGCATTAGCTATGTTCAGGTATAGTATGTCTTTTACAGGATTCGGGTGCAGGGAGATTGCCCCCTGTGTGGTTTCTATACTATTAACACTAAGCGTAGTTGTGCTGAATGCAATATCTGCCCACGGAGACATAGTTGGTATGTTATCATCCATACAATAGCTTCTGCAATGCAGGAAATATTGCGTGGCAGGTTGCAGTGTAGTAAGTTGTACACTGCTTGATTTTACCGGCGTTCCGAAATTAGGTACATCTGAGCTGAGTGAATATGCATACTCATACTTCTGCCCGGTCATTACGGTATCCCAATGTATGATGGCTGTATTTTTGTTGATGATTTGTGCACCCAATGCAGGCGATTTGCACGCATATATTGTTCTGAAAGAATCCAATGACCATGTTGAGCTATCGTTGCCGGGGCATAAAGACCTGATGTGTACATAGTATTTTGTATTCTCTCTCAGCCCCGTAATGTTTGCAAAAGTATCTGTGGTGTTTGTAGCGAGCGATATCTCTGAAGATAGCGGTGTGGCACGCGTCTGGTCTATCAGGTATTGATATCTTGTGGCATTGGCAAGCCTGTTCCAACGGATGTCTGCAGTGTTGGAGTCGATACGAGTTACTTTAATGTTTTTAGGAATGATACATGCAGGCAGCGTGCGGAAAGACAATGTATCCCAGAAAGAGAATGTGGTAGCAGAACATCTGGTACGCACCAGCAGGAAATATCTGGTATCGGGAGTGAGGCCTGTAACTGTAGCGCTTGTATTGTTTGTATTCAGCCAGCCGCTGGTAGGCCAGTTGGGCGATGTAGATACTGCATAGTCGTAGCTGGCAGCACCTGTTACAGCACCCCAGCGTACTGTGGCGATGGTTGAATTGATAAATGATGGCGTTTGTGGAACTGTTCTTGCACATGCGTGTATAGGGTAAGCATCCATACCAAAGTCTGCAATACCAGCGCCGGCAGAACCAGAAGTTGCTACTACGGTGCCAAACAGCCTGCGGTTACCACCAGAGTTATTTTGCCTCACGGTAAAGCCACCTGTATAACCTGTTTGCGAAACCTCTACTATAATGTTTTGCGTACCGTTGTAGGTAAATGGATTTTGCAGGGTAAACTCTACCCACCCGCCCGAAACGATTGATGTGATGGTGTGTGATGTAGCAGAGAATACGGTTGTAAGCCCTGTTACAAATGGCCCACTGGTAAAAGTATTGAGTGTAGTATGCCCCATGCGTATGGTGAGGTTTGTGTAGGTAGCACTACCAATATTTGTACCGCTACGTAAGTAGATTTTTGATATCAGCTGGCTGCCTGTTGGCAGGCCTGCAAAATCTGACCGGTAGTACACCCACTGTACCCTGTTTGTAGCACTCATCAATGGAATGGTATTGGAAGATGTACCTCCTGATAAGAAAAACTGAGGGGTTTGAGCGTTGGTAGTATTGGCAAACAATACTAAGAGCAATAAGAGGACAAATCTGTTCATAATAATTAGTTTTACAACTTCATATAATAGTAATACTATCTTCTATAAACGCAATATTACTATGAGTGTTATTGAAAACGAATTAAATAAGCATTAAAAAATAGCAACAGGTGTTGTATAAGGTTTTTTTCAATTAGAAAAAACTATGAATAGGTAGCAGGCTCAAAGCAAAACGCTCCTGTTTACAGGAGCATTTATTAATAGTTATATATCGGGTTTTTATTGTTGATAATGCCTGAAACGAAATAAGAGATAGAGTATCACCCCGAACTGAAACAGAATAAAAGCAGTAAGCAAAAACAGGTGTTGGTAACATAGTACTGTTATCCTGCTGTTTGCAACATCGGCTATCTCGTACTTCACATCTGCAAACATGGCGGGTATCAGGAAAAAGAACACTAGCAACAGTGAGCCATTTGCAATCAGTAGTTTTTTCATGGTTTGCAGAGTTATAAGATGGCTACGTTCGATAGGTCTGCACCCAAACCTTTGAGGGAGGCATAAGTAAGCTTATCCATCATTGCACCATCGAAGCTGATGGTTTTGAGAGCGCGGTAGTATCTGTTGGTAATGGCATAGGTAGAACGGAATGATACATTTTTGAGTGTTGCACCCTTGAACGTGGCATCGTTGAGCGCACCGTTGTGAAACTTGACACCGATGAATGTTTGCCCGTCGAAGCAAACACCTCGTAGATCGGAGTAATTGAAATCTACGCCTTCAAACACACAGTTTTCAAATCGTGTTTTGGTAAGGTCGCTTTTCGTCAGTTTCACATCTACCAGTTTTGTATTGGCAAACTTTGCATTGTACAAACCCAGCTTGCTGAACTCTGTACGCACAAGTATGGTTTTATTGAAGCTGGCACCTGTCAGGTCCATAGCCGATAGCACACAGTCTGTAAGGTTTGCGCCATCAAAATTGGCATCGCTCACATCGCTGCCTTTGAAGGAACTGCCCGTAAGGTCTGCACCGGAAAAGTCGGAGCCACGCAGTGCACTGCCATTAAACTTTCTTTTTTGTGCAACGACACCTGCAAAATCGCTATCTACCAGATTGCTGCCATTGAAGTTATTAATCAGTGGTTGTTCGGCAGTAGCGGAACTTCCAGTTTCTTCTCTTTGTATTTGTTCATTATCCGATGTACCGACAGACGGGAAATTTTCGGAGAAGTAATTAAGGTCTACCCCCAGTATCTCTGCCAGACGGTTGATGGTAATAATATCCGGAATAGATTCTCCACGTTCCCATTTGCCGACTGCCTGCGGACTGATGAACATAAGCTGTGCCAGTTGCGCCTGCGACATGTTTATCTCTTTTCTTGCTTTGGCAATTTTGCTGCCTATCATATTCGTATCCATAAAAACGTCTTTATTTTTTCGACAAGGCAAAGGTATTACGGCCTGCAGGCGGATACTGCAAAATAACGACTCCCCTTAGTTGTATACGTACTACTTGCAGTTGTTTTTTGACAACTGTGGGTTGTAATGGCGGGATTTGTGATTTGGAGTGTGTTCTTCCAGTGTTATTACGAGGAACGAAGCAATCTAATCATAACGCAATTTCTCTCTTCGCGAGTATTACTTTCTTTTGCTTGTCCAAAAGAAAGTAACAAAGAAAAAGACCCCCTAAAACCAATGCTCCGCATGTTTTAGGGTTAGCTATACGCTGTTATTTTGGGGAATACACATTAGGCGAGGTCAGTGCTGCGCACATGACGGTGCTATGAAGCTGTTGAGGTTTTGTCATCATTCCAAATTAAGGATCTATTAAACAACGGTACTACTAATTATACAAATCCTTCCTCTTCGCGCCATATTACGTTCTGACTGACTAGATAGTAAATGAATATTTGTGAATAATACTAATGATACGCATTTATATCACTTCTGATATACAAGCCTGAAATTGTAAATAATATTACCCACTGTGATAAAACGAGCAACATATACACCTGCGTATAGCTTATCAGGTAAGCTAATGCTATTCTTACCTTTTTCTATTATAAAATCACCTACAAGTCTGGCATCTGTACTATAGATGAGAAGTTTTCCCTCTGTTTCACTGTTGACAGTGATTTGTCCATAAGTAGGATTAGGGTATATCTGCAAAGCTTCTTGTTGTTTTGGTAATATTTGATTTATTTCAGTTGGGTTACAATCTGGTACATTACAACCATTACTATCAACACGTATCAGCCAAATATCCTGCGTTTGTTGTGCTGATGTATTTTTCAGTTTATAACTACCCGTAAATGCAAATCCTTTATCAGGTAGTTCATATGCATCAACCAAATAAGCTATTTGGCCAGAATCAAGCGTATATGTATGCTCCCATACTACAAAACCATTCTTATTTAGTTTTGCGGCCCATCCTAACAGCGGGCCGTGTTGAACAGTATCAATTATCCGAGTTGAGCCGATTAAAATATAGCCATTATCAGAAGTCTGCTCAACAGCCATTATGTAACGGTGTTGACCTCCTAATGTTGGTTGCCAAGTTTTAATATATACGAAATTAAAATCGCTGTCTAATCGAGCAAAATATGGTGGGAAATTGAGATAATGTTCCCAAGGGTCTATCACTTTGCTATCAATTTGTCCCCAATGAAAATACCCACCATTTTTGTCTTCAAAAATATTACCGTCACCTGTTGTTACACCACCTGCATAACTATATGTATAAAGTCGTGATTTAATTATTGCACCATTATTACTGTCTGCTACTATAAACCAAGGACGGTATTTGTAATTTGCATCACCTAAACTAGATATGTGCAGCTCGTAAACGTGTAACCCTATTAGTATATTACCATCTTTAGTAAGTTGAATACTATTAATCTCATTATCAGTAATGTCTGAATACGTTTTCTCCCACATTATTTTGCCATTGCTGTCCGTTCTATATAATAGACCAGCATAGTTTTGTTGAGTTGTGTGTACAGCATTTCTTGCACCAGCAAGCAGATAACCACCATCAGGCATTTCTAAACAATCATAGAGTATTTCTTTGTATTTGGAAGTGTCTGTATATAGTCTTGTAAATATGGTATCGCTATTAACGTCTAATACTGCTAATCCCGAACGGAAATAGCTGCCATAATTGGTATTGGGTTGAGGTGAAACACCTGTAATACAAACCAAATAATTTCCGTTGAATAACTTTTTTATTCTTCCATATGTACACATCTGAAGGCTCTCATTCTGCAAACGGTATATTTCTTTTTTATCCAAGAGAACATTGCCATCAATAGATATTTGATTAGATGTAATTGCAGGAATAGAATTTTTAAAATCTGCACCTAATATCAAATAACTTCCGTCTGGATGTTGAAACAATGTATGCCCCCAATCATTTGTTGTATCAAAATCATAGAGCTTATTTATATAGGGCTGTGCATATACTTTCGATGCCACTAATATTAGTAGCATCGAAAGTATCATTATTTTTATTTTGCTTATCATGGGTGGTGAATTAGCCTGATATCAAAATTTCTTCTCTATAAAGTTAACTCATAATACTATCAGACTTTACTCCTAATTCTTATACAGATAATAAAGCCCCTGCATTGCAGGGGCTTTATGTTTTTAGAGATTGATTGATTTTCCTTTCGGGTATTTTACGGTGAAGGCTATTTTCTTCTTCACTGTTTCATTTGGTTTTACGCTGAGTATCCATTTCACTTCGCCGGTTGTTTCTTCGAGCGTGCCGCCGTCAACATCGGTGTCTTCTATCACGATATCTTTGTCGTTGCTGATAGGCAGTTGTTCCAGTACCGTAATATTGAGCGCCTCTTTGCGTGTGTTGCGGATGCTTACGGTGTACACAAATGTTTCTTTTATGTTAGTGCCTATCGTCTTCACGCTGCGCAGTTCTTTATCGCGCTCGCGGCGAACGATGATTTTCTTATCGCGGCCCAATGATATATTCATCGTGTCTTTTGTATTGCGCATATCTATGAAGCCTTGACCTACATAGCTACCCTCGTAGAAGATATTGGTAGTGGCAGGTATCAGGTTCAGGTCTTCCCAGTTGGTAATCTGCGCCTGTAGGAATGCGTCACGGTCCATCTTAGGTACTACAAAGTAGCGGTAAGTAGCAGGCAGCTCGTAGCTCTTCACAGATACCAGGTGTTGCTGGCCATCGCTTGGTATGGTATATGGCAGGTCTATATCGAATGTAGTGCTGATACCGCTATTGTTTACCTGTACGTAGTTATTGAGTGCGCCTGCTGCAGGTGCTTTTGCATCTTCAACTGCAGATTCCATCATGATTGCCTTGGTACGTGGTGCAGCCTGATTCTGATAGCTGTTCATATAACCCTCGCCATATGCTACAGGATTGTAGAATGCCAGATACCAAGGTTGCAATGCAGGTGCCTGTGCACCCTCGCTTGGGTTGCCTGTAGAAAGCGTGATTTTTATTTTATCCCATTTCACACCACTGTTCTGAAACACATTGGCTTTGTAGAAAAGCTTAACAGGATTTTTCAAATCCTCCACACGCAGGTCGTAGGTAGGAGACCAGCCCGCATTGGGTACTACATAAGATATATTAACGTCTGAAGATGTAGCACGTGGTGCGTAGAACTTAACCAGCAGCTGACCGCCCGGCTGGAAGTCTTTACTTTTTTCAGCTTCGAGCTGCATGCGCAGCAGTGTGAGGCGTTCGTCTGTTTTCTTCAGCGTGGCATTCAGTTTGTCTTTTTCTGCCAGCAGGCCTGAGAGGCGCGTTTTTATCAGGTCGAGCATTTTGGTAAGCTCTGTGACAGACAAACCACTCTGTGAACCAGATACCTGTTTGTTCTGCGAAAGAACAGCTATCTGCTCGTTGGTAACGGCAAGCATATTGTTGGTGCCGGCGCGTCCGTTTTCTATAATATCTATACTATCCTGTATGGCGCGCGCACGTGGAGATAATATTTCCGCCACCAGAAAATTGTTCTGGAATGTGGCAGACTGTATCACCACGCCGTTGTCGGCACCTATGTTCAGGCTTTGCTGGTTTACATTGCCTGCTATATTGGTAAAGAGTATTTCAGATTCGCCCTGTGGCAGGTTGATTTTTGTGCTGCTGCTGAGCTCTGCACCATTAAGGAATATAGTTGCATGGCTGATGTTGACACTCTGGCGTGTCTGTGCCCAGATGTTGTGGCTTGTTGCCAGAAGGAAACCGGCCATCAATACGTACTTTCGGTATAGCATAAGTCTTCGTTTTTATGGTACTATGGTGCAAGTAACACCGATATTCCATAAAAACGAAGAAGGAAAGTCATCGTACTATCCTGATTTTAGCAAAGTTTAACATTATCTTCTTCTGCCCGTGGCCGCCGCCAAACTCTATGGTAGCAATGCGGTTGTTGGCGCCGCCTTCCAGTGCTTTTATTTTACCAAAGCCGAATTTCAGGTGTTCTACTTCCATATCTACCTGCATTTCCATCGGGTCGTCTGCTTTGAAATCAGTAGATGGTGTGTGCGAGGTAGCAACAGGTTTCTGTGCTTTCTCTGCCAGTTTTTTGAGCGATGTGGCGCGGTCGAAACCTTCGTTCATTTGTCTGCCGAAAGCATTTACTGAACCCTGCGCACGATTGCTCATACCCGTAAAGCTACGGTCAAGGTATTGCTCAGGTATTTCATCTATAAAGCGGCTTGGTTCGTTTTGCACCAGGCTACCAAAGCGATACCGGCTGTTGGCATAGGTAACCCACAGGCGCTCTTTGGCACGTGTGATGGCTACATAAAACAAGCGGCGCTCTTCTTCCAGATCGTTGCGGTCGTACATGCTCATCGCACTAGGGAAGAGGTTTTCTTCCAGCCCTACGTTGAATACGCAAGGGAATTCCAAGCCCTTTGCCGCGTGTATGGTCATCAGTTTTACAACATCCGAGTCTTCATCGTTGCTGTTGTCTGCATCTGTAAGTAGCGTAATTTGTTGTAGGTAACTACCCAGTGTTTTTTCGCGCAGTTCGCCCTCTTCATCAGGTGTTTCGGTAAACTCCTTGATAGAGTTCAGTAATTCCTGTACGTTTTCGTAGCGCGCAAGTCCTTCTACCGATTTATCGTTGTACAGCTCCTGCACAAGGCCTGTGTGTTTGCCCACGGCAAAAGCTACATCATATGCATTTTGTTTTTCCAGCATTATCTGGAAGCTGCGTATCATGGTTGTGAACTGCTCCAGTGCGGATGCAGCCGCGCCTTTCAGCCCGCAAGCTTCGGGGTGATGTAGCATTTCCCAGAAAGTACGCTGATGATCGTTGGCAGCTATCATTACACGCTCTATGCTTGTTTTACCAATGCCGCGCGCGGGATAGTTGATGATGCGTTTGATGTTCTCCTCGTCCTGCTGATTGACGATAACCCGCAGATAGGCAAGGAAATCCTTCACCTCTTTGCGTTGGTAGAACGATATACCACCGTACAGTTTGTATGGAATGTTCATACGGCGCAGGCTTTCCTCAAAAGAACGGCTCTGTGCATTGGTACGGTACAGTATGGCAAAGTCTTTGTTCGGGTGGTGATTGCGCAACTTCATTTCTGTAATGGCATCGGCAACAAAACGGCCTTCGTCATTATCAGTAAGTGTGCGCACCAGTGTTATTTTTTCGCCCGTGGTATTATCTGTCCACAGGTTTTTAGGTATCTGGTTTTTATTGTTAGATATTATCTGGTTGGCAACATTGAGGATAGATTGCGTACTGCGGTAGTTCTGTTCCAGCTTCACCACTTTCACATCATCATAGTCGTCCTGAAACTGCAGGATGTTTTGTACCGTAGCC
>JAFLBN010000012.1 GCA_017303395.1 Chitinophagales bacterium
GCACCTACGGTCACGTTGGCAATCACAGATTTTACAATCGGGTTCTTTTTACCTTTTGCATAGTCTATATCCAATGCCTTGTTTACACGTTCTTCCAGTTGCATTAATACCTGATTGGTATATGCCTGATCTGTACCTACCGGCATATTCAAATACACATATGCAAAGTTTGGTTCGCCACTTGGGAAGAAGACTACTTTAGGACTACGTATACCCATCAGTACCACAGAAAATATCAGTATACCTGTAGTAATACCCATCGTCTTCCATGGGTGTGCCAATGCAATTTTCAACCACTTTGTATACCAGTTCTGGAATGCAGGCCATGTTTTGTTTTGGAAACTATGTATCCATTTTTCAAAAACAAATTTTTCCAACAGTACGAACAAATACAGGAAGATGATGAAGTTGGCAATACCCCAAGACTGTGCCATATAGAATATAGCTGCCACCGCAAGGAATATTATCATTACCACTTTGTCTTTCTTACCCCATTTGCGTTTACCATCATCATTTGGTTTATGTGGTTTCATGAAGTCTACCGCAAATACCGGGTTGATGATATATGCCACCAGCAAGGATGCAAGTAGTGTAATTATCAACGTAACCGGCAGGAAGAACATGAATGAACCGATAACACCTTTCCAGAATGCCAATGGGATAAATGGCATCAATGTAGTAATGGTACCTGATAATACCGGCAGGAAGATTTCGCTAGTTGCAAGCTTCGCTGCTTTTTTAATATCCATCTTACCATTGTCAAATATCCTGTGTGTATTCTCTATCACCACAATGGCATCATCCACTACTATACCTAACGCAAGCAGAAAGGAGAACAACACAATCATGTTCAGCGTGAAGTCAATCGTTGGCATGAACATAAACGCTATAGCACATGACAACGGCACCGACATTGCCACAAACAAGGCATTGGTAACACCCATGAAGAACATGAGGATAACAGTAACCAATATAAAGCCAATGATGATGGTATTAATCAAATCTTCTAGCGTATGGCGTGTCTGGTCTGACTGGTCACCAGTGATTACGATGTCAAGGTCTTTAGGCAGCTCACTCGCTTTCATTTCATCTACCAGCTTCATGATATTGTCTGAAGCCTCAATCAGGTTTTCGCCTTTTGCCTTGATAATGTTAAGTGTGATAACGTTTTTGTTATCCAGACGCGCATAACTTTCCTGCTCCTCAAAATTGTCTACAACATCTGCTATGTCTTTCAGGTAAAGCGCTTTACCATATTGGTTTTTCACAATCAGGTTACCTATCTGCTCAGCGCTCTTAAACTCGTTCCTGACTGTAAGAATTCTTTTCTGATTATTCATCGACACCTGACCCGGAGTAGATGTGATGTTCTCATACGCAACTGCATTTTCAATATCACCAAACGTGAAACCTGCCGCCGTCATACGGTACATGTCTACATTTATTTGTATTTCCCTGTCAAGCGCACCAACCATATCTACGCGCTTGATTTGCTTCATCTCTTCAATATTATCCTTTACACGGTCTGCATATTTTTTCAGCCTGTTCAGGTCGTAGTTACCGGAGATGTTTACGTAAAGTATCGGGAATTCAGAAAAGTTGATATCATTTACTTCAGGTTCATTTGGCAGATTTTGGGGCAGGTCTACTCGCGCCTTATCTACCGCATCTTTTACGTCTTGCTTAGCTTTATCTACTTCAACATCTGTATTGAATTCTATCATTACAACAGAGAAATCCTGAAACGAATTGCTCGTTACTTTCTTAACACCTGTAATGTTTTTTACCTGTTTTTCAATAGGTTTTGTTACCAGGTTCTCCATGTTTTCAGGAGATGTACCGGGATAGATGGTCTGCACAATAATCTGTGGCATCTTAATCTCCGGGAACTGCTCTTTCGGCAGGTTGTTGTACGACATCAGACCGATTAGGGTAATGATGATCGTAAGTATATATACCGCGGTACGGTTATCTATAAACCAACTCGACGGGTTGAATTTTTTGACTACGTCTTTCATTTAAATGCTTTTTCGATTGGTGAGTATATTGTCTCTTATTCAACGTTAATCAGGTCGCCATTGTCAAGATCTGCATAGCCTGCAGTGATTACTCTGTCGCCTTCGTTCAAACCTTCCAGTACTTCAACCATACCGTTAGAATTGTGTCCTGTTTTTACCATTACAGCTTTAGCCTTATTACCATCAGCTATGTACAGCAGCGCACCTTCTGCAGTGTTTTGAATAACAGATACAGGCACTACGATAGCCTTGCTGTTCTGATAATTTGCAATCTGCATTTTGCAGCTCATGTTAGGATGCAGTTTGTTATTGTTGCCCAACCTGATTTCAACCTGAAATGCACGAGACACCGGGTCAACTGCTTTTGATACATAAGTAAGCTTAGTCTTCATGGTATCTTTTGTATCAGCAAAAATCAGATTAACAGGATTACCTTCCTGTACTTTACCAAGGTAGTTTTCACCAAGATTAGCTTGTATTTTCAGTGCGTCAAAGTTTACTACACGTATGCCTGCAGGCTTCATTGCAGGATTTAGCGGATCCCCAACTTTAATATCTATCAAATCTACTGTCCCGCTAACTGGAGATATGATTTTGTACATGTTTCTTTGTGCAATTAATGCCTCTTTTTGTTTAGCAGCGGCCTCATAAGTAGCTTTTGTGGTCAAAAGATTTACCTCAGAACCTATGTTTTGGGCCCATAGTCTTTGATTTTTTTCATACACCTGTTTTGCCAAAATCAATTGTACTTCTGCAGCCTTAATTTGTTGTTCTACAGCTGCAGCTTCCAAAATCGCAAGTGTTTGACCTTTACTAACCTTTTGTCCGGTATGAACTAATATACTTTGAACAGTACCAGGTGCTTGTGGCATGGCTGTAACACTTTGGTCACCATTAACATTTGCTTGTACCTCTACAAAAGAATTGAACTGTTGTGGCGTAGCAACCATTATAGATACCGCCGTTGCTTTACCTGGTTTGTTTTTATTTACTTCCGCTTCTAGCTTCGCAATTTTTTCGTCTAAAGAAGCACGTTCCTTTTTCAGTTTTACGAGTTCTGCATCATTCTTGCCTTTGCCATCGTCGCCACCACATGCGGCCAGAATTGTTGTAGATATAAATAATAATAAGAGTGAGCGTTTCATGTTATATATTTTGAATAAAGTGTTGATTAATTATCTATTTAAATTTTCCTAGTGCTTTTTGAATATCTGATTTCGCATTAACAACATCCAACATGGACTGGAAGTAGTCGTTTTGTGCTTTAAGCATTTCCGCTTGTGCTAATGTGACTTCACTATTACTACCTACACCAGCTTTGTATTTATTGTATGCTACATCCAGTACTGAATTTGCCAAATCGAGATTTCTCTTTTTAGTTTCAGATGCTATGATTGCGTTTTTGAGTGTTGTTTTACTCGAAGCCAAATTAAAATCAATCGCTAGTTTCAGATTCTCTAAATCGTTTTCAGATTTTTTAACGGCATACTTTGCTTGAACAACTCTATTATGTCTTTGCAAACCATCGAAAATTGGCACTCTTAATTGTAGCCCTACTAAAGAATAAAAAATGTATTGCTCTTTAAATACGTCTGAAAAAGTGTTAGTAGAATAGGTATAAGCTGCAGTGCCAAATGCTGCAAGAGAAGGCAAACCTGAGAACTTATGTCTTTTCAGATCGTACTTGTTCAGGTTCAGCTTAGATTCCATTAGTTTGAACTCAGTTCTGTCCTGATAATCAAAATCAGCACTCGACAACATATCGGATACTGTATTCATATTTATATCGACGGTTGTATCGGTAAGTAGAATTTGTTGTTCCATATCCATTCCCATCTGATATTTCAGTAACTGCTCAACTACTGTCATCATACCATCTATCCTTATACTATCTGATATAAGGTTATTTAACTGTACCGTGATTTTATCTACCTCTAATTTCTCTGTAAGTCCCTCCTGATATATGGCTTTCACATCATTAGCAGATGACCTAACAATCCTCATTGAATTAGTTAGTATTTTAAACTGTTGTTTTGCTATAACAAAGGCGTAATATGCTTTCTGAACATTATACCTCAATTCTTCCTCACTCATTGACACACTATGCTCATATAATTTCAGTATTGCATTTCTTGCCTGCAGGGCCACCATTACAGAACCATCGAAAAGTACTTGAGAAGCACTTGCACTTGCAGTGGCAGAAAACTTTGGGGTAAAGGGAACTGCAACAAATGTTCCTGAAGGACCACCAATAAATTCTGCAGGTACAAATGATTGGATTGGGTTAAGATAATCATTGAACTCTCCTTTTGCACTAACCTGAGGTAGTGCAATACCTGTTATTTCCGCATTTTTCGCTTTCTGAATTTTTAGATCCAGTCTTGCATTTTTGGTTGATGCATTATGCTTCACAGCATATTTCATGGCATCTTCAAGGCTCAGTGTTACAGGCTCCTGAGATACTTCTGTTTGCCCGTACATGGCGAGTGGCAACAGGCTGAGTGCTAAAGTGGTTTTATATAATAGTCGTCTCATAACTTGGAAACTTGCTTTACGTATTGTTCTTTATATTTCTGGTATAGTTTTTCTCCTTTGGGTGTCATAATGCCGTAGAGAAAATGTTCTGCTACTTCATGCATTACAAACTGAAAATCGTTACGGCTGTTTATCATCAGATTGGGGTGCAATACCAGCATCGATACCTCCATTCTGTACCTTGCCATAAAATCTGCATTCAGATTTTCGCGATACAAGCCATCCTTCATACCCCAGATGATGTTTTCTTTGATTGCCTCAATATCTTTTTCCAACATATTGGTTTTAAATATCTTAAAGGCTTCCGGGTAGTAGCGTTCCAGTTCCAGCATTGCTATCGGATTCATGTTTGCCAGCATGTCATCAAACATTATCATCACCTTCACCATGCCTTCTATCGCATTTTCAGACTGGTTCATAATGCTGATACAAGTATCTGATACACTGCACTGGTACCAGGTAAGGGCTTCATTTATCACTTCGCCCTTATTGGCAAAGTGCTGGTAAAGCGTCTTTTTAGATATACCCGCCCTTCTCGCTATATCATCCATCGTAATTGTCTTAAAGCCATACTGGCGGAACAATTCCGTGGAAGCACTGAGTATTTTATTTAATGGTTCCATATTAACGGGCACAAAACTATGGAAACATTTTTCATAAAAAACGTTTCCTATGTATATTTTGTATTTATAGTTAGTATCAATAAAACAAATAGTTCATTATCAGGTGGATACCTTATACCGCTTCGATGCAAGTTCTTCCTGTTTCGGTTAATAATTATTAGCTTTAGTCAAAATCTGTATTATGGGATTCTTTCAGGATTTTAAAGCTTTTGCCATGCGTGGCAATGTTATGGATCTTGCTGTCGGTGTTGTTATCGGCGGTGCTTTTGGCAAAATCGTTACCGCAATGGTAGATGATATATTGATGCCTGTCATTGGCATGGCAACAGGTGGCCAAAAATTCGATGACAAATTCATGGTATTGAAAGCTGCGAAAGATGGAGATGTATATACATCGCTTGCACAAGCAAAAGAAGCAGGTGCAAACGTATTTGCATACGGTCATTTTATACAGACAATAGTAGATTTTCTCATTATAGCTTTCTGTATATTTCTGGTAGTTCGTGCAATGGCACGTATGCAAAAAGAGAAAGAAGCTGCACCTCCTGCACCTGCAGAGCCATCATCAACAGACAAGCTGCTGATGGAAATCAGAGATGCATTAAAGAAATAACAATCAGTTTGTTGAAAGTTTTTGTGGTATAAAAGCGATTATTTACGCATTTTTGTGCCATAGCTCGGCTTTTGTTTATGGCTACAGGAAAAATATATCAGGATCTGCTTACTATGAAACGGCAAAACCGTAGCGGCTTTGCTGTATTAATAGACCCTGATAAAGTGGCCCCTGCAGACATGATTCATCTGGCAAAACTATGCAATGATGCTGCTGTCGATTATGTATTGATGGGCGGCAGCCTTGTTGTAGCCGACAATCTTGAAGCTTGTATTCAACGTTATAAGGCTGAAAGTGACATACCTGTTATACTGTTTCCGGGCAGCCCGGCACAGGTTACGCCTTATGCCGATGCCTTATTGTACTTGTCTCTGATATCAGGCCGTAACCCTGAACTGCTGATAGGTCAGCACGTTGTATCTGCCCCTGCGGTAAAAGCCAGCGGACTGGAAGTGATATCTACCGGCTACATGGTGATAGATGGCGGTACACCAACTACAGTATCGTATATGAGCCACGCCGCGCCAATACCTGCCAATAAGCCAGATATAGCACTCTGTACCGCATGGGCAGGCGAGTTGCAGGGCAAGCATATTATATACATGGATGCAGGTAGTGGTGCCAAAAACCCTATCAGTAAAGAAATGATACATACCGTAAGCAGCCGTATAGAAATACCACTCTTTGTTGGTGGTGGCATACACACACCGGAGAAAGTGTATGAAAACTGTAAAGCGGGTGCCAACATAGTAGTAGTTGGTAATGCTATAGAACGCGATCCACTGCTGATACGCGATTTGTCTCAAGCTACAAAAGAAGCCAGAAGTACAGTAAAATAAGGGATTCCCCTCCCTCCTTATTACACTCAGAAATATATTATTTGTTAAGCGCTTGTTAACCAGTTGTAAAGCCGGAGTTAACAAGCGCTTATTATTTCATTATCCCCTGTCGATACCCCCATCTTTGTGTCATCAAAAGCAAATAATTCAATCTAACAACAAAACAAACAACGATAATGAAAAAGGTAATCGCAATCATCGCACTGGCAGTAACAGGTTTCGCAGCAAAAGCACAAGTTGCTTCTACAGCTACGCAAACAGTAAACCTGAACCTGAGCAACGCAATCGAATTGACTTTCACAGGATCTAATACTGCTACAGGTGCTGCTGTTAACCTGGCTTTCAATACAGTTAACGATTATGCAAACGGTGTTACATCATCTGCACAGGAACTGAAAGTACGTTCTAACAAAAAATTCGGTGTTACAGTAAAAACCAACAATGCAAACTTCTCATACACCGGTACTACTACACCGGCTCCTGTAATGCCTGTAAATGGTGTTCTGGCACTGAAAGTAAGTGCAAATGCAACTGGTGGTACTATCGCTTCTCCGTTCAGCGCATCTGCTTACAACGATTTGTCTGCAACTGCAGCAAACCTGATAACAAATGCTAACAACGGTGGCAACCAAACTTTCAGCGTAATGTATGAAGCTACTCCAGGCTTTGCTTACCCTGCAGGTACTTATACTGTAGATGTAGTTTATACTGCTACACAGCTTTAATTAGTCTCTCTCTTATCCCTTATACAGAAGGGCCCTTTATAGGGCTCTTATTTTTTTATATATACTTCCTATTTTTACCGGATGGTAAAGGAAGGGCAGTTAAAACCATATTATCAGCAAGGTATTATCGAGGCGGGATGCGACGAAGCAGGCAGAGGATGCCTTGCTGGGCCTGTATTTGCAGCAGCCGTAATTTTGCCTGAAGGGTTTTATCATCCGTTGCTGAACGACAGCAAAAAACTGACAGAAGCCGACCGCGAAAAACTTCGACCAATAATAGAGGAACAAGCCATTGCATGGGCAGTGGCTCAAATAAGCGAAGGAGAAATAGATGAAATAAATATTCTTAAGGCATCTTTCAAAGCCATGCATACAGCTGTGGATAACCTGAAAACTAAACCCGAACTGCTATTAATTGACGGCAACAGATTCACACCTTATCTGGGCATACCACACCAATGCATAGTTGGTGGCGATGCTAAATATGCATCGATAGCCGCCGCCAGTATCCTTGCCAAAACACACAGAGACGAATACATGTTGCAAATTGATACAGAGTATCCACACTATGGATGGAAAGACAACAAGGGCTACGGTACTGCCAAGCATGTAGCCAAGCTGCATGAGCATGGTATGTGCAGGCATCACCGCAAAACTTTTAAGTGGGATAAAACTGCTGTTGATTAAGCAGAAACAGGTAGCATTATCTCGAAAATGCAGCCTGAAGGCACATTATCCATCACGGCTATCTTACCATTGTGCTGTTTTATGATTTTTGATGTTAGGTATAAGCCCAATCCTGTACCTTTAGATTTACGGGTTTCTTCATTGCCTATACGGTAAAACTTATTGAATACCTTGCCCTTCTCAGCATCAGGTATACCGGGTCCATTATCGGCAATTTGTATTACCGCACTGTTATTTTTCAGTTGCAGGCTTATTGTTACGGGTTTATCGGCAGGTGTATACTTTACAGCATTTTCCAGCAGGTTGTTCAACGCCATTTGCAGCAGCAGTTTGTCACCATTCAATTGACAAGTTTCTATTGTGTTTGCAATAAACCTACCAGGGTATCTTGCTGCATAGTCTTTTGTGCTGCTCTGCAACAACTCGTCCAACTGCAGCACTTCTCTTGCAGGCACATATTGCCTACCCTCCATCTGTGAAGCTATCAGCATATTGTTACACAAATCATTCAACCGATTGGCCTCCTTCACACAACGGTCTATCAGCATGGACTTTTTTTCTTCATCAAGCTGGTGCCGCTCCATGGTTTGGAGATTCAACTTCATGGCAGCAATGGGCGATTTCAGTTCGTGTGTTACAGACAACATAAAATTATTTTGTTGTCTTGATAGCCTGATGCTTCTGCGGAATGAACTATAAACAACTGCTGCACCAATTAATATTACTAAGAGGAATGTAGAGCCCTCTCCCAGATATTGCTTTTCATCTGTGTTTAGTTTAGCCTTCAGTTGCTGTATACGTGAATTATACATTTCAGGATACTGTGCACTGTCTACTTCTGTTTTCAGAATGGCTACACCCTGATTATAAATTTCAATACTTTTCCTGTTGAGGCTGAAACCCCAAAATACAAGTGCTGCTACAATGTATGTCAGCAACAATAAGTGAACAGTAGTAAAAAAACGCATCGGGTATAGTTAAGTCTATTGCCCGTTAAAGTTACGAAGCGGATGCTTTTCTACACGCAAACCCACTTGCAATACCTCAGGCAACGGATTTACACGCATATTTTGTTCAAAACGTATTTCCCAGGTACCTTTTTTACGCAGCATAACGGTATCTCCATCGTTTGATATCGGCAGGCGCTGTTCCCAGATAGTACCCATTCCTCTGCCCATCCATTTACCACTTGGCTCTGCCAATGGTATTTCAAGCCTTGTTTTTTCAAATGTACTATCGCCAGGCTTTTTGGTATATACCCATATCCATATGTTTGAATTGGGGTATGTTTCTGTATGCCTTATCAGGAAATAAAGGTTGTAACGTGCGTTTGTATCTGTAATATCAAATTTGAAAGAAGGACGAAAATCGTACTTCCACTCATTCTGTGGTATGGCATATTCCTTCTGGTATTGCGGAGAAGGTACACAACTACCGAATGCGATAACTATAAGAGATAATACTAAGATATATGTACGTAACATGCACTGTTTGTATTCGAACCTGCGTTCAAAAATTATAAGATATTCAAAACCTGTTCTTTAGCTTTTTCAAGCTCGTCTTTCATATTGATAACTATCTGCTGTATCTCTGCATTATTTGCCTTAGAACCCAGCGTATTTATTTCCCTGCCCACTTCTTGCAAGATAAAGCCTAGTACTTTACCTTTTGATGTACCGGGTTTCTCTACTGTTTCATGAAAATATACACAGTGTTGCTTCAATCTTGTTTTTTCTTCAGATATATCAATACGCTCCAGATAGTAAATCATTTCCTGCTCAAACCTATTAGGATCTACATTTTCGCTACCTACCATATCCTGTAACGACTGCATGATTCTGCCCCTGATTTTTTCAGTACGTTGTGTTTCAAGCGGAACTATATCCTGCAGCAATCCTTCAATATTCTGAATTCTGTTGTGAAGGTCTTTATGCAAAGCATTGCCCTCATTTTTACGGTGCGTCATCAAGTGATTGGCAGCAGTTTCTATTACAGTTTTCAGTTGTAGCCATTCTTCTTCAGCTATCACATCCTGGTCTGCGGCAACAACCTCAGGCATACGCATCAGCGTAGCCAGTATATTATCTTCAGGTATATTAAGGTCTGTAGCTATCTGTTTCATGCTTTCGTAGTAAAACTTGGCCAAACCGGTGTTTACAACCATCGGCTTAGATGCGCCTTCCTGTTTAATAGCAATTGTCAGGTCTATCGTACCGCGCATCAATATACCGTTGAGCATATTGCGTATATCAAGCTCATAAGAACGGAGGATGGGCGGTAGTTTGGTAACAATATCAAACTGTTTGCCATTGAGCGATTTCATCTCTACTACTACCTGCCTGCCATTTATTGTAGCTTCTGCACGGCCAAAACCTGTCATTGAATACAGCATACCCTGTAATTTGAGAAAACAAAGAAAGTATAAAAAAGTGAAAGCCGCCGTTTTATAATAAAAAAGGCTAAAATCGTCTTAAAACAATCAATATGGTTCGGTTGGCAGCGATATTTGGTTATTTTTGTTGCTTTGGTAAAAGACCCTGATTGGATGCGCATTATTGCTTTATTTCTTCTTGTTTTATTTCCCGTTTGTATGTGGGGGCAGCAGCCTTCGCGCGAAGATCTTGTTAAGCGCCGTCAGAGCATTATGGAATCCATCAAGCAGACAGAGGCACAACTGGAAGCTACAAAACAAAATAAAAATGCTACTATGGGTCAGTTGCGTGCCCTGCAAAATAAACTTGCAGAACGCCAACGCCTTATCGGCAATATCAATGCAGAAATAAACCATATCAACAACAACATTGAAAACTCTACCAAAGAGGTAAATACGCTGAAGCAAAATCTTGAAGTACTGAAGGCACGATATGCACAGTCTGTAAGATATGCTTACCGCAGCCGCAGCTCTTATGACATGCTTGCTTTTTTATTTTCTTCAAAAGACTTTAATGAAGCACTGCGCAGGGCAAAATACCTGAAAAAATATCGCGAGTATCGTAAACAACAGGCAGATAAAATCAGAGTAACTCAAGGCATCATTGTTAAAAAGATAGATGTACTGAATGCTGAAAAGTCTGAAAAAGATGAATTGCTGAGCACCGAAGAGAAGCAAAAGCAGGAAATACAGAAAGAAACAAATCAAACCAATCAGGTAGTAAAGGAACTGAAAGGACAGGAAAAACAACTGATGGCGCAGATTGAAAAAGACAAACGCGCCTCGAAACAGCTGAACAGGGCTATTGAAGATATCATACGTCGCGAGATGGAGATAGCACGTAGGAAAGCAGAAGAAGAAGCAAGGAAAAGAGCTGAAGAAGAACGACGTAAAGAAGAAGAGGCGCGTAAGGCAAATATGCTAGCTGCTGCAGGTAGTAGTGCCAACAGACCTGCAGCTAATAATACTCCCAACACAGGCAAACCTGTGGAAAACCCTCGTGTCGTAACTAATAACAATCAGGGTAGGCCTGCCGCAAACAATACTACTGCCAGCAACCCGCAACCTAAACCGGTAGTTCCTAAAAACTACGACTATTCATTGACGCCAGAGGCGAACGCACTGTCGAACAGCTTTGAAAACAACCGTGGACGCTTACCATGGCCGGTTGATAAAGGATTTGTTTCTCAAGGTTTCGGTAAATATCACCATGCAGTTGCACAAAAAGTAGAAATGGAAAACTATGGTGTGGACATCAGCACACCACACAACGCGCCTGTAAGAAGCATTTTTGAAGGTACTGTTATGAAGGTTTTCTCTATTGACGGTAAAGACTGGAATGTTATTATATCTCACGGTGCATACAACTCTGTATATGCAAATCTGGCAAAAGCCAATGTACAAACCGGCCAGAAGGTGAATACAAAACAACAAATTGGGGTTGTACGTATGAACGAAGATGGTGAAAGCATTCTGAATTTACAGATATGGAAAAGTACAGGTCGTAGTAATGTTCGCCTGAATCCTGAAGCCTGGATAGCTCGCTAACACAAATATTATAAATTCACTAAATATGAGTGGATTTTTCAATATCTGTTTAGTACATTTGCCATACTTATCCCTGAAAACTCACGCTAAGTTTACCCCAAACGTTATTGCTTACTAGATTAATAGACTATGCACTATAGAATACGCATTTTACCACGTTGGATAATCTTTGTCCTGGACTTGCTATGCGTTGAACTATGTTTATTCTTCTCCTTCGTATTGCGTTTCAATTTCAATCTGGAAGATGTAGCACGATATGATATGTCAATGATTCTTGGCTTTTCATTGGCACTTAATACCATACTGTTCTACCTGCTGAAAAGCTATGCAGGTATCATCAGGTACACAAATATTGAAGATACTTTCAGGTTGTTGATTGTAAACTCCATAGCATCTGTATTCTATTTTTCTATCAACTTCATTATTACTCAATCGTCAAAAGGCATTTACCTTTTCCCAATATCAGTAGTAGTAATCAATTTCTTCATTACCAACTTTACTTTAATTACCTACAGACTTTTAGTACGTTACATATTTAAGTATTACCAAAAGCACAACCTTGACAGGGCCAAAACAAAAGCAGCAGTCTACGACGCAGGCGAAAACGGTCATCAGGCAAAGAAGATAATAAACGATATACCTAACGGGAATTTGCAGGTAGTGGCTTTTATCGATGATGTATTGGGTAAAACAGGAAAGCTGATTGAAAATACACCTATCTACAACAGTGATGACGCATCTTTCGAAAAATTGAGAAACGATGATGTTAAGCTGTTAATTATTGCCAACAAAAACATCAAGAAAGAGAAGCTTAATTATCTGGTAGATAAATGTCTGCAATATGGTATAAAAGTGCAGCAGGTACCACCTTTGCAACAATGGCTGGATGGAGATCTTAATGTGGACACGTTGAAAGACATCAACATTGAAGACCTGCTGGAACGTGAAGTAATACGCATAGATAATGAGAAAATCCACTTTGAGCTCAAAGGCAAAAAAATACTGGTAACAGGTGCAGCGGGTTCTATTGGTAGTGAACTGGTAAGGCAACTACTTAAGTATAAGCCTTCACTCATAGTGATGTGCGACAATGCCGAAACACCTATGCACAACATGATACTGGAGCTACGTGAAATAGCTTCAGGCGTGAATGTAAAACCATATATAGGCGATATATGCGACCGCACACGCATGGAGCATTTGTTTGAGATTTATAACCCTGAGGTTGTATTCCACGCTGCCGCATACAAACACGTGCCTATAATGGAAGACAATCCATCTGTAGCAGTACTGAACAATGTATTTGGCACCAAAACATTGGCAGAACTGTCCGTGGCAAATGGCGTTGAGAAATTTGTAATGGTTTCTACAGACAAGGCGGTGAACCCTACTAACATAATGGGGGCTACCAAACGTATTGCCGAAATTTTTACACAGAGCTACTACAAGTATATGCTGAGCAATAACATTGCTTTACCGCACAACAATAAGCTCACAAAATTTGTAACCACACGATTTGGTAATGTACTGGGTTCTAACGGTTCGGTAATTCCTATATTCAAAAAACAGTTGGAAAAAGGTGGTCCTATTACAGTTACCCATCCTGAAATAACACGTTATTTCATGACCATACCTGAGGCTTGCCAATTGGTAATTGAAGCCGGTGTTATGGGACAGGGTAGCGAGATATTTGTATTTGATATGGGCGAACCTGTAAAGATTGCAGACCTTGCCAGAAAAATAATACGCCTTGCAGGTAAAGAGCCTGATACTGATATTAAGATTGTATATACAGGGCTAAGGCCTGGTGAAAAGCTATACGAAGAGCTACTGAATAACAGTGAAAACGTAGTGCCTACTTACCACGATAAAATAATGATTGCAAAAGTACCTGAGTACGATTATGCTGCCATCAAAGACAAAGTGGATAAATTGATATCAAGTGCGCAAAGGCACTACACATTAGAAACTGTAGGTATTATGAAAGAGCTGGTACCTGAGTTTACCAGCAACAACGTTACTTACGAGTCTATTAAAACCAAATAGGTTTTATTTCAACGCCGTTTTTATTGTCAGGAATATTATCCTGAAGTAGTTGCTAACACTTTGGTTTGAAATGTATTGTTGATTCAGGCGGATTTTATCGGGCATTATTACATTGATATAATATGCTTCGGGATCTGTCTGCTGCTCCAGCAGGCTGTTTTCATTATAATAAGTAATCGATGCAATATCTGTTATACCAGGGCGTATACTCAGTACTGTTCGTTGTTCTTCAGTATACAGGTCTGTGTACTTTTTCACCTCAGGGCGCGGACCTACCATGCTCATTTGTCCTGCCAATACATTTATCAATTGCGGCAGTTCATCAAGCTTATACTTACGTATAAAGGCACCTGAGCGGGTGATGCGATTGTCTGTAGCTCCGTAAGTAAGTAAACCAGCCTTATCAGCATCCAGACACATGGAGCGAAATTTGTACAGGTAGAACTCTTTACCAAAACGCCCCACTCTTTTTTGCTTATAGAATACTGTACCTGTACTATCCAGTTTTATCCAGATAGCTATCAGAAGGAAAACAGGTGCAAATATTATCAGGCTGATGATTGCAATCAGTATATCTAAAAGTCGGGTCATTTCACTACGGCAGTGTAGGCTTTCTCAATTTGTTCTTCGATAAAAGTACATTGTTCATCGGTTAATTGAGAATATATGGGTAGTGAAATTTCGTTGTGGTAATTATCGTATGCTTGCGGGTAGTTAGCAATATCATAGCCTTTTTGCTTAAACAGTGTAAGCATAGGCATAGGCACAAAGTGTACATTGGTAGCCGCACCCGCCTCTGCCACAAGTTGAATAATACTATCGCGTTGTGCTTCAGTGATATCTTTTATCCTTAGCAGGAAGAGATGGTAAGAGGACTCCCTATCTGCATCTTTAGACGGTGGCATGATAGCCCAATCTTTATTTTTAAAGAAACGGCTGTAATGATCAAACACTCTTCTTCTATCAGGCAGTAATTGTGTTTTGTATTTGCGCATTTGTGCCAGCCCAATAGCCGCACAAACATCTGTCAGATTTATCTTTAGGCCATCACTTACAATATCGTAGCGCCAATTGCCTTTCTGCGTTTTGGTAAATGCATCTGCTGTTTGCCCATTCATAGCATTCAGGCGCATCCATTTATAGGTTTCTTCATTGTCGAAACCTGCAGGTAAATTCAATGCAATTACACCACCTTCAGCAGTTGTAATGTTTTTCACCGCATGTAGCGAGAAGATGGTTATGTCTGCGCCCAGTGTAGCAGGCTTACCCATATAAGTAGCACCAAAAGAATGTGCAGCATCTGCTATCAGCAGTGGTCTGCCCAGCTTTTCTTGCACATCACTTGTTGCAGTAAATATTTGTTTAACACTATCCTGTTGAAGTATGCCATTAATACGACTATAATCGCATGGCCAGCCCGCAACATCTACTGTTATGATTGCTTTAGTTTTAGGTGTGATGGCAGCAGCAAGCTTTTCAGGATCTATGGTAAAGTCTTCTTTGATATCAACCATTACTGGTATGCCTCCTGAATGCAATACAGCCAATGCTGTTGCCGAATAAGTGTACGCAGGTATTATTACTTCATCTCCGTCTTGCAGCCCTAACCATTTCAGTACCAGCAGTGCGCCTGATGTCCATGAGTTAACACAAAGAGCATGTTGCACATCTGCTATTTCTGCAGACAGTTGTTCTAGTTGCTTTACTTTAGGCCCGGTAGTTATCCATCCCGATTGAAGTGTGTTCATCACTTCATCAAGCACGTCCTGATCTATATATGGTGGAGAAAACGGGATGTTCACTTTACTTATTTTTACAATCGTATATTCTTTCAATAATGTCTACCACTTTCAGCCCTTCCAGTGCGTTAGTGGTAATTGTAGCTTTACCATTCAGTACATCTACCACATTCTGTATTACATAATGGTGATTAGCTGCACTACCTTTATACGGGCCGTAATCATTCGGCGGATTGGTAGGCTTCAGCTCAGGCATTTCATAGCCCTTGATGTGACAGTATTCAACTTTGTCCATATACTGGCCACCAACTTTTATGCTACCGTTAGCACCAATTACTGTCATGCTGCTTTCCAGATTCTTGTCCCATACAGAGGTAGAAAAATTGATACTACCAATACCACCTTTCACAAACCTGAAATTGATAACGCCTGAATCTTCAAACTCCGTCAGTTGTTGATGATTGAAGCTGGAAAATGATGCTTTGATATCAGTAATATCGCCAAACACCCAATACAGCAAATCTATAAAGTGGCTGAATTGTGTGAACAGCGTTCCACCATCCAACTCCTTAGTACCATGCCAGGAGCCTTTTTTGTAATAACGCTCGTCACGATTCCAATAGCAGTTTACCTGCACCATATATATATCACCAAGTGTGCCATCAGACACAACTTGCTTCAACCATTCTGATGGTGGCGAGTACCTATTTTGCATAACACAAAAAAGCTGTTTCGAGCTGTTGAGTGCATTATGGATTACAGCTTCGCACTCTTTTTTGTGCAGCCCCATTGGCTTTTCTACAACCACGTGATGCCCGGCATCTACAGCTTTCAAGGCCTGTGTTGCATGCAGCCCATTTGGGGTAGCAATGGTAATAACATCTGCCTCTACACCTGCCTGCAACAATTCGTCCAGCGATTCAAAAAAAGAAACACCTTCCGGTACATCTGCCTTTAATGAAGAATTGGTATCGCACACAGCCACCAACGAGCAGTCTTCGTGCTGCTGTATCATGGCAGCATGTCGCTTACCTACGTGACAATACCCAATTACCGCAAACCTTATTTTCTTCATAGAAATGAGGTAGCAATATCAGAAAATTATTTCACTTATGCTAAGGCAAATATCATTTACGAGCCATTGTGAATGCGATATATCCGCTGTTTTGTGGGAGTAGCTGCCAGAGAAATGAATTTATTATATATGCAGCCTTGTTTAATATCGGTATAGAAAACTTTGACGGTACGATGCCAAAGCTTTCTACACTAACAGATGAGAATTGTTTACATAAATCGTTCAGCTCTTGTATGCTGAAATAATGCCAACCTGAATGTTTGTTTTTCAGGCGTTTTATTAACTGCAGGAAAATATTTCCCTCCAGATTGTCGGCAGTGAGTAAAATACCTTGCGGGCTAAGAAGTTTATAGATATTGTCAATTGCCTTTTGCCTTGCAGTGCTAGTGCGGCTTGCAGCATCACCGTATTGTTCCTTCAACCCACCAAGTACAGATTTCATGATGATAATATTGTAAGTAGTACTGAAATCCTGTGTATTTACAAGGTTGAAATCGCTGTATGTTATTTTATCATCAACACCATATTTTCTGTGTAGTTCCCGGGCTTGTTGTGTAGGGCCTTGCCTATCGGTACAAACTACATGAAAGCCTTGTAATGCCATCCATAAAGACAAACCGCCATTACGCTCGCCTATAGCAAGTACTTTGCTATCTCTCGGCAAACCAACCAACACAGGTTGCCATAGTTTTATAAGGTGCGACCAGTTTTGCACATCCCATTCAATAATATCCTGCTTCAGTTGTGTATTCAAAACTATATTTACAGTTGCAGCAATTGCTGATAGAATCTTTGAGCAATCAGTTTTCTGTCAAATTTTTCATTGACGTACCTAACCCCATTCTCACTCAAATCAGTGTAGAGTAGCTTATCTTTACTAAGCAGGTATATATTGTCAGCTAATTGTTTTTCATCTTCAGGTGTGAAGAACAGACCGCACCTACCTTCGTCAATAAACAATTCTTTTGCTTCGCCATCTACGCCAAGCAGTATGGGTTTGCCCATAGCCAGATTTTCAAATATCTTAGACGGTATAGCCCCTTTAAATAAAGGAATGTTTCTGAGTGGCACTATTGCGGCATCTGCAGCTGCAACTATGTTTGGCATTTCTTCCCTACTTTGGTTGGGCAGGAAATTTATATTATCCAATTGCAGCGATGACTTCATTTCATGCAGGAAATCTTTTTGCGGCCCATCGCCTACCATTACAAATTTCACTCGTTTCTCTTCTCGTAGTATTGCAGCAGCTTTCAGTATTACTTCTAATGCCTGTGCATGGCCAAGTATGCCTGCATATAGCACAACAAAATCGTCGGTATTATAACCATGTTTTTCTCGCCAGTTATAACTTACATTGGCAACACCAAACTTATCTGCATCTATACCATTGGGCAACCAAAAAGTTTTTACGCGTGGAAAACGTGTGTTGACGCTGTTCACAATGCCCTGTGTTTGCCCGCTGACCAATTCCGATGCTTTATACAAGCGAGCTTCCAGCAAATATGCTAGTTTCAGGAATAGTTTGTTAGATACAAGGCCTAGCTTTTCTGCACTTTCAGGCCACAGGTCCGATACATTAAATACCAGCTTAGAACCTTTCAGCCATTTCAAAAGCATGGCTGTAATGCCCAGAAATAAAGGTGGCGACTCACATATAACTATATCGTGCTTCTTTACCTTGAACAAGCCACAAATCAACGCACTGAATACAAAAGAAAAATAGTTGAGCAGCCTGATGGCAATGCTATTTGATTTTTTTACGAATATCCATGAACGGTGCACCGTAATTCCATCAAACGAATCTTTTATGTACCATTTGCCTTCATACCCTTTCTGTATCTGCATAGCAGGATAGTTAGGCATAGCCGTAAGCACAGACACATCCATACCCAGTAGTTGCAAATGCTTCGCAAGGCTACTGAGGCGGTTTTGTGGGGCACCCGTCTCAGGCGGATAATATTGTGTAAGTATCAGTACGCTTGGCACTATATAGAAGCCAGGTGTTTTGTTATTATTTCAGCAGCATGGCCATCGCCATAAAATACACTGCCGTTACGAAATTCTTTATCGTAGTACATAGCTACCGCTTCCAATATCTTGTCTTTGTTTGCACCTGTTATGGTGCTGCATCCTGCAGTTGTCAGCTCTACCCATTCTGTCTGGTCTCTGAGTATCACACAGTGTTTGTGGAAGAAGTATGCTTCTTTCTGCAAACCACCACTATCCGTCAATACCATATGACTGTGCTTCAGTAAAGACAACATATCGAAGTATCCAACAGGCTCTATCACAATACAATCCAATTGCAGATGATACTGTTCTATCATCTTTCTGGTACGCGGATGCAACGGGAGTACTATTTTGTATTGCTTTGCCAGTTCATTGATAGCATCAACAATAGCCGTAAGCCTTGCTTTATCGTCAGTATTCTCTGCACGGTGGCATGTGGCCAATAAGTACTTATCATCTTCCAGCCCCAATTGTTGCAGTATAGTAGAGTGTTGTGCTATTTGCTTAGCGTAATACAATGCAGCATCATACATCACATCACCTGTGTTCACCACCAGTTTGTCGGGCGTAGCAAGACCTTCATTTTTCAGATTTTGTATGGCAGTTTCTGTAGGACAAAAAAGTTGCTTGCTTACCCTGTCTGTAAGAATACGGTTTACCTCCTCCGGCATATCCATATTGAAGCTACGCAAACCAGCCTCAATGTGCGATACAGGCATGTGGAGCTTTGATGCAGCCAATGCACCTGCAAGTGTTGAGTTAGTATCGCCGTACACAAGTATGGTATCGGGTTTTTCTTTTATGATAGCCTGCTCAATACCTTCCAGCATTTGTGCCGTCATGGTAGCATGCGTACTTGTGTTGATGCTGAAATGATAATCGGGTTTCGGTATTTCCATTTCGCGGAAGAAAATATCAGACATGCTATCGTCGTAGTGCTGGCCTGTATGTATTAATACTTCCCTAATTCCACCATGTTCATTTATGGCTCTTGATACTGCCGCCGCTTTGATAAATTGAGGGCGTGTACCAATTACCGTCAATACCTTGATCATTTACAGGTTCACTCTTTTTACTTTAGAAATAACGGCTCTGAATTTTCCGTTGTTGCCACAAGGTATTTCTTTCATTTCAAAAATCTGAACATTCAGCTCACCAAGTTGACTATATATCCTTTTGGTTAATATTTCACGTTCTTCTGTAGTAAGTTCTCTTTCTACCTGCACATTTATTATAATATCTTCTAAAGTTTCCTGTACAATTTGCCCCTTCACGATTGCAGGTATACCAATAAATATACCATGAAACCTTACCATCTCCCTGCCATCTTTACCAACGATAGCGTCTTCTATCCTGCCAGTTATTTCTTCTACCAATGGCATCTGCCTTCCACATGAACACTGTTTATCGCTGACACGCATGTAGTCTCCAATCTTATACCTTATCAAGGGTTGGTCGTAATTCAGAAAACCTGTGCATACTACTTCTCCATATTCACCCAGCTTTGCCGGCTCTCCGTTTTCATTCAGTATTTCTATAAGGCCTACATCGGGGCTTATATGTAAGCCCCGATGTTCACATTCACTAACAAGGCCACATGCTTCCACTCCACTCCAACCATCATAGGTTTTGCAGCAATACACATCTTCCATTACCTCCCGCATTTCAGGAGTCAGCTTCTCGCTGGAAGTTATTACTGCTTTCATCTGTGGCACTTGCAAACCTCTCTCCTTTATAAACCTTGCCAGAAAATAATTGCTCATTGCATAGCCAACCATATAGTCGGGCTTATACTTATTCAATGCATCAGCATAGTTCTGTATGGTAGCCGGTGAAATATGGTAGGCAGAGAAATATATCTGTTTCTCGAAATAGTTGTACCTGTAGTAAGGTGGCCTTGCATTGGCATCGGGCAATACACGTCTACCACCTATCATCCCACGACTCATGCTATTATCAACACCTGCCCAGTTTCTTACACGTGCTTCATAGGCTGCACTCCAGCGTTGATGCATGGCATCTGAAAACAAGATAGATGTCGGTGTACCCGTTGTTCCGCTCGATTCAAAATAACTACCGCCACTTTCTCTGTTGTCAGACAATAATGTTGTTTTGCAATATTTGCGTAGATCGTCTTTAGAAAGAAAAGGAAGGTTTTGTATATCTGACAGGTTAAACGATTTCAACTTATCTTCTGTAATACCCGCAGCCGTCCATTTATCTCTGTAATACGGAACAGTGTTAAAAGTGTGCAGGAGCATTACTCTCAATTGATGAGTCGTATAAGCTTCCCACTCTGCTGCTGTGTATTTTTCTCGTTCTTTATACTGTTTCAGTTCACTTGCAAAAACACCACCAAACCTGCGTTTCTTCCACTGCAAGCCGTATAGGCTTACAAAAACATTTTGTAACCAAACAGGTACTTTGCTATATATGCTTTCCGCGAGTGACATGAAGATTATAAACTATTAATTGCCTCTTCCCATTTCCTGTACACATTCGCCTCATCATAGGTGGCAACTTTCATTTTCGCATTATTGATAATACTGGATGATAATGCCTGATTTTCTATTAATGAAATAATGGCATCTGCCATACTTTTTGCATCATCATCTTTTGCGATGATTCCTGTCAGACCATCATCTAACAAATAAGGCACGCCACCAACACCTGTACTTACTACAGGTAAACCCATAGCCCACATTTCTAAAAAACTAACGGGGGCATTATCTATTCGGTTAGTAGATATATAAATATCACAATCGGCAGCAAGTTGATTCTTTTGTTGGTTGTTGATAAAGCCAACGAAGTCTATATACTTGTCTAGCCCGAGCTTTACAACCAGTTCTTTAGTTTCTTTCAGCATACCTAAGTCTGGACCTGCCATTACCATTTTTACATCGGCATATTTATCCTTCAAGATATTTAGGACTTGTGCAGCCATCAAGGGGTTATAAATATCACTAAACGCACGCATCCATAATATACGAGGGCGAATCTTAATCTTTTCTTTGAATTGATAATCGGATAGTTCAATTATATTTTCTATCAGCACAGACGCTATACCATGTTTCTTCAATTCTTGTTGTATGAATGCAGACGGGGCTGTTATAAGGTCTGCTTTGTTCAATAGTGCTTTGTATCTGTGCCCTATTGAAGATTCAAGTTTTGCAGGCACGTTACCACCATGCACAGTCATCACTATTTTTTTGTGCAGCAATGTAGCAATGTGTGCAGCAATGTATTGCCATATAAAACTATTGCCGGAATAAAATTGTATAATGGCAACATCGTATGCAGATGCTTTTTTGAGCATTGTAAATACAATATCAGCCAGCCGCTTCCACTTGCTTATATGCTTTGATGTTACAATCAGTTGTACACCTCTTTTCTGCATAGTATTTGCCAATACAAATGCCTGTGTTGGTGGATTATTACCTGACTGTGCAAACAACCCTGCTATCAGAATACTTTTATTGATTGGCAAGTTTCTTTCTTTTGTGCAATACATATACCGGTATTGCTGCAAGTACATAACACACTATGGTAGTATTGGTACGCATAGCCGAGTGTAGCGATGTAAGTAACGCAAATAAAAAAATACTGGCTATAGCCACACGCCATACCATATACTTTTGCCTTCGTAGCCACCATATCGGAAATACAAATAACAATATCACAACTGCCAAGCCACCAACACCATGTTCACTAAGCAAACGTGTATATTCTGTATGCGATGCTATTGCTGCAAAGCCATAAGAAGGACGTAAATCTTTTGACATACCAGGACCCACACCAAATACCGGATGGTCTTTGAACATATCAATATCTGTAGACGCAATTTGTGTTCTGCCGGAGGTTATAGTATTTAACGAGCGTTGCTTTGACCCTGTAAGCGTACCAATTGTTTCACCTTTATAACGGAGTAGTAACTGGTTATTCGTCATATCATTCACTTTCACAAATATGACTAGGCCGAAACCAATGAATAGTGACAATAAAACTGTAAACCTCAAAAATGACTTCAAGCTAGTAAAAGCTGCAGGACCAATTGCCACCACAAGACATACCAAAGTGGTAAGTATGCCACCTCGCGAAAACGTCAGGAATCCTCTGTATAACAGCGCTGCCATCAACAAAAAGTTCAGCCATCTCAAACTGAACAACGGCCTCCGCAGAACCATCAGCAGCATGGTAAGTATCATACCTACGCCCAATACAGTTGAAACCTGATTACTACCAAATGCACCTGATGTTTTGAAATTGGATGATAAAGTGAAATCTATCTTATCAAAATCAGGTGTTTTTATAGTCAGGTACACAAGAACAGGTATTACCGGCATGATACCAAATTGAATAACCCTGCAATATTTTTCTATACTCCACCTTTCTCTGGCCGAGAATACAAGCATCAATGCCAGCAATAGAATACCGAATACATTTAATACCCAACCTTCAAAATCGAACGTACCTAAACCAACTAAAATACTTGGCGCCAATGCCAGCAATATATATCCACCTGTATGATACATTGCCTTTGCAGAGCCATACCTGATATGCTGAACAAAAAGTAGTACTAGTAACAATATCAGATAATACTTCCCTATTTCGTGCGGTAAGAATGGCGCCCTTGACATTCGCGCCCATACTTCCATTATAGGTGAAGCAGCAAAGCCGTACCATATCCATCTGCTATCTTTAATAATAACACTGTATATCGCAGAGACTATAATGAATAACCATACAGCAGTAACTAATATTGGTACATACACAGACACTGCACCAGCCATTAACAGCAAGGTAAGCTGTGGTACAGACAAGTGTTTATAATATTGTTGTGTATTTTCAGCCATTCAATATTTCAGACCCCAGTTTATAGATGTAATTATTATAGGTAAATAATTTTGCCATTTCATGAGCCTTCCATGCTTTTGCTTTCAAGTTTTCAGCATCATCCAAATTCAGTGAATTGAAATACGCAGTAAATGAACATACCTTTACATTCCACAAAAAGCCATTTGTTTCATTAATATACTGACCGATTGAAGACACATCTGAAACTACAGGAATACATCCAAAATTAGCTGCCTCTGCTATCACCTTGGGGAAACCCTCTGATTTGCTTGGCAGCAATATCAGATGAGATTGTTTATAAATTTCAAATACCTGCGTTCTGCTAAGTGAACCATGAAATTTTGCAGCAACATTAATATCTGCTGCATATTGTATTAGTTTATTTAGTTCAGGGCCATCACCAATAAAGTCTATCGAGGCAAATTTGTATTTACTATTCTTTACAGCATCTACAATATCATACACACCTTTTTCAACATCCATTCGTCCCACAAAACACATTCGCAGGGGTTGTGAATAGTCTTTCTTTTGCAGTACGTTAAGCCCTTCATACCTATCATCTTCTGTTAGGCAAGGATTTTCAAATGTTATACATTTAGCAAGCTGGTTATTCCATCTGCCATTGATGGTTACCTTTCTGCTTTGCAGATTTTTCAACATCCATCTTTGCAATCGGTATGATAGGGGAGGATTATCCTGCATCCAGTTTCCTGCATATTTATACCATCCTTTCTTTTTAGTAAAAAATGTGAGATACGGTATTATATATAAACCTATAGAAGTAGGCGCTCTGAACTGAAACACATCTGCATCCTTAATCTCTCTACAAATGATTCTAAGATTGCTGATAGCAGATGTAATAATCCTCAACTTATTCCTGAACCCTGCACCACCAAACGGTGGTATTGGTACAAATTTCACCTTGCCTGTATAGGGCAAAGCACTAGGTGGTATATTATTTGTTTTGTGCAAACATGCAATATGTACAACTTCCCCAAAGCGTTCAGCAACAGCATCTAACTCCTTAACGGTAGCACCCCACCCATAGACAATGCCTTTATCGTCTATATAATGCTCTGTATGTGATACTACCAATATCTTCATATCAGCTCTTTAGCCAATTGATTCCAGTCATGTCTTTTAGCCCAGCCTTTGCACTCGTCTGCAAGTGCTACTTTATCCATTTTTAAGATAGTGTCAATTGCATTAGTAATTTCAGCAGGTTTGTGTGCATCAACTAATATACCAGTCCTGCCATTATCAATTGCATCTTCAATACCTGTCCCTTTACTACCAATGCTAGGTATGCCATTTATATTTGCTTCAAGTATGGCAATTCCAAAACCTTCTACGTCTCCCATGCTGTCGCTGTCGCTCAGCATGCAAAAAATATCAGCCGTTTTATAAGCCCTTCTCAAATCAGCATCGCTTAGCTTTCCATGAAATGTTACATGGCTTTGCAGTCCTGATTGTTGTACCAAATTTTTCAAAGTACCATCTGCATCTTTCCCTACAATATGATAATGCACATCAGGATAGGTTTTTTTAATCTCATGTAATGCATTGATAACATTATGTTGCCCTTTACGTTGTGTTACACTTCCTACTGTCAATAGGTTTGGATAGCCGTTCCATGTAAATGGCTCTGCCTCAACATTCCAATCCTCCATGTTTAACCCATTTGGCAATACCTCAATATGCTGTCTGTCAATTTTGCTTTGTAATAATGAACGTGTATAATTTGAAACAGCAAATACTTTATCGCCGTTCAATATAGATTTCTTTGTAAGTGCTTGCTTTACACTACCTCCCATATTCAATTCAGAGCCGTGTATTATCAATATTGTATGTACGCCTTTGAAAAGAGTCTTTAATACCAAGCCCATCCACAGTGAAAACTGTCCTGTGAGTATTACTTTATCAAACCTGTACTTTTTATACAAACTGATGATTGTTCTTATTCGATTGATGTAGGTTGAAAATCCATTACGCGTGATTCTATGAATGTTGATTTCTCTATTGTTGTTTAAGAAACTACTAATCTCATCTTCACTTGTGTAATCCATATTGCACACTACTGAAACATTTATACCATTATGCAATAAGCCTTTAGCCATGCTATAAGCATGCTTACCTATACCACCAGGTCCGGGAGGAAACTCAGAACTTATTATCAGATAATGAGGCTTCATGTATTAATACCTGCTTTGCAATTCGTTGATAGCAGCAGTAAGATTAGCTTTATAGCGTTTTCGTATTGCTGGTAGTTTGCCTGTAAAAACCAACAACCTGACAAGCCTTTTAACCCACCCTCCGTTTATCATCAACTGATCGAAGTATTTTATGCGCACATAGTTTATAAATTCAGTTGCACCAAAATATTTTTTCAGTAAAAACAATTCAGAGCTTGTAGGCTCTGCAAATTTTGTAATTGAGTTCTTCGATGTTCTGTTTGTAATTGCTCTTGCTTTATAAGTCCGCAGTCCGCCAACTGGTGCTCGGTGATGATCTATCAGTGCAGAAGAATCGAACACCATAAATGCACCAAGCTGATGACAGCGAAGCGCCAAATCATAGTCGGCACGAATATTCCTGTTGAAGAACATATCCATACCTCCAGCTTTTACAACTACTTCTCTTTTTATCAGTGTAATCGGAAAAGTATCAGACATGTAATAGAACGGATTTACGGATTTGGGGGGCAGTCCAAGTTCTACAACATTAGAAGCTACCATATCAGCATTATAATACTGCGCTGTTCCTAATAGCTTTTCAATAAAATCAGGGGTAATATTATCCGCATCATCTCCGAGAAACAAAAGATATTCACCTTTAGCTTCTTCTATTAGTTTGTTCCAAGCAATGCATTGTCCCTTTTCAGACTGTGGAAACCATTTGAGATTTATTGCAGTGTATTCATTAGCATCTATAGTCTGCCTTCTCGCATCATCTGTCTGATCTGTTACTAAAACCTCAAGCGGCATTATTGTCTGCACTGACAGTTGATCCAATTCGTTTTTCAGATAACTATACCTATCAAGCGTTGGCGCAAGTACCGAAACTGTTTTAGGAATAGCTGCGTGCTTTATTGCCGATGAATGTAGGTCTGGTTTCAGATGTATGTACGCTACATTATTAACACTACTTTTATTCCTGATATTATTCAGCAATCCCTTCTTGTTCAGTACAACCCACCAATGCCACTTAGCGGGGAAAAATTGCTTGATAAATATCCATTCATCGCGTTCACTTAGAGTTATCTTTTCTGCCTCTTGTTTTACAAGAGCATGATGATAACGCATCATACCACCTTTTCGGATAATAGCATAACCCATACACAACCCCATTGCATCAACAGTTGTATATTGTGGATAAATGACAGGCAATACCTCTTTCAACACCGACAACCTGATAAGCGATGCCTTCAAGCTCAATCGAAACGATGAGCTGCTCACATCAGGCGTAGCATCTTTATTATATATCCATGCGGGATTTATATAGTTAAGTGCATTCGGCAAACCCGAAGTGCCTAATCTCAAACCTGCATGCCATACATCTAAATTTGTTTGTGCAAGCTCTGCTGTAAGGGTTTCATTTATTTCGCCCAAATCAGCATCCCAAAACAATATCCATTCAGCTTTAGACTCTTGAACTAAACGCTGAATATTTTGCCTCATATCATCAACACTGTAGGCAGTAGTATACACCTGACCGTATTGCCAGTTTACTGACTGCCTTTCAGCATTAATTAATACCAAGTCTATCTTAGGAAGCATTATGTATGGATGAATAGAAGTTCGCAAATGCTTCTATCTGTTTATCTATTGTAAAATATTTATTCACTCGCTCTATTCCTTTCAAACCCATTTCTGATATCTTTTCTCTGTTTTCAGAAAAGAATATCAGCTTTTCAGCAATAGCCTCCGTATCCCATTTACGAACCACAAATCCCGTAACCATATCTTCAATATTTTCTGGCAAGCCATCCGCATCTGTACAGATAACGGGCAAGCCCATTGCCTGTGCTTCCAAAACAGCATTCGAGAAACCTTCAGATATAGCAGGGTGAACAAACAGATGCGATTGCTCTAATTGCTCTTTTGTTGCTTCTGCCGAAAGCGCTCCCAGTAGTTTCACATTATTTTCTAAGCCCGACTCTTTAATGATAAACTGTAACGCCTGCAAATGAGCACCATCACCAACTATGTTGTATTCAAAATCAATTCCTTTTTCCTTCAATATACTAGCTGCACGTATTGCATATTCATAGCCTTTCTTCCACACCAGTCTTCCTACACTTACAATCTTCAGCTGGTCCACAGGCTTGTTGTTATTAATGGGTTTGAAAAAAACTGTATCGATAGCGGGCGGTATTAATACTTCTATACCCTTGTTTATATACCCTCTTTCTAATGCTCTGTTTCTCAAATCATTTCCAAGAAAATGAAATCCTTTACACTTGTTCCAAACTTCACTATAGTAGCTTTTATCATCTAATCCAGCATAGTTCAAATCGTACCCTCGGAAACTTACACTCATTTTTGCATCAGTAAAATTGCTGACAGCAACACCTTTTACTGCAAGTGTTCCGAATTCAAAATGGATAATCTCGGGGTTTAGCTTTATTACAGGTGCATATATCAATGCTGTTTTTAATTTATCTTGAAGGTTACCTACGTCTTTTAGTATATAGCTCTTGAATTTTTTATTAGAAAAGAAGCCGGTAATGACAGATGTTATGGCTGCTGTCTTTTCATGAGCGCCTGAATAACCACAATGTATCTTTTTACGATAGCTGTCAGGTAAACTGTACTTAGTAATAAATGCATCAACATTCTGTCTGCTATCCCAAACAAGCAGATGTACATCAAGCTTTTCCGCCAGTTTTATAAACTTAGATGCAAGAAACCCTGAATTCAGCGGCACCTCATGCATCACTAACAATATCTTAGGTTGTGTGCTCAATCGTTAAATACGGTTTTCATAAAGACTGCAAATGTGTGCATCATGGATATTCTGTAACCATTAGCAGCCGTTGGGTAATCATAAAAATCTTGTAACAATTCTTTCACCTTTTCTATTTCTACAATCTTTGCAAATGCTGGGTTATCCAGTAATATTTTTTCAAGATTTTTTCTTCCTGCATCATTCAGATAAAATAGCTCCCAGTTTCTGCTTATGTTATTATTGGTTTTCAGGCTTCGTTGTATCCTTTTTACTATTCTGTACAGTAGGTTTCTGTTATTGAAGCGTTTGTAGTTGTGCAGATTAGCATCATATTCCTGCCATTTAATCCTCGCCAGTTCCGGATGGTGTTTTTTGATGTAAGCTATCTGAAACAAACGTTGCTGTACAATACTTGTTGGCACCATACTAAAAAAATCTACAATGCGCTTATCATAAAATGGCAATACAGGCAATACTGCTGCCTGATACATACGCAGGCTTGGCACCGTCCACCTGAAAGACCATTGGTCTGTCTTAAAGATTTTCATCCTGAAATCTTTATCCTCAATATGACTGTGTTGGTTATTCCAGTTATAGAAATAGTTTTTCAGGAAAGTATCATAATTAGCATAGTGTGGCTTACATACATTTTCTAATAACCAATCACTACCACGCTTCACTATTTTCTTCTTAAAGAATTCATTCTCATTCAATGTGCCCATTCCCATGTCATCCATCCACACATCTCCCCAATGGCCACCTACTACAACATCAGCACGTTGTTCCAGCTCATCCAACATACAGGCCTGTCTTGTGCCGTCTATATATTGAAACAGCTCCACCGCATCGGCTATCGTTGCAGATTTTTCAAACAGATACTGTGGTACAACATATTCATCAAAAGCAATTCCTTCAGCTTTGGCAATCTTCTTTGCAATCTTCGTTTCTATAGACTTAGCAGTATATCCGTAAGAATAGCTCCAAACTGATTTGGGTTGTTTTATTTGCTTAGCTAACACTCCTGCCAGTGTACGAGAATCTAATCCACCTGATATAGGTAATGCTACTTTTTTATTTGCAGTAGCAAAAGACATTATTTCCTGCAATATGCCATCAAACCTTTCTAACAAATTATCTTCATTCTCCACAGCAGGACTGAAAGACCAGTTCCAGTATCTTTTGTACGAAAGCAAATCTAAATCTTCGCTGAATGTATAATGTGATGCAGGTTCTAATATTGCTATACCTTCCAGCCATGTTGTATTACCTGGGAAAAAGCCCATGGCCATGAAACCAGTAATACCTTCCCAGTCTAATGTTTTTACTGACGAATTTTTTGCAAGTCCTGTATAGTAGGTGCTGACTGTATTTACTCCTTCTATTGAGGAATAGTATAAATGGTACGTACCTAAACGGTTTGTAAATACGTGATACTGTTTACTAGCTTTTATGTAAACTATAAGTGCATAATGCCCTGCAGGTTCATCAAAAACACTCGCATCACCTGAGATATACTGCGCACATTGTTTCATCAAACTTGCTATATCAACAGACTCATACAGCTGACCAATCAGAATGATTGAAGCGCTTTCATCTTCGTAAGCAGTATAGTATTCACTATTACCCGGTAAGCTATTCCATAACTGTGGCATGGTTTTATCAACCTGCCACGCAGTATTATCTAACCTAGTGTACTTTGGTTCATTACCAATCCATATATCGTAGAAAGCACTCACTATTTTATTCGCATCATCTTTTTGTACACTTTCTCAAATTCTGCAGCCTCTATATCCAAAGTGTGTTCTTTTATTACTTCTTCATATGCCTTTGCTGTCATAGCATCAGCATATTCGGGTTCATTCATGTATTTATTTATGCAAGCAGTCAGTTCTTCAACATTTCCCGGCTTAAACAATAAGCCTGTTTCATTTGTCTGTATCAAATCTCTGCTACCCGATACATTACTGGCAATACAAGGCAGTTTAGCCGCCATAGCTTCTATCAATGATACAGGGCTACCCTCTTCGTGTCCGCCCGCATCTGTTGTTGGTAATACAAACATATCACTCGCATTCAGCAACGCATTCACATCGCTTACAGGCCCTGCCAGCACAACCCTATTTTTTAGTCTCAAGCTTTCTATCAAACTGTACAACTCCGCAACATATTCATCATCTCTTGCCGCACCTGCCAGTACTACGTATACTTGTTCAAGATTAGCTACAGCTTTTACAAGTGTTAACTGGTCTTTGACTCTTAACAACTGTGCAACACAAGTTACAAGCACAGCATCATCAGGTATATGATATGCTGTTCTTACTGTTTTATTCTTTTCAGGGTAAAACATTTTTACGTCAACTGCCCCTGGTATGAAATGCGTTTTAGTTTTCAAATATGGTGGTGCGAAAAAGCGCCTGAACATTGTTGTGTTTCTGGCAATGATACTGTTAGATAAAAAGCTCTTTACTTTCCAAGCAGCTCTATCCCAGTTCATGTTCTTTTTTACATACACATATTTTGCACCTGCAAACTTTGCTATCAGTGCTTCCGAATAATCAGAAGACCAGTTGAACGACTGCCAGATATCAAACTTATACTTCTTAAAACCACCTGCTAAGGTTCTTGCATGCTTCAGTATAGATATCATACCCGCAATACCGCTTACCATAAATGGTTGCACCAATACATGATATCCTTTTTCTTTAGCTTCATAAAAAAGCCTGCCACCTTCCTGTTGCACACAGATATAAGGTTCAAATATTTCTTTATCCAACCTGTCTATAATATTCATCATCTCCATGCCACTACCTGCGGTAATGAAATTGGGTATGGTAAATAGTATGCGAACTTTTTTACTTGCCACTAAGCTTCAATGATATTTAATAATTCCTGTAAAGGATTTTCAATAAAATTCTTTTTCACCCAAGCGTATGCTACATCACCCATTCTCATGCGCTCTTCTACATTTGTATACGCCCTGCTTATTGCCTGTTCTATTTCTTTGGGTTCTCTTGCATTGTAGCAAGGGTACAAAACAGGATATGTAGACGTATAATAACTATCCACCCTATGCGTGATGACCGGTTTCTTCATCAGCATTGCTTCTACCACCGTACCAAACGTCAGAAAACTATGCGCGAATTCTCCGCAACATACATCTGCTTGTTGTACAACATACATCAATTCTTTGCGGTACATTTTAGGCAGCCAATATACTTTATCCTCTATCCCCAGTTGATGTATAAGTTTCTTCGACTGCTCTACATCTGTGCCATACTCCAGCATTACTAAGCAAGCATTACACTGCGGGTTTTCTTTTATAAAACCTCCAAAGCCTTGTATCAAATGGTGCGTATTCTTTCCTGTGAACTGGTTATGATATGTAGCCCATTCCTGCCTGCCATGATACAGCAATACAAAATCATGTTTGCTTTTTATATTCTCAATTATTGCAACAATACTCTCAGGCAATTGGGTTTTATCTATATACTCGTATTCAGGATAGTAAATAAAAGGCATTGGCACTTTCTTATAAATACCCTTATACTGCAAGCTCTTCAATTGTGCTTCAAACTCATCATTCGTTGCATCAGCAAATATGTATAGTGCATCTACAATAGCTCCTTTCAGGTACTTGGCCATAGTACCTTCTTTCATCTGGCTATAGCTCGGCCTGTCAGTACTACCTGTCAGCAGTGATTTTATCTTACTCTTCAGCGCATACTCCTGTGGCAGCTGTGCATATTTATATACATCGGATCCGTAGGGATAATACACATCTATATTAAAGCCTGCCTTGTATGCAACTGCGGCTTCTTCTCCTTGCCCTATGTAAAAATCAAATCCATTCAACACCTTTCTTATAACTTCCACATCAGCATTATGAAAACCATTTTCCAACCAATCTACCTGATGACAAAATGATTCATAGTCATTTCCATAACTATCTGCCATAGGTTGAAAATGAGGCATCGCCAATCGGTAAAACAAATGGGCATCATACTCCTTATCCCTCAAATAGCGGGTAATAGCGAAGAAATTATTGTTCATATTGCCTACAAGGGCAATGCGCTTCATATACCGAATACTTTATTGAAGTAAGGTGATAGTTTTGGAAAAATATTGGCAATGGTTGCAGATACCTGAACTGTTGCACTACGATACAAGAACCGTGCAACTATTATATAGAGTAGTACAAATGCTGCACTGAGTATGCATGTAGTATATATCGGTTTCATGTAGGGCAGGAATGTTGCACCAAACCACACTATACCGATCAAAATTGCATTTAAAATGAAATACGGGAATATATCGCTATACCAATTTAAAAAAGGCTTAGATACAGCATCCATTATTTGTTTAATGTTCCAGTTGATAAAAACAACTTTTACAATTGTTACTGCCAGTGCCAGGCCGCCTAGACCAAACATAGAACCTATATAAGAACCTACTAAATGGAATGGTCCGTATATGGCAGTTACTATAAAGCTCTTTTTATTCAGGTGGAAAGAGTTCATCACACTACCATACGAGCTGGATACGCATTTAAATGCAGCTGCAACAATCAGTATGCGCAGTGGCAATACAGCCTCTATCCATTTACTACCATACAGTGTTTGTACTATCGGCTCTGCAGCTACAAACATTATAGCCAGCATAGGTAGTGCGAAAAATGAAAATGCTTTCAGAAAACTGACATAGTGATGATAAAACCTATCCTTATCATCTACATACTTTGGCAATACAGACGACAGTACGTTGTTAGATACTTGTGTTAGTTGTCCTGTAAACAACTCTGCCAATTGAAATGCTATATTATATACCCCTAACTTATCTATCCCTACAAACCTTGCCAGAATAAACTTATCACCATAGTCAGTAAGCCGTGTAAATATAGTAGCACCTATCAGGTGTTTTGTAAAATGGTATATCTCTCGCCACCTGTTGGTGAATAATTGAAAACTGATTTTAAGTTTAGTTTGCCTGTACAGCAAAAAAGTAAGTATGGGCTGAAAAAGGATTGTGGGTATCAGTAAACTATAAACCCCCCATCCGGCAAACACGGCAGCAATCTTTGCCAGTGGTATCAGTATGATAAATGGCGCCTGTACTTTTACCTGTTTATCAAATTGAAGGTTTTTACTGAGCCATGTTTTTGGTATTGTTTGCAGTTGAGAAAAGATAAATATCCCTGCTGCTATAAACCCCAGTTTAACAATCCGTTCATCATGCTGTGCATCTGCCCAAAACGGCACCGCACAGAGAAAGACTACAGCAATACCTATTGTAATGATTACATTGAACCAAAACGCAGCTTTAAATATTTCGTCTGTATCATCTTTTCTATAAGCCAGCAGGAACTCAGCCAACCCCGTAGTACCAAGTACCGATATCAGGTATAGCAATACCTCGGTTATACTTACCAGCCCGAAATCGTAAGGCGTTAGTTTGCGAGCAAGAAAAATCATAGCTACAAGCCCCATGATTTTCTCCAGCACATTGCGCCACAGATAGCTCACAAAACCCTTGCCTGCCTGCTTAGCTACACCCATCCTGCAGATATGCAAACAGCTTCCGCGTTGCTGCAAAAGCTGTTACTGTAAAATTGTTTGCTGATTGTATCAGGATAGTTTAACAACACTACCGTTTTGTAATAAGTAGTTCTCATTGCTTTCAGGACAAGTAGCCTTGCCTTCTACATCAAATTTCAGTTTGTGACCGTACTCGCTCATCCAGCCAGTTTGCCTGGCAGGGTTGCCTACAACCAATGCGTAGGGCGGAACATCTTTTGTAATTACAGCGCCTGCACCAATAAATGCAAATGTACCAATATCATGGCCGCAGACTATTGTAGCATTGGCACCAATGCTTGCGCCCTTGCCAACATGTGTCTTCGCATATTGATTGCGCCTGTTCACAGCACTACGCGGATTGATAACATTTGTGAATACACAAGACGGACCAAGAAACACATCGTCGTCGCAAGTAACACCTGTGTATAATGATACGTTGTTCTGAATCTTTACGTTATTACCTAGTACCACTTCAGGACTGATAACCACGTTTTGCCCAATGTTACAACCATTACCAATTTTGCAATTGGGCATGATATGCGAGAAGTGCCAGATTTTTGTACCCTCACCTATTTCGCAACCGTCGTCTATTACTGCTGTTGGATGTGCAAAGTAGCTCATTCGTATTCTTAAAGACGATGGTCAACTAATGTTTTATCAAGACAGCCTTTCACATCATAAATGATACCATCAGGTTTCAGGTATGATTTCCAATCTGCATTTACAAACTCATCGTGTGCCACGGCCAGTACCACAGCATCGTATTTACCACTTGGTTTTTCACTTGTAGTATCAATACCATATTCGTGCTTTACTTCTGTAGGACTCGCCCATGGGTCATACACGGTAACATTGATATCGTAAGATTTCAATTCGGCAAGTATATCTACAACTCTTGTATTCCTTACATCAGGGCAATTCTCTTTAAACGTAACGCCCAGCATCAGGATATTTGAGTTCTTGATAGTAAGATTACGCTTAATCATCATCTTCACTACCTCATTGGCTATGTAGCCCCCCATACCGTCATTCATCCTGCGGCCTGCCAGTATTATTTCAGGATTGTATCCCACTTCCTGTGCCTTCTGTGCCAGATAGTAAGGATCCACACCTATACAGTGTCCACCAACCAATCCGGGTTTGAATTTCAGGAAGTTCCATTTTGTACCTGCAGCTTCCAACACGTCATGTGTATCTATACCCATACGGTTGAAAATTTTAGCAAGTTCATTCACGAATGCGATATTGATATCACGTTGTGCATTCTCAATCACTTTCGCTGCTTCAGCTACTTTTATACTGCTGGCTTTATGCGTACCTGCTACTATAATAGATGCATACAGTTTATCAACTGCTTCTGCTATCTCATCTGTAGAGCCTGATGTTACTTTTTTAATCTTAGTAACCGTGTGTTGCTTATCACCCGGGTTAATGCGTTCAGGAGAATAGCCACAATAAAAATCTTTATTGAACTTCAGCCCTGAAACTTTTTCCAACACAGGTACACATTCATCTTCCGTTACACCGGGGTATACGGTAGACTCATACACTACAACATCGCCTTGTTTCAACACCTTACCCACCGTTTCACTTGCTTTGTAGAGCGGTGTCAGATCGGGGCGGTTATATTTGTCTACCGGTGTTGGCACTGTTACTATATAATAATTACAATCTGCAATATCTTCCAGTTTGTTAGAGCACAACAAACCTTTATCCTCAGGCTTGCTTTGCACTATCACTTCCTGCAAAGCTTCAGTCTCTACTTCCAGTGTATGATCCTTGCAGCTTTGCAGTTCTGCTATGCGTTGAGCATTGATATCAAATCCTACTACAGGAAATTTTTTTGCGAATTCTACTGCCAATGGCATACCTACATACCCCAAACCAATTACCGCTATTCGCTGTTTAGTCTCACTCATGATTGTAGTGTTGTATTGTTTACTTACGTTTGATTAGTTTTTTCAATTTCATTGTAGATGCGGTAGTAGGCTCATCATAATAACCCGAACCATATTTACCATATCCGTAGGCATTACCTCTTTTCAGTTCTACATCATTTATCACCATGCCCATGTGCTTCATTTTACCCGACCTATACAACTCATCGGCAGATTTCAATTGCTCGTAGTATGTATACCCTTGCCTCAATATATAGATAACAGCGTCTGCATTTTTAGCCAGCAACTGTGCATCAGTTACCAATCCTATAGGTGCGGTATCTATTACTATGTAGTCATATTTTGTTTTCAACTCAGCAATCAGTTGCTCTGTTTTTGGCAACATTATCAACTCTGCAGGATTGGGCGGTACAGGGCCCGATGGCATTACATCAAATCCTTCTACTACGCCAGATGGGACAATAACATCATTCAGATTTGCTTTTCCTATTACGTAATTAGAGAAACCAACCTGATTATTCAAATGCAGATGATGTGCTACTTTCGGTTTCCTTAAATCCAGTTCCAGTAATATTACTTTCTTTCCGGATAATGCCAGTGTACTTGAAAGATTGATAGAGATAAATGATTTGCCCTCACCACTCATGCTGGATGTTATCAAGATGGTTTTTTCGGCATCATCAGTCAACATAAACTGAATATTGGTACGCAGTGCCCTGAACTGCTCTGCAACAACGGTTCTTGCATCCTTCTTCACTACTACCACTTGCTCTTCTGAAACTGATGTAATTTCACCCAGTATCGGAGTAGCCGTACCTGCTTCCACATCGCTACGAGACTTGACCCTGTTATTGAACAGCTCTTTCAACAATATCCTGACACCTGGTACAAGTATACCTATTACCAATGCTATGAGATAAATTTTCGACTTAACAGGAAAAACTGCTCTGCCCGATTGTTTCGCCGGGTCTATAACTTTCAGGTTAGATACTGTTGCAGATTTAGATATTGCGGCCTCTTCTCTTTTCTTCAACAAGAATAAATACAGCTCTTGTTTGATAGCTTGTTGACGGGCGTATTCTCTTGATTCTCTTTCTTTAGATGGTACAGCCCTAATGCTGTTATCAATAATATCGGCACGAGACTTCAGTTCATTTACTGAAATCTGATATCCTTTCTTGAGCGATGTTATGTAATTTCTAATACCTATCCTCAAGTCTTCTAGCTGCGCTTCAACATTCCTAACTTGCGGGCTACTTTCGGTGAAGGACATTAGCAATCTTTGACGTTGTGTTTGCAGATTGTTATAGTCACTGATAATGTTTACAAGCGTTGCATCCTGTGCTATTAATGTAGCAGGCATTACCCTCGTATTGTTACCACTATTCTGCACATACTTTTCCAGAGACTCTAATACTCTTAGCTGCACTTCTTTCTGTGTCAGCTCCTGTTGTGTATTTCCTGTATTATCAAGCAACAGCCTCGACTGTGCTTCAATATCTGTAAGCCTGTTGCGGCTTTTAAAGTTTTCTATAGATTTTTCGACAGATGTCAGTTCATCACTCATCAATCCCAGCCTGTCTTCTATAAAGCGGATAGTACCATTTGCTACTTCGTTCTTATCCTCAATATTCGTTTCCTGATATTGCTGTATCAGCTTTTGCAAAATATCTTCTCCACGTTGCGGTATTTCATCTCTTATAGATAGGTTGATGATGTTTATCTGCCTGTTGATAAGCTCTACACCCAAAGAAGAAAGATAAGACTCAGTTATGTCTTCAACCGGTGTGATGTTGATGATATATTCTTCTACTTCATTGTAAATGTGCGCATCATTTGGGTTGCGCTCTATTACCACGGCAGATACAGGCAGTTGCAATGTATCTCCATACTTACCTTGCCAGGTTTTCTTTTCATTAGCCAGTTCAAACTTATCTCCGCCAAGCGGCTTCAGTGTGTAGCTATAGAAGGCCGTAATAGCCGTATCTGGTATCAGTGTTTTAAATAAAAACGGACCATCATTATAAATAGCCGATGTTTTTATGGCTCCGGGTATAAAGTATTGGATATTGAGGTCCATTTGAGCAACCACGCGTTGCATCAACAAACGGCTTTTAAATATCTCTACCTCATTTTCTATATTGCTTACAGAGTTGCCCATGCCCAGCTCTTCCAGCAATGCACCGTTTACCCCTTGTCCCTGCTCACTCTTTATCAGCACTTTCGCTTTGATGAGATATTGCGGAGTAGCGTATCGCAGGTAGCCAAACGCAAAAATCAATGCCACAGCCACAGATATAGCAATAGAAGGCCAATAGTCCACAAGTCTGGACAGCAGCCTTTCTACATTTATACGGTTTGCCTGCCTGTTATCGACAAACATAGGCTCTATATTATCCTGCATGTATGCAATAATCTAAACTTTAAAGATAGTTATGCTATATTAATAATACTATATCCGAAAAGCTTAATAACCCGTTGTTAACTAAGATTTCAGGATGTTTATATAGCTATTTGCCAGTTCTTGCCCTGCTTCTTTATCAAACCAAGCCTTTAGTGCTTGTCCGTTCGCAGTCAGTTTGGCCTTATCAGATATGTATGTCTGTAACAGTCTGCTTATTTCTGCGCTATTATTGGTATTGAAGAAGGGCGGCATTTTCATACCTGTATTAGCCTCAAATAAGCTGTCGGGCATATCTACATACTGGAAAAAAGGCACTCCTTTCGCCATAAATTCCCAACCAGTACCACCCCATACTGCACCACCAAACTCACCACCACCAAAATGCACATGTTCCAGCAGTCGCATTATTTTCTTGCGGCTCATTACAGGCAGCCACATTACTTTATCCTCAATACCCAGTTGGGCTATCTGTGCTTTTGATGCCTCTACGGCTTCTCCGTAGCTAAACAATACCAGTAACGGATTGGCATCTGTCTGGTTAGCAAAATCAGCGAAGCCTTTTATCAGTATGTCATTCCGTTTTATCTCCCATGTTTTGCTTCCTTTCGGAAAATGGGATACATGGCTGAAAACAACGGGGTAATGCTGATTGAATTTTTGAATAGTCGTGGAGAGAAATTCGTCATCTCCTTTTACCTGCTCTTTATTATATATCATCAGCAATGGCAGCGACTGCGTTTTCACGCCAATCTTCTCTGATTTTATCCTGCTCTCTTCGTCTATTGTTCCTACTACTTTGGTATTATGTTTCAGCCCTTTTACTTGGTAATATGCCTCAATCTTTTCTTTCAGGTAATGAACAGGCTTTGTCTTGGTAATGCGGTAAGTATACTCTATGCCTACGCAATAAGGTGTAAATAAATCGAGCTTCATACCTGCTTTGTAGAAATATGCAGGTGTAAAACCACAACCTATATAGTAATCGTAACCCTCAAATTCTTTGCGTATATCTGCGGGAGACATTTTAAAATATTGCCCTAATGCTCCACCGTTTATTTTAGTTTGTTTGATGTACGGCTTCCACTTTTCAATATCCCAAGTATCATTTTCTGGCAGAAAATGATTTATCTCATCGGCAAATAGTAACAACTCCGCATCTACACCTGCATCGCGCAGATAGCGCATCAGCGAGAAGTAGTTATTGTTCATATTACCAATGAGCGCTACCCTCATTATAGCTTGGCAAAGTTGGTCAGCAGTTTCATGCCAAACTTATGGCTCTTTTCAGGGTGAAACTGTGCACCCATGATATTATCACCATTCGTCAGCATCGAGTCGAAATCATAACCGTAATGCGTACGGGCTATTACATATTTATCGTCTTCTGCTTTTGCATGATAAGAGTGTACAAAATAAAAACGTGGTTCGGGTGGCAGGTCGTCTACCAATGCACAATGGTTCACTACACTTATTTCATTCCAACCCATATGCGGCACTTTCAGGTCTGTTGATTGCGGAAAGTTGAACTTAACCGTTTTTGCAGGTATCCATCCCAATCCTTTCAACACACCTTCCTCACTCGACTGCGTGAGCAACTGCATACCCAGGCATATACCCAATACCGGTACTCTATCTTCCAGTGCTTTTTTATTCAGCACATCTCTCATCCCTGCTTCATCTATCTGTTGCACAGCAGCATCAAATGCACCTACACCAGGCAGTAGTATTTTTTTAGCATTGGCAATTTTCTCTAGGTCGCCTGTTATCTCGCAAGCGGCACCTATACGTTTCAGCATGTTTTGTACAGATGCAAGGTTGCCCATGCCATAGTTCACTATCGTTATCATGCTTGTTGTTGCTTTTTCAGTTTCTCTATATCCAACGGAAAACAATATTTAAGGTAGAAGCTCTTAGGTACAAGGCTCGATTTATAGAGCATGTAAAACAGCGGCCTCATACGCTCAAATGTTTTCTTGTATGTTTTATAATCCCAGAAGAATTTTTTTGGAGCAGCCATCAACGCATCATATTCCTCATCACTCAGCTCCAGCCTTTTTTTAAAGAAAGGAATCAGGTCTTCTTCTATATGCGGTGGTTTTGCATATTCAGCAATCGCGTCTTCTCGTTTCATATCTCCTGAACGCACAGCTGCGGAAAGGCTATTGTTACGCTGATCAAGTTTGAAACGTTGCGGATGATACACACTATGGTGGAAAGCCGTCATCCTATTTTCAAGATGGTGGCCGCCGTAGTATTCCCAGTTGTATTCTTTTTCCAGCATGGCTCGTGCCTCTGCTTTGTTATATGGTATATACCAGAACGGACGTATCTTTTTTATCTTCTTAAAGATGATCCATTTCAAAAATGCCGTTAGTGGCATGTTAGGGAATGTCTTCATCTTCATGGTGCCAAAGCGCTTGTGTATGTCGCTGATGTATTTACCATCTACATACATAATACCCAGTGGCGAAATACCTTCTGCTTTATACGAGTGCCCTTCAAGCACATACTTAATGCCAAACTTGCTGGCAGCGCGATACAACACTTCAGCAAGCGCTATATCTGTCGGGCCATCCAGTTCGGGTACACCCGCTTTCAGAAATGCCTTAAAGACATCGTTCGATTCTTTGTTGTCTATTACATAAGTATCAAGGTCTACATTCAGCTTACCCAATACTTTAAAAATATTTTGTGTGGCGATGGCAGTATTCCATGTGTTATCATAGTGTACTGCCAACGGACGCAGCCCCCATTCCTTCACTGCCATGTGCACCATGTACGATGAGTCTGTACCGCCGCTTACACCTATCACACAATCATAAGGTTTACCCTCACCGTCCTTCTTTATCTGCTCTACTATTTCCAGAAAAGCATTGATGCCTTCCTGTGTTCCCGTCTTGTATTCTTCCTGCAGTTGGTCCATGGTTTTGCAGTAGTTGCACACGCCCTGTTCATCAAACACTATGTTCGGAACACGTTCATCATATATACACCTGCTGCAAATCTTCATTTCTGCCATGCTTAATAATACTTTAATTCAGGTTTACCATCTGCATCTATCAACACCTCTCCTATCTGCTTTGCAGGGTTGCCTGCTACTATTGCAAAATCATTTACATCGCGGTTCACAAAACTGTTTGCTGCTACTACGCAATGCTTACCTATCGTTACACCATTTTGTATCATGCTCTGCGGACCAACGAAGCAACTATCTCCAATCGATACCGCACTATATTCATATTTTTCTTTACCACCACTCACAGCCCACTTCACGGTGTTGTGCGTGTAAATATGCACACCTGCACTTATTGAGCAATTAGACCCTATCGACAATCCACCTGTTCCATCCAATATGGTATAAGGGCCTATCCATGTATTGTTTCCCACTTTCACATCTCCGAAAACAGTACAACTGTCATATACACTCGTTCCCTCACCAAAGCCCAGATACTTTGCTTTTTCCCAACGGTCTGTAAACAATTCGTTTACAGGTAATACGCGGTTGTATTGCTTCTTCATCCTGTTTCGCTTTGCAGCAAACAGGCGTTTCAGTATAGTATTAATATACTTTTTCATTGTTGAGGTATATACGGCACCACCATTCAAAGCTGAGGAAAGACCAAAGCAACAAACGGTGATTGATTTTCTTTTCTGTATGTTCCTTTATGATGAACTCAATGTATTCAGGATTTATAAAATCTGCACTTACGGCTTTCTTGCCAAGCAGCAAGTCTTTTATGTATTGTGCATTCTCTCCACGATACCAACTTTCATCAGGCGCAGAGAAGCCTTGTTTTTTCCTGTTGATGATTTTTTCCGGCAGGAAGCTCATCATTGCTTTGCGCAATACATTCTTGCCGTCATCATATTCTTTGTAAGCACGTTTCTTTTCGTTGAGTGTGTCATTCTCATTCACACGCTTCATCATTTCCAAATTACCCAGTTTGTGCTTCACAGGTATTTTCATGGCTATGTCTACAAGGTCGTTATCCATAAAAGGGAAACGCTCTTCCAATCCATTAGCCATAGACAGTTTATCGCCCACCAACAGCAAACCCGGCAAGAAAGTCTTTATCTCGAAGTACAGGCTGTTTTCTATATGATGTTCAGGTGTATCGTATTGCAGCTTATCGTTGAAAGTAAATACACGTTCAAACACTTCTCTTGGTTCTGCAATATCAATCCTGTTGAATGTATCAGCCGTAAATAATTTCTGCTTATCGTTATCAGGCACTAAGCGTTGCCAGAAGCTGTAGTAATTATCAAAAAACGCTTTTTGATCGAGCGACTGATATACGCTATAATAACGCCAAGGGTAGCCACCAAACAATTCATCGCCACCCGTACCTTGCAAACATACTTTTACAAACTTAGATGCAAGACGGCTGATGTAGTAGTTGGGATAACACATACCAACTCGCAAATCTTCCAGATGATATATAACACGCGGTAACGACCAGCTTAAATCTCCCGCATTAATCACTTGTTCGTAATGCTCAGTCTTGAAATAGTTGGCCATCAATTCTGCATCTCTGCGTTCGTCATAGTTGGCTTCTACTCCAGTCACCTCACTCATGTCAAAGCCAGCGGTAAATGTAGTAAGCCTGTCTGTGTGCGATGATGCGATAGCTGTAACTGAACCCGAATCCATACCGCCACTTAAATAACTACCAACGGGAACATCTGCTACCATCTGTCTGTGTACAGAAGTTTCGAAGGCAGATTTTGTAAGCTGTACCGCATCTTCAAAACCCATGTTGTTATCAGCCTTTGTAAAATCATAATCCCACCATGAGTGGTGTTTTACATAAGTGCTGTCTGTATTAATTACCACCGTATTTGCAGGTGGCAACATAGTTACTCCCTGAAACAGTGTGTTGTAAGAAAATACGTTCTGAAAAGAAAAATATTGGTTCAGCGCCGCATAGTCTACGCCCATTTTATAATCAGGGTGTGTAATAATGGCTTTTATTTCTGAACCGAAAACAAGTGTTCTGCCATTGAACCAGTAATACAGGGGCTTAATGCCAAACCTGTCGCGGCTCATGTACAGGCACTGTTGTTTTTTATTCCACGCTGCAATCGCGAACATACCATTCAGTCGCTGAAAGAAATCAGGGCCGTAAGCACTCAGACCTTCAGCTATTACTTCAGTATCTGTTCTCGATACAAAAGAATAGCCCTGTTGTTGCAGCTCTTCTCTCAGCTCTTTGAAATTGTAAATGCATCCGTTAAACACAATCACCCATTCATCGTTTTTAGATGCCATGGGTTGTGCGCCAAGCGATGATGTATCAAGTATTGCCAGCCTGCGGTGTGCAAGGCCTATCTGCCCGTCAACATAAACGCCATCGCTATCAGGGCCACGATGTGCAAGCACATCTGCCATACGCTGTACGTGTTGCTTTTCTACAGACTGACGATTTAGATTATATATACCGGCTATGCCGCACATGTTAGAGCGCTTTCAGCAGTGTTACGATGTATTCAAAATCGTCTGCTGTCATTTTATTGTGTAAAGGAATAGACATTGAATATTCGTTGGCTGCATAAGCACCCGGATAGTCTTGTGGTTTAATGCCGAATGTATTGGCATAATAACCCAGCATATGCACCGCATGCGTACCCGGACGTGTGCTGACACCTTGCTGTTGCAGATACTCCATCATGTCGTTTCTGCTCATAGGTGCTTTTGCTTCGTCTATAAACAAAACATAAGACTGCCAGCCGTGTTTGTATTTCGCATCATACACCGGTGTGCGCAGCCATTCAATATCTTTCAGTTGTTCGTTGTAATAGTTTGCCCAGTCTTGTCTTTCGGTGATAAAAGTATCCAGCTTTTGTATTTGTACAACACCAAGTGCACCTTGCAGGTCTGTCATACGGTAGTTATAACCTACCATATCAAATTCAGGCAGTATGTAAGGGCGAGGGCCTTTATGCCTTTGCTCTTCAGATATTGACGCACCATGATTACGCAGGCAATTCAGTTTCTCTGCCAGCGCATCATCGTTGGTTGTCAGCATACCACCTTCACCTGTTGTTACAGATTTGCGCGGATGAAAAGAGAAACATCCTATATCGCCCAATGCACCCGCGGCAGTACCGTTTAGTGCAGCACCTGCGGCACATGCACCATCTTCTACTATCTTTAGTTCAGGTGCAATTTCTTTTATTTTATCAACATCTGCACACAAACCAAAAAGGTGTACAGGTATAATAGCTTTTGTCTTTGCTGTAATCTTAGACCTCAGTTGATTAACGTCTATATTAAACGTCACAGGGTCTATATCTATAAACACAGGTTTTGCACCGCAGTACATTACTGCATTTGCAGTAGATACCCAAGTGAAGGCCGGTACTATCACCTCATCGCCTGCACCAACACCTAATGCTACCAATGCCAGATGCAATGCTGTAGTACAGTTAGATACTGCCAGTGCATGTTTCACGCCATGCCTTTCAGCAAACAGTTTTTCAAACTGTGCTACTTTAGGGCCTTGTGTTATCCACCCGCTGAATACAGGATCTTTCAGTGCTTCCCACTCTTCCTGCCCCATACTTGGCAGCGATATCGGTATATTTCTTTTCTGTGTTGCAGACATGATGATTCGTTTATGCTTTCGTCATTGTTTTATCTCTCCATTCTATCAGCTTCAGCAATCCTTCTTCCAATGAGTATTTGTATTTAAACCCAAGTTCGTTTTCAGCCCTTTGGCGAGAACCTATTCTATTTTGTACCAACGCACGTGCATCGTCTGCACTGTATGGTTTGTATATCACTTCCAGTTTAGATTCCTTCAGTTTCAGTATCGTATCGCACAGCGTTTTGATAGTCGTCTGCACTTCTGTGCCTACGTTGTAAAAACCTGATTCAACATCGCTTAGTATTGCCTGCACATTACAACGCGCCACATCTTCTACATAAATAAAGTCGTATGCCTGAGAACCGTCACCATTAATAGTCGGTTGCTCGTTGGCATCTATCTTATTCAGCATAATAGGCACTACACCACTATATACTGCATGTTGATCTTGTCCCGGGCCGTATACATTCATATAACGCAATCCTACTACTTTCAGTCCATATCTGTCGTTGAAAGCTGTACACATAGCCTCGCCGGATATTTTAGTGGCTCCGTAGAAATTTTTGTTATTGAACGGGTGGCTCTCTGTCATCGGCACTTCCACAGCATCGCCATATACAGATGCTGAAGATGAGTACACCAGCTTCTTCACTTTATGCTTTACACATGCTTCCAGTACATTGAATGTACCGCCGATGTTTACATCAAAAGCCGTGCGAGGAAAATCCATGCAATGCAGCAACCACATTGCCGCCAGATGAAACACATAGTCTACACCTTCCATTGCTTTGTCCAGTATATCCAGCTCACGTATATCGCCGCCAAACGGATACACTGTGCAACGCGGGTCTTGCAAACAGTCGTTGATATTTACATACTTACCACGTGTGAAGTTGTCGTAAATGATTACTTCTTTCACATCGTGTTTCAACAATTCTCTCACCACAAATCCGCCGATAAAGCCGGCACCGCCAATCACCAATACTTTTGAATTCTTCAGTTCCATAGTTTTTTACTTTGCACTTGTTATAGACTGTACAGGTATTTGCGCCTTCATGCTAAAGCCTAAAGCTTTAATATGTATCACTGCAATATTACCTCGCACCTGTATCAGCTCACCCTTGTTTTCTTTAAACGGACCTTCCATCACTTCTACTATTTCACCCGGTTTAAAGTCAACTGTAATTTCTGCATTTTTATAATTCTCCAGAAAGTCTTTGATAGCCTGTATCTCTTCTTCCCTTACTACACCCGGCTTTCCTACCCACCACAAAAAGCGTACTGCACCTGCCGTCATCAGCACTTTCACATTTTCTTCCTTGTAATCGTCAATGTAGACAAACACATAAGATTTAAAAACCGGCTCAGCTACTTTCTTCTTCCTGTCGCTCCATTGTCTTATGCTTTCCCGCAGCGGACAATATACTCTCACACCTTTCTGCTCCAGCAGTCTGGTCACTTTTTTTTCGTTTCTCGGTTTGGTATGTAATACGTACCAGGGCATCTTTTCCTTTTATTTATTCTCCCACAATAGCAGGTATTTTTCTTTACCCGCTCCGTTCATGCTGTGTTGGTATTTATTCCATTCCTCCGTTTCGTATGTCAGGAAACGTACTTTTCTATCTATCAGCTTTTCCGCCTTTGCCACCATCTTTACCACATACTCCTTATCAATATCGCCTACCAGTACCAGATCTATTATGCCCGAGTCTTTGCCTTTTGCATAATCTCCTGTCAGATACAGCTTATCTACTTTGCCCATCCTGTCTATCACCACCTCTATCACTCTGTCTATGCCTATGTACTTCATCAGGATGCTGCGCAAATCGCCAAACAGCGGGTGCCTGTCATTTGCTTTGTACATCTTTTTGTTGCCCCTACTTTCCGATACAATCATGCCTGCATCTTCAAAGCGGTTCAGCTCCACACGTATAGAGTTGGTACTTTCCTCAAACTCATCAGCCAGGCCGCGCAAGTAAGCAGTGGTTCCGGGGTTGAGGAACAACCGGAGCAAAAGCTTTATCCTTGTTCGGGATGATATTAACGTTTCCAGCATATTTAACCGGTACTATCTAAAGAACTTTACCTGTAAAGACATGGCTCCGCCGTTGTCAGCCACAGGCTTAACACAAGAACGAGTAATAAAGTTACTCATTCTCATCAAAAATGCAAGCCCACATACCACTTTTCATGGTTTATTAATCAGATTCTAATATTGTCCTTTTTTAACCAAGATTGATGTATTTCACATCTTCCTGCGCCTTTGCATAATCCTCCGGCTTGCCTATATCCAACCAGTAGCCAAGTATCGGGAAGGATATGATGGATTTGCCATATTTCAGTAGGGTATCCATTAGGTCTGTTACATTGTAAAACTGGCCATCCGGTACCAATGTCAGTAATTGCCTTTTCATCAGGTAAATTCCCGCATTTGAATAATAGGTATAACGAGGTTTCTCTTTCAGCGAGTTCACAAAGTTGTTCGACGATACCTCCAGTACACCATAAGGTATATCTACCTGATAACCTGTAGTAGCAACAGCCATATCAGCACCGCTCTTTATAAAAGCCTGGAAGAATGATTCATAGTCGATAGTTGTCAACAGGTCTGAATTCATGACTAATATATAATCATGGTCTAACTGGCTGCAAAGCTTTACAGACCCCATCGTACCCATCGGCTTATCTTCAAACACATATTTGATAGATATACCCTTTCTGCTACCATCACCAAAATAACTGATAATAGAATCTGCCAGATAGTTCACACTGATACAGATATTCTTTATACCAAACTTTATCAGCCTGTCAACATTGTGTTCCAGTATTGGCTTGAAGCCTACAGGCAACATTGGTTTTGGCGTATGCGCCGTAAGCGGCATCAGCCTTTGTCCACGCCCGCCTGCCATTATCACCACATCAACAGGCAGCAATGTCTGTATCTGTGTCAGATTCAGCACACCAACAATCGTCATATCCCTGTTTACAATAGGTATTACAAGAAAATTCAGGTTGCGCAGCGAGCTGATATCCGCCTTATATAATTCGTCCTGATAAATAAAAAGCGGGTCGGGTAGTATATAATCCTTAATGGTATGGTTCAGAATGGTTAACCCGTTGATGAAACCACGACGCAAATCACCATCCGTCAGCGAGCCTATGAGCTTCATGTTTTCATCTGCGACAATCAGTATCGGGTCGACCTTCATGTCTTCGAGTTTAATAAAGGCATCACGTACAGATTGATGCCCGAATATGACGTGCCTTTCAATGTTGCTAGTCATCGGAGTGTGTTTTATCTTTTGTTATGACAATGCCATAACCATAGCAAATATACCGCTACAGGTAAAGCATAGCTGCTACTATGCACTATGTGCAGAGAAACAGATTGTGTTTGCATTAAAGATACTATGAGGGGGAAGGCGCAACAAAATTTTCAGAATGGAATAACAAGCCCTAAACATCTTGATAACAAAACGTTTACAAGGATTGCTTGTAAACGTTTTGAAAAATTATGGCCTGTAGCTGCTGGGGATATTGACTACCCTGTCTTCCAGCCATTGCGAATTTTCTAACGGCCCACTTTGGCAATGCTGATACATGGCAAGCTTATTCATCAGCTTCCATATGGGGCGGGTCATTACTTTATTATCATTTGTAGCTTTCAGGAAAGCATCGCGCACATCAAGGTCTTTCAGTACAACTGTGTTCAGCCAATAATTGGCTTTACCGTCTACTGCTTCTGTTACAAACTGTATATCAGTACCCGCAAAGTAATTTTTGTACGTATCTGCAAGTGCACGTTTGTTATCAAGTATCTGTTGCAATTGCTCCAGTTGCGCACAAGCCACGGCTGCATTCAGGTTTGGCATGCGGTAGTTGTAGCCTACCTCATCGTGCACAAACTCGTACGGGTGTGGTATTTTGGCTGTGGTAGATAAATGCTTTGCGTGTTGTGCCAGCTTCTCATCGTTGGTTATGATAGCACCACCACCACCGCATGTTACTGTCTTATTGCCATTAAAACTAAATGCTGCCACCAGACCAAAGTTGCCTGTGTGCTTGCTTTTGTAGTATGTACCTAAAGACTCAGCAGCATCTTCCACCAATGCGATATGATAGCGTTCGCAAATAGCTGCTATATCATCTATCCTACACGGAAAGCCAAATGTATGCATAGGCACACAAGCTGCTATACGCCTGCCTGTAGTCTTGTTTATGCATACACCATCTTTCACTTCTGCATTAGCAGCCAGAAAATCTTCCAGTGCTTTTGGAGAAAGGCCCATGGTGTCTTTATCTACATCTACAAACACTGGTATGCCTTGCGCATGTGTTATTGCATTAGCTGTAGCTACGAAGGTGAGTGGCTGTGTTATTACTTCTTCGTCCCGTTTTACACCTGCTACTATCAGTGCAAGATGCAGTGCAGTAGTACCATTGGTGGTAGCGATAGCATATTTAGCACCGGTTATCTCCTGCATCATTTCTTCAAAGCGGTTCACATATGCACCTACTGAAGACACGAATGTAGAATCAATAGTATCGAGCAGGTACTTCTTTTCATTGCCGCCAAAATAGGGCGCATGCAATGGTATAAAAGCCTCCGGTTCTTTGAATGTTTCTCTGATGAATCGGATAGTATCGTTATACATTTTTGTATTTATTATCGTCAGGATTTAAGATAAAACCATCGTCCAGCACTTTTTTGATTTGCGCTATACCATCAGGCACTTTAAACATCAGTTCGAAGCCGAGTGTGTTTTTTATCTTATCAAAGTTTACACGATAGTCGCGCGGGTCTTCGTTTTTAGACACGTATTTTATTTTCGCATCCGGTATAAACTTCATCACTTCATCCACTATCATTTTCTTCTGATAGTTTTCAGATGTATCACCAACGTTAAATACGTCGAAAGCAACTTTTTCTGGTGCTGCTTCTATTACTGTCACAACAGAACGTGCCAGATCGTACACATGGCAATACGGACGCCAGAATTGCTCACCGAATATTACCAGCTCTCTGCCTAGTGCCAGTTCTTTCGCAAATTCATTCACCGTCAGGTCGAAACGCGGACGCAGCGAAAGGCCATATACGGTAGAGAAACGCAGGCATGTAGGTTTTGTAGTATTTGTCTTTGGCTGAGAAAGCAGGAATTCTTCTACAGCTACTTTAGTTTCAGCATAGAGAGATACCGGCGCCGTTGCAGACTCTTCAGTTACAAATGCTTCAGGGTCTTCCATCTTGCCATAGTTGCTGCACGTAGATGCAAATACAAATTTCGATACACCCATTTCATTCGCAATGGTGTACAGCATTTTGCTACCGTCAAAATTGGTAGTGCGTGCCAGTTCAGGTTGTTTTGCACATGCAGGGTCACCTACAATAGATGCCAGATGAGCTACGCAGTCTATTCCGTCCATTGCGATGCGCACATCTGCCTCATTGCGTATGTCGCCTTTTACAAATTCAAAATCGGGAAGATTCAACAGGTCGATGATGGGTTCTCCACCATACATCAGGTTATCAAGAACCCTTACATGGTAGCCCTTGTCGAGTAATTGTCTTGTCAGCACGGAGCCGATATAGCCGGCGCCGCCTGTTACCAGTACTTTTTTAGCCATAGATTTACGTACGTTTTACTTGGGGTGTTTCTATAATACGAATAGCAAATATAATCTGCCAAACTTGGCAGAATTACGACTTTCAATGTATTAACGCATCGTAAACAACCCGATAACAATTCGTTTACACTACGCTAGCTGCAAACGACTGTTGAGGAAAGGATATTGTTGCAATGCGGTCATTACACCACTTTGCAACATAGCTTGCAGATTATCAGCATGTTTTACATGGTGCATGTCGGTACCGCAATAGTCATACAAGCCTGCAGCCAGTATTTGTTCTGCAGCCATCTTCACACTGCGACCATAATAGCCGAATAAGGATAGTGTATTCAATTGCAGATGGCAACCTTTATCGCGCAAGTCTCTGTATGCATCCAGATTGCCATGATAATATGCATAACGCTCAGGGTGCGCCATGATAGGCTTATAGCCCTTTGTTTGTATGCGGAAGAGTATATCGTCAAACCTGATAGGTTCGAACATAAAAGATATTTCTACCAATACCTGATTGTCAACAATCGGCATCAGTTCTCCTGCTTCCAGCAGTTGTATAAAGTGGTCGTCTATATAATACTCTGCCGCAGCACGTATCGGGAAGTTGATATTACGCTCATGCAAAGCCTGTTGCAATGCATGCAATCCTTGCTGAATGTTGAAGCTGTTATTGGGATAGTGGTCGTACTTGATGTGGGGTGTGGTAATGGCACTCTTGTAGCCCATAGCTTGCAGGCGCTGTATCAGCATAATGCTGTCTTCCATTGTCTGTGCACCATCATCTATACCCGGTATCATATGCGAATGCATATCTGTACCCAAGAAAGACCAGTTGCCATATCCATTCGGATTAGCAGGGCCGTATTTCAATCCACCTTCTTCCTTCTTCTTACCAAACAGCTTAGAAAACATAGTAATTCAATTCCACTTACAATGTGAAGATACGCATATTACGGCAATGCGGTAACAGCCCTTTGCTTACGCAGTACAAGGAGCATAGCTATTCCTCATATAGTAATGATGGCTCCCGCATAGTTTACAATTTTGGCATTTGCCATATCTGCGGTAAATGCTATATCTATCGTTGCATGAAATATTGCTACAACAAGTATGCTGCCTTTTGATGCATTAAACAGCCATGAAAGCAACACACTACCTGTAAGCATACTGAATATCCAACCCACAATTCCATCTATTCCCATTTCGGTATATCCCGGCCTGTAGAGAAATAACGGCCAATGCCATATAACCCAGAACACTGTCAGGATTAGCGCCGCCTGTATGGGTTTATAGCGCTGTTGCAACTTAGGAAGTGCATATCCACGCCATCCTACTTCCTCTCCATAACCAAAGAATATAAGATTGTAAATAAGAAATGTGATAAAACTGAAATCAGGAAACTCTCTCGATTTTGTAAAACCTTTCCAATCAAAACTATTACCAGCTATCCAATAATCTGCAACGCCTGCCAACCACAATATCAGAAACGGGCTTAGCAATGCTATAGCTACATACAAGATAGCCTTTGGTGAAAACATTGCTTTCAACAAGTGCTGCACGCCTTGTCCATTCTGTTCGGCATATGTTACGGTAAACGCGGCTATCATTGGGCCGAAGCCGCCAATGGCATGATTGAATGGTACTACTGGTAAATTGGCAATACCCAATGCAGGCAACCACAATGGCATCCATATAACCCATGATATAACATAGGCAAGTACAAAAAAGGTGACGAGCTTCTTCATAGAACGCAAAAATATACCCGTCAGATGCCGTAAAACATGACGTACATCAGCATCCTTACTCATTAAAGTCATAACTTTGCGGCGCTTTACAAAAAACGGTTTTGTATGAAAATGAAGTACTGGAAAAAACTGACAGTTGCAGAACAAGATGCAAGAATTACAGACGCCCTCAGTCAGAATATCGACTATAAGCAGAAGATATCTTTGGGTGTTCCTGCATCGCGTCTGGATACCACCGTTTTTTACGAGCAGGCGCCTTTCCTGAAAGATGCACCGTTGCTGCGTACTTACGTACAAAACCCTAACCACATTGGCTGCCACACACTCGGCGATTCTGAAGATTTCTTCAAAGGCACACAAGACCTGGAACGTGAGGTAATAGAACTGCTGGCGGTAGATGTGCTGAAAGCAAAACCACATACCTGCGATGGTTATGTTGCTGCTGGTGGAACCGAAGCCAATATACAGGCTGCATGGATATACCGCAATTTCTTTGAACAGGAACACAATGCTTCTTACAATGAAATAGCACTGCTTGGTTCTGAAGACACACACTATTCTATAGCTAAAGCATCTAACCTGTTGCACCTGAAATGGTATAGTGTGCCAGTAGATGACAACACGCGCGAAATAATACCTACTGAACTGGATAAAACACTGGAGCAGGCAAAAGCTGAGGGTATCAAATATTTCATCGTGATATCGAACATGGCGACTACAATGTTTGGCAGTGTAGATAACCCCGATATGTATGTAGAACACCTACAAAAACACAACCTTCCTTTTAAGCTGCATCTGGATGGCGCTTTTGGTGGTTTCATATATCCTACTGCGCATCCTGAATCTACGGTGAACTTTGCTAACCCGCATGTATCGTCTATCACCCTAGATGCACACAAGATGCTGCAGGCACCTTATGGCACAGGTATCTTCATTTCCCGCAAAGGATTGATAAACTATGTATATACCAAAGAGGCACAGTATGTAAACGGTATGGACATCACGCTAAGCGGCAGCCGCTCGGGTGCCAATGCTGTTGCTATCTGGATGATACTGATGACCTACGGTCCGCACGGCTGGTTCGAGAAAATAAACAAACTGTTGTATCGCACAGACTGGTTGTGCAAACAACTCACGGAGCTGGGCTTTACATACTACCGCTACCCAAATATGAATATTGTAACCATCCGCGCCAAACATATACCTGCCACTATAGCACACCAGTTTGGCCTGGTACCCGATACACACGATGGCGAACCCAACTGGTACAAAATAGTAGTAATGGACCACGTAGAGGTAGAACACCTCGATGAATTCCTAAACGAAGTAAGAGCATAAATAAAGCCCCGTGATTACGGGGCTTTTAATTTTATCTTCGACTATTGTAAAAAGGCACTTTGAATTTAATTGTATCCTTAAAGTTCGGCAAAACTGAAGAGCGAATATTATAATAAAAAACGCTGTCTCCATCAGATAGTTGTGCATTAAATTCCGGGCTAATAAAACTACCAATTATCGTACCTGCCATTATTTGTTTGTTGTCTCTCTTTACGATGTACATAAAGCTATCAACTCTATGATGTACTCTCAATCCATACTTAGTGAATGAATCGGTACTTATAATCAAGTAATTCCCCGATTTACCATAAATATTATGCAAGAAATCAGGACAGAATAACGCTGGTGCCTTATTACTTTGTGAAAAACAAGTATAGGTACTGAACATCAGTGCAATACTTAAAAAGTCTATTCGATATTTTTCAACCTTTGCCATTACTGTATTTAACCTCTACTTTCCGATACAAAAAGTGCACTGACACCTCAAATGCCTTACTAGCAATAGCTCCAACAAGAAGCTCAACAAAAAAAATGTAAAACAGCAACAAAAAAGAAAAAAACAAAGGTCAATCAAGAGAAAGCTATGTAAAATAGCATTAAGTACCTCACTAAACGTCAATCAACAATTTTCGTTCTCAGTGAAATTAATTTCTATCTGATTATCAAGCTGTACAGACCTATACTTCTTATCTGACATATATTTCCAAATACCGTAGTCAACTGTTGTTCTAGATAGTTGTAAAAAATCAGCAGCATATTCTACAACTCGTTTTGTCACGTGATAACCTTCGACATTAATTTCGGCCATTTGAACAAAAGAATATATATGCCTATCAACTGCTACAGTATCAAAGCATAATAACTTCATCAAATAATCCATTGTTTTAGGCCCGACACCTTTTAACTTGAGGAATGTCTTTTGATTTATTGTCTTTAATAGATAAGTCTTTAAATCAACACAATTATCAATCTCATTATCTATTGAAAAATCAATTAGTAGTTTAAACCTGTCAAGTTTTACTTCATCTTTCCAGTTAATGACATTGCCGAGGCCTTCCTGGTCAATTAATGCCTTAAATCGTTTAACAGTATTTGCATCAGGATAATCTAAAAGAACTTTCTGCACCCTAGGCTTTACTACCGAGTTATAATTTAAACCTGCTTGCAATATAATATCAGTATATAGAGCTCCTATGTGGCTATAATGGAATTGGCTTTGTACATCATAAGTTTGGAAAGTCCCCCCCAAGCTTATAATGTAATCTGCAAGTTTTCTAGCTTCTTTAGCGCAGTTCATAATATATTATGCTTCCTGTTCTATTTGCCTTAAAGCTTCCAATCTATCGACACAATTAGGACAAGCCCCACATGGTATAGTTGGTGAAGCTTGACACGAAAAAGTAGTCCCTATTGATGCTCCTAGCTCAATACCTAATTTAGCTACTTGATATTTAGAATAATATCGAAATGGCATATTTATTTTTACAGAGCCGTAATCAATAAGCATACTTTCCATTTTTTCAAAAAACTCGTTAGAACAATCTATTTCCTTAGCATGATTGCTATTTATAAAGGCAGAATAGACATTTGTCAAACCGATTGTTTGTGCAAAAGTAGCACCTATAGTCAATAATAAAACATTTCTATAAGGAATATAGAGATTATCTGCCGTTATTTCGTCCTCCCATAAATTGGCAGCTCTTATAAATTTAGAATTAGATTTCTGATAAACTGATTGAATATCAATAACCTCAATTTTGTCAATATAGGATTCAGGTAATACCTTTTTTAGAGTATTTAGTTCAGTTTCGGCGCAATGTTGGCCATAATTGATAAATAATGGCACGAAATCAACATTTTGGCTTATCAGCCAATAAGCCATAGTTGTTGAGTCTAATCCCCCAGAGGCTAGAAGAATCCCATCTCGATTTGTCATAAATTAAGTTTTGAAGCAGCGATAAACACCTCAGCTATTACTTCATCTAAGTTTGATGTTACTAAACGAGGCAATTCGGTCAGCATACAATTGGTTGCTCTGTTATATGGATCATATACAATTGTAGGTAATCCCTTAGCAGCAGCTAACCCTATTTCAATTAAAGTTCCTGGATCGTCATATAACAGTACAGCAATTAATATAGAACACTCATCAAACATTTTCATGTCTGCCGAAAATATCTCTTGTTTCCTTGCTTTTGTAGCATCAAACGCCATTTGACCATTTTCTTCAATAGGTCTACGTGGTTTAAAATTGTGATACCTCAAACTATCAACCAATATATTTATTGGTTTAGTATCCACAAAATCAAAATCTGGGGCAGCTATATATATATTAATATTGTTTCTTTTTTCCCAAGGCAATGAAACGCCTTCAATGTTGACTAAGTCTGTAACTTTAGATTGTATCACTCTAGCAACACCTTTTTTAAAGTCATCTGGATATGTTGTTATGGCATATTCAGTCGCAATCCAAGATGACAATACCATAGCATCCTTTAAAGACTTTTCATGATATTGGCTTACAAAAGCAGCACAATACACATCACCAACCCCTACTGAGTGTATTATAGGCTGAGTTTGAGCATTTGAAACAGTTACTGCCTTTTCTAAAAAGTCATATCCTCTACTACCGCCTCTATTTTCTTTTAATATTATTCGCTTTGTTTTATTTTCAAACTGACCAGTAAATCCTAAAAAAGAGTCATCATAGCTTGCTTTAAAAATATCAGAAGATGTAGAAATAAAAATTGTTTCAAGTTTGCTTTTAAGATCACAAAGACTTGCAATATCTTTAATGTTATTCGCAACATCAATATGAATCTTACCTGATAGTTGATTAGCTAATTTGACAAGATCATAATTTCCTGATATAAGCAAATAATCATTGTGTACTTTTTGAAATAAGGATTCGCAATTGCTTTCATTATATTCAATTTGTATCTCGTCTCGTAAAAGCAGCTCATATCCTTGATCTCCTATCTCCTTAGCCTCCTCAATCAAAAAGACATATGGTGAGCCAACAACATTCCCAATTTTAATGATGTCAGTACAACCAAGAGAATTCAGATAATCATGAATTTGAGCATCTAGATATGACGGAGCGAAATACCCTACAGAGAAAGGGATATTTAAAGCCCATAAACATCTTGCAGCATGGACAATTCCTCCCATTCTGAGTTTAGTCTCGGAATTTGCATCTTTTAAAGTAACGTCAACCACAACATCACCTATTAGGCATATATTGCTTTGTGTCATACTGGAACAATATCAACAAATACTGAAGGTGTTGGAACTAACGAAGTGCTTTTTATAACACCAGCATATTTAAATCCATCATCAATACATAATTTAATATAATTGAATTTGGTTGGTAAATATCCGATCTCTTCTCCTTTTAAAGTTTCAACTGAAATGCGTACACCATTAAAAAATACAGTGACTTCCGTCCCAGAAGTAGGTAGATTTCCTGTGTTAAGGTAATAAAAGCATCTACTCACTTCTTCCAATGAGCATTCAAAGGCTTGTCCACACTTATCTTTACCGCTTGAACCCCCAGTATTCCCACCATCGGTCGGCTTTCGTTTTGAGTAATCAGTAAAAGAACCTGTTCCTGTACTTCCCATAGTTTTAGATATTTATTAGCGGTTAAATATAGATAGTTTATTTTTTTGTGCTACTGTAGTTGGCAAACATGGTTTGCAAATTTCTGCTATATTCCTATCTGTCAACAAGTCTTTATTACTACTACCTCTGTAAATCTTGGGTTTGTTAGCAGCAGGCTTAAAAAAAAGTGAATGTCTGAAGTATGGATAAGCTCTACTATCTAAAGAGCAAATTAATTTGCATTGAGATTGAATTAATAGTCCTATTAAGTGCTGGTCGTCGAAATTTGCGTGTTGGATCATAGTTGATACTTCATCAGCTTTTTGATCTACTTTACTATCATCTACACCGATAGCCTTTGTTGCTTTCCGAAGTTCTACAAAGATTGGCAAATACTTTCCTAGCTCTTTTTTATACTTAGTTCCACCATATACAATTACGCCTTTTCCATTTTTTATCCAGTCATATACAGGTTTAAACTCTGAATGATTAACGGACTCAGGCTCTAATACACTAGCGAGTGTGTTTGTATCAATAATTATACACATAGTATTTAAATAGACAATAAATTAAGCTGTTCATTAATAAAAAAATCTCGAAACGCATCAGGTTGGTTTTCTGGGTATGATCCATTTTCTTGGATAGGGATTGTTATTAGCTCATTTCTATTTTCACTTTTACTAAAAAAAACCACTTGACTAATTGATTCTGCTGAAGATTTTTCTTCTTTGAATGCTCTATTAATTCTTAATCTAAACCTATCAATAATGTAATCGCTATGTGTTTCGATAATGAACTTTTGATTTTCTAAATCATTTGATTTATAAATGAAATCGCCAAAAGCAGCCTGAGCCTTTGGATGCAAATGAATTTCTGGTTGCTGCATTGCAAACCAAGAATTATTCGGACGTGCAATCGCTTCGATTAATAATGGTAATATTTGTGATATCCCGTACCCAACATTCATGATATTGTGCAACTTGGATTTTATCTTAATCAGAATCTCAAATGTATCATTAGATAACTCCTTTATATTTATTTCCTCATAAAGACCGCTATCATGCCCAAATCGATTTAATATTTTTCTAGTATCCTCATGTGGTAATATTTCTTTTAACACTGACGGAATATGACCACCTTCAGGATTGAATATTAGACCTCTAAACTCATATACTTTCCTCGGCTCCGCTCTTACGGGAGCCATCCAAGCAAGAGTCCTGAGAAATGATGGACGTGTTATTTTGATAGATTTGATATCAATATCTGCTTTTTGTGTTTCATTTAGGCTGTTTGTAACAACAGATTCTAATTGATTCAAGATTGGCAATATGCCACCAGATTCGATCTCAATCCGTTCAAAATTTAGATCATTCAAATTTGAGTTTTCAATCCAGGATTTGAAGAATTCTATATCCTCTTTCTTTTGCAATTGATCTTTTTCAATATTATACCTATACTTTAATATTGATCCTTCAAGAATAACTTGGATACTTACAATATCATTCTTAAAACTTATTTCTTTTAAGGTGGGATAGTTGTCGTTATTAATAAACCTTAGCTTTATTGCAGAAAATGATGTTCCATCGTCTGTTGCATCTTCTAACATCCCTATTTCAAAATAGCTTTTTTCTTCGCTAGCAATTTCTGAATAGCCCCCAAGAAATGTTCCATCTTCAATTAAACCAAACTCTTTATATCTCCAAAACCCTTGAGATGAAATAATTCCAAGTAATTTTAAAAGAGATGTTTTCCCTGTACTATTTTCACCTACAAAAAAATTGACTGGTCTGAGCGGCAAATACGTTGATTTGAAGCCTCTAAAATTGTCGATATAAATGACAGGCATTGAGTATTATTTTATTTGCAAAATTATAGTTTTCATGTATCACCTTAATGATATTACTAATATAATTAATAAAATACTATTTCTGAAATAAGCTAGACCCAGTTTTTTATTAAGCCTCGAGTTTTATTATTTGGTTCGTATTTATCTTCAATCTTACCAATATCAATTACAACTGGAACTTGTGCCGCTAAACCTGCTAATATGCAAGTACCAGTTGGCAATATAGGTAAGTATTCAAACGACAATTTATCTAGATATGAAATAGTCTTTTCAACAGCTAGAATATCATTATTATTAATTAAACGATGTAAAAAGTAGTTGTGTAGTTGTGAAATAATAGTCGCAGAAATATCTGAGGGTCTCTGGCTAGCAATTGTAAGAAACACACCAAATTTCCTGCCTTCTTTAATTATTTCTTCAAAGGTTTCTAATCTATAGTCCTTCCATTGCTCACTTTCTCTATCAGAATTTCTAGATAAGATATTATGTGCTTCATCTACTATAATATTCAAATAAGATGTTTCATCATTTCTAGCTTTTTGTTCATCATATAATTGCTTACACAACAATAGTGGCAATATTTTTCTCATGTGGATATTAACATCCTTTAATGAGACAACAGTGATATTTTTACTAAGACTTACACTATCATTAATATCTATTACCTTTCTAATGTCTTCAAATCTCTTTTCCATTCTCTTAATTAAAGGAGACAGGTGTTCTCTATTTGCGTGTCCTTTAATAATATCATCATAGTACTGGATTACTATTTGCAAGCGTAGTTTATCTAAGGAATTTAAAGAAACTAAGGAAATATCTATTGCATTTAAATCATTTGATACGTAGGATCTCATGTCAGCTTTCCATTTCCAATTTCCTGATTCCGGTTCAATGTATACAAACTCGTTGCCTTGATTGTAATATTGTAGGTTTTCTCTTAATCGATCTCTTACTAATGAAACATTTGAATTCGGAAGGCTGTTTTCAATGTCAGACAGAAAGTCAATGATAACTTTTGAACCCAGTTCTTTATCGTTCTTATCTAATGCAAGAATAAGCTTTGACTTTATTAACTCTAGCATAGAAGCATTGTCATTTAGTTTCTCGGCTAAAAAACTATTTGATAATGCTCTTCTAATGAATGGCGTTTGTGTTTTTTCTGTAGCCTCTAAAATTACAGACCAAAAAGAAGGTTCATATAATGCTTCTGAAGAAACAGGATATTTATCTCCATTCCCTTTAGTAGATAATTTGTAAATGTTCTTATATTCTTTATCAATAATAACATTGTCATCTTCATCTACATATTCTCCATTAAAGTCTATCAAAAAGAACTTTGCATTTTTTATAAAATTAGGATTATCACCGTACTTTTTAAATAGCTCTCTATACAATTTCGCTAATGTATAGGACTTCCCACTTCCAGTGTTTCCAAATATTCCGATGTGGCTTGCAAACATACAATCAATTCCTACTAGGATTTCTTGTCCTTTTTCAAGGGTTAGAGTTCCTATTGAAAGAGGTTCATCGTCCTTTCTAATAAAATCGTGTACTTTGTTAAATTCATCTCTATCTAATAAGTAACATTCATTATCTATCAATGGCATTTCTTTAATACCTCTCTCAAATTCTTTCCCACTAAAAAAACCTAATAAGCTTATATTTAAAGACCTACTAATTTTTTCCTTATCGCTTGAATATTCTTTCGTTGAATATACTTTATCTTCTATTGTATACTCCCCTTCTACCTTACCAATAATGATAGTAAATCCTTTAATAATCTTTATGTAGCTTCCAACTGATACGTTTTTTATTAAATCACCTTTATACAATAAATGTGAACTATTTTTTGATTTATCTACAGTTACACGAATAGACCTACCATCAACAGATATCACTCTGCCTATACGAAAAATAGAATCCTTAACAGTTGATTCTTCTTGCATACATCAATCTATTTTATCAACTAGTTCTTTGAATACTTTAGTGTTAATAGCCTCAAAATCATAATACTCTCCGGTGGCAGGTTCAAGAATATCAATATTATTATAACGTAATATTGAATTGCACTTTTTTATATTTTCCTCGATATTTCCTTTTGATGGTGCATCATACGCTAGGATCTTAATTACTAGTGTTGGATTTGAATTTGCGGCTCTTACGATAATTTCCCGTATGTGCTCGTCAGACAATGAAAATCCCATAATAAACAAAATTGTATTTTCTTTCTCCATTTCATTGGAAAACACACGCAACAGTTCATAATAATATAAATTCAAAATTGTGTCATGAAATTTTTCCTTTGTGGGATCAACAACAGTGAGTGTATCAAATTCGTTTAAAAAATCTGTTATAGATGAATCATGTGGCATACCAATAACGTCTCTCTCAAATTCAGCAAATGTGGTGGTAGTAGTAAAGTCAATCACTTTTGATTTTATAAGTTCCCATTTCGAGTTGATTAAAGCAATACTATTTAGTTGGGAATACAGTATTTTATCTTCTTTAGATTCCCAAGTTAATGAACCGTGAACTTTCAATAAATTAAAGACAGGGATTTCTGAAGTATTATCATAATGCAGGCTTTTTTTGAAAAACGATTTCTTAAAATTTGTTAAACTGAAGATGGGATTAAATCTACCATAGAAACCATCGTTGTATTCTAGTTGAGTTTCTTCCAAAGCCTTTTCAAAAAAAACATCAATATTTGTAGTAAATAGATTTACTTGTTTATTGAGTATTGTACTTTTTCTTTTTAGTACGATCGTATTAAGATTGACAAGAAAGGTCTTATAATTTTCGAGGACTTTTGTTTTATTGGTTTCTATTATAGCATCGTCGATAATCGAAGGATTTTGTTTGATTACATTTTCAAAGTATTTACCCAGGATTGACGCTCTAATAATCTCCTTTTTCTTAATGTCAAGATTAGTGTTTCGACTTAAATCTGTTAATAGTAATTCAACGTTTGCTAAAGTTGTAAAATATGGGACAGATAAGCCCGATCCAACTAAAAAGTTAATGTTACAGTCTTGTATGACATCTTTAAGCTTATCAATTTGCATGGCAATAGAGTATTATACATAAAAATATTACTAATTTTCTACTTTGGTATGGGCAAGCAAGTACTTCTCAGCTTCATTGTGAAATTTGTGTACTAAAGCAGGAATGATATCAAGAAACCTATAAGATAGAAGTAGAATATACAATGTACTTAGTAGCGAAATGCAAACAATGACATACAAGCCTAATCCAAACTGGGGAATAGAAGAAAAATATATTGTAATGGCAATTAATGCTCTAAAAACAGAATGGAACGTAGCTTCTAAATTTTTTTTAGGCTCAATCAATTCACTTTCAATTTTTTGAAACGTTTCCGGAGTTAATTCATGCTTGAGATTATTATAAAGCTCTATCATTAAGGTTTTAGTAAGCCTCATTGGTGAAACTAAAGTTGATACTCTTGTAAGTGCTTTTATGTTGTCATCAACAGATTCTTTTTTCACTTGATAATATATTATTTTCCTAGTCCACTTTATCGTCTTAAAGTGGTTTATCAAATTGAAAATTAAAAGTGAAACAAAATATGTACCGCAATAAACTGCTATAAATATGCTTAGCGGAATAAAAAAATTACCTTTTATAAAGAAATTCAGAATTGCCTTATAATCATAATAATTAAACCAAACATATTTACCATAATACTTTTCAAAAAGGAATGAAGAAATACTAATCGTAAATAGTAAATTTAATAGCCTCCGTATCGGTAAACTTATTGATTTACCTTTTAAGTAGTCTGCTGCAATTAAAAAGATTTGATTCATTTATACTAATGATAATTAGTTAGCATTCTTAATACTCTCATCATACATTATTTTACTTACCATTTCCTCTAACTGTTTAACAGTTATTCCTTTCTCAAGAGCGTGTTTCTTAACATATTCCTCTACAGCTTTTTTTTCATCAATTTCGTTCACTCTCAAACAATTATGCTCCATTAGCAAATTGATACGATAACTAAGTCTTACCATGTAAGGAATGGTATTTGTCGTGACGACTTCTTTAAATACTTCTATATCTTTATTTGTCCTTCTTATTGATACATATATGCATATAAGCAACACTATTAAGGGCATTACATTCAACATAATTTGTATAGTTATTTGAGGCAATTGAAGTTTATCTAAGAGTATTTGAACTATCTTCTCTTCAAATATTGTTATCATTCCAGATATCAATACAGTCAATATGGCATATATAGAGAAACTTTTATTAAACTCTTTCCTATTCATACAATATAAATTTATAGTCAATTTACTAATTTGCAACTTGTAAAATCAATAGTAAATGAAGTAAACAAATACACACATATAAGAATTGGCTTAGTCATTTCTTTCCTAACTCAAATCTCCCACTTGAATAATACAGGAAAAGAATGTGAGGTAAGCTCCCATAAGGGAGTTGGCTTGCATTTCCTGTATGGGTTGGGAGACCCAGAGTTAGGGATGTTTAGTTCAACTCCCGACTTTTTATGAATAACTCGAACTCTCCCATAATACTATCGAAAGGTGAAATTGTTAAAGAGGTACTACAGTACTTATTAAAAGGTGATAAGGTAACTTGTTCGCAAATAGTCAAAGAAAGGTACCCTTTCAGTATAGTTGTAACCGATAGGCGTAGTTATAGCCCATTGCAAATGACTAAGGTATTTTTGCGGGATGGATTTATAGATAGATATTCTGGTGAAAAATTATTGTTTCCCGGAATATTTCGCATTCTTCAATTAGAGCTTCCAAATGACTTCCCAGCTCAGTCTAATTGGAAAATGAAAGAAACCCATATGGTGTATTGGGAATTATTCCCAACAATAGATCATGTAATTCCAATTGCAAGGGGAGGGAAGGATACAGAAGATAATTGGGTTACAACTTCTATGAAGCGAAACTCAGCTAAAGCAAATTGGCTTCTTGATGAGATTGGTTGGACATTGAATAATCCTGGAGACCTTAAAGAATGGGATGGCCTTGTGTACCTATTTCTTGATTTGGTAAAGGTATACCCAGAGTTATTGACCAATAAGTATATCAGTACATGGCAAAAGGCGTTATTATCTTCTCTTTCGTTTTTTTAGGTCTTCGTCGGCTTGTTTTATTTCAGCTTCACACTTTTCGATTTCAGCTTTTAGTTCTTCTATTGTTAATTTTGACAATCTTTCCCATTCTGGGTCTAGTTTAGAAGAGACTATCTCAACTTTGTCTGAAAAATTTTCAGCGTCAGTACATTTTAAGGCAAATATTACTGCAGTAGCATTTGGTGGCATATACTTTTGGGTTTTTCTTATTGGCCTAAATTCATGCTCACCATATTCATTTTTCACTTGAATACTCTGTACTTCTTCATAGTAATACCCTTCTAGCATCTTTAATAAACCCATTCTTGCCCTATCAAGCAGCAATAATTTAAAATTGATTGTACCCGCTTTCTTCGCCTCTTTTAAAGAATCTTGTATTTTTTGTACAAAACCACGTCTTATCAGTTCTATTTGTTTACTCTCTGATAAAGAATTGAAGTTTTCTACCATCGGACAAGCCCATTGATAGAAAGTGTTTACCTTAATACCCGCTGCATTACAGCAGCTTTCCAATGTATAGCCACCCTCAGCATATAAACGGCATACTTTTTCAGCTATGTGTAGCTTGTCCGATATGGTGTATTTCATCTTCAAGTTCTATATATATTACAAGCATAAAAAATGCAACGGGTCTAGCTTAATAATAGGTCAATATACTTATCAGATAATGATTTCAGCAGATGTCGTTTTACGCCATTATTGCAAATTCTTTCACTTAGTAGCTTTATTCTTCTTTTTATTTCTTTTGTCCGTTCTTTATTTAGTCTTTGTTCTGTTTTGATAAATTCGTGATGCAAGGATGCATAGAATAATTCTCTCTCTTGGCTACTTGTATTTGAAAAATCGTAGTGTGCTATAAAAACTGTCTGTTTAATAACACCAATCAACAAATTGAATAAACGTTTAATAGAATTATAATCAAGTAAATCTTGTAGCGTATATATATCTGGTAGTTTTCGAGGATTACTATAGCACATTTCTATTCGCATGAGATTCTCAGTTAGCGGTATTTTGTCATTAATAGATACTTGACTTTTTTTATCATAACATTTTATTGCGTATTCGTTCAAAAAACACTTACGTCCATACTCAATAGTCTTATGCCTCATCTTATCAAAATCTCGATGCTTAAATGAATGAAAACACTCGATATATTCTTTAACTGGTTTGTCAATAATAATATTAAACCCAAACTCTAATTTTTTTACATAAACATCTTTAGGGATAAGGTTAAAACGTATACAGATTAAAGTGATAGCAGATTTTATTTCACTATAATTAAAATCAGAATAATTATTTCCTTTATAAAACTTGTGCAATGAATTAGAAATTCTCAGTTCATATTCTGTCAACCTAAGATGTAAATTTTCATACTGGCCATCGTACCATACAATTCTGCCTTTACGATAAACTGGGTTGAAAATAATACCATGCCAAGTAAATGGCAGTGAAGAATTAAGGCTTACCTCAATTACCTGAGAAATCTTGGCAAGTAAAACTATAAAATCAATCACACAAGTTAATTTGCTAGACAAGAATATATTAGCCCTTTAATATCTGGCTATTAGTAGCTTCATCTTTAATCTCTTCATAGGTCTTAGCACGGTTACGTAATAACCAGGCATCAATTTCATCCTTCTTAAAATATAATTGCTTACCATTAGGTCGATAACAAGGAATACCTAACTTACTCGTAAGTTTGTAGAGATAGCTAGGCTTTAAACATGTGTATTCAGCTACCTCTTGTAGTGTAAGGACAGTCTTTTGAGATAAAAGCAACTTTTCAATCCTATCTAACCTTATTTCAATACTATTGTTCTCCATAAAAAGAAATGATTATTGTTTTATAAGAACAAAAGTCATTTAATAGAAAACAAGAAAGAATAGACTATACTTTACCACAATATCATTTGGGTAAAGTATTTATTATACTGTCTATAGAAGTGCAATTTTGGGGTTTACCCGATTTATTATCTTTTATATTACTTCTCGTTTGTTTAATATTTCTAATAACCCTACCATTACTCAGAAAATTATTTTCTATAAAAGAATTCATTTTCATGGTAGAAGAGATGAATTTTTTCTCTATTAGCAATACTATTAAATATACAAGAGTAGTCGTTGTACTTTTCCAGTTTATTTTATTACGTTCTGGATTTGAAAACAATGTGATAAACTCATCTTTTTGAGTATCTGATATAAATTTGTATTCTTTACTTAACATTAAAGCTAAAAATTCTAAGGCTTCTTCGCTACCAGCCCATAGATTTTCCGATATAGTTATAGATAGATTTCTATTTTTTACTCTCTTCTTTAAATCATTTAAATAAAGTAGAGAAAATTCAATCATTTTATCGTCATCAATTTTGGGCAATCTTTCACCCCATTCAACAAAAGATTTCTGTTTATAGAACCACAAAGCAAATTCATCCTCCTTCGGTATTACTCCAACTTCATTTTTTAAAAATTGATCGAGTCGTTTTAACTGTGCTCTAAAATTTTCTTTAATTCTATCAATATCGGAATCAACTAAAACCCTCATTTGCTTAATCGTTTCATCTGATATTTCTATAGGCTCTGGCAATCGGTCGCCTAGAAAGCCAACAAATTCTCCTATGATACGTTTCTTCTTCATCAACTAAATATTTCATCAAAAACATTAATAGCCTCTAGCTTTTTCTTATCAATGACCTTTGTGTATATCTGCGTAGTTTTAAGTTCCTTATGTCCCAACAGCTTACATACTGTGTAGATATCAACCCCTTTACTTAACAAGTACGTAGCATAGGAATGCCTGGCACAATGAAACGTTATTGGTTTAGTTATCTTGGCTTTTACCATCCACTGTGTAAGGGCAACATTCATGTAGCTACTATATTTCAATCCTTTAAAAACCTTTTCTAGATCATTATCACGTTCTCCTAGATATTTTACAGCCTCTATATGAATATCTAAGTATTCAACTCCTTTCGTCTTTTTTTGAATGAATTCAATTCTATAATTGCCCTCTAGTTTTTTAACCTCCCTCCATGTAAGCTTTTCAATATCAGACCACCTTAACCCAGAAAAACAGCTAAACAAGAAAGCACGTTTTAAAACATCATATCTACATTCAGTTGACATAAGAGACTTTATCTCTTCTAGTGTTAAATATTCTCGTTTTGTCTCCTCTGGTTGGATTCCTTTTACTCTTTTAGCAGGATTGTCATTGATAATTTTCTCTTCAAATGCTTGATTTAATGCTGCCTTAACTTTATTGAAATAAGACAATGCGGCATTAGTGGACAACCCCTTATTTTCACCGACAACAACTTTATATAATAAAAATTGCCTAAGGCCTTCCAAAAATTCAATTGTAACATCTTTAAAAGTTACTTTTTCACCTGCATAACTTTTCAAATGTTTTAATGTACTCTTCCAATTACCATGATTACCGGAGCTACGCATTCTTTCATCAGTAAGTTTCTGGAAATAGTCTATAAAATTTGCATTTAGCCTGTGAGTATTTGCAAATCCATAAATGCCATTTTGAATTTCTAAAATTTTTTGAGCTTTTACGGCTTCTGCAGCAGCTTTATTCTCTTTATTATGTTGTTTTTCTACTCCTGATTTGGGGTTTAAATATAAATAGTAATCTAAGTACTCATAGTCTCTTATATGTTCTATGCTGCCATTTACATTCTTCTTATGTCCCTTGTATATTTCGAGATATAGTGTAACTCTACCTGTTTTCTTCGAGATTCTTTCACGTAAATGGACTTTCATACTTTTTTACATTATTTACACAAAATATGTATAAAAATGTAAAATCGCATCAAAAATGTAAAAATAAAAAGAAAATAACAGAATAAATATCACTACAAATATTAATTGATATCCTTTTCTGTATTGCGTTTAATAGTATTTTGACTTCCTTTATTTTATAACTTCACTTTCCGATACAAAACTTACTAAAAATATAATCCAGTTTATCTTCTGTTGTTACTTCACCTGTTATCTCACCGAGGTAGAAGAGGCAACGACGGATGTCGAGAGCTATCAAGTCGCTGGCTATATGATTATCGAGCCCTGCACGTATATCAGCAACAGACTTCAGTACTTCCTGTAGCGACGCGTGGTGCCTTGCATTGGTAATGATGGTGCCTTCTGTATTTATCTCGCCTTCTATCACCAGTTTGTACAATGCCTGTTTCAGTGTATTTACATTCTCTTTGTTTTTGGCAGATATGTAAATGATTTCATCTGCTCTGCTACCTGTGTAAGTATCTGTTTTATTAGCCACCAACAAGTAGTTGATGTTCTCTTGTTTAAAAGCGGCTACCTGTTGTGCTATCTCTTCAGCAGTTGTATTGTTTACATCATACAGATACACTACAACATCTGCACGCTTCATGGTATCCATGCTGCGCTGCACACCTATACTTTCTATCACGTCAGCTGTGTGCTCGCGTATACCTGCCGTATCTATCAAACGGAAGAGGATGCCGTTTATGTTCAGCGTTTCTTCTATAGTATCGCGCGTAGTGCCTGCAATATCACTTACTATCGCGCGCTCTTCATTCAGCAGTGCATTCAGCAATGTACTCTTACCTGCATTTGGCTTGCCTATTATCGCCACACTCACACCATTGCGTATCACATTCCCCAGTCGGAAAGAATCTGCAAGCCTACCCGCTGTTGCGTCTATATTATTTATCAGTTGGTAAAACTGTGAACGGTCTGCAAACTCTACATCCTCCTGACTGAAGTCCAGCTCCAGTTCTATCAACGCGCTGAACTGTATCAGTTGTTCGCGCATCAGCTTCAGCTCTTCACTGAAACCGCCACGCAGATTATGCATAGCCGCTTGCTGTGCCGCACCCGATTGTGATGCAATCAAATCTGCCACTGCTTCCGCCTGCGCAAGGTCCAGCTTGCCATTCAAAAATGCACGTTGCGTAAACTCGCCTGCTTTTGCCATGTGTGCACCATTGGCAATACACAGGTTGATGATTTGCTCCAGTATATATTGGCTGCCGTGTCCGCTTATCTCTACCACATCTTCACCCGTATAGCTTTTCGGTGCTTTGTACAGGCTCACTACTACCTCGTCCAGCGCTTTTTCGCCCTGCATTATTTTACCAAAATGCAGTGTATGCGATGGCTGATTAACAAGTTTCTTCCCTTTGAAGATTTTATCAGTTATCTCAATAGCTTTATCACCACTTAGCCTTATTACACCTATCGCACCCACACCCGGCGGTGTGGCAAGCGCTACTATCGTTTCGTTTATATTATACATGAAACCTTCTTTATTGAATCGAGTTATTTAGACGTTAATACCTCAATAAGTTTATAGTCATTTATTTGTTGAGCAAAGTCTAATGGAGATCTTCCTGCATTATTACGTGAGTTGACATTAGCTCCACTTTTTTTATATAATTCCACTATTTCATATTTACCCTTTGCATTAAATACTGCAGTCCACAAGCAATTATTGCCATAAATATCATCAATATTGGGGTCTGCACCTGCATTTATACACGCTTCTGCCAACTGATAGTTTCGACCATTGCAGCATAATGTAATGCCGTTTGTCCGTTATTATCTTGATGATTAATATCAATACCGTGACTTATTAAGTCTAAACCTATCAATGTATTCTTGGAAGCAATTGATTCCTGTAATAAGTTCTGTCCTACTATGTTAACAGCATTGACATTAAAACTATTAATTAGCTCAAAATACCTATCAATTTCATTTAACCTAACAACGTGAAAAATGTCATTCATATAAACCTGTCATAGAGATTTACAAAAGTACTTGTATTGCCACAAACTACTTAGCTTCGCAAAAAATACCTCCTCCCTTCAGGGAGGTTGGGAGGGTTTTCAATTATGCGTGCAGTTATACAACGTGTTTCTACAGCCAGTGTCACCATCAACGGAGATATGAAATCTGCCATAGGCATAGGTTTTATGGTATTGCTGGGGATAGAGGCTGCAGATACCGAAGAAGATGCGGAATGGCTCTGCGGAAAAATAGCACAATTGCGTGTCTTTGCCGATGAGGCAGGGCTGATGAACAAAAGCCTGAAAGAAGCAGATGGAGAAGTGCTGTTGGTAAGTCAGTTTACCCTGCATGCTTCTTACAAAAAAGGTAACCGCCCGTCTTTTATAAAAGCGGCCCGCCCAGAACAGGCCATACCGCTGTACGAGTATTTTATCAAAACGCTATCGCAGGCAATAGAAAAACCGGTAGCTACTGGTACTTTTGGTGCAGATATGAAAGTGGCATTGGTAAACGACGGACCCGTTACCATAATAATGGATACAAAGAATAAAGAGTAATGTTTGACGACGAATATTTTATGCGCGAAGCACTGCGACAGGCAAAGCTGGCTTTTGATGCTGGCGAAATACCTGTGGGTGCAGTTGTAACATGGGGTACAAAAATCATATCGCGCGGGCACAACCAGGTAGAACAGCTGAACGACAGCACGGCGCATGCCGAGATGATAGCCCTTACAGCAGCCTTCAATCAGCTAGGCAGTAAATACCTGCCCGACGCTACCCTGTATGTAACGCTGGAGCCATGCCTTATGTGCAGCGGTGCATTGTACTGGAGCAAAATAGGCCGTGTGGTGTTTGGTGCCGGCGATGTAAAGAATGGCTACGCGCGCATCACTGGCGACAACTCTCCCTTCCATCCTAAAACAGAACTGGTGCATGGCATCCTTGCAGATGAGTGCGCGCAACTGATGAAAGACTTTTTTGCAGCGAGAAGATAGTATGTTGTATACATGGCATTTGGTTGACGGCATTTTATTTTCTGCACTTGAAGATGGTAAGATGCAAGATTTTCTGGTAGGCGATAAGCAAGTATGTTTATTGCGCAGAGGTGATGCTGTCTTTGCATTTGCGGCTACATGTCCGCATGCAGGTGCACGCTTTTGCGATGGTTGGCTCGATGCACAGGGACGCGTTGTATGCCCCTTGCACAAATACCGCTTCGACCCTGCAAACGGGCGCAACACAAGCGGCGAAGGCTACAAACTAAAAACCTATCCTGCAGAAATCAGAGAGGATTATATTTACATAGGATTATAAATACATCAATGATACACCCTCCATACCTCACACAAGGTTCTACTATTGGTATTACATGTCCTGCGGGTTATGTTTCTGCTGATCGTATAAAGTTTGCAGTTGAGTACCTGCAAAGCATTGGCTATAAAGTAGTAGTTGGCAGTACGGTTGGTTCGGAGTATCATTATTTTTCGGGCAATGACAATGCACGCCTGCAAGACCTGCAATGCATGCTGGATGATGACGGTATAGATGCCATACTAATGGGGCGCGGTGGTTATGGAATGAGCCGCATTATCGATAGTCTCGATTTCACCCGTTTCAAACAAAAACCAAAATGGATTTGTGGCTTTAGCGATGTCACCGTACTGCACAATCACATACACAATACACTGGGTATTGCTACCATGCACAGCCCTATGTGTGGCGCTTTCAAGCCAACAACTATCGATACTGACTATATCAAAAACTTCTTCGATGCCATTGCAGGTAGAGAACTCAACTATACTGCACCTCTGTCTTCATTCAACAGAAAAGGTGCTACAGAAGGAATATTAACGGGTGGCAATCTGGCAATACTTGCTCACCTTACGGGTTCTGTTTCTGAAGTTGATACCGATGGCAAAATCTTATTTATAGAAGACATTGGCGAGCATCTATACAATATAGACCGCCTGATGCTGAACCTGAAACGTGCAGGAAAATTCGACAAACTGGCGGGGCTTATCGTCGGTAGCTTTACAGATATGCAAGACACAGAGCGCCCATTCGGACAAACGATTGATGAGATAATATGGGATAAGGTAAAAGAGTACGACTATCCTGTTTGTTTCAATTTCCCTTGCGGACATCAGGATGTAAACTTCACGCTCACACTTGGTATGCAGCACAAACTGTCTGTTACCAAAGATGGCAGCACACTTACACTGATTCGATAAAAGAGGATTTTAACCCAGATTCGCTTTCTTCCAATTGCTCATACCACCGCTCAGGTTGTACAGGTTATTAAAACCTATACCTTCCAGCCTTTGTATGATGATGGAACTACGAATACCTTTTTCGCAATATACAACTACAGGCTTATCTACAGGTATTTCATCTCGGCGTGTCATTACATCACCTAATGGTATGTGTTCGCCACCTATGTTATAAACCTCCCGCTCCCAGTCTTCACGCACATCTATCAGCACGAATGGCATCTTATCATCCATCCATGCTTTCAACTCCGCAGGCGATAAACTCTTCATTACTACTCTTCTGTTAACGCTTTCCACAATGTGTCTTTCAGTTCTACAATACCCTGATTAGATACAGAAGCTATAAAAAGGTGTGGGATGTCTTTTGGCAGTGTTGCGGCAATTGCTTCTTTCAGCTCATCATCCAGCATGTCGCTTTTGCTGATGGCTATTATCATTTTCTTGTGCAGCAGTTCAGGATTGTACTGCTCCAGTTCGTTATACAATATGCCAAATTCCTTTGCATGGTCTGCACTGTCGGCTGGTATCAGGAAGAGCAATACAGAGTTGCGCTCTATATGACGCAGGAAGCGATGTCCCAAACCCTTGCCTTCTGCCGCACCTTCTATAATACCCGGCAAGTCGGCCATACAGAAAGACTTGTTGTCCCTGTATGGTACTATACCCAACTGTGGTGTCAGTGTGGTAAATGCATAGTCTGCAATCTTTGGCTTTGCAGCACTTACGGTAGACAGTAAGGTAGATTTGCCCGCATTCGGGAAACCTACCAAACCAACGTCTGCCAGTATTTTCAGTTCCAGGTACTTCCACCCTTCAATACCATCCTCGCCAGGTTGTGCATAGTCGGGTGCCTGGTTGGTAGGCGTAGCAAAATTGCTGTTGCCCAAACCACCGCGTCCGCCACGTACCCATATCTTCTCCTCACCGTGATGCAGAATTTCTATTTCTGTTTCGCCAGTTTCCTCGTCCAAGGCTACGGTACCCAGTGGTACTTCTATAATAATGTCTTCACCGTCTTTGCCGGTGCAGTTGTTTTTACTTCCTTTCTCACCATCCTGTGCCAGTATGTTTTTATGATAGCGCAGGTGCAGCAACGTCCATAGTTGTTCGTTACCACGCAGGATGATGTGTCCGCCACGTCCGCCGTCACCACCGTCAGGCCCTGCTTTAGGGTTGAATTTGGTACGTGCGAAATGGCGACTGCCCGCTCCTCCTTTACCGGAGCGGCAGAATACTCTTATATAATCAACAAAATTGGCTTTCTCCACTATGCGGGTTGCAGATATTTATCTATCTCCTTCGAGATTAATGCGAACGTTTCCTCAATGGTTCCGTCACCTTTCAGGCGTTCCAGTTTGCCAAAGTTATGATAATGTCCCGCTACAGCTTCTGTTTTTTCGTAGTATTCTTTGATGCGCTTGGCAATTACCTCTTCATTATCATCGCTTCGGCCCGATGTAATGCCACGGTTCACAAGGCGTTTCACCAGATCTTCTTCAGGTACTTCCAGTGCCAGCAGCAGGTGAATTTCAGTGTTTTTAAACTCCAGCAGCTTGTCCAATGCTTCTGCCTGCGCCTTTGTACGCGGAAAACCATCGAAGATGAAACCACGCGCCTGCGGGTTTTCGTCTATTTTGCTACTTATCATGCCTATTACCACTTCATCGGGCACCAGCATACCCTGGTCCATAAAGTTTTTAGCTTCCACACCAAGTGGTGTCTGGCGGCTTACTTCATCGCGCAGCAGGTCGCCGGTAGAAATGTGTTGCAGTTTGTAAGTATCCAGAATATTGGCAGATTGTGTACCCTTGCCACTACCCGGAGGGCCAAACAGTATCAGATTGAACATAAAATGTAAATGAGATTAACCCTGCAAAAATAACCAACGCTTTGTAATACCCATATTATCTATACCATTATAGCAGAAATAATAGCTAAAAATGGCATGATTTAAGGCATTTTTAATACATAAGCCCGTAAATATCAGTTTGCCTTGGCTTTGTCCTTGTCGGTTTTTGCAGAAGTTGCGTGTATATCATATACTTTGATGCCCGCGATGAGCATCCATAACGAAAGGAAAAACATTTTTATCATACCCTCTATATTGTATCTGTAAATTAGTACAACGCAAAATCAGGTACTAATATTTTGCTCCTCCGTTTTTCCACAAAAAACTATCAATTAATCCACTAACCTGCCAGCAGTTTTTGGATGATGTTTTTATCTACTTCTATACACGCTCCGGGTTGCAGATTTTCAATCGTCACTTTTCCGATGCTGTATCTTATCAGTCGCAAAGTAGGATACCCAACTTTCGCTGTCATTTTTCTTACCTGCCTGTTTTTACCTTCGGTAAGTGTGAGTGATATCCAACTGGTAGGAATATTTTTTCTGTATCGTATCGGCGGATTTCTTTCGGGTACTTCCGGTGCAATTATTTTTTTCGCAACAGCGGGTTTTGTTTTATAATCTTTTCCGTTGTTGTTTATGATAACACCATTGCATAGTTGTGCTATTGCTTCATCACTTACATCACCATCTACCTGTACCCAATAAGTGCGCTTGTGTGCAAACTTAGGTTCAAGCAATCTGTGCGTTAATACAGTATCATTTGTGAGGAGTAGTAAACCTTCGCTATCGTAGTCCAATCTGCCAACAGGGTAAATATCTTTTGCAAGATGAGATAAATAATGAGCCAATGTCTGTTTTTCTCCTTCGGGCGAAAACTGCGACATTACCATATAGGGCTTGTAAAAAATATAGTACTGTTGTTTACTCATTTTCATCATCGGCTGAAACCTGCTGCTGCAAAGGCTTTCACAAGAAAAGAAAAAACCCGGCAGGTGTTGTGGACCTCCGGGCTTTTATAAGGATGGGTTAGTAAGTACAATCCTTAACACAATATTAAAAAGAAATTTCTCTACTAAAAAAATTTCTTGCAATTATTTTTTAAAAAATATTTCGTGTGTTGATAAGTTGTGTACAACCTTACTGTGCATTATGCAGATAATCGTGAGAATAAATTAAGTTATTGCAACGATGAAAACGATGTGATGCGTGTATGCAGTTACTACATTTACGTTCACGATAAAGCAATCAACAACATCATCATCAATTAGTATTTAGTAATTAGAACTTCGGATTTTAATTACCAATCTTTCTCCACCTTCACCGGTGTACCTGCTGCTTTCTTATGTTTATCCTGTAGTTTCTTTTCTTCCTGTTGCAGTGCATTCAGCAATTGTTCTGCCTGCTTCTCACTCATCTTACTTTGTTGTGGTTGCGGGCGTTTATCCTGTTCGTCTTTCTTGTCGTCCTTGTTGTCTTTGTTCTGGTCTTGCTGATCTTTATTGTCTTTATTCTTATCGTCTTTGTTATCCTTATTGTCCTTGTTCTGCTGGTCCTGATTCTTTTTTTCTTCATCCTTCTTCTGCTGATCCTGCTTTTTCTTTTCGTCTTCTTTCTTCTTCTCTTCCTCTTTCTTTTTCTGTTCTTCTTTCTTCTTCTCTTCTTCCAGCTTCTTCTTTAGTTTATTCAGCTTAGAGTCATTAGGGTATTTAGCCAAGCCCTCATTAATTGTTTGGGCAGCTTTAGCCAAATCTCCTTTACAATAGATATTGGCAGCACTATGAAAATAGGTACCTGCATCCTGCGCATAAATTATATGCGTCATCAATAGGAATAATATAGCCAGAAGCGCTTTCATCAGTTATCTATTTCTACAATATCCTTTGTCCTTTTAATAAAATCATTGAATGCTGATACTGTTTTGTCCTTTTTCAAACCGTCCTGCATCAACTGATAAGCATCCTTATATTTTCTCAATACTATAAGCTGCTCAGCCTTTGCCTTCAGCTTCTTTGCAAACTCCGATGGCTCTATTTTATCCTTATTGTTCTTTGATGATTGGCTATTGTCAGATGCCATTTTTCGCTGTGCATAGCTCAGGTTATACTTAGCATCGGCATCCTGTGGGTTAGTACGCAATGTTTTTTTATACGCATCTATGGCTTCTTCCCATTTCTGCTCTGCCATGTAAGAATTACCGATGTTATAGTTGGCGGCAGCCTTGCCCGTACGGCTGGTATCTATCTTGGTTACCTGCTCCATTACCTTGCGTGTACCGTCATATTGTTTCTGCTGATACAGCGCATTACCCAGGTTGAAGGCCCCCGGTGTATAGTTAGGATTCTTTTGCAGTGCTTTCTGATACTCAGCAGCTGCTTCTTTGTACTTTTTCTGCTGGTACAGCTTATTACCATCCTTCACCAGTTGCTTGTACTGTGCCTGTGTTGTATTTGCGCATACAACAGCCAATATGGTCAATATGAAAAACCCGAGCCTCATGCTTTCTTTGTTTTCATTTTCATATTTGTGTTCGGTATCAGCCACTCTATCAGCAGCAATACAAAACCTGCCAGCAAAAAGTATTGGAAATAACTGCTGTAGTCTGTGTACACATCTGCGCCCAGGTTCTTCTGCTCCATATCATCTATAGAAGATGCTATCCTGTCTGCTACGTCTTCTGTATTGCGCAGTTGCGAGTAGGTACCATGCCCTGCTGCCGCCATCATTTGCAACGATTCTTCATTCAGCTTACTTATAACGGGGTTGCCGTTCTCGTCCATCTTTACACCTTTGGTTGCAGGGTCGTATATGCTGCTACCTTGCGGCGAACCTACACCTACTGTATAAACCACCACACCTGTTTCGGCTGCTTCTTTTATTTTAGCTACAGCATTTTCGTCATGGTCTTCACCATCGCTTATTATTATAAGCGATTTGTATTTGCGTTCTTTCTGCGAAAACGAATTCATTGCCATCTCTACCGCTTCGCCTATCACCGTACCTTGTGTTGGTACCATATCGGGTGTTACGTTTTGCAGCAGCATCTTCATGGCGCTGTAGTCCACCGTCAGTGGTACCTGCAGGTATGCACGGCCTGCAAATACAATCAGTGCCACACGGTCGTTCTGCAATTTATCCATCATACGGGCTACCAATTGCTTGGCGCGTGTCAGCCTGTCTGGTTGTATATCTGTTGCAAGCATACTCTTACTTACGTCAAGCGCAACTATTACATCTATACCACGGCGTTGCACTTTGGCAGTCTTGCCAGCTTTCTGCAGGTTGGCCCATCCTATTATAATGCAAGTAAGTGCAAGGCTATACAGTACAAACTTCAATGTAGCACGGCCTGGAATACGGCCCATCAGCTGGCTTTGTATCAGTGCTTCATCGCCCAGCTTTTTAATTTTTTCTTTGCGCCAGTAGAGCAGCCAAATAAATAACACCACCAGCACGGGTACCAGCCCCAGTGCAAAAAGGTGAGATATATGTTGGAAACGCATCATAATAGACGAACGCAAATTTAATCTTGCTGTAATATTAACCTAATACCCCAAAACGATTTTTATTTTTCTTTAACACCCTTGCAGAACATATATCATCTAAAATGCCATTTCTTAAATTGTACCTTTAAGTGTCATTAGCCGTTTATGTTCAGGCACGAAGGCAAAAGCCGCACTTTTATACACAATCTTAAACTTGCTTCACTACTATCTTTTGTAGCAGGTATTGTAAATATTGCAGGTTTCTTTGCCGTCCACACCCTTACTACCAACCTGACAGGCCATTTTGCATTTTTTGCAGACGAGCTCATTAATAGAAATACATCTACTGCAGTATTGTATATGCTGTATGTCCTGTTCTTTTTTACAGGTGCATTCATTTCAGGCTTTCTGGTAGAATACATATATAAGATAAAAGAACGCTATAAATACGTAATCCCTATTCTTATAGAGCTTACAATACTTACAGCCGTTTCGCTGACAGATAAACAGGCAGCCACTAACAATCCTCACATTATAGCATATGCATTGCTCTTTGCCATGGGCATGCAAAATGCACTGGTAACCGGTATATCAGGCTCTGCCGTTCGCACCACACACCTTACGGGTTTGTTTACAGATTTAGGAATTGAATTATCTCAGCTTTTCTTTTACAATAAACCCGAACAAGTAAAGAAACTGCATACATCCATTAAACTGCGCAGCGCTATTATTATTTTCTTCCTGCTTGGCTGTTTTGCTGGTGGTTGGGGCTATTTACAGTTTGATAACCGCATATTATTACTGGCTGCTATAGTGCTTGCAGGTGGACTGATGTACGACAGCATTAAATTCAAAATTGTATCTATAAAAAGGAAATATCAGAATTGATATCCACATCCGAAACATAGAATAATCATTTAGCTTTGCACCCATGCAAGATTACCTGAAAGGGCTGAATGATAAACAACGCGAAGCGGTAGAACATATTAATGGTCCGCTGATGATTGTAGCGGGTGCGGGCAGTGGCAAAACCAAAGTACTTACTACACGTATAGCACACCTGATGCATCACGGTGTGGATGCATTCAATATACTGGCGCTCACCTTTACCAACAAGGCTGCTGCCGAAATGAAAGAACGTATTGAAAAAATACTGGGCAATACCGAGGCACGCAATCTGTATATAGGCACGTTCCACTCTGTGTTTGCACGCATACTGCGTGCAGAGGCGAACAAGCTAGGCTACCCCAACAACTTTACCATATACGATACCGACGATGCTAAGAATGTGCTGAAGGACATCATCAAGGGTATGAATCTTGATGACAAGCACTACAAACCTGCATATGTTTACAACCGCATATCTGCTGCCAAAAACAGCCTGATAGATCCGCATGGCTACAAGCAGGATCATCATATACAACAGGAAGATGCTCGTAGCAACCGTCCGTTGCTGGGGCATATATATGAACAGTATGCAATGAAGTGCTTCCGCAATGGTGCGATGGACTTTGACGACCTGCTCTTCAAGATGTACGAATTGCTGGTTCGTTTCCCGGAAGTACTGGCAAAATACCAGCACCGTTTTCAATATATACTGATAGATGAGTATCAGGATACCAACGTAGCACAGTACCAGATAATAAAAATGCTGGGCGCCGTGCACGAAAATATTTGTGTGGTGGGCGATGATGCACAGAGTATCTACTCC
>JAFLBN010000013.1 GCA_017303395.1 Chitinophagales bacterium
CATGGTGGCTTAGCAGATTGTTTTACTGTGATCTTAACTGGAAGATGCAGCAGGAAGCGAAGCCGTCTATATACCTCACCTTCGATGATGGTCCGCATCCTACCATCACTCCTTTTGTGCTCGACCAGTTGAAAGCCCACAACGCAAAAGCTACGTTCTTCTGCATTGGCAAAAACGTTGCGCAGCACATAGATGTTTATAAACGCACCATTGCCGAAGGGCATACCGTTGGCAACCATACACACAACCACCTGAACGGTTGGTTTACCAAAACAGAAGCCTATATAGAGAATGTAGAACAGGCTGCAAAGCTCATCAACAGCCGTTTGTTTCGCCCGCCGTACGGACGCATCAAGCGGAGCCAGGCAAACAGACTGATGCGCAAAAAGCCATCTTACAAAATCTATATGTGGGATGTATTGAGTGCAGACTTCGATATAACACTGGCTCCTGAGAAATGCCTTGCCAATGTGCTGGATAACATTGAGCCGGGTTCTATCGTCGTATTTCACGATAGCGAAAAAGCATGGGACAGGATGAGCTACGCACTACCGCGTGTGCTGGAACATTGCACACAACAAGGCTGGGATATTAAGGCCCTTCCACAACACTAACAGAGAATCATGTATATAGACACACATACGCACCTTTACGAAGAGCAGCTGAACCTTGATGAAACGGAAATGATAGAACGTGCCTTAGATGCGGGCGTTACAAAAATGTATATGCCCAATTGCGATAGCGGCACTATCGAATCTATGATACGTATTGCAAAGACATGGCCTGCCAATTGCTTCCCCATGATGGGGCTGCACCCTTGTTATGTAACGGACAATTACAAAGACGAACTGGCTGTTGTTGCAGACTGGTTGGCTAAAGAAAAATTCTACGCTGTTGGTGAAATAGGGCTCGACTACTATTGGGATCTTACACACACTGCACAACAAAAAGAAGCATTTGCATATCAGATAGACCTTGCACTGCAATACAATCTGCCGATTGTAATACACAGCCGCGAATCTACACAAGACTGTATAGACATTGTACGCAGCAAACAAAATGGCAAGCTGAATGGCATCTTCCATTGCTTTGGCGGCACTATTGAAGAAGCAAAACAAATCATAGACCTTGGTTTCTACATGGGTATTGGTGGTGTAGTAACATTCAAGAAAAGCAACCTGCCCGATATTATAAAAGAAGTAGGCCTCAGCAATATAGTGCTGGAAACAGACGCGCCCTATCTGGCACCTGTGCCATATCGTGGCAAGCGCAATGAAAGCGCCTACATACCGCTGATAGCCGAGAAAATAGGCGATACCATGCAAATGAGCCGTGAAGAAGTAGGCCGCATCACCACCGCCAACGCAGAAAAAATATTCGGTATCTGATTTTTAATTAGATTTGCAGCCCTTACGGAGAGATGCTCGAGTGGTTTAAGAGGCACGCCTGGAAAGTGTGTGTACCTGTCAAAGGGTACCGAGGGTTCGAATCCCTCTTTCTCCGCAACAATAAAAAGCGCTGATTGATTCAGCGCTTTTTTTATTAGTCGAGATTTTAGAAAGGTCGAAGCTTCGATAAAGTGAATATGAATTAAATTCGCAAAACTTTGCTGCAATGACTGCAAACAAACATGAAGATATTGACCCTCAAACTATAAGACTACTCTTTGCTAATATTACTATAATGAAAAAAATAATCTCCCTACTATTCACCCTCATTATCATACCGTTGTGTACCATTGCGCAAGATTGGAAAGAATATTGCGTTACTGCAAAAGGAGACACCCTGCGCATCGGAGACAGAGTAATATTACAAAACGTGCCAGAGTATAAATTTGTAAAACCCTCTAAATACTTCCATGCCAACAACCTGATAGAGCAACAGCCGGTATCGCCCGCGCGGTATGGCAGCTATACAAAATACCTGCACAATAAACTGAAAGGCGATATAGTAACCATAACACGCTTTACCCGGTACAAGAAAGGGAAAGAATACACACCTATTGCAGTATTTCAGGTGAAAGACCCGGACTTAACCTTCACTATGGTAGACTATACCATTGACGTGAACAATGCTATTGATGCAAAAGAAATAGAAGTAGTAAGATGACAGCCCCCTCAGAGAATATTAACCATCCGTTTTCTTCTTTCTGTTTTTGATAAGCACATAAACAGAAAACGCAAAGACAGCCATATAAACAATAGCCAGTGCAGTATGCTTAAACCTCATGCTATCAAAATCAAACTGCTTGTACAGTGCCACACCTACAATGATGGCTACAATCCTTAATGTAAATATTGGCGCTTTGCTTTTTTCCATATTAATACTATGTGCCTGAATGAGTTTCTTAAAATCACTACTCCCACTTCACATCAAACTTCCCATCTGTTATCATCACACTATCTAGTGTCTGGAAATAGAACGTGCCCTTTGCACTCTTATCGCCTGTGCTGATAACTTCTATTTCGCCAGAAATAGAGCTATGCGATTTTGAATCATTTTCATGATATGTCGCGCTGTTATACCTGCCATCGAATGTATACTTACCTGCACCGGTGTACTTCCCAATATCAATTCTTAACCTTTCTTCATCAGACATCTGCGAACCGCCAATCAAGAACGCATTATCTGTTACTGTTACTGCGACTGTGCCTGCCGTGTATGTTCTTCCTTTAACGGTGCATGACAGCGAGCCTTTGGTAGCTACCTTATTAACCGTTTCTTCAAACTTTTTACAACTGCTTACCGCCAATAGGGCTACTGACAATACTATAGGTATAAGTTTTTTCATTTTATATTATTTACATGCAATGATATAAAAATTGTTTGATTTTTCTCTTGCTACTCCTGTACCACCTCTTTATTAGAGAAGAGGACATACGATGGAAGTTTCTTTAATAATTAGATTTGAGTGAAAGTTGATTACTACAAATAAAGGTAGATTATGCATTATTTGATTTTTAGCTGCTCTACCCAAATATTAGGAACTCCCAAATAGCAATCTCTTATTCTGTCTTGTATGTGGTTTGCTTCCCAAACTGCAGCACATTCCAAACCTTCACATTCTTTTCTTGTTGATTTAGTTATTTCTCCTGTATTGGGATTGTAGAGTTCAAAATTATCTGAATTGAGATTGTCTTGGATGTACTTCATTGGTTGAATAAGTAAATCATTTCTAATAGATAATTTTCCAACTTTTAGCCAAACTCCTTTTGTGATAATATCATTATACACCATTACAATGAATAGGACTTTAGAACTTAAAAGTATGTCAAAACTATTGAGTTTCTTTTTCGTTCTAAAATCAAAAAAAGCATACCCAAGACCTTTTGACAACACTTGAGCATAAACAAAATACTCCCCCTCGATATCAATTTCCAAAATTGCCCCTTCTGTTATTCTTTGCCTAGTCATATTAATTACCAAATATCTAATTAACTGTCGTTTTTTTATTGTTGTAGAATTTCGCTTTCAGCAAAATATCACCCCACCCTCACACTCTGCGGATGCCTTATCACATCATCCGCATCATATTTCTTTTTGATGGCTTGCAGGCGTTTGTAGTTCTCTCCGTAGTAGGCATGCTCCCAGTCTTCAAACTCGGCACTGCAATAGTTTACGTATTGTGTATTAATGCCGCTTTGCTTTGTCAGCTTTAGCACCTCTGTAGTACATACAGCCGTACGCTCGTGTTGCGTCGGTGATGTACTATATGCCTGTATCTCAGATACAAACTCATAAGCCCTGTGCGGAAAGCAGGAGCCTTTTTCAGCAGCAACATCGCGCACCTTGCCACCCAATGTATTCACCTGGTATATCATGCCGGGTGTAGCTACCACTTTTGCCAATGCTTCTTTTATAAACGGTTCCACATCTGCATAGCCTTTAAAGAACCCTGCCGATGAATTACGGAAATACAAGGGCTTTCCTACACCGTAATAATTGCGCAGCATGTGCTGCAAATCGCCACGGCTGCTGCTACGGAATTGGTCAGTAACACTCGCAAGCTCTTTCAGCAATTCCTGAAACGCTGCAGTATGTTCACCATAATTCGTTATCAGTATGTTCAGCGTACTACCATTCAGCACATAGCCAGAAAAACATTCAGCAGGTAGCTTCGCTGTCACTTCCATCCATTTCTGCAGTATCGATGCGGCACGTTCAGCATCCAGTTTGCGTGCCTTCAGGTAGTGCGCTTGCAGCGTCTTTGGTGCTTCGTGTGTGCGGTACACCATCTCCGTCACTATCCCAAAGTTGCCCGTACCACCACCACGCAATGCCCACAGCAATTCCTCATCGTCTTTGGTGCTTACTATATTACCATTACCATCTACCATGGTAGCCTCCAGCAGGTGGTCGCAGGTCAGTCCATGTTTGCGGGAGAAGATGCCATAACCACCACCCAATGTCAACCCACCAAGCGCTACGGTAGCGCAAGAACCTGCAGGCAGTATCACACCTTTGGGTAATATCTCATCATACACACGGCTAAGCAAACAGCCCGGGCCTGCTTTTATCTTACCATCTTCCAGCCATTCAATCTTGTTCATCATAGATAGGTTAATGACCATCCCATCATCATTGCAGGAATAGCCCTCCATGCAATGCCCGCCACTTTTTACCGCAACAGGCAGTCCCTTTGCTTTGGCATAGTGCACTGCTTCTGCAACATCTTCCGTTGTTTTGCACAGGGCTATTATCAGCGGTTTCTTATCTATACGTGTATTAAAGCCCTTACGCAGTGCATCATAGCGCGCATCGTTTTTGTCTATCAGCTCAACAGCAGGCTTATCCACTACTTTGTCAGGCACATTGGCAGGTGTGGGTTCGGCATTAGTATCTGCGCCTTTCTCCTCATTGCCACCATCTACACCACATGCTGCCAACCACAGGGCTACACCGGTACCTGCACTCATTTGTATAAACTGCTTTCGGCTATATTTCTTCATAGCATTTGATGCTTTAAATAAATATACAGCCTTTTCTGCCACCAACTCCCCCGTGCTTTCACCCTATATCGGTTTTCTTTCCCATGCTTGCTTTACTATCTTTAAGCAAAATCATATTTGTATGACCTTCAGAAAATTGCTGGCTGCTGCCTTACTGATACCAGTTTGTGCACAGGCCGGCGATAAAAAGAAATGGGATGTTGAAAATCCCGGCGGACCGCAAAAAGAAGTAGCCTTCACCGTAAATGAGGGCACATGGCTGAACGTTGACATCTCTCCCGATGGCAAAGACATCGTGTTCGACCTGTTGGGCGATATATACATCATACCCGCTACTGGTGGCAAAGCCAAAGTGCTGCGTCAGGGTAAAGCAATAGAAGTACAACCGCGCTTCAGCCCCGATGGCAAAAAGATATCGTTCACCTCCGATGCTGGTGGCGGCGATAATATATGGATTATGAACCGCGATGGCAGCAATGCCAAGCAGATAACCAAAGAGAACTTCCGCCTGCTGAATAACGCGGTGTGGACACCCGATGGTAAATACATCGTAGCACGTAAGCACTTCACCTCAACCCGTTCACTGGGTGCGGGCGAAATGTGGATGTATCATACAAACGGTGGCAACGGCCTGCAACTGACGGTAAAGAAAAATGACCAACAGGATGTAAACGAACCTTGCGTATCGCCCGACGGACGCTATGTGTACTACAGCGAGGATATGTATCCAGGTGGCTATTTTCAGTACAACAAAAACCCGAACGAACAGATATTCGTCATCAAGCGCTTCGACCGCGAGAAGGGAGCTTCTGAAACGGTAACCGGCGGCCCTGGTGGTGCTGTTCGTCCGCAAGTATCGCACAGTGGTAAGCTGCTGGCATTTGTTAAAAGGGTTCGTACGAAATCAGTACTGTATCTGCGTAACCTGAAAACAGGTGAAGAATGGCCTGTGTACAATAACCTTTCTAAAGATCAGCAGGAAGCATGGTCTACGTTCGGCCTCTACACAGGCTTTGCATGGACACCCAATGACAACCACATTATTATATGGGCAGGCGGCAAAATCAGAAAGATAGATGTAAACAAACCCAACACTGCAACAGACATTCCTTTTACCTGCGATGTAAAACAGAAGATATCAGAAACCGTGCGCTTTGCACAAGATATGAATCCTGACAGGTTCAATGTACACGTCATCAGGCATGCAACAACATCGCCCGATGGTAAATGGCTGGTGTTCAGTGCGCTTGGGCATATCTACAAAAAAGCATTGCCAGATGGAAAACCAACACGCATCACAGACTCAAAAGAGTTTGAATACGAACCTTCATTCTCTCCGGATGGCAAAAGCCTTGTGTATGTTTCCTGGAACGATAGCACAAGTGCAAGCATATGCAAAGCAAACCTTGCAAGTGGCAGCTACGAAAAACTGAACAGCAAGAAGGGCATCTTCCGCACTCCGTCATTCTCTCACGATGGTAAATGGATTGTGTACGAACGCGAAAACAGCAGCAACACACTGGGCCCTGCATACACTGCCAAACCGGGCATCTACATGATGGCTGCAAACGGTGGAAAAGAAAGTTTTGTAACAGAAAAAGGCGACAGACCTAGCTTCAGCAAAAACGACAAGCGTATATATTATAGTGCCGGTGGCGGGCTCGATAAGACCTTCAATAGTTGCAACCTTGATGGCAACGAAGAGAAGACTATCTTCAAAAGCACCTACGGCAGCCAGTTTACCGTATCTCCTGATGGCGATTGGGTAGCTTACGTAAACCTGCACCAGGTATACATTGCAGCTTTCCCGCACACTGGCCGCCCTATTACATTGGGTAGTGATTCTTCAGACTTCCCTGTAAGGCGTGTATCTAAAGATGCGGGCTACAACCTGCATTGGAGCAACGATGGAGACAAGCTGCACTACACACTCGATGACCAATATTATACCATCAACTTAAAAGACCTCTTTCAGTTTGTTGGTGGCAAACCCGATTCTACATTCAGTATTCCTGCACAAGGCATCGCTATCAACCTGACGGCAAAAACAGATAAGCCCAAAGGCATAGTAGCGTTTACCAATGCACGCATCATTACAATGGATGATGGTGGTGTGATTGATAATGGCACCATAGTAGTTGAAGGCAATATCATAAAAGCCATTGGCAAATCTGCTGATGTAGCAATACCTGCAAACGCAAAGAAGATAGATTGCAACGGCAAAACAATCATGCCGGGTTTGATAGATGCACATGCGCACGCAGGGCATTTCAATAGCGGCATCATCCCCGAAAAACATTGGCCATACTATGCCAACCTTGCATATGGTGTCACTACCATGCACGACCCATCTGCCAACAGCGAGTTTGTGTTTGCACAAAGCGAACTGGTGAAAGCAGGCAAAATGGTTGGCCCTCGTGTGTACTCTACAGGTACTATTCTGTATGGTGCAGATGGAGATTTCAAAGCAGTCATCAATAGCTACGAAGATGCTAAGAGTGCATTGCTACGTACAAAAGCTTTCGGTGCATTCAGCGTGAAGAGCTACAACCAGCCACGCCGCGAACAAAGGCAGATGGTGATAGAAGCTGCCCGCGAACTGAAGATGGAAGTGGTACCTGAAGGTGGTTCTTTCTTCTATCACAACCTGAGTATGATACTGGACGGACACACAACCATAGAGCACAACATACCAATAGCACCGCTATACGATGATGTGGTACAATTATGGAAGCGTGCAGGCACAGCCAACACCCCAACACTCATTGTTGCTTATGGTGGCTTATCAGGAGAATACTATTGGTACCAACATAGCAATGTATGGGAGAAGGAAAGACTGCTCCGCTATACGCCACGCCCTGTAATAGACACACGCAGCAGGCACCGCATTATGGCGCCTGAAGAAGAATATGAAAATGGACACATACTGGTATCTAAAAGCCTGAAGAAACTGAATGATGCAGGCGTGACCATCAATATGGGTGCGCATGGGCAGATACAGGGTATCGGTGCACACTGGGAAATATGGATGATGGCGCAAGGCGGCATGACACCTATGGAAGCACTGCGAACAGCAACCATCAACCCTGCGAAAAGCCTCGGCTTCGACCAATATGTTGGTTCACTGAAAACAGGCAAACTTGCCGACCTGATAGTGCTTGACAAAAACCCGCTTGACAATATATACAACACAGAAAGCATCCGCTACACAATGGTGAATGGCAGATTGTATGATGCAGAAACGATGACTGAAGTTGGCAACTACAACAAGCCACACAGTCCGTTCTATTGGGAGCAGGGCAAGAATGCAGATTCATTCCCATGGTACGAAACAGAGCAGCATCTGGAAGACTAAACACAACAATACATAAAAGTAAAAGCAAGCCAATCGGATTGCTTTTTTCATTACCCCTTTACCCCCATTAATTATTCTTCTTCACCAGCGTTCTTCAGTTTCATCAGCAGGGTATATGCGTTTTTTAGAACTACGTTTGTATTGGCAAGGTCTATACCTTTCGCATCTGCTATGGCTATAAAACCATTTTGTGTACTTCCTGTCACCACTTCTTTCATTTCATAAGTCTTGCTACCGCTTGCTACAAATATGTATTGCTTATTGTTGTAACGCACTACCGCATCTTCAGGCACAGCCAATACATTTTCTTTCTGCAGTTCCAGTTCTGCATTCATATACATGCCAGGCACCAGGGTTTTATCATAGGCTTCAAAATGGCAATGCACCTGTACCGCACGCTCGTTGCTCACATCTTTGCCTATCAATATCACCTCGCAAGGATATTTCTTATCAGGATTATTATTGGTAAACGCCAGTACCTTCTGCCCTATATACAGCTTGCTCATGTCTTTCTCATATACTGTCAATGCAAGGTGTATATCTGTCGGGTTCACCAGCTCAAACAACACATCAGATGGCGTTACATACTTCCCTATGTTCACATCTACCGCAGACACAAAGCCATCAATCGGCGAATGTACACTTACTGATTTTGAAATATTCGATTCACTTAGCTTATCTGCATTGATGCCTATCAGCTGCAGTTTCTGCCTTAGGCTGCTGATAAGAATACGATTGCTCTTATACTCTGCCATTGCCTGCTGATAAACTTTATCGCTGCTCGCCTTGCTCTTGTTCAGTTCTTGCTGGCGTTGATATTCAGCCTCCAGGTATTCCTGTCTTGCTTTGGCTGTCAGGTAGTCTTGTTGCAGTTGTATGTATTGCTGATCTTCCATTACCGCTATCACATCTCCTTTGTTGATGTGCATACCCGGCAGCAATTTGGTAGACTTCAAATACCCACCCAACGGGAAGCTAACAGACACCATATTTTGTGGTGGCACATCTATCTTACCACTCACTTTTATCACAGACTGTATTTCACGCATCTGTGCCTTACCTACTTCCAGCGCTGCATTCTTCAGTTGTGCATCTGTAAGCGTTACAGTAGTTTCAGAAACAGTTGTCTGTTCCTTTGCTGCCTCAGGCTTATTACCACCTCCACAGGAAGCAAGCGCCACAGCAGCCGTTATTAATATTATATTCTTCATTGCAGATTCTTAATTTTTAGTGAGGTAGTTTAATTCATATGCAGCTTCATTCAGTTTCATCATCGCATCGTAGTATCCGCTGTTGATGTTGATTGCCTGATTGAGCAGCAATGTGTATTCCATATAGTTGATCTCGCCTGCGGCAAATTGCATACCCGCTGTCTCTATCAGTACGGCTGCATTTTTCAATGCGGTGGTTTCGTAGTATGCAACAGCTTTCAATTGTTGTTTATATACTGTCAACGCTTGTTGATATTGCATAGCCAGCATATTATTACCATCCTGCAATTCTGTAGCTGCAATTCGTTTATTCAGCGAAAGCGCATTTATCCTTGCACTGTGCGAGAAGAAGAATATCGGTACACCAACACCCAACATCACAGAACCAAACCTGTTAGACTTTGTATAAAACCTATCCACGTCATCTACCTTTTGCCAGCCGCTATAGCTCTGGTTGAAATAACCACCATTTATTTCAGGTAACAGTTTAGTCATTTCCAGTTTATACATAGCTTTCGATACCTGTTCCTGTTGTTTCAGGTAAGATATATATGGGTGACTACTCAAATCCGCATCACTACCTGCCAGTTTCGCTTCTGCTTTCGCATTCGTTTGTTCAGGCACAAACAAATCGTCCGCATTCAGCATATATGCAAAGCGTCTTTGCTGCACTTCAAGGTCTGCTTCAAGTTGCTGCAATTGTAAAGCTATCTGTCCACGCATATTCTCTGCTGCTGTCTTTTCCAATAGGTTAGATTCTCCTAGCTTGAACCTTAATGCAGATCTTGTTTCAAACGCGGCATATAAGCTATCTGCATGCATCAGCAAATCTCTTTTGTGATACAATGCATTTATCTCGTTATACAATACCGATACCTGCTTTATCAATTCCTTCTCTTTCAGTTGTGTTTGCGCGGTAGCAGCATTCCACTCTTTTTGCGTCAGCGACCTTTGCTTTACATATACCAATGGGAAGGCAATACTTTGCGTAATGCTGTAACGCGTATCACTGTAAGCACTATTGATATTACCCCACTCTGCCGTCAGACTGGTTTTATTAATATCAAATGCTGAGCCACGCATACGCTTGTAATAATCAGCCGTCATGCGTTGCGATTGCATTTTCAGGTTGTTGTGCAATGCTGTATCTATTGCTGCCTGCAGGCTGATAGGCTTTTGCGCCTGCGAAGCGAATGGCAGCATAAGCAATAACAACACTGCTGCAGTTTTAGCTTTCATTTTAAAATTCACTTTATCGAACAAGACAAATAATACCGGCAATAAAAACAGCGTGAGGAAAGTGGCAGTAATCAATCCGCCAATTACTACCGTAGCCAACGGGCGTTGCACCTCTGCACCTGCACCATTACTTATGGCCATTGGCAGAAAACCAAGTGACGCAACCGCAGCGGTCATCAATACAGGACGTAAACGCAGCTTCGTACCATTCAACACTACTTTGCGAATATCTGTTTCGCCTTCCTGCATCTGCCTACGGAATTCTGATATTAGCACAATACCATTCAATACTGCCACCCCAAACAAGGCAATGAAGCCAATACCTGCACTAATGCTGAATGGCATACCACGTAAAGCCAGTGCAAATGCACCGCCTATGGCAGACAATGGTATTGCCGTATAAATAATAAGGCTGTGCTTTACAGACTTGAATGCGAAATATAGCATCAGGAATATCAGCCCCAATGCAATAGGCACTACCAGCGCAAGTCTTTGTTTTGCCTGCACCAGATTTTCAAACGCACCGCCATAGGTTATATAATACCCTGCAGGCAGTTTCAGCTTTTCTGTTTTTTGTTGCAGCTCGTTTACAATGCTTTGCACATCGCGTCCACGTACATTAAAGCCAACTACTATCCTGCGTTTGGCATCTTCGCGTTGTATCTGGTTCGGGCCGTCTTTCACTGCCACATCTGCCAGTTGATGCAAAGGCACTTGCACACCACCGGCAACGGGCACCAGCAGATTCTGTACATCTTCCACTCGCTGACGTTGGTCACCATCCAGTCGCACTACAAGGTCAAAGCGTTTTTCGCCCTCATATACCGTGCCTGCTACCTGCCCGCCAAATGCGGCATTGATAACGCTGTTCACCGTCGCTATGTCCACACCATACTGCGCCATCGCAGCACGGTTATGTTTGATGATTATCTGCGGCAGCCCTGTAACGGTTTCTATGTACAGGTCTTTAGCACCATCTACAGAAGATGCAAGCGCACCCAACTTATCGGCATAGTATGCAAGTGTGTCCAGGTCTTCGCCAAATATCTTACAAACCACATCCTGTCTTGCACCTGTCATCAGTTCATTAAAGCGCATCTGTACTGGAAACTGGAAACCTGTAGTAATGCCAGGCACATCTGCCAGTGCTGCACTCATTTTCTCTGCCAGTTCAGGAAATGATTTTGCAGATGTCCACTTGTCTTTATCCTTCAGTATCACCATCATGTCCGCAGCTTCTACAGGCATCGGGTCTGTAGGTATCTCGCCGCTACCTATTTTGGTTACTACTTTTTCCACTTCGGGAAATTTATTCAATAATATACCTGCTGCTTTCTGTGTGGCATCGATGGATGTATGCAGGTTACTGCCAGTCAACACGCGGGTATCAACGGCAAAGTCACCTTCTTCCAACTGCGGGATGAACTCGCCTCCCATAGACATCAGCACAACTACCGCAATTACGAATAACGAGAACGCACCCCCAATCAACGCTTTGGGGTATTGCATCACTTTCTGCAATGCAGACTGGAACCTGTGCTCCACTTTTGCCATCACCCTGTCAGACCATGTATCTTTATGCGTTATCTTCTTACTGATAACCCACGCACTCATCATAGGTATGTAGGTAAGTGATAAGATGAATGCACCTAACAGTGCAAATGCTACTGTCTGCGCCATCGGGCGGAACATCTTGCCTTCTATGCCCTGCAAAGAAAATATAGGCAGATATACTATCAGGATAATGATTTGTCCGAACACGGCACTGTTCATCATGCGCGATGCGGAAGTCTTTACCTCACCATCCATCTGCACCTGTGTCATCCTGTTTACATCCTTGTATAACTTTGAATGGCTGAGCCTGTGCATCACGGCCTCTACTATTATCACAGCACCATCTACTATCAATCCGAAATCGAGTGCGCCGAGGCTCATCAGGTTGCCGCTTACGCCGAAGATGTTCATCATGATAACCGCAAACAACATGGATAATGGAATAATAGATGCTACTATCAAACCCGCCCTTGCATTACCCAAAAACAACACCAGTATAAAGACAACTATCAACGAGCCCTCCAACAGGTTCTTTTCCACAGTGCCGATTGCATGCCCCACCATTTTTGTACGGTCCAGGAATGGCTCTATTACCACGCCTTCAGGCAGTGTCTTTTGTATCTGTGTTATCTTAGCCTTGATGGTTTCTATAACCTTGCCGCTGTTCTCTCCTTTCAGCATCATCACCACCGCACCTGCTACCTCACCTTCATCGTTATAGCACATAGCACCATAGCGTGTGGCGGCACCAATCTTTACAGTAGCCACATCTCTTACCAATAGTGGCGCACCACCCGCAGACTGCTTTATGACGATGTTCTCAATATCTGGCATTCCGGTTGCAAGACCCTCGCTACGTATATATAATATGGCCGGGCCTTTCTCTATGTACGCACCACCCGTATTGCCATTGTTCTTTTCAAGTGCTGCAAATACATCTTCAATAGTGATATTGTAAGATGCCAGCTTGGTAGTATTCACCGCTACCTCGTATTGCTTCAGGTGGCCACCAAAGCTGCTTACATCTGCCACGCCTTCCAGTCCTAAGAGTTGTCTGCGCACTATCCAGTCTTGTAAGGTACGCAGTTGCATGGCATCGTACTTAGCCTCGTAGCCTGGTTTTGCCTTTACTACGTACTGGTATATCTCGCCAAGCCCCGTAGTTACGGGTGCCAGAGACGGTACGCCTATACCCGCAGGTATCTGTGTCTGCACTTGTTGCAGGCGTTCGCTCACCTGCTGGCGTGCCCAGTACACATCCACATCATCCTTAAAGACAATAGTAACCAACGACAGCCCGAAACGGGAAAAGCTTCTTATCTCCTTAATGCCCGGGATATTGCTGTTGGCCTGCTCAATGGGAAATGTTATTAATCGCTCTACATCAGGTGCACCTAGCGATGGTGTGGTGGTTATAACCTGCACCTGGTTATCTGTAATATCCGGTACGGCATCTATCGGCAATCTGGTAAGTTCGTAACTGCCATAGCCAACAAGTGCCAATACAAATAGTACAATGATCAGTTTATTACTAACTGAAAAGCTGATGATTTTGCTCAGCATACTGATTGTATAATTTTAAACTCCTTGCATCAGTAAACACACTGACACAAATCAGGAATCAATAAATGAAATTGAAATCAATGCAAGCACTGCATTGAATATGAAACGAAGGAATGGACTAAGCCCGTGGAGGCTGCCAAATATTAGACAAGGCTTCAGCAGCATAGTATGGCGACTGATAGCCTGTAAGCACCTGTTCTTCAAGAACGAAGACAGGCTTTTGTTTTATACTAAAGTCTTTCTGCTCAAAGAATGTAAAGACCATCAAAGGTGCATGATTGCATTGTTTGAAAGGCAATTGCATATCCCTGTCATAGTCTCCGTGCCTGGTGTCGTCTGCATAGTGCATCGCAAGAAAATCGACAAAGTCGATACCCTCGTCCAATGCCTTGTGCTCAAAATAGTGCTCTACCAACACCTTCACCTTCATCAACTGATGAACCGGTGTTTGCGCAAACACAATTGTGAACAATAACGATATGGCTATAAAACGCAGCACTTATACAAAGGTAACAAACCTTACAGCAATTTCTATAGATATATCCTACTATAAGTGCAATCTATCCGGCTTTTACCACTATCGATTTTTCAGACCTGTGCATTTTATACTCCAGCGGAGAATACCCGGTTTGCTTTTTGAAGAATCGGGTAAAATACGCAGGGTCATCAAACCCCAAATCATAGCCTATCTCTTTGATAGTCTTTATGTTATGATACAAATCACGCTGTGCTTCCAGTACTATCCTGTCAGCAATTACTGCGGCAGCGTTTTTGCCTGCATACTTCTTAGCTATGGTGTTTAGCGTTCTTGTTTGGGTAAATAGCCTGTCTGCGTATTGCTGTACACCATGCTCTTGTCTGAAGTATTTTTCTACTGCCGATTTGTATTGTTGGAATAAATTGTAATCGGCGCCTGTAGGATTAGTTGAATCTTGCCTGTTTGTTCGTTTCAGTCTTTCTATATGGGTAATGAGTATTTGCAAATAAGAAAGCATGATGCGTTCTTTATCCTGCTCATCGGTATTGAACTCTGTGGTAAGTTTACCAAACACATCATCAAGCACGGCATATAATGACGATGTAACTTTCAGCAACGGCTGTGCCTGTATATTATCAAACACGTTGTTTCCTGTCAGATAAGTATCCGCATCTGCAGAATGCCTGAACAGTGAAGGAAGAAACTTCACCACATAACCGTCTGCTTTTTCTTGTGGTTTTATATGATGCATCTGACCGGGAGATAACAAAAACAGCACAGACCCGTTGTATGCATAATCTACACCGTCTATCATGTGTGTTCCCTTGCCTTTTCGCAGCCATATTATCTCATAATAATCGTGTCTGTGCTTCTCATCAAACTCTGCAATGGTACAAGCCTCTTCGCTGAAGGAAGACACTTTAATATTCCACACATCTCTGTCTGTGCAATACTGCGCAATGTTAAGTATCGGTATCACTTTGTTTTTGGCTTTCATACACCCACATCAGTTACATGCAAAAATACCATTAATTGATTTACCGCTGCTTGCACTATCCGACATAAATCTTGGACAAAAAGACACCGTTATTGCTGCATTCACCATTGATGCCATAAAGTGCAATACAATTGCTGTTTTGTCCATTCTCTAAGGCATCTGCACACCACAACTTTGCATCAGCAAATAACACAAAGCTATGCCTTATGTAAAAATTGAAGTTACACGCGATGGTGTAACCAAAGAACAAAAACAAGCACTCATTCACGGGGTTACGAAACTTCTTTACGAAGTGCTGAACAAAGACCCGCAACTAACCCACATAACTATTGATGAAATAGATACCGACAACTGGGGTGTAGGTGGCGAGCAGGTAACAGAAATCAGAAAAAAGACTAAACAATAATATATACATGCAACCAAAAACAATTGTAGTAACAGGCGCATCCACAGGCATCGGTTATGCCATAGCAAAATTGTTCATTGAAAGAGGACACAATGTTGTGATGAACTCGCTGAACAAAGAAAACCTAGTAAAAGCCTACGCCAGCCTCGGCTCCCCATCAAACGTCGTAGTATTTGCGGGAGATATCAGTGAAAAGAACACTAGCAATGCACTGATAGCAGAAGCCGCAAAGCATTTCGGTAAAGTAGATGTACTTATTAACAACGCAGGCATCTTCTCTCCAAAACCATTTCTTGATGTAGAAGAAGCTGATATAGACAAATACATCAAAACAAATCTGAAAGGCACATTCTATACAAGCCAGGCAGCTGTTACCAATATGCTTGGCAATGGTGGCGGTTCCATCATCAATATAGGCACTGTATTGGTAGACCATGCCATCGCAGGATTCCCTGCATCGGCACCTGTATCCAGCAAAGGAGCCATACATGCACTCACACGCCAATTGGCTGCAGAGTTTGGCAAAAACAATATCAAAGTAAACACCATAGCACCGGGTATCATCCGCAGTCCGTTACAAGGCAAGATAGGTATTGACAATGCAGACGCTCTTGCCGGCTTGCACCTACTGGGTAAAATAGGCGAAGGCAACGACATTGCAGAAGCAGCTTACATGCTTGCCAATAACAACTTCATTACCGGCGAAATATTGAATGTGGACGGCGGCCACGTAGCAGGGCATCTTTTCGCATAGCACAAACTAATTATTCAATCATAAAACATAGAAAATGAAAAAAATAAGAAGCGCCATATTACTAACATTGGCAGGCATCCTTAGTTTAAATGCAACAGCACAAACACCGAAAAAGAAAGTATTGTTTGTCCTTACTTCTCACGACAAGCTGGGCAACACAGGAAAGAAAACAGGATTCTGGATTGAAGAGTTTGCAACACCTTATTACTATTTCAAAGATAAAGGCATTGAAGTAGTGGTAGCATCGCCAAACGGCGGTCAGGCCCCTATAGACCCAAAGAGCAATGAACCTTCGTACCAGACAGCATCTACCAAACGATACTTTGCAGACAATGAGACGCAAAAGGTATTAAGGAATACAGTTGCACTTTCTAAAGTGAACACCAAAGATTATGACGCTGTTTTCTACCCGGGTGGTCATGGCCCAATGTGGGATTTGTCGAAGGACAAACACTCCATCAACCTCATATCATCATTCTATAACAGCAATAAGCCAGTAGCCTTTGTATGTCATGGCTCCGCAGCATTGGTAAATGTGAAAGACAAATCGGGCAACTACATCATCAATGGTAAACGCCTTACCAGCTTTTGTAATACAGAAGAGTCTGCCGTTCAGCTAACAGAAGTAGTGCCGTTCTCGCTGGAAGACAAACTGAAAGAACGTGGTGCCAAGTACGAGAAAGGTAACGACTGGTCTTCATTTGCCATAGAAGACGGACTGCTGATAACAGGGCAGAACCCACAATCTTCAGAAAAGGTAGCCGAAATCTTATTCAATCGTCTTTATTAATACCACTATATATGTATAACAAAGAAGTTGAGGAAATTAGTCAGGTAATCAATGATTACTTCATGGGCTTGTATAATGGCGACATCGACAGATTAAAGCAGGCATTCCATCCTACTGCAATACTTTGGGGAGATATCAACGGCAGTGAATACATGAAGTCGTTGGAAGAATTCACCACGGCTGTAAGCAACAGGAAAAGCCCGGCAGATAATAATGAACCCTTCAACATGAGTATAACTGGCATTGAAGTACTAGGCAATAATGCCATGACCAAACTGCATGTCCCCATGCTGGGCAATAACTATCATGAGTTCATTTCGCTATCTAAAGTGAGTGGCAGATGGTGGATTGTAAACAAGCTTTTCACAAACATCAGCCATGGATAGCAAACACAATATCAACTCATTATTAGGCATACGCTATCCTATTTTACAGGGACCATTTGGCGGAGGGTTATCCTCCGTCAAACTGGTTGCTGCAGTATCTGACGCCGGGGGGCTTGGCGGCTATGGCGGTTATCAACTGGAGCCGCAAGCATTGGCTGAAATCATAACGGATATCAGAAATGCCACGGACAAGCCTTTTAATATAAACCTGTGGGTAAATGACACGGATGCAGCGAGCGCCAACTATACGGACGATGCATACCTGCAGCTATGCAAACTATTCGAACCCATCTTCAAAGAACAAGGATTGGCATTGCCACCTAAACCAGCTAACGTAATAAGCAAATTTGAACAACAGGCAGAGATAGTGCTACGCATGAAGCAGGCCGTATTCAGCTTTGTATTTGGCATACCCGACACAGCTATACTACAAGATTGCAGAAAGCTAGGCATAAAAACCATAGGTACTGCAACTACCATAGAAGAAGCAATCGCTTTGGAAGAGGTAGGTGTTGATGCCATAGTAGCCAGTGGTTTTGAAGCAGGAGGACATCGCCCTTCCTTTTTAAAACCAGCCTACGAATCGCTACATGGCACTTTTGCCCTTACACGCATACTCACCGAACACCTCAATACCCCGATAATAGCGGCAGGTGGTATTGCAGATGCCAAAGGGGTAAGGGCTGCAATGGCCCTCGGAGCAGCAGGCGTGCAGGTAGGCACTGCATTCCTTGCTACAGATGAATCGGGCGCAAGTGAAAAACATAAAGACTCCCTGACATCCGACAAAAGCAGGCACACAACACTTACCAAAGCCTATACAGGAAGATTGGGAAGAGTACTTACCAATACAGTAACTCAACTTATCCCGCAAGATGCAAGCACTGCTCCATTCCCTTTGCAGACTACATTCATGTCAGCACTACGAAAGCACGCTACAGAGACGGGTAATGAAGACCTGATTGCATATTGGGGTGGGCAGATTGCAGCCATCACAAAACGGCAAACAGCCCAAGCACTGATGCAGGAATTGATTGCAGGGCTTGATTGACCTTACAGCTTTTTAACATTCACATTACAATACTAAACCATTGCGGCACAAGGTTTGATTTAGTATATTAGGAGTAAATCCGTAAGTTATGAAGCTAAGCGAAACATGGTTTATGGAAGGGTATATAGACTTTGAACTACAGAAGTACCGACTGCTTGCCTACCTGCAAGAGGTAAACCAATACTTTACCGAACACAAGCTATACCCTCAACTGGGCGATATAGTCTTCCACTATAACAATCTGGTGGCTTTCAAAGAACATAAGAAGCTGATGCAGGACAGCTTTCCCAAACAGCTAAGCAATGTAAACCTGCAAAAGTTGGAACTGGTGTATGAAGAAATGCTGCAGGACAATGCCATTATGCAGGAACTGGAAAACATCATACAATATGCACTGGCACAAATGAAGCCCACACTGGATAACGGCGCCGAACTCTATGAACAGATAGAGAAGCAACTACGCATAGAACCCGTTGGCATCATGCCGCTGTACAAGAACGAGGGCTATGTACTGGTGCGCTATGGTAACTACAGCGAGGTGAAGGCTTACAACTATACCATCACCCTTTTTGAAAACCAGAACGATAAGTACCGTGGCATACGCCTGAGCTATATAGACACCTGGCAAAACAGTATAGCCAATACCTATGAGAGCATCAAACGCGATATCATAAAAGCCATCCGCACATTGCCCAATCCTGCGGTCTTCAGTGTAGAATACCCGCTACCTGTACCACTGGACGAAACACTGCTGCCTGTTGCCAAACGAGCACTGGTAAGGCAGATAGGCATTGCATGATGAGTATCATAGTTTAAAATGCAGAGGGGCATAACTTTACAAACACATTACCCCCCATTAACAGCATTTACAAACAGCACATGAAACTCAACAAAGAATGGCACCTGAAGCATAAGATGCCAACCAAAGCCACACTTGACCAACGTATTGAATGGCATCTGCAACATGCCGCTAACTGCACCTGCCGCGGCATACCTGAAAAACTGCAAGCAGAGATGAAGAAGCGAGGTATTAAGATACCTGCGTCTAAACTCCACTAACCTTCCATACTGTGGTGCTCTTTGGCCATCTCTACCTGTTTGCGGGTAGGCATCAGTATGAGCCTTAGCGTAGTATCGTTGGTAAAGTAGCTGATAGCCCAGTTGATGAAGATGATCAGCTTGTTCTTGGCATTCAGTATCAGCATCAGGTGGAGGAACATCCAGAACAGCCATGCTATGACACCCTGAAAACTCATGAAGGGTAAATCGACCACAGCCTTGCGTTTACCAACTGTTGCCATAGAGCCGGGCAACTTGTAGGTAAATTGTTTCAGTTTGTTGCCGTTTTTCAGTGCCTTCAGGTTTGTTGCAAGATGCGTAGCCTGCTTGCCTGCTACGTTGGCCATTTGCGGATGCCCGTTTGGCCATTCCTTTGTTTCCATGTAGGCTATATCGCCAATGGCAAATACATTTTCCGTACCTGCTACCCTGCTGTATTCATCTACTTTTATACGGTTGCCACGCACCAGCAAATCTTTCGGGATGCCCGCTGGCACATTGCCTGTAATGCCCGCAGCCCATATCAGGTTGCGCGTTTTTATCTGCCTGCCATCTTTCAGTATAGCCGTATGCCCGTCATAGTCTTGCATGATGGCATTGGTCCAAACCTGCACACCCATTTTCTCCAGGTATTCCTGCGATGTGCGTTGCGATACGGGGCTCATGGCCGAAAGCGTATTCGGACTACCCTCTAAGAGATATACATTCAGCTTGCTGAAATCCATATCGGGATAGTCGCGTGGCAAGATGTTCTTTTTCAATTCTGCCAGCGAGCCTGAAAGCTCTACCCCTGTAGGGCCACCACCTACTACCACGATGTTCATAATCTCCTCCATCTCTTCGGGCGTGGCACTCAGCGCATCTTCAAAATTGAGGAGGATGCGGTTGCGGAGTGTGATAGCCTCTGTGGTCGATTTCATAGGGAAGGCATACTGCTCCAGATTTTTATTGCCGAAGAAATTGGTGGTGCAGCCTGTGGCAATCACCAGTTCGTCGTAAGGGAAAGAACCGTCTTCTGTAACCACCAGTTGCGCAGCCATATCTACCTCCTTCACTTTGGTATTGCGTACACGCACGTTTTTGCTACGCTGAAATATTTTGCGGAGCGGGAAGGAAATAGAACTGGGTTCGAGGCGCGCTGTGGCTACCTGATAAAACAAAGGCTGAAACTGATGATAGTTGTACTGGTCTATCAACGTAATGTCGTAAGCCGTGTTTCTGAGTTTTTTGGCGAGTTGCAAGCCTGCAAAGCCCGCACCAAGTATTACGAGCCTTGGTGCACTGTCCGATTGGCGTTGTGCGGATATTGCCATCGTTGTATGTTTTGCAGCACTATGACAGGCATAGTGCCTGATGAAAGATATAAATGCGCCGCAAAGCTACGAAGCTTTGTAATACCGAACAGCATTTTCAGCATTGAATTACTGAGCAGACACATAGATTTTAACTATGCTGCAAACATTACAACTATCCTGTCTTTGAGTATAATTCTATTAGCCTGATTTGCTGCTTTTCGGGTATAGCTTTGAACCATAATTCTTTAGCCTGCCTGTCTGCCGCTGATAGGCGGCGGGTATTGGTATCGGCAGCAAGGTATTGTTTCCAAAGCTCGTTGGCATTAGGTGGTGCGGGGTCTTCGTGTTGGGGCTCGTCTGTTGCTATTACAGGTTTTTCGGGATTGGTAAGCACATCCTGATACACAGCGGGGTTATGGTGCTTCAGGTATTCCATTGTCTGCCGGATGCGGATTTGATGGTATTCATCAGTGAGGTTGTTGTTGAGGTATGGCAGCCCGTCGTCCAGCGTATCGAAGCCGAGGCGCTGCACATCCTGCGCAGGTACTTTTATACACCTGCCCTGCCAATATGCATGACCGTACGGGTAGATTTTCAGCAGCTCTTCGAGTGGTTTTTCCTGCGCGGGTTTTTCCTGTGCGAGTTTAACCACCCCAGCCGTCGTATCCTGCTTCGCAGATACTCCGGCATCCCCTCCTAAAAACAGGAGGGGAGCTTTTTCCTGTTTGGGTTGTTCTATTTTCTCTTTGTATTTGTTGGCAGCAAGACGGCTGTCGAGGTCGATAGCACGGATGAGTGCAGCAGGGCTGACATCGTCATACACTTCTACAATAGTATCGCGCAGGCGGATGTGGCGCTTTACCTGCATCTGCCCTGTTATCATTTTGCCTAATACTTCTCTACGCTGTTGCAGTGTGCAGATACTGGTCTTCACAACTTCTTTGGCTTCCGTCATCAGTTCATCTAGCGCCAATGTGATGGCATGTGCAGTGAGGCTTTCAATAAAAGGCTGTAGCTGCCTGTACAGGCGATTGGCAGCAGAACGCAGACTATCTCCATCGGCTATATTGGGATATGCTTCTTTGTAAGCCAGCCTTTTGTTTTGTGTACGCAGGTAGTGGGTGATGAATGTCTTATGAGCGGGCTTTAACGCTGCCCAATCGGCATGGTTTTCGGGTGTCATTTTATAGGGTTTTCAGGGTTATTAATTATAGCAAATATACAAATAAAATAAACGATTAAAAAATTGTAATTTGCCGGCCGCAGCTGATACAACACAAGAAAACTGCAAAGGGGAATTACAATATTTCAAAAAACTACTATCTTGGCACAACAATAGTCCATACAATGAAATTCAGAATAGGCACTACTTATAAAACCGAAATTGCCGGCAATAATATCTCTTCAGAAAAGTTTATAACAGCTGTAACTGAGACTATTAAAAAACTTGAGTGGGACATCAAGTATCTCAGTAAGAGCGGAGCAATAGCATATACCCCATTTTCAATGAAGGGCAACGAGGAGGTTACTATACGTATTGACAATGATATTGTTTACATTAAAAGCTTTACACTAGGCAGTCAATTGCACGACTGGGGGAAAAATGAAAAAGTAGTAAATACATTCATTGAGGCATATAATAATGAATTGAACACCTTAAACAGTGAAGATATAGATACCCATTACGCGAATCTGGTAAATGTGTTGGATGAAGATAATATACTGAGTGCTGAAAAGTATGCGGACATGGAAAAGAACAATGGTTTTCTAAGTTTGTTCATTCCTCGTAATAATTATTTTATTACGCCTATACTAATCATTTTAAATATACTTGTATTTATTGCAATGGTAGTTGGTGGAGCAAATTTCTTATCGCCCGATGGCGAAACAATCTTTGCTTGGGGTGGCAACTACGGACCGGGCACACTAAATGGCCAATGGTGGCGACTCCTGACCTGTGTATTTGTACATATTGGCTTTTTACATCTTGCTATGAATATGTATGCGTTGATGTACATAGGCTTATTCCTTGAACCCATAATGGGCCGCTGGAAATTCCTTATTTCATATATTCTTACCGGCATTACTGCCAGCCTGATGAGTACATATATACACCCGGATACAGTAAGTGCAGGTGCATCCGGTGCAATATTTGGTTTGTACGGTATATTCCTTGCCATGCTAACAACCAATCTCATAGATAAAGCTACACGTAAAGCCATCTTGCCTAGTATTGCAGTATTTGTAGGCTACAATCTACTATATGGCATGAAAGACAATGTAGACAATGCGGCTCATATTGGCGGACTGATTGGAGGTGCTATTCTCGGATTTGCCTACTACCCTAGCCTGAAGGATATTGAAAACAAAAAACTAGGTATCATTACTACTATAGCAGCCTCAATTGTAGTAGCAGCACTAATACCTATAACATTACTAAGCACTCATAACAGCGAAGAAGAATACATTGGTGCAGCACAACGCTATCAGGAAAACATAGAGAAATTCAGCAACATGGAATCAATGGCGTTGGAAGTATTGAACATTTCAGGAAATCCGTCAAGGGAAGATATTACCCATGACATTCAAAGCAGAGGAATCTATTATTGGAAGGAATGCGGAAAACTGCTAGATGAAAATGAGAAGATTGCACCAAACGATAAATCACGCAAAATTAATAACGTACTGAAAGAGTATGTAGCGTTAAGACAACAATCGTACGAGTTGATTTATAAAAAAATTCAGGACAGTACTGATATTTACGACAATAAAATACAGGATATCAACAACCAAATAGAAGCATCACTAAGTAAGTTAAAGACAATAGAATAACTACTTCTTCTTTTTCTTCACGATAAGATTGTAACTATCCAGTACCATTTCTTTCAGTTGCTTGTTGGTAAGGGTACCATCAACAACAATGGTATTCCAGTGCTTTTTGTTCATGTGGTAGCCAGGTAATATACATGCGTATTCTTCACGTAGTTCTATAGCGCGTTCGGGGTCGCATTTCACGTTGAACTGGAGCGGGTCTGCATCGAGTGACACCAGCAGAAACATTTTTCCAGCTGCTTTCATGACCAGTGTTGTTTCATCGAAGGGAAAACTCTCCGTAACATCGGGTAGGCTGAGGGCGTATTCGTGCAGTTGTTCTATGTTCATCATGCTAAAATAATGAAAGCTTTCGGTGGATAGTTTTATTACAAGCTGCAAAGTATTATTTTTCGGGAAACATCATCTATGCCTGCCCAAACCATCGACGAGGTAATAACAGAACTGGAAGCCGTGATACAGGAATGTATCGACACCAACAACCGTGCAGGATATTTTGCCGCATTGTATCATCGTGTTACCTGCCGCATCAAACAAGGAATAGCAGCCAACGAATTTGAAGACAATGCACGCATGGAAGTGCTGGATGTATTGTTTGCCAACCGCTATCTGGATGCATGGTATGCGTGGAAGGCGGGCAATAAACCAACCGCATCGTGGGCAATAGCTTTTGAGGCTGCGCAGACAAAGGGTGTCATCATGCAGCATCTGCTGCTGGGCATCAATGCACATATCAATCTTGACCTCGGCATATCTACCGTAGCAACCATGCACGGTGGTGCATTGGATGGCATGCATAATGACTTCAACAAGATAAATACCGTACTGGCATCGCTGATAGATGTGGTGAAGGCAGAGGTATTCAAAGTATCGCCACTGATGTTTCTAATAGACAGCTATGCTAAAAACTATGATGAAATGCTGGTACAGTTCAGCATAGATACTGCAAGAGACGGTGCATGGCTATTTGCCACAGAGCTGGATGGCAAAACAGGAAGTACTTATGACAACTGCATCAACACCCGTGATAATGCCATTGCACAATTGGGCACGGCACTGGCAAAGCCAAAAGGCTGGTTCTTTGGGGCGATAGTAAAATTTGTTGGCTGGTTTGAATACAAACAACCGAAAGATGTGATAGCCACACTGCGCTACAAGCCCTAAACCACAGCACCACCCACACTGCCTGCCATAGCCTGCATTTGGTTGCAGCAGTATATGAGTATCAGTATCAGCAGTGCGCTTTTGCCTTCGGTATAGTTATCGTCTGTTTCTATCTGATAATTGAAAGAGAATTTCGTCCACTGGAAATCGGGCTTCAGCGTGATGATGGCATGGTCGGTATCTGTAACCAATGAAAACTTATTGTGCCACATACCTGCTTTGAACATATAGGTCTTGCCCTGATAATCTATAGACATACCACCCCAACCAAATTTGATGGTTGCAGCCACCTCGTCACCTTTCTTTACCTGCAGCTCTGTATGCCAGAAGTTGGCAGACTCTACACTGTACTGACTGCTACCCTGTGTTATTTTCACCTTCAAAGAAAACCAGCCATCGTAGCCTATCATACCGAGGGAATTATTGTTTTCATCAAACAATTCAAAATTGCGGTGGTGTTCTCCTTTTGCTGTGTACTTCATAACAAGGGATGATTTTTATTAAAGTTAATGTTTTGTATTTATGTTTTACAAATACATCCCGTACTGTATTTACAAAAAACAGTCACTAATTTGTATGATGAGCGTCATAGCAGAAAAACAACCTACGCAGTATTTTCACGCTGATATTGCAATATGCCACAACAGGTTTTGCGCACGCTTATATTTCTACTTCTATCGGTAACGGCAACAGCACAGGAACTAACGCTGTATGTGCTGCCTGCGCCCAAGCCTATCAACTGGCATTCGCCCAGCAGCCTTGTTTTCAGCTACATCAACAATGCGATTGTTGCCAATAAATATGGCAAGGGGCAAAAGCACGCTATAGGCCATGTGATGGTAGAATTGAAGTACAAAGAGCGTTATGCACTTGTCGGTACAACTGCGACATCCAACAGGTATATGATGCACAAAGTGATGCACCGTGGTTGGGGATTGGGTATTCTGTTTGCAACAATCAACGGAAAGCTGGAAGAAGCAGACATTAACCAACCGCAGCTACAAGAAAGAGCAGCAAGCGGGGAAATGGCATACATACGCTACAAGATAAACGCGCAGATGTTTGAAAGGCTATGGGCATACCTGCAGGAATACAAAGCCCGTGGTTATGACAAATACTACAACGGAGAAAACAACCCACGTGCGGGAAAAGGTGCAGGGTGTTCGGCCTTCGGGCATAGTTTTCTGGAAGTGGGCGGGCTACAGCATATACTTAATGACAGTGCATGGAAGATAGATGTAAGCGTACAAGAGGGCTTAATTGGCAAACCCATAGCAGACAGACGTGTAAGCATTTTCATATTGATGATAAAAGCCAGATGGGCAAAGGAAACAAATAAATATCGCCGCTTACAATACTATGAACCGACACTGATGTATAAAGATGTACTGAGCAAGATGAACAATAATACCATAGGCACAAAAGATAGTGTAGGACAAGCAAAGGGAATTGTAATAGATGCAAGTACATTACAACCGCCTGATGAACCTATCTGGAAGGACTAAGAATTGATATTCCTATTTAGTGTACCCGAATAGTTTCGTAATTTTCTGTATTGACATTTAATACTAAGTACACTATACAAGCGTTATACATAGAAACTATTGAATGAGAAAGGCGCTCACTATAATTGCAGGCACAGTTTTAGCAATAGTACTATCGGGCATCATCAGCCTTTTCTTATCTGCAATCCCCGAAAAATCGAACCGAGCTGACACCAAAATGCTGAAGGGCAAATTAATTAGTATTACCAGTTGCTGTTCGGGTAGTGATATTATATTCCATATTGCAAATGACGGAAGTAAGTCTTACTACATCAATAGAGGCATTGAAAACGGACTGGATATAAAAAAATTAGAAAAGGATTTGATTGGAAAGCAAATTATTATTTACTACCACAGACATAGTTGGAATATCATTAACTACAGAGACCAAATAAGACACATCTGCGAATTGCGAACAGCCGATAAAGTGTATTATACAGAAATAGCAGATTGACATATTAGCTACTCCACTTCAATATTATACTTGTGCAAGAGCCCCTGCAAACCATCTACTGAAAACTTTGCGCGGTTGATGCGATTATTTTCAGGGTCTATTGAAAAACCGATGGCTGTGCGCAAGTCTGCTTTTTCGAGGGTTGTATTATCGAACATAGCGCCTGCAAGTATGCTGCCATCAAAGGAAGCGGCTGTAACATCTGCAGATGTAAAATCTGTTTCCTGCATGTTGCAGTTTGCAAATTGTGTGTTGTGAATCTTCAGTTTGTAGAACGACGAGTAACTGAGATTGCAACCATTGAAACTGAACGACAACAAAAACGGGCTGCAATCTGCAAACACAATACCCAGCATTTTACAATCAGAGAAACTGACATTACTGAGGGTTGAATTCTTTAGCAATACATTGCTGAGGTCGCAGTTTTGAAAGCTACAATCTGTGAATGAACATTTAGATAAATCGACACCGGAAAAGTTACAGTCCTGAAACTTACATTTTTCAAATTCGCTTTCGTCAAAGTTTATGACATCTGCTGCTGTAAAGGATTGGCCTTTGTAATATTGTTCGCTCATCCTGATAAAAATAAGTAAAAAGCGACAGCCAAATGACTGTCGCTTCGTTTTCACGGTGATATAAACCAATATTTGCCCCTATTGTACTTTGGTAACTTTAATGGCTTGTTTCGTTTGTCCGTCAACGCTTACATTCATTATATATGCGCCCGGAGATAATGTCTTGCTCAGATCTGTAAGGTGGCTGTTTACTTTAGATACCTGACCATTGTATGTATCTATCACTTTTCCTGTCATGTCGCTTACCACAACAGATGTTGCAGATTGCTGCATAGATGCAGGGAAAGATAAACCTAATACGTTTGTAAACGGATTCGGATATGCTTTGATGGTAGTTGAAGCCAATAGCTTTTTCTTAAACTCGGCTATACGTGCCTCATCATTGCATTCAACTTCGTGCTCGTGCTCTTCCTCTCCTTTGAACTGTGGTGTTGCCCAATTGTGATATTTATTTTGAAGCCTGTAGCCTGGGAAGAACGGATCCCACTCAGGGAACACAGTGTAAAGGAATGGGAACATATCATCCTGCTTGCTGAAAGACAAAACAGGGGTTTGAGAAGCCCAAGTAGGGTTATTAGCCACTGTCAGGTAATCTATCGGGGAAATTACTGCATTGCCAAATTCATTCATGCGGAGCGCAACGTAACCTGCAGGATTAAAACCTGCCATAGGGTCCGGAGCACCTGTCCACCAACCTACATATATATTAACCAATCCCGGTGTGTGATTAGGATCGTAAGCCGGGAATGGAGATAGATTTCTATACATATTTATCGGCTTGCAAGGAAGTGTTGACATATCATTCACAACACGTGTTATTGGTATACCTGTAGTATGATAATCTACCAGACGCACAGAGATATCAGCATTGTTGGTAGTATATGCATAAGCCCAGTTTTCAACATCGTAGTGACCGGGGCAGTCTATATTGGTAATGAGTGGGTCGCTCAGGAAACCAACAAAGTTTAAATCGTTTACGGCAACAGGCACAGTACCACCGCCCATGGTAATCATCGTCCAGAAATCATATGAAGACTCTGTAACAAGACCTGTAGCAGGGCTGTAATAACAATAGTGAACATTTAATGTTCCTGCCATACCTGTATGGCTGAAAGCACAATCGGGATCGAAGTCTCTTTGCGTGCCACCTATTGTAAGTACACCGCTAAACGTAATAACAGGAGATGTATTGAGCCCAACCATTGTATATATTACGCCGGTTTCTTCCCAAGTAATAGCGGTAGCGTACTGCAGGTGGCAGTCCATACTGATACGTCCGTAATTGGGTGCTGCAGATAATGCATTAGTATATAGCAGTGTTGCACCACCGGCATTCAGGTCGTAAACATCCAGCATATGCCCAACGCCTATTGAGTAATAAGCTACCAGCAACTGTTGGCTGCCACCAACATCCAGATACCCTACTTCCAAATCACGGGCATTTGCATAGGGTATTATACCCTGATTTATTACCACAGCAGGATTGCCTGGCATAAGATAACGCCAAGAAACGCCCCCTACAGTACCACTAGGTTCGTCCCAGCCTGCAAACGCAACATCGCACATACCCACACCTGTAATAGATACATTGGCAAATGAATAAGCTGATGTGTGTGTTGTAATATTGATATTGGGGCTACCGGCAGCAGGCCACGAATCTTCAAAACCTATGGGTGCTGTAAATACCTGAGCGTATAATTGCGTACCAGAACCAAGCGACAAACAGAAGAGCAAAAACAAGAATGATGATACCCTGAAACGGGTGAGATAATGATGTTTCATGATTGCGATGTTTTTTTGGTGAAATACAAAGTAAACACATCGCGGAGGCTAAAACACCAGTGAAAACACTGGAATTTTCAAAACAAGCATCATCAAAAACCTAATCGATTATCAATCAATAATTTAATCTTCAAAAAAACTTTTACGTTAACAAAAAGCCACCCATTCGGGTGGCTTTTTGTATAAAAAACGGTGTTTATACCGCTGCTATTTCGTCAACAAGGTCTTTTTCTACCCGCAGATTATCAATAATATCCCGCTGACGGTCCGGGGTGTTTTTACCCATATAATATTCCAGCAGCTTTTGTATCTGTGCTTCCTGACCCAGTATCACGGGCTCTTTGCGCATGTCTTCACCAATGAACTGTGCAAACTCTTCGGGGCTTATTTCACCCAAACCTTTGAATCGTGTTATCTCCGGTTTGCTGCCCAGTTCTTTGATAGCACGCTGACGTTCTTCATCGCTATAGCAATAGATGGTCTTTTGCTTGTTGCGTACACGGAACAGCGGCGTATCAAGAATATATACGTGTCCATTCTTTACCAGATCGGGGAAGAACTGCAGGAAGAACGTCATGATAAGCAGACGGATGTGCATACCATCCACATCGGCATCGGTAGCTATCACTATATTGTTGTAACGCAGGCCTTCGAGGCCTTCTTCAATATTCAGCGCATGCTGCAGCAGGTTGAACTCTTCATTTTCATACACTACTTTTTTGGTAAGACCATAACAGTTGAGTGGCTTACCACGCAGGCTGAATACCGCCTGTGTTTCTACATTGCGGCTCTTTGTGATGCTACCACTGGCACTATCGCCCTCGGTAATGAAGATGGTACTTTCCAGTTGCTTCTGCATAAACTCTTCTTTGCCTTTGTTAGGCACTTCACCATTTAGGTGTATGCGGCAATCGCGGAGTTTTTTGTTGTGCAGATTGGCCTTCTTGGCACGCTCGTTGGCCAGCTTGCGGATGCCCGAAAGCTCTTTGCGTTCGCGCTCGCTCTGCTCTATGCGCTTCTTCAGCGCATCGGCAGTTGTCGGATTTTTGTGCAGGTAGTTATCCAGCTCTTTGGCAAGGAATTCCAGCACAAATGCCTTCATACTCTGCCCGCCTTCCGATACTGTTTGCGAACCCAGTTTGGTTTTTGTCTGGCTTTCGAAGACTGGCTCCTGTACACGTACCGATACAGCTGCACAGATGCTCTGGCGAACATCTGCCGCATCATAGTCTTTCTTATAAAAATCGCGGATGACTTTTACAAAAGCCTCGCGAAATGCTGCCTGGTGTGTACCACCCTGGGTGGTAAACTGACCGTTAACGAATGAATAGATATCCTCGCCATAATCGCTGGTATGCGTCAGGGCTACTTCTATATCATTCCCCTTCATGTGAATGATAGGGTAACGGCAGTTTTCAGGATTTGTTTTGCGTTGCAGCAAATCGAGCAGGCCGTTTTTAGAAATATAGTTACGACCATTGAGGTGTATCTGCAAACCCGCATTCAGGAAGCAGTAATTCCACACCTGATTTTCTATATAATCGTTGATGAAATGATAGTGCTTGAACACTGTATCATCGGGCGTGAAGCTGACAAGCGTACCGTTTGGTTCCTTTGTTTCTACTTCTTTGTGCTCTTTTACAAGTATACCACGTTCAAACTCGGCAGTCTTTGATTTACCGTCGCGAAATGCTGTAACCTTGAAGTATGTACTCAACGCATTCACAGCCTTTGTACCCACACCGTTCAGGCCCACAGACTTTTGGAAGGCTTTGCTATCGTATTTGGCACCTGTGTTTATCTTACTCACTACATCTACCACCTTGCCCAGGGGTATGCCGCGGCCATAGTCGCGAATGGTAACGGTACCCTTGTCTATAGACACCTCTACCCGCTTGCCATAGCCCATGGTGTATTCATCGATACAGTTGTCTATCACCTCCTTCAGCAATACGTAGATACCATCGTCCACACTGCTGCCATCGCCCAGCTTGCCTATATACATACCGGGGCGGAGGCGTATGTGTTCGCGCCAGTCGAGCGACCGTATACTATCTTCCGTGTATTGATTTTGTTCTGCCATACGGGTGCAAATATAAATTTTGGGCGGGTTAAAGAGATATTTCGATTTTTATTAGTTGATAAATGGGTTTAATGTGTGGAGAAATGGGTGGGAAAATCACGTTTAAGTGAGTAATTACTATTGCAGATAATGAACATCTTTGATACTACTAATTAGTAACCAGGAAGATACGAAACTATTATATATCCACTTGTATAATGAAACCTACCCCTCGTATAATCAAAACACCTGTTCGTTTAATGAGCAATTAGCCTTAGCAACTGCCTCAATAGCTTTGCAGTAATAACCTATAAAAAGTAAGGCTACTTACAGCCAAATATGACATGATTAAACTTAAAAAGCTAGTTGCTACAATTGTCTTTATAATAGTTAGTACTACCAAATTATTCGCCACTACTACTACATCAGAATTTGCTATTGTTTTTCACTTATTTAAGGGTAGTACATATAGCGATCAAGATCTTTACGATGCTGTATGTAGGGTTAATCAAATTTATAATGAGCCTCCAAATGACGCACATATATATTTTGTTTTAACTGAGGTAAAAAGAAGTAATGCTACTCCATATGATAGACCTAATGCTATTGCAAACTCTCCAAAAGTTGGAAACGCTATCAATATATATTGTTATGGAAACTACGCACTTACTTTTGGAGCATATAGCCCCCAAGATGATGCTGTTTTTTTTCAGACTCCTGAATCAGGTATGCTAGCTCATGAAATCGGACACTTCATGGGCCTATACCACCTTGATCCAAATCAAAAAGAATTAGGAAGACAATCACATCCTTTGTGCGATTGTGATGGTCATTCACCAGATAACGACTGTGTTGGAGACACACCAAATACTACGTTCTTCAATGTAATGGATAAGGGTTCAGGTTTTGGCAATTTTTTCACTGCAGGACAAGAAGCAAGAGCAAAAGAATGTATGCACAAAGGTAAATGGTTTAAAGATATCTCATCTTCGATCGGTGCAGTTGCCATCACTTATAACAATGTGCTGCTCCTTCCCTATTTAACAACACCTGAAGATGGGAATACGGGTATTTTGGAATTCTCCATGCCATTTAATTCCACCCCACAAATGTTGTGTTCATTTAATCAACCCACAACTATTCAAGTGATAGTAACAACACAATGTCCTGAAGGATCGAATAAACGTACAATAGTGTACAACCTTACAAGCTTTACTGGTTCTATTCCTGTAGATCTAAAATGGGGCATTCAAAAAATCACATACATTTACAATTATCCTGACGGTTCACAAAGAACAATTGACAAAATTTATACTATACCACGTAGAGGTGGCAACTGTGATGAGCAACCTAAATTTGGAACTACTAACATTAGTAACATACAAAATGAAAAACTTGGCTTTAAAGTTGTTAATAGTATAGTATCAAGTGATATTAAAGTTATCAACAATGGATATAAATCAATTTCAATATTTGATTTGTCTGGAAGAACTCTGCAAAATACTAACATTACAAACGGAGACAACACAATTGACATTTCAAATCTACAACCGGGCAACTATATCATAAAAGCATTTGGTGAACATTCAACAACGCAAGAACGTTTTAGTAAGCTTTAGTATCTTTTAATAAACAAAAGGCGGGCAATTGCCCGCCTTTTGTTTTTGTGTAATACTTTATAGCCCCCAATAGCACACCTGATTCTTGCGCAGGGCATTGTGTTTCAGCAATCCAGAATATGACAATAATATGTATTTGATGAAGCGGCTTCGGGTGAATTTCAATTTATCTTTATACCACACTACCCGACTTTATGAAATACTATATCCTCATGCTGCTTTTGACCCTTAGCACATCTGCCTACAGCCAAAGACCTACAGACTGGGCATGGCTATACGGGGCATCAGGAGCAACAGCTACAAGTATGGCGACCACTCCAAACGGCGATATATATCTATGTGGCAATTTTCGTGATACTGCCACATTTGGCAACAGTATCATTACCGCTGCGGGGAGTATGGATGTTTTTATTGCAAAGATAAATGCCGCAGGCACCATAGCATGGCTGAAACAAATAGGCAGCACTAATATTGAAAGGGCGTATGCCATAAAAACACACGATCATGCCGTATATATATACGGTGGTTTTACGGATACCTTATTGCTTGGCAACAACAAGCTGATATGCAATGGCTCTGAAGATGTATTTGTAGCCAAACTGGATACTGCAGGCAACTACATCTGGGCGCAAGGCGGTGGCTCTGCAGGCAAGGAGTTTATTTATGCTAAGGGTATGACTGTTGACAAAAAAGGCAATGTGTATATAACAGGCGACTTGCAAACGACTGCAACTGCGACATTTGGTAATGCTACAATTTCCGGAAACCCATATGGTGGATTCTTTTTAGTAAAATATAATCCGTCCGGCTATACAGAATGGGCAACAAGCGGGGCTATTGACAGTGCGCATAATGCAGCGCCTTTAGATATTAAAGCAGATGAAAATGATAATGTCTATGTTACAGGTGGGTATAGCGGCAAACTGACATTAGGCGCTACCACCCTTACAGGGTATGGTGATGATGCATTTTTAGTGAAATATAGCCCGGCAGGGAATGTGGTATGGGCTACAACCATTGGCGGCAATTCGCGCACAACAGAGATGGCTGTTTGCTGCGATAAAAACAATAATGTTTTTGTAACAGGGCAATCATATGGCGACCTGACATTTGGCGGCATAACATCTCCCGGTGGCGTATCCGGCAGGAATACAGAGATATTCATTGCAAAATATGACAGTACCGGCAATGCATTGTGGGCTAGACGTGCCGGCACGCATGAACGAAACCCTATGTATATACTGACGCATGATATGGTGAGTGATAATAACGGTTCGGTATATATAACAGGCGGATACTACGATACATTGGATTTTTATAACAATGGCGTAATAGCACAAACAGACAAAAAAAATCAGGACAATGTTTTTGTTGCAAAATATGATGCCAATGGCAACACGCTATGGGCTATTGAAGGAGGTGGCAGAGGAGGCGAAGCTCCTGCGGCATTGCATTTAAGCAATCAATCGCTATATGTGGCAGGTAGTTTTACTAATGTTGACAGCACTAAATTTGGTTTCCACACTTTCAAGGCAAATAAAACAAACAATCAGGAAAATCTTTTCATTGCAAAGATTGCAAATGCTACGGGTATAAAAACAGCTACAAGTGGGCAGAATAATATTGCAGTTTATCCCAATCCTGCAGAAAACTATTTTGTAGTAAGTGGCATAACGAAAGGCACCATAATAAGTGTATATGACATAGCAGGGAAGAAAATAAAAACTGTGACTGCTACAGGTAACAAGGAAAGAATAGAGACTACAGGCTTTTTGAAGGGCAACTATACAATTACCGTTTCGTCTGCAACAGAAGAACTGTACTATAGGCTGACTAAGCTGTAAAAAACATATACTATAAAAGGCGGGCAATTGCCCGCCTTCTCTTTATATGTAGTATTATTTTTATAGCCCCCAATAGCACACCTGATTTTTACGCAGGGCATTGTGTTTCAGCAGGCGGAAATCGATACCGATTGTGAAAGACTGATACGCATCGGGCTTGGTAGAATAGACTGCAGTTGCGTAGCCATCCAGATAGTCGTTGGCAAGGAAGTGATATGTGTATTCTGCAAACAACCTTACACTGGGGCTGATAAGTACGTGGGTACCAATACCGAAGGGCATTACCAGCATACCGGATTTATATACTTTGTTCTTTTCTTCATCATACATTTCCCATGCCCTGTCGCCATAGAAGTACACAGAATCTATGCCATCCATTTCGCGCTCCAGTTTGTTGTTGAGGTAACCAACCCCTGCAAACACATAAGGAGATAATATCTTGTAACGTTTGATTTTGTAGTTATCTGTATAGATTTCATTCTCTGCACGCTCCCACTGCTGCCCCCTGAATTCCCACTGCACCATAGCCGATACTTCTGTTACTGTACTTTTAAAAGCGAAACTGCGTTTGGGCCTCCAGCCATCATATCGGTCGTCGTTACCATCCAGATTGCCGGTAATGAATGTACCACGTATGCTCAGTTTATTATTGACTGGTGCCATTATAGCTGCCTGAAAACCCATGCTAGCCTGCGAAAAATCGCCAAACTGACTTGGATTAAGATCGCCCAGATATACCATAGCCGAAGGGCCTGCTGCAATATTCATTCCTCCATATTCACGCGGTATCTTCCACTGTGCATCTGCGGGCAAATGCGCAGTTGCGAAAATGGCTGTTATGAATAATATTTTATGTAATAAACCTCTCATTTTATTAACTGTTAAGTAAAACTACACAAGTAGTTTGTTTTATTCCAATGTGATTTTAACGGGGTAAAACTACAACAGGCTTCAGGCAATAACAGTAAATAAGGAGCTACTTAACTGCTGAATAACCTCTGATTAACCACTGAATAACAAAAACGGCTGTCGCATAATGCGACAGCCGTTTCGTACAAACTTTTTTATATTATTTAAAACTTAACACCGAAAGTGAGCGCGGCGTTGTTGAAATTATTTTTGAGCGTAGCCGACGGCACTACCACATATTGATAGCCTGCAGCAGTTGGGTCGAGGGTATATGGCTGCTCCTGCAGTTGGCTCTGGCTGTTTACAAAGCCCAGATCTACAAACCATGAATCTGTGCGGAAGCCAATACCTGCAGACATTTCAATCCTGTCTGCATTTACAGCAGTTGTTTTATAAGGGCTGCCGTAGTAACCAAACCCTACACGGAGTGATACTTTATCTATCCTGCCTTCAAGGCCTACACGCAAGTTAGACGCGCCTTTATAGCTATTTTTGATTGCTGCGTTCACATCGTTTTGCCATGTACGGTCTGCATTATCGAAATAGAAACGTGCCGAACCATAGTTTACATATTCATAATCGACACTGATAAAACCATATTTACCAATAATACCAGCAGCGCTCAACACACCACGCCAAGGAGTAACCAGGCTATACTGGTACGTATTAGTCGGTGCATCTACACGAGTAGTGGAAGAACCACCTACGCCCAGTACATTTTTAAAATTTTCTGAGTTTACTGTCAGTGATTTGTTGAACTCGTCTTTCAACGTCATTAGTGTAGGTGTGTGTATAGCTGCACCCAAACGAAGTGATTCAGTTGGCTTGAAAATAGCACCCAATTTCAGATTGATACCGCTACCTCGTGTAATGAGTGATTCGGTATATGTGAAGCTATCAAAATAGTTGTTGGTATTGTTTGTTGCATCTTTCTCCTCGTACACTATCTCTCTTTTGTAGCGAACAACAGGTATTCCTAATGTAGCGCCAAGCATCAGTTTTTCTTCGTAGTTGCCGCCCAGTGATATTGCCAATTCTGATATGCCTCCTTTCTGTGTTACGCTGCGCATTTGGTTTACACCCGTAGTATTGAAGGTAACGGGTATGTATTTTCCGCCGGCAGTATCCAGCAAGTAGCTTTGATACCCCATATAAGCAGGCATTCCTGAAGCACCACTGTTGTTTACATCTCCGGGGTATTTATTGGCATCTATAGAAAACACCTCTGCACCCGATGAAGAATTATCATCAAACGGATTGATGTTCATGTAACCGCCATAGGTGTAGTTATTGCTGAAATCGGCCAGACGATTGATACCAAAACCAAATGAAGTAGATTTCCAACTGCTGCGCTCGTATCGCTGGCCACGCTGTGCACTGGTAGCTACCAGGCCCAGGTTGTTGATGGTGAAACGTGTGCTGTTATCATCCATCTGTTTGCCAAGGTAAGTGCCTTGGGCATTATTCATTTTCAGCGAAGGAGTAAAAGTAAACTCTGAACGCCTGTAAACACCTATACCCGCGGGGTTGATGCTGAGCGAAGCAAAGTCTCCGCCCAACGCACCGAGAGCACCACCTATACCCATAGAGCGTGCGGTAGCCTGCGGTTGTAGGTAAGAAAAACGCAGTGCATCTGTCTCGTCTTGTGCAAATACGGATGATGCGGAATAAGTAAGTAATAATACTGAGGCGGATAAATAACTGCGGATATTCATATAAGCAGGTTTCTGTGTATTATGACAAAAAAATTGAGCGAATGTTTAAAATAAAGGTTTAACAAATATCTGTAATCAAATGCTATACCAATGTTAAAAGCCATGTATTTATTAAGATAGCTTTAACGGATTATAAAACAAAGGGTGGCAATATTGCCACCCTTTAAAATATTATCTGCGACCACCACCGAAGCCACCGCCTCCGCCGCCACTGCGGCTACCACCACCACCGCCGGAAGAACCACCACCAAATCCACCACCTCGGTTGCCACCACCAGACGGAGGGCTGTAAGATGGCTGTGAACGCTGTTCGTAGCGAGGTTGCTCGTAGCGTTGCTGCTCGAAACGCTGTGGTTGCTGCGCAGGTGCCTGCTGTTGCTCAAAACGTTGCGGCTGTGCATTTTCGTTATAGCTTCCCCTAGAAGGGCGAGACTCGTAGCCGTTGTTATAACTGTTATTCTGATTAGGCGCATTCATTGGCCTGTCTATTGTAGTATTTGCATTGCCACGCGAAGGGCGAGACTCATACACATTACCATTGTTGTAACTACCATTATCTCGCGGGGTATTTGCCGGTGTTGTATAGCCATTGTCTCTGCCTCTGGAAGGACGATTGCCATACCCACCATTTTCATTAGCACCACGTACAGGTGCATTATTAATTGTGCCCCTGCTGTTGCCACGCATTGGTTCAGACGTAGTATTGGGTGCGCCACGCAAAGTACCGCTGCCCGAAGGAGAAGACATACGCAGTTGACCACCGTTATTAGCTGTAGCCCCTCTCATACCAGACGCAGCACGCACTGTATTATAGTTTCTGTTGAAAGATGTACGCGGACCGTAGGTGATATTGCTGCGGAAGCCGCCACCGTTATACAGACCACTGTAGTAGCCATCCCAATAGCCGTTGTAGTAACCACCCCAGCCGCCAAAACCATTGCCCCAGCCACCGTAGTAATAGCTATTGAAGCATGAATAACCATACCAGTTATTCCACCCCCAGTAAGACGACCAGTATGGGCCGCCCCAGCCACCCCAACCTACACCAACAGACCAACCCGGGCGCATACCCCAGCCGTAGCCCCAACCCCAATAAGGATTGTACCAAGGATCATAACCCCAGTAAGGATTGTAAAACGACCCGTAGCCAAAGCGATTGAAACGATTGCTGTAGTAGCTATCGTCGTCATAATCTATATACGTATCATCTGAATAACCGGAGCCGGAACCATCGGAATAGGTGCCATTCTGCTCATCGTAAGTGCGACGCGCGGCAGCTTCTTCCTCCTGCTTTTGGCGGTATTCTTCGTCGGCTTTTTTCTCAGCCTTTGCTTTGCGCCTAGCTTCTCTGCTGGTAGTGTATATATCATCGTCGTACTGCTGTGCATACACAGTAGTACCTGCCATACTCATCAGTACAAGACCCGTTAAAAGAAAGCGTTTCATCTTAATATGTTTTGCTTAGTGAAATTAGTACATTTGCGCCACTAAAACGGCAACGAAAAGTGTGCCAAAAGACTTATGGCAGATAATTTAACATCTCGTAAACAGGATTATTCTCAGTGGTATAATGACCTGGTTTTGAAGGGCGGACTGGCCGAGCACTCAGACGTGCGCGGGTGCATGGTAATTAAACCCTATGGGTTTGCGCTGTGGGAAAACATGCGCGACGTATTAGACAAAATGTTTAAGGAAACAGGCCACCAGAATGCCTATTTCCCGCTTTTTATACCCAAAAGCTACCTGAGCAAAGAAGCATCGCATGTTGAGGGCTTTGCTAAAGAATGTGCTGTAGTTACCCATTACCGCCTGAAGAATGACCCGAATGGTGGTGGTGTAATTGTTGACCCTGAAGCCAAATTGGAAGAAGAACTGATAGTACGTCCTACTTCAGAAACCATCATCTGGAGTACCTACAAAGGCTGGATACAAAGCTACCGCGACCTGCCGATACTGGTGAACCAATGGGCAAACGTAGTACGTTGGGAAATGCGTACACGCCTCTTCCTGCGTACGGCAGAATTCCTGTGGCAGGAAGGCCATACTGCGCATGCTACCAAAGAAGAAGCGATTGCAGAAACAGTGCAGATGCTGGATGTATATGCAACATTTGCAGAAGAATACATGGCGATGCCTGTAATAAAAGGCGTAAAAACTGCCAATGAACGCTTTGCGGGTGCAGAAGATACATACTGTATAGAAGCACTAATGCAGGATGGAAAGGCATTGCAGGCAGGCACTTCTCACTTTCTGGGGCAGAACTTTGCAAAGGCGTTCGACGTAAAATTTGCTGACAAGAATAATAACATAGAATACGTTTGGGCAACTTCGTGGGGTGTATCTACCCGCCTGATTGGTGCACTGATAATGGCACATAGTGATGACGAAGGCCTGGTGATGCCGCCACGTATAGCACCGCTGCAAGTGGTGATAGTACCTATCTACAACAAAGATGCAGAAGCACGCCAGAAGATAGATGACAAAGCCGGACAACTGGTAAAAGAGCTGCGTGCAAAAGGCATCCGCGTGAAGTTTGATAATGACGACACTTCTCGCCCGGGTTGGAAGTTTGCAGAGTATGAACTACGTGGTGTACCTGTTCGTATTGCACTGGGCGCTCGCGATCTGGAAAACAACGTAGCAGAAGTAGCACGCAGGGATGAGAAAACAAAAGCATCAACATCGCTTGACGGACTGACTGATTATGTAAGCGCCCTGCTGGAAGAAATACAACAGAACATGTACAATAAGGCACTCGCATTCCGCGATGCAAGCATTACGAAAGTGGATAGCTGGGAAGAATTTGTAAGTACGCTTGATGGTAAGGGTGGTTTTGTGGCAGCACACTGGGATGGCACTGCTGAAACAGAGGACAAGATAAAAGAGATGACTAAAGCTACCATCCGCTGCATACCACTGAATAACGAGCAAGAGGCAGGCAAATGCATACTGACGGGCAATCCTTCTACACAACGTGTGTTGTTTGCGAGAGCATATTAAGTTTTACTAAGAAGAATATATATAAACAGCGAGGCATACCGTATGGTATGCCTCGCCTGATTTATGAAGATATACGCCCTAGTATTTGATAGCAATCACGTTGAATGCAACACCATTGGTGATAGCTGTAATATTTTCAGTGAATATTACCCATTTGCCTGATACACCGTCATAGTAAACACCTAAAGGAGTATTAATATAAGTACCTCCCGAGGTAGCACTAAGATTGTGCGTCACAATCAGAATAACATTCGGATCGTTATTGATAAGGGGATTGTCAATAGAAGTACCATTTGATCCATAAGCGTTAGTAGATGTTTTTGTGTGTATGAATGCAAACTTGTTGGTACCGATTGCTTTCACATTACCTTCTATGCCCAATGCAGGTGTAGAGGCTGAAGCACTTGCAACATTTAGCCTTGCTGCAGACGTAGAAGTTACAGGTCCAACACTAACAGTCTGGCTACCGAGACCTACCTGCATTACAGTAGTACCACCTGAAAGGAAATTGAAATTGTCTGCAGGGTCGCTATACTGCAGGCCCCATGTAGGATATGCAGGTGAGTGTTGTACTATCATTTTATCAGTATTAGAAGTACCAGAGCCATATGTCATGATGGTAGATGCTTGTTTAGCTTGCAGAGCATAAGGTACATTCAGCAATTGTGTAGTACCAAAATCGGCATAGCTTGTACCGCCTGCAGGGTCTATTTCCACTTTCAGGAATTTGTTACTGTCCAGCCAGTTTAGTGTGGTAAGGTTGCCCGTAGTAGTGGTAGCATTGCCATCACCAATTTGTATGTTCAGCAAGCCTTGTGCAGTAGTGGTTGCTGTGCGAGCTTCAGAATAAAGCACTGTAGTACTTGTAGGCGAACCATTGATGATGCTGAACTTCACGCCAACATTAGCACTTGCCATTAACGAACCCGAAGCATTTCGCAACACAGCCTGATAATTGAAGCCCTGCGGACCCTGTGCAAATGCAGCCACAGAGAAGAATACGTAAACTGCAACCAGTATGAGAGATTTAATATTTTTCATAACTAATGATTTTATAAATAATGGTGTAAATGTTTTTTTTGAAGAATTAGTTTTTAGTAAATGGAATTGTTTTCACTTCGCTACCCGACAGGTTTACCACCTTCAGGAAATAGTTGCCCGTAGTGAAAGATGAGATATTAAATGTGCGGCTATACTTTGTAGTATTTACCGCTGCTTTATCCTCTTGCAACAAAAGCCTGCCTGCTGCATCGTATATGTAGAATGATGCAGAGAAATTGCCCTCTGACTGCAGTGAGAGTGTTATGGCGTCCTGTGCAGGGTTGGGATACAGATTATAGCTGACCAACACCTGTTGGGTGTTTGCAATACCCGTAGGATTGGCATCGGGCTGCTGAAAACCCTGCGTCAGTAAAAAGGAGCCAGATGTCGCTGTAGCAATGACGATTTCGCCAACGGTGCTACTGAGCGAACCGGCGCTATTACTGGTAGTACCACCCGCAGAAGCCACTACCTGCCGGGATATAGACTGCGCATGCAAACCATGCGTAGCAGCACCCAACAACAGTACCAATAATGCTTTTTTCATGTTTGAACGTTTTAAATGTTTGTAGAATTAGTTTCTCTAGTATCGATCGATGATGTAAAACTACCTTCAAGATGCTTGGTTGCGGTTGAAATAAATCGTACCTTTTGGGTGCATTAGCATATATCTCTCTATATACAAACGAACTAAAACCCTTTACCGACAGGGGATACAGACAAAACACACTATACAGCCTTTTTGGGCTTATCTATAAATTTGAGGATTGTAAAACAGTGGCAACACCGTCTAACAACATATGGACATTGGTACATAGCCTGTCTGCACAGGAGAAGCTATTTTTCCGCAGAGACTATGTAAAAGCCTATGCATTGCAAGGCTCAGAACCGCTGTACCTGAAAGTTTTTGACCTGATAAGCAAACAAAACAACTATGACGAGGCCAAGCTACTGAAGCAGTTGGCACCCGCACTGAATGCAAAGAACATATCATATACCAAAAACTATCTGTACGAGCAGATATGTGATGCGTTGCTTTACTTCAATAATCACGACAATACCAACGCACGCATTTTTCAGCAGTTATCGCTGGTAAGGATTTTCAGAGAAAAGGGGCTATACAAAGCTGCACTGAAGATTTGGGAGCATGCTATAAAAGAGGCTAATAAGTATGAGCTGCACCCCATGATACAAATGCTGAAGGAAGAATACAGGCGCATGCAGCTATACAGCAACCCGAAGGCATCGCAGAAAGTGATGATGAAAGAGTATGAGGAAGATAGTATATCTGCCGATGAACACTTGCGCATACTGCAATTGCAGGAACTGAGTTTCCATGCATTGCTGCTTAGACGAAAAACGCACTTCAGACAAAGTAAGGAAGACAAAAAGATAATCAATACCCTGTTGCAGAACCCGATGTTGCAGAAAGAACCAAAATCGGCATCTTTCTGGCACCTGCACCACTACAGGATGACGAAAGCTACACTTGGGTATCTGAGCAATGATGCGACATCGTACAACTATGCATATGCCAATATACATGCATGGCAAAACAATGAGCACTTCATAGCACACGATTGCGAGAACTATATGGAAGTGTTGTATATCTTCTATTACACTGCCATTCTTGCCAAAGACTACCAGCATGTGATAGATGTGATGCAGCACAGTGCCAACAAGCAGATAAAAGGTGTGGCACACAAAGCCTATTTTGAAACCATCAGGCATCTTGCACTGAACAGGGTGTATAATAAACTAGCCGACTACGACAAAGTGAAAGTGCTGGTAAAAGTGATGAAAGACCATATTGCCGGGTGGGAACAATACATCAATACCGACCTGCAACGTACACTGCGCTTATCGCTGGGCATCAGTTGTTTTGTATTGCAGGATTATGAAAACGCATTTCACTACGTAAAAAATGCAACGCTACTATTCAATGATGATACAAGACCCGAACACTACTCTTTTGCCAATCTGTACCTGTTGATTATTTGCTTTGAAATGAAGGACGATTATATGTTCGACATACAATACAAAAGCACCTACTCTTATTTCTACAGGCACGAAAAGCCATTACCATTTGAAAATGCCATTTTGCAGGCACTGCACAAAACATATAAGACAAAGAGCTTCCGCAGCCTACAAGAGAATTTTAAAGAACTGCAGACGAGCCTCGCCATCACAGCCAACGACCCTGTACAACAGATAGTGTTCAGCATGTTTAACGTACCCGTATGGATAGAAAGCAAGCTAAACCGTGTACCTTATAAAGACTGGGTGAAGCGCAGAGTGGAGAATGAACTTAAGATAACACGCTCAGCAGGTTAGCAGATTCGACATATATATTGCACTATCAGACATACAAACAACGCCTATGCGTATATTTTCATACACGTTTATTGCCATCTTATTGCTTGCATTGCAGCTGACAGCCGATGCGCAATCTATAGTGAGAGGGCCATACCTGCAGAGAGGCAGCCAAACGGAAGTGACAATACGCTGGCGAACGGATATTGCAACCACATCTAAAGTAGAAATAGGCACTACATCAGGCACCTACCCCACAAGCTTTACAGACAACACATCTACTACAGAACATATCATAAGAGTAACAGGGCTTACACCCAATACCAAATACTACTATACTGTGAGTACAACAACCACAGTGCTGCAAGGCGATGCTGACAACTTTTTTGTAACTGCTCCCGCAGATACATCTACCAGAAAAATAACCGCTGCTGTATTTGGTGATTGCGGCAGGAATGACAACAACTACCAAACTAACAACCTGAACCAATACCTGACGCATCTGCAAAACAAAGGAATGAAAGCTGCAGACCTGATGCTATTGCTGGGAGACAATGCTTACCAGAACGGAACAGATGCGGAGTATACAAGCGGGTTCTTCGGCGCTTATCAATCAACGATATTGAAAAACCACATGCTCTTTCCTACACCCGGCAATCATGACTATGCAAATGATGCAGGCCGACAAGACGACCATGCTGTACCCTACTACGATATATTTACCGTACCCGACGCAGGGCAAAGCGGTGGTGTGGCATCTAACAACAAAGCATACTACTCTTACAACTGGGGGAATATCCATTTTCTTTCGCTTGACTCTTACGGAGAAGAAGATGCAGGCACAACAAGGCTCTACGACACTAACGGGAAACAAGTGCAGTGGATAAAAAACGACCTTGCTGCTAATACAAAAAAATGGACGATAGCATACTGGCATCACCCACCCTTTACAATGGGCAACCATAACAGCGACAACGAAAGCGAATTGGTTGCCATCAGACAGAATTTCATACAGATACTGGAGCGCAATGGCGTAGACCTGATACTATGCGGACACAGCCACAACTACGAGCGTTCTTATCTACTGAAAAGCTATACAGGTAATGAGGCCGCATTCAATACTACTACACATACTGCAGACAGCTCGAGTGCGAAGTACGATGGCTCTGCAAACTCCTGTCCGTATATATACCCGAGCGGTAAAAAAGCACATGGCACGGTATATGTAGTAGCCGGCAGTGCAGGTGCAAGTGGTGGTGTGCAGGCTGGCTATCCGCACAATGCTATGCCGTTTTCTTACAACGATGGTGGTATGCTTTTATTAGAGATAGAAGACAACAGACTGGATGCAAAATTCATCAGGCAGGACGGGGTGATAGCAGATAAATTCACTATCATAAAAGATGCCAACAGAAGAGATACATTTACCATAACTCCGGGCAGCAGCATAGAACTATCTGCCAACTGGTTGGGCGGCTATGTATGGAGTACAAATGCTACAAGCAAAAAGATAACTGTATCACCAACTGCCAATACGCTCTATAGCGTAAAAGACAGCAGTACGAACACCTGCATCAATAACGAGTTTTATGTAAAAGTGCAATTCCCTGCGGGCATACAATCTTCTACAGGCAAAGATGGTGTTATCGTCTATCCCGTACCCGCAAATGGTATGCTGTACGCTAAAGTAACGGGTATAATAAATACAAAGGTAAAAGCAGAAATCATATCCCTTAACGGGCAGGTATTACAAAGTGATGTTGTAAACACAGATAGCGAAGGCCTGCTGCGTATAGACATCAGCCATCTACCTAAAGTAACTCAATTGATACTCCGCATCAGTAGAGAAGTAAACACATATAGCATTCCATTCACTGTACAGTAGGGTTAGTGTACAGTATTGTGCAACCACTGCCCGAATGCGTAGCCTGATTTAGCAATTTCAATAACCAGATATACTGACAGGAGCAATAATGCTACAGTCATCATCTTAGATTTCTTTTTAGTCTGTGCTTCCTGCACTTGCTGTTCATTAGTCATGGTAAGAATATTATCTACCTAAAGGTATTACACTGCAAGATGGACTGCGGGGTGATATTAGGGTGAAATTACCATTGTAAGTTTTATAACTTTGGTGCAATGGCAATACAGAAACTGGCGATAGACGATTTTCTGCAACTGGCAAAAGAACACACCGTAATAGATGTACGCAGCCCCGGCGAATATAATCATGCGCATATACCCGGCGCACTCAGCCTACCATTATTCAACGACGAGGAAAGAAAAGTTGTAGGTACTACATACAAACAACAAAGCAGAGAAAACGCCATTAAAATAGGGCTTGATTATTATGGCACCAAGATGCGTGCCATGGTAGAGCAAGTAGAAGAATGGCTGAAAGACAAACAAGACAAAACCGTACTTGTACATTGCTGGCGTGGTGGTATGCGCAGTGCAGGTGTGGCATGGTTGCTGGATTTGTATGGATTTAAAGTATATACCCTTGTTGGTGGTTACAAAGCATTCCGTACAAAAGTACTGGAAGAGTTCAGCAAGCCATATCGTTTCAACATTGTTGGTGGCTATACCGGTTCCGGCAAAACAGAAGTGCTGCATAAAATGAACGGCGGCATTGTAGACCTGGAAGCCATTGCGGGACACAGAGGGTCGGCATTTGGTGCTATAGCGGGTGTAGAGCAGCCATCGCAGGAAATGTTTGAAAACAGACTGGCGCTGCAACTGATGCAACATAGTGGACAAAGCATATGGTTGGAAGATGAGAGCCAGCGCGTGGGTCATGTAAACATACCGCACGAACTGTGGAAACAAATGCGTGCATCGCAGCTGTATTTTCTTGAGATTCCTTTTGAAGAAAGGCTGCAATACATTGTGGCAGGCTATGGCAAGAAAGATAAAGAGAAACTTATCAATGCCATCATCCGCATACAGAAAAGATTGGGGCCGCTTGAAACGAAGACAGCCATCAATCATCTTCTGGAAGATAATATCAGCGATTGCTTCGCCATACTGCTGAAGTATTACGACAAGCAATACAAAAAAGGATTGCTGGAGCGCAAACCTGAACAGGTACATACCATAACATGCAGCAATACCAATGCTGCCAACAATGCCATACTGATTGCCAATACAATAAGACAACATGGATAATACTACCAACGATATAAAACTGACACAATATTCTCACGGCGCAGGTTGTGGCTGCAAGATTGCCCCTGCTGTGCTGGAGCAGATATTGAAAGGCCAAACAACAACCATAAACGATGCGAAACTATTGGTAGGTAATGCCAGCAAAGACGATGCGGCTGTATATGATTTGGGAAATGGTACGGCACTGATATCTACTACCGACTTCTTTATGCCGATAGTAGATGATGCTTTCGACTTCGGGAGAATAGCGGCAGCCAATGCCATCAGCGATGTGTATGCTATGGGCGGCAAACCGCTTGTAGCCATAGCCATACTTGGATGGCCTGTTGAGAAACTACCCGCAGAGCTTGCACAGCAACTGATAGCAGGCGGCAGAGCTACCTGCGATGCGGCGGGCATACCACTGGCGGGCGGTCATAGTATAGATAGCACAGAGCCGATATTCGGGCTGGCAGTAACGGGTATAGTGCCGATAGAAAACCTGAAACAAAACAATACTGCCAAAGAGGGCGATGTATTATTTCTTACAAAGCCATTGGGTGTGGGTATATTATCTACCGCACAAAAGCGTGGTGTGCTGGCGCCTGAACTGCAAACCGTAATGACAGAGCAGATGGCAAAGCTGAATACCATTGGCGAAGCACTCGGCAAGATAAAAGGCGTACATGCTATGACGGATGTAACAGGCTTCGGGCTGCTGGGACACCTTATAGAAATGGCTGATGGCAGCGGGCTTGGTGCAGAAGTATATTATAACAAACTGCAAATACTGGATGGTGCTAAAGAATACCTTGCACAACGCATAGTACCCGATGCTACCTACCGAAACTGGAACAGCTATAGCGCACAGGTAGGTTTTGAAACGGGCGTAGATGTAATGCAGGCATTCAGCATACTACCCGACCCGCAAACCAATGGTGGAATGCTGATAAGTGTTGCTCCTGAAACTGTAGATGAAGTAAAGGCTTTATTTGAAGCTAATGGATTGAGCGGCTTTATAGAGCCTATTGGTAAGATGACGGCAAAGGGAGAGAAAACTGTGAGGGTCATGAATGGGTAACCCTCATTGTTCAAGCGAAAGACACTTGAACAATGAGAAAAGTATAAATGATCTTAAAACACTATTAACTGGCTACTTTCCATAAATACCCTCAATCACATTCGCGTATTTCTGCTCAATGATTTTGCGTTTCAGTTTGATGGTTGGCGTCATTTCTCCGCCATCAATGGTCCACTCGTTGGGGAGCAGTGCAAATTTCTTTATCTGTTCAGGATGACTGAATAGCGGATTGAATTTGTCTATTTGCTTTTGCAGCAGTTCTATCACTTCCGGCATTTTTACCAATGCCTCGTTACTATCGGGCGCAGCAGGCATGCCGTGACCCTTCATGTATTTGCGGATATTGGTAACAGAAGGCACTATCAGCGCACTTACAAATTTGCGCCCGCTGCCTATCACCATTATCTGCTCTATGAAAGGACTTTCTTTCATTTTATTCTCTACCACCTGCGGTGCTACATACTTGCCACCTGCAGTCTTAAATATTTCTTTTTTACGGTCTGTTATTTTCAGGAAGTGATTATCTACCCACTCCCCTATATCACCGGTTTTAAACCAGCCGTCAGCGTCAAATGCTTCTTTGGTTAGCTGAGGATTCTTGTAATACCCCATCATTACGTTACGGCCTTTCACCATTATCTCTCCATCATCGCCCAGTTTTACCTGTACATTCTGCACAACAGGGCCAATGGTACCAACACGTCGGTCTTCGCTCGCAAATTTATTTACGGATATTACTGGAGAAGTTTCAGTAAGGCCATAGCCTTCCATAATAATAATCTTAGCGGATGTGAATACACGTATCAGGCGTTGCTGACACGCAGCTGCACCTGTTACAATGGCTTTTACATTACCACCCAATGCCTCTCTCCATTTCTTAAATACCAGTGCATTGGCAATGGCCAGCTGTAAGCGATACCATAGATTACCCGGTTTGGCATTGTCGTATTTGAAACCTAAATCTAAAGCCCAGAAGAAGAGCGCACGTTTGATGCCTTTCTGTTCCATGCCTTTGGCAAGTATTTTCTCATACACTTTTTCCAACAGGCGCGGTACGGTTGTAAATACGATTGGTTTCACCTCTTTCAGATTCTCACCAATTGTGTCCATGCTCTCGGCATAGTAGATAGACACTGCTGCATTGATATAAATGTAGCTGACCATCTTCTCGAAAATATGATTCAATGGCAGAAAGCTGAGTGCCTTACCGCCTCGTACTGCAAACCAGAATTCACACTCGCAATCCAGCACATTCCTAACTATATTATCGTGGCTCAGCATTACGCCTTTGGGATTGCCTGTCGTGCCGGATGTATAGATGATTGTTGCCAGTGTCTTCTCCGTAATGCGATTTACGATTGAGGCATCGGGTTGCAGATTTTTATTAATGAGCTCTTTCCAGTTTTTAACTCCCGGAACTTCATCGAAAGAATAAATATGTTGTAATGTAGGTACTTGCGCAAACGCATCTTTGAAGCGCTCATACATATCGGCATTTGCAATAAATATGATACGTACCTCTGCTTCGTTCAGCACATACACCAAATCGTGAGGGCTGATGGTCGGGTACAGTGGTGTAAGCACTGCCCCAGTCTGTTGCACACCTAGGTCTGTTATCAGCCATTCGGGGCGATTGGGCGATATGAGGGCTATCTTCTCCTGATGTTCAGGCTCCAGCACATCGTTCTTAATACCTAATGATAACAACCCGCCACAGAGCTTGGCAGCCATATCCCATGCATCTTTATTGGAATAGGTACGATAAGCCCCATTCTCCTTACCGGCCAGCATCACCCCGTTGGGGTCTTCTGCTACTCGTTTTGCGACAAAATCAAAAAGGCGTGTTATCATACCTAAATTTAATTCTTTTTACTCATTTCCTCAATAGCCATAGATAATGGCAGAATATCTGTAACCTTATTTTAACAGATGTTGAAACTATGCTGTGGGGCAATAAAGATTTTCAATTAATTTCACCCCGTGCGCTTAAGCCTTGAACATATAGTACCCATACCGCTGAAGGATAAGATAAACGAGTACAATTCCCGCGTCTGGAATCAGCAACTTACATTCAACAGCGGGGAGCGTGTGTTTATACAGGCGCCATCTGGCACGGGCAAAACAACACTTGTACATTTCCTCTACGGCTTGCGAAAAGACTATGAAGGCAAAATCCACTGGAGCGCATTTAAGATGCATGAAATAAACAGGGAACAGCTATCGCAACTGCGGGCGTCATCTGTCAGTGTTATTTTTCAGGATATGCGCCTGTTTCCCGAACTGACAACCTGGGAGAATATTGAAGTGAAGCGCAGGCTTACAAACACGGTGAGCGAATACGATGCAGAGAAATGGCTGGATAAGCTGGGTGTGAAACACAAAGCAGACAGCCCTGCAAGCAAATTATCTTACGGAGAGCAACAGCGAGTAGCCATAGTACGGGCATTGGTACAACCATTTGAATGGCTGATAATGGACGAGCCATTCAGCCATCTGGACTATGCCAACAGGCAACGCGCCATAGCACTGATAGACGAAGTAGCGACTATGAACAGAGCAGGACTGCTGCTGGCAGATCTTGATGATAATGATTATTTCACCTATTCAAGAAAACTGCTGCTGTGAAACCACTGAAACAATCGCGTCTTGTACAGAAGCTATTGCTTCGCCACCGCAGCAACAACAGGCTGTGGGCATCGCTCATTGCGCTTTTTGCAGGCACTACCCTGTTGCTGATAGCTGTGATGATATGGTGGAACTTCAGCCTGATACTGAGTGGCACGCATGATAATGACAGTCTGGGCAGCACCTTCCTGACGATAGGTAAGCAGGTAACAGACCAATCGATGGGTAAAAAGGGTGCATCGCTTTTTACACCCAAAGAAATATTGACCATAGAAAATGCACCACAAGTGCAGGATGTGGGCATGTTGGTATCGAACAGATTTCCGGTATATGCATCGCTTAGTGTGGCAAACGGTTTTTCTACAGATATGTTTCTGGAAGCTGTGCCTGACAGGTTTATGGACAAGCAACCGAACGGCTGGAGTTGGGAAGAAGGCAATACACAAGTCCCTATAATACTCTCATCCGATTTTCTGAATCTCTACAACTATGGCTTTGCGCTGAGCCAAAACCTGCCACAGCTATCGCAAACCACCATACAGGCATTGGCATTTGATATAACCATAGGTAGAGGACTATATACAGAACAATACACGGGGCGTGTAGTAGGCTTCAGCGACCGTATCAGCTCTGTATTGGTACCCGAATCTTTTATAGAACACGGCAATAAAACATTTGCACCCAATGCGCCTATTGCACCATCGCGGCTGATACTGAAAGTAAAAGACCCGAGCGATAAACGCTTTGCCGAATTCCTGCAGATGAACAGCTATACTACAAATGCAGAACAGCTACGCTGGAATAAAATGCGCGGTGTGGTAGATGCAGTGGCTACGGGCACAGGTATACTTGCATTGCTGCTGATGGGTATTGGCACGCTTGTATTCATACTATTTATAGAACTAACGATTGCAAAGGCAGAAGCATCATTATCGCTACTGCTGCAAATGGGCTATAGCCCGCGTTACCTTGGTATGTTTATGCTCCGCAGATTTGTACCGCTGATAGTGATAACATTAATGGCATCTGCTGTAATAGCCCTCATACTGCAAGAGGTGATAGCTGCCAAAGGCAAAGCACTGAACGTGACACTCCCCGACCTGCCCGGGTGGCCTGTGTGGGTGGCACTAGCAGCCAGTGCAGGTGTATTGTTGGCATTTGTCAGCAGGTCGATTTTCAAAGCTATTAACCAGGAGCAATAGACTGCGTACGCTACATGTTTTATGTATATTAGCGTATGGAAACAAACTTAGGCATTGGCTCTCGTGTAGAGCACCCTCACTTTGGCAAAGGCGTGGTTGTGGACCTTGCCAGCGAAACATATACCATCTGGTTCAAATCGCAGAACGGAACAAAAAGCATTAATAAAGATTACGAACTGAAAGTACTGCAAGCAACAGAAGCAGGTAGCGAACCTACGACTGCAGGCGGGCTGACACTTGCTGATATAGAGCAGGCGCTTGATAATATACTAGAACGCCGCCTGCACGATATGCAACTGGTGCCGATGGGTACTAAATGGAATAATGGTCTGATGATACTGAAGCCGGGAGATGACAGCCTGCAGCAAAAAGAAGTACCGATAGAAACTTTTTTTCATAAAATAGTAATGGTGCGTGACAGGATGCGCCTAATAGAGCAGAAAGTAAATGCTCACAAAGTATTGACAGACGAAGAGAAAGTAGATATACAACAATACATCACTGCTGTATATGGTTCACTCACTACTTTCAACGTACTTTTTAAAGAAACGCACCACCAGTTTAAAGGCAGTAGTAAAGACTAACGCGTAAGCTCATCTATAATAGAAGCGTGTTGCGGGTATTGTTGCTGCAACACGCTTTTTTGTGCCAATTCAAAATCGGCAAAGTCGAAACCAGGCGCCACGGTGCAGCCGCAAAGGCAATAAGCATCTGCAACCTCTACCCTTGATGCAAACCAGCTACCTGCGGGTATTAGTATTTGTGGTTGTTCGCCATTCTCTATATCCAACCCAAGTTTGTGAATATGCAATGTTCCATCAGGTTTTATCTCATACACACAAAGACCTGCACCATCGTAAAAATGCCACATCTCGTCTGAAGCTATGCGATGGAATGCAGAGAAGTCACCATATTCCAACAGGAAGTAAATAGCCGTAGATGCATTGCGCTGTCCTTTATGCTCAGGCGTCAAAACCTGTTGATGAAATGTTAAAGCAGCGCGATATGTTTCTCTGAATGCACCGCCTTCCACATGGCTTTCCATCTGCAGTTTTTCCTTCCAATACTTTGCTGAGCGCGGGTTTTGCATAAACTATTGTTTGCGCTAAGATATGTTAGAACCTTGTTAAATGGGAATAGCATCCTGAAATTGGCACGCAACGGGCATACTTGTTGCCTATGTATTTGCAAGTAAATGAATTGTATGAAACGCTTATTACTCATAGGTTTGATTTTGGCAGGTGTTACAACACTTACATCCTGCGTTAAGAACGAATATTATAACACTACCCCGAACACAACACCTGTAGGTTATCAGAATATATTTGACGATAATTTTGACTACGACTCTCACAACTGGTCTTTTACAGATGCCTACAACAATGCATCGGTACGTATTACCGGCGGTCAACTAAAATATGTTTACAACCCGTCTAATGATGGTACAAATACAGTGGCAGTAAATACAGGACTCAATACCAATTACAACTTCCTGATACAAACACGCATGCAATCGAACAATGCAATGGGGCTTGTTTGGGGTGTATCGAACAATGACTATGGTTACTCGCTTTTCATAGACGACCAAGGGTATTTTGCAGTATATAAAGAAGGTAATGCTAACACTGCTGTAAAGACATTGATAGATTGGCAGTATAACAGTGCTATCGTTGCAGGCTGGAATAATATAGAAGTAGAGCAACAAGGCGATTATTGGATAGGATATGCAAACGGCAAGAAACTGTTTGAGATTGGGGCACAGAATTTATATGGCAGTAAGGTGGGGTATATAGTAATGGCAGGCACCACAGGTTATGCAGATTATTTGACCGTTCAATGGTAAAAACTGCGGCTTCGGTGCGGGGCTTGGGCACAAAAGATAAATCCTTGTAACTTAGTTGCAGGGATTTATTATTTATGAGCAATACGAATGGCCTGAATGGCAAACAATTTACACCTGTTGGTTCTCCGAAAGAGGCTGTATTCCTTGAAGGCCCGCAATCCAGATGGCAGGAGCTGAAATTTCTTTTCAAAGTAATGCGCCAGTTTATACACGGCTTCCGCAAGTTGCACTTTCTGGGACCCTGTGTTACGGTATTCGGCTCTGCAAGATTCAAAGAAGACCACCCGTATTATCAATTGGCAAGGGAAGTAGGCCGTGGAGTTGCCGATTTGGGCTTCACGGTGATGACAGGTGGCGGGCCGGGCATTATGGAAGCAGCCAATCGTGGCGCACAAGAAGCCGGTGGAGTTTCTGTTGGCTGCAACATCATCCTGCCTCACGAACAAAACCCCAACCCCTATCTGGACCACTGGGTAGATTTTGAATACTTCTTCGTACGTAAAACACTGCTGAGTAAATACTCTTATGGCTTTGTAGTAATGCCGGGAGGCTATGGTACGCTCGATGAGTTTTTTGAAGCCATTACGCTGATACAGACAGGCAAGTTTCAGAAATTCCCGGTAGTGCTGATGGGTAAGGAATACCATAAAGACCTGTATAACCATATACACAGCATGGTTAAGAATAAAACTATATCTGACATAGATACAGACCTGTTCTTGTATACTGATAGTATTGAAGAGGCTATGACACACCTTAATAAATACGGGGTTGAAGGCTTTAAACTAAAAAAGCGTAAATGTATCAGGCCATCCGGTATATTGGGAGAGAAATAACAGATTTATGACCAAACGCATAAGCTGAAAGGTATATATTTTGTACATTGGCTATCAGCAAACAAACGCCGTTAAATAATACCTTTTGGAAACCAGGATAAAGAAGCTGTACAGATCTGTTATCGGGCATCATTCTGAATTCACGCTGGAGAACAGAATGTTTAACATGATAAACATCATAGCAATCATAGCCGTTGCTATAGCCCTGCCAATGAATTATATGCTTGGCTACCCTGCATGGATACTAGCTATAACGACCGGCATTCTGGGACTACAAGTGTACTTGTACTACCTTTCAAGAGTCAGGAAGAAGTTCTACCTGAGCAGAATACTATTTGCTATCCTCTCCTACTGTTTTCTAACCCTGAATTTCTTTTACAACTCAGGAATAGACGGACCTACTTTTCTTTGTTTCTTCCTGACATATATATTCCTCATAGCCATTTTCCCAAGAAAGACATATTGGCTTTGGACCGGTCTGCATATACTGAATGTACTTATACTATTAATTATCAACCACTACAACCCCAGCATTGCACCTGTAACATACCAGACACTTACAGACAGGGATATTGATATTGCTGTGTCTTTTAGTATCATGTTAGTATTATCGTATGCAACGCTGAACTTTATACGCGCTAATTACGACTATGAAAAGTCTTCTGCAGATAAGAAAGCATTGGCCATTCAACTGCACAATGAAGAACTGGAGAAAGTGAACGCTGAGAAAAACAAACTATTCTCTATCCTATCTCACGACCTGAGGAGCCCGTTAAATACCATGCAGAGTTATCTGGAGCTTCTCTCCTTCAATATGCTGGATGAAAATGAAAAAGCAGTTGCTAAAAAGGAACTCTTGGACCTTACCAAGAACACATCAGACCTGTTATTCAACCTGCTATCGTGGTCTAAAACCCAAATGGAAGGTGTTAGCGCTAAGCTAAAAGCCAATAATATATCAGAGGTACTCACCAGCACCATCAATACACAACATGCCATCGCCTCTCAAAAAGATATTCGTTTTGAAAACAATATAGATAAACGACTAATGGCTACTTGTGATGAGGATATGCTGCAGCTTGTGGTACGCAACTTGTTAAATAACGCCATTAAATTCACCCCATCATTCGGAAAGATAACGATCTCAACAACTACTGATAATGACAGAGCTATCATAGCTATTACCGATAACGGAGCAGGCATACCATTGGAACAGCAAAGTGAGATATTCTCTCTCAAAATACGTTCTACCTATGGCACCAACAACGAGAAAGGCATAGGTCTTGGGCTTGTATTATGCAAGGAATATATAGAATTACAAAACGGCAGCATTGGGTTTGAAAGCCAAGTTGGACAAGGAACAACATTCTTCATATCATTACCAACTGCATAAACAGGAAAGCCGACGGGAGAACCCACCGGCTTTTGTTTAAATAAACCACATGTAAATTATTTGATAACCGTCAGTTTAACTGTTTTCTGACCATTTGCAGATGCTACTGTTACAAAGTACATACCTGCATTAACATCAGCCAGATCTACATTATAAGTCTGAGAACCTGAAGTTTTACCAGCGAATATGTTTTTAACAACACGACCTGTCATATCTACCAGATAAATGTTAACATCTGTATTTTGTTTCAGTGCAATGTTTACATAAGCATTGGTAGTAGCCGGATTAGGATATACTGAAGTAGCTTCAATGTTTTCTTCAATATTTTCTACAGAAACAACAGTTTCATAGTATGTATTGTTAGGATCGAAGTTTGTCCATTTAGACATCCAGTTATCACCAGCACAACCAAATGCACCCACATAGTTAGTTTTTGTGAAGAACGGATCGCTAACTTTTGAAGAAGAGAAGTTAGGCACTACTGTTGGAGCATTATAGTTTGCAAATTTGTTTGAAGTATCTGTATTGATAGCTTTTGAACAATCAAAAGGATAAACGTTGCCAGGGAATGTACCTGCAGGTATATAAGAAGGCAATGCTTTGCTATTATAGATAACAGGAGAAGAGCTCTTAGGGAAGAAGTTAGGGTTGATATCATCAAACGGATTCCACAACGTAAGCTGGCTTGTCATAGAAGCAAACTGAAAGTTGCCAGATGCCGGGTCTTGCAAATAAGCAAACGGACCTGAATACGGAGTCCAGTCTGTATTGCCTGCAGTAGCAGAGTCAGCATTTGCTGATGTAGGCGTCAGTGAACGAGCACCATTAACTACAAATACTATGTTTTTGTTTGGTGCACCTGAAGGTATACCTGTAGTAGATGTACCTGCGATTATGTTTGATTTGAACTCCATAGCACCGCTACCAATATTTTTAGTAGTTGAACCGTAAGAAGAAGAAGACTCATCTATCAACAAACCGCAAGCGAAACCACCGATGATAGAGTTAAAAAGGCTCAGAGAGCTACCACGACGTATATGTACACCTGCAGTGTGCTGAGCAACGTCGTAAGCAGTAGAAGTAGGTGTAACAACCGGGCCTATCATAGTACCGTTAGAAAAAACGGCTTTCGTAGCTTTTGAAGCATCTGTTTTACCATCTACTGTACCAGCCAGATAGCTGTCTGATTCAATAGCTTTAGAACCGCTGATATCTGCTACGTTAGGATCTTTCTGAGAAACGAAAAACTGTACTTTACCGTTGTAACCGTTATCGTTATCAAAATCATCATCTACCATGCGGTGCGAAACCAGGTATTTAGCATTTACCGTACCGCCAAACCATTCTATACCATCATCGCCACCATAAGACACCATGATGTGATCTATTTGTGTACCTGCACCAACACCACAAAGTGTAAGGCTGTTCACCTCGTTATTAGGAGAGAATGCTATACCGCCAAATTCTATGCGAACATAAGAAAGCACACCACTGTTATCGTTAGCATCTGTACCACCGTAGAAAGAGCGAGGGCCACCTTCTACTTGCGCTTCACCTGCAGTCCAGTTTACAGGAGCTTTACCACATATGATAACGCCACCCCAGTCACCATAAGTACGGCTGCCCTGCGGTTCGTTTGATGTAAAGATGATTGGCATATCTGCTGTACCTGCTGCCATAATCTTAGCCCCACGTTCTACAATAAGTGCACCTTTTGTAGCCTTATCGCCACGAATGATGGTACCCGGCTTGATTGTAAGTGTTGCACCACTTGTTACGTATACGTAACCTTTCAATAAATACTGTTGATCAGCATTCCACGTAGTATTTGTAGAGATACTGTCTTTTACTGTAACTGTATTGAACGCAAATGCTTGCGATGCTACAGCTATCAGCGATACTGTTAAGAAGAGAAGTCTTTTCATGTTTTATTATTTGATTGCGAAAGTATAATGAGTGTGTTACCAGAAGATTGCCGTAACATTAACAAGGGATTATGTCAATGTTACGGCAATATGTATTAAAGCTTCATTTTCAAGCCTATAGTGAAATAACGACCGGGCCTGTATTCCATGATTGCTTTATCTATTGAGTTCACATCATTATAGTCTTTCTGAATTTTGTTATCATAGTTTACATCTTGCACTTGTCTCACCTTCTGATTCAATAAATTTTGAATACCGGCAGTCAAGGTTATATACTTGAAAAACTTTTTAGACAGTATTACGTCAAATGAATTAAAAGGCATCTCCCATATATTACCTACACCGTCGTATGTGGTACCTAATATTGCGATACGCGGACCGAATACATTGTACAAAGCGGATACCTGCAAGCCGATAGAATCGTTCTGATAATATAGTCCTGCATTGTACATATAAGGAGACTGGCCTTGCAGTGGTGTATTTATATTCTTAACATTGGTATCAGGGGTAACCTCACTTTTTATTAATGCCATATTACCCGTAATAGCCAAGTCTCTGAATATATTTTTAGTACTTAATGCATTATCTATAAACGCAAGACTTTTTCTTGCCTCAATCTCCAGACCATACGTATATCCGCTTTTCAGGTTGGCGAATGTAAATTCTCTTGCATCACCTGCGGGTACTGATATAATTTGCTGGATTGGATTTTTGATATTCTTATAAAAAACACCAGCTTGTATTACTTCGCCGGCTGCCGGATAAAATTCCCAACGAGCATCAATATTATGTATCTGCGCAACATCGAGTGTATCACCATTTTTGTTGATATACGTTTCAAACATAGCACCCTTTATACCCCAGCGGTTTTCAAGATCGTAGAAATAGAATGGTGAGTTTTCTCTGAATTCCGGCCTGTTTAATGTTTTGCCATATGCAACACGCACCAGACTTTTTTCTGTCAGATTGTATGACATGTTCACCGATGGCAACCAGAACTTAGTTTCTACCTGTGGATTAATTACATTCAGATTGTCTGTAGCAATAAGCGAGTACTTATTATACTCATATCTTACACCACCATATACTGTCAACTTTTCTCTGGCAGTAATCCATTTTGCAGCAACAAAGCTTGCAATTAAAGTATTTGAAGCATCGTACCAGTCATACGGCCTTGTATCTTCATCCAGTTTGAATGTTGTGGCAGATCCTGTATTTTCTTCGGCAAATATTTGATTTACATCCAACCGCTTCAATTTGTTGGCAATTAATCCCGGCTTGATGGAATAGCCCAACTGTCTCAACTTATATGCTCGCTTCTTCAATTCAATATAATTACCAGCACTTACCTCTAAATTCAGATTTTTGAAAGGTAACAAGTGTGAATACTGATGATTGAAACTATATACCTTTTCATACAACTGCGAAAACACCCTGCCACCACCATATACAGGATCTGTAGACCCGGGAGAAACTGCCGCAGAGTACATAGAATCATCCTGGTTGTAGGTTTTAGAGTAACGAATACGCATCAGATCGGGCATATTTTTGAACAGGTCTGTATAACCCAATGTCCAATTGTATTTTCTTGCATCATTGCTACTTTTATGCGAACCAGTTAACTGTGTATTGTATGAAGCACGGCTTTCATAGGCCATATTAAAGGTTCTTTCATTAGCTTCCTCTTTTGTCGTATCAGGCAAATTGACACGATAGGTAAATGATGATGATCCCGCCTGATTATATAGATTCTTAAACTCAATTTTATTGTTGCCCCAAGCTACAGCCAGATTGTCCATCAATGCTACATTTACATTGTTTGCTGATATCTTATCTGCATATATGTACATAATATCAGTAGAATCCCAATCTTTACGGCTAACCGCATAGTTTGTTGATGTATTGCTATAATTGACAGCGAATGTATTACCCAACCTTACTTTATTTATCTTAAACACATTAGATGCAGAAAGATTGAACCTCATATCAGGTGCCAATGTTTTTGTTTTGTACTGCCAATTATTATTCAGCGATTTTGTTACCTCTGCATAATCCGGATCGTTTTTACTGATTCGCTCCTTATCTGCAATAAGAGACGGCAATTCTCTTTTACCATCATCAAAACCAAGCCAGTCCGTTTTAGAAGGTTCGTTGTAATTGAATTGTGTACCTGTAGAATATTCTCTGCTTGAAGTTGAAAAGCCTAAGGAGTATGTGTTCTTTGCAGGTATAGATGTTGTGTACAGCTTTACCATACCACCTGCAAAGTCACCGGGAAGATCGGGTGCAGGGGTTTTATATACCAGCATACGGTCTATCTGTCCGCTTGGTATCGCATCAAACGAAAAAGATTTGATATCAACCTCACTACTTGGGGCACCTGCATCATTCAACCATACATTATTATACCTGTCGTAAAGCCCACGCACCATAATAAATTTATCATCTCTGATGGTAACGCCCGGCACGCGTTTAACTACATCAGCAGCATTACGGTCCATTGTTTTAGCAATCTGTTGAGCACTAATACCGCTTACGATTGTATTACTCTTGCGTATTTCCATCAATACTGCATTCTCAGTATTTGTCACTTTTGTTGTCTTTACAGTAACCTCTGTCAGCTTATTATTACCTTCTTCCTTCAGCACAGCATCCAGTTCCACGTCTTTACCCTTTAATACAGTAATGGTTTTCAACACCTTCTTGTATGTAACCATAGAGAACACTATCTCGTAGGTTCCGTCTTCAACATTGTCAAATTCATACCTGCCATCTATATCTGTTTGTGTACCTTTTTCTAATCCTTTCAGCACGACAACTGCACCAATGAGCGGCTCATTTTTTTCATCTCTTACAACACCGAAAACCTTTGCTGCAAAGGAATTGAAGGATAACAGAATGTAAATACCAATTAGAATAAATGTGAGGTATAACTTATTGCGCATACATATATTTTATGAAATGCAAAACTATAACGGCTTGTAGCTAAAGGGGTTTAGCCAGTGTTATGAAAATGTATACGCAGTATTAATAAATTGAAACGGGAATGTTAAGCCATCAGTTAAAGTCTTCTTTAATAGTGTCATAATGATGTTAAAATATTTATCGGCAAGTGAGTGTTAACAATAATGCCGGATATATGTAGTTAACTTGTAGTGTGCATTATGAAAAAGACGCGGATCACCATATTACTATTACTACTGTTGCCGCTGTGCTCCATTGCACAGATTCAGTCAACTATATCTATAGGCAGTGCAATATCTTATGCAGATGCGAAGAATACAGAGAAATACCTGCCTGTAGTACAACCTAATGCATCCCTGAGTTTCAATATACCTGTTACTAAAAGTGTATCGTTGCAAACAGGATTGATGTACTCTATAAGGGGATATAATACTGTACAAAAAGAGACTTTCGAAAAAGACAAATCGTACTACCTGACACAATACAGGATGCAATATCTGTCTGTACCATTGATGCTGTCTGTAAAAACAATCCAAACAAAGAAACTGCAAGTATGGGCAGATGGTGGCATGCACTACAATTTCTTTCTGTCCGGCAGCATGCGATACGATTATGAGAACTATAAGAATAATGAACTGGTAGAAAACAGCGGCGCTACTTATAGGATTAAGGGATGGTTTACTCCGTCTAAATACAGCCCAACCCGCGACAGCTATGATATGAATGCACTGGATATAGCCTTAAAATTGCAGATGCGTTTTATATACAAAGACAGGTATTCCCTTGCAGTATACCACGAATACAGCTTGTATGATGTACGTTCTAATCCTGATAATGCTGCCTCATCTGTCAAGGCGCAATACTCGGGCATATCTTTAGGGTACAGATTGTTTTAATTAACATAGCTTTACCATGCCATAGATTAAACATTTCTAAAATCGGGCTGTTATATTAGCATGTTGAGGTTCATCATATTTCTGATAATAAATTTTGGGGCACTGGGTATTGGCGGCCTTATGTTGGGCAATCCGCAAACCAATGAGTGGTACCAGTCTTTGAACAAAGCTCCGTGGACACCACCGGGATGGGTGTTTGGTGCGGCGTGGTCATCCATCATGCTTTGTTATTCCATATTCATGTGGAAGGCGTCTTCAGTAGCAGAGCCACGTTTGTATCCTAATCTATACCTGATGTTCGCCATTCAGTTTGTACTGAATGTAATGTGGAATCCTATCTTCTTCAGATGGCATATAATGGGGCTTGGTGCATTTGTAATCATTGCACTGTTGCTTGTTGTAGCATGGTTTACATGGTGGGGATTTAAAAATCTGGGAGCATGGGGTTTGTTGATGCTACCCTACACCATTTGGCTGTGTATAGCTGCATCGCTGAATATATATGCGTATACACATAATTAGAAAAGCCGCAATAGTTGCGGCTTTTCTTTATTAAATATTCTTAGTTATTACATCATCGATTTTTCGGCTTCCCATTTGCTGCGACCCTCGCCTTTTATTACGTGTCGCTCACTGTGGTAAGAAGAACGAACTAATGGCCCACTTTCTACATAGTCGAAGCCCATTTTATAGCCTTCTTCGCGATAGAACGCAAACTCATCAGGATGTACGAAACGGATAACAGGCAAGTGCTTTGGTGTTGGCTGCAGGTATTGTCCTAATGTCAACACATCCAGTCCGTTATCGGCCAGATTGCGCATAGTTGCCAATACTTCATCCTGTGTTTCGCCAATACCCAGCATCAGGCCGCTTTTGGTACGCATACCACCATCTTTCAGGCGGCGCAGCACTTCAAGGCTGCGGTGGTATTTTGCCTGTATGCGCACTTTACGTGTCATGCTCTCTACTGTTTCCATGTTATGAGAAACAACTTCGGGAGCTACGTCTATAATGCGTTGCAGGTTATCCCATTCGCCTTTAAAGTCGGGAATCAATGTTTCGAGTGTAGTATCAGGATTCAAAGCGCGAACTGCTTTGATTGTATTTGCCCATATAATAGAACCACCATCTTTCAACTCATCGCGGTCTACAGATGTGATTACGGCATGCTTTACGCTCATCAGGTGGATAGCTTCCGCTACACGTTGCGGCTCATCCCAATCCACAGGTTCAGGACGGCCGGTAGCCACTGCACAGAAACCACAAGAGCGCGTACAGATATTACCCAAAATCATAAAGGTAGCAGTACCCTCGCCCCAGCATTCGCCCATATTAGGACAATTGCCGCTTTCACATATAGTGTGCAGCTTGTGCGTATCTACCAGATTGCGCACATTACGATAGCCCTCTCCTGTAGGTAGTTTTACCCTCAGCCAGTTTGGTTTCTTTACCCTTGTCTCTGTATTGTTTGCCGCAGCACTAATAACCGGTAATTCCTGCATAATAAAACCCTCAGATTTGCCTGAAAACGATGCAAATTACGATACCTAACGACGTTTGCCAAATTGGAAGGCCGCATACACATTAAAGAACATAGATTGCTCCTTCTGCATAGCCATTTGCTGTATCTCGCTGGTATAATATTCAAGCGTAGCACCCGTTTCAATGGCCATTTTAGCGCGTTTGTTGTTGGCAAAGTCGAAATGGAAACCTGTTCTCAGGAAAAAGCCCGGAACTATCTTGGTTTCACTCAGACCTTTGCTCCAGCCCGAAGAGCCTACAATCTGGTTATAATTGATGAACTGATTGCTGGTGCTATCTGAATATTTGATGCTTTTGGTCTCAAAACCATTGCTTACGTTAATATAATATGGCTTTAACAGGCCCAAAGACAAACCACCGACATATACCCAGTGGATAGAAACAGTGCCATGTTCAGGCTTTCCAGCAATCATTTTGCGATTGCCATAGCCCAGTTTGAATGTATAAAAACTGTTTACCTTACCATATATGAAAGAAGAAGGGTTTGAAGCACCCGGTGTAGATGATGAAGTATTGGAGGCCTTTATTTCTTTGAAATGCCTTCTTTCTGAAAGCTCTACCTGTATGATACGAACATTATGAAACATATCAGGGTTTCTGTCTTCGCTACGCAGGCGTCCGCGATCTACAAACAGGCCCCACCCGTCAGAATTGACACGAAGCCCTACGCTGAATTCTTTACTTAGCGGTTTGGGTTTCTTAATCACCGGCTTTTTCTGCTGGCCTGCTGTTTTGCTATTAATATTCAAGCTGTTAGAGCCGCTGCCTTGCGCCACAACATGTTGAGACATCAGCAATGCTGAAATACAGAAAGCACCCGTTATTATTCTTTTCATGCCCATATTCTATGAACGATACATCGTAAATTTAACACAAAAAACAATACATGGCATTCAAAGTAGTATATACAGGCAATTTAAGGACAGAATGTACCCATCTGCGCTCGGGATCGGTAATAGAAACGGATGCGCCTACCGATAACACGGGCAAGGGAGAGCGTTTTTCACCAACAGACCTTGTAGCTACGGCGCTGGCAGCGTGTATAGTTACTACAATGGGTATAGCGGGCGATACGCATGGTATAGATATTGACGGTACTACTTGTGATGTAGAGAAGATAATGGTGAGTGACCCAAGACGCATTGGCGAAATAAAAGTGCATATAACCATGCCTGCAGACAAAACCTATTCAGAAAAAGAAAGGCTGATACTGGAACGCGCGGCTATTACATGCCCAGTAGCAAAAAGCCTGCACCCGGACCTGAAAGAATCAATCAGCTTTGTTTGGGGGTGATTTCAGCAGGCTAAGCCCTACTGCACATTCCAAGCAGCGCTTTTTGCTGCAATAGTTATTATATAATTGAATAAACGCCTGCCCTTGCGCGGCGTTTATTGCTTTCCAGCCAATGGTGTTGTATTCTTCTATAATGTGGTTCTTTTCTGCAGGCAGTTCATCCAACAATTGTAACGCCAGCTCCTGCTGCTTGTCTGTACCATGCGCCTGCGCATACAGGTAGCGAATAGGTGCTATGGTATTGATGATAATATTCTGAATGGATGATTTGCCCAGATGTTTTGGTGCCTGTGTATCTGAGGGCTCATCAAACTTGTAGTGCGTATCCCAATAATCGCTTGCAGTTACATCCAGCAACTGTGTTACTTCTTTTACCGTGTTGGTTTCTACTATTTGTGAAAACAGGTGGAATGATTTGTGTACCAATGCTGCAAACTGTGCTATGCGGATAGTGGGGAAATTTGCAGGGCGAAGGCGCAGGTATTTCCAACGGTGTGCAGGCAGTGGAGTCAGTTGGTATTTCTGCTTCAGGTATTGGTATTCTTTCTTTAAAGTATTAGGGTATTCATCTGTAAAATCAGCATCCAACATACCCGCCTGTCCGAAAAGGACTGCCTCTACCTGCAAAAGCGTGCCTCCCTTTGCAAATACATTGTGTGGTATAGACAATGCCAAATCGAGAAATACATCTGCATTCAGTTTGAAGCCGAAATTAGATGCCATCCGCCAATAGAGCACATTACGCCAATCGCCCGCACTTTTATCTAATAGCTCTTGCCACAATGCCTGCTTTTCTTCCCAGCGCTCTGCCAGTATTCTTGTCAGCCAGCTTTCTTTCGTAATATCTTTTACCTGCTGCAATTGAGAAGCGCAGGGTATGGGCTGTACTTGTGCCATCAATGCATTGTATTGCTGCACCACATTTGGCATTATATAATTACGAAGTTCCAGTACGGGTGTATGAGCAGGACCTGTATCGCTATCATGGTTGTACACTACATGCAGTATCACATTGCGATACGCTTCATCATGTTGATGACCGTGCTTGAGCCAATCACTGTTATTTACGTGCAGCTCTACATGGCCTGCCAACAAGGTATCTCCTACCCTTACTTTGGCTTCCAGAAAATCGGGGCCTGCATTGGTATTGTACCTGCCGGGGTGAACAACGGTTATTGGTTCACCATTGGTGGTTTGTAGCTGTGACGGATTGTAAAGGCTGTATTGCCAGATAAACTGCAATAGTTTTTCCTGCATCGTGACGGTGTATTATGCTACCATCAAATTACAAATAAGCAGCCATTTGTTGCTGATAATCTTTTGCAGCTTCACCTGCTTTTACAGCAAAATCCTCGCCACTGCTGGCAAATATAACCGCACGAGATACATTGATAAGGATGCCCCCATCTTTATTCAGCGCGTTTTCGCAAACAGTAGGCACATCGCCACCCTGTGCACCAACGCCCGGTATCAGGAAGAAATGATCAGGCAACATTTGACGCACGTGTTGCAATTGCTCTTTGCGTGTAGCGCCTATCACAAACATCAGATTTTCGGGCGTGCCCCAGCTTGCTACTGTTTTCAGTACGCGTTCGTACATCAGCTCATCGCCGCTTGGCTGCAATTGGAAGTCAGCACTGCCTGCATTAGAAGTAAGACCCAATACGATAGCCCAATGACCATCGAACTGCATAAAAGGCTGTACACTGTCTTTGCCCATATACGGAGCAACCGTTACGCTATCGAAAGGATATATTTTAAAGAATGTGTGTGCATATTGCTCTGCAGTATTGCCGATATCGCCACGCTTGGCGTCTGCAATGGAGAAAATATTTTTAGGAATATACTCCAGTGTTTTCTGCATGCTTTCCCAGCCCTTCAGACCTTGCGCCTCGTAAAAAGCAGTATTTATCTTATAAGCAACCGTATAGTCTTTAGTTGCATCAATAATAGCTTTATTGAACGCAAAAACAGGATCTTCCTCTGCAAACAGGTGCGCAGGCACTTTTTTCAGGTCGGTATCCAAACCAACACACAATACAGATTTCTTTCTTTTTATCTCGCTGACAAGCTGCGCACGATTCATATTAAAACAGATTGGGCTGCAAATTTAATGGCATTATTTGTACTTACCTATCTTATCATCAATTGCTATATCTTTTACAAAGCTGCGCTGCAGTTTCATATTAATTAATAATGATTGTGCACCTGCTTTATTACAAGCCGCTTGTATATCATCTACCAGCTTCATTACCTGCTCATAGGGTCCTTCAATGACGGTTTCGAAAGGGCATACCAGGTATTCCAGACCCGATGCTTTGATGCAGTCTATAGCAGCATCTACCACTGCATAGGCTTCGGGCTGAGGCAGATGGGTAGGTAAAACCTGTATGGCAAGATTGACTGTATGGCTCATTTTCTGTGTTTTGAGTGGCAAAGTAACGGACTTATCAGCACACGCCTAACGGGCTATAGAGAATATCTTTTTTGCGGGCACATTAAAGTCGTAAATTTGGCACTCTGTAAAAATATATACATATGAAACATCTCTCTTTCATTCTGCTTTCTGCTTTACTGACATCTGGTGTTTATGCACAGGACCTGAAATTGCCTGCGCTTAGCCCGACATCAAAACTGACGCAGGAGTTCTCAACTTCAAACATCGAAATATCATATAGCCGCCCATCTATGCGTGGCCGTAAAATATTCGGTGAACTGGTTGCTTTCGGCAATGTATGGCGCACAGGTGCCAACTCTGCTACCAAAGTAAAATTTGGTGAAGATGTAACCGTTGGCGGCCAAGCTGTAAAAGCAGGCGAATACGCTATATATACTATACCTGGTGCTACAGAATGGGAAATCATCCTGAACAAAGGCATAGGTAACTGGGGCAATGCCGGTTATGACAAAGCTGACGACGTAGCACGTTTTAAGATAGCACCGAAAGCACTGGACAAAAATGTACAGACTTTTACCATCAACATAGGCAACATCACTTACAGCACTTGTAATATCGAGATGATGTGGGAGAAAACAAAAATCATCATCCCTGTAAAAGCTAATAACGAAGAACGCCTGAGTGCATCTATCGACAAAGCTATCAACAATCCGAACATTCCTTACTTCCAGGCTGCTAACTACTATTTCGAAACAGACCAGAATCTGGATAAAGCTATCGTGTACGTAGACAAAGCACTGGAGGCTAATCCTAAAGCTTTCTGGATGTGGAGCCTGAAAGCACGCATAGCACAGAAAATGGGCAAGAAAGATGATGCTATCAACGCTGCAAACAAGGCAATGGAAGTAGCTAAAGGTTCTGCTTTTGAAGCTGAGTATGTAAACAACATGACAAAGCTGATTAACTCTTATAAAAAATCTTAATTGCCTGCATAAATAGATACAGGTAACTATTCAGTAATTTAGACAACCCACAGTAACATATACTGTGGGTTTCTTTTTCAGATACCATTATGAAGAAACTGATTGCAATAGCTGCACTTGCAGCAACCACTTTACAAACACAGGCACAACAGGTACGCCCAGCATCATCTGCGCAGATATACCACGAGATAGCACAGCTGAATAATCTTGTAAACGTGCTGTATCTGGCTGCACACCCGGATGACGAGAACACACGCCTGCTGGCTTGGCTGGTGAATGACCAACATCTGAATACAGCCTACCTATCGCTGACGCGCGGCGATGGCGGGCAGAATATACTTGGCAATGAACAAGGTGCTGCGCTTGGGCTGATACGCACGCACGAGCTACTGGAAGCACGCAAGATGGATGGTGCAGGTCAGTACTTTACCCGCGCTATCGATTTCGGCTTTTCTAAAAACTACGATGAAACATTTAAGCATTGGGATAAAGGCTTGCTTACTAAAGATGTAGTATGGATATATCGCAAATTCCGGCCTGATGTGGTGATATGTCGCTTTCCGCCAAATGCGAATGCGGGACACGGACAGCACGCAGCATCGGCAATACTTGCAGAAGAAGCATATAAAGTAAGTGGCGATAAGAGCATGTATCCTGAGCAGTTGAAATATTACAAAGCATGGAAACCAAAGCGCGTATTGTTCAACTCATTCCGCTTTGGAGATAGGAACACAACATCTGAAGACCAGTTTAAACTACCCGTAGGGCAATACAGTCCTGCCATAGGTATGGGTTACGGCGAGCTGGCAGGTATCAGCCGCAGTATACACCGCAGCCAGGGCGCAGGCACACCAAGTACACCGGGGGTACAAACAGAATATTTCAAACTGGTAGCCGGCGACAGCCTGAGCGCTTCTTTGTTTGATGGTATAGATATCACATGGGGGCGTGTAGAAAGACCCGAGATTGGTGAACACATAGAAGCAATACTGAAAGGATTTGATTTTAACCATCCTGAGAAATCATTAAGGAAACTGCTGGCAGTACGTGAAGAAATTGAAACAGTAAAAAATAATTACTGGCGAACACAAAAGCTGAAGGAGCTGGATGCTTTGATATTGCATTGTAGCGGCCTGATGGTTGAAGTGTACACCAAACAGGCAGAAGCAACACGTGGCGAGGTACTTCCATTCACAATGCGCATTATAGCACGTACAGATGTACCTGTGAAGCTGAATAACATCAAATGGTTGCAAACAGATAGCAGTGCAAATATGCGCTTGGGCAAAGACAGCCTGTATAGCTTTGAAAGAAAAATAAGGATACCGGAAGATGCTGCTTATACAGAACCATATTGGCTGATAGATGGTAAGAATGACAACGGCCATTTCAAAGTGCCTAACGATACACTGATTGGCTACCCTACTACGCCAAACGGTTTGTATGCTACACTCAGCATCAATATTGATGGTAAAGATTTTACAATGCAGGCTCCGCTATCATTTAAGAAACTGGACCCTACGCATGGCGATGTGATAGAGCAACTGCGCATAGTACCTGATGCATCTGTAGATTTTACTACAGGGCTGATTGTTGCTAATAATGATGGCAGTGTAAATGCAGCTGTACGCATCCATCCAAACAAAGACATATCAAATGCAAACCTTGTGGTTTACAGCAAGGATATGGTGTATGAAGCAAAAGGTCTGAATCTGCGAAAAGGTATTGATACAACTATCAATGCTGTATTCAGTAGTAAACAAGTGGCTGCATACAGCAAAGATGATTTCTTCTTGCTTGCAAACCTGCAAACAAGTAATGGACTGTGCGAAAGGAAACAAAACATTATTAAATACGAACACCTTCCGACCTTACAATACTTTACACCTGCATATGCAAAGGTGCTGCGCAGCAATTGGAAAAGCACAGTAAAGCGCATTGCATATATAGATGGTGCAGGTGATAATGTAGCTGAAGTACTAAGGCTTACAGGACTGCAAGTAGATATGCTGAGCGAACAGGATATCACTGTTGAAAAACTGAAAAAATATGATGCTGTGCTGACAGGTGTGCGCGTTATTAATACCGAAAAACGCATGAACTACTGGATGCATGTACTGAACCAGTATGTAAACAATGGTGGTACGCTGGTTATGCAATACAATACATTGCAGGATATGGCTACTACAAACATTGGCCCATATCCAATAACACTTTCAAGCCAACGCGTAACGGAAGAAGATGCAGCTATAACACTGTTGGATCCGAAACACAAACTGCTGAATAGCCCGAACAAAATAAGCAACGAAGACTTTAACGACTGGGTGCAAGAGCGTGGTCTTTACTTTGCTACAAAATGGGATGATAAATACAAACCACTCTTCCGTATGAATGATACGGGTGAGAGTCCATTGGATGGTTGTACATTGTACACTCAATATGGCAAAGGTCATTATGTATATACAACACTATCATTCTTCAGGCAGTTGCCTGCCGGTAATAAGGGAGCAATCCGTTTGTTGATGAACATGCTGAATGCAGGAAAATAACTAAATTACAACTATGAAAAAGTATATCCTAATCCCTACGTTAGTACTGATTTCATGTTTACATCAATCTTGTGAACATGAAGGAGCAACAGTTGTACCATCTAACCAAGCTAACTCTAACTCCACTAAGCCATATGACATTAATCTCGTAGTTGGTAATTATAAATGGAGCAGAGACGTATGGTACTGGAGTGGTTTTGTTGACTCTACAGTTATCTTGAACGACACTACATTTCCTATATTATATAAAAGTGATAGTGCTGTTACAACCCTAAACTACGAGTTGAAACTCATGAACATTGATACTTGCTATAATTTTTACACTAAAGAACAATGGTCTACATATGGTGCAGTTTTACGTTATAACATAACGAAGAAAACAGTATCCCTAAGCCATCACACTGGCGGCTTAGGCGGTGGAATAATATATTCTTACAAAGGAACGAAGATTAATTAGTCTAGTATGATAGATAACAAGGCAAAGTGGCAACGGCTATATAGTATTGTGTTAGTTTTTCTACTTGCGCAAATTGTGTGCTACTACCTGTTTACCCAATACTGGAAATGAGTACACTCGACTGGAGCATATTATTACTGACGCTCATAGGCATTATTGCATATGGTGTCTATAAAGGGCGCAACCAGCATGGTAGCCAAACCTATCTGCTGGCCGATAAGAATATGCCTTGGTATGTGGTATTGCTGGGTATTATGGCAACGCAAGCCAGCGCTATTACTTTTCTATCTGCACCGGGGCAGGCATATACAGATGGTATGCGTTTTGTGCAATATTATTTTGGTTTGCCTATTGCCATGGTTGTCATCAGCATTACGTTCATCCCTATTTTTCAAAAGCTGAATGTTTATACAGCATACGAATACCTGGAAACGAGATTTGACAGAAAGACAAGGGTACTGACATCTGTACTCTTTCTATTATCAAGAGGTCTTTCAACCGGTATCAGTATCTACGCACCGTCTATTATTCTATCGTCTATCATGGGATGGAATATCTATCTGACCAATATCATTACAGGCGGCCTGTTGATAATATATACTTATACAGGTGGTGCTAAGGCAGTGGCACACACACAGAAACTGCAATTCCTCATCATACTGTCTGCGATAGCTATTGCAGGATACCTTATTGTAGCAGACTTGCCACAGGGCATCAACATGGGTGACGCTTTATATGTTGCAGGCAAATCGGGAAAGCTGAATGTGATAACTACAGACTTTAGCTGGACGGATAAGTATAATATATGGAGCGGCATAATCGGTGGTTTCTTTCTTGCACTCTCCTATTTTGGTACAGACCAAAGCCAGGTAGGCAGATACATATCTGGCAAAGACACAACAGAAAGCCGCAGAGGCCTGTTGATGAATGGCATAGTAAAGATACCTATGCAATTTGGCATACTGCTGATTGGTGCATTGCTATTTGCACTGTATAGCTACAAACCTGCACCACTTTACTTTAACGATAGTGCCTATACATCATACAAAACTGCCAATACCGAAGAAGTAACACAGTTGGAACAACAATACAAAGTATTGCACAACAACTATGAACAACAAGCGACAAAGCTTGCAGAAGAGAGAAAGCAAAATTTAAATAGTACATCTACACTACAGGAATTCAAGGAAACACAGGCTGCCATACAATCCATAAGAGATACTGTAAAGAGCCGCATAACACGCTACGGGCATAGCAAAGACAGCAGCGATACCAACTACATATTCCTGTACTTCGTAAAACACAATCTCCCGAAAGGTTTGGTGGGATTGCTATTCGCGGTGATATTTCTTGCATCATGGGGATCAATATCTGCGGCTATCAATTCGCTTGCTTCTTCTTCATTAATGGACATTCAACTACTAAATAATAAAGAACCACTAAGCGAAGCAAAACAACTGAGCCTTGGCAGGTGGCACACACTTGTGTGGGGCATCTTCTGTATAGCAGTAGCTATGTTTGCCACAAAGATGGGTTCTTTGATAGAAGCTGTCAATATTCTGGGCTCTCTTTTCTATGGCACTATATTAGGCATTTTCCTTGTAGCATTTTATGTAAAAAAAGTAAGAGGGAATGCAGTGTTTATTGCTGCATTAATTACGGAACTGATAGTAATAGCTATCTATATTGCAGATATAATATCTTTCCTTTGGCTGAATGTAGTTGGCGCATTGCTTGTCGTTGCTTTCAGCTTATTAGTACCAGCAAAATCAAAATAATGAACCTGACCTACACACTCGGCACTTTATCAGATGCTCAACAGTTATCTATACTTGGGCTACAATCTTACGGCGTATTTGAGAAAACACTTGGAGATGAATGGCAAACCATGAAATCGAACATGCAAGACCTAGACGCACTGCAAGAGCTTATTAATAAAGCACAAACATTTATTTGCAAAGATGGCGAGTCTATTGTGGGTATGATATTCCTTGTGCCGAGCGGCAACCCAACCAACATATATAGCGCAGATCAATGTTATATTCGTAAGTTGGGGGTACATCCGGAATATAATGGTAGAGGTATTGCTTCCAATCTGGTAGATATGTGCATAACTGCCGCTAAAGCAAATGGCGAACATACAATAGCACTACACACATCCGAATTCATGGATGCAGCAAGACATATTTATGAAAACATAGGTTTTAGCATTGAAAAAGAAATACCTCCAATATTCGGCAAACGATATTGGCTTTATACACTTACTTTGTAGCTATTTAGCAAATACCTATGATGGCATTTACACAAGAAGAAGCCGAAGAAATACGTGAAGACTTTGAAGACCTTGAAGGCACAGAGTTGATAATACATACTGACGAAGCACTCAGATGCGAGGTAGAACACGTTGCTGTAGCGCCTTTCGAGAGAGAGGACTGTGAAATATTTCTTGAAGCATATACAGCAAATAACAATCCCACAGAAGCATTAACATCATATAAAGGAACAGGCTACGATGTTATCATCATAGCCCGCTCTGAAAATAATGAGTTAATTATTCAACGCATCAGAGAGTATATCGAAGCAAATGGTGTTCGATATAATTTTCCTGATTAGTAGTGTGTAATCTCTACCACTTTTGTTGGCTCAAGATCAGCATTGCGAATTGAAATGTTCCTTGCTACTTTTTGTGTGAGGTTTGTAAATATTTCCTGCGTCAGCGACTCATCGTCCAGTATAGCAGGAATACCTCTATCGCCACCTTCGCGAATGCTTTGCACCAAAGGTATTTCGCCAAGGAAAGGCAATTCGAATTGCTCTGCCATTTGCTGGCCACCACCTTTACCAAAGATGTAATATTTATTTTCAGGTAGTTCAGCAGGTGTGAAGTATGCCATGTTCTCAACAATACCCAGTATCGGAATATTAATATTTGGCTGCTTGAACATCATGATTGCTTTCTTAGCATCTGCAGCTGCTACCGCTTGCGGTGTTGACACTATCACTGCACCTGTAACAGGTACTGCCTGCACCAGTGTAAGGTGTACATCACCTGTACCAGGCGGAAGATCTATCACCAGATAATCCAGTTCACCCCAATAGACGTCTGATACAAATTGTTTCAGTGCAGAGCTTGCCATCGGCCCTCTCCATATCACTGCCTGCTTTTCATCTACCAGCAAACCGATAGACATAGCTTTAATACCAAAACGCTCAATAGGTACTATCATTCCTTTACCATCTACATCCATCATCTTAGGGCGCTCATCGCGAATACCCAACATTATTGGAATAGATGGGCCATATATATCAGCATCCAGCAAACCTACTTTTGCACCTTCTTGCGCCAAACCTAGTGCGAGGTTTACAGATACGGTAGATTTACCTACGCCCCCCTTGCCCGAAGCTACCATGATAATATTCTTCACACCAGACAATACAGCTTTGTTGTCTTTGCGATTAGATCCTACATTGGCAGTCATGTTTACTTTTACAATGGCTTCCTTATCAACAAGTATATGAATAGCATTTACACATGCTTTTTCAATCATTTCTTTCAACGGGCAAGCAGGTGTTGTGAGCACCACTGTAAATGTCACGTTTTTGCCATCAATTTCTATATCCTGCACCATATTCAGCGTCACAAGATCCTTGCCCAGATCTGGTTCCTGTACATTGCCCAACGCCTTTAATACCGCTTCTTTCGTTATCATACTAAACCTTTGTTAATAGTGGATGTGAAGTGTGCAAAAATACATCATACCTGCTTTCTTTGTATAAAATAATACTGATACGCCTATTGCATTTAGATTGCGCTAATGTATATAGATGCCGTGAAAGTAGCTTAACTTTGATTGGTATGATACAGTACACAAGGCACTTAGTTTTTACTCTTATATGCAGTATTACTATGGTATACGCTGCAATGGCGCAAGATCCTTATGAGAACATCATTCAGATAAATGGTGTAACGATGACTGCAGACAGCCTTAGGGCTGTACCCAATGTAGTCGTAATGGTTAAAAATAAAAACCGTGGTGTAGAGTCGAGCGAAAAAGGGGTATTTTCTATTGTTGTATATAAGGGCGACACACTTCAATTTTCGGAAATAGGGTTCCGACCAAAAGAATATGTAGTTCCGAAAGACATTAAAGGTCATTACTTTTCAATGATTCAACTGATGGTACAGGACACTTTCTACCTGCCTGAAACTATCATCAAACCTTTGCCTTCGAGAGAACAGTTTGACTATGCCTTCAAACACTGGAATATTCCTGACGATAAATATGAAATAGCACGTCGTAATACTAATGCTCTCATGTTGCGTGCACTTGCATATAGCCTTCCAAGAGACGGCAGAGAAAATCAGGCTGCATATCAGCAAATACAATCTCAGAATGCGGTCTATTACGGTCAGCAAAAGCCAACAAACTTATTCAACCCTATTGCATGGGCAGAGTTTTTTGAAGCCTGGAAGAGAGGAGACTTTAGGAAGAAGAATAAGTTTTAAATACTCTTGTTTGTTATAGTAAAAGAGTTTAAGGTATTCTATTCCACTTATATTTCAGATATTCAAGACCATGCCGTTTATTCTTATTGCTCAGCCCTCCTACACAAAATGTAATTGTAATTGGGTGACCATTGAAACTTACAACCTCATTTAATGCATAGTCTACTACATTATACTTTGCACGCATCCCAACATAAGTCGAATTACTAATATAATAGCGATATCCAACTCCCCAGTTAATATTATAGGTCATGGTGCTTTCCGAGCCTAGCCCCTTTGTTGTATCCTGATCAAGTGCATCAAAGCCATCAAAGCCAGTACCAAACAACGCTTGCAATTCCATATTCTTCCTTTTCCAAATATCATACCCAAAATCCACACCGATGTAACCACCAAAAAATTTATTTGTAACTACAGTAGCATTATTGGAGCTTACGCGCCTTGCATAATATGAATTTTTAGAGGGGAGAAATTTGAACATTACGGTAAAATCCAAATTTACTTTACGAAACTTACTTCCAAGCTGTACTCCAATATCCGGATGCACACCTAATCTTGCTATACCTCCTGAAGGTACCCAGGCACCTGCAAGTAAGGCAATATTAAAATCAGGCTTTTGCATGTACTTGTATACAAGTTTGTAGTATTCCTTTGCTAGCAAAGTCTCTTTATATTCGTTTTGCTGCAACATAGTATACAGACTAATTCCTTGGTTACTGTATACATTACTCAACAAAAATTTTAAACTATTATCCTTCTCTCTCCCCCTTATCTCATTAAAATAGTTGACAGAAAAAGTATCAAATGCCATACCAATTGGTATATGTCCGTAGCTCCATTCGTTGAAATAATTCTGGTTGTAACTCCTGTATTTAATCATTTCCCCCCTATGCTGATAGTCATCTATCAATCTCATACTTTGTTCATTAATTAGAGATTCGATTGGCATATTAGTAGCAATAGCAAAAATAAAGTGAGCCCTCAACAATGGCTCATTCATGCCACATTTCTGAGTCCATTTTTTTAAGACAAATTGTGCTGAATCAAATTGCTGATTTTGGATATAATTCACAAAAGCAATAGAAGCATATTTAGCAGTATCCGGACATTCAAATGCTCTTCGTTTACTGATGTAATAAGGTTGGCTCATCAAACTAAAAGACGATAAGCATATAATTAATAATATCAGGTAGCATTTCATAAACAATAACCACGAAGATACATTGCTAAAACTTCATTTTACTGCAATAAAGAAGCCGTTCTGTTGTGTACAGAACGGCTTAGTAATAAATATGGCGGCTACCTACTCTCCCGCATTGTGGTGCAGTACCATCGGCCATGAGGGGCTTAACTTCTCTGTTCGGAATGG
>JAFLBN010000014.1 GCA_017303395.1 Chitinophagales bacterium
TTTGTGTAGTACCACCATTCGACCATGCGTAGGTAAACGGTGCTGCACCAAAGTTGCGGGTGCCGATAGTTGCGGTATCGTATGTAAGGCTGATAGCCCCTGTGCCTTTACATATAGCTGTTTCTGCAAGCGTGGCACTGATGATAGATTTCAGGCAAGATGCATTGGCAATCTCTGTGCGGATTTTATTACCCGGTAAAGGCCCGAAACCATTAGCAAGGCTTACACCACGAGACACCAGATGGCAATAGCTCATAATAGAACCCTGCCATGCAGATACAGGCTGCGAATTCTGAAACTGCTCATAAGCACAATTGCTGCAACCCGTAGAATTTTCTTTGGTAGTACAATCATCAATAGAGCCGCAGGTAGCGCCTGCACCTGTCATCCAGCCACACCAGTGTGTGTGCCTGCTGCCTATATTGTGGCCGTGTTCGTGTGTTACCATCATTACATCCCATGAATAGGTAGGGATGGTTGTGTAAGAGCCGTTTACATCGCCGTATGCATAAGCGGTGCTGCGGTTGCACATTACATCCAGATAGGCAACACCACCCAGTCCGCCATCATCCAGTGCTATCAGCATCGCAAGGTCGCCTTCAAAGCTATTGCTCTTGGCATTCCATGTACTGCGAAAATCGCTGAGTGCCACGCCCGATGATGTACTGTCGTAGGCATCATGTGTTGTCCATATATATACCGATTTCAACTCAACAGCTATCTGCTCATTGCGGTACAATGCCTGTACGTTGTTGAACAAACCTGTAAGGTAGTTTTGTGTCAGTGTCACATTCCACACTTTGTTTTTATACAGGTCGAAGTCAGCCTCCCAGTAGATGCTCAGTTTCTTACACTCATAAGCTGCTGTGGTTTTATTACCTGTATTTTCATCAATGCCTTTATCATAAGCAGCATAGTCATCTACACCGCATTGATTCTGTGGCTTTACGGTAAAGTCTTTATCGTTGTACAGGATATACCTGCCGCTGTTATCTTCCAGCTTGCCAAGTACATAGTTGCCATCTGCATTGGCGAATAATATCATCACCTCTCCATTTGCAAATACACTTACAGCAGCCATCGATTTGTCTTCTCCCCTTACAGCACCCTGATAATGTGCCGCTTTTTCGTAACCTGCCTGATGCCTGCCGTTGGCATCTATATAACCCATATCGGGGTTGGCAGCTAAGGGGCTGCTTTGCAGTAAATCAAGTACAAATGTTTTGCCGGCATCTGTCTGCAGTGTCAGCGACACAGCCTGCGGATAGCTCTCGTACAGGCGTTTGATTTCGCCCGTATTGGGTAATAGCAGCGTTTCTGCTGATAGTACGCCGTGTTTAGCACCTGTAGTAACGGAAAACAGGTTGAACATCCTGAATTCCACCCCCTGAGATTTTGCGTTTTTCACATCGCCCGATAATACATATCCGGGTTCACTTTTTGCTTTGGCATTAGCCTGTATGCAGCACACGAAACACATCAGTGCTGCAAGCTTTGCGTAAAATTTCACCTGCTTTGAATGTTTTTAAAATTGCTTAATTAATAAAATGTGTGTGGGAGTGGTTATGCAATATACTTAAAACACACTTCTTACATGAATGTTCATTGTCATATTTATGTAAACGGGAATAAACGCAGGATGAAGCGGGGTGAATGAAAAAAGCCCCCGACGTATCGTCAGAGGCTCGTGTATATTTCAAACAATTGATAATCAATAATCTATTTAGCACTACGCATACCCGCAGGTGCAGCACCCGTACGCACTTCTTTGCGTTCGCCTATCTGCTGACGCCACATAGCGTAGTACAATCCTTTCTCATCCAGCAAATGCTGGTGGTTGCCCGTTTCTACTATGTTGCCACGCTCCAGTACAAATATCCTGTCGGCATGCATAATAGTGCTGAGGCGGTGTGCAATCATAATCGTGATATGCTCGCGCTTTTGTGTAATGTCTTTGATGGTAGTAGATATCTCATCTTCCGTCAGCGAATCGAGCGCAGAAGTAGCCTCGTCAAATATCATCAGCCTCGGGTGGCGCAGCAATGCACGGGCAATGCTCAGACGCTGGCGTTCACCACCGCTTAGTTTCAGGCCACCTTCACCTATCATGGTATCAATACCGTTTTCGGCACGCGATAGCAGATTCTGACAGGCAGCTTTCTGCAGCACATCATTTATCTCCGCATCGGTAGCACTCGGGTTTACGAACAGCAGATTTTCTTTGATGGTACCGCTGAACAGTTGCGTGTCTTGCGTTACAAAACCTATCTGATGGCGCAGCTCGTCAAAGTCTATATCATTGCCATTGGTATTGTTGTAATAGATGCTGCCCTGCTTTGGTTTGTACAGGCCTACTAACAGTTTTACCAGTGTAGTCTTGCCACTGCCACTTGGCCCAACGAATGCAACCGTCTCCCCCAATTTTACATCAAAACCAATATTTTCCAACGCAGCTTTGGTGGCAGTATTGTGCTGAAAGCTCACACCATCAAAACGCAGGCTTTCTATACTGTGGATGGTAACAGGCTTTGCAGGCTTTTCCTCTACAGGGCGGGCAAACAGCGCCTTCAGGTTGTTGAGCGATGCCTCTGCCTCTCTCCATGCCATGATGATATTGCCCAGCTCTTGCAACGGACCAAAGATGAAGAACGTGTAGAACTGCATCGTTACCATCTGCCCCAGCGTCAGCTTATCGTGGAAGATGAAGTAGAGCAAACAGAACATAATACACTGACGCAGGAAGTTGACAAACGTGCCCTGCACAAAGCTGATGCTGCGGATGCTGCGCACCTTCTTCAGCTCCAGCCCCAGTATCTTGATGGTAGTAGCATTCAGGCGGCGTATCTCCTGATTCGTCAGCCCGAGGCTCTTTACCAGTTCTATATTGCGCAGGCTCTCTGTAGTGCTGCCCGCCAGTGCGGTAGTCTCGTTCACAATGTTTTTCTGTATCACCTTTATCTTCTTGCTCAGGATATTGGTAAGCCAGCCAAGCAGCAGCGCACCGCCAAAATAGATGAGCACCAGCCAGCTGCTGAGCGTAAAGGCATACACCACCACAAACACAATACCCACGATGGTGGTAAACAGTATATTGACAAACGCATTGATAAACTTCTCACAGTCCTGACGCACTTTTTGCAGCACGCTCAGGGTTTCGCCGCTGCGCTGGTCTTCAAAATCGCTGAAGGGCAGGCGCAGGGCATGGCGCAGGCCATCTGTATAGATGCGCGCACCGAATTTCTGTATCACTACATTCACCGTATAGTCCTGAAAAGCTTTGGCAATACGGCTTATCATAGCCGTACCGATAAGCAGCCCGAGGCCCTTGATGACACCCTGCACAAACTGGCTCTCGCTCCACTGGTGCGGGGCCTTGGCATAAGGGTCGATGATGTATTTACCGAAGATATAGGGGTCGAACAGGGAAAAGACCTGGTTGACGGCAGCCAGCAGCAAAGCCAGCGCTATCAGCCCCTTGTGGCGGCTAAGATATTGGAGGAGGAGTTTCATATAACGGGCACAAAGTTAACAGCCTTTCTGAAACCCATGTATATACAGCTGTAAGGGATATCTATAATTAAGTTTCATTGAAAATGTCTTTTCGAAATTCACATAAATGCTCAATTATGTTGATAACTATGTCTAATGTTAGACGGCTTATGATGTCAATTTGCCTTATTGACGGTACTTATCCACATTTTTTGAGCTTTTAATGTTTTTTAATTTGATATTTCGTCTAATGCCCTTACTTTTACATGATAATAATTACAACATGTCTTTTAATATTCAGATTAATAATAAGTCTCTAAAGGTGTTTACAGCTTTGTTGTTGGAGCGGATAAATAAGCTGAAGCAACAAATTGAAGCTCAAAAAGCTGAAATTGATAGTAAACAAAATGACTTGAATGAAGCTGAAGGTTTATTAAAGCAGCTTTCTCAATTCTCGAGCTTTATTGAGGATGATGATAGCGCGGTTAGCAATTCAGATATTTCTACAACATACAGACACTTATATGCTTATGATGATAGTAAACCGACTGTTGCCGAGTATAATAAATCTTGGACATGGGAAGCGAAGATGAAATATATTTTAAAGGAAAGCGGTAGACCTATGGGCACAGCGGATGTAGTTAAACGTATAATGGAAATTGAACCGTATTTAACTGATAGAGCTGCAATTGTAGGTAGTGTTTCAGCAACGTTTAGCATAAAGTCTAAACCAGGGAAATCATTTATTGTAGTTGGTAAAAATGAACGAAACGAAACTATTTACGATTTAGCTGACAATAATGTATTAAGTGTTTTGAGAATTTCTACACTTGGTGCATAATCATTTATCATATTAATAACTATCATATAATAGCAATAATGGAAAAAGGTGCTAGAAAAAGGTTCCCTATTGAGGCAAAGCCTGCTTATGAGACTGTAGTTGTAGACCCATTAAAGTTTACTGCAAATAAATGTACCCCTAATGCAAGAATAGTTCGTACTGTAGACGAACAAATATCTATTGAACTATGGTATGACAAGCACTATTTAGATAGACAACAGCATGGGGATGAATCTGGTAGAAGGATAGGTATCGATACTCAGGTAGTCGAGGACTTAGTTACCCGCTCAATTAAGCATTTATTATTTTATTCTTCTTATATTAAGAATTTTTGTTTTTTAAATCATGGGCGTCCAGAGGGTGGTGGTAGAGCTATTAGGATAGTATGCCAGCAAGAAACAGAAAATGGGTTGTTAAATGTTGTCATTGAAGCACATTTTCAGACACTTAACTTATATGAGGTTACGGTGAAAACTGCTATGTGTATTGAAGATTTTGATATAAGTGATGGTCAATATGCTATAGAACTTTTTTCTGATATGAGCTCTACTTTAAAATTTATGAGTAGAGGTAAGCTGAATGAAGTTTTCACTATTTAAGTTTGTAATTATAATATTTATTATTACCTTTGTGATACAAGATAGGATGGTTCTCTGGTCAGCCTTATAGGCAGGACAATTATCTGGTCAATCTTATTAAAGCCTTATAGCAATATAAGGCTTTTAATTTTTAGTCTGCTCCCATCTCCCGTACCCGCTTCACCAGCACCCCTATACCTGTGTCTTTAGCGTGTTTCAGGCAGTGGTCGTATTGGTTGTTTACGGTATCGTAATTGTAGGTATGGTGAAACTGGCTTAGCTCGTGGTACAGCGTATAGCCACTCTTGCCAAAATTGGCAGCTATGCAGCAGCCCAGAGAAAACCAGTTGTTATACCCTTCGGTTATGTCTATGCCCCTTGCCACTACCTCTGCTATCAGGCGTTGTATAGTAGCGCAGTTTTCGGTTTGGTTGATGGCTTGCCCTACTGGTACGGGTGGGGTGGTTATATATTTTTCCAGCGGCGGGGCATGGTGGTTGAAGTAGCCTTTCTCGTCGTAACTATAGCCACGCAGGCTGCATATATTCTTAGGTGCCTCGTCCAGATGAATACCCATACTGCGAAAGATGCCATACATATACAGCCAGTGCTGCGCATGCAGGTCTGTATGTGCTATACGCATCAGCCCCCAGTACCCGGTGCCGCTGGCACTGAGGCCGCAGTAGGCTACATTTTTAATACGGCATAGCTGCTCCTTCAGTTCGTGGTAGTTCATTACAAAAGCATTTTCTTTTGCATCAATATCAAACTGTATAAAGCCCGAATGGCGCACGAGGCTACGCTCGTTGATGGCGGTAAACAGCCCGCTGGGGGTAATGGCAGGCAGTTGTGCCTTCATCTTGTTGCGGTGTTCTTTATCGCCCATATTGCGGATGTGCACGATGCGGTGTGCATGCTTGGGGCTGGTGAGCCATGTCAGCAGGTTGACTGGTGCTGTCTTGTCTTTTGTAAAATAGTTTGGTACGCAGCTAACGCTTACGTTCAGTACAGAGTCTGTCATTTTGTTTGTACGCTTTCAGGTTTATGCGGTGGCAGGGGTTATTGTAGCAGAGCGTTCTGTTCATGTTCATGAACAGAACGCTCTGTGTTTTTATTATGCTCTTTTTTCCTTGCAGTTTTGCATTATCCACGTAAAAACTTTGGAGGTATAGGTTTCGCTGCCAAATACTTTCAACGCTACTTTTCTATATGTCAATCCTTCGTTGTGATAACATTCGCAGCATTGTGCAATCAGTTCCAGCTTATCTACAATATTATCTGTAGCTACATTGGGGTGTCTGGTTTTCAGTGGTGTCAGTTGCTCATATATATGCAGGCTGTAGTGCAGCAAGTGTTGTGTAATGTGTACTGCATTTTCGTAGTCGGCATCCATACAGCTTATAATATCTGCACCGCCACTATGATTGTTACGTACCATTGTCAGTATCATGGCTATGCGGTAGCATATCAAGCCAAGCCTGTTGGCAGTACCTTCCAGCTCGTCGCTTATGTTGTGATGCAAGTCCATTTTATTTTCTTCAAACAACTTTCTAAAAGATTCTTGCTGGTGCGGGCGCAGCATAAATATTTTAGGCTCGCTTAGTGCTTCCAGTTTTTTATACAACACACAATACTGCTGTGCCTGCATGTTAAAAAATGGTTCAAAATCATTTTTATTGCTATCGAAAGGATTGCGGAAATAGACACGTGGTTGCAGCTTGTAAAAGCATATACGACTAAACAAACCATTGTGTATATCGCGCAACAAACGTTTCACCTGGTCTGGTGTGCCGCTTAGTACCATGCTGAGTGCAGGGCGTGCTATCTTTATAAATTCGCTGTTGGTCTTTCGGCTATAGCTTACAGGCTCGTGGTGGTATGCTTTGCGCAGCACATCGCTAAAGTCTCCGAAGTCTTGCCCGAAGATATCTGCCAGTGTATCGGCTTCGGTTTCAAATATGGTGCCTCTGCCACCATTCTCTTTTATCAGTTGTATGATGGCAGCCTTGCTGCTATTGGCGGGTATATACAGGCGCAGGTTGCGCGGGGCATCGGGTGGTGTGGGTGGTTCATTCAGTTTGCCCTTATCATACAATTTTACCTGTCTGTTATACTGCATCTGTTTTGTCTGATACTCTTTTGCCTCTTGTTGTGTTTTTTCTTCCAGATAGGTTTCTACGGCTTCGCCAAGCGCACGCGCCCATAGCAACGCACCCTTTCCGGTACCATACTTACCTACAATAAAGCAATAGAGATTGGCACCCACACGGCGGCTGTCGTACATGGCCTCTACATTGGGCAGCATACCACTGATGACACCCAATGCGCCTATCAGAAACAATTCTCTTTCTTCTGCTTCGGTAAACTTGTAGCAGGCTTCGCGCAGCAGCGGCGGCAGGCTGTCAAAAATCTCATCGGGGAAGGGTGCAAAGTCCTGTGCGGGTGATGGGGGTTCGGGCGGGTTGTTCATGTCAAAGCCATCAGGGATGTGTACGTGTTTTTTTTCCGTCATGGTGTGATAGTTTTTTGTGTTTTTAAATGTTCTGCCGTTCATGTTCATGAACACGAACGGAATAGAACAAATGTACAAAGTATTTTGTACAAATGAACAAGTGTGAAAATGAAAACTAATCCCCTGCCACCGTACATATGCTCAGGAGATTAGCTCCGCTGAGAAAAGTTCCTCCTGCCGTCGGGATGACGGCACTGATGGGGCGGAGTGGTTTAACCTCGCGGAGAGCAAGGCATGTGTTATCGTGAGATTGCTTCGTTCCTCGCAATGACTCATAAAGTGGGAGCGATTAACGTCCCTCAGCCCGGCAGCACAGTAGTAATGTAGCAGCATCGGAGCGTCAACAAAGCATTCAGATGTCATTAATGCTTTGCAGCTTTTCTTTGTTTCTTTCTTTTGCTGCCAAAAGAAAGAAAGGAAGCGTAGGCAAGAGCGCAGCAAAAGGCTCGCGGAGAGCAAGGCACATGTTATCGCGAGATTGCTTCGTCGTACCTCCTCGCAATGACGCGGCGTAGTGGCAATGACGGGGGAGGTTAGGGCGGTTGCTGCAAAAAAAGAAAAGCTACCTTTCGGGCAGCTTATCAGATTGTTGTGCGGGGGTGTGCAAGTAGCACAGGGCAGTGGTTTACTGCTCCTGTACTTTTTGCAAAAATGCTTGTAGCTCGGCTTCGGTCAGTCCTGTTTTCTCCATAATGTTCTGGAGCATTTCGGTGTCTTTGCCGGTGCGTTGTGTTACATCGTTGTTGTTCAGCATCGGAAACTCGCGTTTCAGGTGGCCTTTCATTTTGTTCCAGTTCTTCAAAATCTCCTGCATCTTCCTAATCGTTTAATGAAATAGAACACCTATCTCTGCCGGCGAAGGTAGTCTTTAATATGCCATTATCGGGGAAAGGTTTAACTTTACAGGTATGGGTCAGTATAGCATTGGTGAGGCACTGAACCTGCTGATGGAAAAAAGCGGGTGGAAGCCAAAGGCGCACGAACTGCGTATGCGCGAGGAGTGGGAACAGATAGCAGGTAAAACGATATCGAAATATACCCGCAACCTGTACCTGAGTGGTGGTACACTTACTATCTATACAGATGTTGCCGCACTGAAGCAGGAACTGCTGCTGGCTAAGCCTCAGCTAATGGCTACCATCAATGAGTATTTTGCAGAGCAGGTGGTAAAGGAGATTAATATCAAATAATCTGTATCCGGGTGTTTTATTGGCAGGCTGCGGCCTAAAAGATGTTCATCAGCTCGTTGAGGCTGGCTATCTCGTATGTTGGCTTGTGGCGGTGTGGTGTGCGTGCGGGGTTGTAGTACACCTGGTCTATACCTGCGTAGAAGGCTCCGAGTATGTCTATCTCCAGCGCATCGCCTATCATAATGCTTTCCTCGGCTTTGGCACTTGCTGTTTGCAGGGCGAAGTTGAAGATGGCAGCCTGTGGTTTCATGCTGTTGCTCATCTCGCTGGTGATGAGGTGGGTGAAGTATTGGCTGATGCCGCTTATCTGTAGTTTCTGGCGTTGGGTGCTTTCAAACCCGTTGGTGATGAGGTGCATGGTGTAGCCTTGTGCTTTGCAATGCTCCAGCACTTCGGTAGCGTATGGTGTCAGGCGGCGCTGATTGGGCAGTATCTCTAAGTAGGCACTGCTCAGTTCGTGTGCCAGGTGCGGGTCTCCTATCTTAAAATCGAGCAGGGTGAGGGCAAAGCGTTTCCAGCGCAGTTCGTCGCGCTTCAGGAAACCATTGCGAAAGCGTGCCCAGAGGCGCTCGTTGTGCTCGTTGTAGGATGTGGCAAATGCCTCGTAGTCTGTAATGCCGAGGTCCTTGAGCCTGCATTCTTCGTACACCTGCAGCAGGGTGTGCGCCGAGTTGGCGTCAAAATCCCACAGGGTGTGGTCGAGGTCGAAGAAGAGGTGTTTGTAATGAGCAGGCATTGTCAGAAAGGCGTTAGTTGGTTTAACGTAAAAAGCCATCCTTTGTGGGGATAGCTTTTCAGTGTTATTAAAACCGTAGCCCGAAAAAGCTTATTGATTCTTTTTGCGGTGGTAGATTTTGTCGTCGAAGAACTCGCTTGTAGATTGCAGGGCAGGGTTTGCCATGCGTTCGTATATGCGAGATATTTCGATTTGCTCTTTGTTTTCGTGTATTTCTTCCAGGTTGTCTGCATGGCTGCTGAATTCATCCAGCTTGCGGTGCAGTTCTTCCTTCATGGTAACAGCAATCTGGTTTGCACGGCGGCTCATTACCACGATAGATTCGTACAGATTTCCTGTTTTGTTTTTGATAGCAACAACGTCGCGGGTTTCAACCAGCGGGTTCACTGCTGCTAATGCTTTTCTATTTAAGCTCATTGCGTAACTGTTTTACAATGTTATCTGCCTTGGTATAATATTCCTCAGCGTCGCGAAGATACTTAGAATTTGGATAACCGTCAACTAATTCTCTGTATGCGTTGATGGCGTTGGCGTAGCGTTCCTCTTGTTTCTCCTTCACACTCTCTCCCGCAAACTTAAACCACGATTTTACAATCATATACTGGTACAGGTCGCTGTTCTTCGATTCGGGGAAGTTGCGCATCAGCTGCTTGTAGGTAACGCTGGCAGCCCTGTACTGGCCTATATTATAGTATAGTTTGGCAGCATCGGCTTCTTTGGTTTCCAGTTTGCTGCGGCATTCGTCTATGTATTTGTTGGCTTCAGCCGCACGCGGGCTTTCGGGGTGCGCGTTGATGAAGGTTTGCAGAGCATCCATGGCACGTTCGGTGCTTTGCTGCTCCAGAGATGGCTTTGGCGACATTTTGTACAGGCAATAGCCATAGAGAAACTCTATCTCGTCGGCATCCTTGCTGGTAGGGAAGAATTCCAGGTAGTTTTTGAAGTGGTAAGACGCAGACAGGTAGTCTTTCAGGTTGTAAAAGCTGTATGCGTAGCGGTAGTACATGGGCTCGTAGTTGCGTGTATTCTTCATTACAGGCACCAGGCTTTCGTACAGGCCATTGGCTTGCTGCCACTTCTTACGGTCGTAGAACTCGTTGGCTTTCTTCAGTTTATAGTTTACGTCTTTGCTCTTCAGGGCACGCTCGTAGCCGCTGCAGCCGAATAACAGGCTGATGCTGAGCATCATGAAGAGGATATAACTATGGCGTTTTTGCATGAGGATGGCAAAAATAAAGAAACCGAGTTGCTTTCCCATATATATGGTATAAAACTCTGTTAAATCAGGGTTTTACAGTCATTTCACAAGTTATCCACAATTATCTACAGGATATGCACATGGGTTTATGAACATAGCGTGAAAAATAGCCTGAAAACCTTTGCTGTAAAGGGGTTTAGCCATATCGTTCCTTGTGGAAAAATATGGGTTCTCCAAATTCCCTAAATGTGTGGGAAAAAGTGTTGTTTTGTGGTAGAAAAGGTAGAAATATCCCAAAATCGTCAATGACAAGCTTTCTCGGAGAATATGAAGTTGCTGTAGATGCCAAAGGCCGCTTTTTGCTGCCTGCAGGCTTCCGCAAGCAGTTGCCTGAAGATGGCGCTGCACGCTTCGTTATTAACCGTGGGTTTGAAAACTGCCTTTCCATGTTTACGGTAGATAGCTGGAATGTACTGGCAGAAAAAGTAAACAAGCTCAACGACTTCAATCCTAAAGTGCGTGAGTTCAAGCGCCTGTTTATGAACGGCGCCAACTTCGTGGATGTGGACAGTGCTGGTCGCATATTGTTGCCAAAGCCATTGCAGGAATACGCATCTATCAAGAAAGACATGATATTCTCTGCACAGGGCAATAAAATTGAGCTGTGGGATAAAGATACGTATTACGCGTACATACGCCAGCATGCGGCAGGCTTTAGCGACCTGGCTGCAGAGGTGGCAGGTAGTGGTTTTGTGAACCCATTTGAAAATCTATAAAATGGGTGACTCCACTTTTTACCACACAACGGTCCTTTTGAAGGAAACGGTAGATGGGCTGGATATAAAAAGCGATGGTGTGTATGTAGATGCCACTTTTGGTGGTGGTGGCCATAGCAGAGAGATACTGAGCAGGCTGGGCGAAAACGGAAGGCTGATAGCTTTTGACCAGGACACAGATGCGTGGCGCAACAAACCCGATGACGACAGGTTGATACCTGTTACGGAAAACTTTCGCTACCTGAGCAAGTTTTTGAGGCTGCACGGATACAGAGAGGTAGATGGGATACTGGCCGATTTGGGTGTAAGTTCTTTTCAGTTTGATACAGCAGAGCGTGGTTTCTCTATTCGCTTCGATGGTCCGCTGGATATGCGGATGGATAAACGGGCAGAGCAAACCGCAGCCAATGTGCTGAAGACATACAGCGAGCAGCAGTTGCACAAACTCTTTGAACAATACGGAGAGGTGCGCAACTCTAAACAGCTTGCAAAACATATAGTGGATAAGAGAGCTACTGTAGTGTTGAATAGTATAGATGCACTGAAGGGTATGCTGGCGCCGATTATGAAGGGGAATCCCAATCGTTATCTGGCACAGGTTTTTCAGGCGCTGCGCATAGAGGTGAATGATGAGATGGGTGCGCTGAAAGATTTGCTGATGCAATCGGCACAATGCCTGAAGCCCGGAGGCAGGCTGAGTGTTATCACCTTCCATTCGCTGGAGGACAGGCTGGTGAAGCAGTATATGAAGAACGGAACGTGGGAGGAAGCAGAGAAAGATGTATTTGGCCGCACGCTGCACAAAGCACCGCTGAGGCTTATAAATAACAAAGCCGTAGAACCTACGGAAGAAGAAATTAAAAACAATTCAAGGGCACGAAGCGCCCGTTTAAGGATAGCAGAAAAGATAGCATGAGCACCCAGAACACACACAATGTAACAGAGCAGGAACAACAACCTGCACAACGTGTGCGAAGCGATTGGAAAACGCTGGTGGATAAACTGTCTTACAAAGCTATCGTTAATAATATCCCCTTCCTTGCTTTTGTGGCATTGCTGGCGGTGTTGTACATCAACAACTCTCAACGCGCAGTAGATATGCAACGCGAGCTGAATAAGGAAAACAAAGTATTGAAAGAACTACGCTGGAAATATATGGATGTGAGCAGCAAGCTCATGTATGTGAAGATGGAGAGTGAAGTGATAAAACGTGCATCGTCGTTGGGTATGAAGCCCATGTCGCTGCCCGCATACAGTATAGTTGTTGACAGTACTATATACAAACCGTAAAGGGGAAATTGACAGTAAAACAAGACATAAGGTTCAGGGTGTATGTGGCATTCACATGCATTTGCCTGTTTGGGTTTGCCATCATACTGAAGGTTGCCTACATACAGGTAAATGAAGGGCCGGAGCTGCGCAAGCTGGCGAAGGAGATGCACACACGTACTACTACACTGCCTGCAGAGCGTGGAAACATCTACACCGAGCAGGGGGCTTTATTGTGTTCTACCATTCCGCAGTTTGATGTGCATATAGATTTCTCTGTCATCAAGCCCGATACGTTTAAGCGTTATGCAGATACATTGGCACTGTGCATGGCAGCATTGTTTAAAGATGCACCTGCTGCAAAGTATAAGGCTGCACTGAACGAAGGTTTCAAAAAGCAATCGCGCTACTGGTTGTTGAAGAAGAACCTGCCATACTACGACTATCAGGCACTGCGCAGCCTGCCGATATTTAATAAAGGCAAAAGGCGTGGTGGTTTTATAGAAGACCCGCAAATCAAACGCATCAATCCGTATGGCATGCTGGCATTCCGTACCATAGGCTTGTGGAGAGAGAACAGCCAGACAGTAGGTATGGAGCGCACGTATGATACGGTGCTGAAAGGAGATAACGGCACACGTATAGAGCGTAAAGAAACAGGTGGTGTATGGATGCCTGTAGAAGGCAGTGAGGTAGAGCCTAAGAACGGACAAGATATTGTTACCACGCTGGATATAGGCATACAGGAAGTGGCAGAGCATGCGCTGAAGAGTGTGCTGGAGCAGTACAAGTGTAAATATGGTACCTGTGTTGTGATGGAAGCACAGACCGGTAAGATACGTGCACTGGTAAATCTGGGCCAGCAACAGGATGGTACTTACTGGGAAGATTTTAACTATGCTATGTCTCCCACAGAGCCGGGCTCAACCTTCAAGCTGATGACGCTGATGGCTTTGTTGAAAGACAAGTATATCACTATTGATAAACATGTAGACTGTCAAAAAGGTATTGCACATTTCGGTAATCTTACACTGAAGGACTCTCACCTTGGCATGGGAGATATGAGTATCAAAGATGCGTTCGCACATTCATCGAACGTAGCAATGGCAAAACTGGGTTATCAGTTCTACCAATCGAACCCCAAAAAATATCTGGACCATCTGCACGACCTGCATCTGGACAGAAAAACAGGTATAGACCTGAGTGGTGAGCGTGCACCACGTGTGAAGAAGCCGGGGCAAAGTGACTGGAGTGCTACCACACTGCCATGGATGGCTTACGGTTACGAAATACAGATAACACCACTGCATACTTGTATGGTGTACAATGCTGTGGCAAATGGTGGTAAGCTGATGCGCCCGTACCTGATAAGCGAGATACGTGAATACGGTAAGACGATAAAAAAATACGAACCGAAAGTGCTGGAAGAAGCAGTAGCAGATACTTCAACCATCCGCCAGTTGCAGGATTGTATGAAAGAAGTGGTGCTGACAGGTACTGCCAAACACATCCGCAGTCCGTTCTATGGCATAGCAGGCAAAACAGGTACTGCACAGGTTGCGGATAAAGGCATCAAATACAGTGATGGCGTGTATCAGGGTTCGTTTGTGGGTTATTTTCCTACAGATAAACCAAAATATACCATAGCAGTAGTGATACGTACCAACAAAGGTTCGGGTGCATACTACGGTGGTGTGATAGCTGCGCCTGTATTCAGGATGATTGCCGATAAGGTATTTGCAAGCAGCAAAGGTTGGATAGGTCCGCTGGATAGCATTGCACAGAAAAGTGATAAACGTATGGTGGCAAACAGCGCACCTGCTGCCAGCTACGATGTACTGATGCGCCGCATGGGACGCAAAGCGCCATCGGTTGCAGACAACTACATCATAAATGTGACAACCGATACCGTGAAGAAAGAACTGGTGCATACAACAAAAGTATTTGCAGGGCAAGTGCCGAATGTGAGTGGTATGGGTTTGAAAGATGCGGTGTTCTTGCTGGAAAAACAAGGTATGAAAGTAGTGGTGCGTGGCAGAGGTAAGGTTGCTTATCAGTCGCTGGCGCCGGGTACAAAAATTAATAAAGGACAAACAATAGAACTGCAGCTTAGCTAAATGATATTGCTGAAAGACATATTAACAGGTATAACACCACTGCGCATAGCGGGCGATACTTCTGTAGAAGTAAAAGCCCTAAGCATAGACTCTCGCAAAGTGCAGGCAGGTACTGTATTTATTGCAGTGCGTGGTACTACGGTTGATGGTCATCAGTTTATAGACAAAGCAATAGCACAGGGTGCAGCGGTGATAGTGTGCGAAGATATGCCTGCAATAACAGCAGATAATGTTGTGTATGTGCAGGTAAAAGATAGCGCGTATGCAGCAGGTGTTATGGCAGATGCTTTCTACGGCAATCCTTCTGCAAGGATGAAAGTAGTAGGTGTAACAGGTACCAATGGCAAGACCACTACTACTACGCTGCTCTATCAGTTGTACAAAGCACTGGGCTATAAAGTTGGGTTGATATCTACAGTGCAGAATCACATAGACGAAGTAGTAGAGATAGCAACACACACTACACCCGATGCAATATCTGTACAATCGCTGCTGGGGCGTATGGCAGATGCGGGTTGCGAATATGTGTTTATGGAAGTGAGCTCTCATGCTATACATCAGCAACGTATAGCGGGGCTGCGTTTTGCAGGTGCGGCTTTCACCAACATCACACACGACCATCTCGACTATCACAAAACATTCGACGAGTATATACGTGTTAAAAAGCAACTGTTCGACTACCTGCCTGAAACTGCATTTGCATTGACCAATGCAGATGACAAGCGTGGTATGGTGATGCTGCAAAACACAAAAGCAGACAAACATGCATACAGCCTGAAGGCACCTGTATCCTTCAAAGGAAAAGTGCTGGAAAACAACCTGACAGGTTTGGTGATGACGGTAGAAGGTACCGAAGCACACTTCAGGATGATAGGCACATTCAATGCATACAATCTGCTGGCTGTATATGGTATTGCAGTGCTGCTGGGCGAAGATAAAATGCAGGTGCTATCTATACTCAGCAATCTGCACGGTGCGCCGGGCAGGTTCGAAACGCAGATGTCTGACAAAGACAGCATACTGGGTATAGTAGATTATGCACACACACCCGATGCGCTGATAAATGTACTGGCAACAGTAAATCAATTGCGTACCAAAGGACAGCAACTGATAACGGTTGTAGGCTGCGGTGGTGACAGGGACAGTGCAAAGCGCCCGGTAATGGCAGAAGTAGCATGCGAGCATAGCGACAGAGCCATACTGACATCGGACAACCCACGCAGCGAAGACCCTGAAGCGATACTGAACGAAATGGAATCGGGATTGACAGGCGTACAAAAAAGAAGGTCATTAAGAATAACAGACAGGAAGGAAGCGATAAAAACAGCAGTGGCACTGGCGCAGCCGGGAGACATAGTGCTGGTAGCAGGAAAAGGACATGAAACATACCAGGAAATAAAAGGTGTCAAACATCCTTTTGATGACAGAGAAGTATTGAAAGAAATGTTTGCAACACTTGAAAAATAAAAGAGACTAACCAACTGATAGCTGATGCTGTACTATTTGTTTACATATCTGCGCGAGCACTTTGGCATGTTTGGAGCCGGGATGTTTTACTACATCACCTTCCGTGCAGCTATGGCTATCATACTTTCGCTGGTGATAACCACGGTGCTGGGCAAAAACCTGATTAACTACCTGCAACGCAAACAAATCGGCGAAACAGTGCGCGATTTGGGACTGGCAGGAGAGAACCAGAAAAAAGGTACGCCTACTATGGGTGGTATCATCATAATTGCGGCTATACTGATACCTACGCTATTGTTTGCACGTGTAGAGAATGTGTACATCATCCTGATGATAATGAGTACCGTGTGGCTGGGATTGGTTGGTTTTCTAGATGACTATATCAAAGTATTCAAAAAGAATAAAGAAGGCCTTGCGGGTAGATTCAAGATAATGGGGCAGGTAGGTCTTGGTGCAATTGTTGGCCTTACATTGTATTATAACGATCACGTAGTAGTAACACGCGAGGTAAAAGAAAATGCACCAATTGTATGTAATGCATCTGAAAAGCAAATAGGTAGTACCTACATGCGCAAAGACCAGAATGGTGCGGAGCATCAGTATGCAACAGTAAAAAGTGTAACGACTACGATACCTTTTGTAAAGAGCCATGAGTTTAACTACGCGGGCATTGCAAGAGTATTTGGTGAAGGTGCTGTGAAGACAGCAACACCTATTATATATGTGCTGTTCGTCATCTTCATCATCACGGCAGTATCAAACGGTGCTAATATAACGGATGGTATAGATGGCCTTGCAACAGGTGTGTCGGCTATTATAGGTATATGCCTCGGTGTGTTTGCCTATGTATCGGGCAACTATGTATTTGCGGGCTACCTCAATATCATGCACATTCCAAACCTCGGCGAGCTATCCATATTCATCGGTGCGTTTGTAGGTGCATGTGTGGGCTTCCTGTGGTACAATGCATATCCTGCACAGGTGTTCATGGGCGATACGGGTAGCCTAGCATTGGGTGGCATCATCGCATCGCTGGCCATTATCGTAAGGAAGGAACTCCTGATACCTATTATATGCGGCATCTTCCTGGTAGAGAATCTTTCTGTAATGATACAGGTGGCATACTTCAAACACACTAAGAAGAAATATGGTGAAGGCCGCAGGATATTCCTGATGTCGCCACTGCACCACCACTACCAGAAGAAAGGCTACCATGAAAGTAAAATCGTAACAAGGTTTCTGATTATAGGCATACTGCTGGCTGTATTGAGTATTGTAACATTAAAAATGAGATAGTGAGTAACGGACAACAAAAACGACTGGTGATACTGGGCGCTGCTGAAAGCGGTGTAGGTGCTGCTTTGCTGGGTAAACAGCAAGGATGGGATGTTTTTGTTACCGATGGAGGTAAAGTAAAAGACGAATACAAAACAACACTGACAGAAGCAGGCATAGTATATGAAGAAGGCACACACAGCATCGGCAAAATCCTGAATGCTGATTGTGTAGTGAAGAGCCCGGGCATACCGGACAAAGCACCTGTTGTAAAAGCAATACGCGAGGCTGGTATAGAAGTGTGTAGCGAGATTGAGTTTGGTTACCGCTACAAAGGTGACAGCAAAATAATAGCCATCACAGGTAGTAATGGTAAGAGTACAACAACAAAACTAACATACCACTTGCTGAAAGAAGCAGGCTACGATGCTGCACTGGTAGGCAATATCGGCTACAGCTTTGCAAGGCAGATAGCAGAAAAGCCTGTTGCATGGTATGTGATAGAAGTAAGCAGTTTTCAGTTGGATGATATACACCAGTTTCGCCCCGATATAGCGATACTGCTGAACATAACACCCGACCACCTTGACAGATATGATTACAAATTCGACAACTATATACGTTCTAAATTCCGCATCACCGAAAACCAGACAAACAAAGATTTTTTCATTACTAACCTTGATGATAAAGTAATTACAGATCATCTCGCCAACCATTCCATTAATTCACACACAATCTATTTTACGATGAGCGAACAACAACAACCGAACGAGGGAGGATCCATTCAAAACGAACACATGAACATCAACTACAACGGTGAGGATATGAACATGTCTATACATGATCTTTCTCTAAAAGGCAGGCACAATCAATATAACAGCATGGCAGCAGGCATTTCGGCTCGTATTGCGGGTATTCGCAAAGAAAAAATCAGAGAGAGCTTCACATCGTTCGAAGGATTGGAACACCGTCTTGAATATGTTGCCACCGTGCGAGGTGTTGACTTTATCAACGACAGCAAGGCTACCAATGTAAACTCCGTATGGTTTGCACTGGAAAGCATGAAGCAACCAACTATACTGATACTGGGCGGCCAGGACAAAGGCAATGACTATAACGAGATAATGGACCTCGTTAAGGAAAAAGTGAAGGCCATTGTTTGTATGGGTATAGACAATAAGCCAATCCACGATGCTTTTGATGGTGTGGTTGAAAACATCGCGGATACACAGAGTGCAAAAGATGCTGTAAAAGCAGCTTATGCCTTTGCCGACAAAGGTGACGCAGTATTGTTATCGCCTGCATGTGCCAGCTTCGATCTGTTTAAGAACTATGAAGACCGTGGCCGTCAGTTTAAAGATGCTGTGAAAGAACTGTAATTAATAAAGAGGAAAAGCAATGGCAATGAACAAATTGTTGAATCGTACCAAAGGGGACAAAGTAATATGGGGGGTAGTCATCGTACTATCTTTCATAAGCCTGCTCGCTGTGTACAGCTCAACAGGTTCGCTTGCTTTCCGTATGTCTAAAAACCCGAGCTACTTCCTGATGAAACACCTGATGGTGCTGGCGCTGGGTTTGGTGATAATATATGGTGTGCATCTGGTAAACTATACAAAGTTCGCTCGTATAGCTATCATGTTGTACCTCTTAAGTTTGCCGTTACTCATTTATACATTGTTTTTCGGGGCTACGCTCAATGAGGGTTCTCGTTGGATAAAGCTCCCTGTTATCAACCTTACATTCCAGACATCAGACCTTGCAAAGCTGGCTTTGTTCATGTTCCTGGCAAGGATACTGAGTATCAAACAGAATGTAATTAAAGATTGGAAGAAAGGTTTTATGCCTGCGCTGATACCTGTACTGGTAACGTGTGCACTTATTGCCCCTGCCAATCTCTCAACCGCACTGATGCTTGGTTTTACATGTTGCATACTGTTCTTCATAGGCAGGGTACAGGTAAAACACATCATGATGCTGGCTGTAGCCGGTGTGATTGGTGTGGTAGGATTGTTCTTTGTTTCAAAAGCTACAGGTTTTGGTCGCGCTGCTACATGGGAGCAACGTATTAAAGACTTTGCAGGCAGCAGCGAAGGCAAAGACGGAAAGAAAAAAGAAGACGTGTTTCAGGTACAGCAGGCAAAGATTGCTATTGCAAACGGAGGACTTACAGGTCGTGGGCCGGGTAAGAGCCTGCAACGCAATTTTCTGCCACACCCTTATTCAGATTTCATCTACTCTATAGTAGTTGAAGAATATGGATTGGTAGGCGGTGCATTTGTTGTGATACTGTATTTGCTGTTTTTGTGGAGAAGCATACAGATATTCAGGCGATGTCCTTATGCATTCGGTGCATTCCTTGCAGTGGGGTTGAGTATTACGCTCGTATTTCAGGCAATGCTGAACATGGCGGTGAATGTACATCTGGTGCCTGTAACCGGTCTGACATTGCCACTGATAAGTATGGGTGGTTCGTCTATCTGGTTCACCAGTATTGCCATAGGTGTGGTGCTGAGTGTGAGCAGGTATGTAGATGAAAACGAAGGAAAGAAAAAAATAAACGAAGAAACTAAAGTGAAAACTCCAAAAGCTGCGGTAGCGTAAGATGAGCAACAAACGCATCATAATAGCAGGTGGTGGTACTGGCGGGCATATATTCCCGGCTGTGGCCATAGGCCATGCGTTGCAGCAATTGCAACCGGGTACAGAGCTGCTGTTTGTAGGTGCGCAAGGCAAGATGGAAATGGAGAAAGTGCCACAGGAAGGTTTTAAAATAGTTGGGCTGGATATAGTAGGCTTCAACAGGAGTAATATGTTGAAGAACCTGTTGCTGCCTTATAAAATGCTGAAGAGTGCTTTGCATGCACGCAGCATACTGAAAGATTTTAAGCCGCATGCCGTGGTGGGTGTTGGTGGTTATGCCAGCTTCCCTGTACTGAATGCAGCGCAGGGTATGGGTATACCTACATTGATACAGGAACAAAATTCTTACGCAGGTAAGAGCAATAAAATATTGAGCAGGAAAGCTAAAGCAGTGTGTGTGGCTTATGAGAAGATGGATAAATTCTTTCCTGCAGATAAGTTGATACTGACAGGCAATCCTGTACGTAGCAAAATATCACAATCAACACTGGACAGGGCAGAAGGGCAGGCATGGTTGGGTATGAACAACTTCAGGAAAACAATACTGGTAGTTGGTGGCAGCCTCGGTGCAAAATCTATCAATGAAGCAATAGATGCAAACCTTGAAGAGATACTGCAACAGGATGTGCAGATAGTGTGGCAGACAGGTAAGCCTTATTACGAACAGGCAAAACAAAGAGCTGCTGCATTTGGTGATAAAGTAAAAGTGTTCGACTTCATACGTGAGATGGACTATGCATATGCAGCGGCAGATGTAGTGGTATCGAGAGCAGGCGCGTTGGCAATAGCAGAACTCTGCATCGTGGCTAAGCCTGTAATATTTGTGCCATATCCGTTTGCTGCCGAAGACCATCAGACAAGTAATGCAATGGCATTGGTAGAACACAATGCCGCCATGATGGTGAAAGACAGTGATGCGAAAACAGAACTGGTAAAGAAATTGAAAATGCTGCTGCAGGATGCATCTATGCAGGAGATAATGGTAAAAGCCCTGAAGGTACTTGCCATAAAAGATGCAGATAAAAGAATAGCTGAAAAAGTATTAGCGATAGCGCAATGAATGTAAGAGCATTAAAACGGGTTTATTTCGTAGGTATCGGTGGTATCGGTATGAGTGCGCTTGCACGCTTCTTCCGCAGCCAGGGTACTGTGGTGAATGGCTATGACCGTACAGAAACTGCGCTGACTAAACAACTGGTAGCAGAGGATATGGGTGTTCATTATACTGATGACATCAACCTGCTGGATAAAGAAACAGAACTGGTAGTATATACGCCTGCCATACCTAAAGACCATGCAGAGCTCAACTGGTATCGTGATAATGGCTTTGCAGTGTACAAACGCAGCGATGTATTGCAATGGATAACAGAGGCATTGTTCTCAGTAACAGTTGCAGGTACGCATGGTAAAACAACTATCTCTACCATGATAGCTTACTTGCTGCGCGAAACAGGTTATGGATGTAATGCCTTCCTGGGTGGTATTTCTGTAAACTACAACAGCAACTACTGGAGCAGTGATAACGCAACAGCGGTGATAGAAGCAGATGAGTATGACAGGAGCTTCCTGAAACTCTTTCCCGATATAGCTGTGCTGACTGCTATGGATGCTGACCATCTGGATATATATGGTACTGCTGAAGAAGTGGAGGCTGCATTTATACAGTATACCAAAAACATAAAACCGGGCGGTACGCTGATAGCAAAACACGGACTGCACAGGGCAAAAGATTTACAGGCATCAAACATCATCACCTACAGCCTTCAAAATGATGCAGCTGATGTGTATGGTACGAACATAGTACAGAAAGACGGTGGTTACATTTTTGATGTGATAGGTAATGGCTGGATAGTGAATGGTGTACACCTGCCGATAGGGGGTATGCATAACGTAGAAAATTCGATTGCTGCAATAGCTGTAACACAACAATTGAAAATAGAAGCAGGCCTGGTGAAAGATGCTCTGGCAGGTTTCAAAGGCATCAAACGCAGGTTTGAATATGTAGTGAAGAACGATAAAGTGGTGTACATAGATGACTATGCGCATCATCCTGAAGAACTGGCTGCGCTGATAAAGAGCGCAAAGCGTTTGTTTGCAGGACGTAAATGTGTAGTAGCATTTCAACCCCACCTGTTCAGCCGCACACGCGACTTTGCAGATGGTTTTGCAGAAAGCCTGAGCATGGCCGATGAGGTGATATTGCTGGATATATACCCTGCACGCGAATTACCTATTGAAGGTGTTACGTCGCAGATGATAGCAGACAGGATGGGCAATCCGAATCATACTATTCTTAGCAAGGAAGGTTTGATTGACTACGTAAAAGCTGCACCGCTTGATCTGTTTATAACAGCAGGTGCGGGCGATATAGATAAACTGGTGAATCCAATAAAAGAGATACTGGAAAATAAATAATGAGCGAGAAGCGCAAAATATCGATTCGTAAAATAATGCAAACACTGGTTACCGTGTTGGTAACAGGTGGATGTATTGCAGCGATGACCAGCGCAGCACGCAGACAGGATGCGAAGCATATAAAAGACTTCAGCATCAATATAAAGAATGATCAGTTTGGTTTTGTAGATAAAGCAGATGTGAAAATAAAACTGCTGAACGATAAGGATATAGATGTAAAGAAGATATCGCTGGGTAGGTTGGATATAGGTAAGATGGAGAAGATTGTAGCAACTAATCCATGGGTGGCAGATGCACAAGTGTTTGTAGATAATGAAAAAGTAGTGCATGTAAACCTGACACAGCGTGTGCCTGTTGTAAGGATTTTTGACCAGGCGGGTAATAGTTATTATCTGGACAACGTACACAAAGCAATGCCGCTTAGCGAAAGGTATATACACTACACAACAGTGGTTACAAATGTACCGGTGCTGAAAGATGATAGTCTTGGCAATTCGTTGAAAGCGCAGATAGTAAAAGTGGTAAGGCAGGTAGAGCGCGACAGCTTCTGGAATGCACAGGTGTCGCAGATAATACTGAACGACGACAGAGCGTTTGAATTAGTGCCTGTATTAGGCAATCATAAAATACTGATTGGCGATACATCGAATCTGGAAGAGAAGTTTGAAAACCTCTATGCGTTCTACAAAAAGGTAATGACACGTATTGGTTGGGATAAATACGAAGTGCTGGATGCAAGGTATAAAGGACAGGTAGTAGCATCGCCTGCACTGCCGTGGAAAGCACCGACTGACAAGGCCCTGAGCAATATGAACTGGGTGAAGAGTATAATAGGTAGCGATAGTAATAAAGTGATAGCTCCGTTACCAAAGCCGATAACACCACAGCCTGTGCAGCAACAAGTAGTAGCGGCTGCGCCGCCTAAGCCGGCAGTTGTACAGCAACCAAAACCTGTACCACAACCGCAGGTGAAGAAACAGGAAACCAAGAAGCAGGAGCCGTTAATAAAGAAACTTGAACCCAAAGCGATAAAGAAAATAGATAAGAATCCCGAACAAAAGAAACCTGAGAACAAACCCAAACCTAAAGCCACGGAAAAACCAAAAGAGCAAAACAAAGAAGAACAAAAACCGAAGTATCTGTACCAGTAACGCAATAAAAAACTAACAGCATAAACGCAACGCAATATGAGTAAAAAAGAACAACCCATCATTGTCGGCCTCGACATAGGTACTACGAAAGTAGTAGCCATAGCGGGCCGTAAAAACGAGTATGGAAAACTTGAAATACTCGGTTTTGGTAAGTCGGAATCGCAAGGTGTAAGCCACGGTGTGGTGATGAACATCGAGCAGTGTATCCGCTCTATTGAGCAGGCTATTGAAAAATGCCTGTTGTCAAACCCGAATCTCGAAATCAAAGAGGTGTATGTGGGTATTGCAGGCCAGCACATTAAGAGCCTGCAAACACGTGGCGACCGTGTTCGTACACGCATTGATGAAGAGATTAGCAAAGAAGATATTGATTTGCTGATTCGTGATCAGTATAAAACATATATACCGGCGGGCGACCAGATTATCGACATCGTACCGCAGGAGTTTATGGTAGATAGTACACCGAACGTAATAGACCCTGTGGGTATGAGTGGTGTGAAAATCGGTGCGAACTTCCACATTGTTACGGGCGACCGTAATGCAATACGCAACATTAAACGTTGTGTAGATAAAGCAAACCTGAACACAAGAGATCTTGTATTGCAGCCACTAGCTTCTGCCGCAGCCGTAATGAACGATGAAGACCTGGAAGCAGGTGTTGCCATCGTGGATATTGGTGGTGGTACTACAGATATGGCTGTGTTTTATGATGGTGTGCTGAAGCATACTGCCGTAATACCATATGCTGGTGTAAACATCACTAACGATATACGCAACGGACTGGGCGTATTGCGTGCACAGGCAGAGCAGATGAAAGTGCAGTTTGGTACTGCATTGGCAGATGAAGCGAACGCTAACGCATACATCACTATCCCGGGCTTGCGTGGTTTGCCGCCAAAAGAAATTTCTGTAAAAAACCTGGCAAACATCATTCAGGCGCGTATGCAGGAGATACTCGACTATGTTGTGTATCACCTGAAACAAATAGGACTGGATAAAAAATTGTATGGTGGCATAATACTGACTGGTGGTGGTGCGCAACTGAAGCACATCATTCAACTGACAGAATATGTAACAGGTTTGGGTGCACGCATCGGCTACCCTAACGAACACCTTTCAGGCAACGATACTGAAACAATGATGAACCCGATGTACTCTACGTGTATAGGACTGATACTGCGTGGGTACCACGACTACGAAAACGGCAGACTGCGTTTTGTAGGCGAGGGTGGCAACATCATGCACATCAGTGCAGAAGAAGCGAAAGCAATTGCTGAAAATCTGAAAGTAGTAGAAGACACCGTAGAAACGGAAGAAGGCGAAGATGCCGAAACAAAGCAAAGGAAGAATGTGAAGCGCAGTGAGAACTTCAAAAAACTCTTCGACGGCTTCAAAGGCAAATTCATGAAGCTGTTTGAAGAAGTAGATGATCAGGAAATGGAATAACCCCCGAAACAAATTCACAACCACATATAAATAACAAAAGAATTACTAACCCAACAAAAAGCAAAATTGTATGATACATTTCGAAATCCCCAAAAATCAATCATCTATCCTGAAAGTGATAGGTGTAGGCGGTGGTGGCAGCAATGCTGTTAACTACATGCACAGCCTTGGTATTGAAGGCGTTGATTTTGTAATCTGCAACACTGATTCTCAGGCACTGGCATTGAGCCCTGTAGCTAATAAGATTCAGCTGGGGCCGCATCTTACACAAGGTTTGGGTGCAGGCGCCAATCCCGAAATCGGCAAGCAGGCAAGCGAAGAAAGCATTGAGGATATCTCTAAAATATTGAAAGTAAATACCCGTATGGCATTCATTACTGCCGGTATGGGTGGTGGTACAGGTACAGGTGGTGCGCCTGTAGTGGCTAAAATATGTCGCGACCTAGGCATCCTGACGGTTGGTATCGTTACCACTCCGTTTACTTACGAAGGCCGTAAACGCCTGAAACAAGCACAGGAAGGTATAGACCGCATGCGCGAGCATGTAGATACTATCCTGATAATATCTAACGACAAACTGCGCCAGCAATGTGGCAACCTGCCATTCACGCAGGCATTTGCAAAAGCAGATGATGTGTTGGCAACTGCGGCAAAATGTATAACAGACGTTATCACATCTACAGGACAGATAAACGTTGACTTTGCAGACGTTTGCACTGTAATGAAAAACGGTGGTGTTGCAATACTTGGTGCTGCACAGGTAGGTGGCGAAAACCGCGCACTGCATGCTGTAGAACAAGCACTGAACTCTCCGTTGCTGAATGACAGCGATATCCGTGGTGCTAAATGGATACTGCTGAACATCACATCAAGCGCAGGTGAGCACGAGCATACAATGGACGAAGCAGAAGCAATACAGGCTTATGTACAACAGCAAGCCGGTGATAATTGCGATGTTATCCTAGGTATGGGTCACGATCCTAATCTGGGTGATAAAATAGCAGTTACAATCATTGCTACAGGTTTCAACCACAATGAACTGAACATTGAGATTCCTGAAAAAAGCAATCAACCTGAGAAAATAGTTGTACAACTGGGCGATGCTAATGCGAGTATGTCAGCTCCTGCCGCACCTGCTCCTGTAGCTGCCGTGCCAACACCTGCTCCACAGGTAGATGCGATGGCACCAACATTGGTAGAAATGCAGACTCCTAAGCATGTAGTAATAGATGTAAAGCCTGCTTTCCCAACTGCTGCTGCTGAACAGAAAGAAATCTTCTCGCTGGAAGCAACACCTGCTCCTGCACCTGTAGCTGCTGTACCTGAAGTGCCGCAAACACCGGTTAGCAAAATAGAAGAGCCGGCTAAACCTGCTGAAGAAAGCATACAACTGGTAATAAAAAATGAAGCTCCTGCTCCAACACCAACACCTGTACAGGAAACACCTGTAATGAAAGTAGGAGAGCGCGTGCTGACAGCTGAAGAAATAGAAGAAAAGCGACGTTTTGAAGAACAGAAGCGTGCGCTGGAAGAAAGAGCAGAGCGCCTGCGCCGCATGAGCTTCAACATCAAAACAAATGAAAGCGCAGACGATGTAGAGAATGTACCTGCATACGTTCGTCGCAACATGCAGATAGATAATGGCGTAGCATCTTCAGATACCTTCTACAGCGGGTATAGCGTAGGTGTAAACGACCAGCAAAATGGTTCTCAGGCAAGCATCCAAACCATCAACACATTCCTTGATGGCAAAAAGCCTGACTAATACTTAGTCTCTTTTGTTATATTTCATATTGCGTAACAGCTCCCCCTTTCCAGGGGGAGCTTTCTGTTTTATTTAACATTTGCAGATTAAACGTTGTTTTCAATAGGCAGTCTATCTATTAGTTCTAACAATTAAAAACAAAGAATTATGAAAAGGATAGTTTTTGCAGCCGTACTGATTGGTACTATGTTTACCGCAATGGTAACTGAGGCTCATCCTCACGCATATAACGTCAATAAACGTCAGCATCAGCAAAAGGCACGCATTCATCAGGGCGTGCGCACAGGCGAAGTAACAAGGCATGAAGCCATGCGCCTGCATGCACAGCAACGCCACATACAGCACACAAAACGTGTAGCAATGGCAGATGGTCGCATCAGCCCTCGCGAAAGACAGCTGATACAGCGCGAACAAAATCATGCTAATCGCTCTATATACAGAGCAAAGCATAATGCACGATACAGGTAGTAGTGTTTTTGATATATTGGTTTGGTTTTCTTAAGCAGCTTTCTTAATCGGGAAGCTGCTTTTGTTTGTATAAACAAATTGTTACGTTCTTGTAAACAAATCATTGTCTGCAAGCTAAGTCTGTGTGAAGTTTTTGAAACAGCGATTTTTCATAGTGGTGCAACCTATTTCTTTGCAGCAAAATGAAAATAGTATGAAGAAATTGTTACTCGTTGTTGGTGCTTTACTGGCATTGGTACAAGCAAATGCACAGGTAATAGCACATCAGGGTTTTGATGCTGCCCAAACAAATACCTGGAGTTTTACCCCAACTCCCGCTGCGTATAATTTCCCTTTGTTAAATGATGTATGGACAGATACATTAGCATTGGGTAATACCAACAGTGGTAACGTGCCTATACCGGCAGCACCACAGGGTACACGTTTTTGGGGGATGAATGATTTGGAAAATCCTGCAACGTCAGCATTGCCCGCACCTTATTTTCACTACCTCGACTTTGCACCAGTAGCACTGAATCCACTGACTGCATATACGCTGAAGTTTAAATACTTTACACACCTTGTAGGCGGCACTACAGATTCCACAGGTTATATTGTAGAGTATAATAATGGAACTACCTGGACAGCGAATTATATTAACCTGCCTTCTGCTAATAAAATATGGGACTCAGTTGAGGTGTCAATACCAGCAGGCTCCAACTTTGTAAGGTTAAGAATACGCACACGCCTGAATGGTAATGATGACTGGATAGGTTATGATGCGTTTCAGGTTGCGGTGGGTGCTACTACATTGCCTGCCACTGTGCAGCTGCAAAAAAATCTGTACATAACAGACGAAGCATCAGACACACTGAAAATTGGTGTGGTGCGTACAAATAAAAACAGCAATACTACAAGTGTAAATGTTTCTTTCCTCAACGCTTTCAGTACGGTAGATACGGGTGATATGCAATTGCTGACGCCATCTGTTACTTTCACATCTACATCTGCCGATACACAATACATCCGCATCAAAATAAAGAACGACGCGTTGAAGGAAGTCTCTGAATACTTCGGTTTAGAGATTAATACTCCTGTAAATGCCACACTTGGTTCAATTAAAAAGGTAACTGTCTATATAAAAGATAATGACTACACGGCGCCTGTTGGCAAGAAGAATATTGAGTTGCAGCACTTGGGTAGCTATGCTATCAATATAGCAGGTTCATCTGCTGAGATAGTAAGTTACGACAGCTCATCAAACAGGTTGTTTGTTGTGAACTCATTGAAAAACAAAATGCATATTCTCGACTTCAGCAATCCTGCATCGCTTTCAGAAATAAAAGTGGTAGATATGGCAGCTTATGGTGGAGGTATCAACTCTGTTGCTGTACGCAATGGTATTGTGGCAATAGCTGTTGAGGATACAGTAAAAACAGATAGCGGTAAAGTTGTGTTTCTCGATGCATCGGGCACATTCCTGAAACAAGTAAAAACAGGTGCATTGCCAGACATGATAACATTTACCCCCGATGGTAAATATGTATTGACTGCAAACGAAGGTGAACCAAACCCAACATATACAATAGACCCGGAAGGTACAGTAACGGTTGTAGATATCAGAAATGGTGTAACAAATGCAGTTGCTACTACAGTTAGGTTTACAGCATATAACGGTAATGAAGCAGCACTGAAAGCTAACGGAATACGTATATACGGTCCGGGTGCAAATGCAGCCAAAGATTTTGAACCTGAATACATAACCGTATCTAAGAACAGTGATATAGCATGGATAACACTGCAAGAGAATAATGCAGTAGCAGTATTGGATATTGTAAACAAGACAATTACAGGCTTGATGCCGCTGAATACTACAGACCATAGCAAAGCAGGGTATGCACTAGATGCCAGTGATAATAATGGTGAAGTGCTGATAGCTAACTGGCCTGTAAAAGGTATGCACCTGCCGGATGCTATTGCCAACTATTCAATTGGTAACACTACATACTTGGTAACAGCAAATGAAGGTGATGCAAGAGACTATTCAGCGTATTCGGAAGAAGTACGTGTAGGTTCAGGTGCATATATATTAGACCCTGTGAAATTCCCTCAGGCAGATTTGCTGAAGGCAAGTCATAACCTTGGCCGCCTGAATGCAGTGAAGAACATGGGTGATACAGACAATGACGGTGACTTTGACGAAATATATGTATTGGGTAGCCGCAGTTTCACAATATGGAATGCAACTACAGGTGCTAAAGTATCAGACGTTGGCCAGGATTTAGAACAGATTATACTTGCTGATCCTAAATATGGTAAGCTCTTCAACGCCAGCAACGATGGTAATGCTGCAAAGAACAGGAGTGATAATAAAGGTCCTGAACCTGAAGGTGTGGCCCTTGGCAGCATCAACGATACCATGTATGCATTCGTAGCACTGGAGCGTATAGGTGGCGTGATGGTTTACAACATCAGTAATCCCGCTTCGCCTGTTTTTGTTCAATACATCAATACAAGAGATACGGCAACATTCGCCGGTGATAATGGTGCAGAAGGTATCGTGTTCCTTCATTCGAAAGCAAATAAGCAAGGCAAACACTATGTGATTACTGCTAATGAAATAAGCGGTACACTGGCTGTGTTTGAAGTAAAAGCTTACAAACCGACAACAGGTATTGAGCAGATAGAACTGCCTACTGTAAATGTATATCCTAACCCTGTGCAACAAGGTACACTATACTTCAGCCAGACAATCAGTGGAAGTATGTACGATATGGCAGGCCATAAAGTATTAGTTTTCAACAATGCCAACAGTGTGAATACTACAGCACTGGCAAAAGGCGTTTACTTGCTGAAAGCAGACGGTTTCAAAACACAACGTGTAGTTGTAGAATAAGAATCATTGCATAATTATAGAATTGATACAGCCCGCCTTAAACGGGCTGTATCTTTTTTATTGGAGAGGGGCAATTATCATAAAAGATTCATATACAACAAGATGACAATTCGTGCTACCCAACCTTTTTTTTCAGAAATTAGTCTATATTTGAACCTCCGATAAAGAAATGACGGAACGATAACAGGCGAAAAATATTGTATTCGCAAATTGGCCTGATATTTGTTTTAACATTTCTTGAAGGATTGAACAATAAGATTCAAAAAATTACGTTAACAACTTTTAAAGCAATCTGCATATAAGGCAACTTCTACACTAAACGATCTATATGGCCTGAACTATACGTTCAAACAATTTAGTAGAAGTATTATGCAGTTAATCCAACAATGTTCTGACTCTGAACTGGTGCACGCCTTCATTCTTGGCGATGAGAAGGCATTGGAAACCCTTGTCTACAGGTACAAAGACAAGATATACACTTCCATATATATGCTTGTGAAGGATAAGTATATGGCTGAGGATATCTTTCAGGATGCATTCCTGAAGATGGTACGCACCATGCGCGAAGGCCGCTATTCTGAACAAGGCAAATTCCTGCCGTGGGCCATCAGAGTGGCACATAACCTGTGTATGGACCATTTCCGTAAGGTGAAGCAGAACGTACAGATATTGCTGCCCGATGGTAAGGATATATCAGACCTGCTGGGCGCAGATACCCAAGGTGCGTCTGACAGGATAGAAACAAGGCAAGTGAACCAGAGCATACGCCAACTGATAGAAGAACTGCCTGAAGAACAACGGGAAGTGATAGTGCTGCGCATGTATGGCGACCTTAGCTTTAAAGAAATAGCAGATATGACCAATGTAAGCATCAACACCGCATTGGGAAGGATGCGCTACGGACTCATAAATCTTCGCAAAATGATACAAGACAAGCAGATGGTGCTGCGATGAAGCAGTGATTTTTGATTAATTTGCCTGCATGGCATCATTACCGCTATTTTATCATAACCAGCCACTGAGTGCAAATGCTACGCTGCAACTGGATGAGGACACCGCAAAGCACATTGTGCAGGTGTTGCGCATGCAGGTGGGCGAGGCATTGCGCGTTACAAACGGTAATGGTGATGTAGCGGATGCTGTTATTACAGATGCTGCCAAAAAGCGATGTGCTGTTACACTCACTAATGTAACACACCACGAGCCTGCAAAACATAAGCTGCACCTGGCAGTTGCATTTACCAAGAACACATCGAGAAACGAATGGCTGCTTGAAAAAGCTACTGAGCTTGGCGTTAGCAGCATTATACCGCTGATGGCAGCGCGTTCTGAAAAAGAACGTGTGCGTGCAGAAAGGTGGACGGGTATTCTTATTTCTGCCATGATGCAATCGCAGCAATACTACTTGCCTGTGTTAGCCACACCTACAAAATTTGCAGATGTACTAAGTCAATACAAAGATTTACCGCAAAAATTGGTAGGGCATTGTATTGATGAAGTACCTCGCCTGCAGCTAACAAAGGCAATGCAAGCAGCTAAAGAAACAATTGTGCTGATAGGGCCTGAAGGCGATTTTACCGCAGAAGAAATAAAGCTGTGTGCAGATAATAGCTATGTAGGTATAACAATGGCTAGCCAGCGCCTGCGTACTGAAACTGCTGCTATGAATGTGTGTGCATATTTTAATACTATCAACAATGAGGGGAACTAAAGCGATACTGACAGGCATATTTTTCTTGATAGCTGCTGCAGCAAATGCACAGCAGATGAAGCTGGCACTGCTTATATATGGTGGTGGTGGCGACTGGTATGCCAACCCTACATCGCTGAAAAACCTTGCTGCGTATTGCAATCAGCAATTGCACACAAAGCTGGCATTGCAGGAAGCGCAGGTGGAAGTAGGTAGTCCTGATTTATTCAATTATCCTTTTGTACACATGACAGGCCATGGGCGTTGGGTGCTGACAGATGCTGAAGCACAAAACTTGCGTAAGTATCTGGAGGCAGGGGGCTTTTTGCATATAGATGATAACTACGGGCTTGACCAATATGTGCGCCCCGCATTGAAGCAGGTATTTCCTGAATTGAGTCTTGTAGAGGTGCCGTTCTCTCATCCTATATATCACAACGCTTTCAACTTCAACAACGGACTGCCTAAAATACATGAGCACGATAAGAAGCCACCAAAAGGTTACGGACTGATATATAAAGGACGATTGGTGTGTTATTATAGTTCTGAAACCGACCTTGGTGACGGATGGGAAGACCCTGAAGTGCATAAGGATAATCCACAGAGACACATTGATGCATTGCAGATGGGCGCTAATCTGGTGCAGTACGCATTCAACGGTACTACGCCTTAGTGCTTTGCATAATGGCTAATACTTTAGCCGCAATTTTACCCCAATTATACGTATCATAGAAGCTATCGGGTATAGATGGCTGTGAGGTAGTTGCATTGATAACAGCGTTAGCAAATGCATCCCAATTATAGTTTGCTATTATTTGCAGATTGCTGCCACATGCCGATGGTATCAGTCCCGCAGCACCTGCTACACTGCTTACTACCATCTTATTATAACCAAGTGCTTCCACTGCTTTTGTCTTGATACCGCCACCCGTCATTACAGGGTTCAGCATCACATCGCATGCATGGAGAAATGTATCAAGATCTGGTACAAATCCTAGATAGTGGATATTCTCTGCTGCATTTATCTGTGCAGTCAATTCATCACTCAGCCCCTTACCTGCAATCAACAATTGGTATTTTAAACCTTTTACATTCAGTAGCGGAACAATATCGCTCAGTATATGCGCAAGTGCTTCTTTGTTAGGTTGATAATCTAACGCGCCTAAGAAATACAGCCATGGTACATCTGTTGGTATATGCAGTGCTTGTGCTATTTCAGTTTTCGCGTTGAGGTTGTATGCAGGCTTTGCTGCCAGTGGCGTACCATGTGGTATCACATGGCATTTGGCAGATGCAATGCCGTAGTTTTTAACTGCCCAGTCTGCATCTTCCTGTGTTATGAAGAATATACCGTTCGCCTTGCGCATCATCGATTGCTCGAACCAACGCATGACAGGCCACCACAATTTGCCAATACTTCTGAATCTTTCAGACTCAATATTATGACTGCGAATAAACCACGGTACACCTAGCTTTTTTGCAACAGCCATAGCGGTATAGCCCATGTAGTGATGTTCTGTGTGCACATACTGCACATTGTTTTGTTTGGCAAGTGTGTATAGCTTGCCGGTGCCGCTGTATGGCAGGTATCTTAGTTTGGAGGTAGGCAGTATTTTATGCAGGCGGAAACTATACCTGGTATTGTCTTCATTGTCTGTAGTGCCTGCAACATTGTCTATGCATATTTTGCCAAGATAGTGGTGCAGCTCTCTGATAGTGAGTTTGCCACCGCTTTGTGCTGGTAGTATGCTGTATGGTACAATGCTGAGTATGTTGATGCCTGATTGCATTCGTTGGTAAATATAAGCATCATTGGTGTGCAATAAAAAAGAGGCTCCTGAAGAAGCCCCTATGGTTGTCTTGATTAACCGCTGTGTCAGAATATTATTTAATAATGAAGTAGCCGAGTGCCAGCCATACCAGCCCTTTTACAAGGAAGAACATAAAGCCCCAGATGCCTGCACGTTTTATCCACTTTGCAGCTTTGTTTTCTTTCATCGCCGTTTCCATTAGTTAGCTATGATTTCGTATGTTTTAAAATCGCTGCTCATGGGTGCAGGTTTGCCATCTGCTTTTGCTTTTGCAAGGTCTTCAAAGCCGCGTTTGTGTCCTTCCATAAATGCTTCAGAACGCGTCCATGATTTGAATGCATCTTCTGTTTCCCAATAGCTTACTATCAGATAGTTATCACCTTCCTTTTCAGGACGCAATACGTGCATTTCTATAAAGCCGGGCATAGTGTCTATGGCCCTGGCACGAGAGCCGAAGAGGAATTCGAAACGCTCCTTGTACTCTGGGCTGCAATTGATATAGTTGACTGCAACAAATTTTTTGCTCATAATAGAATTGATTATGCAGCAAAGCTATTTGCGTCACAGAAGAGTCATTTGCTAAAAAGGGAAAAGCATTTACAAAAAAAGGAAAACTGAAACTAACCCTCTATGTGTATAGATATGACGATAGTACGTGTATTAATCTGGTCGATGGCATTACCAAGCGGTATCTTCTTGTCATCAAACTTGGCATTCATTAAGCCCTGGCTCAGCTTTATTTCAGGAGAGAAGATGAAGTTAGGGTAGTAGAACTCGAAGCCAACACCTACTTCATAACCCACATCAAATGGTTTTACTTTAATGAATTCATCGCTGCGACGAGAGCGTGCATTGGCTGCAAGGTCAATATCAAACTTGCCACCGCCAATGGCGTAGAAACGGAAGTTGTTGATACGTTCGCTTTTGAATTTCAGTTGCAATGGCATGTGCATGTAGATAGACTCTACAGAACGGTTTATTGCAGTATCATCACCTTTGCTGCCACGTCCTATCAGCGACATTGGTTTTTCTGCAAAGGAAAGGGATGGCACAAAGCGGAGATCTACAAATTTGCTGAGGCGTAGATTGCCCATCAGACCAAGGTTGAAGCCCGGGCCAAAACGACTTTCAATTTTTTTGAATGTATCTGTTTCTGTAAACGAATTGCTGTATCTGAAACGGAACGTACTGAAGTTGAGACCGAATGTGATACCGAAATAATAAGCTTTATCATCATGCTCAGGCATGTTTTGTATAACACGCTGTGCATCTGCGGGAATAGCAGATATAGCTAAAACAAGAATAAGTATGAATGTGCGTAAACGCATGTATTGTTTGCTAAAGATAACGCTTTAGTGCGAAGATACAGTATGTATTGACTTACGCAACCCTTAATAAATACATGTATAATAAAAACATTAACATCTCATTTATACAGGTTGGGTAGATTTGTTATTCACCTTAAAAACAAATGTCTATGAGTTTAAGACTGGGCGATGAAGCCCCTGATTTTACAGCACAAACCACCATTGGTGAAATTAATTTTTACGATTACCTGGGCGATAGCTGGGGTGTTCTGTTTTCTCACCCTGCAGACTATACACCTGTCTGTACCACAGAGCTAGGCAAGACAGCACAACTGGCAGATGAATTTGCCAAACGCAATGTGAAGGTGCTGGCAGTAAGTGTAGATCCGCTGGATAAGCATAACGGCTGGGTTAAAGACATTAACGAAACACAGCATACGACAGTCAACTTCCCGATAATAGCAGACGAAGACCGTAATGTGGCTACGTTATATGATATGATTCACCCCAATGCCTCTGTAACATTTACGGTGAGGTCTTTATTTATTATCGGTCCTGATAAAACAGTAAAGCTGATTATCACATACCCTGCATCTACCGGGCGCAACTTTATAGAAGTGCTGCGCGTGATAGATTCGCTGCAACTGACAGCCAATTACAGTGTAGCAACACCTGCTGACTGGAAGCATGGTGAAGATGTGATTGTAGTGCCTGCGGTATCTACAGAGGATGCGGAAAAGAAATTCCCGAAAGGGTTGAAGGTTATAAAGCCATATTTGCGCTACACACCACAACCAGATTTGAATTAATTAATAAAGCCCCGTATATCGGGGCTTTATTATTATGCAGGTATTTTTTCTTTGGTACGTTGTTCTAATACAAAATCGGTACCAAAGCTTAGCTTTTTAATAGCAGGGCTCTTTTTGTCTATTATCCTCCAGAAAGGGGCAATCTTGCTGACGGGCTTGCCCTTTTGGTATTCTTCATAAGCACTTTCTGCCACTATTCGCAGGAATATACCTGCTGTTACTGGGCACATAAACTCTGCATTATATTCTGCAGCAAGGTCTTTGCGCATCTGTTGCAATGTTGTAGCAGTACCTTTTGGTATGTGGCGTATATAGTCTGCCACTATATTGGGTGTGGCTATCAGCATGGTCGCCCCTGCCGGAATATCGGCAAAATCGTTTTCTACTTTTTTCACCTTAGGTTCCATGTCAGGATTCATCTTTTCTGTCCACGTTTTCTTTTTCGCTGTCATAGTAGTATATCTATTATGAAATAAGGCTGTTGATTAAAACAGCCTTTTCAATACATTATAAACAACCATTGGTTTGCCCAATGTGTAGAAGTGCAGTATCGGGATATTGTTTGCCAATAGGTCTTTGCACTGTGCATACAGCCATTCTTCACCAATCTTATCGCCTGCATCTGCAGATGTAGATTTCATGATTTCTTTTACCAGATCTACCGGTACTTCTACATTAAAGAAGCTTGGTATCGTTGTTAATTGCTTCTTGGTAGTCAATGGTTTCAACCCCGGTACGATTGGTACATTAATACCAGCCTCTCTGCAACGATTTACAAAATTGTAATAGTGTGCATTGTTAAAGAACATCTGAGTAGTGATGTAGTCTGCACCTAAATCTACTTTGCGTTTCAGGTAGTAAAGGTCTGTATCGGGGTTGGGCGATTCAAAGTGTTTTTCAGGATAGCCGGCAACGCCTATACAGAAGTCTGTTTTATATCCATCAATAATATCTTCTTCCAGATATTTGCCGCTATTCAGGTCTGCCACCTGTTTTACCAGTTCTTCGGCAAAGCGGTGGCCTTTAGGGTTGGCAATGAAAAACTTCTCATTAGCCGCCGCATCGCCGCGTAGTGCTAACACATTCTTTACGCCGAGGAAGTTGAGGTCTATCAGGGCGTTTTCAGTTTCTTCTTTAGTAAAGCCACCACATATCAGGTGTGGGATAGCCTCAATTTTATAGCGGTTCATCAACGCCGCACAAATACTTACTGTGCCCGGGCGTTTACGAATTTCAATCTGTTCAAAAGAGCCGTCGGGCCTTTTCTTCAAAACCTGCTCTGCACGGTGGTAAGTAACATTTACGAATGCGGGTTTGAACTCCATCAATGGATCCAGATGATCGAAGATAGAATCTATGCCGCGTCCTTTGGTCGGTGGTAGTATCTCCAAAGATATAATGGGGCTGCTCGCCGTAGATAAGTGTTCTGTAACTTTCATGACGGGCAAAAATAGTTAACCTTCTACTATTTTATGCTATTGTTTATACTTAAAGACCTGAAACAAGCGTTTTCATACATTACATAAAAAGGCATTTGGCCAATAATACAGGGCAGAATGCTATTTTTGCAACAAAGAACAGGTTTTGAGTACAAACAGGTTACAGATTACCACAAAAGGACTAATAAAACGCTATCGTAGCCGTACGGTGGTGAATAACGTGTCTTTCGAGGTAAACCAGGGAGAAATAGTGGGTTTGCTGGGGCCTAACGGGGCCGGTAAAACAACATCGTTTTACATGGTGGTAGGCCTTGTAAAGCCCGATGAAGGGGAAGTGTACCTGAACGACCTGAATATTACCGACCTGCCCATGTATAAGCGTGCCCAGATGGGTATCGGTTATCTGCCGCAGGAAGCCTCGGTATTTCGTAAACTGAGTGTGGAAGACAACATCAGTGCGGTACTTGAAATGACGAAGCTGACAAAAGGGGAGCAGCAGAAAAAGCTGGAATCGCTGTTGGAAGAGTTTCGCCTGACGCATGTGCGCAAAAGCCCGGGAGATGTATTGAGTGGTGGTGAGCGTAGGCGTACAGAGATAGCCCGTGCACTGGCAGTAGATCCTAAGTTTATATTACTTGACGAACCATTTGCAGGTATCGACCCGATAGCTGTAGAGGATATTCAAACCATAGTAGCCCGCCTTAAATTTAAAAACATCGGTATCCTGATTACAGACCACAACGTACAGGAGACGCTTTCTATCACAGACCGTGCATACCTGCTTTTTGAAGGTAAAATACTGAAAGCAGGTGTGGCAGAAGAGCTGGCAGCCGATGAACAAGTGCGTAAAGTGTACCTCGGCCAGCATTTTGAGCTGAAACGCAAGGATTACACACAGCAGATCTGATAGGATTTTGAGGGCACACAAGTGCCAAAAGCTTCGGAAAACGGAATTATATTTTTATTTTAGGATTTGAAAGATGAGCATCATTAGCCCGGCTATAAAAGGATATATGAAGTTGCGCCTCAGCGCAATAGACAACTTCATGCACAATCCGGTAGATACGCAGCAGCAGGTTTTTAACAACCTGATAGGCTCTGCGCAGTTTACGGAGTATGGCAAAAAGTACGGGTTTGATAAAATAAACAGCAGTGCCGACTACAAAAAGGCTGTGCCTATTAATGATTACGATACGCTAAAGCCCTACATCCAGCGCATACTGGAGGGGGAACAGAATATACTCTGGCCTTCGCCTATCAACTGGTTTGCCAAATCGAGCGGTACTACCAGCGATAAGAGCAAGTTTATACCAATCAGCAAAGAATCGCTGGACGAAAACCACTATAAAGGTGGAAAGGATGTACTGACGCTGTACCTGAAACAATTCCCTGATTCAAAGATGATGTCGGGCAAATGCCTGACGATTGGTGGCAGCCACCAGATAAACCAACTGAATGCTGATTCTTTCTTTGGCGATCTGTCTGCAGTAATGCTGCAAAACATGCCATACTATGCACAGACTATCCGTACGCCCGATTTGTCTATCGCATTGATGGACGAGTGGGAGCAGAAGATAGAAATGATGGCACATACCACTATACAGGAAAACGTTACCTACATAGCAGGTGTGCCTACATGGACGATAGTGCTCATCAAACGAATACTTGAAATATCGGGAGCAAGTAACCTGCAGGAGGTATGGCCCAACCTGGAGCTATACATACATGGTGGTGTAAGCTTCAAACCATACAGAGAGCAGTTCCAGAAATTCATTCCATCTCCTTCAATGCATTACTATGAAACGTACAATGCATCCGAAGGTTTCTTTGCCGCACAAGACCATAGCGAAGCAGACGGTATGCTGCTGTTTTTGAATCACGGTATCTACTACGAGTTTATGCCGATGGAAGAATACGGAAAGGAAAATCCGCAAACACTAAGCCTGAAAGAAGTAGAGCTGAATAAAAACTATGCATTGGTGCTGAATACCAATTGTGGTTTGTGGCGCTATCTGGTAGGCGATACCATACAGTTTACATCACGCAATCCATTCAGGATAAAAGTGAGTGGAAGGTTGAAGCATTTTATCAATGCTTTTGGTGAAGAAGTGATTGTAGATAACAGCGACCATGCCATAGCCGAGGCTTGTAAGATAACAGGTGCTGTAGTAAACGACTATTCTGCCGCACCTGTATATATGACGGGAGACAGCAATGGGGCGCACGAATGGATAATAGAATTTGACAATCTTCCTTGTCCGCTGAATGTGTTTACAGAAGCAATGGACAAAGCACTGCAAAAAGTAAACAGCGACTACGAAGCAAAGCGTCATAAAGACATCGCATTGCGTATTCCTATAGTGCATGTAATGCCAAAAGACGGCTTTAAACAATGGCTGAAAGATAAAGGCAAGCTTGGCGGACAGCATAAAGTGCCACGCCTGAGCAATGAGCGTAAGTATCTGGAAGAAATGCTGCCATATACTAAACAATAATCTCAACTATATAGATGGACTTCTCTTTTTTATTGTTCCTGCTACTATCGCTTTTGGCAGAAGTACTGGGAACAGTAGGAGGTTTTGGCTCTTCTGTATTCTTTGTACCATTCGCTAATATTTTTATCGATTTTAAATCTGTACTTGGGGTAACGGCAGTGTTCCACCTATCCAGCAATATCTCAAAGCTGCTGTTGTTTAAAGATGGGCTTGACAAAAGGTTGCTTGCCTATATAGGTATACCTGCTGTGGTGTTTGTAATAATAGGTGGTATACTTAGTAAGTATATAGATGAAACTGTACTTAAACTTTCATTCGCAATATTTATAATTGTAACAAGTCTTTTCTTTCTGCTGTTCAAAAACTTCGTTATCAGGGCCACCAACAGGAATGCAATAGCAGGGGGCACTATGTCGGGTTTTCTGGCAGGTGTGTTAGGTACAGGCGGTGCAGTGCGCGGGCTTACGATGGTTGCCTTCAATATTGAGAAATCAGTTTTTGTGGCTACCTCAGCAGCTATAGATTTTGCGGTAGATTTTTCACGAACGGTTGTTTATTTCTTTAATGGCTATATACGTGCAGAGCACACCAAGTATATGGTTGGTTTGCTGGTTATAGGTTTTGTCGGCTCATGGATAGGCAAGCAGGTATTGCAACGTATATCGCAACAGTGGTTTAAAACTATCGTGTTACTGTTATTATTAGCTGTCGGGCTTTATTCACTGGCAATGGGCTTGTCTTAATCTGTCTTATTTAAAGCAACATAGTCTTTTACTAAAGAGTCTGCCTGATATTTTTTCTGTATACGGCCTATCAATACTTTTTCGTTAATAATCCATATGCCATGTGTACAGTATTGCAAGCTGTCATCATCAGGATGTACAACCTGTATGCTTGAATGAGATAGCATCTCGTCATCGGGAAAATTATTGATGCCATTCCTTAATAAACATTGTTCTTCCGGCACCAGTAATATTACTTTCTTGTTATGGCTTATTTCGTTTACATAATCTGCAATCTCTTCTGCAATGGCTTCCCGGCTATGTGTTTTTGATATAAGATGCCAACTGGCTTTCTGTTCAGGAAGTATGAATAAAAATGCGGTACAAAATGTAATTCCGGTTAAAATGAGTTTCGGTATCATACTTAGGATATTAGGTATTGATATAGACAGTCTTATACTGTACGTGGGTTGGGAATAGTATTTTGAAACATGCCTGCAATCATTGTTTTTGGTGATGTCTGTCATATTTCAGGCATACAACATTGGATAGGTTTGCTATATAAAACAATCACATTATGGCAACTACACAAACCAGCATCAAGCACCTGACTAATGAGCATAACGATTGGCTGCGCGGACTGAGCTTTTATAAAGATGAATTACAAATTCTGAAAAACAGGCTTACGGAAGTAGCAGGTAAGAACACAGGAAGCGAAGCAGCAAATATGATGAACCACTACGAAAATCAGGTAACACTGCAAACAACCAACATCGATACATTAAGGCATGATATCAATACCAATCTGGAAACAATTGCCGAGCAATTGAATGATAACACACCGGGGTATATAGATACAAAGCTGGTTGAAAAACACAACCTGCTTCGCGATAGCTATTTCACACAAGAGAAACTAGTGAATGAGCTGCGCCATGAATTCAATCGCTTTGCAGCAAAATGGATGTAATACTAAAATAAATATTGTTTCATGACTTACTGCTCCGCACATAAAAGGCGGGGCAGTTTATTTATGGTTGTTCTTGTTCCTTCATTTCTTCTTCATACTGGTCGTTCAATTCGCCAATATAAGAGAGCATCTCTTTGCGCCCCAGAAACTTGATGGTGCTTGTTACAAAGCTGCGTGGTATAAACTCCCATTCCTGACGCATGGTCTCTATAAAGTGTCGTACGTTCTTCGCTGCCTCGCGTTGGGTGCTTTTATCTGCTTTGGTAAATACCATGTTGAAAGGAATACCCCATTCGCCCAGCTTGCGCAAAAAAGCAAGATCCAGCTCCTGAGGTTTGTGGCGGCTGTCTATCAGCACAAAAACTGTTACAAGATTTTCCCTTTTTTGCAGGTAATTGCTAATCATTTTCTCCCACGAAGCGCGTTGCGATTGCGATACTTTGGCATAGCCATACCCTGGCAAATCGACCAGATACCATGAATCGTTGATGATAAAATGGTTGATAAGCTGGGTTTTGCCCGGGCTGGCAGATGTTTTTGCCAGCTTTGTCTGGTTGGTAATCATGTTAATAAGCGACGACTTACCGACGTTTGAGCGGCCAATGAAGGCATACTCCGGTCTATCGGGCTTAGGACAGTCCTCAACTTTGGGGCTGCTTATCAAATATTTTGCAGAACGTATTTCCATTAGTATAGCATACCGTACTTTTGCACCCGATGCAAGCGGATAATAATAATAACCCAGCGGCCAAGGTGGTGCCTGATGCGGGTTCAAATTTAAGCAAGAAAGCGCAGGTTGCCGATATGTTTAATAACATAGCGGGTAAATATGACTTTCTGAACCATTTTTTATCGCTTGGTATAGATAAGGGCTGGCGAAAAAAAGCCATTGCTGAAGTGAGCAAGGTGAACCCCAAAACTATACTGGACGTGGCTACCGGCACGGCAGACCTAGCCATTGCGGCTTCTCAACTGCAACCGGAAAAAATAATTGGGGTAGATATTGCCGATCAGATGCTGGAAGTAGGGCGCAGGAAAATAGTCGATAATAATCTGGCAAAGATGATAACCCTGCAAAACGGCGATAGTGAGTCGATGCCATTTGCCGACAATAGTTTTGATGCGGTAACATGTGCATATGGTGTGCGCAATTTTGAGCACCTGGAAGCAGGGCTGAAGGAGATGAACCGTGTGATGCGTGCAGGCGGCAAGTTGGCAATATTGGAGTTTTCTCACCCCAAACAGTTTCCTGTAAAGCAACTGTATAAGTTTTACTTCAAGTATATATTGCCTACACTTGGCAAGTTGGTATCTAAACACAGCCGTGCATATACCTACCTGCCTGAGAGTGTAATGGCATTCCCTGAAGGAAAGGTATTCTGTGAAACACTGCAACGTTGCGGTTTTAAAGAAGCCAAAGCACGTCCGCTGACATTTGGTATTACAACGCTATATACCGCTACTAAATAGCCTGATAATAGTATTTATAAGAAAGCCCCGCATATTGTTATGGGGGGCTTTCTTATGACGTATAGTAGTGATTATTTTATAGCACCTAACTCTTTCAATACTGCTTTTGTAATGTCAATACGTATTGCTTTCCAATCTTTTGTTGTATCATTTTTAGCGACATCAAAGTTCATTGCAAAGAAGTAAGGGTACATGCGCACGTCGCTCTTGTTCATAGACTTCTCGTGCTCTTTCACATGCTCTATTTTCTCTGCAAAGCCTACTACCCACATTACATCGTTATTTGCATTGCTGCCCCAGCCTGTTTTGTAGTATAGTTTATAGGCAGGTGTTTCTTCTTGCAGCATCAGGCTTTTTACAATGCGCTGTGTGCGCTCTGCAAATGGCAACTCTGCAAAATACATACGCTTCAGAAAGCCTACCTGCTCGTCTGCAGATATTTGCAGCGAATCGTTCAGCCAGAATTGGTCTATACCACCTTTCATGTTCTTATTACCATAATTGCTGGTATCCAGATAGTGTTGCATCAGATCAGGGCCTATGCGGCGAGCTATTTCCTGATAGTATGGTACAGCACTTACTTTAAAAGCCTCGCGCATGTTCAGGTCTTTGTTCCATTCAGGCACTTCGCGTGTTACGCTATCCCATTTTATTGTCAGAGCTTCATCAGGAGCAACAGCGGTTTCCAGTGCTACCAGTGAATTGAATACCTTGAACGTAGAAGCAGGTGTAAAGCGTTGCAGGCAGCGCTCTTTGTTGTAGAAATATACCACCTCGTGATTGTGCTCACGCACTATGAAACAGCCATTTTTGATGCCTTGTGCTTCGAAATGTTTGCCCCATTCAGGCTTATCATGAATCCTGTTGTCGCGGCAGGCAGTAAAAAACAAAACACTTAAAACGGATAATATTATTCTGAAACGCATACAACTTGTAGTTGAGGGGGCAAAGATAGGGTGAATAATAAGTAAGTTGTAAATTGAACCAAATTATACCTATGAAAAAAATATGGATACTGTTTATGTTTTTGCTGGTGGCAACCACAAATACTTACGCACAAAACGCAAAAATGCAGTACGACGCACCTAAAGATATTCGTGTGATAGTAGGTAATTACTTTGTATATATGTCGTTGACGGATATTAAAGATGCATATATGGAACTGCCGAAAGCAGAGCAACAGAAGTATGCCGAACTGATGGATATCCCGAATGGTGTAAAGGCAACCATCAACATCATACAAGGTAGCAAAGCGCAGGCAAGTATTATGGAACCCGTGGTGCAGCGCCATGTTGGGGGCTATTTGCTGAAGCAAGGTATGGCGTATATAGAAACCAAAGACGGTAAGAAAATAACTGAATTGCAGATAGAAGAAGGGCAACCGATGAAAGATGAAGCGGGCTTTGACGTGCGCCAGATAACCTGCTATGACCCTAAAACAAAGAAAACTGTTTTTACGGGCACTATCAATAATGTATTTAAGTAAGTACTAGTCGAACGCCTGATTGTTGGCAGCAGCTATGCGCACCATACGCTCGTAGTCTGTTGCAGAAAGGTCGTTAAAGAAGAAGTGTACAGGGTCTATCTTTTCGCCATAGCGGATAACCTCGTAGTGGCAGTGCGGACCTGTACTTTTGCCCGAGCTGCCTACCCAACCAATTACTTGTCCGCGTTTGATGCGTTCGCCTGGGCGTGATTTAATCTTCACCATATGGCCATACAGCGTTTCATACCCATAGCCATGGTTTAGTATTACGTGGTAGCCATAGCCACCGTTATCAAAATTCGCCTCCTTCACAATGCCATCACCTGTGGCGTAGATGGGTGTGCCCATAGCTGCAGTAAAGTCTATACCAGTGTGCATTTTTGGCGTTTTGTATATCGGGTCTATACGGTAACCAAAACCCGATGCCACACGGTCCAGCGCCTTGTTGGATACGGGTTGTATAGCAGGAATGGCAGATAACATTTCTTTCTTTGCACTTACCAGTCTTTCCAGTGTATCGTAAGATTTCTGTTGAATGGCAATACGGTGCTTCAGTGCATATACCTGATTGGTGATGCTTTCAATCAACAGGTCTGAAGGCGCGTATGCAAACTCATCCATGCTCAGTGTACTGTACTTTTTACCATGCCTGATGCTATCGGGCAGTGGTGCAGACTCAAATACCCCGCGGTATATGTTATTGTCCCTCTCTTCCAGCTCTTTAATGGTTTGGTTCAGTGTATTTATATCTTTTTGCAGGGCAATATATTCTTCCTGCAGGGTGCGCATTTCTGTGTGCAGGTTTTTTTCTTTGGGGGAATCGAGGAACTGAAAAGCAATAGATACGATGATAACAGAGGTAACAAGCGCCGCAGATATGAAGCCCAACACGCGCAGGGCCTTCATTTGCCACGATACTTCCAGTTTTTCAAACCTGTGAGTATCAGTATTGTAGAAATATTTGCGTACCCGTTTCAAACACTCGGTTTGCGGGTAAAAATAACCAATTGCCTTATATATACAGGTATGGCATTATGTTAAAAATGTACGGGCCCCGATAACAGAGCCCGCTTTGCTTTCGATAAGGGGTGATACGGGGTGTATTATCTGGTATAAAACTATAGCTGATATTGATCCAGGTTAATACCTCTTTCAGTGTAATTATTAATCCGTATTGGCACGGATACAACTATCTGACTATGGCGATTGTATATTGTAGAAGAAATCACCTGTTATGAAAAATGTACTTATCTTATTGCTGCTGGCATTTTCACTGAATGCATCTGCCCAACTGAAACCGGGTTTTGATAAATATGAATATCTGGAACTATTGAAAATATGCGGGCAGACGGTAGACCCACCTGCATCTACCAATATGATTAAGACCATTGGCGCACCACAGTATCATAAATGCCTGTATAAGTCGACCCCGACAGAGCTGGATAATAAATGGGACCTATGGATAAGTAATGATAACATTGCCTGCATCAGCATACGTGGCACTACGATGAAGTCCGAAAGCTGGTTGGAGAACTTTTTTGCAGCTATGGTGCCTGCGAAAGGGCGTATATACTTTGCAGCGGGCGATACCTTTAGGTACAAACTGGCAGAAGATAAAAAAGCAGCTGTACACGCGGGTTGGGTAATAGGTATGGCAAGTATAGCACGTACCGTAATGCCGAGGCTGGACTCCTGCTACAAGGCAGGCATCAGGCAGTACCGCATATTCGGGCACAGTCAGGGTGGCGCTATTGCGTATTTGCTGCGCTCTTATCTTTATTATCAGCAGCAAAAAGGCAAGCTGCCAAAGGATATGGTATTCAAAACCTATTGCAGTGCAGCGCCCAAACCCGGTAACCTGTATTATGCTTACGACTATGAAAATATAACCCGCAACGGATGGAGCTATACAGTTGTAAATGCTGCAGATTGGGTACCTGAAGTACCACTGTCTTTGCAAACGGTGGATGACTATAACAATGTAAACCCATTTCGAGGGGCGGCTGAGATGATGGCAAAACAACCATTCCCTAAGAACATAGTATTGAAGCTGCTATACAACAAACTCAGAAAACCATCATACAAATTACTAGCCAGATACAAACGTTTCTTAGGAGAAGAGGCTTTCAAGATGGTGAAGAAGCAATATAAGGATATGGGAAGGCCTGATTTTTATAACAGTAATAACTATATGAGGGCGGGCAGCCCTATTGTATTGTTGCCTAAGTCAGATTATTATATGCTGTATTCAGACACCAGTTCCAATGTGTTTGTACACCACTTTCTGGAACCGTATGATTATCTGATGAAGCAATATGATTAAAAATACTATTCGTGCAGGTTTTAACACATTATGATGACTGATAAAGCCCGTGCGTTTTGTTATATTTGCCATCCTTTACACAAAGGGGGTATGCACATATGCGTAGTATTTTTATAAAAGAAATCAATTCTTTTTTCAGTTCTATTGTAGGGTATATAGCTATACTGGTTTTCCTGATAGCTTGTGGCCTTTTTATCTGGGTATTGCCTCAGTATTCAATATTGCGCCCGGGAGGGTATGCAACACTCGATAGTTTTTTCGAGCTGGCTCCATGGTTTTTAATGCTGTTGATACCCGCGGTAACAATGCGCTCGTTTGCAGATGAATTCAGGGGGGGGACAATTGAGTGGTTGCAAACAAAGCCACTGAAGGATACAGACATTATTCTGGGTAAATATTTTGCGTCGCTTTTACTTGTAGTGTTTGCATTGCTGCCTACATTGTTATATGTGTTTACAATCAGCAATTTGTCTCACGAGGGTAATTCAATAGATACTGGTGGTATCATAGGTTCGTATATCGGTTTGTTGTTTCTGGTGGCAGGTTTCACTGCCATAGGTATATTCAGTTCTTCATTGGCCAATAACCAGATAGTTGGCTTTTTGATTGCTTTATTTTCTTGCTACCTGCTGTATAGCGGTTTTGAAGCATTAAGTAAAGTACCTGCTTTTGTTAACGGGTTGGATTATTATCTGGGTATGGTGGGTATGTCATTTCATTACAACTCCATCAGCCGTGGTTTTATTGACACGCGCGATGTTATCTACTTCGTATCTGTAGTAGTATTGTTTATATCACTTACACGTTTATCGCTCAACAGCCGCACTTGGGATACGGCTAAACAGGATTAATACGCTTTATGGCAACAAAGAATTCAAGCAAAAGAAAATCGCAAATGAGGCAGGCTGTATTACGCATGCTGATGCTGGCTGCCATATTAGTAGGTATCAACATACTGGCAGCACGTTATCATACGGGTCTCGACCTTACAAAAGAAAAACGGTTCACACTTTCTGCACCTACTGTAAAACTGCTGAAGAACATGGACGATGTGGCAGTTGTAACGGTATATCTGAAAGGTCAATTTCCTGCAGGTTTTCAACGCCTGTCTGATGCTACACGCGAAAGGTTGGAATCATTCAGAGGCGTTGCAGGTGGTAATATAGTTTTTCGTTTTACAGATCCTTACGAAGGAAAAACAGAAGAAGAAAAAGTTGCAGTTTCAAAAGAACTGGCAGCAAAAGGAATATATGCCATAAACCTTCAGAGCAATGAAGAAGAAGGCTATATAGAGAAATGGGTATTCCCATATGCATTGGTACAGTATCATGGTAAGGAGACTTCTGTAAGCCTGTTGGAAAATAGTAAATGGGTTGACCCTTGGGAAAATCTTAATAATTCTGAAAACCTGCTTGAATACAAACTATCCAGTGCAATAAACAGACTTACAAAACCAGACAAAGAGTCTATAGCTTATATAGTGGGGCATGGTGAGGCTTTGGGATTAACTACATACGATTTTTTAGGAACGCTATCTGAATTGTATGATGTTGATACCTTCGATTTAACCGTAAATCCATTCATTCCTAGCAGCTACAAAGCTATTATTATAAACAGGCCAACACAACCAGTGGATGACAGGGAGAAATTTAAAATAGATCAGTATGTGATGGAAGGCGGGCGTATCCTTTGGGCAATAGACCAGCTGCATACACCTATGGATAGCCTGCAGAAGTCTGAGCAATTCATGACAATGGATTATGGGCTGGAGTTGGATGATATGCTGTTTAAATATGGTGTGCGCATTAACATGGATCTTATTGAAGATTTGCAACAATGCCTGCCATTGCCAATACTGGTAAGTGTACAGAAAGGAGAGCCTCAAATGCAGCTCAGGCCGTGGATATTCTATCCGGTTTTCTCGCCAAGTTCACAACATCCTATTGTTAAAAATATCAGCGCGGTGTTTGGCAGGTTTGTAAGCAGTATTGATACCATCAACACACCGGATATCAAGAAAACCATTTTATTACAATCATCTAAATACAGTCGTACAGAAGCTTTTCCTGTAAGGGTGAGCCTGAGTATGTTGCGCTACCAGATGACCCCCGATATGTTTAAAAAACCGGACAGAACTGCGGCAGTATTGTTAGAGGGTAAATTTAATTCTCTCTTCCGCAACAGACTGGCACCCGGTTTCCTGAAGATATTGGAAGACTCACTGAAACGTCCTTATAAATCTGTAGCAGATGTGTCTACAAAGATGATAGTGATAAGTGATGGTGAGATGATGGAAAATGATTTTTCGCAAACTGAAGGACCCATGGAAATGGGCTATTGGAGGTTTACAAAAACGAGGTTTGCCAACAAAGAGTTTGCACTCAACTGTATGGAGTATCTGACAGATGATGGCGGATTGCTTGAAGCAAGGGCGAAAGACCTGAAACTGAGATTGCTTGACAGTGGCAGGGTAAAAGAAGAGAAATTGAAATGGAGGTTAGTAAATATTGCTTTACCTATTGTGTTGGTATTGATGTTTGCATCTGCATTCATATTCTTCCGCAAGCGCAGATATGAAAAAAAATAGACAACGAAGAAGTATAAATAATTAATAGATAGCGATGAAGAAGACGTTGATTTACCTGCTGATACTGATAGCTTTGGGTGCCGGTGTATGGTATTTTGTATTCAGAGATAAGGATGCTTTTTCAAAAAGTGAAACAGGTTTTCGTGTAGATGATACCGCTTCTGTTTATAAAATATTTCTGGCAGATAAAAAGGGAAAACAAATACTGCTGGAACGAAAAGACGGTGGTTGGGTGCTGAATAATCAATACCCGGCAATGCAGGCACCGGTAAACGTATTACTCTCTACTGTAAAGAGGCAAGTTGCACAATACCCTGTACCACAGAACGCATATGACAACATCATTAAAATGATGGCAGGTGAAGCGGTGAAGGTTGAATTGTATGATAAGAGTGGAGACAAAATAACTGTGTTTTATGTAGTAGGAGAAGCTAATAAAAATGCAGGTAGTTATATGTTGATGGAGGGTAGCGAGATACCTTATGTAGTACAAATACCAGGTTTTGAAGGCTATTTGGCTGGCAGGTATAGTACAGCACTTGAGGACTGGAGAGATCGTACCGTATTTGATGTGCCGGAGTCTGAACTGAAGTCTGTTTCAGTAACATATAGTGAAGAACCGCTGAACAGCTTTACACTAAGGCGTTTGGCAGCAGACAATATTGAAGTTGATGTAGACAAAGCGCTAATGACGGGAAGGCCATTGAATAAGAGAAGGGCAGGTGTTTACAGCCGTTTCTTTGCCAAGGTATATAGCGAAGGCTACATTAACGGTGCATTGCATATGGATTCGATACTGAAATCAGTACCTAAATATTGTGGTATAGATGTTACTGCCATAAATGGTAAAACCGCACATGCTGATGTATACTGGATGCCTTTGAATAAGCGTAGTAAAAATATGCTGACACCATTTCCTGGTATAGATAATAGGTTTGATGCTGATAGGTTTTATGCTGTAATAAATAACTTCAAAGACACAGTAATCATTCAGCGATTTACGTTTGATAAGATATTCCGTAAGGCGTATGAGTTTTACGAAGCAGATGATACTACCGGCGCAAGGGAAACAATAGAAATTCCTAAAGGTGGAGGAAATGTTTACAGAGTTGGAGGATCCGGGAAATAACCCGGATTTTTCTTTCTTATTACATAATTTAGTTGCCAAGAAATAAGAAGATGAAAAGGCCGGATGCAGAACAACTGAAAAAATGGTGTAATGGTACATGGCTGTTGCAAGAAAGCAGTGTGCATGTAGAAGAATTGGTAATAGATACAAGAAAGGTAGCAGAGCCGGAAAGAGCATTGTTTATAGCACTGAAGACTAGCCGTAGGGACGGACATAGTTTTATACAACAGGGTTATGAAAAAGGTATCCGCAATTTTCTGGTTAGCGAAGATGTGAATGTACAGCAATATCCTGCATCGTCATTTATAAAAGTGAATGATACACTGCATGCATTGCAGCAGATAGCAGCGGGATATAGAAAACAGTTTGATATACCCGTAATAGGCATTACCGGCAGTAATGGTAAGACCATCGTTAAAGAATGGTTGTATCAGTTGCTGGAGGAGAGTTATAATACAGTGCGTAGTCCTAAGAGCTACAATTCGCAAATAGGTGTTCCCTTGTCTGTATGGCTGCTGGAACCGGAACAACAGCTTGCTATATTTGAGGCAGGTATTTCTCAGCCCGATGAAATGCAAAGGCTGGAAAAAATAATTCAACCTACGATAGGTGTATTTACCAATATAGGCGAGGCACATAGTGAGGGCTTTCTGAATAACAGACAGAAGATAAATGAAAAGCTGGGCTTGTTTAGAAATGTAAGGGAACTTGTCTATTGCATAGACTATCCTGAATTGAACGAGTTGGTTGTTCATTATAAGTCGAACGTGCGCAATCATGGGGGAGAGAACCCACTACGGTTATTTACATGGTCGCAGAAGAATGAAGATGCTGACCTGTACATACAGGAAGTAAAAACAGACTCGGGTAAGACTAATATTACTGCGGTTTATAAAAGCGAAACACTCTCTATAGCAATACCATTCCACGATGCGGCATCTGTAGAGAATGCTATACACTGCTGGTCTGTATTGCTGTTAATGGGTATAAAGCAGGAAGTGATTGCAGAGCGCATGCAACGATTGCAGCCTGTGTCTATGCGTCTCGAACTGAGGCATGGCATCAACGATTGTACCATTATCAACGATACGTACAATTCGGATATGACATCGCTGATGATAGCGCTCGATTATCTGGAGCAACAGAAGCAACATCAACAACGCACAGTCATATTATCAGACCTGCTGCAGATTGCAAGGCCCGATACAGAATTGTATGAAGAAGTGGCAGAGCTTATCAGCCGTATGAATATTCAACGATTCATAGGTATTGGCCCCGCATTGTACAAACACAAAGGCATATTCAGGAAATATAAAAAGCTGCGTAGCATCTTCTTCAAATCGACAGATGAATTCCTGAAGAAGTTCCACCTGATAACTTTTGATAACGAAGCTATACTGCTGAAAGGTGCTCGTGCATTTGCTTTCGAGAAGATAGATATGTTGCTGGAGCAACAAGTGCATCAAACCGTACTGTCTATCAATCTTTCATCCCTTACACACAACCTGAATGTTTTCAGAAGTAAACTGAAGCCGGGTGTAAAAGTGATGGCGATGGTGAAAGCCTTTTCTTATGGTAGCGGTAGTTATGAAATAGCACACCTCTTACAGTACTCAGGTGTAGACTATCTGTCTGTTGCATATACAGATGAAGGTATCATACTGCGCAGGGCAGGTATTACCATGCCTATCATGGTGATGAGTCCTGATGCATCATCGTTCGATAGAATGATAGCATGGAAGCTGGAGCCTGAAATATACAATGTGCGCTCGTTAGAATTGTTTACCAGCATTGCGCAAACACTGCAGGTAAAGAACTATCCTGTGCACATCAAGCTGGATACGGGTATGCATCGCCTGGGCTTTATGCCACATGAACTGGAAGCACTGATGGAGCACTGCGATAACAACCCGCACATACAGGTGGCAAGTGTATTCAGCCATCTGGCAGCCAGCGAAGATCCTACGCTTGATTCGTTTACAGAGCACCAGCGTGAGCAGTTCGAACAAATGAGTCATGCACTTTTGATGCGACTGCCAAATAAACCACTAAGACATATCTGCAACTCAGCTGCCATAGCAAGGCACCCCGAATTGCATTATGATATGGTGAGGCTTGGAGTTGGGTTGTATGGAATAGATGGCAGCAAGCTCTTGCAAAAAGAACTTAAGCAAATCAGCACATTGAAGACGACGATAGCCCAGATAAAAACCATACCAGCCGGTGAAACGGTTGGCTATGGCCGCAAAGGGCACATAGATAAGGAGACTCGCATAGCTACAATCAGTATTGGCTATGCTGATGGCTATCCGCGTGCGTTGGGTAATGGTAAAGCACATGTATTGGTAAATGGCAAACCGGCTAAACTGGTAGGTGTGGTGTGTATGGATATGTGTATGATTGATGTGTCGGATATACCAGAAGCTAAAGAAGGTGACGAAGTGGTAGTATTCGGCCCGCAATTGCCATTAACACAACTATCTGAATGGGCAGATACTATACCGTACGAAATGATGACTGGTATATCGCAAAGGGTGAAAAGGGTATATGAGAATGAAGTGTAATTGTAAATAATGATATAAACATAAAAAGCCGCTGTAACAGCGGCTTTTATTATTTCAAGTTGATTGTATTCTTATTACACTTCCCTGTTTGGATCGAATGCTTCCAGTTCGTTAGCAACTGCAGTCAGGAAGCTTGCACCCAGAGAACCATCAACGATACGGTGATCGTAGCTCAGCGACAAGTACATCATGTGGCGGATAGCAATCACATCGCCGTTTTCTGTTTCCAGAACCATAGGGCGTTTCTTGATGCTACCAACTGCCAGGATAGCTACCTGTGGTTGGTTAATGATTGGCGTACCCATCAGGCTACCGAAAGTACCAACGTTTGTCAGCGTGAAAGTACCACCTTGTGTATCGTCAGCTTTCAGCTTGTTGTTACGAGCTGCGTTAGCCATTCCGTTTACATCTTTAGTGATGCCCAGCAGGTTTTTAGTGTCAGAGTTTTTGATAACAGGTACTATCAGGTTGCCGCTTGGCAATGCTGTCGCCATACCAATGTTGATGTCTTTCTTAACGATGATTTTATCGCCATCAACACTGCTGTTTATCATCGGGTATTTGCGAATACAATTCACGATAGCCTCAATGAAGATTGGTGTGAACGTGATTTTCTCACCATATTTCTTCTCGAAAGAGTTTTTAACCTTATTGCGCCAGTTAACGATGTTGGTAACATCGCACTCTGTAAAGCTGGTAACGTGCGGAGACGTAGCCTTGCTGCGAACCATGTGGTCTGCAATCAGCTTGCGCATACGGTCCATTTCTATAATCTCTACATTGTTGCCGTAATTGGCAGCAGGAGCCGGTGCAGCTTGTGCTGCTGGTGCCGGAGCTGCAGCAACCGGTGCCGGCTGCGGAGCAGGCGCTGCCGCTTGCGCTACAGGAGCAGCAACTGGTGCAGGAGCACCATTGCCTCTGTTGGCCAGATAGTTTAGGATATCTTTTTTGGTAACACGACCCTCGTTGCCTGTACCCGGAATAGCTTCCAGTTCAGCCATACCGATGCCTTCTTTAGATGCAATGTTCAGTACCAGCGGAGAGTAGAAACGTGCACCACCATCGCCATTGCTAACAACAGGCGCTGCACTTGGTGCAGCAACAGGAGCAGGTTGTGGAGCAGGTGCAGCAGCTACAGGCGCCGGTGCCGGCGCTGCTACAGCAGGTTGTGGAGCAGGTGCTGCAACACTACCGCCGGCAGTATCTATACGTGCTATTACAGTACCTACAGGTACTACGTCGTTTTCTTTAAATAATATCTCGGTGATAGTACCGGCAGCAGTAGATGGTACTTCACTGTCTACTTTGTCTGTAGCTATTTCCAGAATTGTTTCATCCATTCTCACGGTATCACCAGGCTTTTTGTGCCATTTCAGCACGGTAGCTTCCATGATACTTTCACCCATCTTAGGCATTACCAAATCAACAACTGCCATATATGTATGTTAATTATAATTTATTAGCAATAACGCGGTACAAAAATAATCAAATGATGGGCAAAAGTATAATTTACCCGTCAGAGTAAGCAGATATAGTTTATTTTATCTTTTTTTACGGTCAGATACATCAGGCACAAAGCAGTACAGACGGGCATATGTTGTTCAATTCCTTACAGTTTCTGGTTTTTTTCATGGTTGTTACCCTATGGTTCTACACCCTGAAAACACAAAAAAGCCGCAATTTGCTGCTGCTGATAGCCAGCTGCTACTTTTACATGTCTTTTGTGCCCAAATACATCCTGATACTTGGGGCTACAATCGTCATAGACTATATAGCGGGTATATTAATTGAAAGAACACAGGGTAAAGGCAGAAGGCTATGGCTTATTATGAGCCTGATTGCCAATATCGGCATATTGGCATACTACAAGTACTTCAATTTTCTGGCAGAAAACCTGAACGACCTGCTGCACATGGCAAGTGTAGATAAGCAGTTCAGCCTGATGAAGATAATACTGCCTGTAGGCTTGTCATTCCATACGTTTCAGGCTATGAGCTATACCATAGAGGTATACAGGGGCAATCAGCAAGCGGAGCGCAATTTTGCAACCTACGCACTGTACGTTATGTTTTACCCACAGTTGGTAGCCGGTCCTATTGAGCGTCCACAGAATATACTGCCACAGCTACACGAGTACAGGCCATATAATTGGGAGCATATAAAAGAAGGGTTAGTAAGAATGCTGTGGGGCTTCTTTAAAAAAGTAGTGATTGCAGACAGGCTGGCAATGGTGGTAGATTATGCTTTTGATAATCATACATCCTCCTCTTGGTACGTATTGGCAATTGGCGCGATATTCTATTCCTTCCAGATATATTGCGATTTCTCTGGCTATTGCGATATTGGCATTGGCGCAGCCAGGGTGATGAATATAAAGTTGATGGAGAATTTCTCGCAGCCATATACTTCGTCCAACATTACTACTTTCTGGAAACGCTGGCACATGTCGCTCTCTGGTTGGTTCAGAGATTATGTTTATATACCGCTTGGCGGTAATAGAAAGGGTGAGCTGCGCAGGCGTATAAATGTATTCATCGTTTTCCTGCTGAGTGGTTTGTGGCATGGTGCCAACTGGACGTTTGTAATGTGGGGTGGCCTGCATGGCTTATTGGTTACAGTTTTTCCGGGTAGTGGAGAAAAACAAAAATCGCTTGCTGCAAATACACTGAAAGCCATTGTTACGTTTATTGCAGTAACCATCCTGTGGATATTCTTTCGTGCAAGTAATATCAATCAGGCACTGGTGTACATAGGGAACATTCTACGCTTGCAGAGCGGAGACTCAGCATTGGGTTTGAATATTGTAGAGCTTTTGTTTTCGGTATTGCTGATAGTGGTAATGATGGTAAAAGAATTTCGTGTGCAAGGGTATAGAATAGAGAACGACAAAAAGTTTTATGCTTATACAGCGGCTATGTTGGCACTGTGTTATGTATTTGGTGTATTCAGCGAAAACCAGTTTATCTATTTTCAGTTTTAGAAGATGTTGAAAAAGGTATTGACATATTGCTTGATAGTTTTTGGGTTGGCAGTCTTGTATCTGTCCACCTCGAAAGATATGATGCAAAAAATATCTGATGCACGCAACGACCATGATGAATGGTGGGGCTCACATTTTGCATACGAGGGCGATCTGGTGGGTATGTCTTATCTATATTACGTAAAAGACTTTCACAAACCCCGACAAAGAGTATTTGCACCGCGCAATTGTGATAACGGGAAGGCAGTAAACCTTGTGTTGTGGGGCGATAGCTATACCATGCATTTTCGCGATACAGATTTTTGTGCAGACAGGTATCAATATGGCAGACGCTTTTTCGGTTCATTGGACTATGAAATAGATAGTACTAAGAAAAATGTACTAATAATTGAAAGCACTGAAAGAATAATAAGAAATTATTTTGCTAATAACAGAATGGCCAATGAAGTAAAACGGAAAGTAGTCAAAACGGAATTTGCACTGATAGCGCATCAAGATATTGGCATAGTACAAGCAGGAATTACAATGCCAGACATGACTGCTTTTTTTAACGATAATATTAATCAGAACATTGAATACAATTTGTTCAACTATAACTTAATCAGCCCTGTAAGAAAACTTAAAGCATTAATGACGTACAAAGCTTTCAACAGGGCATCTGGTAATGTAGTTGTTGCTGATAAAGGAGACAGGATATTTTTAAAGGAAACTACATCTGATAAGCTGAAAGAAGGGTATGCCACACCTGTATCTCAGAATGAAATCGATAAACTTGTTGAGGTGTTCAATGATTTGAATAATAGATATAAAGCTGCGGGATTTGATGAAATATATCTTTCAATAATTCCTAATGCAGTCACTATCTATCAGCCTGAAGGGTATAATATGCTGATACCGCGCATACAAAATCACAAGGCGCTGAAGATGAAGGCTATTGATGTGTACACACCTTTCATGCAAAAACCTGATGGTATGTTTTGGAAAGGGGATACACACTGGAGCAATGCCGGTGCAGATGTGTGGTTGAAAATCGTCAACAAAGTAATATCAGATACTACCGAGATATAGATTCGGTATAGTCCTTTCTTCTTACAAGTTTTAAGTCTTGAAGTACAGAAGCTTTTACCTGTAGTGTAAAGAAATAGTTTTTGCGTGGGCCAAATGGTACAGTACTCATACGTAACTCCCAACAGTGCATGTCGCGGTATATGTTTATAGATGTAAGTTGCAATTCATTAGTTATCAGACTAAAGCCTGTATTCACGCCCACCTTCCAGCGAGACGTAATGTTTACATCTGTATTCAGCTCCATATAGTGTTGAGATACAACCATTGTATCTCTTTTTGAAAATGCAGAATATTGTTTGGTCAGGCTCAATGAATATGCAACAGTCATGTTAAACGGAATGTTGAAGTCTACATAATCATCATACCTGCCATACATCATCAGTCGCCTGTATTCATCAGAGCCAGAGGTAGCTCTGTTTTCTTTTTTCTTCCCGTTCAGGCTTGCGCTAAGACCCACGTTTGCATTCTGAAAACGTACCAGTCCGCCGTGTCCGTTCCATTGCAAATCTCTGCTTCTGCGTCCGTTCTGATAGTCAAATGCATAAGGGTCGAAGCTGGCATTGGCATTCATGTTTACTACATTGAAAAGCATTGTAGTGAAACTCATATTGAAGTTGCTCCAGTTGAAAGAGTCGGCCGCAAGATTGTAGCTACTATTGATACGAAAATTATCTATCAGCCTGATATTCTTAAAGCCCGATGTATCTTTGCCGCTTCGTACTTTTACCTGCAGGTTGTTGTCAAGACCAAAGCCGACAGCACTCCGCATATTTCCAAACTGATTGAGACCTGGTATAAATTCATTGCCTTCGTATGCTGATTGGTAGGTAGGTGCGCCTGTTGCATCGAGCCTTGTACGGTATCCATAATAGAAAGGAGCAGCAGCATAGTCAGGAACATAGCCGAGGCTTACATCAGGTGATATTACATGTCTGATACCCGCTATCTTACTACCTTTCTTAAACATCTTCATACCAAATATCTGTGTATAGAAACTAATGCTTGCATCAAAATCTCTGGCAGTGTAGAAATTTCTGTAAGTATTAGTATCCAACCTTGCATTGGCGATGTCATAATATTTATACATACGGCGCGTCATCCAATACTCTTTGTAGTTGGCTTTCATGGTCATTTTTACAAAGCGCAGTATGTTGTATGATGCACTGATAGGTACGCTGTGCTGTGCGCCATTTATCATTTGGTCGAATGAAAGCTTACTGAAGCTGAACGAAGTATCGTAAAACTGCATTTTGTTTCTGGCATCAAAAGTGTACTGAACGGTAATTTTATCATACCATCGTTCGCCTACACGCTTTTTGCTTTGGAATGGATTGAAACCGTTTACGAAAAAGCTTACAGAAGGTAAGGTTACGTTTACAAGCCTTGACTGTGTGTTTTGAGAGTGGTTGGCACCTACGGTTAATGATATTGGCTTGTTTTGCCAACGTTTGGTATAGGTAATGTTCGATTGGTATTGGTTCTGCAATATCTGATTAGCAACAAAACTATTATTGGCGTTGTAGGTAGATGTACCTGCATCTACTTTGGCACTGAAGCTAACACCCGGGCGAGACTTGGCATCTGACTGATGAAGCCATTGTATATTGAAATCCTTTACAATTTTTGAATTGCTTTCATAGGTCTCACCATATTTATTGTAAGCATATCTGAATGATAAAGCACCATTATACCTATATCTATTGGCATATTGGCTGAAAAGGTTAGAAGCCCAACTACCTCTTGTGAAGAAATTGGCCTCAGCCAACAAATCAACTTTGTCGCTGATGCTGAAATAGTAGCCGCCATTTAGTAGGCCTAATCCTCTTTGTTCGTCTATGGTATAAGTAGGTATTTTAAAGCCTGAGCGCTGTCCCTGAGTAATTGGAAACAATCCGAAAGGCAAAAACAGTGGTGTAGGTATTTTTTCTATCCTGATGTTGGCTGGCCCAGATGCCACAATTCGGTTAGGTATTAGTTTTATTTTTTGAGCATAGATGCCAAAGTGCGGTTCATCCAGCGCACAGGTAGTGTATACACTGTGCAGTCCATATATACTTTGGTCAGGGTTGCGTTTTACCTGCTCACTTATCACAAAGCCTTCGCCATATTGGGAATGCGCATTGCGAACGATGGCGCGTTTGCTTTTGAAGTTATATTGCAGCGAGTCGTAAGTAAATTTCTCCTGCCCTTGTGTAAACTCTGGTTTCCCTTTAGCTGCAATGGCACTATCTTCAGACAGTGCAGCTATCACTATGTTTTTTGACTGCTGATAAGATACTTTGTGGGCGCTCAGTTTCATATCCTCAAAGCCTACTTTGGCGCTGCCATATAGTTCAAACATGTTTTCGCTCATGTTCAGTACTGCGGAGTCAGATGCTTCGGCTGTTACCACATTGGGTAGTGCGTCAGGAGATATTTTGATGCCAAGACGTTCTTCCAGATTGTTTTTAGCTACTGAATCTTTTTTTGAAGTAAGGCTGTCTTTTGCAAGAACGCTGTCCACTTTTATGGTATCGGCTTTCAGATTGATTGCGGTATCAGGTACTTGCTGAGCATACGCATATTTTATGTTTGTTAATACAAGCATAAAAATTACAACCGTTATAAGACTAAAACGGTGGCAGCTTGGGAAATTTGAGATAATTTTACCACGCAGGCTCATGAACGGACGCAAAAATAGGTAATTGCTTCGGTACGTCTATGAATTTGTATATTTAACCCAATTGCAAGCAGGTAAATCATGCGCATCAGATTATTATCATTTATACTATTAATAGGTCTCATACCCAATATTGTAGCAGCTAACGCTAATAAGATAACAAAAATTGTGCTGGATGCCGGTCACGGTGGCAAGGATGCCGGTGCAAAAGGCCAGTTTTCCCTGGAAAAAGAACTGACGTTGGCTATCGTTAAGCGTCTTGGCAGAATGATAAATGACAGTATGAAAGGAGTACAGGTGATATACACCCGTACTACAGACGAATATCCGACGCTGCCCGAAAGGCATAGAATAGCCAATGAGTCTAAAGGGGATGTATTCATATCTGTACACATCAACTCATCTGCAATGAAGAAATACCGTGAGTTGGTAGGCTATAAAACAGTGAAAAAGGGCAAAAAGAAAATGAAGCAACCTATTTATAAGGTTACTTACAATAATGTAACAACGGCTACAGGTACTGAAAGCTATGTCTTGGGTTTGCACCGCAATTCGCAGAAAGAAAGCGCAATAGGTGAATACAGTGAAACTGTTGCTGAAGAACCTGGTATGCTGGATGAAAGTGATCCAATGACAGATATTATTGTAGCACAATATGCGAAAGCCTTTTTGAGCCGCAGTGTATTATTGGGTACCAAAGTGCAGGAGCAGTTTGAAAATCAGGGAAGGAGCAGCCGTGGTGTTATGCAAAAAGGATTGGAAGTATTGGCAGGCAGCGCAATGCCGGGTGTACTAGTAGAGTGTGGTTATATCAATAACCCCGATGAGGAAGTGTATATGAACTCTGAACGTGGGCAATATGAAATTGCATTGGCTATTTTCAGGGGTATAAAAGCCTACAAGGCAGAGGTGGAAAGATAGTATTACTAATATTTAAATGCTTGTTTTGTAACCTTTGGCTAATATACAAGAGGCAATGTCATAGAAATTTAACAAGCTGTTGCATTTTAAAATTGTTTCCTTTATCTTTAAGCTTCGATAAAATTGATGAGCTAATGAAAGCCCGTTTAAAGACTATTGCTATTTCAGCATTTTTTGCAATTGCAGCATTCGTAACTGTAACATATTCATCTTGTAATAGCGATAAATGTAAAGCTATTGTTTGTGCATATGGTGGTGTATGTAAGGACGGTGCTTGTATCTGCGCAGCAGGATATGAAGGCACACAGTGCGAGATTGTAACAAGGGAAAAATATAAAGGTGTATGGAACGTATTTGAAAAAGGTACGTATACAGAAACTACTCAGTATCAGATAAGTATAGACTACGGTGCTGATATGACTAAAATGGTAATTAACGGTTTCAATAACAATATCACTCAGCCTGTTAATATTCGTATTAATGGTGATGAAATCACTATCCCTCAGCAAATTATTGGTGGATATGAAATTCAGGGTAAAGGTGTATTGAAATATGATGCTTACTATGCAAAACATGGCCAGCTGACTGTTCGTTACACAATCAAGGATTTGTCTAACAACATGGTTAACGATTTTGGTGTTAATTCAGGCGAGCCTTCAATTTGGTCTAAATAATATCTATACAGATAATACAATATTAAAAGCCTCGCTATAGCGAGGCTTTTGTTTTTCATCCATTTTATATTCTACTTATTTAACAGTAGCATATCTGCCAGTGCTATTGCAGCAGCTGCTTCTGCCACTACAGGTACGCGCAAGGCAATGCACAGATCGTGCCTACCTTTTACGACAAATGCTTCTACCTGCTGTGTTTTATTATTCCATGTTTGTTGTTCTTTGGGCGTGCTGCTGGTGGGCTTTACAGCTATGCGAAAGGTATGTTCATTACCATTGGTAATGCCGCCATTTATACCACCAGCGTTATTAGTCTTTGTTGTTCCGTCTGCGTCCGTAAAAGCATCGTTGTGCTCACTGCCTTTCATTTTTGCTGCACTAAAGCCACTGCCAAACTCAATACCCTTGATGGCTGGTATTGAAAAAGCTATATGGCTTATCAATGATTCTGCAGAATCAAAGAATGGCTCTCCGAGCCCTACAGGCAGGCCTTTTACACTGCAGCTAACAATTCCACCTATACTATCCTGCTCTTCTATTGCTTTTTGTATGGCAGCTTCTATGTCAGTGTTCCCGCCTGCTTCTACCAGTGTTGCGTTGATAGCTATTCCATTTAATACCTTCTTGGCAACAACACCTGCTGCAACAAGGCATACAGTCAGCCTGCCGGATGAATGCCCGCCACCACGATAATCGTTATAGCCGTCAAATTTTTTGTGTAGCACAAAATCTGCGTGCCCCGGACGTGGAGTAGCGCGTAGTGCTTCGTAGTCTGTAGAACGTGTATTGTTATTACGAAATATGATAGTGATTGGCGCACCAGTAGTTATGTTATTGAAAACACCACTCAGTATTTCAGGTGTGTCATCTTCTTTGCGCGGTGTAGTGCCTGCGGCGCCTGCTTTGCGGCGTTCTATATCTTTTTCAAAATCTTCGGCAGAAAGTGGAATGCCTGCAGGGCAACCATCGATGGTAACACCAACCGCAGGCCCGTGAGATTCTCCGAAAATATGTACACGAAATATTCGCCCGAAACTATTCATAGTTCAAATTACATTTTACACCCAATGCAGCCAAGTCTTTAAAGAAGTCTGGGTACGACTTCGCAACTGCTTCAGCCCTGTTGATTTTTATATCTCCATCTGCATGCAAAGCCGCTATTGCTGCTGCCATGGCTATGCGGTGGTCGTTATAGCTATCTACAATACAGCTTTTAAATTGTTGTACTCCTGTTATCTTAATTGTATTATCTCCCAGCTCAAATTCAACACCGAGCTTATCTAATAATGTGGTGGTGCTTATTATGCGGTTGCTTTCTTTATGTATCAATCTGTTGATGCCACTGATAGTACTTGTGCCATCGCATGTACCTGCATAAACCGCAAGTATAGGTATTAAATCGGGGCAGTGTGTTGCATCAAAATTGAATGCTGTTCTTTCGTTGTTTACAATCTGTAGGATCGCGCTGTCTGCCTGTAATGATGAAGCATTCAACTGCTCAATGTCTATGCTTCCTGCAATAGCATTTGCCACTACAAAATTGCTTGCAGCACTCCAATCGGCTTCTATTGTTATCTCCACATCGTCGTGCAATGCAGGTTGCGGGTGTATGGTAAAGGTTTTGTAATTATCGTTAGTAATGTTCTTTCCGAATTTGCACAGCACATCCAATGTAAGGTCAATGTATGGTTTGCTGTTAAGATTGCTTACTGTTATGGTGACAACTTCTTTTGCAGCAAATGCATAAGCGAATAACAACCCTGTAAGAAACTGCGAACTAAGTGAACCGTCTATTGATATGTTCTGCGGGCGTAACGGGCCTTTTATAGTGGCAGGCAGCAGATTATTATTACGCTGTATGCTGACGCCCAATGAAGGGAATATTTCTCCGAAAACATCCATCGGGCGAGATAGCAAACTGCCTTCTCCTGTTATGGTTAATTGCTGATGATACAAGGCAGCAATAGGTATAAATAATCTGGCAGATAAACCACTTTCATGACAGTTGACACTATCACTTATCGGGTTGATGCCGTGCGATGTTATCTCAATATAATCTTTGCTATGCCTTACATGTGCACCCAATTGCTGAATGATATTCAGTGCCGCTTTATCATCATTAGATATGCCGGGGTTATTGATAATTGTTTTGCCGGTGTGTAGCAGTGCGGCCGCACAAGCTCGCTGCATCAGGCTTTTTGATGCAGGTGGGGTAATGATACCCGAAGGCTTGCCCGGACTAATGATTGCCTGCATTTGTAAAGTCTTCTATCGCTTGTTTTATGGTGTCAAAAGGCAATGGTTTGATGAATGCACTGCCAATGCTATTGAGCAGTATATAGTCTATACTGTTGTTGCTGCGTTTCTTGTCCATCACCAGTATATCCATCAACTGGTCTGTGTGCAGCTTTAGTGATGTCGGCAGCTTGTAACGCTCCAGAATGTTTGTCAATTGTGTGCGAACATCTGTTGGTAGCGCACATTCTTTTTCTGCAATAATGCAGGCTATCAACATGCCCAACGATACAGCCTGCCCGTGTGGCAGATTGTACAGTGTTTCAATAGCATGCCCTGCTGTATGGCCGAAATTTAGCAGCTTGCGTACACCGTTTTCTTTCTCATCTTCAGTCACGGTTTTATTCTTCCACGCCACGCATTTTTCAATCAGCTTACCCAGCGATTTTGAATTGGCTCTGTAGTAGCCTATATCATGTTTGCCAAGGCTGTTGAAAAGCGATGCATCGAAAATGCAACTGTATTTTATTATTTCTGCAAAGCCATTGCTCCATTCAATTTCGGGCAATGTCTTCAGCAGTTGACTGTCGTATAGTATAAAAGATGGCTGTCTGATGGTGCCTAGCATGTTTTTATGCAGCCCGAAGTTGACACCGTTTTTGCCACCAATAGCGGCATCTACCATAGCCAACAGGGTAGTAGGCACAAAGCCAAATGGTACACCACGCATATAGATGCTGGCCGCGTAGCCTGCAATATCTGTTACCACACCACCCCCAAAGCCCACGATGGTGGTTTTCTTATGTACTTTAAACTCCAGTAGTTGCTCTACGATGTTGTGCAGGGTATTTTCCGTCTTATATTCCTCTCCCGCAGGTATGATGATGGTACGATAATCGCCGATGATGTGCTGATACAATGTGGCAACATTGCTGTCGGTAATGATAATACTGCTATCTGCAGGCGCTTTCTTTGCCAGCTCGTCAATGTCTGAAAAGCTGTACTGTACCGTGCCCGTGGGGAAACTGACGTTGTATTCCATCTGTACATCAAAATTAACCCTTATCAGCTTAAATAATAAGCAGGTACGCAATATCTATGGCTACAGTCTGTCTGTAAGGCAGCTTATTTGTACCTTTGCGCTTCTCTATGAGCAGGAACGGAAAAGTATTGGTGGCAATGAGCGGCGGTATTGATAGTACCGTTACGGCATTGATGCTTCATAATCAGGGTTATGAAGTAGTGGGTATTACCATGAAGACATGGGACTATGCATCGTCTGGCGGTGGTAAAAAGGAGACAGGCTGCTGTAATCTTGATTCTTTCAACGACGCAAGGCAGGCAGCGGTAGATCACGGCTTCCCGCACTATGTACTGGATATACGTGAAGAATTTGGTGATTCCGTTATCAACAATTTTGTTGATGAATATTTGGCAGGCCGCACGCCTAATCCTTGTGTGCTTTGTAATACACACATCAAATGGTCGGCATTGCTGAAGCGTGCCAATGCGTTGGATTGTGATTTTATAGCTACAGGCCACTATGTAAAAGTGCGTGAAGAGAACAGCCGTTTTGTACTCTCAAAAGCAAAAGACTTGACCAAAGACCAGAGTTATGTGCTATGGGGCTTGGGGCAGGATTGCCTGAGCCGTAGCATCTACCCGCTGGGCGATTATCTGAAAACAGAAGTTCGCCAACTGGCTTTCGATATGGGTTATAAAGAGCTTTCTAAAAAAGCAGAAAGCTATGAGATATGTTTTGTGCCGGACAATGACTATCGCGGCTTCCTGAAGCGCAATGTGGAAGGATTGGAAGAACGTGTGGCTGGCGGCGATTTTGTACTATCGGATGGTAAAGTAGTGGGTAAACACAAAGGCTATCCTTTCTATACCATAGGGCAGCGCAAGGGGCTGGACATCGCACTCGGCAGGCCGATGTTTGTAACACAAATCTTCCCTGAAACAAATACAGTGGTACTGGGTGAGGCCCATGAACTGCAACAGTCTGAAATGTTTGTAAGCGGGCTGAACTGGGTAAAATATGACAGCATACAGGATGGTATGGAGGCTACAACCAAGATACGCTATAAAGATGCAGGTTCTGTAAGCCACATCTTTAACGAGGGTGATGGCGTTCGTGTATCGTTTGAACATGCAGTAAATAGCATAGCACCGGGTCAGTCTGCAGTAATATACGAGGGTGATGACGTGATAGCAGGTGGTATCATCCGTAGAGGGTATAACAACTAATAATAGACTGAATTTTTATAGCGAACGCAGGGCTTTAGCCTTGCGTTATTTTTTTAACATGACAAATGCCCGCCACTGATTATCTTTGCACCCGAAATAACAAAATCAATTATATGAGTTTTATTACCAACATTATTGCTCGCCAGGTATTAGATAGCCGTGGCAATCCTACTGTAGAAGTTGATGTACACACAAGCGATGGCCACATGGGTCGTGCAGCAGTGCCGTCTGGTGCCAGCACCGGCAAGCACGAAGCTGTAGAACTGCGCGATGGTAACAAGAAACAATACCTCGGTAAGAGCGTAATGAAGGCAGTAAATAACGTAAACGAAAAGATTGCGGAAGAACTGTATGGTTGGGATGTAACAGACCAACGCGGTCTTGATCAGGCGATGTTGGACCTGGATGGTACTGCGAACAAAGCAAAACTGGGTGCTAACGCAATACTTGCTGTGAGCCTTGCATCTGCAAAAGCTGCTGCACAAGCTACAGGCCTCAGCCTGTATCGCTACGTGGGTGGTGCTAATGCAAAAACATTGCCTGTGCCTATGATGAACATCCTGAACGGCGGTGCGCATGCCGATAATAAAATCGATTTTCAGGAATTCATGGTAATGCCTGTAGGCGCACCTAGCTTCAGCGAAGGTCTGCGTTGGGGTGTTGAAATATTCCACCACCTGAAGGCTGTGTTGAAGGACAAAAAATTCAATACAAACGTAGGTGACGAAGGTGGTTTTGCTCCTGCAGAAATTAAAAGCAATGAAGAAGCTATCGAAACAGTACTGAAAGCAATTGAGAAAGCAGGCTTCAAACCTGGCGAACAAGTTGCTATTGCAATGGATGCAGCTATCAGCGAACTATATGACGAGAAATCGAAAAAATATATTTTCCACAAGAGCAGCGGTGCTAAACTGAGCAGCGAAGAAGTAGTGGAATACTGGGTTAAATGGTGCAAGAAATATCCTATCGTTAGCATTGAAGATGGTATGGCAGAAGACGACTGGAAAGGTTGGAAAATGCTGTCTGATGCAATAGGCAACAAAGTACAGCTGGTAGGCGACGATTTGTTTGTAACAAACGTTAACCGTCTGGAAAGAGGTATTAAAGAAGGTGTTGGTAATGGCCTGCTGGTAAAAGTAAATCAGATAGGTACACTTACAGAAACTATCGAAGCGGTAACAATGGCACAGCACGCTCGTTACAATACCATCATGAGCCACCGCAGTGGTGAAACGGAAGACTACACAATTGCTGACCTGGCTGTTGCACTGAATTGCGGACAGATTAAAACAGGCTCTGCTTCTCGTAGCGATCGTATGGCTAAATACAACCAACTGCTGCGTATCGAAGAAGAATTGGGTTCTACAGCATACTACCCAACCAAAGCATTGAAGTTTGGTAAGTAATTGTTTGTAAGCGCTAATTAGGTTAATTTAGTATTTAAGAAAAGACCAGCGAATGAAAAAGGTATTAGGCATTTTCACCAACAAGTTTGTGCTCACTGCAGTTGCATTCGGTGTGTGGATGTTCTTTTTCGATCAGAATGATTTCAGGTCTATGCAACAGCGCAAGCAGGAGTTGCAGAGTACTAAAGACAATATTGCCTACCTGAATAACGAGATTGCCCGTATGGAAAAAGACCATGAAGAAATGATTGGCAATCCGCAAAGATTGGAGCAATATGCGCGAGAGCAATACCTGATGAAGCGCGACAATGAAGATGTATACGTAATCGAAAAATAGAGATTACATAACGACATAAAAAAGCCCCGAAATTTCGGGGCTTTTTCTTTTTATAGTTTTCTGCGTTTCAGTTCTTTGTTGATGAGCGATAATTCTCGCCCTGTTTGTCCTGCTACTGATGTGTTTTCTTGTGCGCGGCGCATCAGGTAGGGGATAACATCTTTTACCGGCCCGTATGGCAGGTACTTGGCAACATTATAACCTGCATCTGCTAGGTTGAAAGATATATTATCGCTCATGCCGTAGAGTTGAGAGAAATATACTTTGGCAGTATTGTGTGCAATGCCGTGCTCGTCCATGTACTTAGCAGCAAGCAGGCAGCTTTTTTCATTGTGCGTACCTATGAATAGTGCAATTTTATCGAGCCTTTCGAGGCAAAAGAGAACGCCCGCATCATAGTCGCGGTCTGTGCTTGCCTTGTCTGGTTGTATTGGCGAAGGGTAGCCCATTTTCATGCCCCGCTCACGTTCTTTTTCCATGTAGGCGCCACGTACCAGTTTAGCGCCCAGTATGTAGCCTTTGGCACTCGATTCTTCAAAAGATTTTTTCAGGTATGCCAGTGTAGCATGTGCATACATCTGGAAGGTGTTGAAGATGAGCCCTTTCGCTTTGTTGTATTTCTCCATCATGGCATTAGCAAGGTCGTTTACGGGGCCTTGTATCCATGTTTCTTCAGCATCTATCAGCACCATGATGTTGTTGTCAAATGCTGTTTTGCAGATGGTGTCGATACGGTTATATACTCTGTCCCACTCAGCTTTTTCACTTTCAGACAAGGTGCTGCCGGCATGTAATTTTTCCAGAAGTGAGAACCTTGAAAAACCAGTTACCTTCAGGCTGATAAACGGAATATTTTTCTGTGAAGCAGCGTATTTAACTGCTTTAACGAATTCCGGTACAGCTTTGTCAAATTCTTCCTCGCCTTCTTTGCCTTCTACGCCATAGTCCATTATTACCCCCACTTTGTATTGAGCAAGGGTATTGGCAACTACAGCCGCCTCTTCCATTGTTTCACCTCCGCAGAACTGCTTGTAGATGGTGCTTTTAATCAGACCTTTAACAGGCAGATTCCATGAAATGGCCCATTTTGTAGCCCACATACCCAAACTGGTTATTGTCGGCGAACCCATAGAAGAGAACAGGAAATGAGCTTGTTTTAAATCTTTGTTGGAACGATACCTGAACGCGATTTCTGTATTGTCAAATTCTGGAAGCATAAATTCTATTAACTGCGCAAAAATAAACCCTATTTACCGCTAAAAGAAGTGTAATATTTTGTCACGCCAGTGTATTAATTTCTGCATTGGCCCCCTAAAACTTGTTTTTGGCAAATTTTTTGGTTCATTATTTCATGAAAAAGGCTATTTTTACAATTCTATAATTATTAAAAAAACAACGCAATGAGAAAATTATTATCACTAATGTGCGCAGGTGCAATAGCATTTGGTGCTAATGCACAGGAGTCGGCTACTAAGTCTCTGGTATTCAGAGATAATGGCACGAAAATGAGGCCGGGTAATACGGACTACAAAAATTTTGTAAAGCAACGTAATGCAGTAAGTGCAGCTAACAAAACTACAGGTGCTGGTGGTAGCAAATGGTACTCTACATACGACATCGCTGATGGTTATCTGGGTAACATCCTGTCAAACAATGACTTCGTATTCTACATCGGTTGGGATTCTACTTTGCAACAAAGGTTTAATACAGGTTACGGTCCTGTAAACTGGTTGTCAGTTGCGTCGTTCATAGATCCAATCTATTCTGACGGTTTCAACAGTAGCACACTGTTCCCAGGTACAGATATCCGTATCCAGCCTTGGAACTCTTATCAGGTTGACTCTATCTTCTTCCCGGCTTCTTACATTCAGAGCCCTACAGGTGGTGCATCAACTATCGATACTTTGTTCCTGTCTGTTGCTCCGGTAGCATACAATGACGCATCTATTACATCTACTACAGATCCGGATGTTGTTAACTATACTGGTGTTACTGCAAATGGTAATGTATTGAAAGTTCAAAGGCTCGGACCTACAGATAGCCTGAACAGGCGTCTGGGTAATGCAGGTGCAGTATCTTGGAAACTTCCTTTGATTGATACACTGCGTAAACCTAAAAATACAGATGGTACTTTCCCTGTTCGTAACTATGTACTGAAACTGCCTACTACATTGACAGTTCCTGCTGGTTCTGGTGTAGCTATGTCAGTTGCTTTCAAACCAGGTGAAGCATGGGCAAACGGTGACTCTCTGCAAAAACACCACTACTTTATGCCGTTGGCTGCAGAAAGTGCTGATAACACAATCATGCCTTATTTCTACTACCAATACAAAGATCACAGCATGTCTTACCTGATGCACTATGGCCAACAAGGTGGCTACTCTTCTGCTGTATCTCTTGAACTGGCTAATACTAATGCTTTCAGCTTTGAATTCATCAATATGGGTCTGCACGTAAACTGTGCTAACTGTGCTTCTATCGATGGTGCTACAAGCATTAATAACGTAAATGTTATCAAAGGTGCTAAAGCTTATCCAAACCCAGCTAACAACGAACTGAACATTGCTTTCGGTTTGAACGAAGCTGCAAACACAACTGTATCTATTTCTAACACAGTAGGTCAGGTTGTAATGAGCAAAACACTTGCTTCTGTAAGCAATGGTGAAGTAACATTCTCTACTGCTAACCTTTCTAATGGTGTTTATTTCTACACTGTAGAAGCTAACGGTCAGCGTCAAACTGAACGTTTCGTAGTAGCTCACTAATATTTAATTAGTTTAATATTATAGGAAGAGGGTAACGTTTTCGTTACCCTTTTTCTTTTTTTACAAAACAATAGTTTATTATTGCACACGTCAGAAAAAAACCGCAACGGCGTTTTTGTTGTTGTAACAAGCGTAAATGATTAACTGAGAATGGCGAAAAACCTGCTGATAGTTGAGTCTCCGGCAAAGGCTAAAACAATTGAGAAAATACTGGGTGAAGATTTCGAAGTGAAGTCCTGTTATGGTCATATCCGCGACCTTGAAAAAGAGGATATGGGCATTGACATTAATAATGGCTTCAAACCCAAGTACATTGTTTCTGAGGATAAGGAAAAAGTGGTAAAGGAACTTAGATCACTGGCAAAAAAATCTGAAGAGGTTTGGTTAGCTACCGATGAGGACCGTGAAGGAGAAGCTATTTCATGGCACCTTTGCGAAGTACTCGGCCTCGATCCTCTTACTACAAAACGTATCGTTTTCCACGAGATTACTAAACCTGCTATCAAGAAAGCGGTAGAAAAACCTCGTACCGTAAATATGGACCTGGTAAATGCGCAACAGGCACGCCGCGTGCTGGATCGCATTGTTGGTTTTGAAATATCTCCGATCCTTTGGCGCAAAATGAGCATGCGCAACAACCTGTCTGCAGGCCGTGTACAATCGGTAGCGGTTAGGCTGATAGTAGAGCGTGAGCGTGAGATTACCAAGTTTAAAGCAGAGAGCAGTTTTAAAGTAGAGGCTTTCTTTACAGCGCCTGATATTAATAATAAGAAGGTAACGTTTAAGGCAGAAGGACCAGATAAAATGAAAGGTTCTGCTACAGCCAAAACATACCTGCAACGTTGCATCAATGCAACTTATGCGGTTAATGATGTGCAAGTGAAGCCGGGTAAAAAATCGCCTGCGGCACCTTTTACAACATCTACACTACAACAGGAGGCCAGCCGCAAACTTGGTTATTCTGTTTCTAAAACAATGCTGATAGCACAGAAGCTGTACGAGAATGGTCATATCACCTATATGCGTACAGACTCTGTAAACCTTTCTGAAACTGCACAGGACAATATTCGTGGTGCGGTATTTCAGCAGTACGGAGATAAATATTATCAGCAACGCAAATTCCAGAACAAAAACGAATCGGCACAGGAAGCACACGAAGCCATCCGCCCGACGGATATGAATACCACATCTGTTGGCGATACGGATACACAACGCCTGTACGACCTGATATGGAAACGTACCATGGCAAGCCAAATGGCAGATGCACAACTGGAGCGAACTATAGCTAAAATAAGTGTATCATCTCAACCGGACCCGTTGACTGCAACGGGAGAGGTTATTCGTTTCGACGGCTTCCTGAAAGTATATACAGAGGGTAAGGACGATGACGATGATGAAGATGAAAATGAAGGCATGCTGCCACCACTAGTAGCAGGCCAGTCACTAGACCTTACTGAAATGCGCGCTACAGAACGTTTTACACGTCCTGCCCCACGCTATACAGAGGCATCGTTGGTAAAGAAACTGGAAGAGTTGGGTATTGGCCGTCCTTCTACATACGCACCAACAATCAGTACGGTGCAACAGCGTGGTTATGTAGAAAAACGTGAGAAAGAAGGTGTGAAGCGCGATTTTGAAATACTGACGCTGAAGAACAACGAAGTAACAGAAAGAAAAGAATCTGAAAATACAGGTGCAGAACGCAACAAACTTTTCCCTACAGATTTGGGTATGGTTGTAACCGACTTCCTGAGCGAACATTTCGACAAGATTATGGACTACAGCTTTACTGCAAAAATTGAACAGGAGTTTGACGAAATAGCACAGGGCAGGGAAAAGTGGAACAAAATGATAGAGACATTCTATCAACCATTCCACCAGTCTGTAGAACATACTATGGAGCATGCTGGCCGTGCAAAAGGTGAGCGCGAACTTGGCCCTGATCCTGTAACAGGTAAGCCTGTATTTGCACGCCTTGGCCGTTTTGGCCCGATGGTGCAGATAGGTACTACAGAAGATGAGGAAAAGCCACGCTTTGCAAAACTGCGTACCAATCAAAGCATCGAAACCATCACGCTTGATGAAGCGATGGAACTCTTTAAACTGCCACGTACACTAGGCTTGTTTGAAGGGGTAGATGTTGTTGTAAACATAGGTCGCTTTGGCCCGTATGCACAGCACGATGGCAAATTCTATTCGCTGAAAAAAGAGATGGACCCCTATACGGTAGAGCTGGAAGAAGTAGCACCGCTGATTGAAGAAAAACGCAAAGCTGCAGCTGAAAGCACCATCAAGATTTTCGAGAAAGAAAAAATCAAGATACTCAAAGGTCCTTACGGCCCATACATAAAACAAGGCTTGCGCAACTATAAGATTCCGAAAGACAAATTGGAAACTGCTGCCAACCTGACGATTGAGGAAGTTAAAGCCATCATAGAAGAACTGAAAGCAAACCCACCGAAAAAAACGGCAAGGGGCAAGAAAGGAAAATCATAAAATTGACGTAACTTAAGTCTTACAGACGAGGCAGTTTTTTGCATGCAGGCTAATAAGGAAATACGTGCTTTATTGCAATTGATTGATGACCCTGATGATGAGGTCTTCGATACCGTAGCCAACAGACTACTGGGCTTTGGCAGGGAGATTATTCCCAATCTGGAGCAACTCTGGGAGGCGACTGTAGATGAAGGCTTGCAGGAGCGTATTGAAACGCTTATACACAGGGTACACTTCAACGATTTGCAGGATGAGTTTTTAGAATGGAGCAATTCTAAAAATCCTGAGTTGCTGCGTGGTGCTATATTGGTGGCAAAATACCAATTCCCCGATTTAAACATTCCGTCTATCCTTACACAGTTCGACCAGATACGCAGAAACATCTGGCTGGAACTGAACAACTACCTTACTCCGCTGGAGCAGGTAAATGTTTTCAATAGCATTCTTTACAATTATTATAAACTGCAGGGCCACGAGCTTACAGAGCGAGAGCCAAAGTATTTTTTCATCAATCAGGTACTGGAAAGCAAACAGGGCAATTCTTATTCGCTCGGTGTGCTGTACCTGGCACTGTGCGAATTGCTGGATATACCCATTTTTGCCATAGACCTTCCACGTCAGTTTGTATTTGCATACATCGATACCCTGCACCATTTCTACAGGCAGGACGATGATGCTGTACAGCAGATACAGTTTTATGTAGATCCGCTGAGTGGTATGGTATACACGCAGAAAGATGTAGATACCTACCTACGCAAAATAAACTATAACGACAGGGATGCCTATATGTCTCCGCTGTCATCAAAACGCGTCATCTTCAAAATGCTGGAAGAACTGGCATTGTGCTACAGGTATAAGCGTGAGGAAGCGAAAGCTGACGAAATTCAGTCGCTTATGAATCTGCTGATAAAGGATTAGTCTCTATTCCTCTTCTCCTTCTTCGTTAATGGTAAGTTTTACACGCTGTATGCGCATCTTGTCGATGTTCAGTACGGTGAAGTCGTAGTGCTTGTAGCTGACAGTTTCGTTAACCGCAGGGAATTTGCCCGATATTTCAAGAATCAAACCTGCAAGCGAATCGCTTTCGCCACGCACATCTTCAAACTCGTCTGACGGTAGCCCTATCATACGCGCAACGTCGTTAATGAGTGTCTTGCCCTCGAAGATGAAATTGTGGTCGTCTATCTTTTTAAAGTGCAGGTCGTCCTCGTCAAACTCATCTTTAATATCGCCGATGATTTCTTCCATGATGTCCTCCAGCGTTACAATGCCAGATGTACCACCAAACTCATCTACCACAACTGCAAAGTGTATGCGCTTTTGCTGGAACTCTTTCAGCAGGTCTTCAATGAATTTGCCTTCATGCACAAAGTATGCAGGGCGTATCAATGTATGCCAGTCGAAGTCAGTATCTTCTGTATATGGTAGAAAGTCTTTTGTGTAGATAATACCCGCAACCTTATCAAGGCTTTCCTTATACACAGGCATGCGAGAGTAGCCCACTTCTATTGCCAGCTTCTGTACTTCAGGAAAACTAAGCTCGTGTGGCACACCACTCACATCCATACGTGTACGCATTATCTGGCGTGCAGTAATGCTGCCGAATTTCAATATGCCTTTAAAGATGTTTACCTCTTCGCGTGTGGCGGTGTGGCCAACGGTAAGCTCTATGGCATGTTCAAAATCTTCGTTGCTGATGTTGTTAGATGTCTTATTGCCCAGCTTGGTTTCTATATAGTTGGTTGATGATACCAGTATATTGCTCACAGGTTTGAATAGTCTGCTCATAGCACTCAATACAGGGGCAGAGAACAGTGCCATCTTCAGGTTGTTTTGCGTTGCATATACCTTGGGCAATACCTCACCAAACAATACGAGCAGGAAAGTAACCGCAACAACCTGCACCAGAAACAACATAACAGGGCTGATGCTATCGGGTAGCAATTGGTTTACCAATAGATTGGTAGCAATAACGATAGCGATATTTATAAAGTTGTTGGCAACAAGTATAGTAGCAAGCAGGCGCTTAGGCTGTTCCAACAGGTTCAATGTTTGTCTTGCACTACCTTCTTCTTTCAGCTTCAGGTAGTTGATGTCTTTGGCAGTGAGGGAAAAATAAGCAGTTTCTGCACCTGCAGTAATAGCAGTAAGCAGCAATAGTACAAGTATGATGATGATTAATACAGTAAGGTTTGTAGCAGAGAAAGCCTCTGTTGAGGCCTGCAGCAAGAAAGGTATTAATGTCGTGTCTCCTTCAGATGAACTTTCCAATGTGTCGTTGTTTGGTGACCCTCCAAAATTAAAAAAAGGAAAGAAATAAAAAACTTCTTTCCTTCGATATTAAGTTAAGGTTTTGACAGTCTTGTTAAAATGGTAAATCGTCTTTTGTAGAGCCGATATTAGGGTCGTAGCCCATATCCGGTGCTGCAACATCGCTACTTTCTCCCGGTGGTGTCGGGAAATCGCCGTTTTCTTTGCGTTTGTCCAGCATTACCAGGTTATCGCCAACTATTTCGGTGCTGAAGCGCCTGTTTTTGTCTTTATCTTCCCAAGTACGGGTACGCAGACGCCCTTCTATAAACACCAGGCTGCCTTTGTGCAGGTATTTCTGGGCAAGCTCTGCCAGCCCGCGCCATAGTACTACTGTGTGCCATTCGGTCTGGGATACAAGGTTGCCGTTTTTGTCCTTAAAGGTTTCGGTAGTAGCGAGAGGGAATTTTGCTACAGCTATATTTCCTTCCAAGTGTTGTAGGTCCGGGTCGCGTCCAAGATTACCAATCAACATGACTCTGTTAACGCCTCTCATAGATTACTTGTTGTTTATCAATTAGAAAAAATTATAACCTTTCTAAGTATTAAAAATAAAAATTTTTTTCTAAAAAAGAAAC
>JAFLBN010000015.1 GCA_017303395.1 Chitinophagales bacterium
GACCTTATGCAGTATCGCTGACGCACGACAATGAAGATGCAAAAGATTTGTTTCAGGAAACTATGATGCGCGCATTGCTCAACAGAGAGAAGTACCAGTTTGGTACCAACCTGAAAGCATGGTTATATACCATTATGCGCAACATCTTCATCAACAATTACAGGAGGAACAAAAAATTCACTAAAGTAGCAGGTGATGCACCGTCTGAAAATGTAATGTACAATGCAGACAAAACTGCGTACAATGAAGGATGGCACAATGTAAGGCTCAGCGAAGTGAAGAAAGCAGTAGATGACCTGCCACAGGTATTCCGTCTATCTTTCGAGCTGCACTATACAGGATACAAGTATCAGGAGATTGCAGACCTGCTGAACGAACCGTTGGGCACTATCAAAAGCCGCATACATTTTGCCCGCAAAATGTTAATGTCAAAATTGGACAGGTAATATTTCTTAAATTTAATCGGTCCCCTGTATTGGAAAAAGTAATAGTAATAGGAAGTGGTTTTGCCGGTTTATCTGCCGCGTGTTTTCTGGCCCAACAGGGTGCAGATGTAACGGTTGTGGAGAAAAACGAGCAAGCCGGTGGCAGGGCAAGGGTATTCAGAAAGGATGGCTTCTTATTCGATATGGGCCCAAGCTGGTACTGGATGCCAGATATCTTCGAACGCTTTTTCAATCAGTTTGGTAAATCTGCCAAAGACTATTACACACTAAAAAGGCTCGACCCTTCGTACCGTGTTTTCTGGGAAGATGAGATAGCTGATATTCCTGCCAACTTCACCGAACTACAGGCATTTTTCGATGCCAAAGAACAAGGTGCAGGGCAAAAGCTGGAAGCCTTTATGAAAGAGGCTGCTTACAAATACGATGTAGGCATCAATAAGTTTGTACACAAACCGGGCTTATCTATATTCGAATTCATGAACTGGGATGTATTGAGCTCCCTGTTCAAGATAGATATGTTTACCTCTATGCATAGTCATGTGCGTAGTTTCTTTAAACACCCCAAGCTGCTGCAGTTGGCAGAGTTTCCGATACTCTTCCTGGGCGCGTTGCCACAAAACACACCTGCGCTCTACAGCCTGATGAACTATGCCGATATGAAACTGGGCACATGGTACCCTGATGGTGGTATGGGCAAGATTGTAGAAGGCATGTATGAACTGGCAAAGAGTCTGGGCGTACAATTCAAATTCAACGAACCGGTACTTAAAATAAATGCATGGGGCACAGAAGCCACAGGTGTTACTACAGACTATGGCGTGTACCGCAGCGATGCAGTGGTTGTAGCCTGCGATTATCACCATGCAGATAGTGAGCTGTTGCCTGATGAGTTTAAGAACTATACTGCAGACTATTGGGACAAGCGCAGCATGGCACCATCTTGCCTGCTATACTATTTGGGCGTAAACAAAAAAGTAGATGGCCTACTGCACCACAATCTATTTTTTGATGCACCATTTGAAAAACACGCGGCAGATTTGTACACCACACCAAAGTGGCCTGAAAATCCGCTGATGTATGTTTGCTGTCCTTCTAAGACAGATGCTACGGTAGCACCCGAGGGTAGCGAAAACCTCTTTGTGCTGATACCTGTAGCGCCGGGCATGGAAGACAATGAAAGCATCAAAGAGCATTATTATAAAATCATCATGCGCAGGCTTGAAAAAAGACTGGGCACCAATATACAGGATGCGGTAGTATACAAACGTTGCTATGCACACAACGATTTTGTGGCAGACTACAACGCATTTAAAGGCAATGCATACGGGCTTGCCAACACACTGACGCAAACGGCCATCTTGAAGCCGTCTATCAAAAACAAGAAACTCATTAATCTGTACTATACCGGGCAGCTTACGGTGCCCGGGCCCGGTGTTCCGCCATCACTTATTTCGGGCGAAGTGGTGGCCAACCAATTATTGCAACAACTAAAACTAAAAACTACCTGACTATGATATCACTGTTCCATCAAGTGTGCCATGAGTGTAGTGAGGCTGTAACGAAGCGATACAGTACTTCGTTTTCCAGTGCTATCAAACTGCTGCATAAAGATTTGCGTGCGCCTATATTCGATATATATGGCTTTGTGCGCTTTGCAGATGAGATTGTAGATACTTTTCATGATTACGATAAAGAAACACTGCTGAATGATTTTGAAGCAGAAACATGGAAGTCCATCAAAACAGGTATCAGCCTCAATCCTATCCTGCATAGCTTTCAGCATGTGGTACGCAAATACAATATACCACACGAGCTCATAGTTGCCTTCCTGCACAGTATGCGTCTGGATCTGAACAAGACAGACTACAAAACAGTACACGAACTGAACGAATATGTATATGGTTCGGCAGAGGTAGTTGGCCTGATGTGCCTGTGTGTTTTCTGCGAAGGAGACATGCAGCAATACGAAGCATTGAAAGGAGAAGCAAGAAGCCTTGGCGCTGCATTTCAGAAGATAAACTTCTTGCGCGATATACAAGCTGATTACAACAACCTGAATCGCACCTACTTCCCCGACTTCGATTTCTATCGCTTCGACCAGCATACAAAACAGCGCATAGAAGAGGATATTGAAAAAGACTTTGCCGCTGCATTGGAAGGCATCCGCAAACTACCGTGGAAAGCACGCTTTGGTGTGTACACCGCTTACAGATACTACTATGCACTGTTCGAAAAAATAAAGAGCATGCAACCCGCGCGTGTATTGCAGCAGCGTGTTCGTGTACCAGATTATCAAAAAGCATTCATCATCTTTTCGGCGAGCCTCAACAACCGCCTGAATATGATATAAAAACTGAGGAGTATGTTGTACGATAAAAACAACGTGATAGTTGTAAACGAGAAAGACGAATGGTTGGGCTCAATGGAGAAACTTCTGGCTCATAAAGAAGGTGTACTGCACAGAGCGTTTTCTGTATTCGTAGTGAATGATAAAAACGAATTGTTGTTGCAACAACGTGCAGAAGGCAAATACCACTCAGGCGGACTGTGGAGCAATACTTGTTGCTCTCACCCTGCACCGGGCGAAAGTACTACTGCGGCAGCACACAGAAGGCTGCAGGAAGAAATGGGCTTTGACTGCGACATCGAAAAAATATTTGAACTCCGTTATAAATCAGACGTAGGAAACGGGCTGATAGAAAATGAGTACGACCACATTTACATAGGCTACCACAACGGCACAGCAAAGCTCAACAGCAGCGAAGCAAAGGATGCGAAGTTTGTAGGCTTAGAAGAATTGATGAGCTGGATGAAGAAAGAGCCACAGGCATTCACTGCATGGTTTCATCTTGCAATGCCAAGGTTTATAGACTACCTTACACAACAAGAAAAAGCTGCCTGATATTTTGAGTACTCCATCCAAGAAAGCCATCATCATAGGTTCTGGGATAGCAGGGCTTGCAAGTGCTGCAAGGCTTGCATCAAGAGGATATGATGTACACGTATTTGAGAAAAATGATTTCTTCGGTGGCAAGTTGGCACTGCATGTACAGGATGGCTATGCCTTCGATATGGGTCCTTCTATCTTTACACAACCTTTTGTACTGGAAGACCTCTTCAATTTCTGTGGCAAAAAATTCAGCGATTATTTCCGCTACCAGAATCTCAGTGTTAACACACATAATTTCTTTAACGACGGAACTGTAATACATGCCTACAAAGGCAAAGAAAAGTTTGTAGCTGAGATACGTGAGAAATTGCAGATAGATACATCGCGCCTTGAAAGCTATCTGCTGGAAGCGGAGCGCATGTATAATGATATAGGCAAGATATTTCTTGACGAGCATATACACGACCTGCAAACATGGACAACAGCACGCATACCTAAAGCATTGAAATCGCTGAAGTGGCAATACTTGCTGAAGTCTATGCACGACTATCATCAGCAAAAGCTGCAACATCCCAAGTTGGTGCAGATGTTCGACAGGTTTGCAACCTACAATGGTTCCAATCCTTTTGAAGCACCTGCCATGCTGAGCATGATAGCGCACCTGGAAATGAACGATGGCGCATATTACCCCGAAGGTGGTATGATAAGCATACCTAATGCTGTGTACAAACTATGCAACGACTTGGGCGTTCAGTTTCATTTCAATAGCAAAGTAGAACGGATCATACTGGAAGGCAACAAAGCAACGGGCATCGTTACAAACGGCAAAGAGCATCGTTGTGATATTGTAGTAACAAACAGCGATGTATTTTACAGTTATTACGACTTGCTGCAAGACAAAGAAAAAGGAAGCAGCATCGGCAAGATGGAGCGCAGTACAAGTGCAATGATTTTTTATTGGGGTATCAACAAAGAGTACAAGCAACTAGGCCTGCACAATCTTTTCTTTTCAGACGACTACAAAGAAGAGTTTGACCATATCTGCAAACACAAGAAGCCTTACGAAGACGCCACCATCTATATCAACATCACATCAAAGATGGAACCTCAACATGCACCTGCAGGTTGCGAAAACTGGTTTGTGTTTGTGAACAAACCTGCAATAGTAGAAGCTAATGAAGATAAAGTAACGGCCGAGATAAGAAAGCATACGATTGCTAAACTTAGCCGATTGCTTGGGGAGGATATTACACCGCATATAGCTACAGAGCATACACTTACGCCAACATCTATACAAAGCCGTACAAATAGCTATTTGGGTGCATTATACGGCACAGCATCCAACAATAAGATGGCTGCTTTCAAGCGACATAGCAATGTATCATCTCAATACAAGGGATTGTACTTTGCAGGTGGTAGTGTACACCCGGGTGGTGGCATACCACTATGCCTGCGCTCTGCTAAACTTGCAGTAGATAAAATTCTTACAGCTTAGTTTTCGTAACAACCAATATCAGGTGTAGAAGGATCGCGTGGCTTACCGTCCAAATCGCTTGTTACAGCAGGCGTTAATGGCAGCCCCTTTGCTATAGCCGGCGAGCCTGATTTGAGTCTGAAATTGAATGTCTGATAATTCTCGAACTGCGGATCCTGATTCAGTATACAATTAGTCACTACAGCATCAGATGATAATGCCTCTGCATTTTTTATCAGACAATTATTCAGACTTACATTAAACATAGTGTTACCACGCTTCTTGATAAAACATTCATTCTCTAAAGAGCCCCAGATAATACAGTTATCTAGCTGTGCAACTAAGTTACCGGCCACATAGCTTACGTCATCAATATCCCTGTAGTTTATCAATGCCAATACAGGATTATCTATATGGCTTATTTTATTGCTGCTGTATGTTATCAGATCGCAATGTCGTAGAACGTATCTACCACCCTCGAAAGTAGCCAATGCCTGTGCTCCACATGCATTTATCAAACAGTTTTCTGCAAACAAAGAACTACCAAACGCCAATATACCATATCCAATAGAATTCTCAACAACGCAGTTGCGCATAGTTAGCATAGGTGTAGGAGCTCCAACAGTATCAGCATTTAGTTGTATAGCTGCGGGAGAAAACACGCCATTGCCCAGTTTTGTGCTGTTACCACAGTTGCGTAGTATCACATAGTTCATCAGGTTGTCGTGGCTTGTTTTGTTGAAGTACAAACCACCCCATTCACCAGGATAACCTACGTTGCCAAAATATTTCCTGTCCAATCTGTCTCCCAGAAATATGATACTGTCTTTCTTTGTACCTACTGCATTCAGCGTTCCCCATATCAACAATCGGCTGTCTGCATGTACATATATTCTACAGCCTGCAGGTATTGTCAGCGTTTGTCCTTCGTCAATTAGTGCATTGTTGATGATAACATATGGCTTATCTGTTTTCCATGTCTGTGTCTTCATCACACTATCGCGTATGTAGTAGGCATTCTGTCCGTATGCCATAAACGGTATAGAAAACTCTTTACCGTTCATAGTAGCCGTCAGCTTATCTTCTACCACAAAAGGTGTGTTAGCATTAGTAGGGTCTATATTCACCGTTGCAAAAACATACATACTGTCCTTTGCTGCCAGCTCTACGTTCGATACATCATTGCCTGATATACCATTAACATTCAGCTTGAAGTATGATGCACCACCCGATTGTAACCTGATATTACTGATGTTTACTTTCTGGTCTTGCGGATTGTAAATCTTTACCTGTGCCGTATAGCTGCCCATGGTTGTAAACACGGTATCAAAGTTGAGCGTATCAACAGAAAACCTCAACTCACCACCTGCATTCAGGAACTTTTCTTTTTTGCACGATGTATTAAAAACAGTCATCAATGCTATAAAAAACAAAATGATGCCGGTCGTATATCTATTCATCTGGTATTATCAGGATTTGCTAAATCTATAAACGTAAATATCCATCATTTATTTTAAACATTCAGCTTTGCTTTGCCACATCCAGCCATTACTTTTGCCCTTTGTATGGCATGTATCACGTTGTTATCAGACTTTGGCCTGCAAGATGCCGCAGTGGCATCTGTTAAAGGCTTGCTGTTTCAACATGCCCCTGCACTGCCTGTGTTCGATATATCGCACATGGCAGAGCCCTACCACATGCAGCAGGCAAGCTACCTACTCAAAATGGCCTATGGCAATTTCCCGGAAGGCAGCTTTCATATAGTGCTGTGCGATGTGTATCATGTAGCCAAGCCTACTATGGTATTGTGTATGAAAGACGGGCACTATTTCCTGACTCCTGACAATGGTATTGTACCGCTTGCCTTCTTTAATAAATACGATGCTGCATGGCGCTGCTACGATATGGCAGAAGGACAGAATATTAATGACTGGGTTAATCAGGCAGCAAACATCATTAGGCGAGTTAGCGAGGCTACAGACATCAATGCACTGGGCTACGAGCAGCATACTATGAGCAACAAGCTGGTGCACTGGCAGCCAACACTTGTCGGCAATACACTAGAGTGTCATGTAATGCATATAGACAGGTTTGAGAATGTAATTGTAAACCTTACTAAAGAAACATTTGAAAACAGCAGGCGTGGCCGTAATTTCCGTATACAGTTTGCACGCCATACTGTTACAGAAATAAGTAACGGGTATGCAGATGTGCGGATGGATGATATACTTTGCTGGTTCAACAGCACAGGACATTTAGAGATTGCCATTAATCGCGGCAAGGCTGCCAGTATGCTGGGGCTGAAGCTTGATAAAGAAAAACACCTGCTATACACAACTATTAAAATAGATTTTGAATGATCGTACGCATTGTACAAATGACATTTGAACCAGGCAGTGTTGGTGATTTCCTTGCATTGTTTGAAGAGCGTAAACAACTGATTCGCCACTTTGAAGGGTGCAAGCATCTGGAACTATGGCAAGATGCACATGCATCTAACGTATTCTTCACTTACAGCATGTGGGATAGCGAGGAACACCTGAATCACTACAGGTTTTCAGAACTGTTTAAAGATACATGGGCACGTACCAAAGCACTGTTTGCAGATAAGCCACAGGCATGGAGTGTAAACAAACGAATGATAATAGAATAAGAAACGGGGCCGATGAGCCCCGTTATCATTTACATATTATTGATGATTGTTTGCTGAATTTGTTTGAACTGTTCTTCGTTCAGTTTCAGTTTATCGCGGGTAAAGTTCAAATCGTCTGCATTATTGATAGGTACCAGGTGCATATGTGCATGCGGCACTTCCAGCCCTATCACACTGATGCCACATCTGTTGCAATCAAACGATTTCTCAATAGCCTTGGCAATAGGTTTTGCAAACAGTAACCATTTTGCAAGGTATTCATCGCTGACATCAAAAAACTTGTCTGTTTCTACTTTGGGCACTACCAATACATGCCCTTCAGCCATCGGGAAGATGTCCAGAAATGCAAAGAACATATCATCTTCCGCTATCTTGTAAGATGATATTTCGCCTGCTATTATCTTGCTGAATATTGTAGCCATTATGCAGAGATGCTTTCTACTTTAAATTTCATTACACCATTTGGCACAGATATTTCTGCAACCTCACCTACTTTTTTACCTAACAGCCCTTTACCAATTGGCGAAGTGATAGATATTTTACCTGCTTTCAGATCTGCTTCTGTTTCAGATACCAGTTGATATTCAACTACCTTTTTGGTACCCATATTAGTCAGCTTTACTCGACTGAGGATAGACACCTTGCTCATGTCAAGATCTTTGGCATCGATAACCCTTGCCGTGGCAATTGCATTCTCCAGTTGCGCAATTTTAGCCTCATGATAGCCTTGTGCTTCTTTAGCGGCATCATACTCGGCATTTTCCTTTAAGTCGCCTTTTTCGCGTGCTTCTGAAATAGCACGTGCTATTTCAGCACGTCCCGAAGTCTTCAGTTGTGTCAGTTCTTCCCTCATTTGTTCCAAAGTCTCTTTGGTAACATAATTTACTCCTGCCATGCGCTGTAAACTTTACATTATTAATTGAAATCAGAAAAAAATACAACGCTTCTGTTTTTAGCAGAAGCGTTGTGTATTCAAAAATAAGGAATTTTCGATTAACGGATGAAACGCAGTGAAAATACGTGTACTCCTGTAGCCGGACGCTGAGTCGGGCGATAAGAATAGTCTATAGCCAGTGTTGGGCCAGTTTCACCAATACGTGTTTGCACAGTAGCACCTGCACTAAAACCAGTATACATAGTAGTGCTGTTTGCAGTACCTATGTTTCTTTCGTAACGGTATGCCCCACGCAACATAAACATCTCTTTGAATGAATATTCAACGCCTAAGCCAAGAAAATCATTATTGAAAGAGTTTGATGTAAAATTAGCCATTGGCGTTACTCTGTGTTTAGGCATTGCAGCAGCTGCATTATCAGTAGCTTGTGCATCAGTAGCCGGTTGATTTGCTTCATCCAGATAGAAATCATATGCAACGCCGAAATTTAAATAAGTAGGCATTTCAAACTTCTCTGAAGGAACTTGTGTAGACATTGGATACTCCCCTTGTTCTGCAGTGTTTTCAGTACTGAAACCAGTACCGGAAAAACGCATGTTGGTACCTATATTACGGAGTGTAATACCAAAGTGGAAGTTATCTCTCTTACCAGTTACATATTGTATACCTGCTTCAAATGCCATACCAGTCGATCTGATGTTTGAAATTTGTTCAGACACAAACGTTGCGGCAATACCTGCATGTATACTTTTAGAGAAAGATTTAGCATAGCCAAGTTGCATATTGAATAACTGCGGCTTGTATGAACCTGAACTACCTTCAGGATTGTCATAGTCAGTTATTGTTATTTCACCCATGCTAAGTGCCATAATATTTATACCTAACGTACCTGAATTTTTGCCCAGTTTTTGCGCAAATCCCAGATTGTTAACACCAATACCACTACCTCTTAAAAAGAGGCTGTATGAAGCACCTAATTCCGTTTTATTAACAAATGCAAGACCAGCAATGTTTGTTTTCATTGCGTCTACACCTTTTACCTGCGCTGTATTCATACCAAATACACCTGTACTCTGCCCCCACGGGTTGATAAGCAGTTCAGATGCACCTGCCTGACCAGTACGATCTTTGTTACCAGCCAATACATGCGTAGTAGTTCCCAACGCAATAGCAGCAACAAGAAATCCAGTAGATATTTTTTTCATAAGAATCTTATGTTATTTTAAAACGGGCCGGCCATAACCGGCCCTTAATTTTATTCTATTAATAGCTAATGATATCTATCGGACGCATAGCACCGAACCATTTAACAACTGTCTCACCAATACCTTCAGCATTTATGTGCATCAGATACATACCGCTTGCTATTGGTAAACCTTTAGCATTCCTGATATCCCAATCTACGAATGATACATTCGGATTGTCTTTTTCAAGTTTACGTATCAATGAACCATCTAATGAATAGATGCTGATAGTTGCACGTTTTGGCAGGTTGATGATTCTAACACGAGTATCAAGCCTGTTATTCTCAAAGCCGGAATATGCGTAGTACGGATTAGGTACTGCATGTATTCTCTTCAGCAATGCATCACGCTGGTCATTTGTCTGATCTTTGAGTGGTGTAGGTGCCAAATCTGTAGTGCTGAAGCTATATAAAGGTGCATCAGCATTTCTAGCAGGTGTTGTTTGCAGTGAAGATCTGTATTTAGCATAAGGACGATCTACCCTGAACCTGATACGTACATCATTTGGTATCAAACCATCCTGAATTGACTTATACTGATAGCCCTCTGCAAGCAATGGTAAACCTACCCATTGGATTGTTTTCAGCGCAGCATTTTGCTGTATTTCAGTTTGACCCATTTGCTGCCTGAATGTAGCACAAGAGTCATAACGCGTATTCATTACATAGATATAATGTTTACCACCGTTGATAACACTACCAAAACCAGAAATATTATCGGTAGTTGGGTTCCAGATCATATCTGTACCACCATATTGTTTCAGCCAAGAGTCTTCACCAAATACGATGTTCAGACGCTCACCTGTTTCAATGTTGATAGCATAACCAGGGAACCAAGACATACCAGTATCACCAGGTGTAGTAGAGTATGTCGGGCGACCGCTACCATCTACATCCAGATTCCAGCTTTTGTGGCTTCTGATGGTGAATTTTCTGATTTTGCCTTCAGACAAACCTTGTTCATCCTGCATTTCGAGTACGGCACATCTTGTCCATTTTGTTTTGTCAGATGTCAAAACTATGTCCACACTCGGAAGATTATATAAAGTACTTGAAGTAGCTTTTTTGATAACACCAAAACCACATACAGAACGATTCTCATCAGTAGCCAAGCCATAAGGTGCCCATGTACCTTTATGTATCGGACTCAGAGGAAGCAGATTTTCATATATCTGCGCAGATGTATCATAACCAAGACCTGTACGATCATTATAATCACAACGGCTGTATGTATCTGAAGTATGACCACTTCTAATCCAGTTATTCAAAGACCTTGCTTCTTCATCCTGAACACCAACTAACCATTGTCTTGCCGGGTCGTCAAAAGTGATGCTTGATGTAATGAGACCATTTGATCCGGCCTGATCTTCACCAGGGCGAAGTGTTTGTTGAATTGTTACAGAAATACCATATTTCTCGATGATTTGTTCGTCAGGCTCTACTATACCGTAGTTACCTTCGCTATAAATGGTATCATTATTAGAAGTATTGATAAGCTTCCAACCATTATACGGACTTAACAAATTGCTCGTTGGTGATTGTGTTGTCTGATCTATATACAGTTCGAAATTTGCAGCTTGAATGCTACGAGGATCTATAACTTTTACTTTTACTGGACCGTAGCCTGGCTGGTAAGTAGGATATACTGATTGAGAAGTACCACCAAACAGTGCCTCTTTTTCAGATTCTTCTGTCAGCCTTAATTCATTGTGACCATTACCTGTACCTTCAAGACGCTTGATGATAACACCAGAGCCATAGTCTGCATTCAGAACAGTACCCATGTCACCATTAGCAGGATTTGGCATTGCAGCAACTACTGGTATAGGAATACCACCTGCACCGTGAGAACTTTCCAGATAAGCAACATCCTGTGTAGAGTCTACTTTTCTAGGATTGAACGGAGCAAAGTTATTGTAAGCATATGCAACGGCTACGAAATAGTAGTTACGATAGTTTACCAGACGAGTATCGTTGCTGCTGTTGTTAGCAAATTTATCAGTATTAATTTCAATACTGTGTACAATACCGCTATCCTTACCGGTTACTTTTACGATAGGTACATAAACAGAGTCTCCGATATCAGTCCTTTTATCGTAATTGATGATACGTGTAACACCATTTTTAATATCACAAGTATAAATTTCGGATGCAACATCACCGTTTATAGAGCCGTCTGCATTGTATATCTGTGATGGTTGTACCAGAGAGTTTTTCAATTGGAATATTCTGTAACCTTCAAACTTGTACAGAGAATCCGGACTCTTAACATACTTAGCAGCTTTTGTAGAAGACACACGATATTTAGGATCTGTGCTACGACCATAGCGCTCCCTGAAGTTATTGCTACCAAAATCATTAACTATGTAAAGTATGATTTTCCTGTCCATTTCCCTTGCTACCAGTCTTGGAGCTTCAGGACCTTCAATTGTTTGGAAGTTATTATCAAACAGTGCTTGTGCTGCATCATCCGCTACACGGATTTTTTTGAAGCTGGTTGTAGGACAACCACCTGCGTCTGCTACCCATACCGCACCAATTGTGATATCATTTACAACACCTGGTTCCAGTTTGAAAGGACCTGCAGAGTGTACAAAACGTCTGTCACCAACAGGATTCAAACAAGCACATTCAGACCATTCGCTTTTATTTTCAGGATCGCCGAAGAATACAAAACGTGAAGGTAAAGTAGTACCATATGCTTTGGAGTTTATACCAGGACCTTGGAAGTCATTGCTGAAACGCTGACCATTCCTGATAGAACCCGTCATATAGTTATATATCTGCGTACCATTATCAGGGTTACCGATAATACTACCATCGTTATTGTAATAAGTGAACGATTCCATACCCAGACGTTTGTATTTAGTCTGAGTGACACCATTTATAACAGTATCACCATTAGGCTTGTTCGGACCTTTAAAGAAGTCAACACCTACCATTGGAACTTTAGAGCCATAACTATTAATCTGACCATTACCATCTTCACTGGCACCATTATAAAGAATACCAAGACCACGGGTAGTATCACATCCTATATAGTCATCACGATAATAGCCAAGGTCAGCATCTGTCCATGTAGCAACATAAGTACTATCTAATTGTAGATTACTGCGGTTAACAAGACGATAATTGTAGAATGAGGCATCATTCAGATAGTCTTTGGTAGAATATGCGAAAGCGCTAGCCTGCACTTCTATACCAATACCTTCTGTTTGAGATTGTTGTTTTGTGTTACCCTTGTCGTTGAATACCCACCAGATAAACTGATCGCCAAATATATCTGGATAGTCTCCATCTTTCCATTCATATTTACCATCATTGTCTTTGTCAATAAAAGGTGCGTAGCTTTTAGTTGCAGTCTCCAGATTTAGGTTATTCCCCCTATTACCTACGGCGTCAGGGTTACCTTTTGCAGGCCATTGTACAATGGTTTCAAAAGATACATCACTACCTGCAGCAGCTGGGTCTGATAATGCCCTGAACTTCAGGATATCTGATTTATTGATTTTCCAGAATCTATCCCATTCAGCACAATCAGCTTCTGAAACAGAAGCCTGATCATCCAATGGGCCAGGCCAATAGTCATTACCATCCTGTCTGTAGGTCTGTGCAGCAACCTTAAGCTGTCCTTGCGCATCTTTACCACCTATCCATACAGAACCGGCAAATAGTGAGTTTTTACGACTACCTTTCGGAATTTCGTAACGTGCCTCACCGGTACCATTATCCCACCACATATCACCACCTGTCATCAAACGTGCACGCACGTTGTTGATATCAAGGTCAATTTTTGCTTCGGCGGGTTTACATGTGCTCGCAGTCGTTTTCAATTGGCCTCCTGTAGTCTTTAATTGACCATTATTGTCAATATTCGGACGTGCCATGACACTTGTAAACGCTCCTGAAAGCGCCAACATCGCGACTGTTGCAATTATTTTTCTATCCTTAAACATCATAACTCCTTTTAAGTTATTATTTCAAACAATTGTTTTATTAAAAATTAAGCTGCAAACCCAGGTTTATACGCCTTGGCAGGTTTATGTTATTGTGATTCCACAAAGACATATTATAGTAGTCTATGTAAGAAAGCCTGCTAACCTGTGTTTGAGAAGCGAGGTTACCTTGTGCAGATGCAAGAAATCCATCATCATCAGCACGACCTGTAAAGCCATCTACAGTGATGATATCTTTGATGTTAAACAAGTTTGTAACATATACAAATGCATTCAGCATCAGTGGGCGTTTGCCAGGTGTTTCAGAAGCAGATTTGCCTGTGAACAGTTTATTCAGTTCGAAATCTTTATCTGCCCTTACATCAAAACCAAAGTGCCATCCAAGACGAGAGCCATTAACGCCACCGTCAATTTCATTTGTAACAGATGTCGGCTGCCTGTATTTTGTATAAGGTTCACCGCTGCGGGCTCTTGCTATGAAGTTGATACCTGCATTTTCCAATATGTGTTTACCACCAACTACCGGACCTTCATTTTGCTCGTAGCGATAATCTACGTTTGCAACTATATTGTGCCTAGAGTCATAGTCAAGAACATTTGTCATACGCATATTTGGCAAGCCAGCAGATATGAAGTTTTGCAGAATACCAGAACCTATACCATTTCTTGCAGTAGATCGAGAGTTAGAGCCAGTACCTTCTGCAAATTGCAATGTATAAGCGATGTTCATACGCAGATTACCTATCCTGCGCATATCATATGTAAGCGTAAACCCTTTAGCTGTAGAGAAGTCCCTGTTACCATATGTATAGTATGTTACAGGCCATGCAAACAAATAAGGACGTACCTGTATCATATCCCTACGCTCTTTGTAGAATGCAGTGATAGTAACAGCTGTTTGTTTAGTCAGTGCTTGTTTAAAACCAACTTCATAATCTATAAGTTTCTGAGGTTTCAGATTAGGGTTGTTGATGATATCCTGAGTATTGTTTGTCAGATAATAGTAATCTGATGCAGGAGTAAACACACCTTCAGTAGGCCTTTGTACCATTACGTCGTAGTGAGCATAGAATAATGCCTGATCTGCTACAGGGAAACTGAAAGATATACGCGGCGCAACGTTTACCTGTGGTTTATAGTCAGTAAATGACCTTTCAGGATCAAACGTCGGGCTCTTAATATTTGCATTACCGTCTTTCAACAATGGTTGAGGATCGCGACCACCACTGTAGTTTTTCAATACATTAGGGTCTTCAATCAATTTACCTGAATAATCATACCAATCATCTCCATTACGATAACCGATGATATTAGCAGAGTTAGACTGGTTATTATTTACATACACAACGTAATCATCTCCAATGTTAGATGGGCGCACACCGCCATTATATGTGTTTGTGATATTTCTACCGGTAGAATTATTACTAATATCGCGTGCAGTGTATGTTTCGTACAATGAATAAGGGTCTTTCAACACTTTTGTATTAGCATCGAAACGATCGATACGCACACCAAGGTTGAAGTTAAGGTCTTTGTAAGAAAATTTATCTAACAAATAACCTGCTATATAACTTGGTCTGTATGCTCCCACCTCACGTGTGTAATTGCCATTAGCATCCTTCTTTGTAAAGAAGTCATTAAAGTTCACTTGGCCTTTCAACCTTTTGCCCGCATAGTCATAACCACGATAGCCTACAAATGGAACACCACTATTCAGCAACTCATCTGCAGAGAACATATCTAAAGAGAACATAGAAGGATCATAGTTATCGACATCTACGTAGTCAGAAGCTTTCAAACCAAGTTTGTTTCTCAGATTTTGTCCGAATGCAGTAATCGTATCTACCTGACGAGCATATATAATAGTATCGTACGGAGACGGTGAAACCACACCATCCAATACTTGTTGCCTTGTATATTGTTGACCATTTATCAGGAATATTGGATTAGAGTAATCCAGGCTGATATGGCTATTACTTAACTGACGTGCATACTGCCATAAGTTAGTACCACCGGCAAAGTTGCTAGCAGAATAACCACGATCTACTTGTTGTTGATAATAAAGACCAAACTCTATCTGGTGGCGTATTTTAGAAGGCTGAAAATCGAAAGATGCATCTACTGCTACAGCAAACTGATCAACAGATGCTTTACTGAAGCCACCAATAGTATTACCAACATTATTATATCTGCCATAAACAGGATTAGGCGAATAGCCATTTGTCAAAAAGTTTTGAGCATATATGCTGTTTAATGAAATGGGTTGAGAACCATTTTCATTGTAAAACTGTGTAGTATAGTTAGCAAGTGTAGGGTTCAATTCAGACCTTTCATAGGTTACACCATTCGATACCCTATCCAACACCATACGTATCCCTGACAATCCTGTAGTATCATCAACACCAAGTGCATACAATGACGCATAATTTGTCGTGAATTTACCGTAATAGTAATATTTGAATATATCTTCTCCGAATTTCGGATTTTTCTGAGTTTGATATTCTTTCTGATAGTCTGCCTGAATGCTATAGTACGCATTAGATATTGCAGGTTTCTTTTCACCAGGGTTGGTAGGCGCTGATGCAAAACGCTGTGTCAAGCGCGCATATGCACGGCCTGTATAGTTATCCAATTGAGGAATCGCATCCAATGCAAAGAGAGAAAGACCTCTTTGGTAGTTATATTGTTTAGAATAGTTGAATGTACCACCTATCTGAAGGTTAAGATTATCATCCAACTGGAAATCCAAACGACCGTTCAACCTGCCTTCTGTAGTAGATGCGTTTGGCCTTGCCTTAACTGTTTTAAAATCGCTAAGACGTAAAAATTCAGTAGAATAGTTAAATACTTTAGTACCGTTAGATGTAGGTGTTGCAACAAGTGGCTTATCACTCACTCTTTCCAGCACACCATCATTTGGCTGATAGTGGCGTGTCCACCATGGTGTTCTGTCCTTATCATAATAAAAATCACCATCTAACCTGAAACCAACTATTGGTTTTTTATTTACACTGTCAATTTTTTTGCTAAACAGTGGGCCAGATAAATTGAAGTTAACCAGATTGTGGCCATAACCGTCAACAGATTTTTCCAACAATACACCACCTGACAACTCTTTAGATACACCTTTTGTAGTGATGTTGATGATACCACCAATAGCATCACCATATTTTGCTGATACACCAGATTGCATTACTTCTACCTGATCTACAGCGCCCTGAGAAAGGTTTGTACCGCGAGAGCCATATACCCTGATACCGTCAATAATATATACAGCACCATCACCACGCGCACCACCGATATTCAGGCCGGTACCACCTTCACGTTGTTGATAAACACCAGCACTCTGAGAAACAACAGACTGCGTGCTACGCGTAGGCATCTGCTCTATCTGCTCAGATGTAATCGTTGTCTTTTCACTTGTCGGGTCAACCAACGGAATTCTGTAGGTAGTAACTGTTACATCTTTAAGCTGTGTAGATGTAGCCATCGTAATGTTCAGGCTTGTATTTTTATCAGGGCTAACGATTACACCAGTGGTAATGCTTTCCTTGAAGCCTGTATATTTAATAGATACATCATAACGGCCCGGACTTAAGGGTTTTGCCATGTAGGTACCATCTTCATCTGTAACAACGGTGAGTTTTTTAACACCACCCTCTTTTACTTCAATGAAAGCACCAATGAGAGGTTCCTTGTTGTTGTCTAATACCTTACCGGTAATACCACCCACCTGGGCCATAGCTACACCGGCAACGCCTACAAACAGTAAAAGGAATAAATAACGTAGTGAACGTGTCATATCCTGCATTAATAAATTATTAACCAAATGAACGGTAAAGATAAAAACTTCTGTTAAAAGTACTACGGCAGTTTAGATTTTTTGTCAGATTTGTGTCGGTTTTCCTTACATTATCGTAAACATGTATACATCTTACAAACCCTTGACAATTTTATGCAGCAAAATATTGCTCATTTTATACACAGCTTCAAAACTATAGCCTGCTATATGTGGCGTCAGTACTGCATTTGGAAGGTTTGCCACCTGTGCAAGCAATGCACGTTGTTTATCACTCATTACATTTAGTGGTTCTTCTTCCCAAACATCAATACATGCCCCACAAATTAGCTTTTCTTGCATACCAAGCAGCAAAACTTCGTTATTTACCACTACACCCCTTGAAGTATTTACTAATATGAATGGCTTTCTAACACTTCGTAAAAAGTTTTCGTCAAAATAATGGGTCGTATCTGCCTGCAACGGAACATGAAAACTTATAATATCTGCCTGCTGAAAAATGGGGGTTAATGTCTCGCACTGCGTAACATAAGGCGGGAAGTCTTGCTTTTTGTACTTATCATAAGCAAGAATCTCCATATCGAAACCCATCAGCTTCTTTGCAAAAGCCCTGCCCGTATGGCCAAAACCTATCAAGCCAATGGTTTTGCCCTCCAGTTCTGTACCACGGTTTTCATCGCGCAGCCACAAGCCTTGCTTCACCTCGTTATTGCTTTGTATAATGCGCTTATTCAGGCTCAAAAGCATGCCTAGTGCGTGTTCTGCCACAGCATTGGCATTGCCGTCAGGGCTACCGAAGCACTTAATGCCCTTAGTTTCTGCATAGGGCACGTCTATCACCTCCATACCACTACCCATGCGGCCTATCCACTGTAGTTGGGGAGCAGCATCTATCAGGCTTTTATCCAGTTGCAAGCGGGTAGATGTGATGATGCCTGTAACGTCCTTCACCAACTCAAAAGCCTGCTGCTGGCTTATCTTTTCATGTATCAGGCATTTATAGCCTGCTGCCTGTAGGCCATCCGTCAGTACGGGATGTACAGGTGCGGCAATCAGTACTTTCTTCATGATTGCTGGTATTGCTTGTGCAGGGCAACAAAATCGGCTACAGACAGCTGCTCTGCGCGTTTATCAAATATCTTATCGGTCAATGCTTCGGGTGGCAAAGTACCCTTGAGTCCATTGCGCAAAGTCTTGCGGCGCTGATTGAAAGCTGCTTTCACCAGTTGCTTGAACTTCTTTACATCTGTAATACCATGCGGATTGTGCAGGTTGGTAAGGCGTATCACACCACTTTTTACCTTAGGCGGTGGTGTAAAGCAGTTTTCGTGCACGTCAAACAGGTATTCCACTTTAAAGAAGGCCTGCATCAGCACACTCAGTATGCCATAGGTTTTGCTGCCCTCTTTGCAGGCAACTCTTTGCGCCACTTCTTTCTGAAACATACCTATTACCTCTGCCACATTGGGTTCCCAGTCCAGCACTTTGAATAATATGGGCGAAGAAATATTGTACGGAAAATTACCTATCACGCTGAAAGTACCGTCAAACGGGGCATCTGCCTTCAATATATCTTTATGAATAATCTTATCCTGCAGCACAGGATAGGTCTTCTTCAAGTATTCCACCTTCTCGTCGTCTATCTCAATAGCCTTGTATTGCACATCGGGCAGCTCTATCAGGTATTTGGTGATTGCGCCGCCGCCAGGACCTACCTCTGCCAGTTGCAGACCTGCAGATACGTGCAACTGCTCTACTATTTTACGACACATATTCTCGTCGTGCAGAAAGTGCTGACCGAGGCTTTTCTTTAATGTATATGGCTGAGACAATGTATTACGATTCGTGTTATATAAGCAATATGACTGCAAAGTTAGTTTTAAACTTATCAAACTATCGCACCGAAGTATAACTTTGCAGCCTAATCTGTATACTATTCATGGAATTTAAGATACTGCAAAAGCCATCGGGCAAGAATCATTTGTATATAATAGACGATGTTAAGTCTTTAAAAAACATTGCATCACTCAGTGATAAAGAACAAAAATATGCCGCAGAGGCCATTGCCGCTGAACATACGTCTGTTACCATCAACCAATATGGCGCACTGGTATACATATACAACCTGAAGGCAAAGAAGACAGATTGGCAAACAATTGAAACGCTGCGCAAAGCAGGTGCTGAATGGCATGCTGTATGCAACAAAAACAAACTTGCAGATATTACCATCACCAACCTGTGTAAGCAGGCAAATGCTGCTTATGTACTGGCAGAGGGTATGGCGCTGGCTGCTTATCAGTTTCTGAAATATCGTAGCGATGCAAAGAAGATAACACAATCGCTGAAGACAATATCATTTACCAAAGAAAGCATTACGCTGAAAGAGGTAAGCCAGTTGAGCATCATCAACGAGGCTGTTTACCGTGCACGTACACTGGTAAACGAACCACTGAACTACCTGACTGCAGAACAGCTTTCTAAAGAAATACAACAACTGGGCAAAGAAGCAGGTTTTACGGTACGTGTGCTGAACAAAGCACAGATTACCAAAGAGAAAATGGGAGGTATCCTTGCGGTGAACCGTGGTAGCATATTGCCACCAACATTCACCATCATGGAATACAAGCCTAAAAAAGCCATCAACAAAAAGCCTATAGTACTGGTAGGTAAGGGTATTGTATATGATACAGGCGGCCTTAGCCTGAAGCCTACATTGGCTTCTATGGACCGCATGAAGAGCGATATGAGCGGTGCTGCATTGGTAAGTGCTTCTATGTATGCGCTAAGCAGAATGCAATTGCCACTGCATGTTATTGCACTGATACCTGCTACTGAAAACCGCCCCGGCGAAAACGCATACACACCGGGTGATGTTATTACCATGTACGACGGCACTACAGTCGAAGTGTTGAATACCGATGCTGAAGGCCGCCTTGTTCTGGCAGATGCATTGCATTGGGCAAAACGCTACAAGCCTGAACTGGTAGTAGACTTTGCAACCCTCACTGGTGCTGCATCTGTAGCTGTTGGTGAGCATGGCATAGTATGTATGGGTACTGCTGATGACAATACAAAAGAAGCATTCAAAAACAGTGGTTTCCGTCAGTACGAAAGGCTGGTAGAATACCCGCTGTGGGATGAATACGGCGATCAGATAAAATCTGACATTGCCGATTTGAAAAACGTAGGTGGTCCTTCAGGTGGCGCTATCACAGCAGGTAAATTCCTGGAGCATTTTACAGAATACCCGTGGATGCACTTCGACATTGCAGGGGTATCGCACAGCATTACCAAACGTAGCTACATGCCTGCAGGTGGTACAGGGTACGGTATTCGTATGCTGCTCGACTTCCTGATGCACTACGGAAAAGCATAATTATTACTCAACAACAAGCTGTTTGCTCATGCAACCTAACAATACAGAAAAACCGATAATTGGCATTACAACAGGCGACCTGAACGGTATTGGCCCGGAAGTAATCATCAAAACATTGTCGGACAACAGGATACTCGATTTGTGTACACCGGTGATTTTTGCCTCTAACAAGCTTATCAATTTTTATAGAAAACTTGTTACGGTAGAACACCCGATAAACTTCAGCAGCACGAAAGACCTTACCAAGCTGCATCCCAAGCAGGTAAACATTTTCAACTGCTGGGAGGAAGAAGTGCCACTGCAACCGGGACAGCTTACAGATGCTGCCGGCAAATACGCTATCCGCTCCTTGCAGGTAGCTACACAATGTCTGAAAGATGGCGAACTGGACGCAATCGTTACCGCACCTATTCATAAAAACAACACACACAGCAATGACTTCCCGTATACAGGTCACACCCCTTTTCTGAAAGAGAAATTCGGTGCTAAGGATGTGGTAATGATTCTCTACAGCCATAACCTGCGTGTGGCATTGGCTACAGAGCATATACCTGTTGCAAAAGTAGCGGAGACAATTACAAAAGAACTGTTGCTGAGCAAACTGGGCATACTGCGCGAAACACTCATCAAAGACTTCGGCATAGACAAACCAAAGATTGCAGTACTGGGCCTCAACCCGCATGCAGGCGATGGCGGACAGATAGGCAACGAAGACATGAATGTCATCAAACCGGCAATTGACAGCATGCAACAGGCGGGGCATCTGGTATACGGTCCGTATAGCGCAGATGCATTCTTTGCACGCAGCAGCTATATAAACTTCGATGCAGTGCTGGCTATGTATCACGATCAGGGATTGATACCATTCAAAACACTGGCGCATGGCGAAGGTGTAAACTACACTGCAGGCTTGCCTGTAGTGCGTACATCACCAGACCATGGCACAGCTTTCGATATTGCAGGGCAAGGCATCGCAGATCCTTCATCTTTTCAGGAGGCATTGTTTCAGGCAATAGACCTGGTAAGACAGCGTACTGAATACGCTACCTACACGGCCAACCCGATGCGACGCGGGCGAATAGAAAAGGAAAAAGAAAACAGCACTTCACTGAAACTGGAAGAATAAATAATACCAATGCACACTTCAGGGTGTGCATTTTTTATCGACATACAAACAACTTACCTTTAGCGTTCACAGAGAAAGAGATATGTTAGACTTCGAAAGATTCACCTTAAGCAACGGACTACGCGTAATAGTACATAAAGACACTACTACCCCAATGGTAGCAGTAAACGTATTGTATGATGTTGGTGCAAGAGACGAAAACCCTGAACGTACGGGTTTCGCACACCTTTTCGAACACCTGATGTTTGGCGGCAGCGAAAACATACCATCGTACGATGAGCCATTGCAAATGGCAGGCGGCGAGAATAATGCATACACAACCAATGATATAACCAACTACTACATACAGCTGCCATTGCAGAATATTGAAACTGCTTTCTGGCTGGAGAGTGACCGCATGAATGCACTTGCATTCAGCGACAAGAGCCTTGATGTGCAACGCAAAGTAGTAAGTGAAGAGTTTAAAGAACATTACATAAACAAGCCTTATGGCGATGCGTGGGAACACCTGCGCAAGCTGGCATACAAACAACACCCTTATCAATGGATGACCATTGGTAAAGAGCTGAAGCATATTGAAGAAGCACAACTGGATGATGTAAAGTCTTTCTTCTTCAAGCACTACAGGCCAGTTAATGCAATCCTCTCTGTTGCCGGCAACGTAACAACCGAACAGGTAAAGGCACTTGCCGAAAAATGGTTTGGCAGCATCCCTGCAGGTGATCAATACAACCGCAACCTACCGCAGGAACCACAACAAACAGAAGCGCGCGTCGCTACTGTAGAGGCCAATGTACCCCTGAATGCTTTGTACAAAGCATGGCATATAGGCGGACGCATGTCGCCGTCTTACTACGCATCAGATTTGATTACAGAAATTCTGGGCAACGGCGTTGCTTCTCGTCTTCACCAAAAACTGGTTAAAGAACTGCAACTGTTCAGCAACATAAGCTGCTACCACACCGGCAGTACAGACCCGGGGCTGGTTGTAATAGAAGGCAAAATAGTAGAAGGCAAAAGCATAGAGGATGCCAACGTTGCAGTGGAAGCAGAGATTGAAAAACTGATAAGCGGTGGTGTAACTGAAGAAGAACTACAGAAAGCAAAAAACAAGATAGAGGCCATGATAACTTTTGAAGACATGACCATTCTTTCTCGTGCTAATAATCTGGCGTTCTACGAACTGCTTGGCGATGCGAGCCTCATCAACAAAGAGTGGGATAACTACAATGTAGTAACAACTGCAATGCTGCAACAAACAGCGCAGGAGGTATTCAGAAAAGAAAACAGCAACACATTATTTTATAAAAGAAAAGCGCAGTAACCATCATGCTTTTTGAAGGAAAAATTACAGACAACGGTTTTGATAACCGTATCACAAAACTATTTGGCATACAGTACCCTATTATACAAGCCGGTATGATATGGGCATCGGGCTGGAAGCTGGCATCTGCTGTAAGCAACGCAGGCGGCCTTGGTCTGATAGGTGCGGGCAGTATGTACCCCGAAGTATTGCGCGAGCATATACAACAATGCAAAGCAGCAACAAACAAACCTTTCGGCGTAAATTTGCCACTGCTTTATCCGGACATAGACAAGCACATTGCTATTATTATAGAAGAAAAAGTACCCATCGTATTCACATCTGCAGGCAACCCTAAAACATGGACTGCCAAGCTGAAAGAAAACGGCATAACGGTGGTACACGTAGTATCGAGCGCCAAGTTTGCTAAGAAATGTGAAGAAGCAGGTGTAGATGCCGTAGTGGCAGAAGGCTTTGAAGCCGGCGGTCACAATGGGCGCGAAGAAACAACAACACTGTGCCTGATACCAAACGTACGCCAAAGCATTAGCATACCACTGATAGCTGCAGGCGGTATAGCTACAGGACGCGCCATGTACGCAATGATGGCAATGGGTGCAGAAGCTGTGCAGATAGGCAGTCGATTTGTATGTACACCGGAGGCTTCCAGCCACCAGGCATTTAAAGATGCTGTTGTAAGCGCTAACGAGGGCGACACGGTATTGACGCTTAAAGAGCTTACACCGGTACGCCTTATCAAAAACGACTTCTACCGCCGTGTAGCAGAGGCCGAAGAAAACTGTGCTACTAAAGAACAGATGGAAGAACTGCTGGGCAGGGCAAGAGCCAAAAAAGGCATGTTTGAAGGTGACATGACGGAAGGAGAGCTGGAAATAGGACAGGTTAGCAGCATTATTAAGGATATTAAACCCGCAGCTAATATTGTGGCAGAAATCTGGTCAGAATTCACTGAAACGGCAAAAAATCCATTCCGTTTCTGAAAATATTGCTTATATTACAATTTCTAAAATCAGGTAAAATATGAAAAAAGCCTACTTAACTCTTTTATTAGGTTTATCTTCTTTAATAGGCTATTCACAAATCAGTAGTCCGGACACAGTATGTCTGAATACTAGCGTAACATATTCAACAACATATAGTGCGGGTAGCTATGCTTGGGCAATAGGTAATGTAGTAAGCGATGCATCCGGCATTTCTGCCTCAAACTTCGAGGCCAATACTTCATACCTGCCGTCAGGAGTTTCAATACAGTACGATAATGGCAATTACTATGGCTTCGTAACACAACGCCATGGTGGCTTATTGAAATTTAATTTCGGCTCTACTATAACTCCTGTTACTCCGGTAGACATGGGGGACTTTGGTGGTGCACTGGGTGATAGTACACTTGGGCTGGACATCGTAAAAGATGCTGCCAATGAATGGCATGGCTTCTGTGTAGATGGTAAAAATCTGGTCCACTTTTATTGGGGTAGCAGCCTTGCCAGTACACCTACAGTGAATACTATGGCTTTCCCAACAACATTCTACTGGCCATATTCTATAACTTTAAAGAAATCAGGCAATGAATGGCTTGCATTCGTTGTAAACAGGCAGTTCAGCAACATTATTCGTCTTGAGTTTGGCTCCAGTTTGTCAACAACACCTACTCCAAATACAATTGCTCCATCAGGCGGTTTCCTGAATGCACCGGTTAATTTTGCGTTGCATCAATACGGTGGCACATGGTATGCACTCATAACAAATATTGGTTCTGGTGGTGGTCCTGGTGGTGGCGATAAACTTGTGCGTTGGAACTTTGGTACGAATCTGAAAAATAATTCACCTGCACACACAGACTTAGGCAACCCGGGCAACGATCTTGCTAATCCACGAGGTTTGGCTATCATTACAAACTGTGATACTACTTATGCACTGATAGCCAACGAAAACAACCGTAGGCTGATTAAGGTAGATTTTGTTGGTGGCGTTATCACTGGTGCACCTACAGCTACAGATCTTGGCAACTTAGGCGTTAACAGTCAGACAAGTGAATTCTCTACTATCTGGCATGGCAATAAACTCGGCATGCTTGGCTGCAGCCTTGACTCTGCAGTTGTTTTTTATGACGATATAATTACTTTACCTGTTACAAATTCAAATATCAACTTTAGCAGTGGTAGCTACAACAAATCTATGTCTGTTGGTGGCACTTACGATATCACACTGTTCTGTAACGAAGGCTCACGTTCAGGTGGTGCTGCTTTCTGCAAAAAAATCACCGTACTTGGCAATATTAAAGTAGCTATTAAAGAGCAATACGACACACTTGTAGCTACAGGAACACTGTGCGATAACTATGTTTGGTCTTTCAACGGTGTAGTAATACCGGGCGCAAATACACAAAAGCATTATCCTGCAGAAGGTACTGGTGTTTACACATGTACAGGTAATACTGCAGGTTGTGCTGCTACTTCAAACTATATGTATTTCTCTACTGGTGTAGAAAATGTAATAAACACAAACAATATCATTATAAGCCCTAACCCTACAACGGGCGTGTTTAATGTAAACATGAAAGGCATCAACGGTAAAGTAACTGTACAGTGCTATAATGTAATGGGCTCTTTGGTGGCTACACAATCTATCGATGCATCTGCTGTCGGTTCGGTTGCTACAATAGACCTCAGCAATATGGCAAAAGGTGTTTATCAGGTAAAAATACAAGCTGCAGACGGTAGCAACATCGTAAAACAAATTGTTCTGCAATAAGCTTTTCAATACTTCATTTTCAAAGCCCGGCGATTGCCGGGCTTTTTTATTTATAACCAACTTCTTATACCTGTACAAAAACTGTATATTTAACTAAGAAGCAAACATTTATGATACGCAAACTCTTGCTGGTTTGTTTTGGTGCAATATCTATTGCAGCCACCGCACAAACCGATGTTAACAAAGAAAAGCTGTATGCAAAGCAACCATTGTGGATTGACATGATGGAAGATGAAAAGTCTAATTTCTTTGAAGTAGAAAAAGCCTACAAAATTTATTGGGAACACCATGAAGAACCGGAAGGCGAGCATGATGTAATTGGCGAATATCAGGAACGTGAAAAAATACCATCCAGAAGAAAACAACGCAAAATAGAAGCTGAAAGTAAGATACGCATGGCCATGCGCAAGTACAACTGGTGGCACGAACAGACATTGCCTTATGTACAAGGTGATGGCCGCATCCTTACTGCAGAGGAGCGTTTAAAAATATGGGAGGCAAATAAAAAACAAAACAAACAATAGTATGCTTATGAAACGTTCAGTAAAACAACTATTACTCTGCGGCATTGGCATACTATCGTCAGTAGCTGCTGATGCACAAATAGGTATGGGCACGTGGACCAACACAGGCCCGGTAAACTTCCCGATAAATGTGAGTGGGCAAGTGCATGGTATAGGCCGTGTCAGCCAGATAAAGTTTCACAATACCAACCCGCAGAAGATGTACGCAGTGAGTGCATCCGGCGGTTTGTACATAACCAATAACAATGGCACAACATGGACACCAACCCCGGGCTCAGAACAACTGCCACAGTCGTCTTGTTCAGCCGTATGTATAGACAATGTAAATGACTCTACCATCTACCTGTGCCTTGGCGATGCAGATTACTATGGCAACAGCTACGGTGTATGGAAAAGCACTAATGCAGGATACACATACAGTGCAGCTAACACGGGTATAGGCAACCGTATGTGTGTAGAAATACTGATGCATCCAAACGATCGTAACACATTGATTGCAGCCACCAGAGATGGTATCTGGAAAACCACCAATGCAGCAGGTAGCTGGACGAATAAACTATCCGGCGGACAGTTCAGAGACATGAAGCAGAAACCTGGCAGCATAAATACACTGTACGCTGTTACTGCTACACAGTTTTTCAGAAGTACCGACTTTGGTGATACCTGGACACAAATAACAAGCGGCGTCACAACACCATCAGGCAATGGTGGTATGCGTATTGCCGTGAGTGCTGCAGATACCAATGTGGTATATCTGGTAACTACCGGCAGCAATGGCGTAGTAATGAAATCTACCGACGGTGGCAGCAATTTTACAACTGTGTATAACAGCACTACTCAATGTCTTGTTTGTTACGACGCAAATCCTTCATCGGGCTCTCAGGGCAATTATAACATAGACCTGAATGCAAATCCGCTGAACGCAAATGAACTGCTGTTGGTAGCACACAATGTATGGCGCTCTACTGATGGTGGCGCTACATGGAGCAAGCGCACCAGCTGGTGGAACGAAGTACATACAGACATGCACCAGATAGAATTCAACCCATACAACAATGCACAAATATTCAATGCAAATGATGGTGGTGTGTGGATGACTACCGACACACTGAAAACTGTATGGTCGCCACGAAGCGATGGACTGGCAGCTACAGAAATATATCGCGCAGCACAGAGCCCTGTACTACGACAAACAATCAGCATAGGCACGCAAGACAATGGCGAGCTATTCTACGATGGTATCTGGAAATGTAACCGTGGCGGCGACTGGACCAGTAAGTGTATGATTGATTATTCGTCTTCAGGACCTGTGTACTATCTGGCATCGGGCAAAAGGAGAAACCTTGCACCACTTGCTGGCGAACAGAGTTATAACTCACCTTTCACAGCTACACAATCTTCAGATATAGAGTTTGTAAAGGACAAACCCAATGTAGCATTCCTCGGTAAGGACACGTTATGGCGTAGTATCAATATCAATACTTCATCGCCTACATGGACATACATCATACCAAACACAGAAACCATTCGCGATATTGTTTCCTGTACGGCAGATACCAACGTGGTATATTTTGTAACCAATGCCAACCACCTGTATAGAAGCGATAATGCACTTTCTACCACACCTACATACACCATGCTTACCACACCAGGCTCAACCAGTGCCGCGGCAAGCATTGCAACCAATAAAAACAATGCAAACATTGTGTACCTCAGTTGCAACAATGCACTGTATGTAAGCACTAACAAAGGAGCCAACTGGACAATCATTACAGGCAATCTTCCTAACCTGAATATCCGCAGAGTAATACACGATGATTATTCTACAAACGAAAGACTATTCGTTAGCTTGGGTGGTTATGTATATCTGAAAGACAACACTACCACTACATGGACCAACCATAGTACCAATCAAGGATTACCCTCTGTTGCCAATGTTACGGACTTTATGATATACAACAACGGCACTGCGGCAAGCATACTCAGGTTATCTACTTATGGCCGCGGCGTGTGGGAATGTCCTATCTATAACAATCTGGTACCTGCTACAGACTTTGTTGCGAATAAGCAATTCATTTGCCCGGGCGATACGGTACGTTTTACAAAGACATCATACGGTACTGTTACATCACAGTCATGGAGCTTCCCGGGTGGCAGCCCAGCAAGCTCTACCAAAGACACGGTGTTTGTAGTGTACAACACACCTGGTGCATATAATGCAACGTACGCTGCTACAAATACCGCCGGCACAAACAATAATACAAAGACTGCCTACATCAATGTTTCTTACGGCTCTAAAACCAATGTAACAGAAGGTTTTGAAGGCAGCACATATCCGCCGTTAGGTTGGCAACAAGGCACTACCAACTATCAGTGGGCTACTACTACTGCTGCGAATGGATATGGTAGCAGTATTAAGTGTATTATGTTCGACAACTTTAATACCGATGCACAAGGCAAACGTGCTATAATACAAACACCGAAGATTGACCTGACAAATGTATCTGCAGCTCGCCTCACGTTCGATGTCGCATATGCACCATACTCTACCGCGTATCCTGATAGTCTTGTAATACAACTATCTACCAACTGTGGTAAAACATTTACGCCTGTGTATGCAAAAACAGGCACTGCGCTTGCTACTTCACCATCTAACACCGGCTCTACCTTCGTACCATCATCCACTCAATGGCGCACAGATACGATTGTACTGAATAGCTATACAGGCAACAGCATACAGCTATCTTTTGAAAACATAGGCCGATACGGACAAGCTTTGTACATAGACAATGTGAACATCAGCATGTCGCCGTATGTTAAATTTGGCGCGTCCGATACTGCTGTGTGTGCAGGCAAAACCATTCAGTTCTCAGATAGTACCATCAATACCACTTCCCATTCATGGAGCTTCCCGGGAGGTTCACCAAGTGCATCAACGGCTAATAACCCTGTTATTACCTACAGCACACCGGGTGTTTACAATGTATCATTGTTCTCTTCCAACAGCTTTGGTACTACCAGCAAAACATGGACGAACTATGTGCACGTTAATGCACTGCCTGTTGTTACCATCACACCTACGGGCTTCAAGTTGAAAGCTATAGGTGCTAAAGGAACATTCTCCTGGTTCTACAACGGCACAGTGATAGCAGGCGCTACAGATAGCATTTATACGGCTACTAAAAACGGCAGCTACCGTGTGTATGTTGTTGACAGCAATGGTTGCAGCGACACATCTGAAGCATACAATGTAACAGGTGTAGGCATTAGAAACATCAACAAGAATGCAGTTGTACAGGTATATCCAAACCCTGCCAACGAAGTAGTGTATGTAAAAGCGGAAGACATGGAAGCAAAAACAGCTACCATCATCATCACCAATATGACGGGTGCAGTTGTTTACAAACAATCTGCTGCTGTTAAAAACGGAACACTTGATGCAGGTATCAATACATCTTCTTTTGCGAGAGGCGTTTATCAGCTAAAGCTGCAAACAGACAGTGGTCACCGAATCATCAAATCAATCACGCTACAATAACAAAAAGCCCCGCAGGTTGCGGGGCTTTATTTTTACAATCTTCACTGTCATTACTCTATCAGGTATGCTTCTCCCGATTCCAGATTCAGGTCAACACCATCACCTGCTATACCTTCTATTGAGCCTTTGATATGCGCAGCGTTGAGCAACACTTTTTCCAATTGTTTTTCACGTGCTTTCCATAGCTTCTCCATCTGCTCGCGCTCTTTTTGTATCGATAAACGCATGCTCATAAAGCCCTCACGGATAGCCTTCCATTGTTCAGAAAACTCACTGCTGATAAGATAATTGTATAACAGCGTCATCTTATCTCCTTTGTTCTCCTGGCTCTTGCCTGCGTTGTAAACTTTTATTATCAGCTCGCGCAGTATGGTAGTTACAGATTTTGCTTCCATAAAGTCGCATATCCACACACCATCTTTTTCACCAAAGCCATCCATATCTTTCGGCATGGCTTGTGTTACTATCACAGCAATATCCGCACCCAGATTGCGCATATCAGCTTTCAGCTTTTCTATCCAATCGTTGCTGAAGTCTTTGGTGCGCTTACTCTCGTATATGATTTTACCACACTCCTGTCCATAGTTGTTACGCACGGTTTGTATACAGTCTGCACCTCGCACACCCTTCCCTACTTCTTCCACCATATCAAACGGAAAGCTGACACGCAACAATTCTTCCAGCGCCAGTTCCTGTATCTCTCCCTGCAGCTGCATAGACCCCTGCTCCTGTTTGCGCTTCATCTCTTCGGTTAGTTGCTTCTGGTCCTCCAGTTGTTTTTCCAGCTCTTTCACTTTCATAAAGTGCTCGTGTTCGCGCAGCTTGTTCATTTCCTCCACTTCGCGTTGCAATACGGTCTTCAGTTGCTCACGTTCCTGCATCAGTTTTTGCTGCACTTCTATTTCCAGTTGCTCTTCGCGCGCTTTCAGTTCCTGTTGTTGCTTCAGGTATTCCAGTTCTTTAGCACGTGCTTCCTTCAGGCGAGCCTCGTTATCCGCATTTGCCTGTTGCAGCATTTTCATCTGCACCTCGTAGTCTCCCGCCAATTGTTTGCGCAGGTGTTGTTCTACCTGTGCTACAGTGTCTGCTTCCTTTCTTTTATACTCTTCTTCTTTTGTTCGCTGCCAATCTACCATCTTGGCACGCAGCTCTTTCTGCACCTCGTCGCGTATGGCATCCGTAGGCTCAAATTCGTGCGCACAATTAGGACATGTAATCGTTGTATTCATAATAACCGCTATGGATTGGGAAAATACAAAGTTCGGAGATATGCAGGAATGAACCGCACTTATTATTTTTATGTACTTTTCCGTTTCATGCGCCTTAGCTACGCGTTCATACTCATCTGCCTGTTGTCTTGTGCCACTGTCGTAGCACAGCAAAACGCAGTACCCGGCAAAAGCTATCTGAAGGCATTGGATTACATGGCCAAGAAAGATAAGGCCAAAGCCTACGAAACCATGCAGGCTGCTATGCGCGAAGAGCCTTCTAACCCCGATGTATATAGCATGCTAGGGCAATGGTATTTCAAAGATCATCGCTTTAAAGAAGCAACAGAGGTTTTCATCAAAGCATCGCAAAGCTGCCAGAACGGTGCCAAAGCATTTGCACTACCGTTGGCAAAAAGCCTGTTGCATAGCTACAGCCCCGACCAGGCGCTGCAACTGGTAGCAGCCTACGGCACCATGCGCGAGAAAAGCCAATGGGTACTGCTACGCGAACAGGCATATTTTATGCGTCAGGCACTTGCTGCACCGCTCAGAGATTCGATATTCAACATGGGCATTCGTGTCAATAGCCCCGATGCAGAAACATTCCCCTACATCACTGCCGATACACAAAACCTGTTCTTTACCCGCAGGGTAAATGGCATGGACGAAGATTTTTACACTGCACACATAGATAGCTGTGGTGGCTGGTTCAAAGCCCGCAACATGGGTAGCCCACCCAATTCAAAACACCCTGAGTCTGCACAGAGTATTTCGGGCGATGGGCACTACCTGTTTTTTATGAAGTGCGAAAACCGCAGCGAAACTGGCTGGGATCAGGGTGGCTGCGATTTGTTTATGGCCTATACGGCAGATAGTGTGTGGAGCGTACCCGAAAACTTTGGCGGTACCATCAACACGCCTGCATTTGAAGGTATGCCTTGCCTTTCGCCCGATAACAGGCAATTGTATTTTGTCAGCAATCGCGAGGGTGGATACGGTGGTTTCGATATCTGGATGAGCGAATTCAGAGATGGTCTGTGGCAAGCTCCCCGCAATCTGGGCCCACAAATCAATACGTCTTACGATGAAACTGCTCCTTTCATACATGTAGATAATAACACGCTGTACTATGTCAGCAATGGCCTTCCGGGCATGGGCGGACAAGACATCTACTACAGCCGCAGGGTGAATGACACTACTTGGGGCAAGCCTCAAAATATGGGCTACCCTGTCAATACTGCTTACGACGAGAACAGCATCAACCTGAGCTTTGATGGTTCACGTGCGTTCTTTGCTTCAGACAGAGATAGTGCTGCCGGCAATTTTGACCTGTACGAAATGCAGATGCCACAAACAGCTAAACCTATTCCTGTGGCATTGATAAAAGGTTGCACCTACGATAGCCTTAGCCATGAAAGGCTTAACATGACGAGCATCTACATCAACGACCCTAAAACAGGCGAACCGATATACCACTACACTTCCAACCGTGGTGATGGCTCTTATATGATGACATTGCCTGCAGGTTATGTATATACCTATACTGCTGACCGTATCGGCTATTCTGCCATCACAGGCACAATAGACCTTACGGGTAAAAAGAATACAGAAGTATTGCACTACAGCATACCGCTACTGCCCAATGACTATGTAAAACCTGTATATGATAGCATGATAGCCATTGTGCCATTCCCTATCAACAGCAAAGCCATTACAGACACAGGCAGAACAATTTTGCAGGCTGCTATTACCCCATGGCTGGGAGAAAAGGGTATAACCTTCCTCATCAATGGCTATACAGACAATTCGGGCAATCCGATGCTGAATGAAGAGCTTTCTTACCTGCGTGCCAATCTGGTAAGAGATGCTGTAAGCGAAATGGGCATAGACCCTACCAATATAGAAGCCAAAGGCTGGGGCGAAGCCAATCCTGTAGCCCCCAACGATTCGGACGATAACAAAAACCTTAACCGTCGTGTCGAGGTCATCATCAGGCGATAACGCATCGCGAATTATTGCTTATTAACATAATTTATATACTGCTGTTGCTTGGCAGTTTTTTTCTACTTTTACCATCAATAAAAGATTGTAACTACAATATGGCACACCAACTGCTGAAAGGAAAAAAGGGAATCATCTTCGGCGCGCTCGATGAACGCTCAATTGCATGGAAAACTGCTATCCGTGCGGTAGAAGAAGGCGCAGAAATCGTACTGACAAATGCACCTATCGCATTGCGTATGGGCAAAATCAACGAACTGGCAAAGCTTTGCAACGATGCCCCTGTTATTCCTGCAGATGCTACCAGCGTAGCAGACCTCGAAAACCTGCTGCAAAAAAGCATGGAGCACTTCGGTGGTAAAATGGATTTCATTTTGCACTCTATAGGTATGTCTCCCAACGTACGCAAGGCTATACCATATACAGATACCAATTACGACAACTTCCTGAAGACACTTGATATATCTGCATTATCATTGCACAAAGTGCTGCAGTCTTCTATGAAGCTGGATGCACTGAAAGAATGGTCTTCTGTAGTAGCATTGACATACATTGCTGCGCAGCGCACATTCCCTGGCTATAATGATATGGCTGAGGCAAAAGCACTGATGGAAAGCATCGCACGCAGCTTTGGCTACCACTACGGTTTTGCTAAGAAAGTACGTGTTAATACCATCTCTCAATCTCCTACTATTACAACTGCGGGTTCAGGCGTATCAGGCTTCGATGCATTTTTTACCTATGCCGATAAAATGTCGCCACTGGGTAATGCTACCGCAGAGCAATGTGCAGACTACTGCCTCACACTGTTCAGCGACTACACCAAGATGGTAACTATGCAAAACCTCTTCCACGATGGTGGCTTCTCTAACACAGGTGTTAGCCAGAGCATCATCGAAGAAATGGAAAAAGCAGCACAGGCAAACGGATAATCTCATTTTCTCTATATAGTAAACAGCAATAATTCCCTGTCATGATACGTTTAAGGCATATGCAATGGACTAAATGGAGCGGCTTATTGCTGTTTACTTTATCTGCTTTCGTTACACAGGCACAGGTTACGGGTGGCCGCTACGCAATGGAATTTCTCAGACTGCCCAATGCGCCGCATATCAGCGCGCTGGGTGGCATCAATGTAGCCAATCCCGATCAGGATATATCTTTCGCAGGACAAAACCCTGCACTGATGCGCCCCGGTTTGCACAACCAACTGGGCCTCAATCAGAACTTCTACTATTCAGGCATTAGTATCTCTAACCTATTGTACGGTTACCACCTGCCGAAAATAAATACTTCTTTTGCACTTGGTGTGCAGTACATCAACTACGGTTCGTTTACAGAAACAGATAACATAGGTAATGTATACGGTACTTTCCGTGCAAATGATTATAACATCAACCTGACTGCCAGCCGCCAATACGGTAAGCATTGGCGTTATGGTGCTACGCTGAAATGGGCACATTCTAAACTGTATACCAACACCGCATCTGCTATCCTTGCTGATGTAGGCGTAAACTATTACGATACTGCCAGCCTTTGGGATATAGGCATTGTTGCCAAGAACATAGGCTTTATGGTAGATAGGTATACAACAACCAACAGTGCAGAACCGCTGCCACTGGATGTGCAGATAGGCATCTCCAAGCGCTTCAAACACATGCCGCTGCGCCTGATGGCAAACATTCACCATCTGTACGAATGGGATATCCGTTATGATAACCCTGCTGATGCACAAACAAATTTGTTGGGTGGTACAGATACTACTACAACTACCAAAAGATACTTTGGCGAAAAGCTGATGCGCCACTTCATATTTGCCGCAGAGTTAACGCTGGCAAAACGCCTGACAGTAACTGCCGCATACAACTATCTGCGTCGCAGCGAAATGCTCGTGAAAGACAAACCTGCGCTTGCGGGCTTCTCATTCGGTGCGGGTTTGTATCTCAATAAGTTTCAGGTACACTACGCACGCTCTTACTATAGTCTGGCAGGTGCGTACAATGAGATTGGCCTCAACATGCAACTGAACCAATTATTCGGCATTGGTAAGTTTGGCAACAAAGTAGGCTGGAAAGATACTTATACCGACTGGCAGTAATTTTATCTCTTTTCTCCTTTATGCTTAGGGAAATTGAATAGTATCGACCCCAATACAGGGACGATGAAGATGGCTATACTTGTAAATGAGGTAATGATATCGCCCCAGATAACAGGATGTTCGCCAAGTGGCAAATGCTTGCCTTGCGACTCTAAGCAAGATTGTGGCCCCTCCAGAAACTGTGCAAAAGGAGAACACGGATTGAAGTGAGCTACCAGAGAAAGCGTCAATTTTGTACCAAGCAATCCTATAACGATATATGCACATGTATCAAGGAAAGGATACTTCTCCATCAATTTTACAAAGGCCTGTGCAACAAAGCGCATGGCCAATATACCTATGAATACACCAAGCCATATCAGTACAATGTTTTTGGTATAAGCATTGGCAGCTATCACATTGTCTATAGAGAAGGCCAGATCCATCAGCTCTACCAATATTACAGTTGCCCAGAATGGCCCGAACGCACCAAGCGTTTTGCGATAGAGCCAGCTTTTATGCGCATGCTCCAGTTCTTGTTGCAGCGTCTCCTCTTCATCATCTTTCGATTTCTTTTTTGAGAAGAAATGTTTGATAGCCAGTATCAGCAAGTAGATACCACCTACAGGTTTGAACCACCATACTTGTATCAGTAAGGATGCGAACAGCAGGCATATACCTCGGAAAACATACGCACCAATGATACCATATTTCAACGCTTTTTTGCGCTGATCTTTTGGCAGGTCCAGCACCATTGTAGCCAACACAGCGGCATTATCTACAGAAAGCAGGCTTTCTATCAGTATCAGATTCAGTACCACCATCAGCGATGGTACCGGTTTGTCTATTATTTGCTGTACTAGATGTAGTATCGAATCCATTACTTGCTATGGGGGCTATCCTTGCAAATGTAGGGGCAAAAGCAATATGTACGCCACATAGGTTTTTTAATATTTAATAAGCCGTGCAGACACTGGACGGCTGCCTTTTTTACTTACAGACAGTGTATAACTACCGGGTGCCAAATCCTTGGCGGGAACTACAATATCGCCTTCAGCCGTTTGCTGCCACAAAACCTTGCCTGCCATATCTGTCAATATGCACTGCGCACCTGCAGGTATGCCTTTTACAAGCCAGTTATCGCTTGCAGGGTTTGGCTGCACTGTAAATTCATTCAATGTAATACCCGCTACTTTTAGTACTGCATTATCTTTTTGCACAAGTCCACCTGCATTCAGGATATGGTCATCCGGGTCTATCTGTATATTGCTCACCTCATCTGTGCAGGTTGTTACAAATGTTTGTGTATTGGCATTGTTGTACAGCTTTATGATTTTATCGCCATTGTTGGTAATGAGCTTTATTTCTACAGGCATATGGAAACACGGTACCGATGATGCCTTTGTGGTTGTCTGCTTTAGCTGTATTACGAGCGTATTGCCTTGTTGTGCCCATTTAGCATTGTAAGAAGGATAGCCCTCGCCATATATCCATTGGTTGAAGAATGTATCGAGGCTAGCGCCATATACTGACTCCATTGCCAGCTTCAGGTCTTTGGTAGTGGCAGTACCGTTATAGAACTGCTGCCTGTAGGTGCGCATACCCTTAAAGAAAAGGCTGTCTTGCGGTGCCAGATAGCGCAGCATGTGTGTTACCGATGCACCTTTTTTATAGGTAAGCGTACCGTCAAATATGCGCCACACTTGTGTGGTATCATCTACATACACACTACCCGTTCCTGCCTTCGCCTGGTTCATCACCATAGTACGATATCCTTTTTGCGCAGTTGCACCCCTGAATTTTTCTACAAACAACTGCTCACAGTAAGAAGTAATGCCTTCGCTCAGCCACACATCTCGCCAACTGGCAAAACTCACATTATTGCCCCACCATTGGTGTCCCAGTTCGTGTGCTATCAGTGTAACATCAGTATATGCTCCCGTACCCATGGTCGTCATGGTCTGGTGTTCCATACCACCGCCAAGCGGGCTCATACTGTGCCCGTACTTCTCATCGTCAAAAGCATACCTGCCAAATATGTTAGAGAAGTGGTCCACAATCAGCCCTGTGCTATCCAATGCTGCTTTAGCAGTTGGTGTAAAATGCCCGGGTGTATTATACACATAGTTTTGTATCAGCATAGAGTCGTTACTGCCATCTGTGTAATGCATGTAGTAGCTATACTCGTTATACGGTGCTACCGCTACAGAAATGAGGTAGTATTCAATCGGGTGTTTTGTCTTCCATTCATAGCGCACTTTATTGCCTGTTAGTGCCACGGTATTCTTCAGCAGGCCATTGCTGCCTACTTTCAGTGTATCATCTACCGTCACCCACATATCTACACTGTCTATCTTGTCTTGCAGGCTTTGCTTACAGGGCCACCAATCGTCTGCAAACAAATCGTCGCTGATGGAGTACATCAGTTTAAAACCATTTGCGGTAACAGGGTGCAGACCCGCGCTGAAAAACTGCCCGTTACCCGCTGTTGCTGCACCATGATAAAACACTTGGGCAGTAAACACAGTATTCTGCGAAAGTGCAGACGATAATGTTACCTTTCTTACTGCACCTGCAGATGTTACAGGCATCAATACACCATTCAGCTTAAAGGAATCTATTGTTATAGCAGCATCCAGTTCAAATGCATATACAGGCATTGTAGTTGCCGTTACATGTGCAGTAGTCGTTACATCGCCGCTGACGTTTGTAGATGTATTGGTAAGTACCAGATTGAACTTCAAATGCTTTACATCGTAGTCATTTTCTTCAATGGCTGCAATGGTAGTTTTTGCTGCAGCACCGCCACTTACCACGCGTCGCTCAGCACAAGTACTGCCTGCATCTTGTTTGTGTGCGTATGTTGCCGTGCCCGCACACATCATCATCACTGTTATGTATTTGTAAAGCATACTATTGTTTAATAAGTTTTAAACCCGCAATCTTGTCCTTACCGTTTCTTACCTGCAGCATATACATTCCTTTTGCAAGCATACTACCATCTATGGTAAATGGCATATTACTTCCTGCTTCACCCCTCAGCACCACACGCCCCGCAATATCTGTCAGGATTACAGATACCCCTTGTGGTACACCCACTACAACCCATTTATCTGCCGTAGGATTCGGGAATACGATTACGTCATTTGAAATTAATGTATTTGCGCCTAATTCAGGTGTTTTATCTATTCTGTCAACCAGGTTCAGCATATTGTTTTTAGGATCTACAACTATTGCTTTCACACGCCTGCCCCAACCAAATCTGTAGTCTTGTATAGCTGCGTTATTGAATACCCTGACAGTTGTATCTACTCCATCGCCTATTAGTTTTATATCTACCGAAGTGGCGAACAAGCTGACAGATGCAGGGTGTGTGGCACGTTGTTTCAAACGCAGAAAAACTGCATCTCCCAACTGATTCCACTCAACCGTATATGCAGGTGCTCCTTGTTTGTATATCCACTGGTCTGTGAAGTATGTCCAATCTTTTTTAGTAACCGTATTAAGTACTTGCAGAAAGTTATCTGTGGTAGCCGTTTTATTCGCGTACGTATTCAAGTATGTTTTCAGCACTGCAAAAAACAGGCTGTCGTTAGCAATCTCGTATCGTAGCATGTGTAACACAGCTGCGGGTTTGTTGTAAGACAAGCGCCCGCTGAATATCCTGTCGATATTTGTCGTATCGTCACAATACACAGTACCGTTGCCACTTTCTTTATCCAGTACACTGCTATGAAAACTATTCATACGTGCATCTGCAATTGTCTGCCCTCTGTAGCGTTCATAAAAAAGATACTCGGCATACGATGCGAAACCTTCGTTCAGCCATATATCGCGCCATGTACCACAGGTTACGTAATCTCCAAACCACTGGTGTGCAAGCTCGTGCGATATTAAGCCCGGGCCTGCATTGCCACAGGTACTCATTGTCTGGTGTTCCATACCGCCAAACAGCGGTGCTATACAATGCCCGTATTTCTCTTTATAGAAAGGATAGATACCAAATACTTCGGAAAAATATTGTAGCATCTGTGCGGTACTGTCAAGCCCTGCCTTATACGTTGCCATAGCGTCCGGTACGTCGTACAAGTAGTTTTGCACCAACATACTGTCTGCAACACCAGGCAAGGTTACTTTAGAACTATAGTCCTTGTATTTTGCCACTGCAACGCTCAGCAGATAGTATGCAATAGGGTATTGTGTGTGCCATTCGTACCGCAGCAAGCCACCTGGCATGGGTGTTATTTTTTTCAGCAGCCCGTTACTGCCTGCTTTGGTGCTGTCGGGCACGGTAACCCATATTGCCACGCTGTCTATCTTGTCTTGCAGACTTTGTTTGCAGGGCCACCAGTCTTTACTCATATATGGCTCGCTAAGCGTATAAGTTACGTTGATGCCGGCAGGGTCTGCTTTGTACTGGTTCAGCCCCAGTCTGGTGAAAAAACCATTTCCTTTTTCCGGCGTGCCGTGATAGTACACCTGTGCTGTAAAAAGGTCGTTTTTTGCCAATTGTGCAGACAATAACACTTTGCGAATATTACCATCTGATATCAAGGTTTCTTTATTGCCGTTGATGAGTACTGAATCAACTGTTAGGGCAGGTGTCAGCTCAAATGCATAAATACTCATGTTGGCAACTGTAACCACAGCCTTTGTTGTAGCACTACCACTGATGTTTACACCTGTATCATTCAGCGCTATATCCAGCTTCACGTATTTTACATCATAGTATTCTTCCTCTGGTACCTGTACGGTTGTTTTGTTAAATGCCTGGTTTACAGCAGACTTATAATGGCTGCAACTTATCTCCTGTCCGTACGTCTGCACAGTCATTAATACCCCAAACAATAACACAAGCCTGTAAATCATTTAGCCTTATACTTAAACACTTAAAGTTAGCCATTCGGTGTGGAAATCCCCCTAAACGGGTTAGCAGCCAAACGTCACATACAAGTAATTTTATTATAACATCATTTCTTGCAGGATATGAAAAGCATTGTTTTAAAACATTCAAGATTCATCGGGCAATCTTTGCTCTGGTCTTTGCTGCTATACATAGCCACCATATTGATACTGGACTGGGAAGATGTAAAGCGCGGATATAATGATGGCGCACAGGCTGTACACGTCAGTAATCAAGAACAACCCACCACAACCAAACACATTAGCTACACAAGCAATGCGAGTGTACTAAAAGCAATATGGCTGCACCTTATCAGGAGCAGCCATAGCTAAACATCTCAAAATCAAAATATTATGCAGCGGTTTCCGCGTGTTCTATCAATTGTTTGTGCTCATCGCTTACAATTTGTAAAGCAAGGCTCTTGATAGACGGGAAAAGCATTTCGTACACTTCCTTTCGGCTATCAGGCACATCTGTGTCCTGCATTCCTAATATATAAATGATTGATTCCGGTAAATCTAACACTTCGCACACCTTCTTTATGGTGCGTGTGCTCGGACGTTTTACACCGTTTTCAATCTGCGACAGCGATGTCTGCGAGATATTGCATTTATCCGCCAACTCGTACTGAGTTATATCCAACTGTCTCCTTATCGACCTAATTGCTAATCCAATATTCATAGGTTTTCGTATTTGGTTGCTTCTGATTAATAAGACGACAACTACGTTGAAAAGGTTGGTACGAGCTCAAAAAAAGTTTAACTCATAGAGAAAGATTATAATCTTTATAACCTTCCCTGATAATATCGAATGCGTAAAATACAATCACTTACTTTTGCGCGATGGCAGGAAATTTCACACAACGTGTAACATACAATGGCACTTCTGTATTAGCTGTAATTGTACCCCAACTACGAAAAGACGGTATGTATTACGAAGTGAACATTGCCGGCTTTCCCCGCTTTTATATGACGTGGAGTGCACTGGAACGCTATGATGTAACAGGTGATGAAACACAATCCATACCCTACGAACTGCAATTGGCAGTAAGCGATGTGATTGAAGCACGTAATAAATAGAACACTAATCTTCCAGTCTGCGCCAAGCAAGATGGGAGGTTTCCACTTTGCCTTTTTTCTTGCGCAATACTACTGCCAGCATCCTCGACTTTTCATCAAAATGTTCGCTATCAGCGTACAGCTGTGTATGCGTACCTGCTTCCTGTGGTGAGCAAAAGGCACGCTTTACCAATACATTCTTACGGTTCAGATGGCATAGTATAGCATCCGTACTATCATATTGTATGATGGGTGTTCTTTGCATAGTAATTGGCGAATCTATTTTGACCAACTCATCGTTGTATAATACATAACTGCTGTTCTTCGACACCAGACATATAGGTAAGTGCAACGATTGCCTGCATGATATTTTCTTTAACACCGAAGGATAAACGATGCTGTATATCTGATTATGTACAGATGGCAAAACTACAGCAGCCATCTCTTCGCCTTCGTCATTAATCTTTGTGATGATATACTTACCAAACTTATCCATAGGGTATCCCTTGTACCTCTCTTCATTTGCAGCTTCCATATGGATGGTAGTTGTTATTCCTCTGTCATTAGTATTATATGCCATTAGCGTTGCGGTCTCGAACAATGGCATCTCTTTATCTGCATTCGATTTCAGTACGTAATCTTTCGCCTTCAGAAATTTAATGTACTTACTCTTCATCGAAGACATATCTTCCGGCAATATGATTTGCAGATAATTCCTGTCATTATTTGTTTTTCTTTCCAGGCCGTTTTGTACCATATAGTATGTGCTTACCGTTAGCAGCACATTTATACTGCTGTTAAACTCATTCTTCGAAAAACGCATTCCTGACAATGCAATATTATCTTGCAGATTAATTTCTGTAACAGATAACTTTTCGGCACCGGCTGGTAAGTATATCAACCATGCTGCTACCTTGTGCAGTTTCTCAAACTGCACCACTTTTTCGGTTTTTAATACTGCCATCAACGAGCCGTCTGTATGTACATCTGCACCAATAAAGTTATAGTAGTCATAATCTTTTGCCAGCAATCTGTATGATAAGTCTTTTACCATTTTATGCGACTCATCATATTTCTGAATGCTGATAGTTACAGAATCTAATTCAGGATGCTGTAAAAACCCTACAACTGCATAGCCGGTTTCTCCTGATGCCTTCTTTACAGACATCTTTATTTCCTTCTGAAAACTTGGTGATGCCAGCACGATAGATTCTGACATCAGTGCGCCAGTATTTGCATTAAACACCAACCTGACAAGCGATGCTACATTATCTATTTGCTGGTTGACAAACAATACTGCATTGCCACCCACCTCATACAACGCCATAAAACGAGCATTATCCAATATACTTACATCCAGTTTCTTTGTCTCTGATTTTGAACTGGCTATCTGCTTCCCTTGTTTATCAAATATTAAAGAGCGAATCAGTTTACTGTTTTCAAAATGGAACAGTACGGTATTGCCATTACTCAGTTGTAATACTTTATTCCAACCGTCTTGGCCTATCTCTATAGGCTGGCTGATGATAAGTGTACTGTCTTGTGCAGATGCTTTTGCAACGAATAATACAAAGAATAACAGAATGGGGGTTATCAGTCTCATTGAGGGTAGTGTTATTGTGGCTGCTAAAATAATACACAGCATTGTATTCTAAAATAGCACTCAAAAACAAAGCCCCTGCAAATTGCAGGGGCTTATTATATTTCTGATACTTAAGTTTTAAGCTTCAGCTTCCATGTAAGAAGAAACAGGCTCGCAAGTACAAATCAGGTTGCGGTCGCCATGTGTATTGTTTACGCGTGCTACGCTAGGCCAGAATTTGTTGTTCTTCACCCATTCCAGTGGATATGCAGCCTGCTCGCGTGTGTATGGGCGTGCCCAATCGCTGGCTACTACTGCAAACTGTGTGTGCGGTGCATTCTTCAGCACATTGTCTTTCTTATCTGCCTTGCCTTCTTCTATAGCGCGTATCTCTGCACGGATGCTCAGCAACGCATCGCAGAAACGATCCAGTTCTGCTTTGTCTTCACTTTCTGTAGGTTCTATCATGATAGTGCCCGGTACAGGGAAGCTCATAGTAGGTGCGTGGAAGCCATAGTCCATCAGGCGCTTTGCAACGTCTTCTGCTTCTATCTCTGCAGTCTTTTTAAATGGACGCAGATCTACGATAAATTCGTGCGCGCATGTACCACCGGTACCTGTGTACAGAATATCGAAATCGTTTTGCAAACGTGCACGCATGTAGTTGGCATTCAAGATGGCGAATTCTGTTGCTTTGCGCACACCTGCCGAACCAAGCATACGGATGTATGCATAAGATATCAGCAATATGCTTGCAGAGCCGAATGGTGCCGCAGATACCGCGTTAGCAGCCTTACCATCTGTATCTACCACGTGCGATGGCAGGTGTGGTGCAAGGTGTGCCTTCACACAGATAGGGCCCATACCAGGACCACCACCACCGTGTGGTATAGCAAATGTTTTATGCAGATTCAGGTGGCAAACGTCAGCGCCAATCAGGCCCGGCGCTGTAAGGCCTACCTGTGCGTTCATGTTTGCACCATCCATATACACCTGTCCGCCGTGTTGGTGAACGATGTCTGTAATTTCTTTGATTGTCTCTTCGTACACACCGTATGTAGATGGGTATGTAACCATGATGCCTGCCAGGTTTGCAGCATGCTGCGCAGCTTTTGCCTTCAGGTCTTCTACATCTATATAACCGTTTTCCAGTGCTTTTACCACTACTACTTTGTAGCCTACCATTACTGCAGATGCAGGGTTGGTACCGTGTGCAGATATTGGTATTAGCATTACGTTGCGGTGCTTGTCGCCGCGGCTGTCGTGGTAAGATTTGATTGTCAGCAAACCTGCATACTCGCCTTGCGCACCACTGTTTGGTTGCAGGCTGCAAGCGTCAAACCCTGTGATTTCGCACAGATAGTCAGACAGTTCTTTTGCCATTTGCAGGTAACCTGCTGCCTGGTCTTTTGGTACAAACGGGTGCATCTTGCTCCAGTGTGCCGAGCTAAGCGGCATCATTTCTGTTGCAGCGTTCAGCTTCATGGTGCAAGAACCAAGCGATATCATACTTGTGTTCAGGCTCAGGTCCTTGTTCTCCAGCATTTTGATATAGCGCATCATTTGCGATTCGCTGTGATGGCTGTTGAATACCGGATGTGTAAGGAATGAAGATGTACGCGTAAGAGCTGTACCGATGTTTGTCAGTACTTCATCGTGGTTGATTTCGAAACTTACCGGAGCATCTGCATTATCAAACACTGCTATGATGTTGAACAGGTCTGATGGTGTTGTTGTTTCGTCCAGAGAAATACCTACCAATGTATTATCTGCAAAATAGCGGAAGTTGATTTGTGCCGCTTCTGCCTTTGCTTTGATGGCACTGGCATCAGCTACTTTTACAACGATGGTATCGAAGTAAGATTCTGATACGATGCTTACGCCATGTGCTTTCAGTTGGTTTGCGAGTGTGTGCGTCAGTACGCTTACACGCTTAGCAATGTTTATCAGCCCGTCAGGACCATGATACACTGCATACATAGCTGCCATGTTTGCCAGCAATGCCTGTGCAGTACAGATGTTTGATGTTGCCTTCTCGCGTTTGATGTGCTGCTCGCGTGTTTGCAGCGCCATACGCAGTGCACGGTTACCGTTAGCATCGATACTTACACCAATGATACGACCCGGAATAGCACGTTTGAAATCTTCTGTACAAGAGAAGAATGCCGCGTGCGGACCACCATAACCCAGTGGTACACCAAAGCGTTGTGCGCTACCCAGTGCTACGTCAGCACCCAGTTCGCCCGGAGGTGTAAGGAGTGTAAGCGCCAGCAGGTCTGTAGCCATAGCCACATAAGCACCTGCTGCGTGTACTTTTTCTATAAAGCCACGGTAGTCTTCTACACTACCCTTATCGTTAGGGTATTGTACCAGTGCACCGAAGTAAGTATTATCGATAGTTGCTGTTTTATAATCGCCTACAACAACAGTTGCGCCCAGTGGTGTAGCACGTGTTATAACAACGTCCAGTGTTTGCGGGAAGATGTTCTCGTCAACAAAGAACTTAGCACGTTCCAGATTGTCGTGGTCTTTGTTCAGTGTAGCAAGGAACATGTGCATTGCTTCAGCAGCAGCAGTTGCTTCATCCAGCAAAGATGCATTAGCAATAGGCAATGCTGTCAGGTCGCTCACCATTGTCTGGTAGTTCAGCAGGCTCTCCAGGCGACCTTGAGAAATTTCTGCCTGATATGGTGTGTATTGTGTGTACCATCCCGGATTTTCGAAGATGTTGCGCAGGATAACGCTTGGTGTCAGGGTATCGTAATAACCCTGTCCTATATAGTTTCTGTAAAGTTTGTTTTTAGCAGATATCTCTTTAGATATACGCAGGTATTCCGCTTCGCTGATGGCATCAGGGATGTTTAATGCTTTGTTCATGCGGATGGCTGACGGCACCGTTCGTCCAACCAACTCTTCCATATCTGCTACACCAATAGTTGCCAGCATCTGCCTGGTATCGTGTTCGTTAGGGCCAATATGGCGGCCTTCGAACTCCTGATTTTGAAGGGAAAACAAATTCATAATAATATCTTAGAACTCCTTAAAGATTATAAAGAAATGCAAAGTTAGCGGGATAGCGGGGATTTGCAAAACTGAATGACCTTCCCATTAAGAATAATAAGATTTGTGTATAAGCTATAGCCCAAATAATGGGGATATTATACAACAAGCTATTCCAGCACCCCTTCTTTTATCTCATCCTACATGGGTGAACGGTCGCTAAGACACGTTTTTCCTATTTCCGAATATTTATCACATTAATAAACAGTACACGAGTTAGCTCCTGATGCTAAACCAATATATCCAGAGTATATATACAGGTTGAAAAAACAAGCGGGATATGTTGTAGATGCCTGGCTTGGTTATTGCCACATAAATGTTAGCAGGAAAGATGCATATAAGTAGTGCTATAAGACCGTACGCAGCATACACCCTTGTACCACCAAACAACAGCCCGATTGCTAATAATATCTCTGCTGCACCGCTGATATAATTCATAGCCTCGCGATATGGCCAATTTGGGGGAATCATCGCTAGCAATTTATCGGGCTTTGCGAAATGAGATATCCCAACCATCACAAACATGATAGTTGTTGCCAAAATACCTCTCATAACAGACTCTTCCAACCAGCCGATTCCTGCAAGTGAAATCAGCCACATCAGCACGTACATCATTAATAACCCAAGTAAGAAAGCCATAACATATTATTTGGGTTCAAAAGTACCTTACAGCAGTGCCCTGAAAAATGAACCCGGGTTAATTTTTTCGTTTACGAATACGGCTAAGAGCCTCCGGAGTAATACCTATGTAGGAGGCGAGGTATTTCAAGGGTATTTCCTGTATCATTTCAGGCTGTTCATGCAGCAAATGCCTGTAGCGCTCTTCTGCAGATTGGGTAAGGAATGACAGTTCTCTTTTCGTTTTCCTTATAAAGAGCTGCTCTGCAGCAAGTCTGCCTATCATCTGGGCTTTTTCGCTCTCCTTATATACGTCCTGCAGGTCTTCATATCCTATCCTCCACAAACTTGTATCTGCAATAGCTTGTATAAAAAAGAGAGATGGATCGCGTGTAAGAAAAGAACTGTAACCAGATGTAAAATTCCCGGCAAAAGCAAAATCAAAGGTTATTTCCTTATCCTCTTTTTTAACATAGAATCGCAGCAAACCACGCTCTACAAAAGACAAATAGTTTTCGGTTTGTCCCGACTTTAGTATTATGTCACTTTTCTTAAAATCTACTTGTACCAGTTTGCTGAAGAAATGGCTGATTTCTTCATCGCTACTGTTATTTGCCTTCAGAAAATTCTTAATGAGGTTCATCTACTCCAATACTCCTTCTTTTATCTCATTCCACAAAGCACGATAGCAGGTGGCCGCAAAGCTACTGGGTGCAAATGCCTCTACAGGCGCGTTCTTAATGCCCATCCTTTCAATATCAGACAGGTAGGGCACATAGTATTCAAAGAAGCGCTTGTCTTTGTAAAGCTGCGCCATTACGTCTTTGTGCATGTTCTTGCGGATGTCAACCATAGTAAAAAAGCACATCAGCTTTTCCAGTTCACCTGCCTTTTCTTCAAAATAGCTCTTTACAATCTCGTAGGTGCGCACTGATAAGGTAGTTGGTATTACAGGCATCAGTACCGCTTCTGAAGCGTAGAAGATGTTATCTGCCAGATGAGAGAAGCCCGGCGGGCAATCGATGAATACAAAGTCGTAATCATGCTCAAGCCCCTTCAGCAGGTTGCGCAGTTGCTTTTTGGAGTGTTTGTCGTCCAGCAGCAGGTCTAATTTGCGGGCAGAAAGGTCTGCAGGTATGATGTCCAGCCCTTCATAGTCTGTACCCATGATGGCTTCATCTATCGTCATGCTATGCTCTATCAGCTTTTTGGCAGCACCTTTTTCTTTAGGCTGTGCTTTGTAGTAAAAGCTGGCTGCGCCCTGCGGGTCCAAATCCCACAGCAGGGTTTTATAACCGTCTTTTGCAGCCATGTATGCAAAGTTGACACAAGATGCCGTCTTACCTACACCACCCTTCAGATTGTACAATGATGCTACGAACATAACAGTAGTATTAAGCCTTTATATAAAACTACATTTTTATACGTATGATAGCAACCGAGGGCTGTTATGTTTTGCTTACCTGTTATCTACGTTCCCAATCGAGCTTGTTGAAAATTTGCCTCAAGCAGTTTCTTACAGCCTGTTTCAGCGTTTTCCGAGGATTGGGGGAAATATTGACACTCTGTGAGTAGGTATCATACATTGTTCTTGCTATCAATCCTGCACCTTTATCAAGAAATGCCATTTCTACAAAACTCTGGCCAGTCTTCAGCATCTCCCGATCACCGTTATCTTTTATTGATGTTGGTTTTACAACCATTTTCATGCGCGATATCAACATACCGTCCAGCTTATATTCAGCGCATTTTGCAATGATATAGCTATCTAAATCATTATCTGTAATCTCATCGTGCAGAAAGACGAATTCATAGTGTTCTACCCTCTTGTTATATACTATTACCGTTTCTTCAAAATCCTGTTGAATATCCAGCTTATCGTACTGCGATTTAAATGGATGCATCAGCTTTGCTACACCTATTCGTTGTGCAAAACTCAATTCGGCCAGTAACATACATACTATTGCTACCAATACACTTTTCATATTCATAGTTTCGGTACGCAATAATACACCAACACCCACACAAATTCACCACACCGGGAAGGGCATTGTTATGTTTCTGCAACCAATAGCCGCTTATCTCCTATTTTTACAAGTGCTCACAAACATATATGGATACTTCTTTTGACTTCGACCATGTTATAGCTGCCATAGAGAGCAGGTACTGCAAACTACAGGCAGACTGCATTGCAGCACTGCCCATGCACTTTCGCCCGATGCAAGTAGCCAAAGAAACCAAGCTGGTAAAAGAAGGGCAATATGCAGACAAGACCTACTACATAGTAAAAGGCTGTGTGAGGGCTTATTATGTAAAAGACGGCAAGGAGATAACCGACTGGTTTGCTTTTGAAAATGAGTTTGTATGCTCTATCCACAGCTTCTTTAACAATGTGCCCAGCCCGCATTACATAGAGGTGCTTGAAGACAGCCTGCTACTTGAGATAAGCCGCGACAGCGCACAACAGCTCAGCGAAGCATTTCACAATTTTGAGACGCTGCAAAAGCAGGTAGTGGTACACACACTGCTGAAGCTGCAGTACCGAGTGGAAGGGCTCTTGTTTGAAAGTGCCCACAATCGTTATCAAAACCTGCTGGCCTATCAGCCGGATATTACACAGCGTGTACCCCTAACGCATATTGCATCCCACCTTGGCATAACGCTGGAAACACTCAGCCGCATACGCAACCCCAAGTACGGAATTTGATATATATCAAATGTAATCTCACAGCACCTGTTCAACTTTGCTTTCGCAATAAAGACAAACATGACAGGCAAGAAGATATTGGTCATCAATGGCCACCCAGACGCGGAAAGCTTTAACCACGCCCTAGCAGATGCTTATGTAAAAGGCGCACAGGAATCAGGCGCTGCAATAGAAGTAATAGACATTGGCACACTCAGCTTCAACCCCAATCTGCAATACGGCTACAGACAGCGCACCGAGCTGGAACCCGACCTGCTGGATGCACAGCAGAAGATACTGTGGGCTGAGCATATCGTATTCATCCACCCGCTTTGGTGGGGTTCTTACCCTGCCATTATGAAAGGCTTTCTGGACCGTGTGTTATTGCCCGGCTTTGCATTCAAAAAACGTGAGGGCTCTGTTTGGTGGGACAAGCTGCTGAAAGGCAAAACAGCAACTATCATCTGCACGATGGACCAACCCGCATGGTACTATTGGCTTGTGTACAAGAGCCCAAGCATCAACGCACTGAAGAAAATTACGTTGGAGTATTGCGGCATCAAGCCTGTAAAGACGGTGCGCATTGGCCCTATCAGACTATCCAAAGACAGCTACCGCGAAAACTGGGTATCGCGTATATACAAGCTTGGCTTACGAAATAGCTGACAAGTACTACATATTCACCACATCGGGGTTGCCCATTTTGCCGGCGTTGTAGTCGTTGATACATTGTATGATTTGCGCTTCGGTATTCATCACAAACGGACCGTAAGAATACACAACTTCATTGAGCGGCTCGCCACCCAATAGGAATATCTCTGCACCTTCTTCGCTATAGATGTTGATGTTCTCCGCATCGCGCTTGAAGAGTACCAGTTGGTTGGGTTTTATTGAATGTTGGCCTTCTACTTCAATGCCACCATTCACCACGTAGATGAAGGCATTGTGCTGTGCATTGACAGGTATATCAAGCCTTGCCCCTTTATTCAGCTTGAAGTAGTAATAGAAAGCAGGACTGTATGTTTTTACACTCGACTTTTCACCAAACAATTCACCCAATACCACACGGGCTGTATAGTCTTTGTTCATGATGACCGGCATATTCTCGCCACGGTACACGGTAGTGCTAGGTGCATCGTGCTTGTGGGCAGAGGGGATATTGAGCCATATCTGAAAGCCGTGAATCTTACCACCTTCTTTCTTCAACTGCTCGCCACTTTCCTCCATATGTATAGCACCACGACCAGAGTTGAACATCATGTATTCACCCGTCTCTATCTGGAAATCGTAATTAAGGCTGTCTTTGTGATGGCCACTACCTGACAAGAAGTAGGTAGTAGGTATCACCCCTGCATGCGGATGTGCAGGCACTTTCAGTGCTGTACTACCCGGCTTCAACTCTACAGGGCCAAACTCATCGAAGAAAACAAAAGGCGACACGTAGTCGTTGTGATTGCCAGCAAAGGCACGCATCACCGGCAGGGTACCTACCATGGTAGCATCAGCATCCAGCACACGGTACACCTTACGGTTGCGCTTGTTGCTATACATACCACTTTGCCCCAGTAACAGGGATGGTGCAGCTACCGATGCACCCAATATTGCCGAACCTTTTATAAATTTTCTTCTGCTCATCATACCGTAAAGTTAGGGATATATAGTATAGAAATAATTCAACTAATGTCTATACATGAATAAAGCTGAGTGATATAATAAATGTTCGCATTTGTTGATAGTTTTTGATAGTATTTGTACAGTTTTCAAAGTTTTCGTTTCCACCCATATTCCAGTTTTGTATCTAACACTATGGCTCTCAATACTTGTGAGATGGTTGGTTGTTGTGAAACAGTTACAAGACTGTTACGTTTTGTTGCCGTTGTAACTGTTTTTGTTTCAGTATCGGTTACGCTTGTTACGTTTTGTTGCAATGCGGTTTTGATGATATGTGCCAGCAATACGCGCTTCTCATATACATCTGTCAGCTCTGCACCATAGTCTTGCTGTAGTTGTTGCAAGACTGAATTTTCTGTAGCAGTGTATGCTTCCTGTATTTTGTTGCGGATGTATGAGATGGATAATAGACGGCAGGCATTGTTGTATGCGGCAGCTGGCGAAGATTGTGGGTAGGCTTTCAGGTATGCCTCCCTACGATTGCCATGTGCAATCATTTCTTGTATAAATATTTCGTGGCGTAGGTTCATGGTGGTGTTTTTTATTAATGCAAAAATACAATAAAAGATAAAATATTTTTTCAGAAATTACTATTGTAACTTAGTTAATACATTATGAAAAAGGATTACACAGAAGAAATAGAACTATACAAAGATTTGTGTTATACATGCAGCCATTACCTGATATCGAATTTTGCTGGAAGCGAATTCAACGAGCAACTATTATCATCAGTTGAAAAGATAAAAGAGGTTGTTATACCAAATACCAAAGCAGGGGTAAAAGGCGCAATGCAAGGCTATTATGATATACTTCGTGAAATAAATAATATACCTAAAGACAATTTAATAGAACTAAATGAAATACTATTTAAAAAATACGGCAAAAACTTGGATACTGAAATCCTAAAGCTAAGAACCGATAATATAACCAAACGACAAAAAATAATAAATGATAGTGAGTATTATATTATTGAAGAAATAGTAAACGAATTATCTCAGACAAATCCTACATCTGAAAAAATTACTTTGTATAACCGTATGTTGACATTTTATACGAAGAAGTAAACATTACCATATCAATCAACACTTTCCACCACATCGCAATTTGCAGTTTGTCCGTCAGCCCTCACTTCTACCATCTTATCGCTGCAATCAGCTTCGGCCCTTGCCCTTGCACTGTTGGCGCCAACATAAGTACCCGAACCAACGGCTGTTTCAATAGTGCATTGGCAATAATAGCTTTTGCCTGATTTGGAACAAGCAATTGCAAAAACCATCGTTAACAGCAATAAGACAATATTTTTCATAAGACTATCGGATAAGTGTTACGTCTCCTTTCCACATTTGCGATATGGCACCATTCATACCGTTGTACACCAGCTTTATAACATAGTAGTAAGTACCTAGCTCTGCATCTTTACCTTTCAGCCTGCCATCCCAGCCGCTTCTTACATCATCTGCAGAGAATACCATCTGCCCCCAGCGATTGTAAACAGACATGCGAAAGAAGCTCACATTTTTAACATCGCCCAACATGTGAAAATAGTCATTTAACCCGTCTCCGTTAGGCGAAAATGCTGTTGGCATCCATACCTCACAAACACGGTAGGTAACCAACACAGAATCCTCAGATATACCGCACCTGTTGCTCATCCGTACTTTCACCAATTCATTATCGCGCACTGTATATCTGGGCTGGGTACTGCCATTGCTCCATAAAAAGCTTGTGCTATCGTTTGCAAACAAGACAGCAGGTAGTGTCAGGGTTTTGCCATAGCACATCAAAGTATCCAGCCCCAGCTCAATATAGGGCTGTGGTATATTACGTATCAGCATGGTATCTGCAGCAGTGCAATCTTTGTACGTAACCCTAAGCCATGTATAACCCTTCTGCGCAGTTCTCAACACAGTAGCAGTATCTCCTGTACTCCAGACATAAGTACTCCCTGCAAGTTGTGCATTGGGGGTGATGCTTATTGTATCCTGCTGACATACTGCGGTGTCTGGGCCAATATCTACTACAGGTGCAGGAAGTGGTGCTATACGTATGGTATCTGTAAGTTTACAACTATTGTATGTTAGCGTCAGTGCATAAACACCGGGGCTCTTGCCACGTATGGTTGCATCTGTACTGCCATTACTCCACATACGGGTACCCAAAGACGATTCTCTGTTTTTAAGCTCCATTATAATGCCGGGGCAAACTACCGTATCGGGGCCCAAATCCAGATGCAACGCAGGCTCCAGCAATACACCAAAAGTATCTGTGTATTGGAAACAACTGTCTGTAATGGTAACCGTGTATGTACCGGAAGTAGTTACACGCAAAGAATCAGCCGTAGTACTATTGCTCCATAAATAGCTTTCGTGTTTTTTATCGGCATGTATGGTGTAAAACGAATTGCATACAACTGTGTCTTTTCTGGTACCGCGTATATATGGCTTTTCATCCAGCATACGTATCATCTGCGGCAGTGTCAGTTGTACTGTAGCTGTGGCAGTGAGCATTATTGCATTTGGTATATACACACAGCCGGGGCTTGCAGCATTGGGGTTAGTTATCTTGCTGAGAAACTGAGAGCCTGCAATGGTGAAATATATATTGTTATCGGGGCCCAGTTGCGGCGCACCAAAATAGAATATGGTTGTACCAAGTGTAGCCCTGGATGCCTTGATAGCAGCAGGATCTGTATATTCAAGATTGTACTGATACATGGCTTTGGCTGTGTAGCCACAGGTGTACAATTTCTTACTATCTGGCGAAAACTCACAACCGTAAAACTCATCTTTGCCTGATACTGAATCTATAATAACCCCGGGGGATATATGGCCGGTGCTGACATCAAAATCGTGCAAGGCCAGATAGCTGATGTTGTTTACACCGTTCCATGTGGCTACTGCAAGCTTCCTGACATCGGGGGAAAAACGAACCATAATGAGCCCCTTACCACTTAATGAATATCCCTTTGATGAAACATAACGTGCAGGGTCTATACCAGATGGCGTAACACGTATCAGGCTGAAATCGTTAGAACCTTTTTTTACTGTTGCTATCCACGTTTGGCTGCAGGAGTTGATAGCCGTCATAGCTTCAGTAAGATTACTGTCGATGATAATAGCTTTTTGATTGGGCACTACATCTCCCATACCGCCGTTCAATGTCATATCTACAACAGAATAGCGTAAGTATGATTTTGAGGAAGACCACTGGTCTAATGCGAAAACGTAATACTTATTACTATCAGTTGAAAAAGGTATTATCAGTGACCCTTGTGCTGTAGTGCCGGTATTATCATCCCCTATGCCATAGCCATTGGGCATTACATAATGTGCAGAATCGTATATAAGTGCTCCATCTGTGTAGAACAATAACTTTCCTGTTCTTCTGTCTGATACAGTTGCACAATTTTCTCTGCTAAAAATATTGCTCTTGTAAATGCTTATTCCACCCGGACCGAAAGCGAAGCCTGCAAGATTGCCGAATATCCAGTTATTGTTTTGCATTTGTGCATACGCATTATGCACACAAAAGAAAAGAATGAGTATGTAAAGGGTACGAGTCAATTATAAATCGGGTTGATGGTAATGTAAATTACGCAATACCACCCATGCCAATCTATTTTGCAGATTAAAGTTTGATTAGAAACGATACAAAAAAAATCCCCTGCATCAGCAGAGGATTGTAAATGAATGTGTTACAGTTTTAGTACTCGTCTTCGTTGAAGAAGAAGTCTTCCTGCGTAGGATAATCAGGCCATATATCTTCGATGCCTTCGTAGATTTCGCCTTCGTCATCCAGCTCTTGCAGGTTCTCAACAACTTCCAGTGGTGCTCCCGAACGAATGGCATAATCAATCAGTTCGTCTTTGGTTGCAGGCCATGGTGCGTCTTCTAAGTGCGATGCTAGTTCTAACGTCCAAAACATATTATAAATTATTTATTTTTATTACCTATTTCCGCAAATGTAAGTTTTCAATTAACAATAACAAATTTTCTATTCTTAAGGTTATCCTATGTTTTATAACATTAGTACAGTTGTATGGTTTAACGGGTTTTACAGTGCTATGAAAACTAACGTATAAACCAACATGATTATTTCTTAGCTTATTATCGTTTATTTGTATTGTATCATTATCTAAAAACATGGTATTGCCCTGCGGGGTTATACATCTAATAGTGCTATGCTTGTTGCTGAAAATCTGGTAAAAAAATACGGAAACCTTACGGTAGTAAAAGGTGTAAGCCTCAGCATAGGCAAGGGAGAGATAGTATCTGTAGTTGGCCAATCGGGCGCAGGCAAGAGTACACTGCTGCACCTGCTGGGCGCACTGGACAAGCCCGACAGCGGGAGTGTACTGATAGACGGTACTGATATTTTTAAGCTCCCAGCCAAAAAACAGGCGGCCTTCCGCAACAAGCATATAGGTTTTGTATTTCAGTTTCACCACCTGCTGCCGGAATTCAGCGCAATAGAAAATGTATCTGTACCATTATGGATAGCAGGGCAAGGCAGAAAGCAGGCGATGGATAATGCAGCTTCCATGCTGGATATTGTAGGGCTTGGCAACAAGCTGGATAATAAACCATCTGAATTATCGGGTGGCGAGCAGCAACGTGTGGCTATAGCCCGTGCATTGGTAAATAAACCAAGCATCATTATGGCCGATGAGCCTACCGGCAATCTGGATAGCGCCAACGCACAATCCATCCATCAGTTGTTTATAGACCTCCGAAACAAGCTGGGGCAGACATTTGTGATGATAACCCACAATGAAGAGCTGGCCGGTATGACGGACAGGACATTGACGATGAAAGACGGTAAGATACAAGCCTGACAAATGATAGAGGGCTTTTTACAAATACTTAAAATAACTATATCAACTCCTTTAACAGGTTAAGTTTTAAAGAATTTGTGGGCTTTCTTCGTGTTTTAGTCAAAAAGTATATTTTTGCACCATAAAATAAATGCATTAGCCATGTCTGAAATTGCAAATCGCGTTAAAAAGATTATCGTTGATAAACTTGGTGTTGACGAATCTGAAGTAACAACTGAGGCTAGTTTTACAAACGATCTGGGAGCTGACTCTCTGGATACTGTAGAACTGATCATGGAATTCGAAAAAGAATTCAACATCTCTATTCCTGATGAACAAGCTGAAACTATAACAACTGTAGGACAGGCTGTTTCTTATCTGGAAGAACACGTAAAGTAATCAATCAAGCTATTCAGTAACTGAAATTGTTTCAATGAATTCACCGTTCAAACGAGTTGTCGTTACGGGTATCGGCGCCCTTACGCCCATAGGTAATACTGCTCCCGCATATTGGGAAGGCCTTATCAATGGCGTTTCGGGCGCTGATTTCATTACCAATTTTGATGCGAGCAAGTTTAAAACAAGGTTTGCATGCGAATTGAAAGGATTTAATCCCGAAGACTTTCTGGAAAAGAAAGAAGCACGCAAACTTGACCGTTTTGCGCAAGTAGCTATTGTAGCTGCAGACGAAGCGGTAAAAAATGCCAAACTGGATGACCCAAGCCTTGATAAAGACCGCATTGGTGTAATATGGGCTTCGGGTATAGGCGGTATGATTACCTTCATCGAAGAGATGACTGCGTTCAACGCAGGCGATGGTACACCTCGATTCAACCCATTCTTCATTCCTAAGCTGATTCTGGACATTGCTGCAGGCCATATCTCTATGCGCTACAGCTTCCGTGGTCCGAACTTTGCTACCGTTAGTGCCTGTGCATCTGCTACCAACGGTCTGATAGACGCCTTTACATACATACGCCTTGGTAAAGCCGATGCGATTGTAACCGGTGGTTCTGAGGCTGTAGTTACCCAATCGGGTATTGGTGGTTTCAATGCCATGAAAGCACTGAGCGAACGCAATGACGACCCTAAGACAGCGAGCCGTCCTTTTGATTTGGATCGCGACGGGTTTGTACTGGGTGAAGGTGCAGGTGCCATTATTCTGGAAGAACTGGAGCACGCTAAAGCACGCGGCGCTACCATTTATGCAGAGGTTGCAGGCGGCGGCATGAGTGCCGATGCTTATCACCTGACTGCTCCGCATCCGGAAGGCTTGGGTGTTATCAACGTAATGAACAATGCGTTGAATGATGCCGGTATGAAGCCTGAGGATATTGATTACATCAACGTGCACGGTACATCTACACCGTTGGGCGATATAGCCGAAATCATTGCTATACAAAAAGTATTTGGCGAGCATGCTTATAATCTGAACATCAGCTCTACCAAATCTATGACAGGCCACCTGTTGGGTGCTGCCGGTGGTATAGAAGCGATTGCCGCTATATTATCTGTAGTTAATGATACGGTACCACCTACCATCAACCACAAGACTACAGACCCTGCATTCGATCCAAGACTGAACTTCACGTTGCACACTGCACAGAAACGTACAGTACGTGCTGCGCTGAGCAATACATTCGGCTTTGGTGGTCACAATGCGTCTATTATCTTCAAAAAATACGAAGAATAGCGCGTGCGCAGGTTCACGGCACGAATCCTACATTTCTTTTCTCCCAACAAAGAGTTGGTGCGACAACTGGAGCACTTGCTGGGTTACACCCCTAAGCATTTGCCGTACTACCAGCTTGCATTGATGCATCGCAGCAAGATAGAAGAGCTGCAGCAAAACAATGAAAGGCTGGAGTTTCTGGGCGATGCTATACTGGGCTCTATTGTTGCAGAATACCTTTTTAAGAAATATCCTACACAGCCCGAGGGCTACCTCACAGAGCTGCGCAGCCGCATAGTGCGCCGCGAAACGATGAACAATGTAGCACTGCGTATGGGCCTGCACAAAATGGTGCAGTATAACCAGAACGACCGCGGGCTGAGCCGCAGCCACATATTCGGCAACGCGCTGGAAGCCTTGATAGGTGCTGTTTATCTGGATCAGGGTTTTTCCCGCACACGTACTTTTATCCTCAATCAGGTTATAAAACCATATATAGATATTGAGGTAATGGAGAGTACCGATACCAACTACAAAAACAAACTGCTGAGCTGGGCACAACGTAATGGTAAGGAGTTGGCATTTGAAAGTGTGGATGAAATAGTAGAAGGTACACGCAAGGTATTTACGATAGCCATTGTACTAAGTGGCGAGCAGGTAGCAACAGGTACGGGCTTCAACAAAAAAGAGGCAGGCCAGGTAGCAGCACAAAAAGCGCTGGAACTGCTGGGTGTAAAGGGCAGCTAAAATTTCCTACAACAAGATTGTGATTTTATGACGGTACTTGCTACTAATAATGGTAGCAAAAGACCTGTTTTATGTTCTTAAGGAAAAAGAAGGGCGACATACAGCCTGAGAAAAAGAAGAAATCTGTACTGAGAGAATGGGGCGGCGCAATGGTATTTGCCATTGTAGCGGCTACTGTCATACGCACATTTGCAGGCGAAATGTATAATATACCTACGGGCTCTATGGAAGGCTCGTTGCTGATAAATGATCATCTGTGTGTAAACAAGCTGGCATACGGGCCACGCATACCAATGACACCACTTGCTATACCCCTGATGCACAACCGAATACCGCTTACCGATAGCAAATCTTACACAGATGCCGTACAATGGGCTTATCGCCGGCTACCAGGGTTTGGTACCGTGCAACGCAACGATGTAGTCGTATTCAATGCGCCGGGTGGCGATACGGCGATTGCAGATAATCCTGAGATGGATTACTACCAGTTGTGCCGTATCTATGGCAGAGAGCAGGTGCTGAATACTTATAGCATTACCACCCACCCTGTAGATAAAAGAGAAAACCTGATAAAACGTTGCATAGGCTTGCCGGGCGATGTGGTGCAAATAAAAGATGCGCAGGTATTTGTAAATGGGAAAGCTGCACCGCAACATTCTCATGCAAAACATATATACATTGTAAAAACAAACGGTAATGCACCAATACTTAACGACGAAGCTGAGTTGGTAAAAGTATTGAGTAACAATATCTATGCTTACAACTTTGCGAATGATGAGGCAGATGCAGCGAAAAAGGCAGGTAATGTTGTTGCTGTTGATCTCTACAAATCGGAAGCTGCGGGAGTTGCACCAACCGATGCAGGTGCATGGGTTTTCCCTCAAGACACTATGCACTACAAGTGGAATAAGGATAATTACGGTCCGTTACGAATACCAAAGGCTGGTGCTACAGTACAGCTAACTGCCGATAACATTGCTTTGTACAGACGCATTATTACTACCTACGAGGGTAATAAACTGGAAGAACGTAATGGTAAATTTTACATCAATAATAAAGAAACCACAAACTATACTTTCCGTATGGATTACTACTGGATGATGGGTGATAATCGTGACAATTCACTGGATTCACGCTACTGGGGCTTTGTGCCGGATGACCATATTGTTGGCAAAGCAGCTTTTGTATGGCTTAGTTATGGCGATAATATTTTTGACATCCGCTGGAACAGATTGATGCGTAGTGTAAAAAGATTAGGAGAATAAACCCTTTTAATCGTCACCAACGTGTAGCCTATGAAACAGCCTGTGTGCCGCAGGTGCCAGTATGATACCGATATTGGTAATAAATACCACACCACTGAATAGGGCGTAGAAAGAAGAAAACAATTTGCCCGATGTGGTCTTAATTTCTACCACCGGGCCCATGCCGCTCAATATCATGCTTGCATTGTGCAGCGAGTCTATCCAAGGAATACCTGCCGTATAGTGATAGCCGAGAATACCAATCAGCAAACACAGCGCGAGAATGACGACTGCAAAACCAACACTACGCATCATCCTGCTATAGTAAACAGATTTTGGTGCCAGCTTTTCATGTTTCTTCTCGTACATGAAGAAAAAGTAAAAAGAAAAACCGAGAGTAGAAAAAATATTAGTGGCACTTGAAGTGCTCAAACGGTTCTTTGCAATCGAGGCACTTGTATAGCGACTTGCAGGATGTAGGCCCGAAGCGGCTTACAAGCTGTGTATGCTCGCTATTGCAACGCGGGCAGGGTATGTTATCGTCTTCGAACAGCGCCAGCGGATTGTCTGATGTTTTGCGCACCGGTGGTGCTATGCCGTATTCTTTCAGCTTACGTTTACCATCTTCGGTCATCCAGTCTGTTGTCCAAGCAGGGCTAAGCTGTTGCTCTATATGTACTTTCTTAAAACCCCTGCTCATCAATGCCATACGGATGTTCATACCAATCACATCCATTGCCGGGCAGCCACTGTAGGTAGGCGTAATAACAACAGTTACATCATCATCTGCTATACGTACATCTCTCACAATACCCAGATCGAGTATGGTAAGCACAGGCACTTCAGGGTCTGTAACCTGTTGCAGCCAGTCATATACTTGTGATGTTGTTATTGCAGACATTTAGAATCAAATTTATCAGCTCAACCTCCAGCTAAGTTTTTGGTAGAAACGTACATTAACAGATTTGCCTTTATATTTAGCGGGTTCCCATTTGGGCATATTCTTTATTAGGCTGACTGCTTCATCTGCTAGTAAAGGTGAATCTTTGGCTCCCTTGCCCAATGCTACAGGATTGATAACATTGCCATTTGTATCAACAACAAAACTTACAGCAATCTCACCTTCTATACCATATTTTTGGGCTTCGTCAGGGTAACGAATATTTTGTTTAAAATACTCCTGAAGATTAAATAAGGGTTCAGGAATTTCATCAAAGGCTGAGTAGATTGAATCAACAACAGGCATTCCTATTCCAAATTTGTCAACACCAGTCTGCGCATACAAACTAAATGCTGACAATGTAAATGCCATTAGTAGTATCTGTTTCATATTACTTGCTACAAATTAGGAGCTAGGAGAATGTAATACGTTGTGTGTAGTATACCTTTACAACCTTACCCCTTTTTTTCCCGGGCTTCCATTTTGGAAAACTTTTTATCAACCTAATGCACTCATTCTCTAAATCTTCACCATGAGGAATTCGATTGCCAACTATAGTAACATCGCTTATGCTACCATCTGTGTTTACAACAAACTTAGCATCTACAGTACCGCTAATCCCATTAGCCAATGCCTCTTTCGGGTAGGTCAGATTTTTTCCAAGAAGCCTGATATACTGAACAACGGTTCCGGCATTTCTTCAACATACGTATACACTGAATCCTTGTCAGGCAATTCAAATTCACTAGCATCAGTCTGTGCATGCAAACTAAATGCTGACAATAAAAGCAGCAGATTCAGGAACAGGATTTTTTTCATAGGATATATAATTTTACTACCACTCCATATCTGGATACGCACGTTGCATAAACTGCATTTCTGCCAGTACAAAACCGAGGTTTTCACTGTGGCGGCATTCTTTGCCACCACTGTGCATCCAGTTGTTGGCAGGCAGTGTCAGTGTAGCTTCTTCCAGCACTGCATTTACACGCTCCATCCACTTTGTTTTGATGCCAGCAAGGTCTACACCAATACCTTCGGCAAGCATTGCTTTATCTGCTTCTGTAGCTTCAAAAAACTCGCCTGTATAAGCCCAACGATTATCTACTGCCTCCTGTATGCGCTCCTTGCTTTCGTCCGTACCATCACCTAGGCGTATCATCCATTCGCTGCTCCAGCGCAGGTGGTAGGTTACTTCTTTCAGCGATTTTTCTGCAATGGCAGCCAAAACACTGTCTTTGCTTTTTTGCAGTTCTGTATAGAAATAAAAGTTGAAAGCATCGTAAAAGAAAGAACGAACTATGGTGTATGCCCAGTCTTTATTGGGCTGTTCTGTCAACAATACATTGCGGAAATCCCAGGAGTCGCGCAGGTATGCCAAGTCATCTTCATCTATATTTTCGCCCTTGTTTATTTTGTTTTGCAATGCAGTAGAAGTAAACAGTGCATTCTTCTGCTCTGCAGACAGTGCATTGAACATATCTGCTGCATGCTGATACAGTGAGCGTGCCTGACCAAGATGATCGAGCGAGGTATTTGTGATAGCGATATCCTGCTCCAGTATCGGGCCGTGACCACACCATTCGCTGATGCGGTGACCAATAATCAATGCATTATCTGCTATCTGTAATGTGTATAGTAGTTGATTCATTTGTTTCTACGGAGTTTGTAATCGAGCGTTTGTAATCAGGATTACATATGTTTCAGTTCGTCCGGCAGGTTGTAGAACGTAGGGTGGCGATATACTTTATCGTTTGCCGGTTCGTACATAGATGCAGCCTCGTATGGGTCTGATGCGTGTATGTTTTTGCTTTCTACCACCCAGATGCTAACACCTTCCATACGGCGTGTATATACATCGCGTGCATTTTCTATAGCCATTTGCGCATCTGCCGCGTGCAGGCTACCCGCATGCTTGTGGTCAAGGCCTGCTTTGCTGCGGATAAACACTTCCCACAAAGGCCACTCGCCTGCTGTGCTGTGTGTACCGCTTGCGCCTGTTGCCTGTTCTTTATCGCCGTAGTCTCCGTAGAGGTTTTTATTTATGAATTGATTCATTGCTCAGTTTTTGTCAGTGCCACCTTTGATTAAGCAGCTTTTACTTCTTTTACTTCTTTGTTTTCTTTGCGTGCTTTGCGCTTTTCAGAATGTGCCAATGCAGCATCGCGTACCCATGCACCATCTTCCCATGCTTTTTTGCGGGCATCCAAGCGTTCTTTATTGCAAGGGCCGTTTCCTTTTACTACGTTCCAGAACTCATCCCAGTTGATAGGACCAAAGTCGTAATGACCACGCTCTTCATTCCACTTCAAATCAGGGTCTGGCACTGTAAGACCTATAAGCCTTGCCTGCTCTACTGTTACATCTATAAACTTCTGGCGCAGTTCGTCATTTGTGAAACGTTTAATTCTCCAGCGCATGCTTTGAGCCGTATGCGGGCTGTCTGCATCGTTAGGGCCAAACATCATAATAGATGGCCACCACCAACGGTTGAGCGCATCCTGTGCCATTTTTTTCTGTACATCAGTACCATTTGCCAGTGTCATCATGATTTCAAAACCCTGACGCTGGTGGAAGCTTTCTTCCTTGCACACACGTACCATAGCACGTGCATACGGACCGTATGATGTACGGCACAGCGGCACCTGATTCATAATAGCCGCACCGTCTACCAACCAGCCTATAGCGCCTATATCGGCCCAGGTTAGCGTCGGGTAGTTGAATATAGAAGAGTATTTAGCTTTTCCGGTATGTAGTTGGTCATACATCTCATCGCGTGTGATGCCCAGTGTTTCGGCAGCGCTATACAGATATAGGCCGTGTCCGCCTTCATCCTGTACTTTTGCCAGCAGTACCGCTTTGCGGCGCAGGCTCGGGGCACGGGTTATCCAGTTACCCTCAGGCAGCATACCTACTATCTCGCTGTGAGCGTGCTGAGATATCTGGCGGATGAGTGTTTTTCGATAATCATCCGGCATCCAGTCGCGCGGTTCTATCATCACCTCATTATCTATCTTGGCATCGAAATGCTCCTGAAAAGAATGCACCGTCATTTATTAAAAATTTTAAGATTACAAAGATAACAAATAGGGGGTAAAGATGTTTACCCCATTGCTTATATCGTTACTGTGCAAATATGAACCTGAGCGTTACCCCGGCACGTGTAGTGGTTATAGGGTAAGAGGTGGAAACATACGGTATGCTCTGCCTGCGGTCGTAGAAGAAAATGAGGGTAAGCTTATCGCTCACAATATAGTTGATTGTCGGAGAAATGGTTATCACCTTCTGCCCGCGTGTTACGATGCTCTGGTTTTGAGCCAGATAGTTGTTCGTGCTCTTATCATCGCGAAGGCCTATATCTACTTTTATGTTCAGGTCGTTCTTCAGTTTCCTGACACCGAACACCTCAAAAGGCAACACCAATCCGCGAACACGGTAACCTGCGCCTATGGTATATTCCGTACTGTTTGTCTCGCTCACCTGATAGTCTATCATGCTAAGGCTGGCAGTACGTGTTTTGCGGTAATTGAAACTCAGAGACATACCATTTCGGAATGCACCTTCTATACCAAAGAGCGGATTGAGCGACTCTGATATAGTAATGTTCGGCACCTGATAGAATGGTACGAAGTTGCCCGAGTTGGAATCAATGAATGACGGGAAGCCCATGCTGAATACGTCCTGATAATACAATGTAGAAACAAAACTATTCATAGACATAGTACCTGTGTAAGCATGGTTTATTACCAGATTATTCATAGCATTGGCTATGAACGGTATTTTGGTAAGCCCGGTGTATGCTACTCGCCAGTTTGGCATTGGCATATAATTACGGAACGGATTGCTGCGCATGTTACTGCTAGATGCTTCAACAAGGCCAATTTTACTTGCCCCCTTACCGGAATAGGCTGCAAGAAATGCAGGTACTAATACATCCTGAGAATATGCTGTATAGCCCTTTTTGTAAGCTGGGTCGTTAGGGTCTGCAACACCATTACTGTATGGGTTGCGTTCGCTAAGCCTTGTAGATATCTCTGGCCTGCTATCTCTGAAATTCTTAAATGCTCCCTGATTTACGTCTGAAGCATTGAAGAGGGTTTTAAGGCCTATGAAGGATGATGAGAACGAACCTGTCTCATAAGGATTGTTGTGTGTAAACGTACCATTACCGGTAAGGGTGGTATCCTTAAACACTTCTGTCAGTGATTTGCTGAAAGACCTTGTAATTGTAAGATCGACACGGAAATCTTTTATCGGTTCGATAGTAGTAGTAATATTCAGCGCTTGTGAATATTGCTGCTGGAACTGCCCGTTGAATAGACTATCGCGGCTGATACGGCCTGCGGCAGCTTGTTGTTCCAACCAACTGCGTGATGGCTGCATGCCATATATATAGTCCAGCCCGGGTGCTCCGCTAGACGTATTGAGACCGAAGAAGCGTGTACTATCCATATATCCCGGCAGCGTAGAACCCGCACTTTCAGTAAAGTTTACTGTAGTACGTTTTACCATCGTCAGCAACCTACCTGCAAAGCGTTCCATATCGGTTACCTCCAATGGTGCTGCTTTACGTTTCTGGCGTGCCAGCTTACGTTCTTTTTTCTTCTTCTCTTTATCAGCTTTGGCTTTTGCAAGCGCTTCTGCTTTCTGCACTTTGTGCAAAGAGTCGAGTTGTTTATTAGTCATATTGCCTGCTTTTTCGGCAATACTTATCTCTTTATTCTTAGCTGTAGTATCTGCATCTGTTGCAGGCTTACCTTTCACTTTCGACTTTTTGGCAAAGTCTTTTTCACCGCCATTGCCCGGACGCAAATCTTTTACCTGGTTTTTATCCTTGTCATTTTTATCCTGCATCGATTTTGCAGGTTTAGGCTGGTTTACAGTACGCAACCATTTATTCTTGTTATACAACTGCGAGAATTGCAATTCAAGATTCGCAGTTTTGCTTTGTGTATTGCCAAGCGTGTTACCTAAATTTTGCGCGAGGCGCGATGCTGCTGTCCATGAATAGGTAGCACCGTATTGCAAACGCAGATTGGTCCAGTCTACCAATGGCAATTTTTGCAATGGTACACTGTACGAAGCAGAGAAGTCTTGTGAGTAATACGTATTACGCCCGAATGACCATATGCCATTCCATAAAGAGTCGCGCTTTTGGTCGTTATCTATACGGCCATATGGTTCATCAATACGTGAATTGTTTGTGGCTCTATAGCTAAATGATAAAGAACGTGTAAGCTCCCAACGTGTTTCATATAAACGAGACCATGTAAAGTTTTTGTAGTAGGTAGGTTGTATGGTTATAGGGCCATCACTAACATTGCGTACCAATGTTTCATTCATTATCTTATTAAGATCTGTACGGAATGTAAAGTTGGCCGGCAACAGATTTACGTTAAAATCTTTGAGCAATGCCCACCATTTTGATTTCGATTTAATAATATTTTTAAACGGCTCTATAGGGCGAGACTTAATATTGTAAGTATAGCCCAAACCTATTTTATGGTTCAGCAATTCGTCTGACTGAATAATAGGATTGCGTTTGAACTGCCTGTTGTATGCATAACTGACATCGAAGTTCTTTACACTCCATGGCATTGGTTGCTTGGCCTGTTTTTCAGGATTGCCCAGTATGCGCACATTGGACATGTTGAAGCTGGTAATAGATGTATAGTCTTGGGCAACCTTGCGCATAGAGTCGCGTTGTGCTCCGTCTTTTGCAGAGTTCAGCTTGTCTTTGTATTTCACATCCAGATCGTAAGGATCGTACTGCGGATTGCTGATGTTTTCAGAATAGCCGACAAACACTGGTAATTGTACACCCCATTTACGTGGCATCAGCTTACCTACATTCAGATTGGTAGATGCATTGTATTGGTAGAAATTATCACGGAAACGCTGATTCAGCTTCTGATCTATATTGCCATAACCTGCAGTATGCATGGTACCACCCAGATTTACAGTGCCCAGGTCTGCCAACTGTATGGCAACCTTGCCAGATGCTGCATAACCTGCACTCTCATTCAGGCCAACCATACGCAACTCGTTAAACCACACTTCGGTGCATTTAGCCAAGCCATCATCGTTAGGTGTTTGGTTTGTTTTTTTAGGGTTGGTAACACCTAGCAACATCGTTTTAGAATCGCCTATGTTCGGGTTACCAACTACGGTAATATAATTACCTTCTTTGGTAGTAACGGTGTACGGAATGAATGCCGCAATACCTTTACTATTCCGCTCTGTTTTCGCGTTTACGAGATCATCCAGATTCAGATCCAGCCTGTTAGCTGTTGGCCATACATCGTCTGTAGAATTGCTACCCGGCAACGTTATTTTCAACGGCAGCTGATATTCATAATAGTTGTTGGTAAAGTCGCTACCTATACGGATGATGGCACGCAAATCACCATCTTTCAATGGTTGCTGCCCTACACGAGACTCAGCATGCATAAACATACGCAGCCCTTTAAACTGGCGCATATCAACACCTACTTCTTTAAATACAGCTCGCGTATCGCCATCTTTCAGATTGCATACCTGCAGCGCCAATGCTTGCTCATTCAACTGCAAACTTTGCCCTGTACCAACATTAGCTACCTGACGGTTAACGCCCGGCGGTATTACATATGGCACTGGCTGGCGGTCACCATTTTCTTCAAAACTTACAGAAGTAACAGCGAAATCAGATTTGTCCTGATCATCTTCCGGTATATACACACCGGGGTCTTGCAGTGAGAACATATATCTGCGCCAGTTGTTGCGACCCAATTCCAGACGTGCGAAACGGAATATAACGCTATCCTGAAAACCACTCAGGAACATACGCATGAAACGGATGGCGCGGAAATCTGATATATTACCAACTTTACTTGTAAACTCGCGTATAGGTACTTTGAACTGATACCATGTTTCATTTTCATAGTTACCATTCGGAAGCTTTACATTACTCACCTGTTTATTAATAAGGTAGCCAGTACCAACTTCCATGTTTGGTTTGAAATCGATACGATACTGATAATAGTCCTCGCTTGTATTCAGAGTATTGTCGCGGTTCAGGTCTTCAGATTCAGGTATTGTAGTACCTGCATTAGAAAAGGTAGAATTGCTCTCATTCACAGGAGAGTTGCCATGCGGGTTGTTGAATTTTTTATAACGACCTAATATGCCGGTTACATCTTTATCATACTGCTGATCGCGGAAATGTTTATAGTCATCGCCTGAAGGGTCGGCATTTGCATTATCAACAAAACCCTGATTGGCTGTAACAGTACTTGCCACTGCTTGCAGGTATTGTGCAAAAAAGCCTTTTTCTTCTTCATCATCCAAACCATCGTAACCAACATCCTGCACTGCACGTGCTTGTACATCGTTATCGAAAGATCGTGTAACCTGTTGTGTAAGCTGCGGCGAATAACCCCACACAGACTTATATAGCTGTGCTACATTTTTAGGATATGCCAAACCGTTTTCAAAGAAGCGGCGAGAATCCTTCAGCACATCTTCTGATATACTACCCAGATTGATATACAGAGAACCACCCTCAGCGCTTGGGTTGTTGATGAAAGGATCCATCACCCAAAACTCAATAAACTCAATGTTGGCTTGTTCAAAGTCACTGTTGTCAATTGCACGCATGATGCCACCCCATTTATCCTTCGGATTTTTGAGTTTGCCATCCGCTTCCAACATAGTAGCATCAAAGTTGTACGGACCACGTTCGCGCGGATAATAACCAAGGTCTAACGTAGATAAAGCTCCCTGCAGCGCAGTTGTTTGCCTGTTTGTAAATACATCCTGCTGCTGCACCAGTCGTATGTAGTGCTGATTAGGATCTTTCTTTACCCAATCAGGAATACCTGTGCTTGGCTCTGCCAATGTAGGCTCTATCATATACCACGCAAGGCGCGCACGGTTGCGTCCATAGCTCAGCTTATCATTATCTTCTGCCTCGGGGAAAAGCACTTTACCGTTTCTGTCGGTAGCACCAAACGGTGTACTTGCAAGTGCCCAAGAATTGGCAGGGAATTTCAAATCGTAAGAACCGCGTGTACCTTCAAAGTCGTCTACATACACACTACCTTCGGGATCCAATGCATTGATTTGCTTGGCGTGACCCGGTAGTAAACCTGCTACCTCGCCCGTTACCGATATAAGTGATGGTGCAGTGGTTGAATATATCGGCAACTTATCCAGCATGCGTGTCAATCCGGGTGCCTCACCCTGATAGTTGGCATCCAGACCAATAACGGTATTTTTAATCGGGTCTTCGCCAAATGTTGTTTTTTGTGTGAAAGGACGTTCTGACAAGCGCATGAACGTACTACCGATAGTCAGTTTATCATTCACAAAATAATCGAACCGAAGACCTGTAAAGTTTTGTTGCTGAAAGCCGAATGTAGCATTATCCTCATACTGAACATTTATAGGGATACCTGAATTAAGGATACCTGTGTTCAGTATTTTCAGCCTGCCCAAACCATAGTCTATCTGATAGTCTGTGTTTTCTACGAGCTTTTGTCCGCCCGCAGTTACAGATACGGAACCCTGTGGTATGTTGAAACCACCGAGGAATATTTCTGATGATGATGATGATTTATAAGACCCTTTTATAACATAACGGTTGTTTTGCTGAAACTGGCGCGCTATGGTTTTGGTACTGTCATACAGTATGTTGTATAAATACTTGCGTTGCAATTGGCTGTTACTACCAATGGCAGGTTTCATATCCTCACCAAACGGCTTTAGCACCGGGAAGATGATTTTACCTTGTTGGGTATTGATAGTAAAGCCTTCCACAAAGTCAAAAATACCATCAGGTGCGGGGTCGTTTTGCGCATTCAGACGGTCCAGATTCAGGATAGTGATAAGTGGTGTACCTGCTTTATCACCTTCCGGGATATAACGTTTTTCGCCACCACCCGGGTCTTGATACAATACATTCAGCCTGAATTCATCTTTTGACACACCCAAACCACCCAACGCGTACACGTTTTTCATCATCAGGTTCCAGATAGGTAATGTAGGTGCATTTGATGTTCCTTTCAGCAATTTCAGAAAAAGTACACGTTGGTCCGATACGTTGTTCTGATTGTTTGGCAATGGTGGCAAATCCTCAGCAAACTCACCCACCTGATACACTTTACCATTGTATGTATAGCGGAATGCTACTGCCAGTACATCGTCAGGATTCAGTGTAGTATTCAGCGATATATAACCCAGTTGCGAGTTGAATGAATATTCAGAGCTGTTCAGCTTGCGCGCCACAAGGTCTGTAAAGTCTTTTGCCTGTGTAAGGCCAATAGCTTTGATGGCTGTGCTGGCACCGCTTGGTGTACGTGCCGCAGGGTTTTGCTGCAGTTGTGTATACAGGCTGTTGGTATTGTTATCGGGCAGGCCAAAAGGAGAAGGTTTAGGGCCTGGCAGCAGCAATGTCTGATAAGGATTGCTCTCACCAAGATCCATAAATCCATATACCGTACGCACGCCTTCTACAGCACCTGTACGGTTGGTAACCCAAACCTCTATTTTATTGATAGTAACCTGCGAATTGATGATAGGATAGTTTTGCAGGGCTTTGTTGTAGTTGCTGTAGAAATATTGTGAAAGCAGGAAGTGTTTGTTCTCTTCATAGTCATCGGCCTTGATAGAGAATTGTTGTGTCTGCGCACCGCCCTGTATTGTCATACTCTGACGCTTGGAACGCTGTTGCGATACCACACCCGTCACCCAGAGTTTACCAAACTGTAGTTGTGCCTTCAAACCAAAGAGAGACTGTACACCGCTGATGAGTGAACTACGCAAAGGGAAGCTGATATTACCTGCTTCTATTTTCTTGATTATCTCATCTTCTTTACCTGTGTACTCCAGTCTTTGTATGTTCTGATAATCGAATGTTGCTTTGGTATTGTTGCTGATGTTCAATTTCAACTTATCGCCCACAGTAGCAAGCAAGTTGATATTCATCTGCATATCGAAATCGAAGATACCGTACTTCTGTGCGCGCTGCGGAAGTGTTGGATTTTTGATATTCTGCCAGTTGCCACCAAATGTAATGTCAACATTACCCTGCGGGCGAACTGATATGGTATTGCCACCAAATATACGGTCGAAGAGGCCTTCGCGATACATGGTAGGCAACTGTGGTTTGCTGTTGAAAAGTGAAAGCGCATCCATCCTGCGTTTCCAGTAGGCTTCCTCATCTTTTTTTGCCTGATACTTCAGGTACTCATCAAAAGTCATGAAGGATGGACTATTCAGGTATCTGTCACCCAGTTTTTCGCTAAACTGATAACTGTTGTCTTCAGGATTGTAATCTACAGATTCCTTTACATTTTTAGGAGACTTCAGGTCGATACTGGAAGGGGTAGGTTCGCCTGCCTGCGGCGATTTGTCGTATATCGGAAATTTGAGGCTTGTGTCTCTGGCAGATTTTGATTTTTGGGTCGAGTCTTCCGCAGGGTCAGGTTCTTCATAATCTATGTCTATAGCATAGCCACGAGCAGACGCGTTCGCTATGGCTACTGCCAGCGATATAAAGAAAATTAATCTGTATCCTAAATTGCTCTTCCGCTTCAACCTTCGTTTTCTTTAGGTTTATAGCACCCGCAGTGCCTGTTTTATTAATTCTTCCACCGTTTGCCCCCCGGCATCGTTTACCTTTTTCAATGCCGCCTCTGCAACTGCTTTGTTAATACCTAAGTTTACTAATGCAATTAACGCATCTTCTGCTATAGTATTGTGTTTAGAGGCCTGAATTACAGTACTATTTTTGTCAATTTGCAGTTTGCCTTTTAACTCCAGGATAATACGTTGTGCTGTCTTGGCACCAATACCTTTCACCTTTTCCAGACTTTTGCTGTCTTCGGTAGCTATAATACGCTCCAGTTCACCTGGTGTGAGGGAAGAAAGTATGATTCTGGCCGTAGTGGCACCCACCCCGCTGATACTAAGCAACATCCTGAATGTGGCTCTTTCCGTTTCATCGGCAAAGCCATAAAGCACCCATGCATCTTCGCGCACCTGCAGGTGTGTAAAGAGCCTGCATTTATCTAACGACTGTATTTTAGAATACGTTTGAAGGGTTATGTTTACCTCATAACCTATACCATGCACAGCCATGTGCAGCAACGAGGGAGATTTGTAAGCTATATCGCCTTCTATATAAGCGTACATAGTTGACTTTCAGGGGGTGTAACTATTTTAAAAAAAGAGCGGTATGCAACACACACCGCTCTGTAAATTAAGTATATAACTTGATACTAGAACCACCAAGGTATTTTGTTGCTGTTGAATTTGTATATCAACATCAGCGATACTGTTGAGTAGCTGTCTTTATTTTCTTTGTTACCGCGTGGTGTCCATGCTTTCTGCTCTGCACCCGGTTGTATTGCCCAAGATTTATCAGCCATTTCTTTTGCCACGGCTGCTTTTTCAGGGCTCAGGTATCTTTCCAGATACGCATCGCTTACATATTCGCCACTTACGTTATCCAACCTGTCTGTAAATGTGAAGCGGTACAGGTATTCTATACCCCAAGACATTTTTTCGTTGATATCGAAACGCAGACCCAGACCCACCGGCACGTTCATTTGCCAGAATTTAGTCTTCATTGCATAAGTAGGAGTAGCTTTTTCGTATTCAAAGCCTTCGCCTTCCAGATGCAAATCGCCCACAGCTACCCATTTCTGAGCGCCTGTAGTTTTGTCTATATAAGTACTGAATGGCTTGTAATGGAACACACCAACACCGGCTGTCAGGTATGGCTGCCAACGGCGGCCTGCTGCATGCGATTCTGAATTGCTGCGGAACGGAAAGAATTCAAACTGGAAAGTACCTTCCCATATATTTGATTTCACATCCTGATTGCGCAGGTATCGCTGAAACGCATCTGCCTCTACAGAAGATGATGTTTTTGCTTTCTTTTCATTCCACGCATCTGTAGCATAGAGCGTACCGTAGTTTACGCTCAAACGCATAGCCAGCATAGGATGCGCGGTGAAACGGCCAAACATACCACCCATGAAAGTAGGGTGATTGAAATACTTGCCGTTATTGTAATGGTCTAATACTTTAAGCGTACCTACATCGCCCCAAAGGTCAGCCATGCCAAAGTTCATTCCGATGGAAAAACCCGGATGTTCTACATACTCTCTTGGTATTGCAGGTTGTGCAATTGCAGAAAGTGAGGCAGCGCTAACGCAAACGGCTAAAAGGCTACGGATAAGTTTCTTCCGCATTTTACTCTGGTTTTAGCGATGAAGATAATAAAATTATTTTCCTTTAAAAATAGCTTTTCTTTTTTCTAAGAATGCTCCCGTACCTTCTTTCATGTCTTCGGTAGTGAAACATTCGCCGAAACGCTTGATTTCATTGGCAAATCCGTCTTTTTCACCCTTTGCAGCGTCGTTAACACAAGCTATAACTTTCGCTACTGCAACAGGCGCTTTTGTGTGAATTTTTTGTAATATCTCCTTGGTTTTGCCCAAAAGTTCAGCCAAAGGCGCTACATGATTTACCAGACCCAGTGCTTTTGCCTCGTCTGCACCAATCATATCTGCTGTCATCATCAGCTCCATAGATTTGCCTTTGCCTATCAGCTGTGTAAGACGTTGTGTACCACCATAACCGGGTATCAGGCCCAGATTTACTTCAGGCTGGCCGAATTTTGCATTTTCGCTGGCCAGACGGAAGTGGCAAGACATTGCCAGCTCGCAACCACCACCTAGTGCAAAACCGTTAACTGCTGCAACGATAGGCTTAGGGCTGTTTTCTATTTTGTCGAAAACATTATCCTGACCTTTCTTAGCCAAAGCAGCGCCACCAGCAGCATCCAGACTGATGAATTCAGAAATATCCGCACCTGCAACAAATGCTTTTTCACCTGCACCTGTCAGGATAGCACTCTTAATTTCAGGGTTGTTATATATCTCGTCTACTACTTTGCCCAGTTCTTCAATTACGTCTTTGTTCAGAGCGTTCAGTTTGTCCGGACGGTTGATGGTAACAACCAATGTGCCGTCTTGCAGGTCTGTCAATAATGTTTGGTACATAAAATAATGTGCTGAAAAGTTTAAATCTGTCTTCGTTTATTAGAAAAGTTCGGCGCGGTGTTCTTTCACCCAGCCTGTTATGTAATCTGCTATTTCGTGTGTGGGTGCGCCCGGGGCAAAAAGCTTGCCTACACCCATTGTATTAAGGCTTTGCATATCCTCTTCGGGGATGATGCCGCCACCCGTCAGCAATACATTGCCCAGTCCGTTTGCCTTCATCAGTTCCAGTACTTTAGGGAAAACGGTATTGTGCGCGCCGCTGAGGATGCTGATGCCTATGGCATCTACGTCTTCCTGCAATGCAGTATTGACAACCATTTCGGGGGTTTGGCGCAGGCCCGTGTATATCACTTCCATACCTGCATCGCGCAGTGCGGTTGCTATCACTTTTGCGCCGCGGTCGTGGCCGTCGAGGCCCACTTTGGCTACCAATACACGTACCGGACGCTTCAAACTATCTGTCATATTCCAATTAAAAAGCGGGTAAAAGTAATAAATGGCGGGGATTTTACTATGTTCTTTTTCGGTTAAGAGGTATGGATGGCACTATACGAGCCTTTACTATCATTTTTGTAAAATGTGTTTAGCATATCTTTACTCACTCTAAACCATACCTATATGATGTACCTAAAATCTCTTTTAGTAGCTGCTTTTGTATTCATTGCATGCAGTGTTTTTGCTCAGTCTGCCAGTACCATACGCTTATTTGGCGGCATTGGTGGCGGAGAACGAAATGAAAAAGGGCTTATCATCCCAACAAACCCTAAGCTGGAAGTATCTGCTCTTTGTGCATTAACTACAGGCTACGAAATAGGGAAATTCAGAATCAGTGCGGGTTTCAGTTTCGCATCAACAAGCAAAAAAGAGACTAAGACAGGATTATTATGGGAGTCAGATTTTCAATTCGACACAATAGGTCAATCAACTTCTACAGGAACAACATACACGCATTATGCCGTTTTCAGATACGCTGGTGTACCTGTATCTGTTGGTTATATTGTGCCTCTATCAGAGAGAATAAGGGTTATTCCTGAAATCGGTGCTATACCAGCCATCACACTACCTATTGTGTACACTTACATTAATGAAAGCACAAAAGAAAAAAGGACATCTACCCATAAGGCAGGCAACACCTACAATGTGTTTTCTTTATCAGGCTTAGGGCTTGTTACTATTGAATTTGATATTGCACGATATGCATCTTTGAATGCAGGCGGATATTATACCTACCAGTTTACAAACATGGTTAGCAGCCAACCCAAAGGCAGCCTGCACGAACAGACTTACGGCGGCACTATAGGTGTAACATTTAAGCTGTAAAACAAATAATAACGACAAAGCTTACCTTTGCCCCCTGCTAAACAGCAAGAGCTATGAGCGAAGAAAAAAGCCTTAATTTTTTAGAAGAGATTATTGAGCAACACCTTGCAGAAGGTAAGTATAAAGAAATACATACACGTTTTCCGCCGGAACCGAATGGCTACCTGCATATAGGCCATGCTTCGTCTATATGCCTCAACTTCGGGCTGGCAAAGAAATATAACGGCAAGGTCAATCTGCGCTTCGACGATACCAACCCCGTAACAGAGGATACAGAATACGTAGATAGCATTAAGTACGATATTAAATGGCTGAGCGATGCCATCGGCAAAACATGGGACAATGAGCTGTATGCATCAGACTATTTCGATACGCTGTATGGCTTTGCTGTGCAGCTGATAGAAAAAGGCCTTGCGTATGTAGATGACAGCACTGCAGAAGAAATAGCTGCTACAAAAGGTAATACTACAGAGCCGGGCAAAAACAGTCCGTATAGAGACAGAAGCGTTGAGGAAAACCTGCAACTGTTTGCCGATATGAAAGCAGGCAAATATGC
>JAFLBN010000016.1 GCA_017303395.1 Chitinophagales bacterium
TCAGCAATGCGGCAGCGACAGGTACAGGTAATCCGAACGAGACATTAACGAATACCACAACTGCCCCGATCAACGTAACCTATGTATATACGGTAAGTGCGAACGGCTGTACGAATGCGGGTACGTACAGTGTGGTGGTAACTGTTAACCCGACACCGCAACTGACGAGCACGCTGAGCCCGAGCGCTATCTGCAGCGGAACAATCTTTGGTTATACCCCTACGAGCAATACGAGCGGTGCAACATTCAATTGGAGTCGTGCAGCAGTAGGAGGTATCAGCAATGCAGCTGCAAGCGGTACAGGCAATCCGAATGAAACATTAGTTAACACTACAGCATCGCCTGTAAACGTTACGTATGTATATACGGTAAGTGCAAATGGCTGTACGAACGCGAGTACGTACAGTGTAGTGGTAACGGTTAATCCTACGCCACAACTTACAAGTACATTAAGCCCTGCGGCAATATGCAATAACACAATATTTAATTATACTCCAACTAGCAGTACGAGCGGAGCGACCTACGCATGGAGCAGAGCGGCGACAGCAGGTATAAGCAATGCGGCTGCATCAGGCGCAGGTAATCCTGCTGAAACATTGGTAAATACAACAGCCAACCCTGTAAATGTTACTTACATATATACAGTAAGTGCAAATGGTTGTACAAATGGTACAAGCTACAGTGTTATAGTTACTGTTAACCCAACAGTTAACCTGAGTACTACACTGAGCCCTGCGGCTATATGTAATAACACAACATTCAGTTACGTGCCTGCCAGTGCAACAACAGGTGCTACATTCAACTGGAGCCGTGCAGCGGTAGCAGGCATTAGTAATGCAGCATCGAGTGGTACGGATAATCCGAATGAAACATTAGTAAACACAACTGCCAATCCTGTTAATGTGACATATGTATATACGGTAGCATTAAATGGCTGTTCTTATACACAAAATGTGGTTGTAACAGTAAATCCGACACCTGCTTTAAGTTCTACTTTAACACCTGCGGCAATTTGTAATAATGGAACATTCAATTATGTTCCGACTAGTGCTACAAGCGGAGCTACATTCGCATGGAGTCGTGCCGCAATAGCAGGCATCAGCAATGCAGCTGCAAACGGAACAGGTAATCCGAACGAAACATTGGATAATACTACTTCACAGCCAATATCAGTAGTGTACACATTCACAACTACCGCAAATGGTTGCAGCAACAATCAGAATGTTACAGTTGTAGTTTATCCTACTCCTGAATTGAGCAGTACGCTTACGCCTGCATCAATATGTAATAATACTGTATTCAGCTATGTACCAACAAGTGCAACTACTGGTGCAACGTTCAGTTGGACACGTGCAGCAGTAGCAGGCATTAGTAATACAGCAGGTAGCGGTACGGGCAATCCGAATGAAACACTTGTAAATACTACAGGTGTACCGGTAGATGTAACTTATGTTTATACGGTGAGTGCAAACAGTTGTACTAACCCGATAACTTATAACGTGGTGGTAACTGTTAAGCCAACACCTGTATTGACAAGTACATTATCGCCAACGGCTATTTGTAGCGGTAACACATTCAGTTATCTGCCAACAAGCAGTACAAGTGGTGCAACATTCAATTGGAGCCGTGCAGCTATTGCAGGCATTAGTAATGCTGCAGCAAGTGGTACAGGCAACCCGAATGAAGTGTTGGTAAACACAACATCGGCACCAATAAATGTAACATATGCATACAGCCTTTCAGCAAACGGTTGTGCAAATGGCCTTGTATATAATGTTGTGGTAACAGTTAATCCAAGTCCTGTACTTACAAGTACCTTGACTCCTGCGACTATCTGTAATAATACTACGTTCAGTTACACGCCAACAAGTAGCACAAGCGGTGCAACATTTAGTTGGACACGTGCTGCCGTTGCAGGTATTAATAACATAGCAGCAAGTGGCAATGGCAACCCTAACGAAACATTAGTAAACACTACTACATCTCCTGTTAATGTTACATATGTATATACTGTAGAAGCAAACGGTTGTAGTAATAATTATAACGTAGTTGTAACGGTTAATCCAACACCTGTATTGACAAGTACATTAACACCTGCAGCTATCTGTAATAACACTGTATTTAATTACACACCAACAAGCAGTACAAGTGGTTCAAGCTTTGCATGGACACGTGCCGCTGTAGTGGGTATTAGCAATGCAGCAGCAACTGGAACAGGTAATCCATCTGAGACGTTGGTAAATACTACAGATGCAAGTATTAATGTGACTTACAGATATGTGGTTAGTGCGAATGGCTGTACAAACGCTATTCCGTACGACGTTGTAGTAACAGTATATCCTACTCCTAAACTGACAAGTACATTGACACCTGCAGCTATCTGTAATAACGCTACATTTAGTTATACACCAACAAGTGGAACAACAGGAGCCGCGTTTGCATGGACTCGTACTGCTTTGCCTGGCATAGCTAATGCAGCAGCAAATGGAACAGGTAATCCGAATGAGACATTGGTAAATACAACTACTGCACCAATCACAGTAACATACATATATACTGTTAGTGCGAATGGTTGTACTAATCCTAATACTTATAATGTAAGTGTAGTTGTAAACCCTGCACCTGCGTTAAGTAGCACTACCACTCCAGCAGCTATTTGTAGCAGTACACCATTTAGCTACATACCTGCCAGCAATACTGTAGGTGCTACGTTTGCATGGACACGCGCTGCCATGGCGGGCATTAGTAATGCGGCAGCAAGCGGTACTGGTAATCCTAGTGAAATATTGGTAAATACAACAAGCGCACCAATAGATGTTGTATATGTATATACAATAAGTGCTAATGGTTGTACAAATCCAGTTACTTATAATGTAACTGCAAGGGTAAATCCAACACCTGTATTGACAAGTACATTAACACCTGCAGCTGTATGTAACAATACTGCATTCAACTATACACCTACGAGCAACACAACTGGTACAGTTTATAGCTGGAGCCGTTCTGCGATACCGGGTATCAGCAATGCAGCAGCGACAGGTTTCGGTAATATTAATGAAACGCTTATTAATACAACATCTGCACCAATTGTGGTTACTTATGTATACACATTGTCAGCTAATGGCTGTAGTAATACGCAAAACATAGTGGTAACAGTTAATCCAGCACCTGCTTTGACAAGCACACTGTCACCTGCAGCTATCTGTAATAACAGTACATTCAGCTACACGCCGACAAGTAATGTTGCGGGTGCAGGCTTTGCATGGACACGTGCTGCGACAGCAGGTATAAACAACGCCACCGCAAGTGGTACAGGTGCTATTAGTGAGTTATTGGTTAACACTACTGCATCTCCTGTAAATGTTACTTATACATACACCATAATTGCTAACGGTTGTACGAATCCTTATACATACGATGTAGTAGTAAGGGTTAATCCTACACCGGTACTTACCAGCATACTTGTAAATGGTACTATCTGTAACAATACAACGTTTAGTTATGTACCAACAAGCAGTTCTAACGGCACAAGCTTCTCTTGGACCAGAGATGCAGTGCCGGAAATAAACGGTGGTGCACCATCAAGCGGAACAGGTAATATCAATGAACTGCTGGTAAATAACAGTAATCAACCTGCTAATGCTATATACAGGTTTACACTATCTGCAAATGGTTGTACAAATCCAACTATATATACGGTAGTGGTTACTGTTAACCCAACTGCACAATTGACTACAACACTCAACCCTGCTGCTATATGTAACAATACCGTGTTCTCTTATGTACCTATGAGCGATGTTTCAGGTGCTACGTTTACATGGAGCCGCGCAGCAGTTCCTGGTATCAGCAACGCATCAACCAGTGGTGCAGGTACTGTAAGTGAAGTATTAACAAATGTGACACCTAATCCGATAGATGTAACCTACAGGTACATAGTTTCTGCAAATGGTTGTACAAACTCATCTGCATACGACGTGGTAGTACGTGTCAATCCGACACCGATTTTGAATACACCGCTTACAGCTACCCCTGTTTGCAATAACAGTGTGTTCGATTATATACCATCAAGCGTAACGCAAGGTGTTGTATTTACATGGAACCGTGCTACAGTAGCAGGAATCGGTAATGTTGCTGCTACAGGCACAGGCAATCCGCATGAAACTTTGGTTAATACAACAACAAGTCCGATAGATGTGGTGTATGTATACACCCTTACTGCTAACGGATGTTCTAATACACAAAACGTTACTGTAAGAGTATTCCCGACGCCATTGTTGACAAGTACATTGGCTCCGGGTGCTATATGCAACAACAGTACATTCAACTATACGCCAACAAGCAGCACAACAGGCGCAACATTCAGCTGGAGCCGTGCAACTGTAGCGGGTATAGCAAATGTTGCCGCGACAGGTAATGCTAACCCTGCTGAGGTATTGATAAATACTACTACTGCGCCAATAGATGTAACATATGTTTATACAGTAGCTGCTAATGGTTGTGTGAATCCTGCTTCTTACAATGTTGTTGTGCGTGTTAATCCTACACCACAACTTACAAGCACGCTCACTTCTGCTGCAATATGTAATAACAGCACATTCAGCTATACGCCATCGAGTAATACTACCGGCGCAACATTTGCATGGACACGCCCTGCAGTAGCAGGTATCAGTAACCCTGCATCTTCAGGCAGTGGTAATCCTAACGAGGTGTTGGTTAATACTACCACAGCTCCTGTGAATGTTGTATATGTTTATACAGTAACAGCTAATGGTTGTACAAACCCTGCTATTTATAGTGTAGTAGTGACGGTATATCCTACGCCGCAACTTACCAGTACACTTACGCCGGCAGCTATCTGTAATAATGCTACATTCAACTATACGCCAACAAGCAGCACTACAGGTGCAACATTCAGTTGGACACGTGCGGCTGTATCAGGTATCAGTAATTTACCTGCATCAGGTAGTGGTAACCCTGCAGAGGTATTAGTAAATACAACCGTAGCACCAGTAAATGTTACTTATGTTTATACAGTAACTGCTAATGGTTGTTCTAACCCAAGTACTTACAATGTGGTTGTAACGGTATATCCTACACCGCAACTTACCAGCACACTTACACCGGCAGCTATATGTAATAACAGCACATTCAGCTACACACCTACCAGTAGCACTGCCGGTGCAACATACAGTTGGACAAGAGCTGCCGTAACAGGCATAAGCAATATAACTGCATCCGGTACAGGTAGTATCAGTGAGGTATTGAATAATACGACTACCGCTCCTGTAAGTGTGACATATGTTTATACTGTAACAGCAAACGGCTGTACAAGTCCAAGTACTTATAGTGTGGTAGTAACAGTTAATCCTACGCCACAACTGACAAGTACACTGACGCCACTAGCTATATGTAATAATAGTGCATTCAGCTATACGCCAACAAGTAGCACAACAGGCGCCGTGTTTAATTGGAGCCGTGCAGCAGTAGCAGGCATTAGCAATACAGCGGCAAGTGGTACAGGCAACCCGAATGAGGTGTTGGTAAATACAACAACAGCACCTGTTAATGTGACATATGTTTATACAGTTAGTATAAATGGTTGTACAAACCCGGGTACTTATAGTGTAGTGGTAACGGTTAATCCTACGCCGCAACTGACAAGTACACTGACGCCAACTGCTATCTGTAATAATACTACATTCAGTTATCTACCAACAAGCAGTACTTCTGGTACCACATTCAGCTGGAGCCGTGCCGCGGTAACAGGTATCAGCAACGTAGCTGCTACAGGTGCAGGAAACCCTGCAGAAGTATTGGTAAATACTACGGCTGCTCCGATAACTGTAACATATGTATATACGCTAAGTGCAAATGGCTGTACAAACCCTGCAAGCTACAATGTAACAGTTACGGTATATCCAACACCACAACTGACAAGTACACTGACGCCAACTGCCATTTGTAATAATGGTACATTCAGCTACACGCCAACAAGCAGCACAAGCGGTGCTACATTCGCTTGGAGTCGCGCGGCAGTAGCAGGTATATCTAATGTGGCTGCAACGGGCACAGGTAATGTAAGTGAGGTGTTGGTTAATACCACCACAGCACCTGTTAATGTTACCTATATATATACTGTAAGTGCAAACGGTTGTACCAATGCTGCAACATATAGTGTTGTTGTAACAGTTAATCCGACACCGGTATTAACAAGCACACTGACGCCTGCTGCAATATGTAATAACGCTACATTCAGCTATACACCTACAAGCAGTACAATCGGTGCAACATTTGGATGGAGCCGCGCCGTGGTAGCAGGTATCAGCAACTCAGCGGCAACGGGCATAGGTAATGTGAGTGAAGTGCTTACGAACACAACAACAGTACCTATTAATGTAACCTACATATACACAGTAAGCGCAAATGGTTGTACTAACGCTGCAGCTTACAATGTTGTAGTAACAGTATATCCTACAGCAACTACAGCACATGCAGGTACAGATATAGGGCCGGTTAACACAACAAGTGTAGTAATGGCGGCAAATCAGCCTGTAGTTGGTAATGGCGCATGGACACAATTGACAGGACCAAATACTGCAACTGTATCTAATTTTAATGCATACAACGCTACAGTCAGCGGTCTGCAACCGGGTACATACACATTCAAATGGACCATAACTTCTCTTTGGGCTTGTGGTACTACCAACGATACGGTGAAGATTATCGTAAATACTCCACCTATAGCAATAAATGATACTACAGTAACGAACATGAATGTGCCGGTTCTGATAGATATACCATTTAATGACTACGATGTTGATGGTACTATCAGCAGGTCTTCTGTAAATGTTACTTTGCCACCTGCTAACGGTTCGGTAGTTATTAATGCTACTACTGGTGAGGCTACATATACGCCAAACCTTAATTATACAGGTGTGGATACATTTAAGTATACTATCCGTGATAATGATAATGGTCTGTCAAACGTAGCTACTGTCAGGATTACGATAAATAAAGGTCCGATAGCTATCGACGATCTCGACTCAACAATGGTTAACACACCTGTTACAGTATCTATACTGAACAATGATGTACCTGGTAACAGTGCATTGGATGCGCCTACTACCACATCTGTTGCGCAGCCTAAGAATGGTACTGTAATAATAGGTTCTGATGGTAAAGCTATATACACGCCTAATACGGGTTATTATGGTATAGATAGTTTCACTTATACAGTGAAAGACCTGAATAAGATGATATCTAATGTGGCAACTGCCCGCATCCTGATATTCAAACCACCGGTAGCTGTCAATGATGATACTGTAACTGCAATGGAAACGCCTGTAGTTATTAATATCAGTAAAAATGACACTGCATTTGGCAGATCGCTGAATCTGGCAAGCATCAAACTGCAAAGCCAACCTAAGAATGGTACGGTGACAGTAAATGCTAATGGCACAGCAACCTACAGGCCTAATGCGGGCTTCTATGGTGTTGATTCATTCAGGTATTCAATCTTTGATACAAAACCATTTGAGTCAAATATTGCAACAGTAAGAATCAGGATACCACAAAATAGGCCTGATCTGAAAGTGATTAAACGTATCGTGACACAACAAAAAGACCTTGCAATAGGTAAAGATGTAGTGTTTGAGATTGAAGTTGAAAACATCAGTGCAACTACTGCTACGAAGGTTGTCGTAACAGACATACTGGCTGATAATCTGGGTGGTTCAAATGTTCGTACAAGCGTACAGAGTGGCAAAGCAAACTATAATGTGGCTACGAAGACGGTAACATGGACATTAGATAGCCTGAGAGGCGGACAGAAATCTCTGATGACACTCACTGTGCAGCTGACATCCGGCGGACTGATTAAAAACAGTGCATCTGGTAAGTCGAACGAAACGGATGGTGATACAACAAACAACGCATCTACAGTATCTATGAGCCTGACTGATGATAAGGACGATCTGTTTATACCAAATATCATTACACCAAATGGTGATGGTAAGAACGATAAGTTCGTAATCCTAGGTCTGGATGCATATCCTAGTTCAGAAGTTTCAATATTCAACAGATGGGGTAACATGGTTTACACATCTGCAGATTACAAAAACAACTGGTCTGGCGATGGCCTTGTAGAGGGTACTTACTTCTATACTGTGTCTGTGAAAACAAAAGCAGGCGTTAAGAAGTACAGTGGTTGGGTTGAATTATTACGTAGTAACAACAAATAATTTTTAACAAACATGAATAAAGCGTCCATTAAAACACGTTTGATAACTGCGCTGCTGTCTGTTACAACAGCTACATGTTTTGCACAGCAAGACATACAGTTTAGCCAGTACATGTTTAATCCGTTGGTGCTGAATACGGCATATGCCGGCTACCGCGGAGAAAGCTATGCCAACTTTATGTACCGCAAACAGTGGGTAGACCTAAAGGGTGCGCCGGAAACATTTGCTGCATCTGTAGAGTGGCTCATGCCTAATCAGGACGAGCGTGTGGCATGGAGTGCAAAAGTGATGTCTGATAAACTTGGGCCACAAAAAACTATGTCCGGATTTCTGGGCTATACCTACCGTGTACCGCTTGATGAGTATGGTGCAAGAAGGTTGTGTTTTGGCCTGAGTGGTGGTGTTACACAATACTCTGTAGATGGTAATGCTTTCCAGTATGTAGATAACAATGATGATCTGGTACCTGTAGGTGTTTCAAGCAAAGTGACACCGGACTTTAATGCAGGTGCTTATTATTACACACCTAAGTTCTACATAAGTGCGGGTGTCAACAATCTGCTGGCTGTAAAAGCAATCAATTCGCAGTACAATTGGCAGGGTACACGTTTCGAAACTATGGAGAAACGTATACACGGATACTTTGGTTCCGGTCTTATCATACCGCTTTCAGATGCATTTAAATTCAGGCCGTCTTTCTTATGGAAAGAAGACTTTAACGGTCCGAGCAACTTTGACTTCAACGCGTATATCCTAATAAATGATATCGTTGGTGTTGGTGCTACTTACCGTACCGGTTTAAATATTTGGAGTAAACCCGCAATTGCTCCTGGTCTTGATAAGAAAGATGCCTATTCATTCATGTTTGAGTTGTATGCTATACAGCACTTCAGAATCGGATATGCTTACGATGTTACCACAAGCAAACTTGCATCATACGAAAACGGTACGCACGAGATATCAATTGGTATCGGATTGCCTGCAAAAGATAAAAGGGTGCTGAGCCCAAGATATTTCTAAATTATTGAAGCATGACTAAGTACTTCAAAATACTACTGTGCCTATCGTTGCCCGGTGCAGCTCTAGCGCAGGAGCAACAAGGCTATAAACAACTTGCAGATAAGCACTTCTACAGGCTGGAGTATGCTAAAGCTATCGGCATATATGAAAAGCTTGCCGCAAAACCTAACGCCAATAAAGACGTAAACTACAAGTTGGCATATTCGTATCATGAAACGAATGAGTATGCAAAAGCATTAGATCAGTATAGTGTCTACCACACAAAGGATACAGCCGATAAGGAAGTACTATACACTATTGGCAATCTGATGAAAACCTTGCAGCGTTACGAAGATGCAAAAAGGTATTATGCAGAATATCTGGTTGCATTTCCTGATAAGAGAGATATTGTTACCATACAGATGCGTGGGTGTGACTCTGCCATGCTGTGGACAAGAAACCCTGCGAACTTTGCTGTTTATAATGAATCAGGCTTGAACACTAATCTGTCTGATTGGGGGGCTTCTGTTTACAACAAACAACTTGTGTACACTTCTGAAGACATGAAAAATGAAGTGTTGCTAACTAAGAAAGAAAAAAGGAAGAAAAAATACGGCTGGACAGGTAATCCTTATCTGAGGCTTTATGTAGCAGATACAAAAGGATATGCAATAGGTGATACTTTGCATATGGACAGAGCGATATCAGACTTTGGTGTATTTGCAAATAGCAGCAAGTATCACGTAGGGCCTGCTACTTTCTCGCCCGATAATTCGATGGTGTTCTTTACAGTTACTAACAAAAGTGATAAGCAACAACGCTTGAAAATTAAGAAGGGCAGGGTAGGTAAGCAAAGAAATCTGCAACTGTTTTACAGTACTAAAGATACAAGTGGCCAATGGAAAGAGCCGATAGCATTCCCGTATAATAAGCCTGAGGACTACTCAGTTGGTCATGCAGCTTTTAGTAAAGACGGGAATCGTGTTTATTTCATATCCGATATGCCTGGCGGTGTTGGTAAAACAGATATATGGTATTGCGACAAAGGTGTTGGCGATACATGGAAAACACCACAAAATATGGGTGTGCCTGTTAATACTACTGAAGATGAAGCTTTCCCGACCATTGGTAAAAGCGGTGACTTGTATTTTTCAAGCAATGGCCATGCAGGTATGGGCGGGTTCGATATCTACAAATTGTCGCAAGGCAAAACTTCTGTCATAGCTAATATGAAACCTCCATTCAATTCGAGCTACGACGATTTTTACCTAACATCTGCAGATAATAAAACAGGCTACTTCTCTTCAAACAGACCCGGTGGCAAGGGTAGTGACGATATATATGCATTTAAACAAATGCCATCAAGAACAATGGTGCTGAAAGCTATACTTGTAAATAAACAAGATAGTAAGCCACTTCAGGATGGTATGCTTGACCTTACTGCAAACCTTAGCAAAACAAACAGTCGTAAAAACACCGATGCTAAGGGTACTAATTATTTTGTGATTGATAAAGGACTTGATTTTACACTGAAAGGGGAGTATAAGGATTATACAGGAGAGGCACTTTCATTCAAATCACAGATGCAGAATGAAGATGGTTCAGACACATTGGTAAAATACGTTTATCTGGAACCGAAAGCTAAACCTATTGAGTATAAAGTGGGTGATAAGTTTGTACTTGAGGATTTGTACTATGATTATAATAAATACAATATCCGCCCTGATGCTGCATTGGTATTAGATAAGCTGGTAGATGTATTGAACAAGTATCCTACGATGGAAATAGAACTGTCGTCACATACCGATAGCCGTGGTAGCGACAAATACAATATGACACTTTCTCAAAACAGGGCCACATCTGCGGTGCAATACCTGTATAGTAAAGGTATTGCCAAGTACAGAGTAAAAGCACAGGGTTATGGCGAAACAAGACTGCTAAACAAGTGTAAAAATAACGTGCCATGTTCTGAAGAAGACCATCAGATGAACAGGCGCACAGAAGTAAAAGTATTGAAGATGTAATTCCTCTATATGTTGCGTTTACAATGAAAAGGGCTGTACTACAGCCCTTTTTTGTGCGTAAGTATGCCTGCTTTTTACAAATGCGTGCATTATCCTATCTTAGCACGAGTGTCTATGAATGACATTTGCTACATATACGATAGAGGTAAATCGGAAAAATGTCTTTCCACCAAAGCATTATTCAGGTTGAAGGTGCTATTATTTGTATTATTCTGTTCTTTCTCAACCTCTGCCAAAGAGCTATATCTCAATGACTCTTTGCTGAAAGTTGTGAATATGATTCCTGAGCGCTATCAGGATACTTTTTATTATAATTTGGGTAGTTATTATTATGGCATGTACAATCATGTGCACATGCAATATGCAACAGATTGCTATCTGAGAGCGATGAAAATTGCTCAGAAGTATGAAAACACCATAATGATAAATAAGTGTTACTTTGGGTTAGGTGCGGTTTATGATGCTACCAATAACCTAATATGGGCTGCAAAATATTATAAGCTCTACTTCGATAGTGAAGAAAGGAGTGCCGATGCTAAACGTATTTTTCGTGCTTCTTATAATTTGGCTGTAGTATATGCAAAAGCAAAAGATTCAACTAAAACCTATCGTTATGCCTCAGTAATGCATGATAAGCTCAAACAGATTGATGATTCTTCATTACGTGCAAAAGGATATGTGTTATTAGCAAATCTGTACTACAGGATAAATAGAAAATCCGACTTTATTACTTGTTATAATCAATTACCACATAACATAGTTTTTTGGGATGAAGATCTTGCATATGGCAGGCTGTATGCTGAATCTAAGAGTTATTATTATAGATTGTTGGATAGGAATAAAGATGCGATACCACCATTGTTGAATGAACTTGCCGTGACACGGGATTCTATTCCATTATTGGAAATGATTATTGATAACTATGAGAGAAATGAAGACTATAAATTTGCATACCAATACAGAAAAATACTGGATGCTGTAAACTCTCGTACCACTAGTAACGCCATCTTTAAAAGTATAGAGTACGAACTGTTGCAGGCTGAAAATGAAATGCAGGAGAAGAATAACCAATTACTGAAAGCTAAACAAAAGACACTCAGTAATAGAAACAAACTTCTGTATTTAGTTGCTGCAGTATTAGCAATTAGCCTCGCTTTCGCTATTTATGTAGAAAGGAAGTATAGAAAACAAAATCAGTTATTGCTCAGTACTAACGACCAGATAGTATCCAAGAATCAGGATATTGAAGTATTGCTGAAAGAAGTACACCATAGGGTTAAGAATAACCTGCAAATCATAAGCAGTCTTATAGAACTACAACAAATAAAACCTGATACTAATACTCTTGTCTGGACAAAAGAGATACAGAATAAGATTATGACTATCGCACTGGCTCACCAGACATTATATGAGCAGCAGCATTATACTTCAGTTAGTTTGCAATCATACTTCGAAAAAATGCTGGAAACAGCATTAAAGTCTTTATCTATAGGCGATGATTCTATCCGGTATAATATCAGGATGAACAATTTAGAATTAAAACTTGATACATTAATTCCATTGGCATTGATTGTTAATGAATTGATTACCAATACGATGAAGTATGTTGTGCCTTTTCAGTCAAATTGTACAATAGATTTGACATGTGAAGATGCCAACGGTAATTATATCTTTACGTATAAGGACAACGGTCCCGGTTTACCCCCGCATATTAACTTGATGAAAACAGGCAGTTTAGGTTTAAGGTTAATCAGAAGGTTAGCTGCACAAATTGGAGCGAAAGTAGAAGTCGAAAACAAAGCAGGACTTTTATACACCTTTAATATTGATATAAAATAAAACGCGTGGAAATACTGATAGTAGAAGATGAGGCTATAATTGCAGAGAGCTTGTTTCAGTTGTTAAGAATGCTGAATTATAGTCCTTTAGAACCTGTTGCTACTCCTGATGAAGCAATTGAAGCTATTAATCAGCAGAATCCTAAATTAATAATCCTAGATGTAACACTGCAAAACGGAAGAACAGGGCTTGAAGTTGCCGCATATATTGATAATAATAAGTTGAATATTCCGTATATCATTCTTACAGCCCACAGCGATGCCAATACAATTAGTCAGGTTAAAAAATACAATCCTGATTCTTATCTTGTAAAGCCATTCTCACGCGAAAATTTGTTTGCAGCAATAGAAATGGCAATACCTGTTTTGCAGGGGGATGAAGAGCATGTAGAAATAGTATCGCAGGGAGAACATGCACAGGATATGTTCCTGAAAATAGGTACCAAGCATGAAAAAATTGTCGTAAAGGATATTCGTTATTTACAGGCACAGGGTAAGTACACAAAACTGTACATGGGAGATGCTAAAAGATTAATCAGAATGTCGCTTTCTGCCTCAGTAGAATTTTTTAATGGTATTAACTGGTTGCGTGTACATAAGTCTTATAGTGTGAATCCGGAATACATTACAAAAGTTAGCTCTGAAAATATTTGGGTAGAAGGCGATAAAGTACCAATTGGCAGATTTTACATGGATGATGTAGATGCATTTCTCCAAGATAACAAGGTAGGCGAATAAATATGGATTCAGTTACACATATTGTATTAGGTGCCTGTATAGGTGAAGTGATTGCAGGTAAGGAACTGGGACGCAAGGCTATGCTGTGGGGAGCACTTGCACAAACTTTTCCTGATATAGATGTTGTGGCAGAAATGTGGTTAGATACACCAAGCAATTTGTTGGCTCATCGTGGGTTTACTCATTCAATTCTGTCTTGTCTCTTGTTTATGCCGTTGTTTGCTGTAATGGCGAAAAAGCTTCATCATAAAGTAAACATCAGCCTGCAAAGGTGGATGGCATTGTTTGGTATAGAAATGTTTTGCCACTTGCTGCTGGATAGCCAGAATGCATATGGCACAGGTTTGTTTGAGCCATTCAGCCATGCAAGGGTTTCATTCAATACCATGTTTGTGGCAGACCCGCTGTTTACTATTGTGGCACTGATAGCGAGTTTAGTCTTACTTTTCTTCCGTAGTAAGAACGAAAAGAGAAGGTTGACATGGGCTACTGCAGGTATTGCAACAAGCACGATCTATTTGTCTTTTTGTGTTGTTAATAAATTGATAGTAACCAATGAGGTTGAAAAGCTACTGCAGCAACAGCATGTTACTTATAACCAGAACTTTGTTACACCTACACCACTCAATAATTTACTGTGGTATGTTGTAGCCAATAACGATAGCGGCAGTTACGTGGGTTATCGTTCTATATTTGATAAGAAATCTGAACTGGAGCTGACCTACTTCAAGCGAAATGAAGATTTATTAATTGGTATGCAGGATGATGTGGGGTTGCAAAAACTGAAACGTTTCTCTAAAGGCTATTATGTGGCACAGCAGTGGGGCGATACGCTCGTATTCAGTGATTTACGTTTCGGGCAGATATTGGGGTGGAAAGACCCAAAAGAGAAGTTTGTTTTTCACTACTTCCTGCAGCATCCAGCGCATAATGATGTAGTTATTCAAAGAGGACGTTTTGCAAAGTGGGATAATACAGCAATACCCACATTATGGCAACGTATGATGGGGATTTAGTACCTCTTTTCCTGTGTGTAGTAGAAGGTAATAACGCTGAGCAACATTTTTACTAAAAGGTAAGCTATGTACTGCCATGCCTTGTTGATAAGGCTTGTATTGTCCAAGTAGTCTTCTTCTGTTATTCGAGTGCAATCATTCTTTATTACATCGTTCAGCTCTTGTTGCACGGTGCTGACAAATGGTTTATTACGTACATCAAGGTTTAGCTCTATGCTGGCATACGCGCTCAGGTTATTGAAGTTGTAGGAGCCTATAGTCATTCGTTTATTGTCAGCCACCGATACTTTGGCATGTAGTATGCTTTGTTTGTATTCGTAGAGTTCAATTCTGTTTTTGAGCATCCACCTGTAGAGATATCGTTCAGCACTTTTTGCAAGCAACACATCTGATGGACCCGCCACAATTACTTTGATTCGAACGCCTCGTTTCAATGCCTGTATCATTTTTTGTCTGAATATTATACCAGGTAAAAAATAACTACTGGCAATGATGATTTCTTCTGTACTGTTGTTCAGCATATTGAAATAGCTTTTCCATATCTGCATCTTTCGTTTCACCCAGTCATTTCTGCGTACACGCACCGCACAATCATTATTGATAAGCAAAGAAGCAATGTCCGGCTGGACCGGCAGCTGTGCTTTTTCAGCTGGGTCGCCGCCACCGTTCCACATATCACAGCAAATACGGGATAGTTGAATTGCAGTTTCTCCTTTTACGGACAAAGCCATATCAAACCAGGCTTTTGTATCACCGACATCGTTGTATTTGTTCTGAATGTTAATGCCGCCAACCATCGCGACGGTATGGTCGGCTACAATTACCTTATGATGAAGCCTTCTGCCAAAATAGAAATTGCTGCTTTTGAATATAGGCTCGAACATCCGGAAGTTGATGCCGGATTGCTGTAGCTTGTTCTTAAAGTCGTCAGATAAATCTTGCGATGCAAACCCATCTACCAAGAGAAATACTTTTACTTTTCTGTTGGCTGCCCGTATCAAAGCATCTACTATTGTATTACCGGTTGCATCTTCAGTGAAAATATATACCTGCAGGTGTATGACACCCTTAGCGCCGTCAATCAACGAAACCAGCTTGTTGAAATATTCACTTCCGCCATGTACTAACTGTACCTTGTTTTTTAAGGTGTAGTCTCTTTCATGTTTGTGAATAGTTTCTGTCGATGACATATTAGTATTAAAGTTAGCTAAGAAAACAGCTATATACTATTCTCTTCTTATTTTGCAGTGTGCAATTACACATTCTTAACAGTGATGAGCTATGGTTTCCGCCAGCTACAGATGCTTTGGAAGATGGTCTGCTGGCATTGGGGGCTGACTTGAGTACAGACAGACTGTTGCTAGCATACAGGAGCGGCATATTCCCTTGGTTTGATGATGATGTGCCTATGTGGTGGTGTCCCGACCCGCGTTTTGTGCTGTATCCTGACGAGCTGAAAGTGAGTAAGAGTATGAAACAGGTAATGAAGAAGGGAAGTTTTGATTTCAAGATGAACACTGCTTTTGAAAAGGTAATAGCTAATTGCAAAGCCGTAGAGAGAGAAGGGCAGGATGGTACCTGGATAACAGACGTAGTGGAGGATGCCTACACCCAAATGTATAAACTGGGATATGCTCATAGTACAGAGGCTTGGCAGGATGGGGAGTTGGTTGGGGGGCTATATGGCATTAGACTTGGCAATATATTCTTCGGTGAGAGCATGTTCAACCATGTAAGCAATGCCAGTAAGTTTGCATTCATAAAATATGTTGAGCAATTGAAAGCAGAAGGAGTAGTGCTGATAGATTGTCAGGTGTATACTGAGCACTTGGAAAGCCTTGGTGCAAGGATGATACCAAGGAGTGAATTTTTAGAGATACTTAAACGCCAAATTGGCTAACCATGCTTACAAAACCTGCAAGAATAAGGTCTATAGATATATTGAGAGGCATTATTATGATAATAATGGCGCTTGACCATACGCGAGATTATTTCAGCAATTTCTCTCAAAATCCCACAGATTTACAGTATGCAAGTACGCCTATGTTCTTTACTAGGTGGATAACACATTTCTGCGCACCGATATTCATATTCCTTTCGGGTGCAAGTGCATATTTGTCGCTAAGCAGAGGGAAAACAAAAAAGGAAGCATCTCTATTCTTGTTAAAACGCGGCTTTTGGTTGTTAGTCTTGGAGGTAACAGTTGTGCGTACGGGATGGATGTTCAATCTGGATGTGTTGCATCCTATTGGGCAGGTAATATGGGCCATAGGTTGGAGCATGATATGTCTTGCTGCATTGATACATCTACCTCGTTGGTTGATATTGACTATAAGCTTTGCCATGATATTCGGGCATAATTTGTTGGATGGCATACATGCGGAACAGTTTGGTGATAATGCTTTGTTGTGGAGAGTAGTACATGAGTTTGGCTATACACCGTTTGGTGAAGATGCAGGACTGATGATTATATACCCGCTTGTGCCGTGGATAGGTGTGATGGCTACGGGGTACTGTTTTGGTGTAATTATCCAATTAGAGCAACCTAAACGTGATAAAGCGTTGTACAGATTGGGTATTTGTGTTATTGTCTTGTTTATTGCTTTACGTTTTACAAACGTATATGGTGATGCTTCTAAATGGGAAGTGCAAGAGCATTGGTGGAGGACGGTATTATCATTTATCAATTGCTCAAAATATCCGCCGTCATTATTGTATCTGTTGATGACAATAGGTCCTGCAATTACTGTTTTGCCGTTGTTTGAAAAAGCTAACAATAAACTAAACGACATTTTCTCTGTGTATGGTAAAGTGCCTATGTTCTACTACATACTGCATATATATCTGATACACACTATGGCTCTATTGGTTGCAATTATGATGAAAGTGCCCATTGACTATTTCACAGATAGTGAAAAAATATTCAGCCCGAAACCTGGTTGGGGTTTCGGGCTGCCAATGGTTTATTTTTTCTGGTTACTTGCAGTTGGGTTGTTATACTTACCCTGTCGATGGTTTGCCAATATTAAGGCAACACACAAAAAATGGTGGCTTAGTTATTTGTAGCAATTTTGCTATGAATTGCATCCCATAGCGCAATGCGTGCTGTCAATGCATCTTTTACAGATGTTAGGCATTCCTGCCATTTTGCAGTATCATCACCACAAAGAGCTCCAGTCATTTCGTATGCAAGATGAGAGTGATGGTCTCCATCTACTTCAATATGACGCTCCAGATAATACCTGAAAGTATTCAGCTTGCCCGGGAATGTTTGCTCAAGCTCTTTTACAAGGCTGATGAACATACCCGGTATCAGGTCTTCCCTGCCAAATGTGAACACAGCTGCCTGTACATGTAGCTTGCCAGTGTTTATGGTGTTGAATGTATTGTTTACAAATGTTGCAGCAGCTTGTGGCGCACCTGCTTCTGCCAGCGCATCATTAATGGACTTGCCACCAACTAATGCAGCTATCAGTTTCTCAATATTACTTGTATCAGCATCTGCATTTTTCATTGCCTGCAGGTACAGTTCAAAGTGGCTGGTGCGGTTGCCGTGTTCATCCACATCGCTTTCTTCGCCTACTACTATTTCATTTATCAGAAAGCGTGTATCTGCATTACCCACAGGCAGCCATGGTGTATCAACACATGTCAGTCCTCTTTGCAGTGATTTTAGCAGGCTCATAAAATCCCAAACTGCATATACGTGATGCTCCATGAAAGAATGGATGTCCTTCAGCGATTGTATAGACGGATATAGCCGGTGGTTCACCAACTGTTCGCGCAGCGGGCTAATGTCTTTCTTGAATTGTTCAATTTGATTGTTCATCTGTGTTCTTATTGCGCTATTACAAACGAATAGCAACTATTATTGGTTCACTACTTGCCGAATTTTTTCTTCAATAAGCTAAGTGCATCCCCCATATCCATATTGCCTAGATCTTTTTCTTTCGGCTGTTCGTTGCGCCTGTTATTGTTGTTGCCGCTGTTGTTTGACCTTGCCTGTCTTGGAGGTGCTTCCATTGTTTGTTTGATGGAAAGTGCAATACGTTTGCGAGCCATGTCAACTTCCAACACCTTCACGTTTACCTTTTGGTTCAGCTTCAGCGCCTCGTTAGGGTCTGTTATATAGGTATGCGATATTTCTGAAACGTGTACAAGTCCATCCTGTTTAACACCAATATCTACAAATGCACCAAATCGGGTAATATTCGTTACAACACCCGGCACTATCATACCCACATGCACATCTTCTATGCTATAGATGTTAGCAAACTCAAATGCCTGTGCTTCGCTACGGGGGTCAAGACCCGGCTTTTTCAATTCGTTAAGTATGTCTTTGATGGTATGTTCACCAATAGTTTCAGAGATATACTTCTTGGTGTCCAGTTGTTTTACTATCTGTTCATTACCAATAAGTGTTTTTACATCCAGCCCCATGTCGGTAGCCATCTTAGCAACTACATCATATACTTCAGGGTGCACCGCGCTTGCATCAAGCGGATTTTCACCGTCTTTAATACGCAGGAAGCCAGCACACTGTTCGTATGCTTTATTACCAAGACGTGGTACTTTCAGTAGTTGTTTGCGAGACGTAAAACCGCCAATCTCGTCACGGTATTTTACAATGTTGTCTGCTATCGATGGACCAATGCCACTCACATAACTCAATAGGTGTTTACTGGCAGTATTCAGGTTCACGCCTACAAGGTTCACACAGCTTACTACGGTCTGGTCCAGGCGTTCTTTCAAACGAACCTGATTTACGTCGTGCTGATACTGGCCAACACCAATACTTTTTGGGTCTATCTTCACCAGCTCCGCAAGCGGGTCCATCAACCTGCGGCCAATGCTGACTGCGCCACGCACAGTAATATCCTGTTCAGGAAACTCTTCGCGCGCAGTTTCTGATGCAGAGTAAATAGATGCACCATCTTCGTTTACCAGGAAGATAGGTAAACCAAGATTCAGCTTCTTTATAAATTGTTCTGTTTCTCTGCCGGCAGTACCATCGCCAACAGCTATGCTTTGTATATCGTATTGTTTTACCAGCGCACGGATCGTGTGTTCAGCACTTGCCAGTTTGCCCGGTTCGTGTATATATATCAGGTCTGTTTTCTTTAGGCTGCCTTTATCGTCAAGGCACACTACTTTACAACCTGTACGATAACCCGGGTCTATTGCCAGTGTGCGCTTACCACCTAACGGAGAGCTGAGTAATAACTGGCGCAGGTTTTCTGCAAATACATTGATGGCTTCTTCATCGCCTTTTGTTTTCAGTGCCATACGGAACTCGCTCTCAAGGCTTGGTTGCAGCAAGCGTCTGTAGGCATCTTTAACCGCTTTTGTTACTTGTTCGCCTGCAAGGTTGTGCGATTTTACATACATCTTCTCTATGATCGCCAGTGCATCTTCTTCAACAGGTGCAATGCTCATGCGCAATATGCCTTCCATAAAGCCACGCATCACTGCCAGTATACGGTGCGATGGTATTTTACTTACAGGTTCAGAGAAATCGTAATAGTCTTTATACTTAATGCCTTCTGTTTCTTTATCTGTTAATACCTTGCTTTGTACCGTTGCACTGTCTTCAAACAGCTTACGCATTTTAGCACGTACAGTAGCGTCTTCATTGATAGTTTCGGCAATAATATCTCTTGCACCTTGCAACGCATCTTCCGCTGTCTTTACATTTTCAGTAATGAATTTCGCTGCCTCTTCCTGTGGTGTTACATTGCCTTGTTCCAATAGCAACAGCGCCAAAGGTTCTAGTCCGTTTTCACGAGCGGTCTGTGCCTTGGTTTTGCGTTTTGGCTTGTATGGTAGGTATATATCTTCCAGTTCTGCCAGTGTAGTGGCAGCATTTATTTTATCCTGCAGAGCTTCGGTCATTTTACCCTGTTCGGTAATTGTCTTTTCTATGAAAGCTTTTCTGTCGGAAAACTCTTGTTGAAACTTTGCTTCGTCTTGAATGTTCTGTATCTGCACCTCGTCTAGTGCCCCTGTTTTATCTTTACGGTAGCGGGCAATGAATGGTATAGTGGCGCCTTCATTCAGTAATTCCAGTACGGCTGTTACCTGTTGCAGGCTGATATTTAGTTTTGCGGATACACCGCCGGCAAATGCTATCATAGTATAAATTTCTTGCGCTGCGAATGTAATTGCCCGTTTCGAAATCAAAAAAGAAAATCTTTCATAATATTTGTATATGGATATCAGGACAGAATTATTGGCTGAACATTCTAGAGAACAGGCTGAAAAAATAGCAAAATGGATAGGCAATAAGCCTGATAGGTTTGCCACATTTATACATTTGTTTCTGCACGATGAGTATAGGGTGGTGCAACGTGCAGCATGGGTACTGAGTGTGGTTGCTGAAAAACACTACGAACTGGCCAAGCCCTGGTTGCCGCAAATGATAGCCAAAATGCAGGAGCCCGGTGTGCATGCAGCTGTAAAGCGAAATGTGGTACGAATACTTCAGTTTCTGGAAATACCTGAAGAATTACAAGGCGATGTTATGAATGTATGCTTTGATATGCTGGCCGACCCAAAAGAAACTATTGCAGTCAGAGCTTTCTCAATGACGGTACTTACCAATCTGTCAAAATATTACCCCGATATTAAGCATGAGCTCATTGCCATTATAGAAGATCAACTGGAGCAAGGAGCAAGCCCGGGCTTTATTGCAAGAAGTAAGAAGCTATTAAAGGAGCTGAGAACTAAATAGTCTATTGTTTGTCTTTGTAAGGGAAGTAGGTGAATTTATATACCAATGAGAAGATAAAAAATCTGCCCAGTCTGTTTGCCTCACGGTCTTCGTAATAGTTGTCTCCGAATGTGCGCTGCACGTTAGGATAGTTGTTAAAAACATCAAATCCTTGTGCGCGTAGTGTTACACCTTTAGGTTTGTTGAAGGATTTTTCAATCGTTCCATTAAAAAGCATGAAGTCTGGATTGTAAGATGCAGTAAGCCCTTCGTTATGTATGTAATTAATGAAGTAAATAATCCTGAATTGCAGTGGCAGAATAAATGTGCCTGTTGCTGCAATTGTATGTGTTTGCAAATCGTTAGTAATACCTGATATAGTTGTCAGTCGGTTGTTCCTGATGTTGTAAGTTATATCTCCCTCATACCAATCAATATTGTTAAAAGACAACCTTACTGCTAATCCCCATGTAGTATTTGGTATTAATTGTTGCACACCATTGGTTATTGTTATGTTACTACTTTGATTACCGCTCGTAGCAAGTGAATAGCTGATGTACGTATTGAGCTTACTGTTGTAGTTCATACTGATGCCAGTACTATAGTAGCCATTTGCATTCACTGGTTTTGATACGCGTTTGCTGGCAGTTATGGTAATATCATTTACTACTTTGTCTTGTACTAGGTTCGCATTTATATTTATACTAAAGCTCGATTTTGCTTTTTTATCTGCAAGCATTGTGTACAGGTATACATTATGCCTTTTCTCTCCGGTAAGGTTAGGGTTGCCGAGATATATATTCAGACTGTCGCGATAGTCGGGTATTACCTGCAGTTGTGATAACTCTGGTACTCTCAGTGCGACATTGTAATGCAGGCTGATGTTTGAAGTCTTGGAAAAATCGTAGCGTGTATACAGTCCCGGACTATAGTTTATACCATTTTGTTTCAGGTTATAGTTATTGTTGAATCCTGATAATGATATGCCTCTGGAAAATGGCTGTGCATCCATTTGTAGGCTAAACCTGAATTTATCTTCTTTGTTGTAGTAGTAGGAAAGGCTTATTCCGTGCTCATTGCTGTAGTTGTTATTCAGCCTGCTTTGTATGCTGTCTGTAAATCTGTCTCCATTCAGAATGGTAGATACATTTCTGTCGTTTTCGTTTTTGTTGTAGGTATAGCTATAGCTCAGCGTCATGGTTGAATACTTAGTGACAGGCTCGTTATAGCTTATATTACCTCTGGCATTTACAGTTGTTTTGTCTTCTCCTGAAATAAAATCGTTTTTGTTGGTACTGGCAGGGTAGTAGTATTGGTTGGTGTTGTAGTTGTCTCCTGTATTATTGTCTTTGTTGTAACGGACGCTTGCATTCGCAGTCAATGTACGTTTGGGTTTGTGAAACCTCTTACGATAATTGTTATTAAGATTCAAGCCATACCCTTCACCGGCAGAACTTACATCAGATTTACGTGTGAAACTCAGGTTGTCGGTATTGTTATAATACGTTCCGTCGTTACTGTTTGTGTTAGCATCGTTCTTTCTGTATGAAAACCCCACATCACTCTGCAATGATTGCATGGAATCTATTGCCCAGTCACTACGAATACTTAATCTATGGTTCAGTGAATTGTTGCTAACATCTCTCTGTTGTTGTTGTATCAGGCTGCTATCTCCGGGCAGGTAGGTATTCCTTAGAGAGCTTTGTGTTTGCGTGTTGCCATTATACCATGCATTGTAAGAGCCGTTCAGCTTTAGTTTACCACCCGCGTCATTTGAGAAAGTAATATCTGCAAGGCGGCGTTTTGTTATGCCTGTAGCACTCGGGTTGGACGTCTTAGTGTTATCTGCATTGCCACTAGATGTAATGCCCACGTCCGACATGCCGGTGTTATTCATCTTGGCAATAGCAGTGATGCGTGTGTCATGGCTCATGTAGTTGGTAAACGTACCGGCCTGATAAGTATTCTTTGTGCCTGCACCTGCTATTGCCTGCCCATATATACCTTGCTCATAATTCTTTTTGATTTTCAGATTCAACATTTTCTCGGTACTACCTTTTTTGATACCTGTAAACTGTGCATCTTCATCGTACCAGTCTGCCAGTTGCATTTTCTCTATTATCTGTGCTGGTAGGTTTTGAGTTAATGTTCTGATATCTTCAGATGTATATATTTTACCGTTGATAAAGATTTTGGTCATCTCTTTACCATTCACCATTATTTTACCTTCGGGAGTTATTTCGACTCCCGGTATTTTCTTTAATGCGTCTTCGGCAGTTGCGTTAGGGTTTTTTGTAAGGGAGTCTACATTATAGCTGATGGTGTCACCGCTGATTTTCACGGCAACTTTTGTGGTTACCACCACGTCTTTCATTTTTACTGTATCTCGGGATATACGGCTACTATCTGCTTTCTGAGCAGATGATACAAAGGGTATCAATATAAGTAACCATACAAATGCCTTCCACATAGTGCGGGCGAAAGAACATCAAGATAAATAAATAATTGCTTTTTAGCGCAATACTTGCAGTTTCATGGTTCGCTTAGCTTCTTCTGTAGCAATGGTAATAAAATAAATGCCATTCTGCAGGTTGCTTATTTGCAGATTTTCTTTGTTTATACCGGCTTCATATTCTTTCGCGTTTGTTTGTTTTATCAGCCTGCCGCTAATGTCAGTAATGTATATACTTGCCTTTTGTTTATAGAGCAAGTTGAACTCAAGTGTGGTATACATGCCGGCAGGGTTGGGGTATAGCCAGGCCTCAATGCTTTCTTCATAGTTGATGTTTTTAACGGATAGTTTGAATGGTATTTTAACAGCGTTCAATATAGTGCTGTCATCATGCCTGAAGAGCAGTATGTGCGCGTGCATGTTATTCTTATTCCATTCGCGGCTCAGTGTGGTGTCAAATTTTACAGTATATACCTGATTGTGTGTTAATGTGTCGGGTAGATTATCCAATCCGTCGGGGTTAGGCATTGCTGCACGTGCTACATAATTATACACCATATCTGTAGCAGGTACGGGGTCGGGTTTGTTCTCAAAGCCGCCCATTGGCCCGAATATTCCACCTGCAAATTTGTTCTTCTGGCTCCATTTACTATCTGTACCGCTTAGTTTGTCTTCTGTCAGCACCATAATAACTCTGTAGTCTCCACGAAGGTCTATAGCAGGCTTTATGGTAGTAACTACCGATAGCTTATTCCCATCAACATAACTACCTGCTTTTACTTCAGCAAAGCCAAAGGCTTTTTCCCTTTGTTTTAGTACACTATATATACTATCTGGTTCAGGAACTATTTTTCTATCTATCAGAAAGTATGGAACGAATATTTGGCGCAGATAGTACAGATAGTCATTGTATTCCTCTATTGCCATAGGGTCTGTATCATGTACTGCTATCTGACATACTTTATAATCACCTGTTTCTATTTGCTTCATATAGACGATGCCTCTGGGAGACCATGGGTTCCAAGTACCGGTACCTTCTTCAAGTGCAACTGTTTTCTTTGGTATAAAATATGCACCTCGTATTGAAGTGTAAGCAGTGTCATTTGTCTTATTATTATCGTTTGGGTGCTTGGTCCATGCTGCAACATAATTCATAGCGGCAGACTGCATTGTGTCAGGAATTTTATGTGTTATACTTATGCTTGTAAATCTCGGGATGTTAATGCCTGTAATAGTATCAGACATCACATGCCAACCATCCTGTCTGTACTGGATTATAAAATCCTTCACCGTATCCAGCCCCATATTGAAGATGTTGAATGTATGCGGAATGCCCGTACCGATTGCAGTATAGCTTTGCAGTGTGTCAAAAGGAGAGACAGATTTTAACTGCAGGTCATAATCTTCAGCTTCAAAAACCATCACATCGTCAAAAGCACATCCACCCATGCTATTGCCGCCGTCGTCACTATATCTGAAACCGACTCTTAGATCCGGAACATTGATGTATGTGCTCAGGTCTATGAAATAAGTATCAAAACTGCCATATTTAGTTTTAGTGGGCATATCTTTTACTACTGTCCAAGTCGTGCCCCCGTTAGTAGAAACTTCTATGGTGAATTTTTCAGTTTTCCCACCTGAGGTGTTCTTATTAAAAAATGCGTCCACTTTAAGCCATAAATTGTTCCGTCCTACGGTATTGATTTTTGGCGTATAAGTAAACACATTGCTATTGTTTCGTTCGAACATACCACATTCGCAAATGCCGGCTATACGTCTGTATATAAAACTATCTGGCCCATAACCAACAAAGCATTCACCATTAACCAGGTACATTTCTCCCGCTTGCCAAGGCACTGCTCCTGTGTAGCTTTTACCCCATCCACTGATATTATAGCTGTTAAAACGGTTGAAATCTTCTTTAAACAAGATTTTTTGGGCGTAACTGTACTGAATAGCGGATAATAAGGCCAGAATAGCTAGGTACATTTTCTTCATAGTTGCAGATTATAATCGAATACCTAAAATTACACTAATCATATTGTGAATTTTATAATAAAACTGTCATATTTTCAGTCTATTTCAGGCCTATATATTTAAAAAGACGGTATTTTTCTTTTGTTACTTTGTGTTTTCCCCTTACCTTTGCAGTCCCAAATTTTGTCCGGCTGTCAAAACCCTCGGGTCTAGATATCCAAAAGTTGTTTGCCGGATGAGTGGGATTATTTTTTAACTATTTAAAGTTTTTATGGCAACACAAAACCTTCAAAGCTATGAGCTGATGGTAATCTTTACGCCGGTTTTGGCTGAAGATGAATTCAAAGCAGCTCAGAAGAAGTTTGCAGACTTCATCAAAGAAAATGGTGGCGATATTGTACACCAGGATGCATGGGGACTTCGTTCACTTGCTTATCCAATCAACAAAAAAACAACAGGTCTTTATTGGGTGCTTGAGTACAAAGCAGCAACAGACGTAAACGCAAAACTGGAAATTCAGATGAACCGTGATGAAAGTATCATGCGTCATATGATTACCCGTCTTGACAAATACGCTGTGGCTTACAATGCTAAAAAGCGCAACAAAGTAGCTGAAACAGCTAACGCTTAATCATCTTTTAAAAACTTTGAACAATGGCAAAGCAAAATGATATCAAGTTTTTGACCTCTACACGCGTAGAAAAACGCCAGAAGAAATACTGTCGTTTTAAGAAAATGGGGATCAAATATATCGACTATAAAGACGCGGAATTCCTGAAAAAATTTGTGAACGAACAAGGTAAAATGCTGCCTCGCCGTATTACCGGCAACTCGCTGAAATTCCAGCGCAAAGTAGCACATGCTGTTAAAAAGGCTCGTCAGATGTCTCTGTTGCCTTATGTAACTGACCTTTTAAAATAGAATTTACTAGTCATGCAAATAATATTAATCAAAGACGTAGACAACCTGGGCAGTGCCCATGAGCTGGTAGAAGTAAGGCCGGGATATGCCCGCAACTACCTAATACCTCAGAAATATGCTATCGAGGCTAGCGCATCAAACCTGAAAGTAATGCAGGAGCGCCAGAAACAACTGGCTAAGCGCGAAGCTAAACTGATGGCTGAAATAGCTGACGTAACTAAAGTACTGAAAGCAGCTCCTGTAAAACTGGGTGCTAAACTGGGTACTAACGGTAAAATCTTCGGTTCTGTTACATCTATCCAACTGGCACGCGCTATCCGCGAACAGAAAGGTTATGAAATCGACCGTCGCCGTATAACAATTCTTGACGAAGTAAAAGAAGCTGGTACTTACAAAGCTTCTATCGATTTCGGTAAAGAAAGCGTTATTGAAATTGAATTTGAAGTTGCAGGTGAATAATATTCACTGCCACATCTGGCATATTTTAAAAGGGCTGCAAACATGCAGCCCTTTTATTTTATAATTATAATAAACTGTTATCCTGTCATTATGCTTGTGTCATACTAAAAATGTACCTTTGCGCCGCTATGCAAATTGAAGTATTAAAGTCTAAAATACATCATGTTAAGATTACTGAGGCCAATCTTAACTACATAGGTAGTATTACTATAGACGAAGACTTGCTGGATGCCGCCAACATGATTGAAAATGAAAAAGTGCAGGTACTCAGCATGGACAATGGTGCCCGCCTTGAAACATACATCATTAAAGGCAAACGTGGCAGCGGTATGATATGTATGAATGGCCCTGCTGCACATAGAATAGCAGTTGGCCATACAGTTATCGTTATCTCTTACGCGCATATGGATTTTGAAGAAGCGAAGCAATTCAGTCCAAGCATCATATTCCCTAAAGAGGGTAATAAACTATAATTCTTACCTTTAGTTCTATGAAGAAAAAGACCCTCCTAACGGTTTTGCAATACGTCATATTCCTGGGGTTGGGTATTGGTATTATATACTGGATGTTCAGCAAGATGACTGCTGAACAAATAGATATAATGCTGGGCTCTATCAAGCAAACAAGAGCTTGGTATCTGGTGCCCATTTTCATTGTAGGGTTCTTATCTCACTATTTCAGGGCGCTGCGTTGGAAGCTGATGCTTGAGCCTATGTATATCCGTCCTACTACAACCAATACATTTTTTGCAGTGATGGTAGGGTATATAACCAACCTTGTATTGCCCCGTGCAGGTGAGGTTGCAAAATGTACCGTACTGGCCCGTTACGAAAAAGTACCTGCCGATAAGATGATAGGTACTATCGTAGCAGAGCGTGCATTTGATGTGGTATGCCTTGGCTTGCTTACATTCCTTGCTTTTGTGCTGGAAGCTGATGTGATTGGAAAAATGCTGAGTGACACTTTTGGTGGCTTTGCAGGCAAAACATCTTTTCTGCTTATAATACTGGGCATTGCTGCAATAGGCATCATAACCCTTGTATTCCTGTACAGGAGGTTTAAGGATACAAAGATTGGTCAATTCATCGGTGGGTTGATGCAAGGTGTAATGTCTATACTGCAGTTGAAGAAAAGAGGTATGTTTCTCTTATACACTGCATTGATATGGGGCTCTTACTGGTTCCTTGTAGTGTTGGGTTTCTGGAGCATGCCGCCAACAGAAAACTTATCGTTAGCTACCGCACTGGTGGTACTGATAGTAGGTAGCGTAGGCATTATAGCAACGCCCGGTGGTATCGGCGCATACCCTGCATTGGTAGCAAGCGCACTGTCTGTATATGGTGTAGATGCCAAAACGCATGGCCAGGCTTTTGGTTGGGTATCATGGTCTGTGCAGATGGGTATTGTAGTTATTCTGGGTGTTCTATCAATCATTCTATTGCCAATAATAAACAACAAGCAGAAAGATGCAGAAGCTTCAGTGGATACAAAATAAAATCCTTCGGGATGATATGGTGATTGCCAGACATGTAAACATGTGGAAAGCACTTGGCAAGAAGATTGTATTCACGAATGGTTGTTTCGATATACTGCATCACGGTCATCTTGACTTGATTGCCAAAGCAGCTGATATGGGTAATATTCTTATCGTGGCGGTGAATGCGGATGCTTCTGTCAAAAAGCTGAAAGGAGAAGAAAGGCCAATCAATCATGAAGAAGACAGGTTGTTTCAGATGGCATCCTTATTGTGTGTAGATGCTGTTTGCCTGTTTGGCGAAGAAACACCTGAGCAACTCATTCATAAGATCAACCCCGATGTGCTGGTGAAAGGTGGTGATTATTCCATTGATACCATTGTAGGCGCACAGCATGTAATGAGTTATGGTGGCAAAGTAGAGGTAGTACCTTTCGTACAAGGATACTCTACTACAGGGCTTATCGGGAATATTAAGAAATTGTAAAATCTACGTTTAGTACCTTCACAGTACAGACAATGCTGGGCGGAGCGATTACTTTTGCCACAGCAAAAAATTGCCTGTTGGATGAAGACTGTGAAACAGACTATAGTTAGGGATATTAGTTGGTTGTCGTTTAATGCAAGGGTGCTGCAAGAGGCCCGCGATACTTCAAATCATATTTACGACCGCCTTCGTTTTCTTGGCATCTTCTCAAACAACCTCGATGAGTTTTTCCGCGTACGTGTAGCTACGCTCAATCGTATGCTGAGATTGGGTAAAGCAGGCAGGATACACTTGGAAAGTAATCCTGATAAAATACTGGCGCAGATACAGCAGGTGGTTATCAGCCAGCAGGCAGATTTTGATGCCATTTTCGCAGATGTAATTAAGGAGCTGGATAAGCAACACATCTTCATCAAAAACGAAAAGCAATTAAACAAAGCACAGAAAGATTTTATCAGTACTTACTTCGATGAACAGTTGCGCACACAGATTGTGCCGCTGATGATAGAAAGTATACCGCAAATACCTTTACTGAGAGATAAGTCGATATACCTGGCCTGCGTTTTGGGCGATTCTAAGAACCCGATGCTGCAACGCTACGCGTTGATAGAAATCCCCACAAAAGTATTACCGCGCTTTGTTATACTGCCTTCAGAAGGCAAGAACAAAGACATCATATTGCTCGAAGATATTATCAGGTTCAATTTGCCTAACCTGTTTGCACCCTTTGGTTTCAACAGGTTCTTAGGTTACATTATCAAAGTAACGCGTGATGCTGAACTGGAGATGGATAATGATGTAAATACAAACCTGATAGACGAACTGGAGAGAGGATTAAAGAACAGAAAGAAAGGCCGTGCTACGCGTTTTGTGTTCGATAGGCATATAGACGCTAACCTGCTCGATTATCTCATAAAACGACTCAATCTTTCTAAAAAAGATAACCTGATACCGGGTGGCAGGATTCATAATTTCAAAGACTTTATGAATTTTCCCGCACAGGTGTTTTCAGACCTGAAGCCTCGTGCCAAAGCATTTGTACACCCGCTATTGCAGCAGCCATGCCGCATTATGGAGGTGATGGATAAGCGCGATGTAATGCTGCACTTCCCTTATCATTCTTTCGACTCTATTATAGACTTGCTTCGCGAAGCAGCCATCGATCCTTTTGTACAAAGCATCAAGATAACTGCCTACCGTCTTGCAAAAGATTCAAAGGTGATAAACGCATTGCTGAATGCTGTGCGCAATGGTAAGTCTGTAACAGTAATGATAGAGCTGCGCGCACGCTTTGATGAAGAAGCAAACCTGCAATGGAAGAAACGCTTGGAAGAAGAAGGTGTAAAAGTGGTACTCGGTTTGCCACACATGAAGGTGCATGGCAAACTATGCATCATTAAGAAGCGTGAGTTTAATAAGACAAAACAATACGGTTTTGTATCTACAGGCAACTTCAACGAGGGTACTGCAAAGTATTATGGAGATCATTGCCTGCTAACTACAAACAGAAACATACTGGCCGATATAAACCGCATATTCTCATTCCTTGAATCTGCACATCCAAAACTGGAAAGCCTGAAAGCATGTAAAACATTGCCTGTAGCACCTGTTAATATGCGTAGGTATTTTGCTGATTTAATAAGCAGAGAAATAAAAGCGGCAAGAAAGGGTAAACCTGCATCAATTATCATAAAGTCAAACAGCTTGGTAGATCAGGTATTGATAAGCATGTTATACGACGCATCCAAAGCAGGTGTTGATGTACGCCTGATAATAAGAGGCAGTTGCTGTGCATATACGCAGAATAAGTCGTTCAAGGCGCCAATGCAGGCTATCAGTATCATTGACGAATATCTGGAGCATGCAAGGGTATTTGTGTTTCACAATGCAGGTGTGCCAAAAGTATTTATTTCATCTGCTGACTGGATGGTACGTAACCTGGATCACCGTGTTGAGGCTGCTTGCCCCGTTTACGATACAGAAATACAAAAGGAAATAATAGATATTCTGAACATACAGCTTGCAGAAAATGTGAAAGGGCGTATATTAGATAACGAACAGCGCAACGAATATGTGCCACGGAAGAAAGGCGAACACGCACTTCGCTCGCAAGTGGCTATTTATGGATATTTGCGCAATAAACGTTATTAAGACTTGATATTAGCTGCCATAGATATTGGTTCCAATGCTGCACGTTTGCTTATTACAGAGACATCTGTTTATAAAGACGGGACAGTAGATTTTACTAAGCTAAACCTCCTGCGCATACCATTGCGTCTGGGTTTCGATGTATTTGATAACGGATATATCAGCGAAGAAAAAAAACGAAAAATGATAGATACCATCAAAGCCTACAAGCTATTGATGGATATATACAAAGTAGAGGCTGTTAAGGCCTGTGCTACATCTGCTATGCGCGATGCTTCAAACGGTGGACAGGTGCTCAGAGAGATTTATGCAGAAACAGGTATTGAAGTAAGCATCATCAGCGGGCAGGAAGAGGCAAATATTATATACGAAACACATATTGCCGAAAAGTTGAATACTGAAAAGTCTTACATGTATGTAGATGTTGGTGGTGGTAGCACGGAAATAACGCTGTTTTCAGACAATCATATTGTTTTCAAAGAATCCTTCAACATTGGCACCATACGCTTGCTGAATGATAAAGTGACAGATGAGCAGTGGGAACATATGAAGTGGTACATAAAAACACATACCAAAGACTATCAACCTGTAGAAGCCATCGGTAGTGGTGGTAACATCAACAAGATATTTTCTATATCCAAGCGCAAAGAAGGCAAACCGCTTCCTTTAGAATTACTGAAAGACTACTACAAAGAGCTTAGTTTGAACAGCGTGGAAGAACGTAAGCATCTCTATAATCTGCGTAGCGATCGTGCAGATGTTATTGTGCCTGCTTTACAGATATACATAGCTGTAATGAGGTGGGCAAATGCTGATGAAATTTACGTTCCAAAGATTGGCCTAGCAGATGGATTGGTGAAGATGCTTTATAAGGATATGCTCCGTAAGCAGAAATAATTCTACAATATTGCCTTTTAAAGCCTGTTTAGTGTTAGTTTTTTGATAAAGAACAGGTTTATGGCATCTATTTTGCTAAAAATATCAACAACTACAATATTTTTGCATCATTAAAACCGTAAAGAATGAAAAAGCAAACGTTATTACTATTGGCCGGTGGTATGCTGGCATTTGCATCTTGCCAGAACGAAGCTCCTGCAGGAAGTGCAGGTCCTTCTGAAGCACAAATCGACTCAATGGTGAATGCACGTGTAGAAGCTATGCGTAGCGAGCTGATGGCACAGAACGATTCTCTGATTAATGCACTCGCTCAGTGGAAAGCAGATTCTATGATTGCTGCAATGAAAGGTGCTAAACCTGCGGCTACTCCCAAACCAGCTCCTAAGCCTGCTCCAAAACCTACAACACCTCCCAAACCGGCTCCGGGTGCTGTAAATAACCGCCCTGGTGCTACAAATACTGGTGGTACAAAGGTTACTGACCGTCCAGGTGCTACAAACACTGGTGGCAACCAAAGTGTAAGCGACCGCCCTGGTGCTACAAACTCAAACAAATAATACAATTGATATAATAGAAAAGCCCCTCATTGAGGGGCTTTTCTATTTGTGGGTATGGTTACCCGAATTATTGTTTAGTGTATGTACCGTTACATACATCTGCACTACCTGTAGCAGGAGTAACAGTGTAAGCAAAAGTCATTGCATTACCGTTAAAAGTCATAGAACCAGTCAGCGTACGGCCACCACCTACGCTAGCGTTAGTGAAAGACAGTGTGTTTTTGCCAGTAACAGTACCTGTAATTTGTACTGTACCACCAAAGCCGCCAGGGTTGTTAACCAGTGCGTTGATGTCATTAGTAGATTTTGCAACAGACAGAGCGATTGTGTAAGTGCCAGAAGTACATGCATCTGAGCCAGACCAGTTGCCTACGAATTTGTCACGGCTAACTGTTTCACAGTTTGTGCCTTCGTAACCTGTAGGGCAAGAGCAAACACCGGCAGCACATGTACCACCATTTTTACACACTACATCTTTACATTCATCTTTGTTACAAGAAGTGTAAGTGATAGCACTGAAAGCGCCAATTGTCAGCAATGCGCTGAGAGCAACGTTGCGGATTGATTTCATCGATAGCATAATCATTAGATTTTTTAGAATGGTTAGACAAATATAGTGCCAAAAATACGTTTTGATAAGCGTAAAATCAAACACATATTATTTAAATATTCCTGCAATGCATCGAAAATAGCTGTTTGCAAAGGCTTTGTAGAATTAAGTCTATGCATATTTCTTGGCGAAAACAACAGAATGCTTTTGATTCAAACACTATCATAAAACGTACATTTGTGTATCATGTTACATAGGCACATTCTTGCCACCATTATTATCTTATTGTTAGTATCACCACTGCGTGGTGCGGAATATTATTACGAGTTTAACGCCAATTGCCAGAAAGCCTATGAGCATTATATGGCATTACGTTTTACAGAAGGTAACAATACCATTAATGCTGAGATAAAAGCACATCCACAGAATTTGATGGCTGTTTATATTTCAAACTACGCAGACTGTATGTTGCTCCTCTTCAACGGAGACCCCAGAGATTACGATAAATATTATAATCACCTTGCAAAGCGGCAGACATTGCTTAGTAGAGGCAGCACTTCTTCTCCATGGTACCGGCTTACAAAAGCAGCACTGTATATGCAGTGGGCATTTATACATGTAAGGATGGGTGAAAACTTTAAAGCGGCCACCACATTCAGAAAATCGTACATCTTGCTCAAAGAGAATGACAGGTTGTTTCCTCATTTTGATTATAATGACATATTTCTTGGTGTAGAAGAAGCTGTTGCCGGTACTGTACCCGATGACTATAAATGGATTGCTGCAATTTTCGGAATGAAGGGTGATGTGAAAAAAGGGGTAGCAAAGCTCGATGCTTTTGTAAGAAAACACTCCGTACAGGAACCCTTGTATTACGACGCACTTCTATTCAGCACATACCTGAAGTTTTACCTGATGTCTCAGCAGGAAGAAGTGTGGCGTACTATCAACAGTACTGCCTTTCCTGTTAAAAACAACCTGCTATTCTCATTTGTGAAAGCAAATATTGCGCTCAATTACAGAAAAGCAGAAGATGCGTTGATTACTATCAGACAAATGCAGCAGATACAAGGTTATAATAGTATTCCAGCGTTCGATTATGAAATGGGAAGTGCTCTGGTGCATAAGGCAGATAATGATGCTTTGTATTACTTGCAACGTTTTGTTGCCAACTACAAGGGCAATTTGTTTGTAAAGGACGCATATCACAAAATGGCCTGCATGCAATATGCAGAAGGTCGTGTGAAAGAAGCTGCCAGCTACAGATTGAAGATAACCAGCACTGGTAGTACAGATGTTGATGCTGACAGGCGCGCAGAACGATTTGCAAAAGAAGATGTGTGGCCAAATGTCGTATTGCTGAAAGCCAGTTGGATGATAGACGGAGGGTATTACAACAAAGCACTTTCATTACTTGGTAATTACAAAGAAGCCGATTTCTCATCTGTACCGGAAGCGGCAGAATATAACCTGCGTATGGGACGTATTTACGACGAGTTGGGAGATGATAATAAAGCATTGCAGTACTACGCTAGAGCCATGTATATAGGCAGGTTAAGAAAAGAATATTTTGCTGCAAGAGCATCATTGCAGGCAGCTTTTATATACGAAAGGCTGGGGAACAAACAACAAGCTATACATTACTTTAACCAATGCCTTGAAATGCCTGTACAGGATTACAAAAATGCTATTAAGCAGCAGGCAAAAGCAGGGATGAACAGGTTAAGTATTAAGTAAATCAGTCATTTTAATGCCTTTTTAATTTACTGTTAAGCACTTAACAGATAATTTTAACTGCCTTTATTTAGTTTATTCTCATCGCAAATACCATAAACCGTACACAACTATTTGAAAATCAATACATGAAGAATTGCATTGAACAGATGGTCTGTTTCAGTTGTTAATTTTACCGATTCATCATGTTATGTTATTATTTATAATTTGTAGTTTGATAGTTTCATAGATTGGATTTAAAATAGGTTTAATATGGTGAATAAGATGCTTTTTTAACCGTCTGTTAATAACGAAAATTAAAAGAGTATTAAAACAATTTTCAACCTTAAAAAATACATAAAGATGAGATGCTTTATAAGATTTTATTATTATCTTACAAGCACTTGTTTTGTTAATTTATTGAGAAATAAAGTACAAACGCATTTAACATAAAGAAAAGTTGACACGCAATATGAAATACATTAACCCGATACTTACATATCCTGCACAGGTATTAGGCAGGGTAATGAAAGTATTCAATCTGAAGATTTCGGCGATGCCCCCTCCCAAACCCGCAGCTGTAATGGTTTTGGCGAACAATGGTAAAACTGCTAAGTGTGTGTACGTCAAGATTTAAACCATACCTCCGATTGAAATTTTTATAACAATATATTATCGAAAAAAAATAAAATAGCAGTATAAATGAAACATCTCAACTATCTGAAACGGGCACTGATACCAATGCTGATTGCTTTGGTCGCAGCATTTCCCGCTTTGGCGCAACCACTATCGGGTACATACACGGTAGGTGGTGCATCGCCAAACTATCCATCACTAAGTGCAGCAATTGCAGCTGTAAACAGTAATGGTGTCGTAGGGCCTGTTGTATTCAACATCCGCTCTGGTACTTACACAGGTACTACTGCACAGGGTACATTGAATACAATTACAGGTGCCAATGCAACCAACACAGTTACATTTCAGGCAGAAAGCGGCCCTGGTACAGTAACATTGTCTCCATCAGCTACTAGTAATGCTGATAACTTTGTTTTCAGGTTGAACAATGCTAACTGGATTATTATTAAAGACCTGACGCTGAACAATACCGGTACTTCTTTCGGTGTTGACGTAGATTTTATGGGTAGTGCATCTAACAATACAGTTACAAACTGTGTGTTGACGGGTAATACTTCTACATCTACTACATCTAGCAAGTCTCGTGTTTACGCATATTTCTCTTCTACATCTTATGGTATTGGCTTTACAGGTGCTAACAACAAGGTATTGAACTCATCATTCCCGGCAGGTTGTTCTTGGGCTATTTATATGTATGGTAACTCAAGTTCTAGGCCGGTTAACTTTGAAGTAAGCGGTAATACTATGTCGCCATATTATGGTTCTATTTATGCTTACTTCAGCAATGATTTAAAGTTTAATAATAACACTATCAATAAAAATACTGCTGGTACAGGTTCTTATCAGGGTATATTTCTCTACGATTGTGATAGTACGCTGCAGATTATGAATAATACGCAGAATACAGGTACACTTTCAAGTACTTATTATGCTCTTTATTATTACAATTGTGATGGTTCTGCAGGTAAAAAACAAGTTATCTCAGGCAATACGTTTACTTGTACTGCCAACTCAAGTACAAGTTATCCTCTTTACTGGTATTACAACCAACACACACAGTTCCTGAATAATACATTGAACACTACTACTACCAGTTCAATTTTCACTTATCAGTATTATTCTGATTATCAGACATTCAGGGGCAATACATTTAATACCAGCAATACAACTACCAACTATCCGTTCTATCGTTATGGTGGTTTGGCAAGTACTGCTAATGCGGTTAATGATACAGTAGAAAATAATACGATAAATGCATTAAGTACATCAGGTTCTATTACCATGTACGATGGTGGTTATGCAACCAATGCATCTTTCCGTAATAATAACATCACGTTGACGTCAAACTCAACAAGTGTTACGCACTACTACTATTATCCGTCTAACTACGTTTACTCTAATAATAATATTAACATTACGTCTAATGGTTCTGGTACTACTTATGGCCTTTATCTGTATGGTTATGGTGTTGCATCAAATGGTAAATTCCATAGCAATAAAATCCATTCAAGGTCTAATACCGGTACTTGTTATGGTTTGATGAACTACTATCCTCAAAATCTGGATATCTATAACAACTGGTTCACTACGCGTACTTCAGGTACAACCAACTATACTGTAATGAACTATTACGGGCAAGGTGATATGAGGTTTTACAACAATACTGTGGTAAATAACTCTACTGGTAACTCAAGCTATACACTTTACAGCTACACTTACAGTAGTTCATTCCCTGGTGTGTTTACTTATAGAAACAACGTATTTGCAAAAACAAGTGCAAATGGTACTGTACCAACATTCTACATGTATGATAATACTAACATTCAGGATTTTGACTACAATAACTACTATAGTGCAGGTACAACTTTCGTAGGATTTGCATTGGGTGGTACATATTCAAACCTCACTGCTTGGCGCGCATCAAATACGCAAAACAGAAACTCACTTTCTTATGCTCCGGCATTTATTGATGCAGCAAATGCCAACTTGACTCCGGATGCTTCTAATGCAAACTGTTGGTCAATGCACGGTCGTGGTATTCATATTGCTGGCAACGATAAAGATATAAATGGCAGTAACAGGCATGTACTTCCATCTACAGGTGTTCCTGACTTGGGTGCTGTTGAGTTTACACCAAACGCTGGTGTATTACCTCCTGATTGTGCTGTTACAGGTACACTTGCTGCAGGTAGTACACAAGTATTTACTTTCGGTCAGGATACTGTTGCTACAATAAAATGGGATGCTGCTGCAATAGTACCGGCTACAAACCCTGTTGTTAAGCAGTACAGTGGTATAGCGCCTCCGGGTCTTGTGTCATTGAATCCTACTTACATGTATTTCTACACAGACATTTCGTCTACAAATGCAGATTATACATCAAATACATATTACAAAGATCCTTGGATAGGTACAATAGCTACAGAAGCAGCACTGCACCTTGCAAAAAAAGATGGTTCAAACCCATGGGTAGGCTATCCTATCACGGTTAGTGGTGCTAACACTACAAGGAATTTTATAACATCTCCTAGCTCTGGTCCATTAAATACATGGGGTCTGTTCACTGGTATAGATGTTGGTGATAATGCAAGTGCAAATGCGATTGTTGAACCTTTTGGAACATTCTGTCCTGATACATTCGCTGTAAAAGTGCGTATTAGAAACAATGGTAACAACGTTATCAACAACGTGAAAATCTATTGGGAAAAGAATAGTGTGCTGCAACCGGTTATCAACTGGAATACACCTATTCCATATAACAACGGTACACCTGGTAGCAATGAGGTAATCGTTACGTTGGATCCTGCAATGGTATTCGGTACAGCTGCAAATGTTATCAAAGTATGGACATCTCTGCCAAATGGTGTAGTAGATCCTATACCTGCAGATGATACTTTAGGTCCAGTATCTCTGCGTGCTGCATTGTTTGGAGAATATACAGTAGGTGGTACATCTCCTGATTTCCCTGATCTGGTTACGGCAGTTAACACTGTACGTAGTGCAGGTATGTGCGGTCCTGTAACATTCCTGATGCGTGCAGGTACCTATACTGGTCAGGTAGATATTCAGAATATTCCTGGTTCAAGTGTGTTTAACAGGCTTACAATACGTAATGATTATCATCTGAGTACTCCTGCTTCGGCTATCAACGTAAACTATGGTGGTGGTAGTGGTACTGGTAATGACCACGCAATCATTTTAAGGAATACATCTTATGTTACTATCAAGAACATTACTATCAATAATACAAGTGGTGGTTCTTATGGTAACTGTATAGAGTTGGCGGGTAACTCATTCGGTGACTCTATTTTGAATTGTACTTTGAATGCCGGTAACACAATTTCATCTACATATTTGAATGGTGTAAATGCTTATCAGGCAAACTTCAATAATCTGGTAGTACAAGGCAATACAATTAACGCATCTTGCGGTATGTATATGTATGCTGCGGCTGCTAATACACCTGGTCTGATTATTGAAAATAATACCATGAGTTCTTACTACATCGGTATATATTATATCTACAATACAGCAGGCGCTAAAGTAAACAACAACGTTATCACCGCAGCAGGTCCTTCTACAGGTTCTTCTCCTGGTGGTATCTACTATTGGTACATCAGTAATTCGGCACCTATTGAGTGTTACAACAATAAAGTGCATAACTACTACTACGGTATCTATATCTACTATCCTGGTGGTACATCAACTGCTCGTTCTCAAATCAGAAACAACATTGTTACTTACGACAGAACGTCTCAGTCTCCGTACTATGGTTTGTTCATAGGTTATCCTAACTATACAAGTATCATGCACAATACAGTTGCTATAGGTGGTGCTACTTATACGTACACATACGCAGGTTATTTGTATTTCTCTTCTTACAATCAGGATAGCTTGTACAACAACTCGTTTGCTTGTTACAACACAGGTTATGCTATATATGGCTATTTCCCTACAGGTTATAACCACAGGATGGACTTCAATAACTTGTATTCTAATGGTACTAACCTGGTATACGATGGCGCAGGTACACATACTAGTTTAACATCTCTGAGGTCTTCAGCATTTGCAACTGGTAATAACAGTGCTTGGGCAAACTCAATCAACTACGATCCGGGTACATTAACTACATTGGGTGTGCCGAATTCTTCAAGCCCTAACTGTTGGGCACTGAATGGTCGCGCATTGCAATTGCCATATGCTAATAAAGACTACAATGGTTCTAGCAGGGTTACTAACAGAGCAAATGGTGTTCCTGATATCGGTGCTATCGAATTCGATCCGGCTGTAGCACCTCCTACTGCTACACCTACTCCTTCAGTTGCGGCACCTGGCATTACTCAAACATTCAGGTTTGGTGAAACTACAGTAGGTACAGTTAAATGGAATACACAAAATGCTATTACTAGCCCGCTGCTTGTAAGACAATATAGTGGCGCTGTTCCTCCGGCAAACTTCCCGACTGCAAGCCAGAATAAATATCCGTACTTCTATACAGATATCGTTCCTACAGCTCTTGCATCATCTTACGATTTCGATCTGACAGTGAACTATTATGATACTTGGTTGGGTACAATACCTAACGAGACAAATATGAAACTGGCTCATAAAGTACCAAGTGTACCAAACTGGATATCTTACAACCAGGCTAATAGTAGCACAAACACTACTGCAAACACAATCTTTGCTGCTGGTGTTACTACATTCGGTGCATTCACTGGTATCGATGATGGTGTACTGTTCTCTGCAAACGTAAAAGTTGTTGGTTCAAGATATCTGTGTACTGGTAACTCTGTTACGCTGAATGCAAGCCCTGTTTCTGGTGGTTCTACTACTTATACTTATCAATGGAGACGTAATGGTATAGACATTCCGGGGGCTACAGCTAGCTCTTATGTTGTAACTACAGGTGGTGACTACACTGTGTTCATCACAGCAACAAGTGTTACTCCGGTTCTTACTGCTGAGTCTGCTCCGGAAACTATTACTGTAGTTGCTCCGCCAATGGCAGTAGTTAATGCAAGTGGCGCACTGACATATTGTACTGGTAGCAGTCTGACTCTGGATGCAGGTTCTGTGCCTAGTGTTTCTTACCAATGGAAATTAAATGGTGCAAACATCCCAGGGGCTACTAACAATACTTACAAAGTAACAGGTCCTGGTAGTTATACGGTAGAAGTTACTAACGTTGGTTGTACTTCAGCTTCTTCTGCAACATTGGTAAATGCTGGTCCTATTATGGTTGACCTTGGTTTGGATATCGCAAATTGCGAAATCAAGAATACACCTTATATACTGGATGCAGGCTACCCTGGTGCTAAATACTTGTGGAGCACTGGCGATACAACGCAAACAATTGAAGTGTACAAAGGCTCTGGCGTTTATTCTGTAACTGTTGATGCTGGTCCTAACTGTATTGGTACTGATCAGGTAGCAGTTAACCTTGCTCCGCTCCCACACGCAAATGGTATTTCTTACCTGCGTTCTGGTAATACTTACACATTCAGCCCAAGTGGCCCGTCAAACGTAAACACATATCTGTGGTTATTTGGTGATGGTACATCAAGCGCTTACAAAACTGTTGTTAAAACATTTGAAGGCAGCATGACTGTTAAGCTGATAGTAAGTAATGACTGTGGTAAAGACACAATCAACATGATACAATGGGCAACTGGTGTTAATGGTGTAGTAAACGAAGGCATAGATGCTAATGTTTATCCTAACCCGGCTACTGATAAAGTTACATTGAGTGTTAAAGGCACTACAATGAAAGATGTAACTGTTATCAATGCTATTGGTGAAGTTGTTTACCGTGCTGAAATAGATGGTAAATCAACTGAACACAGCCTGAATGTTGGTTCATTTGCAAGCGGTCGTTACATCATTCGTGCTACTACGGAAGATGGTATCGTAAGCAAACCACTTAATATTCAACGATAGGATAGTATAATCCTTTCAGATAATATCAAAAGCCACCATTATGGTGGCTTTTGATATTTATATTACTCCTGTTAGCATTAAAGCCTTTACATCACAAAAAAAGACAGGCTCTATATGGAGTCTGTCTTTTAATCCTAAATGCAAAGCGTCTTAGGATTGGAGAGATGTAATAGTTACTCTTTTATAGCATTTTCTATGCGTGCCAGCATTTCTTTCACATCTGTATCAAGCACTGGGTTAAAACTGCTACCTTCCAAAGCATTATCGGCAGCATAAGAGAGCAAACACATGGCAATGAAGTCCTGATCGTCTTTCCCTGCATAATGGCTGCGCAGTTCAGTGATTTTTTCATCTGCAATCTTCACTGCTTTTCTAACTGCTTCTTCTTCTTCAGCCTTTATTCTTATCCTATAGCTTCTGCCCGACAGCCATACGGTAATGGGTATCAATTCGTTATTATCCATTATTTAAGATGCTTTTGCAGTTGTTGAATCTTCTTGTTTGTGTATTAGTTTCTTTTGGAAAAAGACAAGAACCAGCACACCCGTAGATATTGCAGCATCGGCAATATTAAATACGGGCTCAAAGAAAGTAAATGGTTTGCCGCCCAACACGGGTACCCATGTTGGCAACACGGTATCTACAATCGGGAAATACATCATATCTACAACACGTCCGTGAAAAATCTGTCCGTAGCCTTGTCCGAATGGCACAAGCTTTGCCACATGGAAGCTGCTTTCGCTGAATATCAGGCCATAGAAGATGCTGTCTATCAGATTGCCCAATGCACCTGCAAGTATCAGTGCACCGCAGATAATAGCACCTTTTGCATACCCCTTATTCACAAGTTTTTTCAGCAGGAAGAAACCAAAAACAACTGCTACCAACCTGAACAGCGTAAGGATTAGTTTGCCTACAGGTGCTTCATTTAGTTTCATACCAAAGGCCATCCCCTCGTTTTCTATAAAATGAAGTTTGAACCAATTGCCAATTACATTTACTTCTTCGCCATAGTAGAAATGTGTTTTGATATAAAACTTAGACCATTGGTCTATAAGTATAATGATGAATATTAATAAGACTGCGTTGCGGTACTTCACCTTTTAAGTATTAGTGTGCCAAAGATACATTCTTGCTTTGTTTCTTAAACATTATGCAAAAGTCATTCACGAAAAAAGCCGGGTATTCCCCGGCTTTTAACAAACTCTATAAATAATTGAATTATAAATTTCCGCGGAGTGTAACTACGAAATTGCGTCCCGGTGCGCTGACACCAGATGCAAACTGACGGTAATTCTGATCCATAATATTTTCCAGTGCCACTTGAATGCCCATATTGCTATTCAGCTTATAGCCAACTCTTACGTTCAGCGTATACCATGATGGCATACCCTGTGGTGTTGCATATACAAGATTGTCTTCGCCTGAAGGGCTGTAGTCCTGTAGCCTTTTCCAGCCATTGTACAGTGCATATACCTCGCTACTGAAGTGTTTTTGCTGATACATCAGGCTTGTTTTTCCAAATACTGGCGGTATGTGATCCAACGGTACTTCCACACCCACACTATTGATGTAGCGTCCATATGTGAATGTTACTGCACTGTACAGGCTTACATATTCATTCAGCTTGGCTGTCAGTGCAGCATTAAAACCATACAGATAAGCTTTTGCTTTGTTCTGGTTTGCCATAACCGCAGTCATTTTGCCATTATATAACACACTATCTTGCCCGTTAAGGTTGAATTTGTCTGCAATAATTGCATTTCTGAACCATGTATAGAAACCTGTAGCTTCCACTTTTAGTTTGTTATCAACAAAATAAGTGATGCCAAAGTCTGCATTGTAGGTATACTCCGGTTTCAGGTTAGGGTTTGGTACAAAGAGGGTAGCACCTGCAGCTGATTCAAATACTTTAGCCATATCATCTACATTAGGGGAACGGAAGCCTGTAGAGCCATTCAGGGCAAAACGCCAACGGTTTGCAGGCATAAATACAAGGCCCAGATTACCACTCAGCGCAGTATTGTTTTGTTTTGCCTCGCGGAAAGGGAATGGGAAGAAAGTAGTATCGTTGAATTTGCTATTCAGGCTCACGTAGTTCAGCCTGATACCATCATTCAGAATCAGCTTGTCGTTGATGATTTTGTAAATATGCTGTGCATATAGTGCGCCATAATACATAGTGTTGCCACCATTAGGATAGCGAGTATCCAGTGGCTTTTCTGTTTGTTTTACAATATCAAACTCGCGTGCTGTAGAGCGGACGTTATTGTATTGGCCATCTGTACCGAAGGTCAGTTCATGACGTTTCATAAACTTACGGAAGTCAATATTATAACCTATTACATCTACATCTTCATAACGCTGCTGCAATGCATTACTGCCTCTGGTACGTTGGTGTCTGCTTTCTTGTATAGACTGATAGTTGATACCGGCTTTTATTTCATCAAAAGCACCATTCAGGTTTTTTGCTTCAAATTGATATGCAGCCATTGCACGCTTTTGCGGACCGTAGTACCACTCTGCAAAGCGCAGCTTACCATTACGGATGTCTGTAAGCCTGTCGTAGCGTGGTATATTGCTGCTATTGCTCAGTTGCAGGTTCAGCGTGTGCGATATTTTATCGTTTTGTTGGAAGAGGATTTTTTCCATCAGGTCGTACTGCTTGTAGCCTGTGAATTTTTGCACATGTGGGTTTGGGTTGGCTACAATGCTATCAATGCCATTGATGCGTGTTACATATTCATTGCGCATACCAAAGCTGCCGTAGAATGGGTTGCTATGGCTTCCCTGACGCAAATCCCCAAAATTGCTGTAAGTAACAGATGTCAGGAAGGCAAACTTTTTCAGACCAATGTTGAAATTGATATGTCCTGTACCTTCATTGTTAGCAGAACTGAAACGTGTCATTGCGTTGGCATTGAAGCTAGTTCTGCCATCTTTCGATAATAACGGATTTTTGGTGTTGAAAATAACTACACCGCCCAATGCATCACTGCCATACAATGTTGATGCAGGCCCAAACATTACCTCGGTTTGTGCCAGTAGATTGTTATCTACAGTGATGATGTTTTGAAGGTGTCCTGCACGGTATATTGCATTGTTCATACGCACCCCATCAACTACCATTAGTACACGGCTGGCCTCAAAGCCACGTAGTACTACACTACCACCACCAGCCTGGCTGCGTTGCACAAACACATTGCCTGTCTGTTCCATCAGGTTACCGGTGTTTTGAGGCATGGCCCATTCCGTTTCTTTTTGCGAAATGGTTTGTATCTGCTGTGCTATATTCTTTTTGTTCTCTTTGAATTTGTTGGATGAAAAGACGTATTCATTCAGCGAAACAGGGCGAAGCGTGTCTTGTTGCCCATACGCTGCTTGCATACCCATAGCTAATGCTACAGGCAATATGTATTTGTATTGCATGAAGTATTGTTTTAAAAATGACTGTAAATACCCAATTGTCAGATGTATCCGATGGCAGTCATTTCTGGTGGGGCAGTGATGGGTATGGTATATTGTTGTGGATTGTTATTATCGTTTGTACAATGATATTTGTGACGTTGGAAGCTGAAGAGTTTGAGGGATATGTGTTGTGGTGAAATAATACAGTCAAGACATAGCAAGCTATTGTTGTTTATATTGCTTCCGTCTTTGTTATCGTCACCCAGCAATTTGTACAGAAGTTTGAACAGCTTATTCTCAAACTTATCATAGTGTCCTATCAGTAGTATTTTATCACCTTTTACAATTTGTTTTTTGATGTCGAACATTTGCCCCATGTATTCAATTTCATCTGCCTTGTGTCTTATGAAGTCTTTACCAGATTGGTAATTCGCAGCAGGCATAGAAATAGTATCGCGCATGGCTATTTCCTGCCTGTGATTGCGTACATAGTGGTAGCATACGCTTCGCACGCCATTCCATAGGGCAAAACCAGCTATGTCAGCAAGTATCAGTATAACTAATACTACAGACAGATACTTAGATATTTTGAGGTGTATTGACAAAAAAAATGCCCTGATTATCAGGGCAAATAAAATAAAGATTATTTGAATTATCTAAGGATTCTTTACGTGTATTTCTTCCGCTTGTAATACTTCTTTAGTATTTGCATCGTTGTTGTGTACCCATACAACTATGCGACAGTTTTCAGGCTTCCATGCAGGGTCTATTGTGTATTTAAAGCTGCCTTCATAAACACGTCCCGGCTCTTTGGTAGCAATAGTGCTGAGAATTTCTGTACCACTTGCAGGGGTAAAAGATTTACGGAATACGTGCTGAAAATTGTAGAAAGTATCTATGCGATCTAAAAACTCTTGTGCATCAACAATATTGTCTTCTATTATTGCAATAGAGATATAGTTTTTTGGGGTAACAGCTTGGGTGTATGAAACATTAACTTTAATGATGCCTGATGCAGTTGCAGTATTGTAAGAATTGTTGAGTGTAAGTTTAACGGGGCTTGGAGTGTTTATTCTATCATTAATGGCAGATGGCCATTTCCCCATGCCGGTCAATAACTCTCCCCCATTAATAGTTCTGTCAATACTTGCAGCTGGTATTCCAAGTGGGAAGTAGTTGTGAAATATGGTTTTGAAAATATCAGATTCATCTTTCGCTCGAAGATCAAATTTATGAATGCTTTTTACATATTCACCTTTTGGGTGGCTGTTGGTATGTAGTTCCATTACCACAATACGACCTGGGTTTGCGTCGGAAATTGCCTTTAGCAGTTGACGTGCATCTGGACAGTTTGTACAAGATGCACCTGTAAACTCTTCAACCAACACCTTTCTGACAACTGGAGCATCAGGTGTTTTAGTATAGGTGGTATCTGTCAGCACGATGTCTCCACCTGTATTAATAACATCGTTCTTTTCCTTGCAGGAAAAGAACGATGTAGCTATTATCAGCGCAATGATTATCGTATTATTAGGATTTAGGTATTTCATATTTCGGTATTTAATGAAGGAAATCTAAGGATTCTTTACATGTATTTCTTCTGCCTGCAGTACTTCTTTGCTGTTTGCATCGTTGTTATGTACCCATACAACTATGCGGCAGTTTTCAGGCTTCCACGCAGGGTCTATTGTGTATTTAAAGCTGCCTTCATAAACACGCCCCGGTTCCTTAGTGGCAATAGCACTAAGTATTTCTGTACCACTGGCAGGTGTGAAAGATTTGCGGAATACATGTTGGAAGTTGTAGAAAGTATCTATGCGGTCCAGAAATTCCTGTGCATCAACTATATTATCCTCAATGATAGCGATAGATACGTAGTTTTTAGTATTTATAGTCTTAGTGTATGATGCATTTACTTTAATCACACCACTTGCTTTAGCTGCATCGTAAGTGTTTGTCAATGTCAGCTTTACAGGGCTTGTTTCTGCTGTACGTGTATTGATGATGTTTGACCAACTGGCGCGTTTGATGATGATATCACTGCCATCTAGAGTCCTGTCTATGCCTGCAGCAGGTATACCCAGTGGAAAATAACCCCTGAATATTGTTTTAAAAATATCAGAAACATCAGGAACATTGAAGTCGTATTTAGATAGTCCCGGAATAGGATGCCCTAATGGGTGGTCTGCAGGGTGTAACTCCATAACGATAACCTTACCAGGGTGTGCATCCGCTATTGTTTTTAGTTGTACGCGTGCATCCGGACAGTTTGTACATTTTGCACCTGTAAATTCTTCTACCAATACTTTTCTGCCTACGGGTGCATCCGGTGTTTTGGTATAGGTGGTATCTGTTAGAGTGTTACTTTCTCCGAAATTGATTGCAGGGCCCTTTTCCTTACATGCAATAAAGCTAGTAGCAAAAGCAATGGCTGAAAACAGTAATAACTTTCTCATTATGGGAATCATATTATAATTAAGCCCACTAATTTAAGCAAACTACCTCAATTAAGGTACAGGTAGCCCAATTTAGGTTAACTTTACAACGAAAAAATGACAATTGATGGAGGAAAGTAAACGTCAGAAACAGATAGGACAACTGATAATGGAGGAGCTCAGCGATATTTTCAGACGCGAGGGATTTAGCATGGTAAATGGTGGTATGGTGTCTGTTTCTAAAGTGATGGTAACACCAGATTTGCTGGAAGCTAGGGTATATCTGTCACTGTTCCAGATAAAAGATACTGAAACGCTGATGCAGACATTCAGAGAGAAAACCTCTGAGTTCCGCAAACTGCTGGGCATGCGTGTTAAGAACCAACTGCGCCGCGTACCTGAATTGGTGTTTTATCTGGATGATACGCTCGACTATGTATTTAAAATGGAAGAGCTCTTCAAAAAGATAGAAGAAGATCGCAAAGCGATGGGCGGTTCTCAAAATACTGAGGGCGAATAAATGAACAGGGTACTGGTATGGCAAATAGCTATCCGATACCTGCGCGGCAAGCGCAGTGCCAATGCAGTACCTATACTGTCACGCATCAGCATGGTGGCCATTGCAGTGGGTAGTGCCGCTATGATTATTCTGTTATCAGTTTTCAACGGTTTTGAATATCTGATAAGCGACTTGTATAAAGCTTTTTATCCCGAGATAAAAATCACCACTGCCAAGAACAAGTTTTTTGAGGTGGATGATAAGCTCAATCAGGCAATGAGCACTACAGGTGGTATTGCAGTCATTACCCGTGTTATAGAAGATAATGTACTCATCAATAGCGAAGACCAGCCTTTTGTTGCCAAGCTAAAAGGTATTGATGCATCTTACGATAAAGTAAATAACTACAAACGTTATGTAACTGAGGGGCGAAATTCAGTAGCAACTTCGCCCGAACCAACTGCTATATTGGGCATACAGCTTATGTCACTATTAAGCCTCGACCCGGACAATGTCTTCAGCGAGGTAATGTTGTATTACCCCGATGCTTCTGTAAACGCAGCCTTAAATCCGCAGAGTGCATTCCGTTCTCAAAAGCTGCGTGCCGATGGTGCTTTTCAGGCACAGGACGATTTTGACAGTAAGTATATACTGGCAGCTTTGCCTGTTGTGCAGCAGCTCTTCAATGCAGAAAACAAATACTCTTCTGTAGAGCTGAAGCTGAAACCCGGCACAGATGCAGACGATGTAAAACAAACATTGCAAACCAAACTTGGTAAAGACTATGTGATAGAAACACAGTTTGAGCAAAACAAAACCATGTACCTCGTAATGCGTTCGGAGAAGTGGGCTATCTATGGTATTCTCTTCCTTGTATTGCTGATTGCCTCTTTCAATATGATAGGTGCACTATCTCTATTGGTAATGGAAAAGCAGAAAGATATGGCTATACTGAAAGCCATGGGTGCAGAGCGCAGTGCCATTCGCAGCATATTTATGGCAGAGGGTGTGTTGTGGTCTTTAACGGGGGGCATCACAGGACTTACTATCGGCCTGCTAATATGTTGGGGACAAATACAATTCAACTGGATAGCCCTGCCTGGTGCCTATGTAGTTGATGCCTTCCCTGTACACATACAGTTTGCAGATGTATTGATGGTAATAGCAACCATCATTATTGTGGGGCTGCTGGCATCATGGTATCCTGCCATTCGCAGCACAAGGGTAGAGACGCCTAGCCTGCGCAGTAACTAAAAAGGGATTGAGAAAAACTCAACCCCTTGTATTAAAATCTTATTCTTTTCAATTACATTTTTTCCGGCAGCGCAATGCCTAGCAGCTTCATAGCATGGCGCATAGTTTGTGCGGTCATGATAATCAGCATCAGGCGCAGTTGTTTCTTCTCTTCGTTCTCCGCTTTGCTGATGCTATGCTCATCATAGAAAGAATTGAACTGTTGTGCCAGTGCAAAGCAATAGTTGCATAGCAGCGACGGGTTGTATTCCGTTGCAGCATTTTCCAATACAGCAGGATATTGCTCCAGCGCCACTACAAGTTTCTTCTCTGCAGATGTTATGCCTTGTGTCAGTGCAAAAGCTGCAAACGTATTGCTATCAGGCAGCAGCGTCAAGCCTTCTTTGCGCAGGATAGAACAGATACGTGCATGTGCATATTGTATGAAAGTAGCTGTAAACCCATGCAGGTCTATAGATTCTTTCGGGTTGAAAATCATTTTCTTCTTAGGGTCTACACGCAGCAGGTAGAATTTCAGCGCACCCATACCAATGGTATAGTATAGCTTGTCCAACTCTTCCTGTGTAAAGCCTTCTGTTTTGCCTGCTTCTTCTGTTTGCTGGCGAGACATGCTTATCATTTCGTCCATCATATCATCTGCATCTACAACCGTACCCTCACGGCTCTTCATACGTCCGCTTGGCAGTTCCACCATGCCGTAAGACAGGTGGTAGATACCATCAGCACAAGGTTCGCCCAGTTTTTGCAATATCAGCTTCAGTACCTGCATGTGGTAGTTTTGCTCATCGGCTATTACATATATAGATTGGTCAAGACCACCACAGTCGTTGTACTTCAGTTGTGCTGTACCCAAGTCTTGCGTCATATATACAGATGTGCCATCGCTACGCAGCAGCAGTTTCTGGTCCAGTCCGTCAGCTGTCATGTCTATCCACACACTGCCATCATCTTTCTTATACAGCACACCTTTTTTCAATCCTTCTTCTACGAGGCTCTTACCTAATAAATAAGTATTGCTCTCGTAGTACATCTTGTCAAAGTCAACACCCAGGCGTTTATAGCTTTCGTTGAAGCCCTCGTACACCCAGCCATTCATCGTCTCCCACAGGCTATATACTTCTTTATCGCCCGCTTCCCACTTACGCAGCAGTTCCTGCGCTTCTTTCATGATAGGTGCTTCCTTCTCTGCAGCAGCTTCTTCCATACCACCTTCAACCAGTTGTTTAACCTCTGCTTTGTAGATGTCATTGAACGCTACATAATAATCGCCCACCAAATGGTCGCCTTTTATGCCGGTGCTTTGTGGTGTAGCACCATTGGCATTGCGCATCCACGCAATCATCGATTTGCAGATGTGGATGCCACGGTCATTTATCAGGTTGGCTTTTACCACATCATAGCCATTCGCCTTCAGCACATCGGCCATAGCATAGCCGAGGAATATATTGCGCAGGTGGCCAAAGTGCAGCGGCTTGTTGGTGTTGGGAGAAGAGTATTCTACCATTACCTTCTTGCCGTTCTTTGGTTTTTCGCCAAATGCAGTGTTGTTATATTCTTTGGTAAGAAAAGCCACCCAGAAGCTATCCTGCACCGTCAGGTTCAGGAAGCCACTTACTATATCATAAGAGGTAAACAGGTTGCCGTGGGTAGCCACCAGATGGTCGCCCAATTGCCTGCCCAGTTCGTCGGGTTTTTGTCGCAGCAGCTTTACAAAAGGGAATAAAACAATGGTATAATCGCCCGTAAACTCAGGTTTTGTCTGGTTGACGGTAATCATTGAAGCCTGTATATCGGCTTCAGGGAACAAATGTTTCAGTGCCTGTTCTGTAATTTGCTTTATCTGCGCTGCAATAGTCATTAGATACGGTAATTGAGGCTGCAAAAATAGTTAATTAAGAACACTTGACTTTTTTTTTAGAATGTCTGTCGTCCAAACATTATTCAAGTGACTCTTTTAATTATTTTAGAGAACCTAAAAAGATGTAAAGCTATACAGGCTTTTAATAGCTTATGAGTCATAGAAACAGTTTTGATTTATGTATTCAGTCCGATAATGTTGATTTAATTCAAAGTGTTTTGCAACATGAATTAATAAATCCTATCGTACAGGTCTTACGCAATTGTTTTAGGGCCGAAATATCAGTTTCGGACCTTACTTCAGAGTTAGGATACACATCAAAATTTTTACTTGATAATAATTTGCTAGATGAAACACCATTTTTTAGAGAGTTCAACATTGATTTATATTCAAATATTATAACATTTGAACTGTTCGATAATAGGTTTTTAGAGTATATAGAGCCTGTAGTGCTAATCTTGAGTAAGAAGATTTCACATATACTTGCTGTTGAATGCGTATTAATGCGTGATTTTAATGTGCCTATTGCTTATTATAAATCAGGTAAGCTTATGGATAGGTTTGAAAAGTTTAATAGCGATTATTTTGAATTTAAAGCTTGGGAAATAAGAAAAACAATATAAATTCCAAATATTTGTTTATCTTTGCCGTCCGAAAAAGTGTCGTTATATATTAAATTTTGATGCAAATGTCTCATTTAAGCGCTGAAAAAAAGGCAAACATTTTTAAAACATTTGGTGGAAGCGAAAAGAACACAGGTTCTATCGAGGCTCAGGTAGCTACGCTGACAGAGCGTATCAACCATATTTCTAATCACCTGAAGACTAATAAAAAAGATTTCTCAAGCCAACGCGGTTTGATGGTAATGGTAGGTCAGCGTAAGCGCCTGCTGCAATATATGAGCCGCACTAACCTGAACGGTTACCGTGCTTTGATTGAAAAGCTGGGTCTCCGCAAGTAATATCTCTTTACACACTATTCCCAACCCGGTGGTTGGGAATAGTTTTTTATGTACACATTTAATTTTTTATCATGATTCCAAAGCCCATTTCCGTGTCCTTTAAACTGGACGACGGTCGTGAGATAAGTATAGAAACGGGCAAGATGGCTCGTCAGGCTGATGGTTCGGTGGTAGTTCGTATGGGTAACGCCATGCTGCTGGCTACTGTTGTAGCTGCACAAAAACCTAAACCAGGTCAATCATTTTTCCCATTAACTGTAGATTACCAAGAAAAGTTTGCATCTGCAGGCCGTATACCTGGTTCTTTCTTCAAACGCGAAGGCCGTCTGAGCGATTATGAAATATTAATCTCTCGTTTGATAGACCGCGCACTGCGTCCATTGTTCCCGGATGATTATCTGTGCGAAGTACAGGTACTGGTTACACTGATATCGAGCGATCCTGAAGTAATGCCTGATTCACTGGCATGTCTGGCTGCATCTGCTGCTATCGCAGTATCTGATGTACCTATACAAGAAGTAATATCTGAAGTACGTGTTGCCCGCATCAACGGAGAATACGTTATCAACCCATACCGCAGCCAGTTAGCTAATGCTGACATGGACTTCATCATTGCCGCTACCGAAAAGAACATCATGATGGTGGAAGGCGAATCGAAAGAATGTCAGGAAGCTGATGTGGTAAAAGCTATTGAACTGGGACATGCAGCTATTCGTGCACAAATCAAAGCACAGGAACAACTGCGCGACCTGAAAGGCGTTACCGGCAAACGTGAATACGATAAGCCATACACTAATCCTGAATTGGCCGCACATATAGCTACGCTGGTATCTGCAGACATTCTGAAAGTAGCGAAAAGCGCACTGGGCAAGCACGAACGCAGCGATGCTTTCAAAGCTATCCGCGAAGCTTTTGATGCTACACTGGTAGCAAACGAAGACGGTACTACTACCGTACCGGGTTTTGCAACACCGGTAAAAGCAGAAGACCTTGCACTGCTGGGTGATATCTTCCACGATCTGGAAAAAGAAATCATCCGCAATATGATGCTGGACGAGCGTACGCGCCTTGATGGCCGTAAGCTGGATGAAGTACGTGTGCTGACACTGGAAACAGACCTGTTACCCTCTCCGCACGGTTCTGCACTCTTTACCCGTGGCGAAACACAATCATTAACTACAGTAACATTAGGTACTAAAGAAGATGAACTGCTGATAGAAAGTGCAGCAACATCTGATTATACCAAATTCATACTCCACTACAACTTCCCTCCGTTCTCTACAGGCGAAACAAAACCAATGCGTGGCCCCGGCCGTCGCGAGGTGGGTCACGGTAACCTGGCAAAACGTTCACTGGCACAGATGATGCCTGCAGGTGAAGCTTGGCCTTATACTACACGTGTAGTGTCAGACATTCTGGAATCTAACGGTTCTTCGTCTATGGCTACTGTGTGCGCGGGTTCTATGGCGCTGATGGATGCGGGTGTACCAATGCCTAAACACGTAAGTGGTGTAGCAATGGGCCTGATATCAGGCGATAACAACAGGTTTGCTATCCTGACAGATATCCTTGGTGATGAAGATCATTTAGGTGATATGGACTTTAAAGTAACCGGTACACGCGATGGTATCTGCGGTATCCAGATGGATATTAAAGTAGATGGCCTGAGCATGGATATTATGATGCAGGCACTGGAACAGGCACGTCGCGGACGTTTGCACATTCTGGATGCAATGTATGAATGTATCCCTGCGGCACGTGCAGAACTGAAACCGCATGCACCACGCATCGAGCAAATCAACATCGACCGCGAATTTATCGGCGCTGTGATAGGACCGGGTGGTAAAATCATTCAGGAAATTCAACGCGAAACGGGTACTACTATCTCTATAGAAGAAGTAAATGACCGTGGTGAAGTAAAAATATTCTCTGCTAATAAAGATGGCATTGAAAAAGCACTTAAATGGATTAAGGGCATCGTTGCTATACCAGAAGTTGGTGAAACTTACGAAGGTGTGGTAAAAGGTATCCAGACATTCGGAGCGTTTGTAGAGTTTATGCCTGGCAAACAAGGTTTGCTGCACATCTCTGAAATAAGCTGGAGCCGTCTTGACAGCCTGGAAGGTGTAATGAAAGAAGGTGACAAAGTAAAAGTGAAGCTGATAGGTACAGACCCTAAAACGGGCAAACTGCGCCTGAGCCGCAAAGCACTGATGCCAAAGCCTGAAGGTTATGTAGAACCTGAGAAACGCGAGCGTAGCGACCGTGGTGACAGGGGAGACCGCAATGACCGTGGCCCGCGTCGTGATGACCGCCGTGGTGGTGGCGACCGCCGCAACGAAAACCGTGGTCCTCGCGAAGACCGTCCGCGCCGCGAACACAGCAACGGTGGCGAACAACCTGCACAACCGCAACAAGAACCACAACAACCTGCTGCAGACGATGCAGACTTAGCACTCTAAGAAGAACAGGTTTGTAAATAACAAAAGCCATCCGTTAGGATGGCTTTTGTCGTATCAGTCAATAGAAGAACAGACAACTCTACTTCGCAAACTCAATATTTACCAACGTACCTCTGCCCGGTTGAGATTGTATCTGCACATCACCATTCATCATGTACACACGAGAAAAAATATTGCGCCAGCCAATGCCGCTACTGGTTTCTATTGTAGCAGTATCAAAGCCCACGCCATTGTCTTTTATAGATAGGTACACTTTCTCGGCATTATAGTCCAGCATTACCTCTACACGATTGGCCTTGCTGTGTTTTATCATATTGTTCACCACCTCTTGCACTATACGGTAGATGGCTATTTCTACAGAGCTGTCAAGGCGTTCATTACCTGCACTTACCAGCAGGTCTATTTGCAGCAGCCCTGTATCATTAATCTTTGCAGCCAGTTCGTTCAGTGCAGGTTCTATACCTTTTTCCATCAGGCTGGTAGGCATCAGGTTGTGAGATATAGTGCGCACCTCTTTTACAGAATCATCTATCAGTTTCTTTGCATTGCCTGCCAGCTTTGCATCATCAGTGTTATAAGAGTCCATGGCAGATATATTCATCTTCGCCGCAGAAAGCATCTGCCCAAGACTGTCGTGCAGCTCGCGCGCTATGCGTACACGTTCTTTTTCTTCCGCTTCCATCACCGCTTTAAAGCGTAGCTTCTGTTGCACGGCAATGCGTTCATCCATCTCAGCTTTCTTCTTGTGTTTGTAGCGTGTATATATTGCGTAGAACGCGGCAATCAGTATCAGGAATATAGCAATAGATGATATCAGCAGTATTTGTGTTTTACGTTCCTGCTCAGCATTTTGTTTTTGCAGCAGCAGGTTTTCGCGTTCTTTCTTTTCAGTCTCGTACAGTGTTCGGTACTCGGCAGTTTTTATGGCAGTCTCTTCTTTGAAAATAGAATCGCGCAGGTTGCGCAGTTTCAGCATTGTTTCAAAAGTCTTGGGTGCATTATTGCACCTGCTGTATGCCCATCCCAACATTTGGTAGGCAAACATCAACCCCTCGGGCAAATGTGCTGCGTTGTATAATGCAATTGCCCGATAATAGTAGTCAATACCCGCTTCGCAATTGCCGCTGTAAATACTGTAGCTGGCCATTTTCATAATGGCAAAAGCACTTTTCAGCGTGTCGCCGCACTGATTGGCATATTGCATAGCCAACGAATAGTACTTGTGGCCAAGTGCTGTGTCTTTGTAACTATGATAATATAAATCGCCCAGTATAGCATATACTGCAGAGCGTTCTGCTAAAGCGGTATTACTTTTTAGTACTTCGCGTTCTGCTTCGCGCAGGTATAGGAGTGCAGAGTCTTTTTTGCGGTCTTCAAAATATATGGCACCTATCTGTCGGGAAGAAATCCATTTGAAAGAATCATCCGCACAAGTATAAGCCAGTTGCCTGCCTTTCTTCATCCATTGCAGGCTTTGTGGCCTGTCTTGCAGAAAATAGTATGCAGCTGCTACGCGCATGGTAGCTTTGCATATCTTTTTACAGTCTTTCGAAGCCTCTGCCACCTGCAGTGCATTGGTCATTATTTTCAGGTAGGCAGCATAGTCCCCTTTTCTGAAGACAGAATCACCGGCTTTAAAATATTGCTCAAACGGTACCTGCGATTGTGCGGGAATACAAATGCCTATACAGGCAATCAAAAGAACTATATATCTGTACAGTGTTTGCAAATGGTTTCAGGATATATAGCAATATACAGAACATATACCACGTAGAAATACCGCAGATTGGGTATTTCTACGTGTATGCTATCATGCCGTTTGCAGGGTCGCCTGTACTTGTTTGCCGTTGAAATAGTAAGAAACACCCAACAGCACGAGGAATACCAGTGGTGCTATAAAAGGCGTGCCTGTGGCAACATGCGTCCATATAGCGCCTATCAGGTTGAAGGTAAAACCTGCATACGCCCATTCGCGCAGCTTTGGTGTTTTAGGGCTTAATATTGCCAATGCACCCAGCAATTTGGCAACACCCAGTATCGTTACAAAATAGGCAGGATAACCCATCTGACTGAAGCCTGTCATCAGTTCAGGGTTTTTACTCAGGTACATAAAACTACTCATCAGGAAGCCGAGGCTTACCAGTCCCGTTGTTATCCAGTAAAGAATCTTGTCTCTTTTCATAATTAATCTCAGTCTTAGTTTTCTGTTTGCAAACTTCTGTATATTTGCTATACTTTTTATACCAGTATACTTTAGTATACCGGTATCACAGAGTAAAGCAGGTATATATGGCAGGAACAAAACAGAAAGAGGCTGCATGCCCCAGTGAGATGAACCATGCTGCATGCAGTAAGCATATATTGGCAGTACGCGATGCGTTGGATATACTGAGTGGTAAATGGAAATTACCCATCATCAGTGCACTCATATTTTCAGACAAACGCTTCAAAGAAATGGAACGGGAGATACCCGGTATTACTGCCAAGATGCTTTCCAAAGAGTTGAAAGACCTGGAGATGAACGACCTTGTTCAGCGCACTGTATATGATACAATGCCCGTAACGGTTGAGTATTCGCTGACAGAATATGGCAGAACATTGAAGAAGGTAATAGGCGAACTGCACAACTGGGGTACACAGCATCGTAAACACATACTCAGCAAAAAATAATAACCGCAATATTTTATTATCTTTCTCACATGCAATCAACCTACGGCTGTCTGCTGATACATGGTCTGGGTGGTGGCCTGCACGAAGTAGAGCCACTCATAAAACCTTTGGAAGAAAAAGGTTTTGTGGTTGCTGCGCCCAAACTGAAAGGACATACAGGCAACTGGAAAGACCTGAAGGATACAGACTATAAACAGTGGATATTTTCTGCGGAAACAGCTTTGTTGAAACTGGTACAACAATGCAGCAAGATATTTATAGTAGGGCAGGGCATTGGCGGACTGATAGCAATAGAATTGGCAACACGCTACAACATAGCTGCACTTGTGTGTATTAATACACCTGCATATAGCCGTTACATAATCGGTGCATTGTTGTCCGGCAATGGTAAGTTGCCATGGAATACAGTTAAGAACCTGCGTGCACTATTGTCAAAAGTAAAACCACTGATGCCACGCATCAAAATACCTGTAAAGATTGCGCAGTCTGAAGACGACAATACATCGCGTAGGCAAAGTGCACAATACCTAATGAAGCATATACCTGCATTGGTAAAGCAACCTTCTTATTATACGGGTGTTGGACATTCCATTCTTGCAAGCAACAAGGGCAAAGAGCTGACAGCCGATATCATCAGTTTTTTCGAAATGTTGGAAAGAGTTAAGATGTAACTATTAGTTAATTACCATTCCACTAGTCTCTCAATATTTAACGTACTTGCTGATAGTATAAAAGCGATAGTGCATTATATTTACTACCCGCATATCTAAAAACTAAGATGAGACGCATACTATTGACAGGATTTTTATGGTGCAGTATTGCAAGTGTATATGCACAGGCAGATATTCAGAAACTGAAACCCGCAGTGAAAGCTGCCGCTAAAAAGATGAATGATGCATTGGTGAAAAGAGACCTGAAAACTTTTGTCAGTACTACCTATCCAAAGGTGGTGGAATCTACCAATGGTGGATTGGATAAAATAGAGAAGGACTTAGACGTACAATTGAAGAATATAGAAGCATCAGGCACTACAATTACATCTGCGTGGCCGGGCGAGGTGTCAAATATTATTGATACGGCAGGCGAATATCAGTGTACCATACCACAGTATATGAAGATGAAAATGAAAGATGGTTTGTTGCAAACAGAAACCACTCTCTTCGCTCTGTCTCCCGATAAAGGCAAAACTTGGTACTTTATAGATGCCACAGAGAAGCCATTAGACAAATGGCGCATTGCATTTCCCAACCTCAGCAGTAAGCTTGTCATCAAGCCTGCACCCGAGCCAAAGTTTACACCTAACAAATAGATAAGAATATTATAAAGATTCATACACCTGCATAACTGCCGCTGCGCATTTTGCAGGTGTAAATTTTTGTGCCTGTATAAGGCCTTTTGCACTTAATTCATTTCTCAGTGTTTCATGTGCAGCAATATCGCGTATGGCATTTATCATATCGTCCGTACTGAAAGGGTCTATATAGTAAACAGCATCACCACCCGTCTCAGGCATACAGCTGATGTTGGATGTTATCACAGGTGTGCCGCTCCACATGGCTTCCAGTATTGGTATGCCAAATCCTTCGTAGATGGAAGGATATATCATGGCCAATGCAGATTGATAGATAGTGGGGAAGTCTTTAGCAGATTTAAAATCTACATCACCCTTCGTTGCTTCTTGCTCCGATAAGAATATCACATTGTTTGCCAATCCGTTTGCCGCAATATATGCTTTCACTTGCTGCATGTATTCGCCACCAATGCCTATTACTACCAGTGGTATGTTCAGTTTGGCTTTCAATTCCTTCAGTGCTTTGCAGATGGTCAGCAGGTTTTTGCGTTCTATCACACTGCCTACATACAGGAAATACGTTTCGGGTAGTTTGTATTTCAGCCTGATGCGTTGCTTCTCTGCATCGCTTACCTGTTGCTCAAATATCGTATTACAACTCTGGTAGCATACAGCAATCTTATCGGCAGGTGTACCGTAGTATTGTATGATGTCCTGTTTCGTTTGCTCGCTGATGGCAATTACTTTGTCTGCATGCTTGCATGCATTGCTGAATTTCTTTCTGTAAATGGCGTTATCTACAGGTTTGTATTGCTTAGGGTAGCGTTCAAATATCAGGTCGTGTATGCTTACTACAGATTTGATGCCTGTGTTTTGTATGCCAGCAGGTATCTCATTGCTCAATCCGTGATACACATCTACGTTCAGCTTTTTCAGGTCTGCTGTTACAAAATTGCTGCGCCATAATGAACTAAGTAGTTTGAATACACCAGATGGTGTAATGGTATGCATATTTGCATGTACATCACTATACATCTCCGTTTGTTTCGGAGCCATCAGGTAGTAGTCATGTTGCGGATACAATGCTGCCAGCGACGATATCAGCGAACGGCTGTAATTACCAAGTCCTGTATTATTCTGATAGGCACGTTTGGCGTCGAAGGCAATGCGCATAGTTTGAAATGAGGCTGTAAAAGTACCACAAAATATCAATCTGCAGATTGAGAACGCATTGTGGCTTTTTGTGCAGGTGTCGGTTCCTGTTTCCAGTCGTTGGCATATGGTTTGAAGACGGCAGCATTATGCAGCACTTCTACCGGTATTTTACCATCCATATAGCCTGCCATTAGTTGGAAGGCTTCAGGCTTTTCTTTTTTGAATATCAGCAATGCGGCATTGGCACCTGCTTTTACTGCAATAGGTACACCACCACCCAGTTCTGCCCAGTGTCCGCCAAGTAGCAGATTATTCACAGGTGTCTGATAGTGGGCTATCTTGTTCTGCATATTCTTTTTGCCGGGTTTTGCACCCATCATGGTACCACCACGATTGCCGGTATAGCGCCAGTGGGTAACAGGTGTTGCCACATCGTAAAACAGGATATGCGAACGCAGCCCCGGTGCTACCATATCTTCGACACGTTGTATGATGATGTCTGCAATTTCATTTTTCAGTTGTTTGTATGCCTCGCCGCGCTTATAATTGCCATTGTCGTCTTTGTCAGTCTTCCACTCGTTGCTGTAGTTCATAAAGGCGGGCATAAACAAGGTGAGTGTGCCGCAGCCTTCAGGTGCAAGCGATGGGTCTCTGAAAGAAGGTGCCAGTATGCTTATTTCACTTGTATGTGGGTTGCCATCACATTGCTCGCCTGTTGGCGCATTTTCGGTAACTATATGTACCAGCTCTTCGTTAAAGCCAAGTTTGTCGGGCGTACAGTCTAGCGCTATAGATACGGTGACGGATGAGCTGTATATATCTGCATCTTTCAGTTTATCCTTCAGCTTGGCAGGGATGGCATGTTGTGGCAGCATTTTTTCATACAGCGTTTCTATATCGCATGCTGCTACTACATATTTGCAGTTTACAGTATAGTTGGTATTGAAGTGGGTAAACTTTACACCCTTTGCAGTATTGTTTTCTACAACAACTTCGCTTACTGCAGCTTTATAGATAATATCATTGCCGTAGTACTTAACCACGTGCTCCATCCATTCGGGCAGCACTTGGCCACCACCAACAGGTGGGCTCTGAAAATCACCATAATATGCCCAGCCAATAGGTACCAGACATGATAGCAATTCTGTTTCGCCTGTGAATATTTTATGTAGCTTCTCGTCTTTGAAGAATTTGTTCAACCCTTTCTTCAGTCCCTTTTCGCCTGTGTAGGATATGTATGGGATGAAGGGCATAGCAAATTTCAACAGCGGCAGTTTATTCTTCATGCGCTCTACTGCTGTCATGCTTTCCTCTGTGCGGAATATCTTGCTGAACTCGTTGAAAGACTTGCCTAGTTTTTTAGCAGCTTTAAAAAAGCGCAACAACCCTTCACGTTCGTGCGGAAACTCGCTGATTAGCTGGTCGCGTAGCTCATCCGGGTTATTGGTCAGCAGGTAGTCAAAGCTTTCACCTTTGTATCTGCGTATTCTGCGTTGTGGTATTACATTGGGGTGGTCGTTGCCCAGCAGGTCAAATATTTTGCAGGCCATACCGCCGGGCGTACACTGGTTCAGCCAATGTATGGCAGTATCAAAACGGAAATCTTTTCTTCGGAAACCTGCAAGATAACCTCCTGCATGTGGTTCTTTTTCCAGTACACAAACACTGAAGCCTGCTTTACTAAGCAACGCAGCAGTTGTCAATCCGCCCATACCCGCACCTATTACGGCCACGTCGTAGTATGGTTTTAATTCAGGCTTTTGCATCAGGGGTAAAAGATGCTTGCTGCGTTACATATAGCAGAAGCATGGCTTAAAGATACCTAAAACAGCGTCATTATCTAAATCAGCCCTCTACTTCCTGTTTCCTCAGCAGGTATTTGCCCAGTACATCAAATTCTATATTGATGACGGTATCTGCTTCTATCTGTTGAAAGTTGGTATGATTATATGTATATGGTATGATGGTAACTGTCAGCTCATCCTTACCAATATTGAATGCTGTAAGGCTTACACCATTCAGGCATACAGAACCTTTTTCTATTACCAGTGCTGCAAACTGTTGCGGAAAACGGAAGCGGAACAGCCAGCTACCTTCCAGTGTTTGTTTTTCTATACAGGTTGCAACAGCATCTACGTGTCCTTGTACAAAGTGTCCGTCCAGCCTGTCACCCACTTTCATAGCGCGTTCCAGGTTTACTATATCGCCAGCTTTCCAGCTATTCAGATTAGTCTTTAGCAGTGTTTCCTGTACCGCCGTTACTTTGTAGCGGCTACCTTCTATAGCTACAACCGTCAGGCAAACGCCATTGTGTGCTACAGACTGGTCTATCTTCAGTTCGTGTGTTATGGGGCTATCTACCCAGATGTCTATATTAGTACCCGATGGGGTAATGGATGCAATAGTGCCGATGGCTTCTATAATACCTGTAAACATGGCGCAAAGCTACTGCTTTATTGCCGTACCCTTGTGGTAAGAAAGGCCGGTATCGCTGGCTATGGTAAAGTAGATGCTCAGCTTGGTACTGTCCGACTGGCTTTTTTGAATATACCCGCTGATGGTATCTACAGTACGGCAGGCAAGCTGGCCGGAAAGTTTAGCATCAAAGCCATTTACTTTGGCATCCATAGAGTCAAGGAATGCCTTGTAAAATCTGTCTGCAGTCAGTTCCAGTGTGTCTTTATCGCAAAAGCCTGTTATACCTATTTTAATCTTAGAACTGTTCAGCGAAAAAAGCCTTATGGGGTATTTCAGTACTGTATCGGGCTGGTAGTCTGCATCATATATACTATCTGTGAGCATGTAGCTGCCGCCCAAAATGTCTATGGGGTAGAAGCAGGTAGTATTGTCAGGTGTACCAGGGAAATTCCAGTTATAGTTGATGGCAAACGGGTCGTTGCAATATTTTCTGTCCAGCCTGCTGTCGTCCGGGTTGGCAGTATAGCTTTCTTCCGCTTTTTTGCAGCCCCAAACCATTGCTGTTAGTGCCAGCAAAGTGCCTGCTATTATATATGTAATGCTCCTATTAGCCACAGTATTAGTACTATAACGTCTTAATAGGCATAAAATTATCTGATTTATATCAATAGTCCTAAAAAGTTTGGTCAAATGAAAAAAACACTTACCTTTGCCGTCCCAAATCCATTTAAAAGGGGGTATTAAGTTATGTTAATAATAGATTCAAAAGATTGCGAAAACATTGATAAAGCGCTGAAAAAGTACAAGAAGAAGTATGAGAAATCTCGTACACTGAATCAACTGCGCGCTCGTCAGGCTTTCACAAAACCATCTGTAAAACGTCGTACAGAAGTTTTGAAAGCAATCTACCGCCAGCAAATGGAGTCTGGTAAACTGGATTAATAGACAAAGACAACTTTTAACAAAGTTATCTGACAATAGTATTGCGCCCGGTACTGTAAATGATTATATTTACAGTACCGGGTTTTTCTATGATAGAGCATCGGATAACAGATTACCTACAGTATCTCAGATTTGAGAAACGATATGCACAGCATACACTCGGCGCATACGAAAGAGATTTATCACAATTTAATGCATATGTAAGTGCCCAGTTCGGCCTCGATGACGAACGGGTGATTACCCATTTCCATATACGTAGCTGGCTGGCAACCTTCAAAGAGCAAGACCTGCAGGCCACATCCATCAATCGCAAACTGTCTGCGGTCAATTCCTTTTACAAATACATGCTGAAAATGCAGGCGGTTAAGAAAAACCCCGTGCGCCAGTTGCATGCCATGCGCAGGGCAGAACGCCTGCCGGTGTACCTGAAAGAACAGGAAGCGGAATACCTGCTGGAAGAAGTACAGTTTGAAGAAGGATTTAAAGGATTTACAGACCGTATGATATGCGACCTGCTGTACCAGACAGGTATGCGCCGCAGCGAAATCATTAACCTCAAAGAAAAAGACATTGAAAAAAGCCTAAAACAGATACGCATTCTGGGTAAGGGCAATAAAGAGCGTTTGGTCCCCGTCAGCCCGATGCTGCTAACTGCAATCGACGAATATATACAGGAAAAGCGCAAGCTTGAAAACTACGACGACAACCACTTGCTGGTGCTGGAAAGCGGCCAGCCCCTCTATGCAGGCTATGTATACAGGGTGGTGAAAACATATTTATCATCAACTACAACACTTCATAAAAAAAGCCCCCACGTATTAAGGCACACTTTTGCAACACATTTGCTGAACAACGGTGCTAATATACAGGCCATAAAAGACCTGTTGGGGCACAGCAGCCTGGCTGCAACACAGGTATACACACACAACAATATTGACAAACTCAAAGAAATTCACAAAAAAGCACACCCGAGAGGGTAGTATTAATATTTTTCTAAACCATAAATTTTTGCCTTATGAACGTGCGAATCCAATCAGTGCATTTTGAAGCAGACAGTAAATTGATAGAACATGTGAACAGGAAGCTGGAGAAACTAGGCACTTTTCACGATAAAATAGTAGGCGTTGAGGTCTTTTTGGTACTCGATAATGTGGTACACAACATCAAAGACAAAGTAGCCGAAATAAAAGTCCATATTCCGAAACACACTTTCTTTGTAAAACACCAGTCTAAAGCCTTTGAAGAGTCTTTCGATCTCGCTTTCGATTCTATGGTAAACCGCATCAAGCGCCAGAAAGAAAAAGCCATGGCATAGCATCTGCCAACCATTGATATTGAAAATCCGGTCTTATTTCTAAAAAAGGCCGGATTTCTTTTATAACCTATTGCAATAAAAGCCGAAAACGCCTATTTTGCATTACTTAATAATACAATTTTAGAATCATGCTGCAACGTTGGATGAAGTCTTTGGCTGTAGTGGGTGCAACCTGTGCTATGTTTGCGTCTTGTAAAAAACACACATACAGCCCGGATGAACCACTGGTAGAAACAAATACACCTTCTGTTTTTACAGCCAGTCAGAACAAGATAATGTATGCCATAGACCCTTCTACCGGCAAATACAAATGGCAGAGAACACTTACTGCGAATGTGATAGCCACACCGGTTATTGTTGGCAACTATGTGTACGTTGCATCTGAAGACTCGTTGTACAAATTCAATGCAAAATCGGGAAAATTCATAAAAGCAATGTACCCGATACATGTTGTTAACCCTAACCTGACTAGGAGTTTAAATAAATTCTACTCATCACCAGTAACGGATGGTAAGGTATTGTACATTGCTGATATTGAAGGCGATGTATTTGCTATACAACCTAAAAATGATGACGAAGATGAAGTGAAATGGTCTTACGATGCTGCTGATAGTGTGAAGTCTTCTTTGATAATGTATAACGGCAATATAGTTGTTGTTACTACAAAGGGTGCTGTAAAAACAGTAAGCATGGCAAATGGTACCGGTGGTTGGACATCGACCCTGCCTACTATAGACGGTGGTCTTAAATCATCTCCTGTTGCTAGCGGTCCTTACATCTATATCGGTTCTCCGGATTACAACCTGTATGCTTTGAATGTAGCCAACGGTAATGTTGTTTGGAACTTTGCCACAGATGGTGCTATTGATGGCTCTCCTGTTGCTTATGGTGGTAATATAATTTTTGGTAGTGCAGATAACTACGTTTACTGCGTAGACAGTACAGCAAGAACTGCCCGTTGGAAGTTTAAAACAAACGATAGGGTACACTCAACACCAGCAGCTTACGGTCAGGTAGTATATGTTGGCGGTTACGACGCTTACATTTACGCGCTGAATATTATTGATGGTTCTATCAAATGGAAATACCAGACAGGTGCATTGATACAGGCATCTTTACTGGCTACAGATGGTAGCGTATATGTAAGCGGCTTTGACAAGCAGATGTATAAATTCGATACTTCAGGCAAACTGAGATGGAGAACAGACATTGGCGGTCCTATACAATCATCTCCTGTATTCTACGATCTTAATAAAGCATACTATCCTTCAATTACAGGCTTTGGCCCGTATTAATAGATGGGAATGTCACAAATAATAAAGGGGCGAAATTTCGCCCCTTTATTATTGTGTATAGTAATGTACTACTTACCTTCCTTTGGCCTGAATAGCATGATGTCTCTGTCAAAGAGATAGATGCCGCTTTTATCATCACCTACCAGTTCCAGTTTGTCATTCAATGTACGTGCCAGGCGTTCTTCTTCTATCTGTTCAGATACATACCACTGTAGGAAATTGTGTGTAGCAAAATCCTTCTCTTGCAGCGACATGCCTACCAGTTCGTTAATGCTTTCAGATACTTTAAGCTCGTGCTTCAGGTATTCTTCAAAAACGCGCTTCAACGATTGGTAGGTGATGATGGGTTGTTCCAATGCAGGTACCACGCCAAAACCACCACGTTCATTTATGTAGCGTATCAGCTTCAGCATATGTTCGCGCTCTTCGTTCGATTGCTGGTAGAAAAACTCCGTCACACCATCCAGCCCCGGCTGTATCTCTGCCCACGATGCCATTGCAAGATATGCCATAGAAGATTCTGCCTCCATGGCTACTTGTTTGTTCAGTGCTTCCTGTATGCTTTTCGATAACATAGTTTCATGTTTTTGGTATACTACAATTTACACAAAAAAGCCCCTGCACTTGCAGAGGCTTTTGTTAAATATGGGAAAGAGCTTATTGTTTGCTCAGTTCTTTAATTTTAGCAAATACTTCTTCTTCACCACCTTCTTCATAGCCGGCGTGTGAATATGCTACTTTACCATTCTTATCTATTATCATAGTAAATGGTACTGTCTGGAAGTTCAATGAACGTTTCAGGTCAGAGTTAGGATCCATATAGTAAGGGAAATCCCAACCTTGAGATTTTGCATAGCTGCGCACAAGACCTTCAGCGCGAGACTCGTCTATTGATACAGTCATGTAGTTGAAGTCTGCTTCTTTCTTCCAGTCAGCCATCTTCGTACGTACATTCTTAATCTCTTTTTTGCATGGTACACACCACGTAGCCCAGAAGTTTATCAGGGTTACTTTACCTTTTTCAACAGTTGTGTTAAACGCTACTTTTTTGCTTGTGTTTACGTCCTTAATCTGAGTGTCGGGCAATTCTGCAGCTGTTTGTGCCATAGCATTCACAGAAAATACAAGAGCAAATGCACCGGCGATAAGCTTTTTCATAATTGGAATCATTAATTTGTAAATAAATAATCTAAAACCTTGCCAAAGTTTAGTAAAGAAACTAAATTCGTCAGAATTTCCAAATTTTAATAATCTTTTAATGAAACCTTTCAAAAGTATTTTAACAGTATTATTACTTTCTGCAGGTTCGTCTTATGCACAAGGTACTCTTTCCGGAGACTTTATGCTGAATGCGAATTTCTTTCAAAGAGATGAAGCTATTAATGCTGCTAATAATCCACTGTACGACAACTACCTGAGTGGTGGTGAAGCATGGCTTGGCCTACGCTACAATTATAAAGGCTTTACGGCAACACTGCGTACAGATGCGTTTCATAACTCCAACCTCTTTAACCCTACACAAGCACTGAATGGTTTTGGTGTAGGTGCATGGAGCCTTTCAAAAGATATTGATAAACTGAGCATTACAGCAGGTTATATCTACGACCAGATAGGCAGTGGTGTAATGTTTCGTGCATACGAAGACCGTGGCTTATTGATAGACAATGCGTTAATAGGTGCGCGCCTGAAGTATCAGATAACAGACAATGTTTTCGTAAAAGCATTTACAGGCCAGCAAAAATTCAACCTTTCAAAATACGATCCTATTATCAAGGGTATTAATCTGGAAGGCGATTTCAGTCTTGGCGAAAATGTGCATATTGTGCCGGGTGTAGGTGCATTGAACCGTACACTGGACCAAACAAGTATGGACCTTGTAGTATCTACCATCAACAGTCAGGATACCAGCAAGCGTTTTGTACCCAAATACAATATGTATGCATTTACGGTGTACAATACATTAACAGTTGGTAGCTTCTCTTGGTTCATAGAAGGTTCTTATAAAACAGATGAGTCTATTGTAAAGGACAACTATCTGCAGGATAAAGAAGGTAATGTACTCTTCACAACACTGGGCTATGCTACCAAAGGTATAGCGGTGAACCTGACAGGTAAACGTACTGAAAACTATGTAATGCGTACATCGCCAAACGAGATACTGAATCGTGGTATGCTCAACTGGCAACCAATCGTTGCTCGCCTGCGCCCGCAACGCCTGATGGCGCGTTACACACCTGCATCGCAAGATATATCTGAAATGGCATTAGGTGCAGACGTGCTGCTTACACCAAATGATAAACTGGACATAACCCTGACAGGTACATACATCAATACGCTTGATAACAAGACACTGTATCGCGAGGGTTATGCAGAAGCAGAGTATCGTGGTTTTAATGATTGGATTATACAGGCAGGTTGCCAGTACATGGTTTACAATCAGGAAATCTATCAATCGAAAGTGGCAGTACCATTGATTAATTCCATCATTCCTTTCTTCGAGGTTACAAAACGTCTGAGCAAGAAAATGTCTATCCGTACAGAATGGGAATATCAGGATACCAAGCAAGACTTCGGTTCATGGATATTCGGCCTTGTAGAACTGAACATTGCACCAAAATGGTCTTTTGCCGTGTCTGATATGTACAACATAAAGCCAGGTCCCAACTCAAGCGCAGGTGCACAACACTATTACAATGTGTTTACCGCTTTCACAAAAGGCCCGCACAGGTTTACTATGGCTTATGTAAAGCAGGTAGAAGGTATCAATTGTACAGGTGGTGTATGCCGTTACGAGCCTGCATTCAGCGGTCTCAGGTTTGGTTGCACATCTCAGTTCTAAACTCACGTATAACACATAACTTTGTAAACGGCTTCTGTATCAGGAGCCGTTTTTTATAAATACAATCTGATGCTGAAGACAGATTTTTTAGTGATAGGTTCGGGCATTGCAGGCCTTACGTTTGCTGTAAAAACAGCACGCCGGTTCCCTGATAAAACAATAACCATTCTTACCAAAGCAAATACCGACGAGACCAATACGAAGTATGCACAAGGTGGTATAGCGGTGGTGAATGACTTGGAGAAAGACAGCTTTGAAAAACACATAGAAGATACACTGATAGCGGGCGATTATTTGTGCAACAGGAATGTGGTAGAGATAGTAGTGAAGGAAGGCCCCGAGCGTGTAAATGAAATAATAGAGTGGGGTGCAAGGTTTGATAAAGATGCCGAAGGAGACTATATGCGTGGTAAAGAAGGTGGCCACTCTGAGTTTCGTATTCTGCACCATAAAGACATTACAGGCTTTGAAATAGAGCGTGCACTGGTAGAAGAAGCAAAGCGTCACACTAACATTCAGATACACAATCACTGGTTTGTACTCGACCTCATTACCCAGCACCACATGGGTATGCTGGTTACCAAATCTACACCCGATATTGAGTGCTATGGTGTATATGCACTGAACACACAGAGCAATAAAATAGAGAAGATATTATCGAAAGTAACTGTGTTGGCTGCAGGTGGTGTAGGGCAGGTATATCGTACCACTACAAACCCTAAAATAGCAACAGGCGATGGTATTGCGATGGCATATCGTGCAAAGGCACGGATAGAGAATATGGAGTTCATCCAGTTTCACCCAACAGCATTATATGAGGCTGGTGTCAGCCCTTCATTCCTCATTACAGAGGCTGTGCGTGGCGATGGTGGTATATTGCGCAACAAGCAGGGTGAGGCTTTTATGAAAAGCTATGATGAGCGTGCAGACCTAGCCCCGCGCGATGTGGTGGCACGTGCCATAGATAATGAAATGAAGCGTACAGGTACAGAGCATGTATACCTCTATTGTCGCCACATGGATGCAGAGAAATTCAAAGCACACTTCCCCAACATCTATGCAAAGTGCAAGAGCATAGGTATAGATGTAATGGAGCAGATGATACCCGTAGCACCTGCTGCACACTATTGCTGTGGCGGCATCAAAACAAATGAACAAGGGCGTACATCTGTGCAACAACTGTATGCCTGTGGCGAATGTGCAAGCACGGGCCTGCATGGCGCCAACAGGCTTGCATCCAATTCGCTGTTAGAAGCATTGGTATTTGCACACCGTTGTGCAGAAGATGCTGCTGCTGTAATAGATAAAGTGGACTATAACGAAGCCATACCCGACTGGAATGCAGAAGGTACTACAGCGCCACAAGAGCTGATATTGATAACACAGAGCCTGAAGGAAGTACAACAAGTGATGAGCGACTATGTAGGTATTGTGCGCAACGATGTGCGTCTGGAACGTGCCATGAGCCGTATAGACCTGCTACATACAGAAACGGAAGAGTTGTATAAAACAGCTTCAGTATCTCCGCAACTATGTGAGGTACGTAACCTGATAACCACAGGCTACCTGATAGTAAAGAGTGCACAGTTTCGCAAAGAGAGCAGAGGGCTGCACTACAATACAGACTATCCTGAAAAGAGCGCACTACTGCAAAACATAGTTTTATAAAATAATAAAGCGCAACCTATTGAGTTGCGCTTTATTGTTATTGGCAGAAACTGATTGTTTATTCTACTATCAGCTTCACTGTTTCATATTCTTCGTTGGCCGATTGTATTTGCACAAAGTACACACCTTTGGTCCACCCATTGATGTCAACAGTTACATCATTCTCTCCTTGTTTAGCAGCATAGGTTTTTAGCATTGTTGTTTTGCCTACTACATCTACAACTTTAATAGTAACTGTAGCTGCTTTTTCTGTAAAGAACTTCATACCGAAGTTTTGATGTGCAGGGTTTGGATACAGGCTTACGTATTGTGGTGCATTTGCAATATTATTTACACTGCCTGTTATGGTTTTGCAGCTATCTGCAGTATTGGTAGTAAGTGTTATGCTATACCCGTAAGAACAGCCATTAGAGTCTGTAATGGTAACGCTGTAAATACCCGGTGTAGATAATGATGTCAGGTTTTGTGTTTTAGCACCGTTAGACCATGAATAGGTAAATGGTGCAGTACCGAAGTTTCTTGTACCTATCAAAGCCGTATCGTACGCAAGTGTAATGGAGCCTTTGTTTTTACATATAGGTATTTGTGTCAGCTTGGCACTGATGATAGATTGAAGGCAAGAAGACGATGCAACATTTGTACGCAATACATCGCCAGGCAGCGGGCCAAAGCCATTGGCAAGGTCGATACCTCTTGAAACAAGGTGGCAATAACTCATAATAGTGCCTCTCCATGCTGTTGGTGGTTGGCTGTTATCGAATGTAAAAGGACAAGTGCTGCAACCTGTTACAGATTCCTGTGTCGTACAGTTGTCTATAGAACCACATGTGCCACCGCCGCCGGTATTCCATCCGCACCAGTGTGTATGGCGAGAGCCTAAGTTATGGCCTATTTCATGTGTAGGCATTTCTACATCCCAAGAATAAGTAGGAATGTTTTGATAAGAGCCATTAATGTCTCCATAAGCATAGCTGAAGTCCCTGCTGCAAAGTACATCCAGATAGGCAATGCCACCCAGACCACCGGGGTCTATTGCCATCAGCATTGCAAGGTCGCCATCAAATGTATCTGCTTTTGCATTCCATTTTGTACGGAAATCAGACAGTGCATCGCTAGATGCTGTGCTGTCATATCCATCATTCACAGTCCATACACGTACTGCTTTCAGTTCTACAGCTATACGCTCGTTGCGGTACAGTGCCTGTATGTTGTTAAACATACCACGCAAATAATTCTGTGTATTTATGACGCTTGAAGTTTTCGCTTTGTAGAGTGCATAGTCTGCTTCCCAATACAGCCTTACTTTGTTACACTCGTAGGCAGCAGTTGTTTTATTGCCTGTTTGCTGTTTGATGTCTTTGGTGAATGAAGCATAGTCGTTAACACCACATTTTGTGTTATTGGCAACGGTAAAATCTTTATCGTTATAGAAAACATACATACCGCTGTTGTCTTCTACTTTGCCTACTACATAGTTGCCATCGCCACCGGCAAAAAGCACCATTACCTCGCCATTGGCAAAAACACTGATAGCAGCCATAGATTTTGCAGTACCTCTTACAGCACCCTGATAGTGTACCGCTTTTTCATAACCGCATTTGTGTTCTCCGCTGGCATCAAAATAGCCCATATTGGGTGTTGCAGCCAGTGGGTTGCTCTGCATCATATCCAGTACAAAGCTGTGGCCATCATCTGTATTCAGTGTCAGCGATATCGCTTTAGGATATTCCTTGTACAGTTTACTGATGGCGTTTTTATCGGGCATCAGCAGTGTTTCCTTGCGCAGTACATTTGTATGCTTTGGTGCATTCACAATGCTGAAGAGATTGCAGGGCTGAAAATGCTGTCCACGAGCTTTTGCATCTTGCACTTCTCCAGATAGTACGTATCCCGGTTCGTATTGTGCCTTTGCAACAATGTTGAAGCAGCATATAGCAATAAGCAGTGCTGCAAGTTTTGTGTAAAATTTCACTAGATAAATAATTGTTTTAAGTTGCTAAATATCAGTTGGATAGTGAAGGCAGGATATTTGCAATATAGTTAAAAATACATATTGATGTTAGGTTTATTTGTCATGAGTTTTTGACAAACTATACTATATAGATGAAGCAGGGTTATTGCACTATAAAACGGACATATTGGGTATCATTTTCGGCATGAACGCGCAAAATATATGTACCCGATGGTAGTGTGGCAGTATTGATTTTTGCTTGTGAAGTATATTGCCTCCCTGCAGACAATTGTACGTTCCCCAATAAATCATAAACAGTAATAGTATAACTGACATTATTTGTAGCGTAGTATGATACATTGCACACACCGCTGCAGGGGTTCGGATAGATATTTATTCTGTCTGCTGGTGTTACTTGTTGTGTCTGTAGTTTAAATCGACAACTGTCTGTGTTTATCAATACAACAGGCGTATTATATTGTATTTGGCAATTGCCGCTTGCATCCGTAATGCTTACGCCATACAACCCCGGAGTTGTAATATTATGAATGCTTTGTGTAGTGGCACCGGTATTCCAGTAATAAAGCAGGGTAGATACATTAATAAGGCCTTTATACATTATGCTGTCGGGTACAAAGGCTACTGCACCATTGCCCTGACATATGTTGCTGACCAATAGTTTCCCTGTAATAATATTCTTAAAGCACAATGCGCTACTTATGTTGTTACGTATTTTATCACCGGGTAGTTTTTCAAATCCATTAGCAAGGTTTACACCTCTGCCTTTGTAGCAGTAGCTCATGATGCTTCCCTGCCAGGCACTTGCAGGCTGGCTATTGTCTTTTACAGATGGGCAACTGGTGCAGGAAAGATAGGTGTCTTGCAGCGAACAGTCGTCTATAGAACCGCAGGAACCACCGGCACCTGTCATCCACCCGCACCATTGTGTGTGTTCAGAACCCAACAGATGCCCCGCTTCATGGCACACAACAAACACATCCCAACTATAAACAGGGATATTGTTATATACGCCGTTGACATCGCAATACGCATAAGGCGAATTGAGTTTGCAAATAGCATTCAACGATGCAAGCCCGCCAAGATTCCCTTTATCACAAGTCAGTAACATGGCCATGTCTGCACCAAATGTATCATTCCTTTTTACCCATGCTGCCTGAAAGCCCATCAGTCAATGCCCGGCGCTGCTATCTACGTAGTTGTCAGGTTTTGCCCATATCAGCGAAGATGCCAGATATACGGTTACAGATTCGTTTTTGAATACTGCCTGCACCTGATTGAATAAGCCCGAAATGTAGTTTTGGGTAGTAGTAATACTTTGTCCGCAGAATTTATATAAATCGTAATCGGCCTCCCAGTAAAAGCTGACAGGCTTGCAATAGCTATTACTCCCAGTAGTTTTGGCAGCAGGCTCTGTACTGGTATTTGGCTGATTGGGAAGCGAACAATAAAAGGGCATATGACTGCGTATAGAGGCATCATTATACAAGATGTATTGCCCGCTGTTATCCTTCATTTTTCCCAATACAAAATTGCCATCAGTACAAGCGAAAAGTATCATCACGTCTCCGTTTGTAAATACACTCATCGTAGCTATAGACTTATCATAGCCCGCTACCGCACCCTGATAGTGTAGTCCTGTATTGGTTTGCAGATTATGTGTGCCTGCATTGTCTGCAAACAGTGGCTTGTAAGTATTGGGAAAAGTATTGTTGCGCAGCAATGCCAGTGTATATATTTTACCCTTGTACAGCAGGCTCAACGATACTCCTTCAGGAGCATTTGCCAACAGTTCTGCTACAGCCTTGTTATTAGCAGACAACAGTACCTCTTCCGTGCCTGTATGTTGTTTGGTACTGCCCGTGTTTGTAAAGAGATTGTGTTCAATGAAGCGAATGCCTTGCTTTTTAGCATCTGCAATGGTTGCAGAAAGTATATAGCCAGGTTCTGCACTACGCGCCATATTTGCACAGAGCATAGCAATTGCCAGTAACAATATCGTGAGGTGTCGTATAGGTAGAACGAAACGCATATGCCGAATTTACAATACATACACGTTACAGCAAATTAAAAAAGCCCCCGATTGCTTTAAACGGAGGCCTCTGTTTATGAGTAATTAATCGACTTTACTGTTTACTTAGCGCTGCGCATACCTGCAGGTGCAGCACCTGTACGCACTTCTTTACGTTCGCCTATCTGCTGGCGCCACATAGCGTAGTAGAGGCCTTTTTCATCCAGCAACTGCTGGTGGCTGCCTGTTTCTATGATGTTGCCACGCTCCAGTACAAATATCCTGTCGGCATGCATAATAGTGCTGAGGCGGTGTGCAATCATAATCGTGATATGCTCGCGCTTTTGTGTAATG
>JAFLBN010000017.1 GCA_017303395.1 Chitinophagales bacterium
TTTATGAAAGAAGTGTATATCGTATCGGCTGTGCGTACTGCAATGGGCGCATGGGGTGGTGCTTTAAAAGATTTCTCTGCTACGCAACTGGGTTCAATTGCTATCAAAGGTGCTATCAATAAAATTGGTCTTAATCCTGAAGAAGTAAATGAAGTACTGATGGGTTGCGTACTGCAAGGTAACCTCGGCCAGGCTCCTGCACGCCAGGCTGCCCGTTTTGCAGGTATTCCTGACAATGTACCATGTACTACTGTAAACAAAGTATGTGCCAGCGGTATGAAAGCCATTATGCAAGGTGCGCAGGCTATTATGCTGGGCGATGCTGATGTAGTGGTAGCAGGTGGTATGGAAAGCATGAGCAATGTACCTTTCTACAACGCCAACCTGCGTTGGGGTAGCAAGTATGGTAACGTAACACTAATTGACGGCCTTGCAAAAGACGGTTTGACAGATGTGTACCATCAGTACCCGATGGGCAATGCTGCTGAACTGTGTGCAAAAGAATGTAACATCAGCCGCGAAGCACAGGACGAATTTGCAATTGAAAGCTACAAACGCAGCCAGGCTGCTTGGGATGCCGGTAAATTTGCAGGTGAGATAGTACCTGTTGAAATTCCTAACAAGAAAGGTGATCCTATCGTTTTCGCAAAAGACGAAGACCCTTGGAATGTTAAGTTCGATAAAATACCTCAACTGAAATCTGCTTTCGTAAAAGACGGTAGCGTAACTGCCGCTAACGCAAGTACGATGAACGACGGTGCTGCTGCACTTGTGCTGATGAGCAAAGAAAAAGCAGAAGCGCTGGGCATTAAACCAATCGCAAAAATAAAAGGCTATGCAGATGCTGAACAAGCACCTGAATGGTTTACAACTACACCATCTATTGCTGTGCCTAAAGCGGTTGCTAAAGCAGGCCTGAAAATGGAAGATATCAACTACTTCGAACTGAATGAAGCATTCAGCGTAGTGGGTATTGCAAATATGCAGAAGATGAACCTGAAGCCTGAACAGGTAAACGTGAATGGTGGTGCTGTATCACTGGGTCACCCGTTGGGTGCAAGTGGTGCGCGTATCATCGTTACACTGCTGAGTGTACTGAACCAGAATGGTGGTAAGTACGGTGCTGCAGGTATCTGTAACGGTGGCGGTGGCGCAAGCGCTGTTGTTATCGAGAAAATGTAATCTGTTGACTGGGTTGACCAGTTGATTGAAATAATAGTAAAAGCCGCTGCTCATCGTAGCGGCTTTTTTATGTAGATTTATTGATATTTTTTTTCAATGAAAATATTATACCGTAGTGTATATCACCCTGCATACCTTTTAGTGCTTGCATTAATTGTTATGCTTATTTGGTTATCTATTGTTTTGCTAAACGACTTTTTTCATGCTATGCAAATGGGTGAAAAAGTTCATTGGGGAGCTACACTTTTTGCACCGTGTATTCTACTCGCATACTCTGTTTATACTATATCATTATATTATAGTATAATGTGTCGAATTATTATTACTAATAATGTTTTAATAGTTGGGCGTAACCAATTCTCGTTAGAAATAATACAAGAGGTTTATCATAAAAGACAACAGTATAAATTTTTATTTGCCTTTCAAAAGCAACAATCTATTGCCGTAAAAATTAGTGAGTGGCGAAGAAGTTTTGATTTGGAAAAACCATTATTGGAATGGAAGGAAAATAAAGCCAACACTAACAATGTTGTTAGCAGCTAAAACTCAATAACAATGCTCATAGGCCAACTTTCCAGACTCACAGGTTTTTCGCGCGATACCATCAGGTATTACGAGAAGATTAGTTTGATTGTACTGCCACGTAAAGCGCGCAGAGAGAATAATTACAAAGACTATCCCGAAGAGGTTTTGCATCAACTACATGCAATTCGAAAATATAAAGACTTGGGCTTTACACTTGAAGAGATACGTGAGCTGCTGGTACTGCAATCTATCAAAGTGTTAGATGTATCGAAACTGGTGCAACTGATAGAGATAAAAATAACAGGTGTAGACGAAGAGATAGAACGCCTGCATGCCATGCGTATGCAACTAAGCAAAGCAAGACAGGCGCTCTATGAAAAACGAACTAATCACACTATAGAACTCCCCGAAATGAAACTGGCGGCTTAGCCTGCCATCTTATCTACAATACCGTATGCAATAGCTTCCTTTGCATCCATCCAGTAATCGCGGTCAAAATCGCGCAGGATGGTTTTTACCTCTTTGCCGCAATTGGCTGCCAGTATTTTTGCACTCAATTCTTTTGTCTTCATTATCTGCTGTGCATGTATTTCTATATCCTTTGCGCGCGCCTGAAAACCACCCATACCCGGTTGGTGTATCATCACCTCTGCCGTAGGGAATATATAGCGATTCCCTTTCTCTCCCGCAGACAGTAGTATAGAACCCATAGATGCCGCAAAGCCTATGCAGTAGGTATATACAGGCGTGCTGATGGTATTCATGGTGTCTAATATCGTATTGCCCGCAGTTACCACACCACCGGGACTGTTGATGTAAAAATGAATGGGGCTTTCCGCATCCTGCACAGAGAGGTAATGCAATTGTTCTACAATGGTGCGTGCACTCTCATCTTCTACCATCCCCCAAAGAAATACCTTGCGCTGTTGCAACAGACTGCGTTGTACTATCGTGCTGACTTTTGGTGTGTACTGTTCTGTAACTATATCCATACCTGTTTTTCATACAAGTATAAGGGGTGAAGTATAGTCTATGGTTTTGTATATTGCGATATGAATTTATTAAAGCTATTAGCAATAGTATTCTTTTTTAGTGCGTGTACTGAGAATAAACATCGGGCTCAAGCTGCTGAACAAATTAAGGTCGATACTGCAACAGGTACATATATAAAGGCATTGGAAGAGTTAATGAACGACTTGAAAAGCGAAGATGTTAATAAGATAAAGAAACATTTTTCTTTCCCTATTAATAACCCCTCTTTGACAATGCTGATAGATAATGATTTGTCCTATGACGAAGCATTAAAACTCCCTGTGAGCGAGAAAAAATTCGCTAAAAAATATCGAAATATATTCTACAGTAGAAAATTTAATGAAGCAGTTAGACAAATCCAATTTGCTGACTTATACTCTAAGAATTATCAAAAAATAAAAGTAAATATCAGCGAAATCTGTTATTACTATTTAGATGTAATAATAGTACAAGGCGAAAAACGAGTTATAGTTTCTGAGGGTGTTGAAGCAGATTCAAAAGAAAATGATAAAGGTTGTAAAGAAGCTACTTTTGTTTGGTGGTTTAAATTGATTGATGGACACCTTGTATACGAGGATTTTAGCTTTGCCTAGCATTTGTATTTATTAAGTGGTAATTATTTTAATGCCACAAAATGGGTGACTACACTTTCTTTCTAGCCAAAAACGCTTCAAATTCTTTCAGTGTAAAACTACTAAGGTTGTGTTTGGCAGTAAGCCCGCCTTTTTGCGCAGCCATCACACCAAAGTACACATCGTCAAAGCCGCCTATTACGTGCGCATCGGGGTCTATAGATAACAGTGCGCCTTGCTGCATGGCATATTCTACCCATGTCCAGTCAAGATCCAGCCTGCGAGGGTGGGCGTTTATTTCTATCACCACATTGTGTTTCACACACTCATCTATTATCAGTTTATGGTCTAGCGGATAACCCTCACGGCTTAGCAGTAGCCTGCCCGTAGGGTGACCGAGGATGGTTGTGTAAGGATTGCGAATAGCATTCAGTACACGCTCCATAGCACGCTCTTGTGTCATCTTCAGGTTGCTGTGTACAGATGCTATTACAAGGTCGAATGTCTTCAGTACATCCTCATTATAGTCAAGGCTGCCATCTCCCAATATATCTGCTTCCACACTTTTGAAAATGCGGAATGGTGCCAGCTTTGCATTCAGGTTATCAATCTCTATTTGCTGCGCAGCAATACGTTCAGGGCTCAAGCCGTTTGCGTAGTATGCACTCTGCGAGTGGTCGCTGATAACAAGGTATTCGTAGCCCTTGTCCATACATGCTTTTGCCATGTCTGCAATAGTGTTCATGCCATCGCTCCATGTGCTGTGGTTGTGTATGATGCCCTTAATATCTGTCGGCTGAATGACTTGTTGCAGACTGTTCTTCGCAGCTTTGTCAAGCACATCTGCAAACTCCCTTTGTGCGGCAGGTATGTATTGCAATCCGTTTGCTTCAAAGATGGCTTCTTCATTTGCGGACTGTTCGGGTATTTTATATCGTTCGTTGAAAGCCTGCAGGAAAGTATCGCTGCAAGAAGTATTGAAGAGGGTGGTGTAGAAAGCAGTCGTGCTTGTGCAATGCACTTTTATCAATGGCTGATTGGGGGCATTCACCAGCAGCACATCGCCTTGTTCTTCAATTTGTATGCCGGGTGTTATGCCAAATTGTTGTTTGATGGTTGCTGCAGGGGTGTCAGTTACAATATCAATGCACTCCACCGTAGGCATCTGCCTGCGGAAAGAACCTGACAGCGAAAACAGTTTGCCCGCATTGGCCCTTCCAAGTTGTGCGGTGAGTGTATTGGCAATGCCTTGTACCTCTGCCCACAAATGGAAACCCTGATTAGAGCGTATGAATGTTATGTTTTGCAGTATGGCTTCCTGTGTTTTGGCACCAAAGCCTTTAAAGTTGGTCAGTCGGTTTTCATTGCATGCATACTCCAGTTCGCCCACACTTTCTATGCCCATCTCTTTCCATATCACGGCTACTTTCTTCGGGCCGAGGCCCTTTATCTGCATAATGTCCAGCACGCCCTGTGGTGTGCGTGCCAGTATATCTTCAAGCGGCGATAGCTTGCCTGTTGTTTGCAGTTCGCGTATATAGCGCCCCATGCTTTCGCCGATGCCTTTCTGTGCAAACAGTTCGGCATCATCCATCTCTGCAACTTCCTTCTCAAATTTCTCCAGATAAAAAGATGCAACGCCAAAAGACTTGGCACGGAATGCATTTTCACCATGCAGGTCCATCAGCTTCGATAAAAAACTAAAGTGGTCGGCTATTTCGTAATTGGTCATTTCTTCAATTGAAAAAGTAAAAGTAAAAAAGCAAAATGGTGCGTATCACTTTCGTTATCAAAAGTGCCAATTCAGAACCATAAAATGAAATGATTTTTTACACAGCGTTTGCAGCTGTTCTATCTTCTACCCAGCCAATCACTTTTTCAAGCTGTTCTTCGCGCGTCAGGTTGCTGTTGTCAAGCACTACAGCATCGTCGGCCTGCCTTAGTGGGCTTTCCTCACGGTTGCTGTCTATATAGTCGCGCATTTCCAGATTATGCTTTACCTCTTCCAGCGTTATGTTGGGGTTGCTGGCATACAATTCCTGAAAGCGGCGTTTCACCCTTACCTCGGGCGATGCAGTCATAAATATCTTTAGTTCTGCATCTGGGAAAACGGTTGTGCCTATATCGCGGCCATCCATTACAATGCCGCGTTTCTTGCCCAGTTTCTTTTGCTGTGCAGTGGCAAATGCACGTACTTCTTTTATAGCTGCTACTTCGCTCACTTTCTCCGCTACAATCATATCGCGGATGTAGTGTTCAACATTCTCGTCATTCAGTTGAATCTCAGACTTATTACTAGCCTCGTTAAATGCAAATGAAAGATGAATATCTGCCAGTGCATTCAGTATTTCGGCGCTGTCTTTGAAGTCAACATTATTGCGCAGAAAATACAGCGTGATGGCACGGTACATAGCGCCGCTGTCTATGTAGTTATATCCCAGCCTGGCAGCCAGTTCTTTGGCTACTGTGCTCTTGCCGCAGGAAGAATATCCGTCTATCGCTATTATGATTTTAGGCTTTGCCATCACTGCAAATTTCCGTCATCTATTTGGTAATAAAAACATTGTATTTTTTATTAAATATCTGTAAATTAAAATGGCACCCATCGGGTGCCATTTCTTATTCGTTATATCAACAGATACTAGTTGCTCATTTCTGCCAGATACTTGTGGAAGTATGGGATGGTTTCAATACCCTTGAAGTAGTTGAATACATCATACTTCTCGTTTGGCGAGTGGATGTTATCGTTATCCAGACCAAAGCCAAGTAATACTGTTTTCAGGCCCAATACACGTTCAAACAATGCAATGATAGGAATACTGCCACCACCACGTGTAGGTATAGGGTCTTTGCCAAATGCAGTTTGTATTGCTTTAGCAGCAGCTTTGTAGGCTACAGAATCTGTTGGTGTTACAACAGGTTCGCCACCGTGGTGTGGTGTTACCGTTACTTTCACACCTGCAGGTGCTATGCTTTCAAAATGTTTCTGGAACAGTGCAGATATCTCTTCAGAGCTTTGGTTTGGTACAAGGCGCATAGAGATTTTTGCATTAGCTTTTGAAGGCAATACTGTTTTTGCACCTTCGCCAATATAGCCACCCCATATACCGTTTACATCCAGCGTAGGGCGTGTACCTGTGCGTTCCAGTGTAGTGTAGCCTTTTTCGCCATGCACTTCTTTAATACCCAATTCGTTCTGGTATTCATTCAGGTCGAATGGTGCACTGTTCAGTGCTGCGCGTTCAGCTTCTGTGAGGTCTTGTACCTTGTCGTAGAAGCCCGGTATAGTAATATGATTGTTCTCGTCGTGCAGCGATGCAATCATTTTAGCCAGTGTGTTAATCGGGTTGGCAACTGCACCACCATATACACCACTGTGCAGGTCGCGGTTAGGTCCTACCACTTCCACTTCCATATATGCCAGTCCGCGAAGGCCTGTTTCCAGCGATGGGTGTTCCATGCTTATCATAGAAGTATCTGATACCAGTACGATGTCTGCTTTCAGTTTTTCTTTATTGCCTTCCAGGAAGATGCCCAGGTTTGAAGAACCAACTTCTTCTTCACCTTCAATCATAAACTTCACGTTGCATGGCAGTGTATTGGTTTTCACCATCACTTCCAGTGCTTTTACGTGCATAAACATCTGGCCTTTATCGTCACATGCACCGCGTGCATATATTTTCTCGTCTTTTATAACAGGCTCAAACGGGCCGCTGTGCCACAGTTCCAACGGGTCTGCTGGCTGCACATCGTAGTGGCCGTAAACCAGTACAGTTGGCAGTTTAGGGTCTATCATTTTTTCGCCATACACTATAGGGTGGCCTGCAGTAGGGCATATCTCTGCGTTATCGCAACCCGCATCCAGCAGGCTTTTCTTTACAGCATCTGCACAGCGTGCTACATCTGCTTTATACTTACTGTCTGCACTTACAGATGGTATGCGCAGCAGGTCTAACAGTTCATCCAGGAAACGCTGTTTATTGGCAGCGAGGTATTCATTCCAAACTTGCATGAAAAAAGAATTTAGGGCTCAAATGTAAATAATTAGCCAGATAGCCCAATGCTACCCCTGTTAAATAACCCCCAATTTGCCCTTTCTGCCTGCACCAGGGTGGGAAATGCCATTTTTCGTCATAACACATTGGTTTATAATAAATAAATAATATGTTGGTTTACGCTTGTTTTTATGTTAACTTTGCACACTTTTAAATTACAGTTCCGTATATGAAGTTGTCGCAATTCAAATTTGACCTTCCACTTAACCTGATTGCCCAGCATCCTGCTAAAACCAGAGAAGAAAGCCGGTTGATGGTTGTGCACCGCGACACGGGAAAGATAGAACACAAAACTTTCCGCGATATCATCAACTACTTTGATGATAAAGACGTGATGGTTGTGAACAACACCAAAGTATTTCCTGCACGCCTGTATGGACGCAAGGAAAAGACAGGTGCAAAAATCGAAGTTTTCCTGCTGCGCGAACTGAACAAGCCAAACCGCCTGTGGGATGTTATTGTTGACCCTGCCCGTAAAATTCGCGTAGGTAACAAACTGTACTTCGGTGATAACGACGAACTGGTTGCAGAAGTTATCGATAACACTACATCTCGTGGCCGTACTATTCGTTTCCTGTTTGATGGCGACGAAGAGGCTTTCAAGAAAATACTGGATACACTGGGCGAAACGCCACTTCCTAAATACATCAAGCGCAAGCCTGAAGAAGAAGATAAAGAACGCTACCAAACGGTATATGCTAAGTACGAAGGTGCTGTAGCTGCGCCGACAGCGGGTCTGCACTTCAGCAAAGAGCTTATCAAGCGTCTTGAAATTGAAGGTGTTAAGTTTGCAGAGGTTACCCTGCATACAGGTTTGGGTACTTTCCGCCCTATCGAGGTGGAAGACCTATCTAAGCACAAAATGGATGCAGAATACTTCCGTGTGGAAGATTTCTCTACCAAAATTGTGAATAAGGCAAAACTGGAAAACAGGCGCATCTGTTCTATCGGTACTACTACCATGCGTGCACTGGAAAGCTCTGTAACTGCACAGGGTTTGCTGAAAGCAGAGGAAGGCTGGACGAACCTGTTCATCCACCCACCGCACGATTTTTCTATCGCTAATACATTGGTTACAAACTTCCACCTGCCAAAAACAAGTCTGATGATAATGGTTTGTGCGTTTGCAGGCTACGACCTGACAATGGAAGCCTACAACACAGCCATCAAAGAAAAATACCGTTTCTTCAGCTATGGCGATGCGATGCTGATACTATAATATTCACACAGAAATACCGTTTTATAAACAGCGCACGTTTTATATCGTGCGCTGTTGTATTTTTGAAACACATGCAGCAACAGATCAAAGACATTCTGCAACGTTCTATAGACGTAAAAGCACAGATAATAAATAACGCAGCACTGCTACAAACGATTGAAGCAGTTACAGAACAACTGGTTATTGCATTTCGCAATGATAATAAAGTATTGTTTTGCGGCAACGGTGGCAGCGCGGCAGATGCACAGCATCTTTCGGCAGAGTTCAGCGGCCGTTTTTACACAGACAGAAATCCGCTGCCTTCGGAAGCCTTACACTGCAATACATCGTATATAACAGCAGTGGCTAATGATTATGGATATGATGTAGTGTACAGCAGGATGGTTAAAGGCATTGGCAGGCAGGGCGATGTGCTGATAGGGCTCAGTACCTCTGGCAATTCTGCTAATATTACAAACGCATTACAAACTGCTAAGGAGATTGGTATGATTACTGTAGGATTTACAGGAGAGGGCGGTGGCAAAATGAAAGACATCTGCGACTACCTTATTAATATACCAAGTACCGATACACCAAGAATACAGGAAAGCCATATTACCGTGGGACATATAATATGTCAACTAGTAGAAGAAAGCATGTTTTAAAGACTAAAATGAATTGAGATGGCAACTTTTAACGTACATGCACCTATAGATAAAAGCTGGACATTGTTCCTGGACAGAGACGGCGTGATAAATGTGGAGAATATAGGCTCTTATATAACCAACTGGCAGGAATTTGAATTTTGCGAAGGCGTACAGGATGCCATGAAGCACCTGAGTGATGTTTTTGGCAGTATAGTAGTGGTAACCAATCAGCGTGGTGTAGGCAAGGGCATTATGAGCAAGGAAGACCTGAAGATAATAGGCGAGCAAATGACTAATGCCATTGTATCTACAGGCGGACGCATAGATAAAATATACGCTTGTATAGCTACGGAGGATACCGACCCTAACCGCAAGCCAAATACGGGTATGGCGCATCAGGCAAAAGAAGACTTCCCGCAGATAGACTTTAAACGCAGTGTAATGGTGGGCAACAGCATCAGCGATATGGAGTTTGGCAAGCGTATGGGTATGCACACGGTATTTCTTACCAGCAAGCACCAGCCATACCAGTTGCCGCACGATCTGATAGATGAACAATACGGCACGTTGAAAGAATGGGCATCTACCATAAAAACAGTGGAAATGGTAGGGTAATTCACATTTTATTTATTTGTTATAATATTTGATTTTCAGGCACTTCGGGTGCCTGTTTTCATTATATTTGCACCCCCGAGGGCCAATATTTAAGAATATAATATTCGGAACTCTAATTTATTTGGATAGAAAAAAAATACCCATTACCTTTGCAGTCCTTAAAAATATGGCTAAACAGTCTCTGATTAAACAAGACGGAACAATCGTTGAAGCTCTGTCGAATGCAATGTTCCGCGTACGTCTTGAAAACGGACACGAAATTTTGGCTACCATCTCAGGTAAAATGCGCATGCACTACATCCGCATCCTGCCCGGCGATAAGGTTGGCGTTGAAATGAGTCCGTATGATTTGAGCCGCGGTCGTATTATTTATAGGTACAAGTAACAGATAACTAACAATAAAAACAATAACCGGTCATGAAGGTTAGAGCAGCTATCAAAAAGCGTAGTGCAGATTGCAAAATAGTTCGCCGCAAAGGCAGATTATATGTAATTAACAAGAAAAACCCACGTTTCAAACAACGTCAGGGATAATCGTATTTAGTAATTAGTATTTTAAAATAATAACATACATGGCTCGTATAGCTGGTATAGACCTTCCGAAGAACAAGCGTGGTGAGATAGCTCTCACTTATATTTACGGTATTGGCCGTAGCACTGCTCAATATATCCTTGACAAATCAGGGATTAATTATGATAAGAAAGCGATGGAGTGGAATGACGAAGAGCAAGCTGCCATCCGTAATATCATCAGCACTGAGTTCAAAGTAGAAGGCCAGTTGCGTTCTGAAGTTCAGATGAACATCAAACGCCTGATGGATATTGCTTGTTATCGCGGTCTGCGTCACCGTAAAGGTTTGCCTTTGCGTGGTCAGCGTACACGTACCAACAGCCGTACCCGTAAAGGTAAGCGCAAAACTGTTGCAGGTAAAAAGAAAGCAGCTAAGAAATAATCCACGAACCACTGCCGGATCTGCTAAGCTGCTGCAGGGAGGAGTGGAACGGGGCCGGGTAATACCGGCTTATAGTTTTTTTAACGAGTACCTTTTTAAAGTAAAATGGCAAAAGCACAATCTTCTGCAAAAACCGCTGCTAAAAAGCGCGTAGTGAAAGTTGAACCGCATGGCGACGTGCATATCAGTGCAACTTTCAACAACATCATCGTTAGTATCACTAACAAGCAAGGTCAGGTTATCTCTTGGTCTTCTGCAGGTAAAATGGGTTTCCGTGGTTCTAAAAAGAACACACCATACGCTGCACAAATGGCATCTCAGGACTGCGGTAAAGTAGCAGCTGATGCAGGTTTGAAAAAAGTAGACGTTTTCGTTAAAGGTCCTGGTTCGGGCCGCGAAGGTGCTATCCGTGCACTGGCTAGCGTTGGTATCGAAGTTACTTCTATCAAAGACGTTACGCCTATGCCGCACAACGGTTGCCGTCCTCCTAAAAAGCGCAGGGTATAATCTGCAACTATTATTACAGTTAATTATTTTTTCACAATAACAATACTGCTCCGTATCGGGATTTACGATTTTAAATGATACGGAGCAGTTTTTTAAAAATCGACTATGGCACGTTATACAGGTCCTAAGAACAGAATCTGCCGCATCTTCGGCGAACCAATACTGGGTTCAGGTAAGAACCTTGGTAAAAACAGCAACCCTCCGGGTCAACACGGTGGTACTCGCAAACGCAAAACTGCATCTGAGTACGCTATCCAGCTGAAAGAAAAGCAAAAAGCAAAATACACTTACGGTGTATTGGAAAAACAATTCCGCAACACATACGTAGAGGCTTCTCGCCTGAAAGGTGCGACTGGTGAAAACCTGATCAAACTGTTGGAAGCTCGTCTTGACAACACTATCTACCGTATGGGTATTTCTCCTACTCGTCCTGCTGCTCGTCAGTTGGTTTCTCACAAACACATCATGGTAAATGGTGAAGTGGTTAACATCCCTTCTTACCAACTGAAACCGGGTGATATCATTGAACTGAAACCTAAGAGCAAAATCAATCCTACAATCACAAGCCTGATGCGCGGTAAAAATCCTAAAATCAGCTGGGTTGATTGGAACGAGAAAGAAATGAAAGGTACTTATATCGCTAATCCTGAACGTGAAAGTGTTCCTGAGAATATCAAAGAACAACTGATCGTAGAATTGTATTCTAAATAATAATTTTTAAGCAGTTTATTAACCGATTGCGTTGGATAGAATGTCCCTCGCGAATCACAAATTAATAAGTATATGGCTATTTTAAATTTCCAAAAACCGGATAAAATTGTTCTTCAGAAAGCAACAGATTTCGAAGCACAATTCGAATTCCGTCCGCTGGAACCGGGTTATGGTGTTACCATCGGTAACGCGCTGCGTCGCGTATTGTTGTCTTCTTTGGAAGGTTATGCAATCACAGCTATCAAAATAGCTGGTGCAGACCACGAATTTGCAACTATCAAAGGTGTGCTGGAAGATGTAACTGAAATCATCCTGAACCTGAAGCAAGTTCGCCTGAAGAAAGTTGTTGACAGCGATGTAACATCTGACAGGGTAGAATTGAACATTAAAGGTCAGGAAGTATTCACCGCAGGTATGATTGGTGAAGCACTGCCTAACTTTGAAGTAATGAATCCTGAGTTGCTGATATGCACAATGGATCCTGGTACTTCTTTCCATATAGAACTGCACATTGGTAAAGGCCGTGGTTATGTGCCTGCAGAAGAGAACCGTTCACTGGAAGCGCCTGTAGGCCTGATAGCGATCGACTCTATCTACACACCAATCAAGAATGTAAAATACAGCATCGAAAATACGCGCGTTGAACAACGTACGGACTTCGAAAAACTGATAATGGAAGTAGTAACAGACGGTACTATTCATCCTGAAGAAGCTGTGAAAGAAGCTTCACGCATACTGATTCAGCACCTGATGATCATCACAGATGAAAACATCTCTCTGGATACTAAACGTGAAGAAAAAGAAGCAGTAGTAGATGAAGAAACACTGCAACTGCGCAAAGTATTGAACACACCGCTTGAAGATCTGGAACTTTCTGTACGTGCATTCAACTGCCTGAAAGCTGCTAAGATCAACTCTCTGAGCGAGCTGGTACAATACACACAGGAAGAACTGATGAAATTCCGCAACTTCGGTCAGAAATCACTTTCTGAAATTGAACAAGTGCTGGGCGAACGCGGTCTGCACTTCGGTATGGATATCAGCAAATTCCACCGCAGCAACGATTAATTAATTCATAAAGTCAAAACCCTGCAATATGGGTTTTGACTTTTACTTTTTTTATTAACATGAGTACCTCATATACCTTGACTACGGTATGGGGGAATTAAAAACTAACAGTCATGCGTCACGGAGACAAAATCAAAAACTTAGGCCGCACCGCTTCTCACCGCGCTGCGTTGCTTTCTAACCTTACTTGCCAGCTGATTGAGCACAAGCGTATCATCACTACACTGGCTAAAGCAAAATCTTTGCGTGTTTATGCAGAACCACTGATCACTCGTGGTAAAACTGATAGCATGCACAACCGTCGTGTTGTGTTCAGCTACCTGCAAGACAAAGAAGCTATCAAAGAATTGTTTGGTGTTATTGGTGATAAAGTAGCAGGCCGTCCTGGTGGTTACACTCGCATCATCAAGCTGCCTCGCCGTATGGGTGATGCTGCTGACATGGCGATGATTGAACTGGTAGACTTCAACGAAATCTACAAGAAAGACGCTAAAGAAGGCGCTAAGAAAACACGTCGTAGCCGTCGTAGCGGTACTGCAGCTCCTAAAAAAGCTGAAACTGCTGCACCTGCAGACGAAACTCCTGCTACTGATGCAACTCCGGAAGCACCGGCTGCAGAAGGTACAGAAGAAAACAACGCTTAATTCTGTTAAGAGTTATATTCTTATAAAGGCTACCAATCAGGTAGCCTTTATTATTTAGGTACATTTGATTGTTATACATTCTTTTCACTCAATCACATACCTGATATGAGCAATTCAAAAACATTGGAAAGTAGTGTGCTGATACGCTTTCCTGATTGCGATCCGTTCAATCATCTGAACAATGCGCGCTACCTCGATTATTTCATTAATGCCCGCGAAGACCATTTGTGGGAAAACTATCAGTTCAATGTGTATCACTATGCCAAAGAACATGGTAAAAGCTGGGTGGTTGGTGCTAACCAGATAGTGTACCTGAAGCCTGCCATGCTGATGGAAACTGTAGTAATACAATCTACACTGCGAAAGCTGCGCGAAAAGGAAATACTGGTAGAGATGATGATGTGGAACAAAGACAAGACACAACTAAAGGCAGTATTGTGGAGCACGTTTGTACACTTCAATATGCAAACGCAAAGAAGTGAGGTGCATAGTAAAGAACTAACTGAATATTTCAGTTCATTTGAAGAGCCTTTTGAAACTGCAATAACATTTGAAGAACGCATAGCGCAACTAAAAGCTAAATAAAAAAGAGGCTACCGATTGGCAGCCTCTTTTTAGTCTTTGTACTTGTCTCTGTCTTAATTCAGGGGATAGTCTATAAAACCTTCTTTACCAGCAGAAAAGAACAATGCAGGGTCTGCTGTATTCAGCTCTACTGCATGCTGCAATTTGTGCGGCAGGTTAGGGTTTGATACGAATGGTGTACCGAACGATACTGCATCTGCCAGTCCGTTAGCTAATACCTATTCTGCTCGTTCTTTATTATAGCCACCATTCAGTATCAATGTATTTGTAAAGTTGTTGCGGATAGTCTGTATCAGTGCCAGACCTTCTTCAGTTGCGCGTGCTGCATAGTCTATCATATGCAGGTATACAATGCCTATCTTATTCAGCTCTTTGCTCAGGTAGTCGTATGTTGCAAATACTTCATCATACGCAGGCATGCTGTTATACGGATTGTATGGAGATATGCGCAGGCCTACTTTCTCTTTGCCAATTTTATCTGCTACTGCTTTTGCTACTTCTATTACAAATCTTGCACGGTTTTCAATGCTACCACCATAATTGTCTGTACGTTGGTTTACGCCCGGGTTAAGGAATTGTTCCAGCAAGTACCCGTTAGCTCCGTGCAGTTCTATACCGTCAAAGCCTGCATCAATAGCGTTTTGTGCCGATTGTACGTATTCCAGTATCGTGCTTGCAACTTCTTCAGTAGTCATGGCACTTGGTACAGGCATTGGTTGCATGGCTTCTGTATCCGTCCAAATATCGCCCGTTGCTGCTACCGCAGATGGAGCTACAACTTTTGCGCCTGCAGGCATATTGGCAATATGCGATACACGGCCTGTATGCATTATCTGTGCGAAGATTTTGCCACCTGCATTGTGCACAGCATCTGTTACTTTCTTCCAGCTTGCTACCTGCGCTTCGTTGAATAAGCCCGGAATTCGCGCATAGCCCAATCCGTTTGGAGATGGTGCAATACCTTCGGATATGATGAGGCCCGCGCTTGCACGCTGTGTATAGTATTCTGCAATCATATCGTTAGCTACATTGCCTATTGCACGAGAGCGCGTCATAGGTGCCATTATGATACGATTAGATAATTCTATCGACCCCATACGGTAGGGTTCAAACATATTCACTTTACTTTGTAGTTCCATTGTCTTTTTACAGTTGTGTTACTTGATTTCTATGTCAAAGGTGGCACTTGTGAGAAGGCGTAACAATAAGTCAGAAAAATATGACCGACAATACCACTATAATAAATCACAATAACTGTCCGGGACAAGAGATACTGAATGTGCTTGCTACTAAATGGGTACCTAGTATTTTCAAAGTAATGCACAGAGAGCCGGTAAGGTTTAGTGAATTGCTGAAGGCGCTGCCCGGTTCAAACAAACAGTCATTATCTGTAGCACTCCATCAGATGGAAAAGCATGGACTAATAGAAAAGAAAATAATAAAAGAGAAGCCACTCCACATAGAGTATAATATATCTGATACAGGCACTTACCTGCTAGATGTTTTTAAAACATTATCCGAGATTTCAACCATAAACAAACAAAAAGAAATAGCTGCCATATAGCAGCTATTTTTCTTTTTTATCCTCATCCTCTTTCTTTTTGGTAGCAGGCTTTTTTCGTCCTGCATCCTTCAGTGCTTTATCTATAATCCACTCCAGTTGCCCGTTTGCACTACGAAACTCATCCGCCGCCCATTTCTCAATGGCTTTGAATGTTTCTTCATCTATACGCAGTACAAAACTTTTTTTAGACATCTGTTTGAATTTACTCTTTAGGATTATTGATGCAATGTACCTGTGTTCAATACCGGCTGCGCACCACGTTCGCCACACAATACAACCATCAGGTTGCTTACCATCGTAGCTTTCTTGTCCTCGTCCAGTTCTACAATGTTCTTTTTGCTCAGGTGTTCCAGTGCCATTTCTACCATACCTACTGCACCCTCTACTATTTTATAGCGTGCAGCAACGATAGCTGTTGCCTGTTGGCGTTGCAGCATAGCGCCTGCTATTTCCTGCGCATATGCCAAGTGACTGATGCGTGCTTCCAGTATAGTAAGCCCCGAGCTATGCAGGCGATCGTTCAATTCTTTTTCAAGCAGTTCGTTTACTTTCTGTCCGCCATCGCGCAGGGTGATGGTAGCTGTTTCGTCTTCTATATTATCGTAAGAGAAGCTTGTTGCCAGATTGCGCAGCGCAGCCTCACTTTGTGTTTTTATATAAGACACAAAATCTGATACTTCGTAAGCGGCTTTGTAAGTGTCTGATACCTGCCATACTATCACCGAAGCTATCTCTATAGGGTTACCCATTTTGTCGTTCACCTTCAGTGTAGGTGTTGCAAGGTTAGATGCCCTTTGAGAGATTTTGATGGTAGCATACAGCGGGTTTACAAAGAACATACCGTTGTCTTTAACACTACCCACATACTTACCAAAGAAGTTGAGCACACGAGCGTGGTTAGGTTGAATAATCATTAAACCTTTCCAGATAAAGATGGTAGCTGCTATACACAGTATGCCAGGTGCCACTATGATAGGCATAACAGGTGCCAGTGTAAAGAGGTATGCCCCGACAGCAAGCAGTATCAGCGATAATACCAGTGCCATGTAGCCATTCGTAGGTTTTAGTACTTTTTCCATATTGCGTTGTTTTAGTTAATTCAGTGTGATATTAATTTGATATCACAAAGATATAATGCTTTTTTACTCACCACCAAAATATTAACAAAAAATCTTAGCGAATTAACATTGGCAGCCTCCCGCTTTTCTTCCTATTTTTGAGCCAATGCAATTCTCATCTGTAGTAGGACAATCGGCGGCTAAGCACGGACTTATCAATATGTACCAGAGCGGGCACTTCCCGCATGCACTGCTGCTTTCGGGCAATGAAGGCACTGGTGGATTGCCATTTGCTCTGGCATTGGCACAGTACATATTCTGCGAGGCTCCTACAGCTACAGACAGTTGCGGCCAATGCCCTAACTGCCAGAAGGTGAGCAAACTGGAGCATGCCGACCTGCATCTTAGCTTCCCGAGCATACCACCCAAAGCTGGTACAAAAGCTATGAGCCGCCACTACATGACGGACTTCAGAGAGTTTGTAAAGCAAACCCCGTATGGTACTACCTACGACTGGCTGCAGTTCATCAATGCAGAGAACAAGCAGGGCAACCTTACCGCCGAAGAGTGCCGCGAGATTATCGATACCCTCAACCTGAAGTCTTACGAAGGTGGCAAGAAGGTGCAGATAATATGGCGTCCCGAATACCTGGGTAAAGAAGGCAACATACTGCTGAAGCTGATAGAAGAACCACCTGCAGATACCATACTGATACTGGTTGCGGAGTCTCAGGAAGACATACTGCCTACCATACTTTCCAGAACACAGGATGTAAGACTGGTGCCGATATCTGCAGGAGATGTAGCTAATGCACTTGTGCAACGCGGCCTTGCCGATGAACGTAATGCCATGCAGATAGGCCATCTTGCCAATGGTAGCTTCACCGAAGCACTCAGGCTGCTGCAGCATACACAGAACGACCTTTTTCCCGATGTAAGGAACTGGTTCAATGCGCTGTTTACCAACAACGGTATTGCCATAGCCAAGTTTGCCGATGAGTGGAGCAAAGCAGGCCGCGAACAACAAAAGAACTTCTTACAATATGTGATAAGCCTGCTGGAGCATGCAATACGTAGCAGATACCTGCCGCAGCAACCGCCTGCACTACCACAGGAAGAGGCACTATTTGCACAGAAGCTGGCTGCAATGAAAATAAGCTTTGAGGCTTTGCAGCAAATGACAGAAATGATATCGAAAACGATATACTATATAGAGCGGAATGCGCATAGCAAAACGCAACTGCATACGCTTTCTGTAAAGCTGGTATATATTATACAGGGAAGAAAGATACCCGCTTAGCAGCTATATTAGTTCAACTCAATCATCAGATCCATGATGATGGCTTCACATTCGCTGATTTGGATGGCTTCGATCGGGAATATTAACTCTTGCATTGTTTGTTTGATTTGATAATGCAAACTTAATAAGCTCCATCACTGTTAGGAAAATAATAGAGGCAGGTTAACAGTGCCTTTGCAAGCCGTTAACAAGCGGTTAACAAAATCCGACTCTATTTTTTGCGAACCAGTGTATACTTCAGTGCTCCTTTCTCCAGCTTGGTGCGCTCTGCATTCTCGGCAGACGCAAAGAGGCGTATGGTATCGCCCGAAAACTGGTAGATAAAAGGCTTTTGTGTTTTGGTGCCGGGGTCCAGCGTAAACTCATCTACTTTATAGCCTTCTTCCTCGGTCATATAGTCTGAATAGATGTGGTAAGTACTTGCACCGTCCATGCCTTGTACCATACCATCTCTGGTAAGGGTGATGTCTTTGGCAGTGCCTGCATCGTCTGTGGCAGTATAGCTACCCTCGAACAGCACACTGTTGATGCCACGTTGAAAACCACTTGGTTCGCCGTCGTCCGAAACGGTTCCGGTTATTTTAGAAAAGTTACGTTTATCCAACAGTTTGTTTCCGCTACCGTAGTGGTAGAGAACAAGCATGGTATCCTTGCCTGCTGTTTCGTAACCAAGCTCGTAGAAGTTTGTTGTATTCTCGTTGTCGGTAAGGTTGATTTTGATGGCATTGTCTTCCTGCCCGGGGCGGAAGTATGCCATAAAGCCACCACCTACGTGATTGTTGAAGCTGACAGGTATATACAGGCTGTCGCCGCTGTAGGTAGATGTAAGGATATCCATATACACTACACCCTGCAACTTGTTGTAAGATGCCAGTGCCGATTTGGTCTTGCCGAGGTCGGTAAGGTAATCGGTCATCACCCATGCGCCATTGATGATGGGTGTAAAGCGCGCAGCCAGTTCTTTGCTTTCTTCGGCATCGCGGGTGGCTTTGTCTTTACATGCGGCAAACAGTACTACGGGAGCAAGTATATAGAGTAATCTTTTCATGTCATAAATATAACCCTAAATGAGAATTATTAGTATGTGTTGATAGTTTTTGATAGTATTTGCACAGTTTTAAAACGAAACATGGCTGATAATCAATGAATAGCGATGCGGTTGGTTACAGGGTGAAACAAATGTGATATAAGGCGATTGCATAGCAATTTCGTATGATGTTTATTATTACAAAAATACAATAATTATATCAAATAATACACTTGCGTATTCATCCTGTTATTGCATGTCACTATTTGCTGCAGGATGCGGTGATGCCCGTTAGCAGGCTTTCTATGGCTGTATAGAGTTCTTTATGGATTACCGCTGTTTTTTTATTGCTGAGGAAAAAGAAAACCTCGAGGGTTGCAGGGCGCTTGTTGTTTTTGGTGCATATAGATTTATCAAACTGCAGATAGAATTTGCCCCGATTGCCCTTTACCAGCCTTACGTTTTTGCCAACTACTGCTTTGCTGAGGTCTATATCGTACAATGCAGGGTTGGGGTCTTTGCTGCCCAATACTTCTACCATTTCGGTTATGCGAAGTTTGCAGTTGGTATTGTCTGCAGGCCATGCTTTGTATCTGAATCTTGTTAGTACTGCATTGGAGCCTGATTTTTCACTAATCATACCCGCCAGTGCAGCAGTATTGTCTTGTGCCACTGATTGCAAGGATAATAATACCGATAGCATTAGCAATGTCCGCTTCATGAGCTTTTTTGCAAATAACAAGGCGGGGTAAATGATTGTTTGTAGCAGGGAGGGGGATTTTTAGGGTAGCAATCCGCGGGCTGAAATAAGCCTACCTTTACAGAAATATACACCATGCTTATAAAAGAGATACTGACCGAAATAGAAACATCCACACACCCTGTAGCAAAAGCACTGCACAAAGGCGAGCATTTTAAAGTACTGGTGATAGGCTTTAAAAAGGGAATGGTGCTGAAGGAACATAAAGCACATATGCCATCTAAACTAACGGTAATGGACGGAAGTGTAGAATACAGGCAGGGCGATGATATTGTGCTGCTGCACAAACACGACAGTTTTGATATACCTGTGGAAGAGGTGCATAGTGTATGGGCGAAGGAAGACAGTCTTTGTCTGCTGACGCAAGGGTAACTGTTCCTATCTAGCATTATTGTGATACATCCCGACACTTCGGGGCGAGGAGGTACGACGAAGCAACTTCGCGAAATGAGTATTGTATTTTGCCGCACTCTTTCCTGCGCTTCCTTTCTTTCTTTTGGCAGCAAAAGAAAGAAACAAAGAAAAGCTGCCGACTTTAAAAACTGCCTTAAAGTCGGTTGCTACCTTGATTACACTTCACCTCGACTGTGCTGCCAAGCTTATAGCCTTGATTGTTTGTATTATAGTATAGAACTTTTATTTCGCGTCATTGTGATACATCCCGACACTTCGGGGCGAGGAACGAAGCAATCTGGTCTCGTGTAGGGCGGATTTGCTATTAGCCAACCACCCCGATTGGCAACGACATGCTTCGCACCTCTCTGCCAATATCCCCTCCTAAAAACAGTGGGGAGTTTTAGAATTTTTGATACTTGTATTCAACAATGTAGTCGCCTACACTGATAATGCCTACATCTATATTTTGATATATTTTTTCCGGATTGCTACCCAACTTTAATTTAATATTGACTGTAGAATCTAAAGATGCTTGTAGATAATAATCTTTTTCGTACACTCTAAAATCTCTTGATGAATTACTAGTACTAGCAATTTCAACGTATTTGTTTAGTTTATTATGGTCGAATAAATACCCATACTTATAGAGTGTGCCCAGAAATAGATGAGTATTTATATTGAGTTGCGGTGATACCAATACGAATATTGCATTAGAAGTTTTAGTTAGTGTAATATATGGAGAACATATTCCTATACCAGGGGTATTGGAACCTATTGCTATGTTATCTATAACCCCTAAAGAGCTATCTCTGGGAATGCCGAATACACGTCTGATGTTATCCTCTAATTCCGGTGATTCATATGGAAGACGGATATCGACATATTTTTTAAATGATTGCCATTTATTGTCACCATGTTTAATGTTCACCTCTCTCAATAAAGAAAGAGAATCGTATTTGTATTCATATAAATCTGCAAAACCTAACTTTAAATAAACTTGCTTTCCTGAAATCTTGCCTTTGTTATAAGAATATATAATTCGTGTACATTCAGTCACATCATTATACGGGGGCACACTAGCGTATACAGCTTCTATTATGTTACCATGTTTTGTATAATTATATACTACCTGATGTGCGTGATTATTTTTTTCTGAAACGGTTTTATATGTCTGTAGCCGTCCTTTCTTATCGTATATAAAATATTCAACTGCCTCATCTTGCAGCATATATAAATTGAATACTTCTCCCTGTTTACGGATGCGTCTTTCGATAGTTTTAATGTGATTTTTTCTTGCATATTCACTAATAAAAGAAGAAATATGCGTAGGCGCTGTAAAGTCCAAGTTTTCGCGGTTCATGGTGTTTGGAGCAGGCCTGAATAGCATGTTGTGTATAGCATATGTTTTATTGAAGTCTGGTTCGAACCAGAAAGTTTCTTTCTGAGCATATACCGAGTGGCATATTAGGCTAATAAGTAGTGCAATGAGTATTCTCATAGAAGGAGTAAAATATAGCTGCAAACAGTAATGTTTACTATTGAAAGTTAGGATGAGAATGGGTTATATAATGCAATATTATTGTATTGTTTTTTTTGAGTAGTATTTTTTCATGCGCAACTCTCGCACCACATCCTATCCTCGTGGAGTAGAAGACCTGCAAAGGTATTAACTTGTCATTCCGAGATACGAGGAATCTGCTTAATTAAAACATTTCAGCTAAATGATTCTATTTGGCAGATTCTTCACTTCTCTATGCTACGTTCAGAATGACAAGTAGTTAATGGTTCCCCCCTCTTTTTATCCACAAAACCGTATTGTTTCACAAAATGCGGTCGTGGAACATTATTTTTGTATAGGAACCCAAAGGGAGGATTTTTCATGCAGTTTACTTATTACGGACATGCTTGTTTTATGGTGGAAACAGTGGGCAAAAAGCTACTGTTCGATCCGTTTATCAATGGAAATCCGTTGATGACAGGCTTTGATATCAATACAATACAAGCGGATTATATACTGGTTTCGCATGCGCATGGCGACCACATTGGCGATCTGATGGCTATTGCCCAAAACACAGGTGCCAAAGTAATAGCCATGGCAGAGATTGCAGACTGGATTACCAAACAAGGGTACAATAATGTTCACCCTATGAATTACGGTCCTGCGCAGTTGGATTTTGGTAAAGTGCGTATGGTGCCTGCCATGCACAGCAGCAGTTTCCCGGATGGTACGTATGGCGGCAACCCTGCAGGCTTTATCGTAACAACGGAAGACGGCAGCTTTTACTATAGCGGCGATACCTGCCTGACGATGGATATGAAGCTGATACCGGACTATGCAGGTCTGTATGCAGCCATCCTGCCGATAGGTGGTAACTACACGATGGATGTGGAAGATGCATTGATTGCCAGCAATTTTGTGCAGTGCGACAAGGTAGTAGGTGTACACTTTGATACCTGGCCACCGATATCGATAGACAGGGAAAGAGCCGAGCGCCTGTTTGAGGCTGCGGGCAAGCAATTGATACTGCCACCATTGAAAGAAACGATAATATTATAACTATCAATAAAATACGTACCTTTTGAAGTATAAAGAAAGGTACTAAACTATAAGACATGGCTAAAGTAATAGCGATAGCAAACCAAAAGGGTGGTGTAGGAAAGACGACGACAGCCATTAACCTGGCTGCAAGCCTTGCGGTTTTGGAATATAAGACGCTGCTGGTAGATGCCGACCCACAGGCAAACAGTACTACAGGTAACGGTTTCGACCTTAAGAATATCCAGTTGAGCCTGTACGATTGTATGGTGAATGATACACCAGCATCGCAGGTGATACTGGAAACAGAAACGCCCAACCTGTACCTGCTGCCATCTCACCTTGACTTGGTGGGTGCGGAGATAGAGTTGATTCACCATCCCAACCGCGAGCATGTAATGCGCAACGCGCTGGAAGAGCAAAGCAAAAAGTTCGATTTTATCATCATAGACTGTTCGCCGTCTCTGGGCCTGATAACGGTAAATGCGTTGACGGCTGCCGATAGCGTGGCAATACCTGTACAGTGCGAATACTTTGCCCTGGAAGGTTTGGGCAAATTGCTCAACACCATCAAAATAGTGCAGACACGCATCAATACAGAATTGCAGATAGAAGGTATTCTGATGACGATGTATGACGGCCGCCTGCGTCTGAGCAATCAGGTAGTGGAAGAAATTAAAAACCACTTCGGCGAACTGGTATTCAATACCATCGTACACCGTAATACAAGGCTGGGCGAGGCACCAAGCTTTGGTACACCTGCATTGATGTATGATGCGGAAAGTACAGGTGCCATCAACTACCTGAATCTTGCAAAAGAGATTTTGCAGAAGAACAACATGACGAAAATAAAGAACGAGGACAGAATATTTGAAACAGGAGACCATGTCGCAGATCAATAAGAAACAGGCTTTGGGCAAGGGTATCCGCGCATTGCTCAACACGATAGACGAGGAAATGAAGACACCCGCAGAGGGTAGTGGTGGCAATAATGCGCCTGTGCCTCCTGCTGTCAGCGGACAAACGCCAGCAGGTGCGGGTTCCATCATACGCATACCTGTAGAGCAGATAGATGTAAACCCTAAGCAGCCTCGCCGCGATTTTGACGAGCAGGCACTGAAGGAACTTTCTGAAAGCATCAAACTGCACGATATTATACAGCCTATTACGGTTGTAAAAATCAGTGCTACACAATACCAACTGATATCGGGCGAGCGCCGTTTGCGTGCATCTAAACTGGCAGGGCTGAAAGATATACCTGCGTATATACGCACGGCAGACGATCAGCAAATGCTGGAAATGGCATTGCTGGAAAACCTGCAACGCGAAGACCTGAATGCGATAGAAATATCGCTGAGCTATAAAAGGCTGATGGATGAATGTGAACTGACACAGGAACAAGTGGCAGAGCGCATGAAGAAAGACCGTAGTACGGTAACCAACTATCTGCGCCTGCTGAAGCTGCCACCGGATATTCAGAAGAGTGTCCGTGACGGGCATCTGAGCATGGGCCATGCGCGCGCTATCATAGGCCTTGATAAGGTAGATGAGCAACTGTATGTGTACCGCGAAACACTGGAGAAAGGATTATCTGTACGCCAGGTAGAACAACTGGTGAAAAATATGCTGAGTGGTGGCAAAACAATGCCGACTGCTGCCAGTGCTGCTAGCAATAAGCTGCCGCCTGCATACAAGCGTATTGAAGATAATATGGCTTCTCACTTCAGCACGAAGGTGAAACTGGACCGCAAGAAAAATGGTAAGGGACAGATAGTTATTGAATTCTATAACGATAACGATCTGGAACGCATCATGGAGAAGATGAGCATCTGATAGTTGATTTGTTCAATAGTTAATTCGTTAATCTGTAAGATATATTCGGGGCTGTTTTACAGCCCCTTTTTGATAAAGCAGTTTTGGTATGATAACAGAAAACTGGGAAAAGTCTGCGAAGGACAATCAAAAGGCATACAAGCGTGTGCTGGAAAAGGGCAATAAGAATAAGATACTGAAAGCCCTGCCCGACCTGCATGAGGAAGCCTTCAGCAAAATAGACTGCCTGCAGTGTGCCAACTGTTGCAAGAACTATTCTCCGCGATTTAAAACACCCGATATAAAACGCATAGCCAAACTGCTACGCATGCGCGAGGGCGATTTTGTGGAAACGTATTTAAGGCTGGATGAGGACAACGACTATGTGGTGAAGCAATCGCCATGCCCTTTTCTGGATGATGACAATACCTGTAAAATATACGACGACAGGCCAAGTGACTGTCGTCGTTATCCGTATACCGATGAAGATGTATTAATAAAGCGTGTTCAGCTGACGCTGAAGAATACTACCGTGTGCCCTGCAACCCATTATGTAATGGAAAAGCTGTTGCAGATGGAGGGTAAGTAGTTACTGCTTAGCAGTTGTTATTTCTGATTCTCCCTGCAGGCTGCAAGAATACATATCACCTACAAGGCCGTTGCCGCTTTTGCAGGCGTTTTCTGCTCTTTTCTCAGAGGTATTAGTAATAACAGTAGTTACAGTATCTGTAATTGTGTACTTATGAATGCAACGGCAGGCATAGTCTTTCTTGCATGAAGTATAAGCAACAAGGGTAAAGATACCCGCCATTATAAGTAGCGTATGTTTCATTCCGTTTAGTGTTTGCATAAATTTATAAAAAACTTTCAATCTCACCCCATACTTCGCCCATATTATTAATAATGTCTCCGGCTATCAGCCCGTGCTGCCCTTGCTTGATAGCCGCTTTGTCGCCCGCTTGGGCATGCAGGTAAACACCCAATATGGCTGCATCATAACTGGTATAGCCCTGTGCAAGCAGCCCTGTAATGATGCCTGTCAAAACATCGCCACTGCCGCCTGTTGCCATACCCGCATTACCATCTGTGCAGTACCAACATTCGCCCTCTGGTGTACATATAGCAGTGTGGTGCCCTTTCAGTATTATAAAAATATTGTAGCGCATAGCCTGCGTGCGTGCCAGTTCTAATTGCTGCATGCTATTGGCTGCAGTGCCGAACATACGTTCAAACTCTTTGGGGTGTGGTGTCAGTATACTACCAGTAGGTATTTTGTTGATTAGCTCGGGGTGTTTGCTAAGTATATTGAGTGCATCTGCATCTAATACAATGGGCTGTTTTACAGCTTCCATAAAATCGGTAAAAGCCTTGATGGTATATTCATGCGTGCCCAGTCCTGGTCCTATGCCAATGCTTTCACAATCTGTCCAGTTGGATATTTTGGTAATATGATTTTCGCCGCTTACCAAACACATGGCTTCAGGTGCAGTGGTTTGAATAATATTATAGCCTATTTGCGGAACCAGTGCTTTTGCTTTTCCCGCACCGCTTCGCAATGCCGCATTTGTGGCAAGCACAGCAGCGCCCATCATACCATAGCTGCCTGCTATCAAGAGTGCAGTGCCGTAATCTCCTTTGTGGCTGAAAGGGCTACGGGCTTTGTAAACTGTTTTTACAGTATCGCTATCAATTGTTTGGTAGTTGGTATGGGTAGATTCTATGAATGTAGGGTGCAACTCAATATCCAGCAGTTCTATGTTGCCTGCATATTTGCCTGTTTCAGGATGCAGGAATGAGCGTTTGTAGAATTGAAAACTGAGTGTATAATCAGCCTTCAGTATCTCTGCTTCTTTTGCCGGTATATTATCCGCAGGCATGCCGCTTGGTATATCAACGGCTATTTTCCGATTATCAACATCATTAATATGATTGATGAAATCTGCCAGCCAACCCTCGACAGCCCTGTTGAGCCCAGTGCCCAGTATAGCATCTATTATGGTAATGTGTTTGGGTATGTCAGTAATGAAAGTGCCAGGTTGCAGTATTTCGACCAAAGTATGGTCTATTGCCAGTAGTCGGTCAAGATTGGTTTGGCAATCATCTGAAAGGCTTTCCGAGAACTGCAGGAGAAATGCCTTGGCTCCATAGCCCATGTTGTGCAGCATGCGGGTAATAGCAAGGCCATCGCCACCGTTATTGCCAGCACCGCAAAGCACAATAAACACACTGTCTTTGGGTGTGTTTGCACTTATCCATTCGGAACATCTTGCTGCGGCACGTTCCATCAGGTCGATGCTACTGATGTTGGATGCATGTATGGTGTAGGCATCACAGGCTTTGATTTGTGAGGCTGTGAATATTTTCATAAAGACAATATTACAAAAACAAAGTACATATTAGGGTGAAATATAAGGGGATATTGCTATGCGATTTCGGTTATTGTGAGTGTTAATAACCGCTTTTGGTCACTATACTGTAATTCCTATCTTTGCTAGGCCCTAAATATGCAGGAATAGCTTATTTTTCGGAGCAATTTTAATAAATATTTAATGAAAACCTTTTTTGTACAAAATCGCATTGCCATAATAGCAGTATTGTTATTGATGGTATTTTCCCAAACCCATGCTCAAACAGGTAATACTGCTATTATTAAGGGCTTCGTTTACGATAAGGCATCCGGCGAACCCGTAATATTTACAAATGTATTGCTGGAAGGAAGCAAGATAGGTGTACAAACAGACGTGAATGGTTATTTTACCTTCACACAACTGAAGCCCGGTACATATACGATAATGACTAGCTTGATAGGCTATGACACTGTAAAAGCTGTCATAACATTGAAGCCGGGCGAAGTGGTCACCAAAAAACTATTTCTTGGCCAACGCCGTCAGGAATTGAAAGGGGTAGAAGTTTCTGCAAGAAAAACAGAAAATGTAACCAAGATAAATGCAGGTGCTGTAACAGTAACACCAAGAGAAATGAAATTGTTGCCTAGTGCAGGTGGCGAACCAGACATTGCTCAGTATTTGCAGGTAGTACCGGGTGTGGTATTTACCGGCGACCAGGGTGGCCAGTTGTACATACGTGGTGGTGCACCTTCTCAAACAGGTATATTGCTGGATGGTATCACGATATATAATCCATTCCACTCAATAGGCTTGTATTCTGTTTTTGAAACAGATGCTATTCGTAACGTAGAAGTACAAACTGCAGGTTTCAATGCTCAGTATGGCAACCGTACATCTGCAATACTGGACGTGCGTACAAAAGACGGTAACAAGAACCGCTTGTCAGGGAAAGTTTCTGCATCACCTATCATGGCGCGTGCTATGTTGGAAGGGCCACTAATAAAAGCTAAAAAAGAAGGTGGTTCATCAACAACATTCCTGTTGTCTGTAAAGCACAGCTATCTGGATAAAACATCGAAATCAATATATGGTGGTTTTGGTGAGCCATTCAACAATGGCCTGCCATATAGTTTTACCGATTTGTATGGTAAAATAACATTCAATGGTGATAATGGAAGTAAACTGAATGTGTTCGGCTTCAATTTTGATGATAAGGCAAGTGTATTAAAACCGGGTACATCTGTAGCCAACGCAGACTTTCATTGGAAAGCTTCCGGTGCAGGTGCAACATTTGTTGTGACACCGGGAACCAGCTCTGCACTTATTAATGGTAGGTTCGCGTATTCTAAATACAACATCGACTATACAAATATGAACGATGTGCCGGTAGTACCACAAACAAGTGGTATAGACGGTTTTGAAGGTGCAATTGATTTTACCTACTACTTCAAAGGCTACAGCCAACTGAAATATGGTGTAGAAGTAAGTGGTTTCCACACGAATCTGAATTACAAGGATAATTTTGGTAGCATCACAACACTGGATCGCCGTAATACATTGGCTGCATTGTATGTGATGTTCAGGAAAAACTTCAGCGAAAAACTGATATTTGAACCAGGTTTCCGTGTACAGTATTATTCTGCACTCAACAAGTTTTCTCCGGAACCACGCCTTGGCCTGAAGTATAACCTCACGAATACTATCCGTCTGAAAGCTGCAACCGGTATGTATTCACAAAACATCATCAGTACCAAAAGCGACAGAGATATTGTTAACTTCTTCACAGGTTTCATCCTGAGCCCTGACCAACAGATATCTAACACAGATGGTAAAATTGTTAACAGCAATCTGCAAACAGCTTACCACATACTTGGCGGTATAGAAGTAGATGTACGCAATGTAGAATTCAATCTGGAGCCATGGTACAAAAACTTCAATCAGAATGTAGAGCTGAGCAGGGTGAAATTCAATGCATCTGACGCAGACTTCATAGCCGGCAATGGTAAAGCATATGGTGTGGACCTTTCTGCAAAATATAGCAAGGGACGCTGGTACCTGTGGGGGGTAGTATCGTTGCAACAGGTGAAATATGAAACGCTGGTGTTGAAGAATAATAAGGTTTCTGCAGACTCTACTAACCCAATAAAACTTGTTGCTGAAAAAGAAAAGCAAGTATATGCGCCGCCATTTGACAGGAGGTTGAATATAAACCTGCTTGCATCTTACACATTCGGCAAAAAACGTGATTTGGAAGTTTCGGGAAGGTTTAACTACGGTTCTGCATTTCCATTCACACAGACACAAGGTTTTTATGAAAACCTCAATCCATCTGCAAACAGCATTGGTACCAACCTAAACCAACAAAACGGTACAATTGGCATACTATATGCTAATGATATAAATGGCGGCAGGTTGTCTCCATACCATCGTCTGGATATATCTGTTAAGAAACGTTTTGCGCTGAGTAAATATTCTAATATCGAAACGCAGTTGAGTATTACGAATGTTTACAACAGGAATAACATATTCTATGTAGATCGTAAAGATAATATCCGCGTATATCAATTGCCGGTATTCCCGAGCCTTGGTGCTACATGGAATTTTTAATGAAACAAACTGAATGAGTAATACAAAGGGATTGTTATATAAACGAAGCCTGATGTGTTTAGCAACCGCGATGTTGCTGAGCCATCAGGCTTCGGCTCAATTACATACTGTCAATACGCCGCCAGAGAGTATGCTGGTGTTAGCTACAGAACAATTTGAGCAAGGAGCATATAAGAATGCAGCGCAGAGTGCAGCGAAGTATATGTCCGCAATGCACTATACACTACATGCTATTAATACAGATGCTGCAGATAAGGCAGGCTATGTATTAGTGACATCGAAATTGAAAATTGATGAACAGCGTAGTGATGTAATGGCTGTTGATTACCTGAATAAAACAGCCAATCCTGCATACAAACAACGTGCAGCATTTGCCTTGGCGCAATACTATTTCAGACACAATCAACTGGTAAGTGCCATATACTACTACGAGCTGGCAGGTATTGCCAATCTTACCAATAAAGAGATAGCCGATGCTAAGTTTGAACTGGCTTATTGCTACTTCAACAGCAAACAGTTTGATAAGGCAGCTTCGCTTTTTCAGGCAATAAAAGAACTGGAAGGAAAGTATTTTCTGGCAGGCAACTACTATTACGGTTTGCTGGCATACAATCAGGGCAATTATGAAGATGCGCTGAAATCATTTGACCGTATTGCCAATGATAAAGGCTACAAAGCGATAGTGCCTTATTATATGGCAGAGATATACTACTTCACAGGTAATAAGGACAAGGCACTGAAAGAAGCAAAGCGATTGATGGCATTGCCTGAAAAGCTTTACTACGACAACGAACTGCATTTGCTGGCAGCACAGGTGTTGTTTGAAGAAAAACGCTACAAAGAAGCACTGCCTTATTTTGAACATTATTATAATCTTGTTGACCAGATACGTAAAGAAGATTTGTACGAACTGGCATATTGCTATTATCATCAGCAAGAGTGGGATAAGGCAATTGATAAGTTTTCGCAGTTGAGTGATACGCGCGATTCACTGGCGCAGACAGCAATGTATTTGCTGGGTGACTGCCATCTGAAAACAGGTGATAACAAGAGTGCCCGCAATGCATTTACAATATGTGCGGATATGCCATTCAACCAATCGCAGCGAGAAGCTGCATTGTTGCTGGCAGCAAAGCTGTCTTATGCAATGGGCTACAATAGCGAAGCCCTGACACATATCAATGACTTACTGGAGTCTTACCCAAACAGCGAGTATAAAGATGAAGCAAAGACGATGAAATCGGACTTGCTGATAAAAACAAACCAATATGTAGCAGCATATAATTCACTAATAGATGTAAAAGATAAAGATGCTGCATACTGGCAGGTGCGCCAGAAAGTGATGTATGGATTTGCCATGATGCAGATGCAGAAAGGCGATATGCAGTTTGCAGACAGTTTGTTGTCTATGTCGCTGCAACGTAGCAGCGATGAGAAGTATGAGCAGGCTGCTAATTTCTGGAAGAGCGAACTGGCATACAAAACGAGGCGATTTGAAGATGCCATTGCCTATGGTGAGAAATATGTAAGCAGGGCAGCAATACGTAACAAAGCAGAAGTGCTTGCACAAAATGCAACATTGCAGAATGCATATACTACTATGGGCTATGCGGCAATGGAACTGCAGCGATTTGATGTAGCACAACAATACTTCAGCACTGCGCAGATGAAGGCTACAGATGCTGGCAGCACGATGGATGCGATATTGAGGGAGGCAGACGCTGTGTTTATGCAGAAGGGCTATATGAAAGCGATAGCACTGTATGATAAAGTGATAGCTGCAAAAGGCGAAGATGCAGACTATGCCAAATATCAGAAAGGTATAGTGTTGGGTGTGATAGGCAAGCGTGCAGATAAAGCAACTGTGATGCAAAGCTTAATGAATGCAAAGCCTGCATCTAAATATGCAAACGAAGCACGCTATGAACTTGCACTGGTGCAGATAGAAGAAGATAAATATCAGGCGGCTATTGGTACATTAGCGCCATTGACGAATGTTACAGATAAAGGAAACTTTGCAGTGAAGTCGCTGATGAAAACTGCATTCTGCTATCAGCAGATGAATGCGGATGACAAGGCGATAGAAACACTGAAGAAATTAGTAGCAGACTATCCTGCAGCAGAAGAAAGAACTGCAGCACTGGATGCATTGAGAGGATTGTATATAGATAATAATCAGCCGCAGGCATTTGCACAATTGCTGAAAGAAAATAACATCAGGCTGACGGATGATAAGAGTATGGACAGTACCTACTATGGTGCTGCCGAAACACAATACGCAGCGGGCAACTGGGCAAAAGCAAAACAGTCTTTCGGTACGTATCTGCAACAATATCCTGATGGGGTATTTGCAACAAAAGCTGCCTTCTACAAAGCAGAAGCAAGTTATCAGCTGAATGATATGAAAGAAGCATTGACGGGTTATGATGCTGTGCTGCAAAAAGGCTGGAGCGATTTTGCTGAACGCAGCGCGCTGAAAGCCGCAACCATCAGTGCAGTGAATAACGATCATGCTGCGGCAATGAGGTATTACGGGCTGTTGCGCAACTATGCGATGGGTAAAGAAAACCTGCAGGAGTCTTATACGGGTATGATGCGCAGTGCTTACCATGAAAAGCAATATGGTAGTGCCGCACTGTATGCAGATACACTGCTGACGATGCCTGGTATTGCTGAGGGCTTACAGACAGAAGGTTCGTACATCAAAGCAAAATCATTGTACGAAACAGGAAAGCAGGACGAAGCATATCCGTTGTTTGCAAAGCTGACGAATAATAAGAAATCAATCATCGCTGCTGAAGCAAATTATTATGTAGCAGAATCGCTGCTGAAAGCTGGTAAGCTAAAAGAAGCGGAAGAGCAGGCAAACAAAGCAGTGAAGCTGGCAGGCGGCAATGATGTGCTGACAGTGAAGTCTTATTTGCTGATAGCAGATGTGCTGGTGAAACAAGATGACTACTTCAATGCGAAGGCATTGTTACAGAGTATAGTGAAGAATGCTAAAGTGCCTGCACTTAAAGAAGAAGCAACGAAGAAGCTGGAAGAAGCAAAAGCTACTGAAACTAAAAAAGGTAAACTGAAGCAAGAATAACACAGTGCACAACATGAAGCTAAGAATAACATACATATTTATATTGCTGCTGGCACTGACGTTGAATGCTGATGCTCAGCGCAAGAAGGGTGGCGCAAAGAAGCCTGCAAAGACTTCTGTAAAGAAAGCTGTGAAGAAAGAGAAGGGCAAAAAACAACCTGCCAAGAAAGGCAAGCAAGCAGTTGCACCCAAAACAAAAGTTGTAGTAAAAGATACTGCCGACCTGAAGTCTGCAACGATAGAAATAGTACAGTCTTACAAGCCTGAAGTAAAGCAGGCAGTGAAGCCTGAATTGCATGCAGACCTGCCGCCTGTAGATACATCGCTGGTGGCGATGAACTATGATGTGCCTCCGCAGAGTTTGTATTACTCTTACAATGCACTGCCATTGAGGCCGCTTGCATTGGGCAAGGATACAATGACTGATAAACTGGTTAACTATTTGAAGCTTGGTGGTGGTAATTTGTCTACTATATTGCTGGACGCAGGTATTACTGCATTGAAAGGATATAACTATTATTCGGTACTGAATATTCGCCACTTGTCGCAAGCAGGTAGTTTGAAATACCAGAAATCATCACTAACGGGTGTGGATGCAGATGCATACATAAAAGGTGATAACCTGCTGTGGCATGCAGGGCTTGGTGTACAGTATAACAGGTTCTACCTGTATGGATATGACCATAATGTGCTGAATTATACCAGCGACCAAACAGGCAGAACATTATGGGGAGCGAATGTGACGATAGATGCAAAGAACAGAAACGAGGACAAGGCACTGAGCTATCATCCATCAGTTAATCTGCGTACATATTACCTCAACACTGTTACAGGCTTTGACGCATCGGAATATAACATCATTGCAAAACTGCCATTTACCTATACAGTAGATACTTCGTTGAAACTAGGCATAGCACTGAACGGAGCATTCTCTAAAATGGAGAACTCATTGGCAAATTCAAACAAGCCTAATAACTATGTGCAGATAGCGCCAACCATCGATTTCAAAAAAGGGGTGTTTGCTACGCGTATAGGGTTGACGCCAACATTGGGTGCTATGAATACCTTTTATGTGCTGCCTGATATGAATGTCAGTTTCAGGCTGATACGTAAATCGCAAATGCTTTTTTCACTTGGTTGGGATGGCAGGCTGAGGCAAAATACATTCGAGCAGCTTTCTACTATTAACCCATATATGACAGTTGCTAAGGGTGTGGCTCAAACACATACGGATGAAGTGTATGGTAGTTTGCAAACAAATGTAGGCAGACATATAACTGTAAGCGGCAGGGTGTCTTGGTGGCAATATGGCAATATGCCGCTGTTCATCAACGATACCGCAACAGATAAAAAACTGCTGAATGTGGTATATGATAAGGTAAATGCTGTTTCATTGCAGGGTGGGCTGCGCTACACAGTAGGGCAAACGCTTTCTGTGGGTGGTAGCATCATATTCACAACTTACGATGCCGATATGAACAGGTATGCATGGCATGAACCATCTTTGAGGCTGAATGCTGACTTGTCTGTAAGGCCAATACCACAATTGCTTGTTACGGGCTATCTGACGGTAATGGATGGCATGTACGCATTGGACAATGGCAACCGCAGCATAAAGCTGCCAATCGTGTTTGATATGGGAGCAGGGGCAGAATATAGTTTTGTGCCCAGGTTGAGTGCTTTTGCGCAGGTAAATAATATATTTAATAATCAATATGAGCGTTGGTACGGCTACAGGGCATACGGGTTTAACATATTCGGCGGGGTGCGCCTTAAATTTTAAACCTATTTAGTTATTTTACAGCCGATTTCGGAACATCATCAATGGATATTGCAAAATACATAGGGCTATACTTACTCAAAAACCAGAGCTGTTATATACACGGGCTGGGCAGTATTGAGATGAGGCGCAAGCCTGCATCTTACGATGGGCGGAATCTTGTACCCGGTGTAAGTGAGGTAGTTGTAGTGCCCGTGAATACCGTTGATGACTCGTTATCGAACTTTATAGCTACCAACGAGCAGATAAGTATATCGAAAGCAGGCAGTGCACTGAAAGACTATGTTGCTGCTGCTATGGCCGATATACAGGCAGGCAAAGAGGTATTGATACCTGCAATAGGCAGCTTTTTTGAAGTAAACGGTAAACTGCAGTTTGCTACAGCACCACAGTTGTTGCTGACACCACCGCCAATACCTGCAGAAAAAAGCCTGCCACGCCGCACTGCTACGGCAGGAATGGCACAGCCCGGCGGATATGCAGAGCAACAACAGGCACCACCTGCATACGCTGCACCTGCGCAAATGGCTCCGCCACCACAACAACCAACACCGGCGTATCAATATCCGCCGATGGAAGACGAGAAAAAAGGTGGTATGAACTGGGGCAGGGTGATACTTTTTGTATTGATACTGCTGGCACTGATAGCAGGCGTGGTATATGTAGCTAAAAACATACTGAAAGTAGGTGTGAACACACCAACACCTGTACAGCAACCAATGACAGTGCCTGCACCAGCAGATACCATATCTCAACAAGCTGCACCTGTGGTGGATACTGCTACTGCTATAGACAGTACGGAAACGATGGGTGTAGAACCTGTGCCAATGGCACCTGCAGTGCAAACTGCAGACAAAGGGCCTGCATCTAATTTTAAAGTTATCATCAATACATACGATGAACGTGCCCGTGCTGAAAAACGCATGAACAGACTGAGAGGGTATGGGCACAAGGCAGAACTGGTTGCCGAAGATTCGAGCACGTACTATATCCTGATACCTGTATCTACACGCAGGGCAGACTCTGCAAGGGTTATAGATTCTCTGAGGAGAACCTACAACCCTGACGGAGTAATGGTTTATTAATACCTGATTTATTATTTGAATTCGTAACCGATATCGCGGCGATAGTATTTGCCTGCGTATTCGATATGTTCGGCATTCTGGTAGCTTGTAGCTAATGCTTCTTGTATAGTATTGCCGTAAGATGTGATGGCTATTACACGGCCGCCGCTTGTTACTACTTCGCCGTCTTTGTTGGTCGTACCTGCATGGAAGAGGGTAGAGCCCTGCACTTTATCAAAGCCTGTCATTACCCTGCCTTTAGGATAAGAACCAGGATAGCCTTCTGATACCAGCATTACGGTACATGCCGCACGCTTATCGTGTTGCACAGTTATTTCATTCAGTTTGCCTTCGCCCATTTTCACTATCATCTCTACAAAATCGTTTTCCAGACGCGGCATTACAACTTCCGTTTCCGGATCGCCCATGCGGCAGTTGTATTCTATCACATAAGGATCGCCGCCAACATTGATGAGGCCAAAGAATACAAAGCCGTAATAAACGATGTTTTCAGCAGCCAGTCCGTTGATGGTTGGGTTCACAATGCGTTCCACAACTTTGTTCATGAAATCGCCCTGTGCAAACGGTACGGGAGATACTGCACCCATGCCACCTGTGTTCAGTCCTGTATCACCTTCACCAATACGTTTGTAGTCTTTAGCTTCCGGTAGCAGTACATAGTTTTTGCCATCTGTAAATGCGAAAACAGAAAGCTCAATACCCGTGAGGAATTGCTCTACTACTACTTTTTTGCTTGCATCGCCAAACTGCGCTTCTTTTATCATGGTAGTGAAAGCCTCAACAGCCTCATCGTGGCTTTGTGCTATTACCACACCTTTGCCTGCAGCAAGCCCGTCGGCCTTCAGTACAATCGGCAGGCTGTGCTGACGCAGGTATGTAACACCTTCATCAAAGTTTTCTTCTGTAAACTCGCGGTAGGCAGCAGTAGGTATATTGTGGCGCTCCATGAATTTCTTGGAGAAGGCTTTGCTGCCTTCCAACTGTGCACCTTCTTTAGACGGACCTGCAACGATGATGTGTTTCAGTGCATCATCACTTTTAAAGAAATCGTAAATGCCATTTACCAACGGGTCTTCCGGACCGGGAACAAGTATATCGATATTGTTTTCTATGCAAGCCTGTTTAATGCCTTCAAAATCAGACACCGGTATATTAAGATTGCTGCCCAATTGTGCGGTGCCGGGGTTGCCAGGTGCTATGAACAGTTCTTTGCAAAGCTTACTTTGGCGCATTTTCCACGCTAGTGCATTTTCGCGTCCGCCCGAGCCTAACAGCAGTATATTGTAAGATGACATTGTGATGTATTGTTATTTACTATCTTGAGACCGCAAAAGTATCGAAACTTAATGGAACAGACGAATGAGAAAAAGCACCCGAAGGGGTTGCCGTTTTTGTTTTTTACAGAAATGTGGGAGCGATTTGGCTACTACCTGATGCTGGGCATTTTTGTCCTCTATATGATAGATGTGAAAAACGGCCTCGCCATACCCGATAAAATGGCTGATGATGTATTTGGTACATTCATCGCATTTACCTATCTGACACCATTCCTGGGCGGTTTTTTGGCAGACAGAAAATTCGGTTATATAAAATCTGTATATGTAGGTGGCTTGCTGATGGCATTAGGTTATCTGGGGCTGGCACTGCACAATATCAATACATTCTACATATCTGTAGCCATCATTATCATAGGTAACGGTTTCTTCAAGCCAAATATATCTACCCTGTTGGGTAATCTGTACTCTACCGAAGAATACAAAGCAAGAAAAGACAGCGGTTACAACCTGTTTTATATGGGTATTAACATAGGTGCATTCCTCGGTCCAATCATAGCAGCCTTCATGCGCAATAAATATAGCTGGTCGGCAGCATTTGCTACGGCAGGTATAGGTATGTTGATAGGTCTGGTGGTATTCTCATTCGGGCTGAAGCATATAAAACATGCAGACGTACTGAAGCCTGTAGAAAAAGGCGATGCAAGTATGGGACAGGTATTTGGTGTGGTGTTTTTGCCAGCTATCATAGCAGGTGTACTTGGCTGGATGATACCGGGAAATATTTTAGGCAGTGACAGTACAGATGGCTTTATAGCGGCGGCGATACCGGTGGTAATATTCTACGTGTCGCTGTGGGTAAGGGCAAATAAGGTAGATAAGCGCCCGATAGCGGCATTGCTGGTGATATTTGCATTGAGTGCGGCTTTTTGGGCTGTGTTTAAGCAAAATGGTACCGCATTGACACGTTGGGCTAAATACTATACAGACCGTGAAGTGCCGGCTGCTATAGAGAAGCCTGCACGCGCATTATATCAAGTAGAAACAATGCCGAGTAAACTTGACTCTGTTACGAAATATGATGTACAATACCAAGCAGTAAAAGTGGATGGCAAAGTGCAGAAAGAATGGGGCAGAGATGTGTACTTCCGCAATCAGCCGCCTGATAAAATGCCAAAGGATGATGAACCGGTTTATCTGGCAAGTACAGAATTGTTCCAGTCCATCAACCCTGCTTGGGTAGTACTGCTTACACCTGTAGTAGTAGGTTTCTTTGCCATGCTGAACAGGCGGAAGAAAGAACCATCTACCGCAACCAAAATTGCATTCGGCCTTTTAATATCGGCTCTTTCAACCCTTGTAATGGTGTGGGCTGTGGGTGTTGGCAGTAATGGTGCAGTGAAGGTATCGCCTATGTGGCTGATAGGTTGTTATGGGGTGATAACGGTGGGCGAACTGTTGCTGAGCCCGATGGGATTATCGCTGGTATCAAAGTTAAGTCCGCCAAGGCTGACGGCACTGATGATGGGTGGCTTCTTCCTTTCTACCTCGATAGGTAATAAAATGTCTGGCGTGCTGGCAAGTAAGTGGTACGACTATACAGATAAGGGCGATTTCTTCCTCTTCAACTGTATGCTGCTGATGATAGCAACCGTGCTAGCATTTATCGTATTGAAGTGGCTGAACAGCATCATGAAAGAGAAAAACCTGCATTAATAATAGTTGTCAGATAAAGAGAAAATACCGCTTCATGCGGTATTTTTCGTTTCAGGGGCTTTCAGCACTGGCAAATTTTACTATCTTTCGACACTAATCTATTTTTAAAACGATAATTATGAGTGAACAAAAAGGCCACCCTAAGGGGCTGTATGTACTCTTTGCGACTGAGTTTTGGGAAAGGTTCAGCTACTACGGTATGCGAGCTATATTTTTCCTGTACATGACTACTATGCTGTTTGGTAACGAGCAGGCAGGTATTTCTGAAGCAGGTAATGTATATGGTACTTATACAGGGTTGGTGTATCTGACTCCACTAATTGGTGGTTATGTTGCGGATAGGTACTGGGGTAACAGAAAGTCAATATTTGTGGGTGGCTTATTGATGGCATTGGGGCAGTTCATTATGTTCTTCTCTGCTGCTGCTGCACATAGTGCAGATAAAGGAACTGCTATTACCTTGATGTGGACAGGTTTGGCATTTCTGATATTCGGTAATGGTTTTTTCAAACCGAATATCTCAACAATGGTTGGTCAGTTGTATAAAGATGGTGACAGCAGGAAAGACGCTGCATATACTATCTTCTATATGGGTATCAATGCAGGTGCGTTCTTAGCGCCACTGGTATGTGGTTATCTTGGCGAGAAAGTAGATTTCAAATGGGGCTTCCTTGCGGCTGGTATAGGTATGCTGGTGAGCCTTGTTATATTCTACCTGACAAAGGATAAATACGTTGTTGGCCCTGATGGCAAACAATTAGGCGTAGGCCCGAATAAGCTGATGGATGCCGCACCTCTGGGTGGCGATGAAGAAACAGGTATTGCGAGTGAAAAGCCTGCAAAACCTAGCGATGGTAGCTTCAGTACGCAACAATTGGTAATACTGATAGGTGGTATTATTGCCGCATTCTCTATCATCCATTTTGGTTTTGGTGTAGATATGTGGGGGTCTCTGATATATGGTATGACGCTGGTAGCACCATTCGTAATCATAACAGACAAGTCGCTTACTAAAATTGAAAAGGATAAGCTGTGGGTTATCATTATCATTATGATATTCGTGATATTCTTCTGGATGTGTTTTGAACAGGCAGGTGCGTCTTTGACTGCATTCGCTGCTAACCAGACAGACCGTCATATTTTTGGTTTTGAAATGCCTGCAAGCTATTTCCAAAGCTTTAACGCTGGTTTCATCATATTGCTTGCTCCAATTATCAGTGCAATATGGGTAAGGCTTGCTAAAAAAGGTATCAACCCTGCAGCACCTTATAAGCAATCGCTTGGTCTGGCATTTTTGGCATTCGGTTATTTGTTTATAGCAATGGGTTCAAAAAGCATTCCTGCTGCTGGTGCAAGTATGATATGGCTGACTGGCTTGTACTTCCTGCATACAGTGGGTGAACTGTTCCTGAGCCCTATTGGTTTGTCTATGGTAAATAAACTGACTCCGGGCAGGTTCACATCATTGATGATGGGTGTATGGTTCCTAGCTATTGCGACAGGTAACAAATTGGCAGGTACAATGAGTGCGTTGTATCCTGATCCTAAATCTGCAACACACCCTAATTTCTTAGGCATGGAAATAGACGGTCTGTACACGTACTTCATGATATTTGTAGGCTTCTCAGGTGCAGCAGCAATTATACTGTTTGTTCTTTGCAGGAAGCTGCAAAAAATGATGCACGGCGTTAGCTAAACAATCTTAATCTATTCATACAGGAAGCCACCTCTCAATGAGGTGGCTTCTTTTTATAGCAAGGGGGTAGAAAAAGCGTTAATCAGAAATAAAGTTTATTTTGGTGCGTTAATAACAATAACTAAAACGAGTATATGTCTGAAAACCTGACGTTAGAAGAGATACAGGATTTTAAGGGTAAGTACCCCAAGCAGATTTGGTACCTGTTCCTTACAGAGATGTGGGAACGATTTTGTTTCTACGGCCTCCGCGGTATGCTTACCGTATTCATGGTTACCCAACTGATGATTGACGAAAAAGCAGCCAATCTGCAGTATGGTGCGATTCAGGCTTTCATCTATGCATTCACTTTTATAGGTGGTTTGTTTGCAGATAAAATACTGGGTTTCCGCAAATCGCTCTTTTGGGGTGGCATACTGATGATAGCAGGTAGCTTTATTATTGCTGCCAATCCTACTGAATTCTTTTATATAGGTACTTGTTTTACCATTGTTGGTACGGGCTTCTTCAAACCGAATATTTCTACCATGGTGGGCGAACTGTATCGTGCAGGCGATACCCGCAGGGATGCAGGTTTCGGCTTGTTCTATTCGGGTATCAATATAGGTGCCTTCTTTGGTGGTATGGTGTGTGTGTATCTGGGTAAATACCATTCCTGGAATCTGGCATTTGCATCTGCAGGTGTTGTTATGATGATAGGCTTGCTGACGTTTGTATTCACACAAAAAAGCATGGGGCCTATAGGTCTGTCTCCGCTGAGGGATTATGTACCCGGTAAAAGAAAAGCGTATGAGATAGCTACATTCATAGGTTCGCTGGCGGTTATGCCATTGATATTGATAATGGTAAGCAAGACAGAGTATACAGACTATTTCATGTATACAATCGGACCATTGACGTTATTGTATCTGGTATATGAAATGACAAAGCTTACGGGTGCAGAAAGAAAGAAAATGATTGCTGCATTGGTGTTCATTGTGTTCTCTGTTTTCTTCTGGGCGTTTTTTGAACAGAGTGGTGGTTCGCTGAGTCTGTTTGCCTTGTACAACCTGAATGACAAACTGCTGGGTGTGCCAGGTATAGATCCTAATGTAGTAAACAATAGTGCTAACTCAGTTTTCGTAATTGTGTTTAGTATAGTAGTTGGTTTGCTATGGGTGTGGATGGCGAAGAAAAAAGTAGAGCCAAACTCTGTAGTGAAATTTGGTCTGGGCTTTTTATTCCTTGCTGCAGCATTCTATACGTTCTATGCAACTCGTTTCTTTGCAGGTCCTGATGGTAAAACATCGTTGGATATTTTTACACTGGCTTATCTGATTATCACATTCGGTGAGTTGTGTCTTTCTCCGATTGGCTTATCGCTGATGACGAAGCTTGCACCTAAAAAACTGTGGGGTGTAATGATGGGTATGTGGTTCCTTGCCAGTGCATACGGGCAATATGCAGCCGGTTTGCTGGGTGCGGGTATGGCAACAACCAATGAAAATGCCAGCCTTACAGAAAAGCTGATTTCTTATACAGACGGTTACAAGCAATTGGGGATATACGCGCTGGTAGCAGGTATATTGCTGATTATAATATCTCCGATTGTAAGGAAGCTCATGCAGGAAGTGAAATAATAAATGCTTTTTAGATATGAAGCCCCGCACAGCGGGGCTTTTTCTTTGTTGTGTAAATTATATACTGTTTTTTTGTGGCTGTATCTATGAAGAAATATGCAGTAATAGTAGCAGGAGGTAAAGGTGTACGCATGGGCAGTGCTGTACCTAAGCAGTTTTTGCCACTGAACGGGCATCCGATTTTGTATCATACCATCAAAGCATTCGCTGATGCGTATGCAGATATGCAATTGGTACTTGTACTACCGCAAGACCAGCTTAGCTATGCACAGATGGTGCTGCAATCTTTTCCTGAAAGAATAGATATAACAATAGTTGCTGGTGGAGAAACACGCTACCACAGTGTGCAGAACGGACTGAAGGTTGTAGATGCAGACAGCATTGTATTTGTACATGATGGTGTGCGCCCGTTGGCAACAACAGAACTGATACACCGCTGCTATGAGCAGGCTGTAGATAAAGGCAGTGCCATACCTGCCATCCCCGTTGCAGACAGTATGCGTATATTGGAAGATGAAGACAGCCGCCCTATAGACAGAGAACAGATGCGCATTATTCAAACACCGCAAACATTTAAAGCAGAAGTGATACTACCTGCATTTGCACAGGAATATCAGGCAGCATTTACAGACGAGGCTACGGTAGTAGAGGCTTACGGAGATAATGTGTATCTGGTGCAAGGTGAACGCAGCAATATTAAAGTAACAACGCCAGAGGATATGATAGTAGCAGAGGCTTTACTGAAAGCAAGAGAAAATGCGTAGTGTTTTAACCCTGATATTGATTGTTTGCAGTGCTGTGTCTTTTGCGCAAAAAGATACCAGTATTTTCAGGCTGCCTATCAAGATGGACGATGTAGTGGTGAAGGCAGTGCGCAAGGGGTGGGATGTGCAGGGGTTTATTAAGAGAGTAAAGACAGATACAACTTTTTACAAGGCTTTCCGCAGCCTGCATGTGCTTACCTGGAATGCCACGAACGATATTCGAGTGTACAATAATAAGAACGGCATACAGGCATCGCTCTACAGCAAGACAAAACAGATACGCGCCAACGGATGCCGTACCATGCAGGTGTTGGAAGAAAAAACAACAGGCGATTTTTACAAGAGAAAACGACAATACAATTATTACACTGCAGAACTATATGCTTACCTGTTCTTTACACAAGGCAAAAAATGTGGTGAGGACGATTATGTAACGGGTGGCATACAAAAAGTAGGTGGCAGCAAAAATGAAAGTAACAGCTATAAGCTGAAGCAATTGATGTTCAACCCGGGTAGTAGAGTAACGGGTGTGCCGCTGATGGGTGATAAGAGTGCCATATTTGAACCTGATATCGCAAAGATGTACGACTTCAAACTATCGTCGCAGGAGTATGGTGGTGAAGCGTGTTATGTTTTCAGGGCTGTGCCTAAGAAAGGCTATGAAAGGGATGTGGTATATGACGACCTGACTACATGGTTCCGCAAATCGGATTATAGCATTGTAGCGCGAGACTATTCATTGTCTTACCGTGCAGGGGTGTACGATTTTGATGTGCGGATGAAAGTGCGCATGACGCATGCCCATGGCAAAATGGTACCGTCGTATATAGAATATGACGGAAACTGGCATGTGTTTACTAAGAAGCGCGAAAGGGTGAAGTTTACCACAAGTTTGACGTATTAACCCCTAACTCTATATAGGGAAGTTTTATATCTTACTTAGCCCCTTTAGGGGTTGGGGCTTTTGACTAACTTTACAGTATGATTTCTCCCGCCTCCATACAGGAAGTAATGAACCGCGCCGACGTCGTTGAGGTGATCGGCCAGTTTTTGCGCCTCAAAAAGCGTGGGATAAACTATATAGCCAACTGTCCTTTTCACAACGAAAAGACGCCATCATTTACCGTATCGGGTACCAAAGGTTTGTATAAATGCTTTGGCTGTGGTAAGGGTGGTAATGTGGTGAGTTTTGTGCAAGAGCATGAAAAGCTTACCTACCCCGAAGCTATCCGTTGGCTGGCAGATTACTACAAGATAAAGCTGGAAGAAACAGAGCGCTCTCCTGAGCAGCAGCAAATGCAGCTTGCAGAAGAAGCGTTGCGCATATTGAATGAATATGCGGCGCAATACTTCAACGATACATTGCTGCAAACAGAAGAGGGGCAAACGATAGGTGGCAGCTATTTCAAACAAAGAGGTTTTACCAAAGAGATAATAGAAAAATTCAGGCTTGGTTACAACCCTGAAAGCGGCGAGGCTTTTTATCAGGCTGCACAGAAGAAAGGCTATAATGCCGAACTGCTTGAAAAAGCAGGGCTAGTAAAAAATAGCGGGCGTGGCTTCTACGATATTTATCGTGGCAGGGTAATATTCCCTATACAAAGTATGACGGGACGTGTGTTGGGCTTTGGTGCAAGAATACTGAAGACCAACGACCGTGCGCCGAAATACATCAACACGCCGGAGAATGAGTTGTATAACAAAAGCCGTGTGTTGTACGGTATGTACCAGAGCCGCAATGCCATCAGCAAGCAGGATGAGTGTTTTCTGGTAGAGGGTTATACCGATGTGATATCGCTGCACCAGGGAGGTGTAGAGAATGTAGTGGCAAGTAGCGGTACCTCGCTTACAGAGGGTCAGCTAAGGTTGATTGGTCAGCTAACGCACAACCTGACGATACTGTATGATGGTGATGCAGCAGGTGTGAAAGCTGCACTGCGTGGTTTGGATATGGCATTGGGCCAGAGCTTTAATGTAAAGCTGGTATTGCTGCCCGAAGGTGAAGACCCTGACAGCTTTATACAAAAGAATGGCGAGCATGGCTTTCGTGAATATGTAAAAGAGCACAAGCAGGATGTTATCAACTTCCGTATGGAAGTAGGTATGAAAGAGGTGGGCGACGACCCCGTGCGCAAATCGAAACTGGTAAATGAGATTGCCGAAAGCGTAGCCCGTATTGATAAAGCAGAAGATTTTTCCTTACAGGATTATTATATACGCGAGGCTGCAAGGCGCTTGCAGGTTGATGAAACCAAACTGGTAAATCTGGTAAACAAATACATCCGCGAGCGGGTAGAGAACGACCAGAAACAACAGGAACGCAACAAAGCTGCTGCAGCACCTACTACAGACCCTGGCCAGATAAATACAGAGAATGAGCCTGTAGATTATGTGCAGAAGGTAAAGGCCAATGTGCAGCAGGAGTGGGAGCTGATAAGGGTATTGCTGGAGCATGGTGCTAAGGAAATACCTGACTTTACCAACGTGGCAGATAAAGTGCATCAGACGGTGGATCCTGACCTGATAGAGAACGAGCTGGCACGAAGGATATTTGATGACTATTACAAGTATCTCAACACACATGGCCATCCGCCCGATGTGCAATATGTGGTGAATAATACCGGTAAGGATGTGCTGGATATAATATCGAGTGTGTTATATGTGCGTACAGACATTAGCCACAACTGGAAAGATATTTATGGCATTGAAGCCGTGCATGGCGATATGAATTACATTAACGAAGTGGACAGCTCGTTGGCATATTTTGAAGTAAAGAACCTGAAAATGATGCAGGCACAATTGCTCAACAGATTGGCGACAGAAACAGAGCAGCCACGCATCATGGCACTGGTAAAAAAGCAAATGGAACTGAAGCGTACAGAGGCCGAGATTATGAAGCGAATGGGTACCGTTATCCTGAAAATCTGGAAGAATCAAATATAATATGGGCAGGATAGTAGCACTTGATTATGGGAAGAAGCGCACAGGTGTAGCGGCTACAGACCCTTTACAAATAATAGCCACGGCTGTTGATACCGTAGAAACAGGAGAGCTGATAGGCTGGCTGAAAAAGTACATAGCTGCCGAGCCTGTTGAAATGATTGTAATAGGCTACCCCCTGAATTTTGACGATACACCTACCGATGCTACCCCTCTGGTAGAGAAATTTATAGGAAAATTTAAGAATGTATTCCCCGATATGCCTGTTGTAACATGGGACGAGCGCATGACATCGCGCATGGCATCGCAGGCAATTGCAGAAATGGGGCTGAAAAAGAAAATCCGTGAGCGGAAAGAACTCGTAGATAGTATCGCCGCGGTCATCATTTTGCGTGAATACCTTGAAAGCCGCGGCTAATTCGTACTTTTGCGGCTTATAATTTAAAAATCGATATGGTTTTACCGATTGTAGCATACGGGCATCCTGTTTTGAGGAAGGTATGTGATGATATAACGGCTGAGTACCCTGAGTTGAAAAAACTGATTGCAGATATGTGGGAGAGCATGTACCATACTAATGGTGTGGGCCTTGCAGCACCGCAAATCAATCGCCCTATACGTTTGTTTGTGGTTGATACTGTGCAAATTGTAGAGAATTTTGATGATGAAGACAAGAAAGAATATCCCAATGAAAAACCTATCAAAAAGGTTTTCATCAATGCACATAAAGTAGATGAGAGTGGTGAGCCTTGGGCGTATAACGAAGGCTGCCTGAGTATTCCTAAAGTGCGTGAAGATGTAATGCGTCAGCCTAAAGTAAAGATGCGTTACATGGACGAGAACTTTCAGGAACACGAAGAAGAATTTGATGGTATTACGGCACGTGTTATACAGCACGAATACGACCACATAGAAGGTAAACTGTTTATAGATTATCTGCCGATGCTGAAACGCCGCCTGATAAAGAAAAAACTGGATGACATAAGCGCGGGTAAAATCAGAACTGATTACCGCATGGTTTTTAGCAAATAATCGATACTTTTAGACATCTGAAACTGATTGGCACCTGCACTAACATATAGCGAAGAAGAACTGGTTGTGTTGCTGAAGCAACAAAGCCAGGATGCCTTCAACTACCTGTATAAAAACTATGCAGGAGTGTTGTATGGCGTTATTCGTAAAGTAGTGACAGATGAGCAAACAGCACAGGATGTATTGCAGGATGTGTTTGTGAAAGTGTGGAACAATATAGGCCAGTACAGTACGGAGAAGGGCAGGATATATACATGGATGATTAACATAGCCCGCAATGCTGCTATAGACAAGCTGCGCTCGAAGGGTGAAATTATGAAATCTAAAATCCAGACAGGAGAAGATGCCGTATATAATGTACAGAAGGGCATGAAGACGGAGCAGGCGACAGATACAATAGGATTGAAGGAAGCGGTGGCGGCATTAAAGCCTGAACACCAGACAATTGTCAGTCTTGCTTACTTCAAAGGTTTCACAATGGATGAGATTGCAAGAACCCTTGAAATACCGTTGGGCACGGTAAAAACCCGTATGCGTGCTGCCATGCAGTCGTTAAGAGAATATTATAATAGTAATTAGTAAAAGTGAATATAAAGGAATACATAGAATCGGGCATCTTAGAAGCTTATGTGCTGGGCGCACTCACAGAGGGTGAGCGTGCGGCGGTAGAGGCTGATATGGTGATGTATCCTGAGCTGGCTAAAGAGATAGCTGCTATTGAAGCGGCTATGCAATCTTTTGCCGAAGCTAATGCCGAGGAGCCACCTGCACATATGCAGCAGCAGATATGGAATGCAATACAGCAACAATCTGCGCCTCAAGAGGTACCCGAGCCACAACCTGCACAGGAAGCTAAACCACAACCTAAAGTTGTAGAGTTTGCTCCGCCGGCAGCAACTGCACGTCCATCATGGCAGCGTGCTGCTGTTTGGGCGGCAGTAGGTGTAAGTGTGCTTACCAACTTTATGCTCCTTTCGCAACGGAATAAGACGAAAGAAGAAATTGCCCAGATGACATCGCAGATGGATTCTTTGAAGGTATCGCAGCAGCAAGTACTGGCCGAGTACAAGAAAGGCCGTGATATGCTGGTAGATACTTCTATGAAAACGGTAGTGATGCGTAGTATGCAGCCCGGTAAAGAAATGACGGGCATGATGTTCTGGAGCAAAGTAACAGGAGAATCTTACCTGACCATACATGCCATGCCAATGCCTGAAAAAGGTAAGCAATACCAACTGTGGGTGATACAGGATGGCAAACCTGTAAGTATGGGTGTGATAGATAATAACCTTGTAGCCAATGCAGGTATGATGTATAAAATACCAATGCAGGTAAAAGGTGGACAGGCATTTGCCATATCGCTTGAAAAAGAAGGTGGTAACCCTACGCCTACAGAAGTAATGGCAGTCGGTGCTATCTGATTTCTTTAATGGCCTGGGGAAATGAAACGTTTCACATACTTTATAGTTGTTTTAGTTGCTTACCTGATTACAGGTTATCTGATAGAATGTGTGGAAGTAAGGGGTCTTGTGAATTTTGCAACTGTGATTACAGGCAAGAAAATTGTTGAGGCAGTCATATTTAGTATTATCATGACAGTGGTATGGATGTTTTCTCCAAAAGAGAAAAGTGCAGAGAAAAAAGAGAATTAGCTTTTCTTCATCAACACTACACTTGCACTATTCAGTGTGTAGTGATTTACAATCAGAATATTATTGATGGCAGGGTTGATGCCTTTCTTTTGAATCAATACTTCAGGTGTTGATTGTTCCTGAAATAGTTTTGTAGCCAGCCACATAGCAAATCCGGTGCTGGTGTCATATTCGCCGCAAAGGTGTTTGAATGCTGCTACAGTAGTGTGTGCTGTGGTGTTTTCAAGTATTGGTGTGTACAATGGTTGAAAACGAGCATCGCCACTCATGCCGCACAGTACTACATCAATATCTTTCAGCTTCATACCATGTGCAGATAATATGCTATCGATATTTTCCTGTACAAATGCAGCAGTTGGTTTTTGCAGCATTTTCAATTGCTCTACACTGCAAATGCTGTTTGCACTTGTGTTGGTGATAGTAAAGAATGCAGCCCCTTCTCCGCCAATACTGCCTTGCGTATTGCTGTGTTGCAATAGTTGCAGACTGTTTGGTAGTGCCTTTTTCCAGTAGCCTATTTTACTCTTAACGATGAAGTAATCATCTGTCATTTCATCCAGACATCCTACCAGATATGTTTGCGGTTCTGTAGCATCGTGTAATAGCATTTTTGCATCCAGCAAAGACATCTCGAAAGAGTGGCCACGATGTACGTACGTCTGGTTGTAGCCTGTGCATTTTGTCTGCATAGCCAGCCAACCGTTAACACTGTTGTAGGTGCTTTGTATAAAGTAAGTAGGGTTTAGTGCTTCTTCTTTCAAGCGTATCATATCGCCGAGAAAAAGTTCCATATCGCGCATGCTGCCACGTCCAGTACCTGTTATAATGCCATCCAGTTTTTCAGCACCCGAAAGTTGTACAGCCTTTATGCCTGTGCTGATGCCTATTTTCAGCATACGGCTCATACGGCGGATGGCAACAGGGTTGATGAATTTTGAATAGTCTGTGTCTTTTACAAATAGCTTGCCATTATCGCTACTAATAACATCGGGCAAAAGTGTATCTGCATCAAAACTGTTTTGAGGAGATAATGCTGCAGCAGCTGATATGTATACAGGTTTCATCATGCCTTGCTGAATAATAATGAAACGTTATTGCCACCAAAGCCAAATGAATTGCTGATAACATGGTTGATGGCAGCATCTGTAAGTGTAGTAACTGGACGAACACTTACATCTTCCATCGGTGTAGTGAAATTCATATTAGGCCATGCTTTTTGTTGTTGCAATGCCCATATGCTGAAGATGGCTTCTATACTGCCTGCTGCGGCCAACGTGTGTCCTGTATAAGGTTTTGTAGAGCTGAACAGTGGGATGTTATTTTCGAACAAACGCTCTATCGCTTTGCCCTCTGCTGCATCGTTATTGATGGTAGCAGTACCGTGAGCATTGATGTAGCTGATGTCTTGTGGTTGCAAACCTGCATTGCTAAGTGCAAGCTGCATGGTATTGTATGCACCGTCGCCATTAGGAGATGGTGCAGTGGGGTGGTAGGCATCGTTAGTATTGCCATAGCCCGATAATACTGCAAGTATTTCTGCGCCACGTTCTTTGGCAGACTTCTCTGTTTCCAGCAACAGGTAGCCTGCAGCCTCTCCCAGATTTAGGCCAAAACGTGTATTATCGAACGGGCGACAAGGTTGCTTGTCTACATTCTTCAAAGAGTGAAAACCATTGAGTGTAAAACGGCTCAAGGCATCGCAACCACCACAAATGGCACGTTTCACAATACCGTGTTGTATCATCCTGGCACCAAGAATAATGGCGTTGGCAGATGATGAACAGGCAGTGCTGATGGTAGCCGTAAACGGATGAATGTCGAAATAGTCAACCACGTTTTGTGTACTCTCGGCACAGTCAAGCGTGTCAACGTACTTCAGGAAATCGCCCTCTTGCTTATCAGAAATAAATTCGGGATATAAATCTTCAACCGCACACATACCGCCAACCGTATTGGCATTGATGTAGGCAAAGCCTTCGCTTTGCAGCAAGTTTTTGTCTATACCTTTCATTACTTCCTGCATGGCAACAAGTGCCAGCAGCGATGTGCGGGTATAACCATTATTGCCCGTAGGCAGGCCCAGCATGGCAGATAGCTCATCGTTGCTATATGCAACTTCGCCCATGAGAAACTCATGGGCGTGTATGCTTTGTAACAGCGTTGGGGTATGCACGCCACTTTTCAGGGACAACAGCGACTGCAGATTTTCATCTGTGCCGTTTCCCAAAGCAGACAGGATTCCCAGCGATGTAACTACTATTTTTTCCGCCATGCGGTGCGGCTGTTATATTTTGCGATTTTGCTCGATGTATGCAGCCATAGAAGCTACAGATTCCAGCACTTTACGGCCTTCGCGTGCGTCTTCAATTTTGATGCCGTAGTTACGCTCCAGCAATACCATCAGCTCCAGAGAGTCGATGCTGTCCAGTCCCAGACCATCGCCAAACAAAGGAGCGTTATCATCAATATCCGCAGGTGTCATGCCTTGCAGGTTCAGCGATTCGATGATTTGTTGCTTAAGCGTTAATTTCAAGTCTTCCATATCAATATCAGGTGTGCGGCAAAAATAATATAAAAGCGCCTTATTACTAGTAGAATTAAAACAAAAACAGGGCTAATTAGCCCTGTTTTGTGTGTTGTATAATTGTTTTTCTTTAAATGTCGAATGCTTTGTCTATGAGTGCTTGTTGCTCTTTAGCGTGCATTTTGCTGTAACCTGTTGCACTTGCTGCACCAGCAGGACGGCTGAAGTATTTAGTCACAGCTTCTTCTTCCTGCATTTTCAGGAAGCCGAGTGCGCCCATGTTATATGGTTCTTCCTGCAGCCAAACCCATTCTGCTTTCTTGTACTTAGCACGCAGTTCTGCCAGTTGTTTAGCAGGGAAAGGATATATCTGCTCCAGACGAACGATGGCAACATCTTGTCTGTTGTCGGCCATCTGTTTTTCGCTCAGGTCGAAGTAGACTTTACCGCTACAAAGCACTACGCGTTTTACTTTGCTTGCTGTTTTTATGCTTGCATCATCTATCACTTCCTGGAATCCACCCGTAGTAAAGTCTTCTATAGCAGAGTATGCACGTACGTGGCGCAGGTTTGCTTTAGGAGAGAAGTTGATAAGTGGTTTGCGGAAATCCCATTTCAACTGGCGGCGGAACATGTGGAACAGGTTGGCAGCCGTTGTAATGTTGGTAACGATAATATTGTTTTCAGCACACAGTTGCAGGAAGCGTTCCAGACGAGCTGAAGAGTGTTCAGGACCCTGGCCTTCGTAACCGTGAGGCAGCAGCATAACTAGACCGCTCATTTTCTGCCATTTAGTTTCTGCAGATGCTATGTACTGGTCTATGACTGTTTGTGCACCGTTTGCGAAGTCGCCAAACTGTGCTTCCCATATAGTAAGTGCGTTCGGATTGGCGATAGAATAACCATACTCGAAGCCCAATACTGCAAACTCACTAAGCAGTGAATTGTATATCTGGAATTGAGCCTGACTGTCGCTCAGTTTGCTAAGGCGGCTGTATTCTGCATTGGTTGATTCATCGTGCAGCACTGCATGACGGTGAGAGAACGTACCGCGCTCTACGTCCTGACCACTAAGGCGAACAGGAGTGCCATCTGTCAGCAAACTTGCATAAGCCAATAGTTCGCCTGTTGACCAGTCGAGCTGTCCTTTTTCCTGATATAGTTTTACTTTCTCTTCTATCAGTTTCTGAATCTTACGCAGCGGTTTAAAGTCTGCAGGAATATTCATCAACGCATTGAACAGTTGTTCTACGCGTTCTTTGCTGATGCCTGTTTCAGGCGATTTGTCAAAGTCTTCGAAAGTAGAGCGGCGCAGTTCTGACCATGCTTTTTCAGGTGCCTGCATCTGGTAAGGAACAGTTTTCTGTTTTACCTCGTCAAGCCTTTGTTGCAGGTCGTCCCAGAAACGTTTTTCCATTTCCTTTGCCAGATCTTGTGCATCAGGTGTACCGTTTTTCAACAGGTACTCTGTATATACTTCGCGCGGGTTCTGATGTTTCTTAATCAGATCGTACAGTTGCGGTTGTGTAAAGCTCGGATCATCGCCCTCGTTGTGGCCATGCTTACGATAGCATACCATATCAATGAAGATATCCTGATTGAACTGCTGACGATACATAACCGCTAGTTTCGCAGCTTTTACCACTGCTTCAGGATCGTCGCCATTTACGTGCAGCACAGGAGCCTGTACCATTGATGCCACGCTTGTACAGTAGTCTGCAGAGCGAGCCTCGTCGAAGTCTGTCGTGAAGCCTATCTGGTTGTTGATAACGAAGTGTATGGTACCGCCTGTTTTGTAACCCGGTAGTTTGCTCATCTGCAACAGTTCGTAAACAACACCCTGACCTGCAACTGCACTATCGCCGTGTATCAAAATTGGCAATACTTCGTCGTATGCACTATTATAAAGAATATCTGCTTTTGCACGCGAGAAACCTGCAACAACCGGGTCAACCACTTCAAGGTGCGAAGGATTTGGTGTCAGTTGTACATTGATTTCTTTGCCATCAGGTGTTTGGATATTGCTACGGAAACCTAGGTGGTATTTCACGTCGCCGCTACCCATGGTAGTATCAGGCGGCATATTACCTTCAAACTCAGAGAATACCTGTTCGTATGTTTTGCGCAGTGTATTTGTCAATACATTCAGGCGGCCACGGTGTGCCATACCTATTACTACTTCCTTCACGCCGCTGTTGGCAGCGCTGTTAATAATAGTATCTAAAGCAGGTATAGTGCTTTCGCCACCTTCAAGGCTGAAGCGTTTTTGGCCGATGTATTTTGTGTGCAGGAATTTCTCGAAGATTACACCTTCGTTCAGTTTTTCAAGAATGCGTTTCTTTTCAGTCAGTGTCAATTCCTGTTCCTGCATTTTTTCGTAGGCATCTTGTACCCACATGCAGGTATCGTAATTGTTGATGTATGTGTACTCTATACCAACATTGCCTGCATAGAGTTTTTTGAGGCGTGCTATGATATCGCTCAGTTTGGCTTTACCCAAACCTGCAAAAGAGCCTGCATGAAATTCTGTATTCAGGTCAGCATCAGACAAGCCGAAGTCTGATAATGCCAGAAAAGGTTTGCGGTCTTTACGAGGACGAATAGGATTGGTTGTTGCCACCAGGTGTCCGCGCTTCCAATAGCTGCGGATGAGGCGGTAAACGCTCAATTCTTTAGATACCTGTTCGTTGCTGACAGGTGTTTTATCGATTGTGATGGTAGTAACAGCAGCACCGCCGTTACCATTGCCTTTTGATACGGCAAAGTCGAAGCCTTCAAAAAACTTCTTCCACTCAGGGTCTACAGTTGTAGAATCTTTTACATAGTCGTTATACATAGACTCTATGTAAGAAGGGTGTGAACTCATCACGTACGAAAAATCTTTCATCGTAAGAAACCTATATTTTGCTAGTGTTTTTCTAATAAAATACTCAAGAATACCTGTGACAGGAGGTTAGCAAAGTTAATAGAATTTAAGCGAGAGAAAAAGCGAATACAAGTAGCAGTTATGCTATTTTGGTATATATGAAAAATGCAGGTATAAAACCTGCATTCGGGGTATTGTAGAAGGGAGGGGGATTATTTTTTGATAAATCTGATATGCTTTATTTCATCAGTTGTATTGATTGAGATGTAATATGTTCCTGCTGTGAGTAGGCTGATATTAATTGGTGTATTGCCTGCATCAATTTTTCCTTTCATGACTACTGAACCTGAAAGTGAAGCAATGGTATAGCTGAACGGCTCGTTGTTTTTCACGTTGTTTACAACTATAAAATCGTTGGCCGGGTTGGGGCTGATGGTGATTTGCTCTTGACCGTATATATTATCAATTCCCGTTGTTGGTTTGCAAACCAATGCAGAGCGTTGTATGCAGCCATTATTATTTGTTGCCATTACCTGATAGCAATCGCTGCTACCCGCGGTTACAGTATATGTATTGGTGGTAGTTGTCGCCATCAATGTGTTGTTCTTAAACCATTGGTATTTGGTAAAGCCGGTAGGTGCAGTAAGGGTAGTGCCTGTATAAGTAAGTGTAGGTATAAAGCTGTTTAGCTTAGTTGGTTTTATACTGTCTGATACAGTTTCGTATGCAATTCGGCGGAGCTTTCGGGCTATTGAAGTATCCATGCCGTTGTCAAACATTACGGTTTCTGTATTCATCCTGTAGATGCTGCTGAATATAACAGCTGCTGTTATGTAGCTACCTTCCATAGACTGGTGCGCCTCGTCGGGTCCCCAAAGATCTACAGATGGAACCTGCGTAATAGCCCTGAGCCATGCAGAACCTATCGGAGCGATTATTTCCTGTGCACTTGTATTTAGTACCTGATAGTTCTCGTAAATATTTGCTATCAGCTTTTTACCATCGCCAAGACCGGGATAGCCTGATTTCCATGCCCAACCTGAGAAAAGCAACATGCGTGAGCAAGTATTATTAGCGCGCATAGAATCTCTGATTTTGATATGCCCTGCTATTACCGGGCTTTGTGCAGGATTGGGGAAATTGCCACCGCCATCTACAAAACGTCCCTGATTGTCTTGCAGTACCACGTAATCCCAGTTATTGCTGCGTATCAGGTCGAAGACCATTGGGTTATTCATGTGAGCCATGGTACCTTGTGATACATCGGCAACACTAATGCCGCCGGGAGTGTGTGATGCTATTACCATTGGCAGAGCTGCTGCATCTGCAAACCCTTTTACGAGCTGAGGAACATCGAATGTGCCTGTGAAGCTATTGCCAATGAACAATACTTTAGTAGTATCGGAGGCTTGGGTAAAAATATAGGTAAAGAGAATAAACGTAGATAGTAAGAGTCTTTTCATTCAGTTTTTGTTTGAATGGAAGACGGGTTTTTAAGATGAAAAGTTAGCTTACTCCAATATGATAGACGAAAAAAACTAAAACAGTTAATAAAACAGGATTAGTTTATCATCGCCCAGTTGAAGCCAAAGCGTATCATGAAATTTTGCGCAGCATAGCCCGGAGCAACGATAGTATTGCGGCTGAATAGCTGCTGCAATTGGTCGGCCATCAGATATGCGCGGAAACGTTTTACTTTGAAATTGAAGTAATAGCTCAGCTCAGGAGTGTTTGTAGCAGTATATGTATTCTGATAATAGAAGCGATTGAAGTATGTGCTGTAACCAGCAGGGTTATATGCACTATGGTAGCGTGCTTCAAAGCCTGTAGCTGCCAGCATTGATTTTTTGAAGATGTATTTTTCAATACCCAGCCTGTGCCTGCCGAGCAGTTGAGGAACATTGACTGGTGCTGTAGCATCTGTTTGCTGATAGGTGATTTCATTATCCAATACCCAAGCACCGAGTCTGAATTCTTTTCTCAGCCAAATCTGTGCTATGTTGAATGTATTGGCATATTGTGAGGGCAATTGCAGCGTATTGAGATAAATATAGTTGCTGATAATATAGTCTCTTGCACCAATACTAAGATTCCAGCGGTCGATAGCCCATTGTCCGTTTATCTGAGATACACTTTCCTTATTGAAAGATGTAAGAATGGTATCGTATTGGTTGTAGTATGTTGTATAGTTGTATGGTGCTGCGTTGATGTTTTGAGCTGCACCTACAGACAGGCTTCCCCATTTGCCCATATCCTTACCAAGTAAAGCGTTAATGGCAGAAGAACCTGCCGCATTGCCCGTTATATAACTCAGCAAATGTGCTTCGTAAAACCATTTACCGGAAAGCAAGGCTTCTTTTTTGAGTGAAGCAATTATATAGTTGTGCAACTGTTTGTCTTTGCTGGTGCTGACAAGGTATGTGCTGCTGAAATTATCTGTACGAATACCGAGGCCTGCATTGAATTGCAATTGATTTTCCTGCTTGCCAATAAAGCCATTCAGCATAAGACGGTTGTCTATAAATATCCATTCCTGACGGCTGAATATAGAGTCGGTAGACTTGAGGCTACGCTTGAAGAACTGACTGTAACGTGCTGAGTCTGCAGCAAGGTCTTTATATAAATGCCTTTCGCCGCTTACTTCTATGCGATGTGTGATGCTGAAACGCGGTGTAAGTGAAAGACTGAATTTTGTACTGTCTGCATTGTAAACTGTATCTGTTTTGCCCCAAGTATAGCCATGCTGCAACATTACTGAATAGTCGCGCAGCATATTTGATACAGAGGAGCGGCGTATGTTAGCAGTATTGCCAAATGCATCGTTCTGAAAACCCACACGCACCGTACGCCTGTCGTTATATGCACTGCTGTCCAGTTGCTTTTCGTCAACTATACCACCGTTTTCATCCTGCTGCATTTTGTTATATACAACACCACCATACAGTTCGTAGTGCAGTTTCTTACTTTGATAATGCGTACTCAGGTACGCCATATCGTTATTAGTACGCTGTATATTATAATGGCCGGGAGCATTTATTTTACGATAGCCTACTGCAAAGTTCCAGTTGGGTTTGATGTTTTGTGTATGCATCAGCGTTGCCATCTGCTCTTGTTTACTACCCAGCTGATACCCGAAGACAGAATAGGGGCGATTGGTATTATAATAGTTCAGGCTGTCAACATCGTATCTGTAAACATCATATACACGATAGCCAAAGCTCGGCCCTGTGCGGTCTTCGGCAGTAAAGAGCAGATTGCGTGTGGCACTACCATTATTGCCAAGGTCTCTGTAAGGAAAATTGACTAACCTGCGATGAATGGTGCTGATAGAAGAATCCTGAAGAAATACTTTGTCTGAATGTAGCTTTCTGTAGAAAAGACGATAGCTCTCGTCCTTCCAGTCCGTAGTATTTGTTTTGCCAAACTGGGTACTGTCTTTCTTATTCTGGTCGAAAACAGAGCGTCCCTGGCCGGGAGGCTGTATCTGAGCATAGCCATTGAAATTGGTTGATGCCCAGAGGACAAAAAACAATACAACTATTCGTATATATATATGGTTCTTCAAAAAGGAGCTATAAAACTTCGCAAAGATAACAGAATTAGTACCTACATTTTTTGAATAATACCTGCAACCAGTGCCGCCAGTTTTGGTGCGGCTGCATTGGCAGCTGCCAGTACCTCCTCGTGCGATACTTTGTGCACAATACCCGGCACCCCTAGGTCTGTAATAATACTTGCTGCAAATACACGCATGCCGCCATGTTTGGCAACTATGTTTTCAGGTACTGTACTCATGCCAACTGCATCGCCGCCTATTACATGCAGCCATTTATATTCTGCAGGCGTCTCGAAGGTAGGGCCCTGCAGGCCTATATAAGTACCTTCTTTTACATCCAGCTTTTGAGACGTGGCCACTTCTTTAGCAATTTCGAGCAGTTTATGGTCGTAAGGTTCGCTCATGTCGGGGAAGCGCGTGCCGAGGCGTTCGTCATTTGGCCCACGAAGCGGGTGCTCAGGAAATAGGTTGATATGGTCGTTAATGAGCATAATGTCGCCCACTTTGAAAGACGCATTCATGCCACCTGCAGCATTGCTGAGAAATAAGGTTTCAACGCCCAATGCTTTCATTACACGTACAGGAAAAGTAACATCTTCCATTGTGTAGCCTTCATAATAATGGAAACGACCTGCCATCATAACAACTTCTTTGCCACCCAGTGTGCCAAACAGCATATTGCCTGCATGCCCTTCTACAGTGCTTTGTGGAAAGTCAGGAATATCTTTATAAGAAATCTCTTTTGTTACCTGCATAGCATCTACAAGCCCACCGAGGCCACTGCCCAGAATGATGCCAATTGTAGGTTGTGCATTGGTTTGTTGCCTGATATATGATGCTGTTTGTTGTATCCTGTCGTATAAAATCATAACGGTAAAGGTAATAACTACTTGCTATTTGCTTTAATTCTATGATAATACTTGAGTAATGCATATATGTTTTATTGTTTTATATTTGTGACTTAAACCGAATATAATATGAAACAACTTCTGCCCCTGCTGTTGTTGAGCAGTGTATTCATTACCAAAGTATTGGCACAAAAAACTACTGCAACCGGTTCAAGAATGACAAGTGCATCTTATTACGAACACGATGGTGCAAAGTTTGTACCATCAGACAGTACGAGATATATTTATTCAGGTGACAGAGGAGGGGATGCGCTCGTTACCCCGAAGTCTGATACTACTGTATACATGACTTACAGTACGGCTACAATGACTTGGGGGAATAAGAACCTGTTATTGCAGACGTTTGACGCCAAAAGTAATATGCTCTCATATATTGTGCGTACGTGGGATAATGCAACAAGTAGCTGGAAGAACTCTTCAGGTAACTATTATACCTATACAACCGTTGCAGGAAAAGATTTGCAGGAAACAGCAATAAGTCAAAACTGGGATAATGCTACGAGTAGTTGGAAGAATTCGGTCAAATACGTCTTCTCTTATAATGCAGACAGAGAGATAGATACCGTGTTTTTGCAAACTTGGGATGTAGCGTCAACAGCTTGGAAAAACTCGAAGATGGCAGAGTATGTGTACAATAGTTCTGACAAAACATTGACCGAGATTATTGAATACAACTGGAATTCGGGTGCGAGTAAGTGGGATAAATACAGGCGTAATTTTCATCAGTATGATGCCAATCTGAATATGGTGTTTAAAACACAAGAAAATTGGAATAGCGGAACGTCTGCTTGGGTATATGTAAAAAGAGACCTTTATACATATGATATCAATAAGAACAAAAAATCTTACACAATACAAAACTGGAATGCAGGTACTACATCTTGGGATAATAGCGATAAAAAATTATATACTTACAACACATCTAACATTCTGATATCTGAATCATCCCAATATTGGGATGGTGCTACCTCTGCTTTTACCAACAGTAATAAATCAGATTATAGCCTTGATGGAGCCAATAATGTAACGATGGAATTATATTCTACCTGGGATAAACCAAGCATCAGTTGGAAACAATACTTGCGTACGCAGTATGCATATAATAGTTATAATCAACGTACATCTGCAATACGAGACAGATGGAATTCCGGTGGGTTCTGGGAATACACCGTTAACGACTATAAAAGGAACTATTATTATGAAGAATATACACTCGGCGTAAAAGAAGTAGCCATAGCATCTGTCGGTAATCTTAACGTCTATCCTAATCCTGCCAGTACTGTAGTAAACATCAATATGCAATGGGCAAAACCACAGGCGTTTGAAGTGTTAATAACCAATAATATGGGGCAGTTAGTGTATCGTATGGCTGAGCATGCGCAAGCATCGTACACACGTTCTATTCCTATTTCGGAATTACAGAATGGTGTATATCATATTGTGCTGAAAGGAGAGGCAGATAAAATTACAAAGACGATATTGATACAGAAGTAATAAGATACAAGCATAAAAAAGGGGGGCAATTGCCACCCCTTTAAATTATCTGCAAGTAGTATTAATGAGTCCGTCTACTGTCTGGTCGCCATATAGCTTGGCATTCTGGAAATCGCTGCAGGCCTGTGCTTTTCTGTTGGTGTTCATATACAAAATCCCCCTGTTTTTGTAAGCATCAGAGAAATCCTTTTTGAGGCTAAGTGCCTTATCCAGGTCTTTTTCTGCGGCAGGTAGGTTATTGATAGAGAAGTAAACTGCTGCACGGATGTTATATACCTCAGGTAAATCCGGTTTAATTGTAATGCACTTATTAGCAGCTTCCAGTGCGCCGTTATAATCTTTCAGATTGTACCTGATGAATGCCATGTTGGAATATGACAAGGCAAACTTCGGATTGTATTTAATAGAAGAATCGAGGTCGGCTAATGCTTCCTGCCAACGGCTTACTTTTACATAAGTAATAGCCCTGTTGTAATAAGACTGTCCGTCATCGGGCTTTACTTTTAGTGCCGAAGTAAAATCTGCCAATGCTTCGTTTATCATGCCATTGTTCAGAAAATAATTACCCCTGTTGCCATATGCACGAGAGATGTAAGGCACAGGTTCATTCTTTTCGATAATGTCTGTCAGGAAAACGTAGTCGTTATTCCATGTTTTGTTGCGCTCCCATATAGCATAGCAATAAACAAGCCCTGCTGCTACCAATACAATGCCAAAGGTTTGCAGGTATTTCTTAGCCAATGCTTCGTTTTGTTGCAGCTGATTGTAGATATAACCTATAATAAAGAATAAGCCTATATAAGGGAAGTATGCATAGCGGTCTGTTGTGATGAACAGCCTTGACGGTATCAGCTGAATGTTGATAGATATAGTAATGAAGAAAAGTGCAGCACCAAATATCACAGCCCTGTTTTTACGGAAACGATATAGTAGGAATAGTATTGCTAAGAGCAAAACAGGCGATGCGTAGTATTCCCAAGGCAGAGAGCCTCCCGTTTTAGGTGGATAAACATATATACCACAAAGGTTGGCAGGTAGTATAAGTTTTACAAAGTAGAAAGCAAAAGAATAGCAGACCATAAAAAACAGGTCGATGGCGTTGTAAGATATCAGCATGCCGTCTTTCAGATTGCCCTGTGTATCGCTGTCCATTACCGTTATCAGACCGAATATGATACTCAATGCAAAGAACGGAATCTTCTCGAGCACCAACTTTGCATTCAGCTTGCGGCTGTAGTAATAATCTATGGCAAATAGCAGTACAGGTAATGTAACAGCCTGTGCTTTACTAAATAGTGATACGATAAAGTATAGTGCGGCAATTATCAGGTGCTTTGTCTGGAAATTTGTTTTGTGATACCTGACGTAGCTGCGAAGCGCCAACAGGTAGAACAATACATACATACTACTGCTGCGTGCAGACATCCAAGATACAGCCTCTACATTCATAGGGTGTAGTGCAAACAGGAATGCAACTATGAGTGCAATGTTTTTCTTCTCCGTTAGCTCGCTGATGAATTTGAAAACAAGCCAGATGTTTATCAGGTGCATCACCACATTCATCAGGTGTATAGGCACAGGGTCCATACCTGTTGTGGCATAGTTGATGGCGAATGTCAGCACGGGCAGTGGCTGATACATGATGAGGTAATAGCTTGTAAATATCTTCTTTACACTTGCCAATGATAGATTGATAACCTCAGGGTACATATTATAGTACTCCAAGTCATCGAAGTTCAGGATAGCATTATTGAGGCAGCCAGAATATACCATGCCTGTTATGGCAATGATAATCCATGCCAGTAGGTTATAGTTTGTTTCTCTGGGTGTGTCAGTTAATTGCTTTGCAGCTTGTTGTGAAGCTTTCTTTGCCATATCAGTTTATATAAAGCCGAGGCTTAAAACTAATATAGGTAATTCAAAAAAACTAAAGATGGGTAATTAAGCCTTACCGCCTTCGTAGCCGGGGTTCAGCACTTCATTTACTTTTTCAGGAATCACGACACCTTCTTCCTGAAAGTCGGGCAGTTCTAAAAAGTGGCGTTGTTCTATGGCATCAATGGCTGCTTTGCGTTTCAGATGCTGCCCAACCAAATTTTTGATGTCTTTGCCTGCCTGGCTGAGGATATTATTCTTGAGCCTTATCTGCCTGAGTGAGGTACCCAGAAAATAAAGCAGCAGCGAAATAATGCCTATCAAACCATAGATAGCAAACGTAAACATGCGCACATTGATGAAGCCAAGTTTGGCATAGTCGCCCTTGTATTGTAGTTCGGCAAGGATGTAGAACGGATAAATTTTTGTCAGGAAGAATGCAAAAACAAGCATACCCACTGCAAGCAGGTAGCAAAGAATTTCGGAAACAACAAGTATACCTGTACTAACCAAACGTTGAGCAGCCGGCTTGCTAAGCTGTGTGCCCAGAGGGTCGAATACTTCGAGCTGGTTATATATCAGCGCCTTTTGTTCCTTGAATTCATTCAGTAAATCATCATTCAGCCTAGGCATATATCTCACTCAGTTTTCAGAAAACAAAAGTAAAATATTGGAGGAAAGCCACAAGCCGCAAGGGCTGTAATGTGGAAATTGTGGGTGAAATGTGGATTTTTAAAGAAGAAACGTCACCGACAGATGGGCATATATCAAAGCTGTTTTTCAACTGTCTGCACCTAAAGTCGCCCAAAAATCGCAACTTTGCGCTTCCGTTTCAGGAAATATGGGCTTTAGGCCCTGTTTGCCTGATAGGGTATTTGAACTATAACAATGAAATACGAAAAGGAAATTAACTGCAGGCGCACATTTGCCATCATATCTCACCCCGATGCCGGTAAAACCACATTGACAGAAAAGCTCCTGTTGTTTGGTGGCGCCATACAGGTGGCAGGTGCGGTAAAGAGCAATAAGATAAAGAAACACGCAACCAGCGACTTTATGGAAATAGAGCGTCAGCGTGGTATCTCGGTTGCAACCTCAGTTATGAGCTTTGAGTATAAGAATACTCTTATCAACCTGCTTGATACGCCCGGTCACAAGGACTTTGCCGAAGATACCTACCGTACACTAACTGCTGTGGATAGTGTAATACTGGTGATAGACAGTGTGAATGGTGTGGAAGAACAAACACGCCGCCTGATGGAAGTGTGCCGCATGCGCGACACGCCGGTGATTGTATTTGTGAACAAGATGGACCGTGACGGTAAATTTCCGTTCGACCTGCTGGATGAGATAGAGAAAGAGCTGAATATATCGCTGCACCCGCTTTCGTGGCCTATTAATATGGGTAAAGAGTTCAAGGGCGTGTACAACCTGTATGACAAAAGCCTGAACCTGTTTACAGCCAGCCAGAAAGCAACAGACGAAAACTCAGTACCTATTCCGGACTTGAAGGACAGCCTGCTGGATGAAAAAATAGGTGAGCGTGATGCCAATCAACTTCGTGAAGATGTAGACCTGCTGGATGGGGTATATGGCGAACTGGATACCGATGCATACCTGAAAGGTAAAGTAGCACCGGTGTTCTTTGGCTCTGCTGTAAACAATTTTGGTGTAAAGGAATTGCTGGATACATTTATTCGTATTGCTCCGCATCCATTGGGCAGAGCTACTGATAAGCGCTATGTAGAGCCGGGTGAAGATAAGTTTACAGGCTTCATATTTAAGATACATGCCAATCTGGACCCCCGCCACCGCGACCGTATCGCTTTCCTGCGCGTATGTAGCGGTAAGTTCGAGCGTAATAAATATTACAAACACACCCGTATAGAAAAAGATGTTCGCTTCAGCAATCCTTATTCATTCCTTGCGCGCGAAAAGGACGTAATTGAGGAAGCATACCCGGGCGATGTGGTAGGTTTGTTTGATACCGGTAACTTCAAAATAGGTGATACACTGACTGAAGGCGAAAAAATGCAATTCACAGGTATCCCTACATTCTCTCCAGAGATATTTAAGGAGCTGGTGAATAAAGACCCAATGAAGACCAAACAGTTGGAAAAGGGTATCAACCAGTTGACAGACGAAGGTGTTGCGCAGCTCTTTACACAGCACGGTGGCAACCGCAAAGTGATTGGTTGTGTGGGTGAACTCCAATTTGAAGTAATACAATACCGTCTGCTACAGGAGTATGGTGCGTCTTGTGCCTTCGTGCCATTGAACTTCTATAAAGCTTGCTGGATAACAGGCGATAAGAAAAAGCTGGAAGACTTCATCCGCTTCAAGCAGGCAAACGTGATGGAAGATAAAGACGGTAACCTCGTTTACCTTGCACAGAGTGAATGGTTCTTAAACACAGAACGCCAAAACAATCCTGATATCGAATTCCACTTTACAAGTGAGTTTAAAACACAAATGGCATAAAATATAAAAGGCGGCAAAATGCCGCCTTTTATATTTTATTATGATACTTACTCTTTAAGTAATTTGCCAGTGTATATTTCGTCCTCTCCGGCAGATATTTTATATAAATAAATGCCACCACGTAGTGAGCTGATATCCATTTTTACTTCATGTTGATTTGCTGATTGATGGATTACCGTGTATCCGGTAAGGTTGTAAATACAAATATCCTTGATGTTATTGTTGCCGGATTGTATTGTAAGTGTGTTGAAAGCAGGATTAGGGAATATTTTTAAACCGCTTTCTTGTGCAACGTTATCTATTCCTGTAGGAAAGTATACTGTAGTGTCAGGTATGGTCAAACTACTTGCGCAACTACCATCAGAAGCCTGCAGGAAAGGCATAAATTTAGCCTCGCCGCCTACAAAATTATCCCAATAGTCATTTATAGTAGCGGCTATTTTTGCAGAATCAGTTTCGCCCCAGTAATTGCCAGAAACATTTACAATTACCCTTAAACGATCCATATTTACATTGTTGTGTGCGATACAGTTACTATGAATACTGTGTGTACTATCAACACCCCAAATACCTGTTTGGTTATACTCAATACTGTTTTGGTACAAGTCTACAGGAGCAGTCCAATCATTCATTATTCCATATCCGTTATTCCATATCTGATTATTAGAGACATAATTGCATAATGAGATGCCATAGTTTTTATTGTAACTAACTACATTATTGCTAACATGGGTACATTTAGTAATGGCTTTTTGAGAATTGTAAAATACATTGTTAGTACAAGTGTTATTAACGTTCCAAGTGTTTACAATAAGTCCATACGATTTGCACTTAGTCACTACATTGTTAGTGAACACTGTTGGGCCGTCTGAGAACATTGCAGTCTCACAGTAATTGAATCTGCAATTGCTGACATGGGTATATGAGCGTGGGTCTTTACCGTTATATATGCCCGTTCCGCAATATTCGAATAAGCAGTTAGTGACAATAGAGGCCATGTGTTCTACACTTACACCACCACCTACATACTTGAAATGACAATATTCAAATCGTAAAGTATCTGTCGATTTGTTATTTCGAACAACAAATCCTGATGTAACAGCTCTAGGGTATTTTGCATTGGTTGTTACGAATATATTGTCTGTAGCGGTGCCCTTCATGTTTAGCATGCCATCTACATAAAGTAGTTTGTATTCATCGAATTTTATAACCGTGCCAGGCTCTATGGTAAGTGTTGCGTTAGAGTCTATAAGTGTATAGCCGGTTATAATGTATGGGCTATTGGCTTTTGTCCAGGTAGTATTCTGATTTATGTAGCCGGAAATATTTATGGCAAATGATTGTATGGATACTACAATTGCCAATAAGGTAAATAGAGGCTTTTTCATATCGGGTAGTTTATGTATGAACGATCAGTTTTTGTTGGTTATTAAATTGAGGTATATTTTATTGTTTAACAAACTTGCCGGAAACAGCATTGCTCTCTGTGATAATCTTATAAGTAAATATACCGGCGACAAAAGCAGAAGTGTTAATAGAAACAGCGTTGCTACTGCATTGTTGTCTATATACTTCCTTGCCTGTCATGTCATAAAGAACTACCATATCAATACGTTTGCCACAAGTAAAAGTGATATTGTCTGTTGCTGGGTTGGGATAAGCAATAACATTGTTATTCAGGATATTGATGGCTTCATTGATGCTAGTAGTTATGGGTATAGGAAGTGATATGGTATCAAGACAGCCAAGATCTTTGTCTTGAAGGGGCGGCATGAATGCTGATTTGCCGGATGTAAGATTGTCGTAGAAATCAAATATTCTTGTTGATATTGTTAATGAGTCTGTAGTGCCCCAGTAGTTTTGAGAAATATCTGCAGAAAATGTTGAGTAGTTTACGTAGTCGTAACTTGTACTATTACTAATGCAGTTGTTATTCAGATTGTGTGTAGGGTTTACGGAATAGTCGCCATTAATAGCTATATAGTTATGCTTAAATCCATTTTTTTCAACAAGATTACCTCCTAAGTGCCTTAGCCCTATTTTATTATACCATATTTGATTCTGTGTAACAGTTCCTCGACCCTCTACGCCCAATATTGTACTGTATGCTACGGTATTGCCTTCAATGTGTATAGGCCCGATTATGCCATAAGCATTAAAATATACTTTATTGTTTTTTGCGATACAGTTGGGCCCGGTATTGTTGATACCCCAATCATTGTAGCCGATATTGTTATTTTCTGCAATAGCAGGGCCACCTAAGTGTATTGCCGTTGTATTATTATGAAATGTACAATTGCTAATAAATGCAAAAGCATTTGGTTGTGATAGGTTTTTGAATCCTGTTTTATTATTTGAAAATGTACTGTTAGTGAGCTTTACGCAGTTTGAACGTACATACAAAGCTGCATCATCACTGTGTTTAAAACTACAATAGTCAAATACTAGTGTATCATTTGCCTTACTGTAAAATACTTCTATACCTTTCCAGTCTCCAGATTTAGGTGCAGTCTTGTTTGATGTAAACATAATAGAATCTGCAACATTTCCATCGGCAATTATTCTGCCATAAACATACATTATATATGCACCGTCAAAACGTACTTCAACTCCAGGCTCAATAGTCAAAGTTGCCGGAGTGTCAATTGCGATATTCCCTGTTACTATATATGGACTATTCGCTTTGGTCCAGGTAGTGTTTGCAGAAATCAGGCCAGATACATTAGTGGCATAGCCTTGTAAGAATAACAGTATGAAACTAAGGGTTAAAAAGGTTTTAATCATAAGTAAAGGTTTAGTATAGTAAAATTATGCAAAAATCGTTCCGAAACCAGATTCAGTGTTTTTTTGATGTTAAAATGACATTGCCATTTCAAACTGACTGATTAAATGCGCTAACCCAGTTGTCTGTATGAATTTATCGGCTTCAGAAACATCTTCAACATTCACTACCAGAATAGGTGTAGCACAGTTTTGGGCTAAGTATTGAAACAAAGCAGTTGCCATCCCTTTTCTCCTGTGGCTTTCTGCAGTGCCAAATTGATGAACCCTGCTAGCTTTGGCATCAAAATGCATATATGCTACAATCTCATTATTATCTCTTATGCATATTGTGGTGATAACATTCGCGCGGTTCTGAATGCGCTTATCCATTTGCTGCCATGCAAATTTGAAACCGCCAAGTTTGGATAGCATCCCGAAATCAGGGTCAGTTAATACTTCAATTTGGTAGTTGTGAGTTTTGTCAATGCTAACTTGCCCTTTATAGCCATGCAGCTTTCTGGTGATTCTAAAGCCCGCACTTTCATATATATTACGCGCACCAACATTATTTTCAAGTACCTCCAGCAATACATGATTGATGCCCTGTGCTTTCAGGATAGGGAAACTGTAATCAAGCATTCTTTGTGTCAGCCTTTGTCCTCTGTACGCAGGTATTACACCTGTGCCGCCATCCCAGGCAGTTGTACCATCTATACCAAAGAATATAAAACCAACAAGCTTATAATTGTCAAATGCACCTACAGAGTACCTTAGGTCAATATCTTCAAACTGTATTTTTTGCAGCATTGATTCTGTGGTGAACTGGAAAGGCAGTTCATAGTCTGCAAAAGACTGGTTGAAAGCATTTACAATATCAGCTATCGGGGTGTTTTCTAAAGACTTCAGAAGCATAGGCAAAGCTACTGGTTGCAATATTTACAATATCACCCGTTTGCGGGTATTTTTTACAGCTAAAACAAGCTACTTTCGCAGTTCAAATTCTCTAATTGTATGAACAAGAAGCTGATAGGGGCTATTGCCCTTTCAACAGTTTTCGTAGCCTGCAAAAACGAAGGCAAGCAGGAAGCTGCCAAAGGCGACATACTGGTTGCCAATATGGATACAACGGTAAATCCTGCCGATGACTTTTTTGAATATGCCAATGGTGGGTGGATAAAAGCAAACCCGATACCGGGTGATGAGACAGGGTGGGGTATTGCCAACCTTGTACAGGAAGAATTGTACAAACGCCTGCTGCACATCAACGAAGAGGCATTGAAGAAAAATGCTAAATCGGGTACTGACCAGCAGATAGGCGATTTCTGGTACAGCGCTATGGATACTGTCAGCATCGAAAAAGAGGGTATTAACCCATTGAAGCCTGAGTTGGATAAAATCTATGCACTGACAGATGCAAAAGCACTGATGGCTTATGTGGCATACGCGCACGAGAATGGTATCGGCCTGTTCTTTGGCGAAGGCGTATCGCAAGATGCGATGAACAGCGAAGTGATGGCATACTATCTGAGCCAGGGTGGCTTAGGTCTGCCTAACCGCGATTACTACTTTAATACAGACGAGCGTACTACAAAAATCCGCAACGCATATCCTGCTTATGTTGCTAAGATGTTGTCGCTGATGGGTAATGATACAGCTGCGGCAAAAACAAAAGCAGCATCTATCATAGCGATAGAAACAAAGCTGGCACAGGCATCCCGCAAACTGGAAGACTTGCGCGACCCATATAAGAACTATAACAAGATGGCAATAAGCCAGCTTAAAACAATGTCGCCAACAATCGACTGGCCTGCTACGCTGCAACAAATGGGTGTTAAGAGTGTAGATAGTGTAATTGTAGGACAACCTGAGTTTTACAAACAATTAGATAAAGTAATATCTACAGAAAACCTGCAAAACCTGAAAGACTATATGGCGTTCCATTTTGTACGCTCTATGGCAGGTTACCTGAGCAAGCCGTTTGTAGATGCAAACTTCGATTTCTACAGCAAAATGATACGTGGTGCACAAGCACAGAAGCCACGCTGGAAGCGTGCATTGTCTGCAGAAGAAGGCGCAATGGGCGAGGCGCTTGGTCAACTGTTTGCTAAAGAATACTTCAATGAAAAAGCGAAAAAGCGTTATGAAGACATGGTTGAAAATGTACGAAGCGCTTACAAAGCACGCATAGAAAAGCTGGACTGGATGACAGACAGCACGAAGAAGAAAGCACTGGCTAAACTGGCTACTATTACTAAGAAGGTTGGCTATCCTGATAAATGGAAAGACTTCTCTAGCCTGAAAGTGGACCGTGGTCCGTATGTGCTGAATGCTATGCGTGCCAATAAATGGTGGAATGACTACTATATGAACAAACTGGGCAAGCCGGTTGACCGCACAGAATGGGAAATGACACCACAAACATATAATGCGTACTACAACCCATCGAACAACGAAATAGTACTGCCTGCCGGTATCTTCACCGTGCCGGGCTATCGCGATGAAGAACTGGATGATGCATTGGTATATGGTTATGGTGGTGCATCTACAATAGGCCACGAAATAACGCACGGCTTTGATGATGAAGGCCGTCAGTTTGACGAAAAAGGTAACCTGAAAAACTGGTGGAGCAAAACAGACGAAGATCAGTTTAAAGCTCGCGCAGAGGTATTGGTACAGCAGTTCAATAAAATGATGCCTGTAGATACCATGCATATCAATGGTAAAGCTACATTGGGTGAAAACCTTGCTGACCTTGGAGGTATACTGATAGGTCTGGATGCCTTCAAGCAAACAGAAGCATATAAGAAAGGTGAAAAGATAAACGGCCTCACACCGCTGCAACGCTACTTTATGGGCTATGCACTCGGCTGGATGTATCACACACGTAAAGAGGAATTGGCAAACCGTCTGTTGACAGACGTACACTCTCCTGCTAAAGAACGTGTAAACGGTCCGTTCCCTAACGTGCCAGAATTCTACGAAGCATTCAACGTGAAGCCGGGTAACAAGATGTACATACCTGACAGCCTGCGCGTACGATTGTGGTAATACACAGGTACGATTGTGCTAAAAAAACATCTTTTTGAAAATAATTAGTTAAGCACCAACCTCAGGTTGGTGCTTTTGTTATTATGGCATTAGTTTTGCTATGAATTAGCAATTGCTTTTTCCGGAAAAATGAACATCAAAAAATTACTCATTGCCAACAGAGGCGAGATAGCTATACGCATCTGCCGTGCTGCATCAGAACTGAACATCCAGACAGTTGCTATTTACACTTACGAAGACCGTTATTCGCTGCACCGATACAAGGCCGACGAAGCTTATCAGATAGGTGAGGACAACGACCCTTTGAAGCCATACCTGAATATCAATGAAATCATCAGAGTGGCGAAGGAGTGTGGTGCGGATGGTATTCATCCCGGTTATGGCTTCCTGTCAGAGAATGCAAACTTTGCAGCAAAGTGTGCTGAGCATGGTATTGTGTTTGTTGGTCCGTCTCCTGAAGCTATGGGTGCGCTGGGCGATAAAGTAACGGCTAAAGAGGTAGCGCAGAAAGCAGGTATACCACTAATAGAAAGTAATATAGATGCGTTGGTTGATGAGACTACTGCACTGAAAGAAGCGCAACGTATAGGCTATCCGTTGATGCTGAAGGCCGCGGCAGGTGGTGGCGGACGTGGTATGCGTGTAGTAAGGGATGATGAACAATTGAAGAAAGCATTTCACGAGGCAAGGAGCGAAGCGAAGAACGCATTTGGTGATGATACGGTATTCCTTGAAAAATTTGTTGAAAACCCGAAGCATATCGAAATACAGATTGCTGCAGACAGGCATGGTAATATTGTACACCTCTACGAAAGGGACTGCTCTGTGCAACGCCGTTTCCAGAAAGTTGTAGAGGTAGCACCGTCAACAACGCTTAGCCAAGTGGCTTTGAATAAGCTGTATGGTTATGCGGTTAAGATTGCGGAGGCGGTTAATTATAATAACCTAGGCACGGTAGAGTTTCTGGTGGATGCTGCGGAGAATATCTACTTCATAGAAGTGAATCCGCGTATACAGGTAGAGCATACTGTTACAGAGATGATAACAGGTGTAGACCTGATAAAAACACAACTGTTTATTGCAGATGGTTACAAACTGTCTGATAAAGAAATAGGATTGGGCAACCAGCAGGCAATACCAAAGAATGGTGTGGCTATACAATGCCGCATCACAACAGAAGACCCTGCAAGTGATTTTAAGCCTGACTATGGTACGTTGCTTACCTACCGCAATGCAACAGGTTTCGGTGTTCGTTTGGATGAAGGTAGCTCATACCCCGGTATGAAGATTAGTCCGTTTTTTGACAGTATGCTGGTGAAAGTGAGCACTTGGGGTAACACGCAGCAGGATGCAGCACAGAAGATGCACCGTGCATTGAGGGAGTTTCGTATTCGTGGTGTAAAGAACAATATTCCTTTCCTTGAAAACCTGATAACGAACAAAGACTTTATCGAAGGCAAGGCAACGGTAAATTTTATTCAGGAGCATCCTGAGCTGTTCAATATGCCATTGCGCCAGGACAGGGGCACAAAAATGCTGAAGTTTTTGGGCGAGGTGACGGTGAATGGTAGCAGTGATGTGAAGGTGAAACATGACGGCCGCAAATTTGAAAAGCCAATAGTGCCATCGTTTGATAGCTTGCAAGCATACCCCAAAGGAACAAAAGACCTGCTTACGGAACTTGGACCCGATGCATTTGCACAATGGCTGAAGAACGAAAAGCAGATACATTATACAGATACTACCTTCCGCGATGCACACCAATCGCTACTGGCAACGCGTATGCGTACCTACGATATGATGAAAGTGGCAAAGAGTTTTGCCATGAATCATCCGAATACTTTCAGTATGGAAGTATGGGGTGGTGCAACTTTCGATGTGTGTATACGTTTCCTGAAAGAAGACCCATGGAAACGTCTTGCAGACTTGCGCAAAGCAATACCAAATATCTTTCTGCAAATGCTGATACGTGGTGCAAATGGTGTTGGTTATGCTGCGTATCCTGATAACCTGATTGAGAAGTTTGTAGAAAAATCTTGGGAGACAGGTGTAGATATATTCCGCATTTTCGATTCGCTGAACTGGATGGAAAATGTAGTGCCTGTAATAGATATGGTGCGCAAACGTACCGGTGGCCTTGCAGAAGCATCGCTATGCTACACGGGCGATATACTTGACCCTAAACGTACTAAGTACACCCTCGACTACTATCTGCGTATAGCAAAAGATCTGGAAAATGCAGGTGCGCATATACTTGCTATTAAGGATATGAGTGGCTTGCTGAAACCATACGCTGCTAAAGAATTAATAACTGCACTAAAGAGTACGGTTAATATTCCTATCCACCTGCATACACACGATACCTCTTCTCTGCAACCTGCAACCTACATGATGGCGATTGATGCAGGTGTAGATGTGGTAGACTGTGCATTGGGTTCTTTGTCAGGCCTTACGTCTCAGCCAAACTTCAACGCGATTGTGGAGATGATGAAATTCCACGAGCGCGAAAATCAATATGACATCAAATCGCTGAACAGGTATTCTGATTATTGGGGTGCAGTGCGAGAATACTACTATCCGTTTGAATCTGGGCTGAAAGCAAGTGCCGCAGACGTATTCCAACACGAGATACCGGGAGGGCAATACTCAAACCTGAAACCACAAGCCATAGCATTAGGACTTGGTGATAAGTTTGAACAGATAAAAGACATGTATGCTACTGTGAACGATATGTTTGGTGATATTGTGAAGGTAACACCAAGCTCTAAAGTAGTGGGCGACATGGCACAATTTATGGTTGCTAACAACCTGACGCGTGAAGATGTGTATGCAAATGGCGAGAATATTTCGTTCCCTGAATCTGTACAACAGTTCTTTATGGGCGAGATAGGGCAGCCTGAAGGAGGTTTGCCAAAAGACTTGCAAAAGATTGTATTGAAAGATAAAACACCTTTCACTGACAGGCCAAATAAACATTTACCACCTGTTGATTTTGATAAAGAGTTCGAAGTTTTCAAAGAGAAATTCAGCAAAGACCTGACGATGACGGATTTCCTTTCTTACAAATTCTATCCAAAAGTATTTGAAGAAGGTTTTGCCTTCCGGCAGGAATACGGAGATGTGTCTGCAGTGCCTACGTCTATATTCTTCTACGGTATGGAAATGGGGCAGGATACAACTATAGAAATAGCAAAAGGAAAGACATTGCTGATACGCTTGTTGAGTATTGGCCCTGTGGATGATAATGGTAAGCGTACCGTATTCTTCAAACTAAATGGACAGACGCGCAATGTGGACGTGCTGGATAAGTCTGTGAAAGTACAAAAGGTTGAAAACCGCAAAGCAGACAAAGCAGATGCCAACCAGATAGGCGCGCCGCTGCAAGGTATGCTGTCGAAATTGTTGGTAAACAAAGGTGATAAAGTGAAGAAGAATCAACCACTGTTTGTGATAGAAGCCATGAAGATGGAGACAGTTGTAACTGCTCCACATGTTGCTACGATAACCAGTATTGACTTACCATCGAGCACACTTGTAAATACAGGAGACCTCGTGATGGTAATTGCATAAAATAGAATTCATAATAAAATAAAAGGTGCCAATGTGAGTTGGCACCTTTTTTATGTTTAATCTTTTATAATTAAGCCCATGTGGCAGCAACAGTAGCTAATGCCTCACTGTTGCCAGTTAGTTCTGCCAATCGTTCCATTACACGTTCTACTAAAGCATCCGGGCAAGAGGCACCAGATGTGATCATTACACGTAACGGTTGTTTACTTGGCAGGTAGTTATTTGTTTCAATCTCTGTATGCGTATGCAGGTCGAAGTGTTTGATAAGTGTATTAGATATCAGACAATGCTCGTCTTTTATAAAGAATGTAGGCAATTTCAGTTCGCAAAGCTCTACCAGGTGAGATGTGTTTGAACTGTTATAGCCACCTATTACAATGGCAAGGTCAGCCTCTGTAT
>JAFLBN010000018.1:0-48519 GCA_017303395.1 Chitinophagales bacterium
CGATGACAGTGAATCCGCTGGCAACACCAACCATCAGCATCAGTTCCAACTTCGGTACACAGGCATGTCAGAACACACCGGTGATATTTACGGCGGTGATTACAAACGGTGGCAGCACGCCAATCTATCAGTGGAGGAGGAATGGCAGCCCTGTAGGTACGAACAGTCCTACCTACACAGCACCGAGCCTGAATACGGGTGATGTGATTACATGTATCCTGGCAAGCTCTGCAACCTGTGCTACACCATCATCGGTAACGAGCAACAGCCTGACAATGACTATCAACCCTGTGGGTAAAGCTTCTATCGGTGCTACAGCTAGCCCGGATAGTTTATTGTGCGTGCCCGCACCTGCTGGTGTATTGTTCTACAGCAACTATACGAATGGTGGCAGCACACCTGCATTCCAATGGATAGTTAACGGTACAGACGTACCAGGTGCTAACAATGCTACATTCTTTACAACTTCGCTGAAAGATCTGGATGTAGTAACGTGCAGATTCAGCAGTAGTGCATTGTGTGTGTTTCCTGAAGTGAGTGCGCCAATTACTATGCATGCTTATCCTCGTCTTGCTGTATCAGTGAATATCACAATGACGAATGTTGGTCCTAATACAACACAGTTTACAGCGCTGATTTCTAATGGTGGTACAGCGCCTAAAATACAATGGTTGAGAAATGAAAAACCTGTACCTGGCGAAACAAACCTGACCTATACTGCAAGTGGCCTGACATCTAGCGACCGTATAAGTGTAGAGGTTATCAGCAATGCAATTTGTGCTACACCACAACAGCTAACAAGCAATTTTGTAACAGTTACTACAGGTATTCATAATGTAGAACATGCAGGTATGAAGTTTGGATTGTATCCTAATCCTGTATCGACAGATAAACTCTACTTGACATCTGATAAAACATTAAATGGTGAATCAGTAGTAAGGTTGATCAACAAACTGGGTCAGTTGGTATCTGAGTACAAAGTAACGATTGTGACAGGTGCGCCAACAGAGATTGTAATCGGTGACATAGCAGCAGGTACATACTATCTGCAGGTTATCAATGCAACCGAAAACATCAAAACAAATATCAAGTTTGATAAGAATTAATCTTTCAAACCTTAAATTGAAAAAGCGTCTGCAAGTGCAGACGCTTTTTTTTTCGTGTAGTCCCGCCAAGAATCGAACTTGGATCTAAAGTTTAGGAAACTTCTATTCTATCCATTGAACTACGGGACCAACGGGCAGCGAAAATAAGAAATCCTTCCAAAAGTTCAGCTGCTTTTTTCACGAAAAACAAAAAGCAAGTATTTATAATGTTTATGTAAAAAATCCATGAATGATTTTTTATATTCATGCCGTAATGTTTTACAAAAGTCCTATATCACTAATTCTCTTATTTGTGTTGGGTTTATTAGCCTGCAATGATGAAGCTATTCCCACACCCATACAGGCACATAATATATTAGAGCCAGAGCTGAAGTTTTCCTACAATTCTTACAGAAACGGTAATCGCAGGTTTGCAATTGCATACATGGATTCTGTATTTAATATTTTTCGTTCTAAGACTTCAGGAAACGATAGGTTCAAGGTATATCAGTTTATGTACGATTCATACTATGGCTTGTCTGAACCTGAAATGGTAGGGCTTTATGCAGATAGTATGCTGATGTTGTTTGATAATAATGTTATAGACAAAGATCAATATAAAACGGAATACATCAGGGCCAATTTTTCAAAAGCAGATTGGTTGTATGATATAGGTAAGTATCAGGATGCATACAAATACTACTATACAGCTAAACAACAGGCACAGAAAGATGGTGACAGTTGCTTGTTAGGATATTACAATCATAAACTTGGCTTGGTGTTTTATTCTTCATCAAAGTACAGGTCTGCTATACGGAATTTTGAAGAAGCACTCAGGTTATTAAATCCATGTAATGATTTTGGTTCATTTTACAGACAACAGGAGATAAATGATAACATAGGACTATGTTATTCAAAACTTAACCGATTCGATAGTGCGTTGCTCTATTATAATAAATCACTGAACCTTTTGCAAAAAGGCTATGATAAGTATGGTAAAGATGAGAAGCTCTTGTTGGATAAAGCAACCGGGGTTGTATATGGCAACATGGGTTCTGCTTATGTTGGGTTGAACAGTCTTGATACTGCGCTCAGTTATTATAAACAAAGTATAGCCATAAACAAACAGCCGGAACATGATAAAACAGATGCGCTATATACACAGATAAAACTTGCCGATTTGTATTTGCAAAATGGAATGTTACAGCTATCAAGAAGCGTATTGGATAGTGCTTGGACTGTTATAGGTAGTGTAGGCAATATAGAGGCACTATTAAGATGGTACAATGTAATGTGGAAGTATCAAAAAGCAAATGGACAATATGCTTCTGCATTAGATTACCTTTCTAAGTCTGTTTCGCTCAAAGATTCAATTGACAAGAAATACCTCAGCATGCAGCGTATAGAGCTTGATAGCCGCATTAAAGGAATGGAGCATGATGCGCAGATTGCACAATTGAAAAAGACAGATGAGTCCAGAACAAGACTGCTCGTGCTTGCATCTGTTATAGCCCTGCTTACAGCAATAGTTTCATTTCTGCTGTATAGAAACTGGAGCGTAAGCAGAAAAAATTATGAATCACTAAAAAATCTGAATACCTACATCAATACACAAAAAGAGCAACTGAAGCATCTTTTGAAAGATTTGGGTAAAGCGACCAACGAAAAGGATAGGATTTTAAAAGCTGTATCGCACGATATGCGAAGTCCTGTGAACGCTTCTTTGGCATTAATAGAATTGATTGAAACTGATAAAGACAGACTTAATAAAGAACAGCAAGATTATCTGCAATTATTAAGAGAATCCAGCAACAATGCATTGTCGCTTACCAAAGACTTGTTAGAAGTTGCAACGCTAAGTAGCGAAACCATTAATAAACAACCCACAGACATTAGCGGGTTGGTAACAGCCGTAACAGGCTTGTTAAGGTTTAAGGCTGCAGAAAAGCAACAGAAGATAGAGTTGCAGGTATCTTCAGAACCATTAATCTGCAATATTGATAAGGAGAAAATAACCAGAGTCATTAATAATCTGGTAAACAATGCAATTAAGTTCAGTCCGCAGGGGGATACTATCTATGTTGGTCTGGAACAAAAAAATAACGAAACAGAACTATCCGTTAAAGATAATGGCATCGGTATACCAGATAATATCAAGGATAAAGTGTTTGATATTTTTACTGAAGCCAAACGCTTTGGTACATCCGGCGAACAGCCTTATGGTTTAGGATTGTCTATTTCTAAACAAATAGTGGAAGCGCATGGTGGCAGAATATGGTTTTGTAGTGAAGATGGGGTAGGTACAACATTTCATGTTGCTATTCCATAATAGTTATTTCCACTTCAGCGATTTCAGCATATGCTCTATGTCTTTACGCAAAAACTCGTTTACGGGTTTTAAAGAATCTGCATTAGGTGTTACATCAAAGTACAATGCACCGCGGAGGAAGTGTTTTTCATAGTCTGTTGCATAAAACTGATAAGCAGATGCAGCATTACCACCAACGTTGTAAAACAGTCCGTAAACCTTGTTTTCCTCGTTTTTGAAGTTAATGGGTTCTATATAGTCCGCACGCTTGTTGTGTACGGTTTCGGTCATTTTATACGCATCGTCCATCAGCTTTTCTATTGGTTGGCTGGGCGATACTATTTTGTAGCTCAGGTATATCCTGCCTCCCAGATTGGGGAAATCCATATTAATCCAATACGGGTTTTCGGGTTTTTCGCCGAAGAAAGCGGTGTCTTTTACAATTTTCCCATAAGTAGGATATTCGAAAGAGTAAGGGAAGTCTGGGTTGTTAAATGACTGATATGCATGTTGTGGCAGCTCTATCAGGTAATACCCGCGTGGCTTTGGGGTATATGTTTCCGGTTTGCAGCCTGCAAAAACTAAAAGCATCAGAAATGGAACCACGTACTTCATAGCTGCCAAAACTATAATAAAATCACTAATTATAAAGATGGTTTTAACCTCTGCCTTTCTTTTGCTAATTTTGCATCTCAATTCTTAAATAATCCTAATAAGATGCAAGACCAACAACAAGCAGAGCAGCAACTGAATATAGAACTGAGTGAAGAAATGGCTGATGGTGAATATTCGAACCTAGTAGTAATCACTCATTCATTTGCAGAATTCGTTTTCGACTTCGTAAACGTAATGCCAAATGTACCTAAAGCTAAAGTAAAATCGAGGGTTATTATGACTCCGCAACATGCAAAACGTATGATGCGTGCTTTGGTTGAAAACATAAAACGTTTTGAAGCACAGAATGGTGTTATCAAAGAACAGGAAACTGTAAATATGCCATTCAACTTTGGTGGTACAACAGGACAGGCATAGTCAATCTTTACAAAACACAAGCATGAATAATAAAATACTGATACTGGATTTTGGTTCGCAATACACGCAGCTTATAGCTCGCAGCATTCGCGAATTGAATGTTTATTGTGAAATACAGCCTTGTACCAAGCCGGTACAGTACGATCCTTCATTAAAAGGTGTTATCCTTTCAGGTAGCCCGTTTTCTGTAAATGACCCGAATGCACCAAAGCCTGATGTGAAAGCAATAGCTGATAATCTGCCTGTACTTGCGGTATGTTACGGCGCACAGCTGATAGCACAACAAGCTGGTGGTGAAGTAGGTAAATCTACACACCGTGAATATGGTAGGGCGCATTTGCAGAATATCGTTCACAATCCGCTGTTGGCCACCATCAACGAAGGTTCTCAGGTTTGGATGAGCCACAGTGATACCATCAAGCAACTGCCTGCGGGTTTTGAAGTGATAGCGCAAACAGAAGCTATTCCTGTAGCAGCCTTCCGTGCAGCTGATTCTTATGCTAAAAATCCTGTGTATGCTATACAGTTCCACCCAGAGGTGACGCACAGCACAGACGGCCGTCAGTTGTTGAAGAACTATGTGATGGATATCTGCGGTTGTGAGGCGGATTGGACGCCTGCATCTTTCGTACACGAAACAGTGGCACGCATAAAGCAGGAAGTAGGAGATAAGAAGGTGGTAATGGCATTAAGCGGTGGTGTAGACTCTACAGTTGCTGCTACATTAATACATAAAGCAATTGGTGAAAACCTGTATTGCATATTTGTAGACAATGGCCTGCTGCGCAAAAATGAATTTGAACAAGTGCTGGAAGGTTACAAACATCTTGGCCTGAATACAAAAGGTGTAGATGCAAAGAGTCTTTTTTACGGTGAATTGGATGGTGTTACAGACCCGGAAAAGAAACGTAAAATCATTGGTCGACTTTTTATAGATGTTTTTCAGGAAGAGGCCAAACACCTTACAGATGTATCTTTCCTGGGTCAGGGTACTATCTATCCCGATGTTATTGAATCGGTATCAGTACACGGTCCGTCAGTTACTATCAAGTCTCACCACAACGTGGGCGGCTTGCCTGAGAAGATGAACATGAAGCTGGTAGAGCCATTGCGTTACCTCTTCAAAGACGAAGTGCGTAAGATAGGTAAGGAAATGGGTATCGACGATATCTTCCTGCAACGTCATCCTTTCCCGGGTCCCGGACTTGGTATACGTGTACTGGGTGCAGTATCTCCTGAAAAAGTGCAGATGCTGCAAGATGCAGATGCTATCTATATACAACACCTGCGCGACTCTGGCCTTTACAGTCAGGTATGGCAAGCAGGTGCAATACTGCTCCCTGTACAGAGTGTAGGTGTAATGGGCGATGAGCGTACGTATGAATATACGATAGCACTACGTGCTGTTACCTCTGTAGATGGTATGACAGCTGACTGGGCGCACCTGCCTTACAGTTTCCTGGCAAAAGTTTCCAACGATATTATTAACCATGTAAAAGGTATCAATCGTGTGGTATACGACATCAGTTCTAAGCCACCTGCTACCATAGAGTGGGAATAAGAGTGTATATGCGTTATTCATTTAACAGGTTATTTTTAGTTGCGCTTCTGCTGATTGGCACATCCTTTCATGCAGATGCGCAATTTTTCAAGCGTTTATTTGGTGGAGAGAAGAAGACGAAAAAAGTTGAAGCTGCACCTGTAAAAAAGAAGCCCGCTACAAAACCCAAGCCTGCACAAGTAGTTAAGAAGAAAGACCCTGACTATCCAGAAACTAAAAAGAAACCTGTATACAGGGTAGATGTATTTGCGCACCTGTATCTCGATGAATTGGTAAAAGACGGTAAGCCTGCCTATAAAGGTAAATTACCTGAAAAAGCCACAGCGGGGCTCGATTTTTACGAAGGTGTAAAACTGGCTGCAGATACATTAGATCATCGTGGCTATACAATGAATGTGTATGTGCACGATGTCGCTTCTCCCAATGAAGCGCCTGCTGCATTGATTACTGCTAATAAACTGGACTCTACAGACCTTATAATTGGTGCTGTAAATACAACGCTCGTTCCTGTATTGGCAGACTTTGCAGCAAAGAAGAAAATCAATTTCATATCGGCTCTTTCACCTTCTGATGCGGGTGTAAAGAACAATCCCTACTTCATACTCCTACAGCCTGCACTACAAACACACTGCGAGTGGATTGCACAAGCCGTAGCAAGCAAATACAAAAACATTACACCTGTATTGTTTACGCGCACTTCAGTATCTGTTGATAGCAGTGCAGTAGCTTACCTTAATTTCACTGATGGTGCAGTGAAGAAAGTTTTGTGTAATACTTTGCCATCCAAAGAAAAACTGCAACCACTGTTTGACAGTACGCGTAAAAACGTAATAGTAGCTGCAATATTAGATGTCTCTTATGCCGAAAACCTGCTTGCACAACTTCATACCATGTTCCCGGAGTACGATTTTGAAGTATATGGAATGCCATCGTGGAAGGGTATGAGTGCTTTAAAAAAAGCAGATGCATTCCCGAACGTAGCGGTATATATAACTGCACCGTATTATTTCGATATGTCAACAGCCATAGGTCAGGCTATTGCAGCAAATTATAAGAAGGATGTGGGTGGTTCTAAGCCTGGTGATATGGTTTTTCGCGGATATGAAACCATGTATTGGTATGCATATATGCTCTATAAATACGGTACTATATTCAATGAGAAATTCAGCGATAATGCCGCTGCTCCTTTCACGCGTTTCGATATAAAACTGAAGAAAGACAAAAACGATAAAGTGCTGTATCAGGAAAATAAGCACATCGTACTCTACCGCTATCAGAGCAGTTCATTCATCGTAGAGCAATAAAATCAGTATTAATTGTGGTAAATGCCGGTAGCAGATACTTTGCTGTTGCCAATGGCAGGTTTTGATTTTTCCTTCAGCAGGTTAATGCTTTCCATACGTTTTTTGCGCATGAAGTAAAGAACAGCGTATAGCCCCATAGATAGCGCAACTATGCCCAGCATGCCAAGGTTAGGGTTGAAATCCTGCAGTATCAGTGCTACGGTTATTATCAAAACATTAGACAGTATCAGGATGGTTACTGTCATAGAATGTGTAAAGCCAAGATCTAGCAGATAGTGGTGCAGGTGTGTACGGTCTGCTTTGAAAGGAGATACGCCACGCATCAACCTTGTTGTGAACACGCGGAATGAATCGAACACGGGAACAAACAGGATTGATAAACCAACTGTCAGCGCACCGCCCGGATTGTGTATCATATCGCCCACCGCAGCGTTGCTATTGAATGAGTTTACGAACAGAATACATAATACAGATATGATATAGCCTATCTGCAATGCACCCGTATCGCCCATGAAGATACGGGCAGGAGAGGTATTGAAACGCAGAAAACCTGCTATGGCGCCCATCAGGCTGAAAGCCATACTTGCACCGCCTGCATTACCCGATACGGCAAGCAACACGCCCAGACAGAAGGTGCTCAGTACACCAATAGAACCTGCAAGTCCGTCTATACCGTCTATCAGGTTGAAGGCATTGATAACAAATATGATACCTACTACGCTGAATATGATGCTATACCAATAGGTAAGATCGTACACACCAAAAATTCCATGTAGAGACGATAAGCGTATATCTGCAATGCAAACCGTAATAGATGCCGCAATAAACTGTGCCAAGAATTTTTTGGAAGGGCTCAGTGCAACCAAATCGTCCATAATACCTGTAAGGAATAGTATCAGGGAAGATGCTATTATATAGTTCCAGTTGCTGAAGCTGTCAGGGTTCAGGAACAATGAACAGGTAGTGATAAATGCAAAGAATATAGCTACGCCACCTAAGTTTGGTACTATCCTCAGGTGTATTTTGCGGTCATTGTCCGGAACGTCGAACAAGCGCTTTTTTGCTGATATCAGCATTATCTGAGGTATAGACACCAAGCTTATTACAAGCGCACCCATGAAGGTGAGCAGATAAATAAGATGTGGCGGCAGTTGAGGCATTGATGTTTCTTCTTACAATTGTTAAAGCTAAGTTGAGAACTTAATATTTAATATTAACCTTTTATTACGCTATTAACAATTCGTTTATTATTAATATATGTCGGGGCTACATCCTTTTCAGGACTGATATGATGCGTTCTGCAGCTTTCCCATCCCACAGATACGGTATGTTCCCTTTGGGTTTGCTTTTCAGCATATCTATAATAGCATTCTCTATATCAAACAGTTCTGTCCCTGCCATGTTATTTGTCCCCGATTCAATAGTTTCCGGGCATTCGCAGTAGGGATATAACGTAAGGGTAGGTGTGGTTAGTACAGCACATTGTTCCTGTATTGTAGTACTATCGGTCATTACCATACGTGCATGTTGCAGCAGATATCCCAATTGCCTGAAGCCCAGACGCTTGACTATGTGCAAATTATGTGCCTGAATAGATAGTTTTTGTAGAACTTTCTCTGTTTCGGCATTTACCACCATTATGATTGGTATGTTTTTTAGCTGCTTCAGGCTTGTCAGCAACAGGTTTTTCAGATTGGCAGGGTAGCCAGTATTATATGGCTTGTTCAGTATCAACACAGCGTACCCTTGGTTTTGCAGATTTAGTGTCTGCCAAAGTTCAGGTGCCGTGTATTGTTTCCTTACCTTGTACACACTGTCTATAAATGTATTGCCCGTAAAGAAGATGTTTTCGTTGGGCACACCTACATACCGCAAGTTATTATTAGCTATCTGCGATGATGTGAAGTAGAAATCGGCAATAGCATCTGCCAGTATTCTGTTCGTTTCAGCAGTAAATTCGCGGCTATCGGTACGCACCCCTGCATTAACAATAGCAAGCTTTATATCAGGCAGTTTCCTCGCTGCAATTGCACAACCTGTAGTTGTAGCAGTTTTGCCTGTCAGCAATACTAAGTCGGGTTTGTTGTTGCCAAGTACTTTGGTGTATCTGTTGATGGCTGTTGCCATTTGCAGGCTTTCATTACTCTCTGGTATTTCCAGATAAAGATTGGGTCGGCTGATGTGCAATTGCTCAAAAAGGTCTCTGTCAAGGTTGATGTCGATATCGTTACCGGTGTATATAAAACGGTATCCGATTCGGGTTCCTTTTTTCTGTTCACTTTGAATAGCTTCCAGTACAGACGCTAATCTCAGTATGTCGGGCCTGTTCCCTGCTATTATATCAACCAGCATGGCGTATTCGTTATCCTCTCAATTGTAATAAACACAATGATTGCTTAGTGTAAATATATGAAAGCAAATCGGGGATATTAAGCGTTGTTTTCCACAAGCTTACTTGTGTATTGGTACAGGTTGAAATCAGGGCTTTGTATCGCTTCTTTCAATCCCGGCAATAGTTTCGCCTTGCTATAGCCTTTCATTTTCTGATGCTGAATAAGCTGCCAGCACTTCTCTGTTAATAACTGTAGTTTCTTTTCGGGCAGGCTGTTATGTGTTTTCAGGTAGTTTTCTATAGCATCGGCCAACTCGGCAACCCCGTCTTTTTGTGTAGCAATTGTTTTTATAACGGGTGTTTCTTCTTCACCGTCAGCTCTTTCGTGTGCCAACATGCGCAGGTTGCGGTATAGGGTATCTGCATTGTCTCTATCCGCCTTGTTTACCACAAATATGTTGGCAATCTCCATGATGCCAGCCTTCAGTGTCTGTACTTCATCCCCGGCTTCGGGTACAAGTGCTACAATGGTGCAATCTGCCAGCCCTGCAATCTCTACTTCGCTTTGTCCTACACCTACGGTTTCTACCAGTATATAGTCAAACGGTCCTTGTTTTACTACGTCGGTTATCTCTATGATTTTAGCATGCAAGCCACCTAATGCCCCGCGCGTAGCTAATGAACGAATGTACACAGAAGGATGGTTATAAAAGTCTGCCATACGTATACGGTCGCCCAACAAGGCGCCATAGTTGAATGGCGATGACGGATCTACTGCTATAACGGCTATTTTCTTTCCGGTGTTTATCCAGTGGTGTAGCAGTGCGTTTACCAATGTGCTTTTACCGGCACCGGGAGGGCCTGTAATGCCTACAACTCTTGCAGTATCTGTATTCTTCAACTGTAACAAGAGAGATTCATAACCCGGCAAATCATTTTCTGCCATCGTAATGCCCCTTGCAAGTGCTCTGAAACTGCCTGCTTGTATCTCTGCCAGAAGTTGTGTTATCTTGTCCTGCACTAAAAATGATTTACAATCGTTATAGAGTAAGTATATTACCCTTTGATGGACAAAAATAATCCTCTTAAGCAAAATCTTTTATCAAAAACCAATATTGCAGTTGTGCTGGCACTTGGCATGCTCGCAGGGTTCTTGCTGGAAAGGGCATGGTTGTCCTTTTTTGTATTTGCTTTCGGGGTAAATAGCTTGTGGAATATACACCCCAAGCGATGGTTCAAGGAGAAATTTTGGATGGTGGGTTTTGCATGGGTTACTATGTATGCCATTTCCTACCTCTGGTCAGACGATAAATTTGCCTGGGAGCATCACTACACTGTAAAAGCTCCTGTGCTGTTATTGCCACTTGCTTTTGCATTGTTGCCTGCATTTACGGTTAAGCAATTAAGAGTGTTTACGCTTTGGGCGTCTGCTATTATGCTAGCCGGGGTGGCTTATAGCCTGCAATTTTTTATAAAAGACCCTGCATACTATACTGAGCAATATGTGTACTCTCATGTATTGCCTACACCTGCGGAGTGCGACCATATACGTTTCAGCCTGTCTGTAGTATTATTCATTATTTGGTCAGTATATGCATGGCCTATGCTCAATGCTAAATGGCAGCGGTGGTTCATGGGTTTTATAATTATAGTATTCAGCATATATCTGCACATTCTGGCAGCACGCACAGGGCTTGCGTTGTGGTACCTGTTTGTTTTGTGTTGGATAATAAGGTATGTCATCCGCAAAAAAGCTATTGTTGGCTTCGGTATGTTAGTAGGTTTGTTGCTTGCAACTTTGTTGGCAGTAAATTATATCCCGACGTTAGAAAAACGTGTTTGGTATATTAAAGAAACAATACAGCGCTATAACAGGGGAGAGGTAAAGTCGGATTATAGCGATATGGGAAGGCTGATATCTTACCGTATTGCCGGTGCAAAAATAGCCCAACACCCGATACTTGGGGTGGGTAGTGGTGATATGTATACTGAAATGATAGATGGTTATAAAACCATGTATCCCGATGTGCCGGAAGAATACAGGCTATTGCCTCACAACCAGTTTTTTATAGTAATGCTGGCAGCCGGTCTAGTAGCACTAGCTTTATTTGTGCTTTGGGTGCTGATGCCATTGGCTTGGTTGAAGGATACCGGCCGTACTTTCTATATGTTTATGGTATGGCTATCTCTTGCACTCACACTATTAATTGAGCCTGTGTTTGAGGTGCAATTCGGTGTATTTGTATATTTGTTCTTCCTGCTGTGGCAAAAACATGCCCTACGTACGCAGGAAAACAGATTGACGCATGACTAATTTTATAGCCGTATTTCCTTTAGAGATAGTTGTTTTTCCTGAAGAAAAACTTAATCTGCACATCTTTGAGCCTCGCTACAAGCAAATGATACAAGAATGTGTAGCTAATAAAAAGCCATTTGGTTTACCACCTGTTTTTAACAAAAGGCCAGCCGAATATGGTACCTTGATGGAGATAACCGAGGTGGTAAAAGTGTATGACAATGGCGAAATGGACATTCGTACCAGAGGGGTGAGTGTATTCAAAACGCTGGAATTTATGAAGGAAATTCCCGAAAAGCTATTTAGTGGCGCCATTGTTACCTATCCGGATAATGTTATGGAAAAGGGGGATACCCAGATATCTACATTAATACTCAACGAGGTAAAACGCTTATATGCTTTGTTAAATTTGGAAAGTAAGTTTCCCGCAGAAAAGACCTCAATGATTTCCTATGAAATAGGACATTTGGTCGGATTCTCAAAAGAACAGGAATACGAAATGCTACAACTATTTACCGAAGTACAAAGGTTGGAGTACATCCGTAGGCATCTGAAAGATATTATTCCTACAATACAGGAATTGGAAGCAATGAAAGCCAGAATTCAACGCAATGGTCATTTCCGAGACCTGACGACTGGCGACCTCAATTTGTAAAAAGATAATATATTTTTATTTCCTGAAGAGGGTGGATTTATTGATTGTTTTTACTATTTTGGTTATCCTTTTAATAAAAACAACAAGCTTATGTCTGCAAATCTCTGTATCGATTGGGGTAACACAAGGATCAAAGTCGCTATTTTCAATAACGAAGATCAACTTATCGATATGAAGGTCTTTAGCGAAGATGGTATTCGCGAAGGTCTGATGGAAGTGTTTGCTGAATATAAACCGGCAAAAGGTATACTATGTTCCGTTACAGAAAACTCTGTAGCAATTGAACCATTCCTGAAGGAAAATATGCGTGCTGTTGTTATAATGAATAACAATACGCCAGTGCCAATTATGAATGCTTACAGCTCTCCGGGTACATTAGGTGCAGATAGGGTAGCGATGGCGGTAGCGGCATATTTTGCCAATCCTGATAAGAATAACCTTGTTATTTGTTTGGGTACTTGTATTACTTACAATTTTGTACAAAAGAATAAAGCGTTCCGCGGTGGTGCAATATCTCCGGGTTTGCGCATGCGCCTGCAGGCTATGCACCACTTTACAAGCAAACTGCCTGATGTAAAACCTGAAGGTGATTTGTTGTTACTAGGCTATGATACGGATACGTGTATGCGTAGTGGTGCAGTGTTTGGAATGGCAGCTGAAATTGACGGTATTGTAAGCGAATATGCAGCTCAATATCCTGATTTTAACGCTGTATTAACTGGAGGTGACGTGCCTTTCTTTGATGGCAAGCTGAAAAGTAAGATATTTGCTGACCCTAATCTGTTAATGAAGGGTCTAAATATAATACTGAAGCATAATGCGCCACATATTCGCTAAGCGTTCCTCGATAGTACTATTATTATTATCTTCTTTATCGGCTACCGCACAAAACTCTAATAAGGAGAATTCTCCTTATTCACGTTTTGGTATTGGGGAGATGCGTAACAGCAATAATGTAATGCTGAGAGGTATGGGCTCTGCATCTGTTGCATATGCTGGCCAGTTCAATGTCAATACAGCCAATCCGGCTTCTTACAGTTCATTGAAGCTGACTACCTACGAAGCTGCTGGTGAGGCAAATACCCGTACTATTCAAACTAATACAGATAAGTATAGAACGGGTATGGCTACTTTGTCATACATGCACATTGGTATCCCAATGGGTAAATACATGGGTATGGCATTAGGGCTTCGTCCGATATCAAGAGTGTATTACAGGCTGAATGATACAACTAATATAGATAGTTTTGGCTCTGCCATTAAAGGCTATCAGGGGGATGGTTCGCTGAACCAGGGTTTTGTTGGCTTTGGTGGTAAATACAAAGGCATCAGTTTGGGCTTCAACTTCGGGTATGTTTTTGGCAATATCGAAAATATCAGCTCGCTCGATCCATTAAACTCTTCAACCAATAAAGTGCTTGGCTCAGGCTTCCTTACACACACACGGGTAGGTGGAGTGTACTGGGATGCAGGTGCATCTTACGAATACAATATAAAAGAGAAATTAGGTCTGCGTGTAGGGGCAACATTCGCTGGTTCTCAGCAATTGATTGCAACAAAAGATCAATATTGGATGGCATATAGATATGAAACTGATACAGTATTCAAATCTGAAGGCCAACGAGATAAGATAGTATTACCTACTAAATTGGGCTTTGGTGTGCAGATGTTTAATACTGGTAAATGGGCTGTAGGTGCAGATTTTACAACCACTAACTGGAGCCAGTACCGGAATTTCGGACTGACGGATTCATTGGCCAACGGTGCATACAAAATATCTGTAGGTGGTGAATACACGCCTGATATTAATGAAACGCGTAAATACCTGCAACGTGTTACCTACCGGTTAGGAGCATATTATGGCACAGACCCAGTAATGCTTCGTGGTGTTCAGCTCAATTATTATGCTGTTACTGCAGGTATGACATTGCCATTCAAAAAGAATACTGCAAGGCTGCAAACGTCTATAGAAATAGGTAGCCGTGGTACTACATCAAATGGTCTGCTTCGCGAAAACTTTGTGAAGTTTGGCTTGGGAATCTCTTTGAATGATAAATGGTTTATCAAACGCAAGTACGAATAAGTCTGATGCTGATAGCTAAACATATATCAAAACTCACCCGGACTTTATTGCCGGGTATTTTGTTGTTTGCAATGGTTATTGGGTGCAAAAATGATCCTAAAGAAATAAACGCACTTGTTACCAAAGGTGCTCAACAGGAAGACAAAGCGGAAGATGTTACCATTTTATATAGCGACAATGGTCATGTAAAGATGAAGTTATATGCCAAAGAGTTTGTGAAAAACGATGTAGCAAAGCCTCCATACACAGAAATGCGTAGAGGTTTAAAGGTGGAGTTTTTTGACGACAGCCTGAATGTAGAGAGCACACTAAATGCACGGTATGCCCGCTATTATGAAAAACAAAACAACATCCTGATACGCGATAGTATAGTGATTGTCAATAAGAAAGGAGAGAAGTTGAATACGGAAGAGCTGGTGTGGAACCAGAGTGCTAAAAAACTTTTTACAGAGAAGTTTGTAAAGATTACCACCCCTACACAGGTTATGTATGGCGATGGTTTGGAGGCCAACGAGGACTTTACCTGGTATCGTATCCTGAATCCGAAGGGTATAGTTGCTGTAGATAAGAAGGAAATCCCTGAATAGGCGGCTATAAATCCCCCTCATAATTACCCCTGCTTTCTAACGCAGGTTTTACTATTTTTGCGGCTCTCATATTTTATTAAATTCTGATAACACACAACAGATGAAGAAACTACTGTTATCTCTTCTCGCTGCATTCTCGCTCATTCAGGTGCGTGCAGACGAGGGTATGTGGATACCTATGCTAATTGGCAAGAACTACTATGAAATGGTTCGCAAAGGGTTGAAACTTTCTAAAGAAGACCTTTACAGCATCAACCATGCTAGCCTCAAAGACGCAATCGTACAATTTGGTGGCGGTTGCACAGGCGAGATGATATCATCGAGCGGTTTGCTGATTACAAACCATCACTGCGGCTATGGCAATATTGCAGCACTGAGCACGGTTGAGAAAAACTACCTTGATAATGGTTTCTGGGCATATAGCAAAGATCAGGAATTGCCTGCTAAAGATTTGTCAGTTATCTTCCTGGAAAGAGTAGAAGACGTTACTGCACAGATAGAAAAAGCTACCCGCAAACTGAAAGGCGACAAGCTGACGAAGAAGATGGACGAAATCCGCAAGGCTATAGAAAGGAAAGCGGAAGAAGATGGTAAATACGTAGCTAACGTTAGGGAATACTTCAACGGCAACCAATACCTGTTGCTGGTGTACAAGAAATATACAGACGTTCGTCTGGTAGGTACACCTCCTAAGTCATTGGGTAAATTTGGTGGCGATACGGACAACTGGATGTGGCCTCGCCATACAGCAGACTTCTCTATGTTCCGCGTATATGCAAACAAGAGCAATGAGCCTGCTGAATACTCTAAAGACAACGTTCCTTACAAGCCTAAAAAGCACCTGCCTATCAACATTGGTGGTGTTAAAGAAGGTGACTATACAATGATATTCGGTTACCCTGGCCGCACAAACCGCTACGAGGTTTCTGAAGGTGTGAAACTGGCTATTGAAGATGTAAACCCCTCAATCGTTAAGATTCGTACTAAGCGTCTTTCTATCATGAAAGACCACATGGATAAAGACAAATCAGTTTACCTGAAACTGACTTCATCTTATGCAAGCATTGCTAACTACTGGAAGTACTTCATAGGCCAGACAGAACAACTGAAACGCCTGAAAGTAGTAGAAGAAAAAGTTGCTAAAGAAGCTGCATTTAGCAAATGGGCTTACAAAGAAGCACCTGAATACAAAGGCCTGATGCGCGACTTCGCTAAAGTTTACAATGGCTACGCGCCATATGCAAAACATGCTACCTACTATGGTGAATGTTTCCGCGCACCTGTAATAAGCAAACTTGGCACTTCAGTAGAACTGCTTTATAAAGAACTGAAAAAGGACGAACCTAATCAGGATACCATCAAGAAGCATGTAGATGACATGAAGAAAGGCCGCAAAGCTATTCTGAAACTGTATGATAAATCTACAGAGCTTGACCTGACTGCAGAAATGCTGAAAATGTTCTACAATGATATCCCTAAAGCACAACATCCTGATGTGTATCAGAATGTAATTTTCAAAAAGTTTGGTGGTGAGAGCATTGATAAAACATTCAGCGATTATGCTGCTTATGTACTGAACAACAATTTCTATATCGACTCAAACGCATTCAATGCTTTCTGCAAAGAACCAACTATTGAGAAGATAGAGAAAGATGCTGCTTGCCAACTAGGCATGAGCTTCCTGCGCAACTACAAAGACAACTACGAGCCTACGGTTGAGAAATTCAACAAGACCAAGAAAGAACTGGCTAAGAAATATGTACGTGGCCTGATGGAGATGAACGAAGACAAACTGTTCTACCCGGATGCTAACTCTACTATGCGTATTACATACGGTCAGGTATTGGGTTACGAACCACAAGATGCAGTGCATTTCGATTACTTCACTACATTGGATGGCTTTGTTGCTAAATACAAACCAAACGATGATGAGTTTGATGCACCGAAAGAACTGATAGACCTGTATAAGAAGAAGGACTATGGTATGTATGTAGATAAAGATGGTACACTGCATACATGTTTCATCACCAACAATGACATCACTGGTGGTAACTCCGGTAGCCCTATCATCAATGCAAATGGCGAATGGATAGGTATTGCTTTTGACGGTAACTGGGAAGCAATGAGTGGCGATATAGCTTTCGATAAGAACTATAAGCGTACTATCTGTACAGATGCACGCTTCATCCTGTTCCTGATTGAGAAAATGGGTAAAGCAAACAACCTGATTGAAGAAATGGATATCCGCAAATAATGAATAAGAAAGTATCTGTTCTGGAATCGAAAATCGTGTTCGACGATTTTTACAAACTGGAAGAAGCTACTTATACATACGAAATGCTGAATGGAGAAATGACAGAGCCTGTAACAAGGCTCTGTTTTCATAGAGGGAATAGCGTAGCCGGCATTGTGTATAATACAAGCACTTCCAAAGCTATATTGGTAAGGCAATTCAGGTATCCTGCATTAAAGGCAGATGGTGGTTGGATAACTGAAATAGTAGCCGGTATGCTAGAAGATGGTGAAGATGCTACAGAAGCTATGAAGCGGGAAGTGGAAGAGGAGATAGGTTATGAGGTTTCTGTGATTCAACACATATCATCGTTCTATGCATCACCGGGAGGTTCGTCTGAAAAAGTGTTCCTGTATTACATAGAAGTAAGAGATGATACTAAAGTGTCTGAAGGTGGCGGGCTGGCACATGAGTCTGAACACATAGAAGTGCTGGAGTATAGTATAGATGAGCTAAAGCAGGCTATTGCCACAGATGCAATACCCGATGCTAAATCTATAATAGCCTGTAATTACCTGTTAGCTAAGCGGGGTTAAGACAACATATGCTCCAACTTGCTGAACATATCAGCGGGTGGGGTATTACCCCATAGCACATTGTATATGCTGCTGGCAATCGGGTGTTCTATCTGTAGTGTCTTCGATATTTCATTCATGCCACGTGCTGCAAAATAACCCTCAGCCACCATGTTCATTTCAAGTTGAGCATTCTTAACACTATACCCCTTGCCCAGCATGTTGCCAAACATACGGTTGCGGCTGTGTAGCGAATAGCACGTTACCAGCAGGTCGCCAAGATAAGCACTGGTGTGGAAGTCCGGCCTTTCGTTTGATGGGTGTACTTTATCAAAGTGGGCTTCCAGAAAGCGATACATTTCGCGGTAGCAATTGGTAATGTACACACTCAGGAAGTTGTCGCCATAGTCAAGGCCATGCGCCATACCTGCACCAATAGCATATATGTTTTTAAGCACTGCTGCAAACTGTGCACCCCATATATCGTGGTTGTATGTAGTGAAGATGTATGGGCTCTTGAATGCCTCTGCAACTGCACTTGTTAACTCATCATCGAGGCCAGAGAATGTGAGGTAAGAGAGCCTCTCCTGTGCCACTTCTTCTGCATGGCACGGACCTGTTATGGCTACATAGTTCTGTAAATCGAACCATTCATACTTTGCCAGATAGTCGTTCAGCAACAAATTGCTTTCAGGCAGAATGCCCTTAATGGCAGATACTATCTTTTTGCCTTTTAGCAGATTGATGTCAATGCTCTCCAGCACTGACTGCGCATAGGCTGATGGTACTGCTATGATGAGTGTATCGCAATTTGTGACAACATCCAGCAAGTTATCAGTTGGAATGATAGTTTCGGGTAGAAAGCGAACAGAGGTAAGGTATTGCGGATTGTGGTGTCTTGTTTTCAGATGATTCATGGCGTTGCTATTACGTACCCACCAATTTATCTGTGTGCCTTTATCTGTTAGTATTTTGGCAAGGGCAGTACCCCAGCTTCCATTACCAACAATACCTATGTTGCCCAATGTTTGATTCCTCAATGCAGTGTAGTTTATTTAATAAATGTAGTGACAGGCAGGTACAAAGATGATGATGTTACTCATCTTCCTTCTTTGCTTCAAACAACTTTTCCTTATCCGTTACCGTTACAGAAGACTTATCTTTTAGCGTACGAGCTATGGCTCCATACGGTGCAATAACTACTTCTTCTCCTTCTTTCAGACCTTCTGTTATCTGTATGAATTCATTGTCCTGAATACCTGTTTTTACATCTCTTATTTTTACTTTCTTGTCTTTGCTGTCATACACAAATACTACCTGACGAATATCGTTGTCAGTACCATCAACTTTCTTTTTGCTCTTTACGCTATCGTCCCAGTCTCTTGTAGTTACCGCATTTACAGGTACAGAAAGGATATTTCTTTCTCTGCGTGTTTGTATTTCTACAGATGCGCTCATGCCGGGCTTGAAGATAAAGCGTCCTTTCTGCAAATTAGCGGCAAGGTCTGCATAGCTAGAAGGCAGTATCAGAATGTGAACAGTATAGTTCGTTACCTGATCTGTACTTGTAAGTGATGCACCGGACTTACTAGATACACCCACTTTTGATACCACACCGGTAAACTTGCGATTGCGATATGCATCTGCTTCTATGATAGTTGTATCGCCGATTTTTACTTTGGCGATATCTGTTTCACTTACATCTACACGTACTTCTATACGGCTCATGTCTGCAATAGTCAGCATTTCGGTACCTGCCATTTGTGCAGTACCTACTACGCGTTCACCCAGTTTTACGTTCAGTGCAGAAACTACACCCGAACGTGGAGCAATGATAGTAGTCTTACGCAGGTTTTCGCGAGATTGTGAAAGCCCTGCACTTGCAGCGGTGATGCTATACTTACCGCCTGATACACTGGCACGCGAAGCTTCAAAGCTAGCTTTTGCACTCAGGTAGCTTGCTTTTACCTGCTCATATTCCATAGCAGATATTACCTTCTCATCATACAGCTTTTTGTTGCGCTCGTAGTTGCTCTTAGCCTGTTCGTAGTTTGCCTTTGCCTGTTCCATCATTTCAGATGAATTAGCTGCACGTGCACGTGTTTCTTCTACGTTGGCTTCAGATTGTGTAACGATAGAGCTATAGATGGCAGGGTTGATGCGTACCATCAATTCGCCTCTGCTTACACTATCGCCTTCTTCTACATTCAGTTCTATGATTTCGCCACTTACTTCGGGGCTGATTTTTACCTCTGTTTCGGGGTATATCTTGCCACTTGCCGTAACGGTTTCTGTAATGGTATGCGGAGATGCTTTTTCAATAGCTACTTTAGTACCGTTATCACTGTTGGCTTTACCAATCATGATAATCAGTATCAGCAGTACAATACCGCCACCTATTATCCACCAGAGTGTTTTCTTTTTCATTTGTGATGTATGTGATACGTTCGTTCGTAATCTTTATTTCACTTCGCTGCCGTTCATTGCAGCATCTGTAGGTGCTACGAAAATAAGCTTTCCTTCTTCGTTTTGCGCCATCAGTATCATTCCCTTACTCTCAATGCCCCTCATTTTGCGAGGTGCCAGGTTGGCTACAACCGTTACACGTTTGCCAATGATTTCTTCAGGGCTGAAGTGCATAGCGATGCCGGAAAGGACAGTACGTTTTTCGTAGCCGAGGTCTATTTCCAGCTTCAGCAGCTTGTCCGCTTTCTCCACTTTCTCTGCATGTAGTATTATACCTGCGCGCAGGTCTATCTTAGCAAAGTCGTCTATGGTTATTTCCGGCTTTTGAGCAGGTATGGTTGATTCTTCCGTTTCAGTTGTTGCGTTTTGTTGCACTTGTGGCACGTTTGTTTTTACAAGGTTGGCATGCAGTTTTTCTACTTGTGCTTTTATTTCATCATCTTCTATCTTGCGGAACAGTAGCTCAGGTGCTTTCAGTGGGTAGCCGACATTCAGCAGGTTCATCTTACCTGCATTTTCCCAATCCAGCATACGGTCTACTACTTTCATCATACCACACATCTTCTTAGCTGTGAAAGGCAGGAAAGGATTAGCCAGTATAGCCAGATTAGCTGTTAGTTGCAGGCATATATGCAGGCAATTGTCTATCAGCTTCTGGTTGTCAGGATTTTCAGCCAGTGTTTTTGCAACTATCCAAGGTTCTTTATCCTGCATGTACTTGTTGCCTTTGCGGGCAAGGTCTATCACCTCGTACAGTGCATCGCGGAATTTATAACCTTCAATAGCACTTTCAACAGATGCTTTAGATTTCTGTATTTCTGCAATCAAGAACCTGTCTGCATCGTCCATCACATCTTCATGCAGTTTAGGCACTTTACCGCCGCATAGTTTGTGCATCAGCACAAATGCACGGTTGATGAAATTGCCGAATACAGATACCAGTTCATTATTCGTTCTGTCCTGAAAATCCTTCCAGGTAAAATCGTTGTCCTTTGTTTCCGGTGCATTTGCGCAGAGTACATAGCGCAACACATCCTGTTGCTCAGGGAAGTCTTTTATGTATTCGTGTACCCATACCGCCCAGTTGCGCGATGTTGATACTTTATCACCTTCAATATTCAGGAATTCGTTGGCAGGCACATTGTCTGGCAGTACAAAACCACCGTGCGCCTTCAGCATAGCTGGGAAGATGATACAGTGGAACACGATATTATCCTTGCCGATAAAGTGAACCAGTTTTGTATCTTCTTTCTGCCAGTAGTCGCTCCACATGGGTGTCAGTTCCTTTGTAGCACTAATGTAACCGATAGGAGCATCGAACCAAACATACATCACCTTGCCTTCAGCACCTTCTATAGGTACAGGTACGCCCCAGTTGCTATCACGCGTCATAGCACGTGGATACAGGCCACTGTCCAACCAGCTTTTACATTGGCCGTAAACATTAGCTTTCCATTCGTCTTTCTTACCTACTACAATCCATTCTTTCAGCCATGGTTCATACTGGTTCAGCGGGAAATACCAGTGCTTCGTAGTACGCTTAACAGGTGTTGCATTGCTGAGTGCGCTACGTGGGTTTATCAACTGCTCGGGAGAGAGCGACGTGCCACATTTCTCACATTGGTCGCCATAGGCATTGTCGTTGCTGCATACAGGGCATGTACCAACTATATAGCGGTCGGCAAGGAATACTTTAGCTTCCTCGTCGTAGTATTGTTCGCTTTCCTTTTCTTCAAACACACCATCGTCGTACAGCTTTTTGAAGAAAGCCTGCGCTGTTTCGTGGTGAACCTTATTGCTGGTGCGCGAATAGATATCGAAAGAAATGCCCATCTGCTCAAAGCTGTCTTTGATGATGGCATGGTATTTATCTACAACCTGTTGTGGCGTAATGCCTTCTTTCATGGCACGGATAGTGATAGGTACACCGTGCTCATCGCTACCACATACAAACTTTACATCCCTTTTCTGAGCCCTTTGGTAGCGTACATATATATCTGATGGTAAGAAGCATCCTGCCAGATGGCCTATGTGAACAGGGCCATTGGCATATGGTAATGCTGCTGTAACTAATATCCTTTTATAATCCATTCTTTTGTTCCTGTAAATCAGCCTGCAAGATAAGCCGAATAAGGGATTGATTTATTAGGCACTGCAGCTGTTTTATGATTTATTTCGGTTTTAAGTAATATATATTAATAATTCTTTTACTATGGTTACAAACGGTTACGGTTTTTTCGTAACAATTGCCGTTTCTATTACACTAAAAAGAACAGTTTTATTACTGCAAATTTACAACAATAGTATGATATAAATGAATAAAGCGGGACATTGCCCCGCCTTATGTTGAAAATAAGATATGTATTATTTGGTGATGGTTATTTTATATGGTGTTTCGTTCAGCATAAGTGTATAAATGCCGGCAGCTAAATGGCTGAGGTCTATTTGCTTGTTGTTGCCATTGCCAAGTATAATAGTTTGTGTTTTGTAAATTGATTGCCCGAGGTTGTTATATACCTGCAGATTATACTTCTCTGCTATTTCGGCTTGTGTGCTGATGGTGAATATACCGTTGTTTGGATTCGGAGCAACTGTAATATCAGATTCGTTAATCAATTTTGCCACACCGTTTGTTACCAACATTTTCACCTGCTTTTTCTGCACTTTAGGATTGGGGCATGTATCGTTACAGGTCAATTCACAGGCTATTTCATCTCCGTTTACCAATGTTGAAGATGTGTATGTGTTTCCAGTAGCTCCTGGAATAGTAAGGCCATTTAATTTCCAGGTATATGCAGGTTTCGCACAATTGGTTGTATTTGCAGTAAATGTAACCGGTGTGCCAGTTACGATATTGATACCGGGAGATGTAGAAATGCCCAATGTAGGTACAGTTTGTGGTCTGAGGTCAATTGTAATAGTATCTCCCATATTCGGACATGCCGGTACGGTGAATACATATGCTGATTTTACTGTGGGTGTAACAATAGGATTTGCACAGGTAGTGCAGCTAAGGCTACCTGGACTGCCGTAAACAATAGACCATGTGGTACCACCTGACAATGGAATAGAGCTACCGGGGCATATTGCCGTATCAACACTTGCTACAGCTATGGTAGCTGCACTATATGGGAAAACCCATGATGCGTATCTTGGAATACCAGGTGCAATACATGTATAGTCGGTAACAGCATATACTTGACTCATCAGCAAACCGGCACTTCCTAACGGAATGAATCTTGAAAAGTTGACTGTAACTGAATCTGTATTTTGATTTGTATATGTGATTGCGCCATAATTACTTCCGGATACAACCAATTTCGCATTTGTGTCTGTAGCTGAAATAATGATGCTATAGCTCATTGTTGTTCCCGGACAAGCAACCAATGCAGTACCACTTAATGCACAATTGACCATGTTGAAATAAGAAGATATTGTGTAAGAGTAAGGCAGTGAAGAACAGCTGGTTACAATAAAGCGTAATTCTCTTGTGACATAACCCACTACCGTACTACCTCTGTATTTCCTGATACGTACGGCACAAACTTGTTCGCCCTGTACTCCTGGTGTGAAGCCAAGAGCTGACGTGGTTGAATTACATGTCATCGTATTATTTACCTGAAATGGGTTAATAGGTAGTTGCAAAGCAGGGGTTGCGGTATTAAGTGTAACTGAACCAGTGCTACCACAAGTAGAACTGGTTTTTACTGGTATTATATCTGTAACTAATGAGTCTCCATTGGGATCTACAGCTTTCGTATGGTATGCGTAAAAGGAGTTGAGACAGATAAATGTCACCGGCTTGTTATTAAAATAGGGTGATGAATTTCCCTGAAAGCTACCGGTATTATTGATTGAGGCTTCTACGTAGAAAGCCCCGCTGCCCAAATTTACATTTGATGCCCTCACACCATAAGTAGCGCTGAACCTCCAGTCGGTACAGCGAGATGGTAATGTAACATCAGCATAGTAGGTAACTTCTTTATGGCCTGCCAAAGTAGATGTTGGTTGTGTGCATTTAGTAGGGTAGCTGGGACAGTTGGGAGGTGGCAAAGTATCTACTGACATCTTTGACATGGTGGCAGTAAATGATGTACTGGTACATGTATTAGTGATGCAAAGCGGTAGCGAGGTAGATTCTGCCACACCGGAACATTCAATATATGCTTTGAAAAATACTCTGTAGGTAGAGTCTGCCAACCATTGATATGTTACTTCTCCGGCAGCGATATTATTTGCAAAAGATCTATTTCCTGCTATCAATATTATAAATAGCAGGAAAATAAGGTTTAGGTGTTTTTTCATAATTAGAGGTATTCGTCTGAAAGTTATAGACAGACCAATATATATTATGGTTTGGCTAATGGGTGTAAATTATTTCATATTCCATTCTTTTTCAAGTGTTTCCTTCATTGCATAATCTGTGAAGTCTATTTTTACTGGTACTACAGAGGCAAAACCTTCTTCCAGTGCCTGTACATCGGTATCAGTACCATCATCCATATTCAGGAATTTGCCTGTCATCCAGTAATAGTCTTTACCACGTGGGTCTGTACGGTGGTCAAACTCTTCATTCCATTTGGCATATGCCTGCCTGCATATTTTTATGCCCCTAAAGAGCTCTTTGGGTAGCTTAGGTATATTCACATTCAGCAGGGTGTGTATGGGCATAGGTTTAGCCAGCATACGTTGAGCAACACTACGTGCTACCTCTTTTGCAAGAGAAAAGTCTGCCTCGTGGCGGAAATCGAGCAACGACAAACCTGCTGAAGGGATACCTTCTATTGCCGCTTCCATGGCAGCACTCATAGTGCCACTGTAAATGATATTAATAGAGTGGTTGGCACCGTGGTTGATGCCACTGAGGCATAGGTCAGCTTTGCGGTGCAGTACCTTGTCTCGAGCCAGCTTTACACAATCTGCAGGTGTACCGCTGCATTCCCATGCTTCAATATCACCGAATAGGTCTGAACGGTGCATCCTTAACGGTTCGCCAATTGTTATTGCATGTCCCATGCCCGATTGTGGTTTATCGGGTGCTACAATAACAGCCTGCCCCAGGTCTTTCACAGCTTCTACAAGGCTACGAATACCGGGGGCAGTTATACCATCGTCGTTTGTTATTAGTATCAGTGGTTTGTTGTCATTCGTCATGCAACAAATTTACCAATCGCTTTTCATCAAAATCCTACGACCAATAATATAATATAGTGCTATCCACACAAAAGACACAATAACATATCCTGTCATAGACGGCGTGTCTTTAATATTGAGCATTGTTTTTGCCATGTCCATCAGCGGGAATGGTAATAGTTCGTCGCTGCATTGTAGTGGCAGGTAGTTGCCTGCTTTAAAGTCGAGCTTCCAATTAATGAGGCTTTTCAACAGTGTTTCAATTATCAGGTTGTACATAAAGAATATGCCAATACTGATGCCGCTGCGTTTGAAAAGAATAGCTGTAAGCAAGCCAAGGCTGTAGTAATTGAGTGTTAGCACAAAAGTGTAAAACAGTTTTTCGATATCGCCCGGGAAGTCGCCAAAACCGCCGTTGCTGCTACCTAATACCAGTCCCAGCAGGAATACAAATAATGTTGTGGCTACTGTAAGTGCCAATACGACTAACCATTTTGCATGATAAAACTGTAAACGACTCCAACCGTCTATTACGTTTTGCCTGTTGGTGCGGTATTGGTATTCGTTGGTAGTCAGGATAATAATAAGTACGGATATGAAGACAACAAAAATGCTTGTCCAGAAGCCAAGATTGCTCCATACTTTGCTGAATGAATATGCTTGACTAAGGATATTAACATCACCCGCGCCCATTTTCAGGAAACCGTCACTGATGCCGTAGTTCCATATTGCCAACAGGAATGCGAAACAACCTGTAAGTATCCAGAAGGTACGATAGCGTTTTACTTTAAGCCATTCTATAGAGAGTAATGATTGCATAGTTTTTAGTTGTTTGTAAGTTCCATGAATTTGGTTTCGAGGCTTTTCTTTTTCAGCAACAGGTGAGAGAGAGTGATGCTTTTGTCAGCACAATACCTGTTTATGTCTGCAGTTGAGATGTTTTCATCGCATGACAGCGTAATGGTATTCGTACTGATTTTTGCATCCCTGATACCCGGCATAGCTTTGATGATGGTCAGCAGTTGTTGTGCATCATTACTGCTTATCTCTATCTGGTCTTCGCTACGCAATACTTCATCTACAGGGCCGCTCAATAATAAGTCTCCTTTTTTCAGGATGGCTACGTGTGTGCAAACTTTTTCTACCTCGTCGAGCAGGTGGCTGGCCATAATGATGGTATGCCCTTGTGCATTCAGTAGGCGTATCAGCTCCCTGATTTCGGCAATGCCTACTGGGTCTAAGCCGTTTGTAGGTTCATCGAATACCAAAACCTGTGGCTTGCCCATCAATGCAGATGCTATTGCAAGGCGCTGTTTCATACCCAAAGAATAGGTCTGGAACTTGCTGTCTTTTCGTTGTGTGAGGTTTACTTTTTCAAGTACATCCAGCCTGTCATCTGCAGGTAGTTGTTTAATGGCTGCTGCAATTTTCAGGTTATCCATTGCAGACAGGTAATGGTAAAAATTGGGCGTTTCCAGCAGAGCACCTATTTTTTTACGTGCATCTTCCGCATTGTCATAGTGCATCCATTTGTAAGTGCCGGCATCAGCCTTCAGTACATCGAGCAATATGCCCAGCATAGTGGTTTTACCACTACCGTTTGGTCCCAGTATGCCGAATACGCAGCCCGGAGGAACATCGAACGATACATTCTTAAGTGCCTGTATCGGCCCGTAGGACTTTGAGATGTTGTTGATTGAGAGAATGGGTTCCAATTTGTATAGTTTTAAGTTGATTAGTCGAGAAATAAGTCTTTTTGAAGCTTGCCTCCGGGTGTCATTGCGTACTGGTCAAGGTCTGTAATGCCCGCTTGTTTCAATACGTCTTCATCTATCAATGTCTGTCCCGTATAGCTTTCGCATGGTTGGTTGATGATATGATACACAGCATCAGCAACAATATCGGGCTTGCGGCTCATAGCCATCAGCACATCGCCACCCAACAGGTTTTGTACGGCTGCGGTAGCAATTGTTGTAGCAGGCCACAGCGCATTTGATGCTATTTTATACTTCGCCAGCTCTGCAGCCCAGCCAACAGCCATCATGCTCATATTGTATTTAGCTATTGTGTAAGCAACATTGTCCTTAAACCACATGGGGTTCAGGTTGAGTGGGGGAGACAATGTAATGATATGCGGGTTGTTACCTTTCTTTAGCTGTGATATACAATGCTTAGTAACAAGGAATGTACCACGAACATTTATATCGTGCATCAGGTCGAAGCGTTTGGCTTCTGTGTTTTCGGTATTGGTAAGCGATATGGCAGATGCATTGTTGACAAGGATGTCGATTCCTCCAAAAGCTTCCACTGTTTTGTTTACCGCATTGATAATCTGTTCTTCGTCGCGGATATCGCAAGGTATTGCTATTGCTTTGCCACCGGCAGCTTCTATTTCTGCAGCAGCGCTATAGATGGTTCCACCCAGTTTCGGATTTTCCTCTACAGATTTACCCAGTACTGCAATATTTGCACCTTCCTTTGCAAGACGTAGGGCAATGGCTTTGCCAATTCCTCGGCTTGCGCCTGTAATAAATACTGTCTTCCCCTGCAGTTTCATAATAGTGTATCGTAGTTGTTTAAGAAAAGTTACAATTATTATTAGCCACAATGCAACAAAGGGTGCCACAATTGTGACACCCTTTGCATTTATCGCCCCTAATCTTATTAAGACGCTTTTACAAATTCTACCGCAGCGTGCAGTTTTACATCATCACTTACTACCAGTCCACCGGCTTCTGTAACTGCGCTCCAGTGCAGACCGTATTCCTTACGGTTTATTTTGCCCTCTACCACGAAACCTGCACGGATATTGCCCCAAGGGTCTTTTATAGTACCACCATATTCTACATCCAGCACGATAGGCAGGGTAGTTGCGCGGATGGTAAGATTGCCATGCAGTTTGTAGTTTTCGTCATCTACTTTCTTCAGTTCTGTGCTTTCAAATTTGATTTGCGGGTGGTTTGCAGCATCAAAGAAATCTTCAGACTTCAGGTGTCCGTCACGTTGTTCATTTTTAGTTGTGATAGAATCAACATCAGCCGTGAAATTGATTTTTGCGCTTGCAAAATCATCACCTTCAGTAGTTACGCTTGCATCGAATTTCTGAAACTCGCCTGTAACATTTGAAATCATCATGTGGCGCACTTTGAATTGTATTTCTGAGTGCGAAGCATCTAATGCCCAGTTTGTTGCCATAATTGTATTGTTTTATAGTTTTTAATCAGTTTTTCTAAGTTTTTCCAGCAATTGGTTCAGTACAGCAGCTTCTTCATTATTAATGCCAATCGTTTGCTTGTTGATGGCTGCCAGTGCATCATTAGCCCTTTGCAGTGTTTGTATGCCGGTATCAGTTAGTGAAATAATGGTTTCGCGCTTGTCTTCTTTTGAAGTGGTGCGCATTACCAGCTCTTTGGCTACCAGCCTATCAAGTATACGTGGAACATTCGAGCTTTTTTCAATCATCCTGCTAGCTATGTCCTTTACGCACATGGCTTCGGGGTGTTTACCCTTCAGTATTCTCAGTATGTTGAACTGTTCAGAGGTAATACCTATCTCCTTCATTGTGCTGCTTACATTATCACGCATCCAGTAGGATGTGTATAATATATTCAGCGTCGCTTTGTGTACCTCGTCGTTGAACTTGTTGGTTTTTAATACATCTTCAAGTTTCATAATGCAAATATATGTACGTACATCTAATTAAACAAAATAGAATTCATAGATATTGGTATTGATAGAGTGGGGTAAAATGAAAAAGGTGCTCGTAAGAGCACCTTTTAAATGAAATCAGATTAAAAATTAGTCCAATTTGCAAGTGTAAGTGATACCAGCAACAGAAGTAGCTTTTGCAGAACAAGCTGATTCAGCATCAGATTTCTTTTGCTTACCCAGATCATAAGATACAGTCTGAGAAACACCGCTTACTGTCATTGTACAAGTACATTTGTAATCTTTCTTGCAAGATGTGAAAGATACTGCTAACAGAGCAAGTGCTGCGATTGGGGCGATTTTTTTCATAATTAAGTGTTTGATTTTTTAAGTATTACAAATTTAATGTTTAGTTTAAATTTTACATATAGATGACAAAGATTTTTTTTTCTGCCCTACCTGTTACACAAAGGTATTCAACGGCTTCAGTACGTATAATACCGTGTAGCAGGTAATTTTACTACGTGCTGGCACGGATATATAGGTGAGAGCATTTATAGCTCTCACCTTGAAATAAACCTGTTAACGAGTCAGGATTATTTTTTCGATATGATTCACTTCTTTACCAGTAATCTGGACGGTATAATTGCCCGATGGCAGGCTGCTTTCCAGTTCTATCTGTTTTTGTTGTTCATCCTTAAGCTTGCCCTGATAAACTACAACACCTAGCATATTGGTGATTTTTACATCATAATCTCCCTGTGCAGGCATTGTGATGTTTAACTGGCCAGTGGTAGGGTTGGGGTGGATGGATATCTTAGAATTTAGAATGCTATTTTTCTTTGAGAAATATAGCTCACTTTCTGTTGCGTTGTTTTTTGATAAATTATTTTCTTCTATTGTTGTTTTCCCAGCAGGACCATTGCAAGGTTTATTAAATAGTCCGAAAACTGATTGACAATCTTCAGTGCCAGGAACAATCTGCGCTACAAAATATGAACCGGTAGATACTGTAAGTGTTGTGTTGTTCTCGAAATCGATGTATTGTCCAGCGTTAAGATACGTAGGTGTTCCTGCAATGTTATTAACCATATTACATCCACCAGGGAAAGAGCTTCCAATATCGAATGCACGTTTTGAAGTAACACCACTTGGTATATTGCCACAAGAGTAAGTTGTGGATCCGACGTCGCAGACAACTACATAGTCAATCTCAAGTTCTGCTTGTTTCCCGTCATAGCCACCTCCTGGTAATGGGGCTCCATTTGTTTCAAGTTGTGGATATATCAATATTTGGTGTGTAGTTGGGAAGACATTATAGTAGTCAATCGTTGCAACCCAATTGTAATTAGTGACACTAGGACCTGTATATGTAGCAATCCATTGTGTATTTGGAGCATTGGGTGCAGGCTCACCACAATCAGGCTTACTATGTTGTGATAATCCAGATGTAGCAAGAACTAATATTTTACTATCTCCAATCTTTTTATAATTTTTAATTCCTATTTGGATTTTATAATGACTGGTAGCAGGAAATACACTGTTTTGAAATATCCCTTCTCCTTCATTACGTCTTGCCCACATAAAAATGTATGAGGGATAAAATTGAGGTGTTCCATGCGATCTTTCCCAGTTGTTTGGAATACCGTTAAATGAAGGACAATCATCATTTAGTTCAGGAGCTACGTCACACATGTGGTAATTTGTTACTGTGTTGTAGCTTGCTTGTCCAATACTATCATAATAGTTGACAAATATGGCTATTAATAATATTATTAATTTTTTCATTTGAAAAGGATCTTTAATTATTTACTTGTTAATTGTTTTTTTAAATTGTTAATCTCTTTCTGTTGTTGTATTATATACAAGGTGAGCTCTTCTACTTTTTGCAGTAGTTTTGCATCCATCTGTGCAAGGTCGAGACCCTCTTTATGTACTTCAGCAGTGCTTGGTATTTCTGGCAGGTGTTTATTTTTTTGTATGAATTTTTCTACTTCAGAAAGTGGTCTCAGTTCATAAGTTTCATCAAAAACGAAATCACTCCAGTTTGTAGGGTCACTGCTAAGCGCCACTTTTACTTTTTCTGTCAAAATACCATCTTGTACATATAGTTTATATCCACTAGGCATTGAAACAGATGTTCCTATACGAAGTTGACCATCAATATATCCATTACCTTGAGCTAATACATCCCAAGTAGTGATAGTGCCATTGCAATCAATAGCCCCTGTTGTTGTTGTAGTGCCGACTTTTAATGTGTTATTAACATATCCATTACCATGAGCTAACATATCCCAAGTATAGACTGTACCGTTACAATCAACAACACCTGTTGTAGTTGTAGTTCCCACCTTTAATGTGTTATTTACATATCCATTACCTTGGGCTGATAGATCCCAAGCGTACGCACTACCATTTACTTTAAGGTCATTTGATACTTCCGCATCACCATTGCTTTTTACTTTAAAAAGTGGCGTCCATGTAGAACTGTTAGGGTGATTTACGACTTCAAAAGAAGAAGTTGTACTGCTTATAGTACTGTTGGTAGATTGAAAACGGATAGTACCCGGATCTGCAAATGCAGAAGTGCCAGTAAACATAAACAAAGAAGGGCCATTGTCTTGGTTGTTGTTTGCATAGAGTTGAAAGTAGCTTGTAGTATTGCCGATTATTGCACGAGGCCAAGTGCCACTATGAAACGACCATCTTTCAATACCATTGTCAGATGTGAGTAAATCGCCGGATAGTGAAAACTGTGCTTTTGCTTGTGTAGTGATAGCGCTGAGGGCAATGAATGAGAGAAGTTTTAAGGTTTGCTTTTTCATAAAAAAATTTGGTTTTAAAAGGTTAAGGCATAAAGTTGGGGTAGTGGCAGATAGGTTCAACGCGCCATCATACGGATGGCTGGTTTGGTTCTACGAAAGTGGCTTTTCATCATACAGGGTTGTTATTTATATGTGTTTATTTGCTGTTTTTGTCCACATTTTCAGAAAAAAAACGCCATTTTCACATTTTTGGAATATTTTTTGCTCTTTAAGAATATTCTTTCCTATATTTGCAATCCCAATTTTTGGTTGGGATAAGCACGTGCACTTATTTATTGATCAATTTTATTGTTACAGTTTGAACCTGTACTGTTAGCTAACGCTATACGGTATGGGGATTTTTGTTTTGTAAAAAAGGAGTTTTTAACATACTATGGCTATACCACAAAAACGAACTGCATCCGGCCGCGTTAACTTCGCGAAGATTCATGATGTTGCTGAAACACCTGATCTGCTGGGCATTCAGCTGCAATCGTTCCAGGATTTCTTCCAGCTCGAAACCACGCCTGATAAGCGTGATAATGAGGGCTTGTTCCGTGTGTTTCAGGAAAATTTTCCTATCACGGATACACGCAACATTTTCGTTCTCGAGTTTTTGGATTACTTCATCGACCCGCCACGCTACACTATCGAAGAGTGTATGGAGCGCGGCCTCACGTATTCAGTACCGCTGAAAGCGAAACTGAAACTGAGCTGTAATGATGAAGAACACGTTGACTTTGAAACCATCGTTCAGGACGTGTTTTTGGGTAATATCCCATACATGACTCCACGCGGTACTTTCGTTATCAACGGTGCTGAGCGTGTAGTTGTATCTCAACTGCACCGTTCTCCGGGCGTATTCTTCGGCCAGAGCGTTCACCCTAATGGTACTAAAATTTACAGTGCACGCGTAATACCTTTCAAAGGTGCGTGGATGGAATTTGCTACAGACATTAACAATGTAATGTATGCTTACATCGACCGTAAGAAAAAATTCCCTGTAACAACACTGCTTCGTGCTATTGGCTTCGAAACAGACAAGGACATCCTTGAACTGTTTGGTATGGCAGACGAAGTGAAAACAGATAAGAAAACACTTGAAGCACACATAGGCCGCCGTTTGGCTGCACGTGTGTTGCGTACATGGACAGAAGACTTCGTAGATGAAGATACAGGTGAGGTGGTGACTATAGAGCGTAACGAAGTAGTACTGGATCGTGATAATATACTGGACGAAGACAACGCTGCTATGATTCAGGAAATGGGTATCCCTACCGTATTCCTGCAGAAAGAAGAAGTAAGTGGTGACTTCTCTATCATCTACAATACTTTAAATAAAGATACTTCAAACTCTGAACTGGAAGCCGTTCAGCACATCTACCGCCAATTGCGTGGTTCTGATGCGCCGGATGATGAAACAGCACGTGGTATCATTGAAAAATTATTCTTCAGTGATAAGCGTTATGATCTGGGTGAAGTAGGTCGTTATAAAATCAACCGTAAACTGGGTCTGGATATCAACCTTGATACAAAAGTATTGAGCAAGGAAGATATCATCTCTATCATTAAATATCTGGTTCGCCTGACTAATGGTAAAGCAGAGATTGATGATATTGACCACTTGAGCAACCGTCGTGTACGTACAGTTGGTGAGCAGTTGTTTGCACAGTTTGGTGTTGGTCTGGCTCGTATGGCTCGTACTATTCGTGAACGTATGAACGTTCGTGATAATGAGGTGTTCACGCCAATCGACCTGATTAACGCGCGTACGCTGTCTTCAGTTATCAACTCATTCTTCGGTACATCGCAGCTGTCTCAGTTCCTTGACCAAACCAATCCGCTGTCAGAAATAACGCACAAGCGTCGTATATCTGCCCTCGGTCCCGGCGGTCTTAGCCGTGAGCGTGCAGGCTTCGAGGTTCGTGACGTTCACTACAGCCACTATGGTCGTCTGTGTACTATCGAGACACCGGAAGGTCCGAACATCGGTCTTATCTCTACGCTTTGCGTACACGCTAAGATCAATGACATGGGCTTTATCGAAACTCCATACCGTAAGGTAAAAGAAGGTAAGGTTGATCTGAAACATCATCACTACCTGAGCGCGGAAGAAGAAGATGAAGCGAAAATTGCCCAGGCAAACGTTCCGCTGGACGACAAAGGCAATTTCGTAGAAGATAAAATCAAATCTCGTCAAACAGGTGACTTCCCGATCCTGGAGCGCGAAGAAGTAGAATACATGGACGTGGCACCTAACCAGATTGTTGGTTTGAGTGCGTCACTGATTCCGTTCCTTGAGCACGATGATGCCAACCGTGCGCTGATGGGGTCGAACATGCAACGTCAGGCTGTTCCGCTGATTCGTCCACAAGTGCCTATCGTAGGTACAGGTCTGGAAGCTAAAGCTGCACGCGATGCACGTATACAAATACATGCAGAAGGTACAGGTGTTGTAGAATACGTAGATGCTAACCAAATCCACGTACGTTACGACCGTAGCGAAAACGCTCGTCTGGTATCGTTCGAGGATGATCTGAAAGTATATACACTTACTAAGTATAAGAAAACCAACCAAAGCACCAGCATTACACTGAGGCCAAGCGTAAAAGTAGGGCAGAAGGTGAAAGAGGGCGACTTCCTGACAGAAGGCTACGCTACTAAAGATGGTGAACTGGCACTGGGCCGCAACCTGAAAGTTGCGTTCATGCCTTGGAAAGGTTACAACTTCGAGGATGCCATCGTAATCAACGAAAAAGTAGTACGCGAAGATCTGTTCACATCCATCCACATTGATGAGTATGAACTGGAAGTACGTGATACTAAACTGGGTGAAGAAGAGCTGACTCCGGATATACCAAACGTATCTGAAGAAGCTACTAAAGACCTGGATGAAAATGGTATCATCCGCATAGGTGCTCACGTAGGTGAGGGCGACATCCTGATAGGTAAAATCACCCCTAAAGGTGAAACTGACCCTACGCCGGAAGAAAAGCTGTTGCGTGCCATCTTTGGTGATAAAGCAGGTGATGCTAAAGATGCATCATTGAAAGCACCAAGTGGTACAGAAGGTATCGTTATCGATAAACAACTGTTCCAACGTGCTAAGAAGGACAAGAATTCTAAGGTTCGTGAAAAAGCACAACTGGAAAAAATAGAAAAAGTTCACGAGAAGAACCTCGAAGACCTGAAGAACCTGTTGATGGACAAGCTGATGACACTGTTGAAAGACAAGTCTTCTGCGGGTATCACTAACAACTTCGGCGAACTGATTCTGAGCAAAGGTGGTAAGTTCAATTCTAAAACATTGGGCTCTATCGACTTCCAGAATGTGAACCCACTGAACTGGACAGGTGATAAAACAACGGATGATCTGATCAACCTGTTGTTGCACAACTACAATATCAAATTCAACGAAGAACTGGGCCGTTACAAGCGCGAGAAGTTCAACCTGAGCATAGGTGACGAACTGCCTGCAGGCGTATTGAAACTGGCTAAAGTTTACCTGGCTAGTAAGCGTAAGCTGAAAGTAGGTGATAAGATGGCCGGCCGCCACGGTAACAAAGGTATCGTTGCTAAAATAGTTCGTGATGAAGACATGCCGTTCCTGGAAGATGGTACGCCGGTTGACATCGTACTGAACCCGCTTGGTGTACCTTCTCGTATGAACCTCGGACAGATTTACGAAACTATCCTTGGCTGGGCAGGTGAAAAACTGGGTGTGAAGTTTGCAACGCCAATCTTTGACGGTGCCGCAGTTAGCGAAATCGACGAACTGATTCACGAAGCAGGTTTGCCAAACTTTGGCCACACATATCTGTATGATGGTGAAACAGGTGAGCGCTTCCACCAGAAGGCTACCGTTGGTATCATCTACATGATTAAACTGCACCACATGGTTGATGATAAGATGCACGCTCGTTCTATCGGGCCGTACAGTCTCATCACACAACAGCCATTGGGTGGTAAGGCACAGTTCGGTGGTCAGCGTTTCGGTGAGATGGAGGTATGGGCACTTGAAGCATATGGTGCTGCCAACATTTTGCAAGAGTTGTTGACACTGAAATCGGATGACATCATGGGTCGTGCGAAGACTTACGAAGCCATCGTGAAAGGTGACAACGTACCTAAACCGGGCATACCAGAATCATTCAACGTATTGGTGAATGAACTGCGTGGTCTGGGTCTGGAACTGAAATTTGAATAGTTTTCTTTGACGTAAGACATCAAAGGATTAACAACAAAATTTTTTAAAAAATACTTCTTTCTTAATATGGCTATTAAAAAGGATAACCGTCCAAAAGCGGGATTTGACAAAATCACCATCAGTCTCGCTTCTCCTGATACGATACTTGACCGTTCGTATGGCGAGGTGTTGAAGCCTGAAACTATTAACTATCGTACGTATAAGCCTGAACGTGATGGCTTGTTCTGCGAAAAAATATTCGGTCCTGTAAAGGATTATGAATGCTATTGCGGTAAGTACAAACGTATCCGTTATAAGGGTATCGTGTGCGACCGTTGTGGTGTTGAAGTAACTGAAAAGAAAGTACGTCGTGAACGTCTGGGCCACATCAAACTGGTAGTGCCTATCGTACACATATGGTACTTCAAGAGCCTTCCTAACAAGATAGGTTATCTGTTGGGTTCAAGCTCTAAAAAACTGGAAAGCATCGTTTACTACGAACGCTATGTAGTAGTACAAGCGGGTGAAGCAGAAGAGCTGATACGTCAGAAACTGAACCTGAAAGATTCAGAAAACACGTATCTGCAACTGCTGACAGAAGACGAGTATCTGGAAATACTGGACAGCGTATCTAAAGACAATCAATACCTGCCGGATGAAGATCCGAACAAGTTTATTGCTAAGATGGGCGCAGAGGCAGTACACACACTGCTGAGCCGTATAGACCTTGACCAATTGTCTTACGACCTGCGTAACGCTGCTGCAAACGAAACTTCACAGCAACGTAAGCAAGAGGCGCTGAAACGCCTGAGCGTTGTAGAAGCTTTCCGTGATGCAAATACACGTGTAGAAAACAGGCTGGAATGGACTGTAATGCAGTACATCCCTGTTATTCCACCGGAACTGCGTCCGTTAGTACCACTGGATGGTGGCCGTTTCGCATCATCAGATCTGAACGACCTGTACCGCCGTGTTATCATCCGTAACAACCGTCTGAAACGCCTGATAGAAATTAAGGCACCAGAGGTGATCCTGCGTAACGAAAAACGTATGTTGCAGGAAGCGGTAGACTCTCTGTTCGATAACAGCCGTAAATCAAACGCTGTAAAAGCAGAAGGTGGCCGTGCACTGAAATCACTCTCAGACGTACTGAAAGGTAAACAAGGCCGTTTCCGTCAGAACTTGCTTGGTAAACGTGTTGACTATTCTGGTCGTTCGGTTATCGTGGTAGGCCCTGAAATGAAACTGCATGAGTGTGGTCTTCCCAAAGACATGGCGGCAGAATTGTTCAAGCCGTTTATCATACGCAAACTTATTGAAAGGGGTATCGTAAAAACAGTGAAGAGCGCCAAGAAATTGGTAGAACGCAAAGAAGCTGTTGTTTGGGATATTCTTGAAAACGTACTGAAGGGCCACCCGGTAATGTTAAACCGTGCCCCAACGCTTCACCGTCTGTCTATCCAGGCATTCCAGCCAAAACTGATTGAAGGTAAAGCTATCCAATTGCACCCGCTCGTGTGTTCTGCGTTCAACGCCGATTTCGATGGTGACCAGATGGCGGTACACGTACCACTGAGCAGCGCGGCTATCCTCGAGGCTCAATTGCTGATGCTGGCTTCTCACAACATTCTGAACCCGCAAAACGGTACGCCGATTACCCTGCCTTCTCAGGACATGGTGCTTGGTCTGTACTACATCAGTAAGGGTAAAAGGAACCTGCCAAACGATCCTGTAAAAGGTGAAGGCATGGCATTCTATAGCCCTGAAGAGGTTATCATAGCTTATAATGAAGGCCGTGTAGACCTGCATGCGTGGATTAAAGTAAAAGTAGATACGCTTAATAAAGAAGGACAACCGGTAAAACAACTGATTGAAACTACCGTAGGACGTGTAATGTTCAACCAGTTTGTACCGAAGGAAAGTGGTTTCGTAAACGCACTGCTTACTAAAAAGTCTTTGCGCGAAATCATCGGTGATATCCTGAAAAATGCAGGTATCCCTAAAACAGTACAGTTCCTTGACGATATCAAAACGCTTGGTTTCCGTACTGCCTTCCGTGGTGGTTTGTCGTTCAACATCAATGACCTTACAGTACCTGATGTTAAAGAAGAACTCATCAACAACGCACAGTTGGAAGTTGATGAAGTTTGGGAAAACTACAACATGGGTCTGATTACAAACAACGAACGTTACAACCAGATTATCGATATCTGGTCTCGCGTAGATACCCACGTTACAGAAACACTTATCCGCGAAATGGCGAGTGATAAACAAGGTTTCAACTCTGTTTACATGATGCTTGATTCGGGTGCGCGTGGTTCTAAACAGCAGGTTAAACAGCTGGCAGGTTTGAGGGGTCTGATGGCTAAACCACGTCGTAGTGGTTCTTCAGGTTCAGAGATCATCGAAAACCCGATCTTGTCAAACTTCAAAACTGGTCTGTCGGTATTAGAATACTTCATCTCTACCCACGGTGCGCGTAAAGGTCTTGCCGATACGGCCCTGAAGACAGCGGATGCGGGTTATCTGACACGCCGTCTGGTTGACGTTGCACAAGACGTTGTTATCAATGAAGAAGACTGTGGTACACTGCGTGGTATTGCAACATCTGCACTGAAAGACAATGAAGAAATAGTAGAACCATTGTATGACCGTATCCTTGGCCGTACATCGCTGCATGATGTGTACGATCCGCTGACGGATGAACTGCTGGTTGCTGCCGGTAGCGAAATCACACAGGACGTAGCACAACGCATCGAAGAAAGTGCTATCGATACAGTTGAAATTCGTTCGGTACTAACATGTGAGGCGCGTCGTGGTGTGTGCTCTAAGTGCTATGGTAAAAACCTTGCAACGGGCTACATGACACAGAAAGGTGATGCGGTAGGTATCATCGCTGCACAGTCTATCGGTGAGCCGGGTACACAGCTTACACTTCGTACCTTCCACGTGGGTGGTGTTGCGGGCTCTTCTGCAATCGAATCTCAATTGCTGGCTAAGTTCGATGGTACTATCCAGTTCGACGGTCTGCGTACTACAACATTCACTGACGCTGAAGGCGAAACTACCAACGTGGTAATAGGCCGTACAGGTGAGGTGCGTATAGTTGACGTAGCTAACGACCGCCTGATGATAACTAACAACATTCCTTACGGTTCTCACCTGAAAGTGAAGAACGGACAGAAAATAACGAAAGGTGATGTGATCTGTACATGGGATCCGTTCAACGCCGTTATCGTATCTGAAGTTCCGGGTAAAATTGTGCTGGAAAACGTTATCGAGGGTATCACATTCCGCGAAGAGGCCGACGAACAAACAGGTCACCGCGAGAAAGTGGTTATCGAAACTAAAGACAAAACAAAAATCCCTGCCATCATTGTAGAAGGTGGTAAGGAAGTAAAATCATACAACCTTCCGGTTGGTTCTCACATCATCGTAGCAGATGGCGACAGCGTAAACAGCGGTCAGGTTATCGTTAAGATACCACGTGTGATGGGCCGTAGCCGAGATATCACCGGTGGTCTGCCGCGTGTAACGGAACTGTTTGAAGCACGTAACCCGAGCAATCCTGCTATCGTAGCAGAGATAGACGGTGTGGTAGCATTCGGTAATGTGAAGCGTGGTAACCGTGAGATCATTGTAGAGTCTCGCGAAGGACTGGTGAAGAAATACCTGGTACCTCTGACGCGCCACATCATGGTGCAGGATGGTGACTTCGTAAAAGCAGGTACATCACTGTCTGACGGTGCAACAACACCGGGCGACATCCTTTCTATCAAAGGTCCGTTTGCAGTACAGGAATATCTGGTAAACGAAATTCAAGAGGTATATCGTTTGCAAGGTGTGAAAATCAACGATAAGCACATTGAGGTAATAGTACGCCAGATGATGCGTAAAGTATCTATCGTAGATCCGGGTGATACTAAATTCCTGGAAGATGATACAGTTGATAAATTCGACTTCATGGAAGAGAACGACTGGATCTTTGACAAGAAAGTTATTACCGAAGCAGGCGATTCTGACAAACTGCATCCGGGACAGATTGTAACCCTGCGCGAAATACGCGAAGAGAACAGTATGCTGCGCCGCAACGATAAGAAAGTAGTAGAATACCGCGATGCGGCACCTGCTACATCTGCACCGCTGCTGCAAGGTATCACCAAAGCGTCTCTGGGTACACAAAGCTGGATATCTGCAGCTTCATTCCAGGAAACTACCAAGGTACTTTCTCAAGCCGCTATCAACGGTAAGAGCGATAACCTGATGGGTCTGAAAGAAAACGTTATTACAGGTAACCTGATACCAGCTGGTACCGGTATGCGCGACTTCGACGACATCGTAGTAGGTTCTAAAGAAGAGTTTGAACTGCTGATGGCAAACCGCGACGTACTGCAGTTTGACGAAGAAGAATAGTTGTAAACTAATCTTACATAATAAGCATAGCCCCTCGTTTTTGAGGGGCTTTGTTGTTATATTAGTATTATGTAAAACGCCTATTCTTAAACCAACTATAAACTACAATGAGAGTAATACTGATTTTTTTGATTGCATTATTGTGCTGGCTTGATGCTATGGCAACAGCGCAAATGTCAGATAGGATTATTTACAAAGGGAAGGAGTATATGCTACATAGTAACCCTATGGAAGAGTACTTTGAAAAACATCCTGAAAAACAACCTCGTGGGGGAATCGTATCTACTGCATTGTGGCGTGGTTATGTTGCAACATTTGAGGTGAGAGATAATATTGTCTACCTGAAGGATATCGAAGTAATGTACAGTGATACGAGTTCGAAAGGTCACGATTACATATGGCGAAGTGTTTTAAAGGATGTGGTACCGGATGGCAAGGAGCTAACTGTGGATTGGATTACGGGGTTGCTTGTTTTGCCTCAGGGAGAGATTGTTAACTACGTACACATGGGCTACGCATCTACATATGAAAACTATACGTTGTTAGAGGTTGATAAAGGAATCGTAAAAAGAGAAATGAGTTTTGACTACAAAGCTTATGATAAGTTTAGAGATAGACAGTATAAGGCTTTTAAAAAGACAGAAGAGTACAAGAAAATCAAAGCAGATTTAATGAAAGATGAAAACTCTGAGGAGTTCATAGATTCTTTTTTGCGTGAATATATCATAAAATATACATCGAGAATTTTAACGGACTAGTAAGCGGAGATTAGAATAGACAGTAATTATGGTTTCAGTCTCTACACTTTGCATTTCTGCCGCCTGCATGTTTAAAACATCCGCCTGATTGTTTTATTGATTAGCTGTGTATCTACAAGTCTTTTGCCGGATATATTTTTGGCAAAAATCTTCTATAGATGACAGTCTTAAAACGCTTTATTATATTGGTTGTAATGGTATTTGCGTTGTGCAGCAATACCCATGCACAGTATTGGGAAGGCGATAGCTGGTATAACAATCCACTAGGTTTCGAACCGGTAAAGCTGCACACATCTATGGGTTTCATTATACCTGCTGTAGCTGTAGGTACTTGTCTGCTACTTACCAAAAGAGATACTGCACTGGCACACAGGCTGAGTGTATATAATGAAACAGGCTTAGGTTGGGGCTATAAATTTCCATACAGTTTTATGCCGCAGAATAATACAGGTATCAATTTTCAGCTGCGCAGGTTTATGTCTATAGGTGTGGAGTTTGATGTATATGCGCCGAGGGATGAGTATAACAAAACTGTGGGCTTTGCCATCAGGCCCTTTGCAAGGTTCTATGCTTTCAACAGAGAGAAGTGGCGTTTGTATTTTGAATCGGGTGGTGGGTTTGTGTATTTCCCTACAGAGTATCCTAAGCCCACACCACAAGACGACAGGCTGGGTACACAGTGGAATGGTACTACCAAATACGGTATTGGTTCGGAGATAAACATAGCACATTCTACATCACTGATGTTTGGCGTGCGCCACTTGCATGTATCTAACGGCAATACAAAAGGTGTGGAACGCAATCCATCGCACGACAGCAACGGAATTTTTCTCGGACTTTCTACCAGATTGTAATACAAACAATTATACAGATACACCCGCTTTTGCACGCTTGCATCATACATTGATAATATTTTGCGTTACTTAATTATCCTTAATATTGTTGCTATGAGGCCAAAAGAACTTGTACAACATTGGGTAGATGTATTTAACAATGCAGATGCTGAAACGATAGCCGCATTATATCATGAAGACGCAGTCAACCATCAGGTAGCAAACGAACCTGTAGTGGGACGTGATGCGATAAAAGAAATGTTTGCAACAGGATTTGCTGCTGCGGATATGGTATGCATCCCCGAAAATATTTTTGAAGATAATGAATGGGCTATATTAGAATGGAAAGACCCTATGGGATTGCGCGGTTGCGGATTCTTTCATGTAGTAGAGGGTAAGATAAAGTTTCAACGTGGTTATTGGGATAAGTTGTCTTTCCACAGATTGCACAACATACCATTGGAATTGTAGCAGTTTTTTGCATTTCAGGCACATATTTTGCTGTTACTACACTTCTCCCGAAATCAATCAACAGTAATATGGAATTCAACCCGAATAATGCGATTGTAAAGCTGTGCATACAAGGCATGGACATGGAAATGAAAGCTACGCAGGCAGAAGCCCTTGCTATTTTTATGCAGGCATGGAAGGAAGCAGGTACCGATTTTGAACAATTCCTTGCTGCGTATTATGTGGCGCGCAATCAGCCAACCGTGGCAGACAGGCTACACTGGTACCATATTGCATTGCAACATGCTACTGCCGTGCAAGACGATACCATCCAGACTGCATACCCTGCGCTGCACGAAAACATTGCTAAGTGTTATGCCGAAATGAACGATGCGGAGAATGCAAAGAAGCATCAGGAGCTGGCTGCATTGTACAAGCATACACCTGCAGACAAAGGCCCCTTTTACCACGGTACGCGTGCTGATTTGAAAGTGGGTGATGAATTGATACCGGGTTTTACATCTAACTATCAGGATGCGTTGCAGATGAATCATATCTACTTTACCGCACTACCCAATGCCGCAGGGCTTGCCGCTGCACTTGCCAAAGGTGACGGCACAGAGCGTGTATATATTGTAGAACCTACCGATGGTTTTGAAAGCGACCCGAATGTGACGGACAAGAAATTCCCAGGCAACCCAACACGCTCTTACAGAACCACAGCACCGCTAAAGATTGTAGGCGAACTACATGAATGGGTAAGACAAACACCCGAACAGATACAAATGTGGCGCGACAGGCTGGCACAAAGCACGGGCGAGATTATTAATTAGTGTGCCATCTCTGTACTGCCAAGCTGATAGGCTTGATGGTTGATGTAAATAATAGATATATAAACTGGATGCTGACGTAACTACCAACGCCCGATAGCACCGTCATGTGCGTTAGCACTGACCACGCTTCATGCGTATTCCCTACAATAACAGCGTATAGCTAACCCTAAAACATGCGGAGCATTGGTTTTAGGGGGTCTTTTTTCTTTCTCTCTTTCTTTTTGGACAAGCAAAAAGAAAGAGAGGCTGAGCATAGTACTAAAGCCCAAAGAGAACGAAAAAGACGCGCGAAGAAACAAGCAAAAACGAACCCAATAATAAATACCAATTCCACATCAATACCCACATCCTGTTGATAACATCTTTACATCATAATGTTAAAATTATTTGTACATTTGTACAAATTAATTAATCACCTTTAAAACCTTCACCAATGGAAAAATCCTATGAAGAGCTGGAAGAGAACCAGCGACGATTTGAAGAAGTCCGCAAACGCAGCGACGAAGCCCGGGAACGACAACAAGCAGGCGAACAGTATGTTTCAGACTTTCGCTACCTGCTGCCCGAAGTATTCACCTCGTTACCCGCCATCCTGTCTGTATCGCTCGATACACTGCAAGAGCAACAAGAGAAAGAAGCCTTTCTGGTAGGTGCACTCGGCGTGCTCAGTGGTTGTATGCCCAATGTATTTGGCTACTACATGGGCGATGCACTGCGCCCCAACCTGTATTGCTATGTATTAGGTCGCTACGGGCTGGGCAAGGGTGTACTGGGATTGTGCCGACACTTGGGCGAACCCATACACCAGTATCGCAGGCAACAGGCACAGGACATGCAACGCAGCTACCTGCAGCAGCGCGATGTGTACGAACAGCAACGCAAACTGTACGAGCAGGGCAAGCGTGCCGAACCACCCACACCACCTGCCGAACCCAAAATGCTGCGCCTGTTTATACCCGCCAACAGTACCAAAGCCGCACTCATTATGCAGATGGAACAGAACGAGGGCAGGGGCATCATCTTCGAGACAGAGAGCGACTCGCTGGCAGAGATGCTGCGGAGTGGCGACAACAACTTCAGCGACATACTACGCAAAGCCTTCCACCACGAGACGGTGAGCCTGGTGCGCAAAACCAACCGCGAGGAGTGCGAAATCAGCAGCCCCGAATTCAGCATTGTACTCAGCGGCACGCACGACCAGCTGACAGACCTCATACCATCGGCAGAGAATGGCCTCTTCAGCCGCTTTTGTTACTACATACTACAGGGCACAGACGAGTTTCTCTATCCCTTCCTTGCCATGCGCAACAACCGCAAACCCATCGTTACCAATATGGGCATACTATGGCTGGCAGTGTACAAGCAGCTGGAACTGTTGCAACAACCCATCGAGTTTCGCCTCAGCGATGCACAGCAGCAACGCTTTGCCGCCGCCATGGCCGAACGCAAGCGCGATATACGCACCAACATCAGCGACAAGCTGGATGGCACCATACACCGCATGGGCAACATCTTCTTTCGCATAGCTATGATACTGAGTATGCTGCGCCGTATGGACGATGAACAACCCTACGAGGGCGTCATTACCTGTCAGGACAGAGACTTTGAACTGGCGTTCGACATCAGCGTATGGCTACTGCAATACAGCCTGAAAGTGTTTGAAGAGGTAGAGCCGCTACGCCCCAACAGTGTAGAGAAAACAAACCTGACGCAATACAACAGCACCATCAACGAAAAAGAAGAGTGTTGCAACCTGCGCGAAAGAGGGTGGAGTGTACGCGACATTGCAAGGCATATGTTTGGCGGCAACAAAGTATCTACCGTACACGGTTGGATTAAAAACTATTGCCCATACAGAAAACGTGCATAGTGTTCGGGCTGTTCACCTGTTCAGGTGTTCGGATTGTGAACACCTGAACACCCGAACAATTTGGCTATTCTCACTCGCGTCATTGCGAGGAGGTACGACGAAGCAACCTCGCTATAACATGGGTACTGTTCACCTGTTCGGATTGTGAACACCTGAACACCCGAACAAATTCACTACTCGCGTCATTGCGAGGAACGAAGCAATCTAGTCACAACACGAGCCTGTTCACCTGTTCGAGTTTCGAACACCTGAACACCCGAACAAATTGTACCAATAAATCATCACTTAAAAATCAATAATCATGAGAATTGAAAACTACACACTCGTAGAGTGGAATCAGCAACAACAGATATTTCACCTAAACAGGGTAACAAACGGCGTAGCATTTCATAAGCCCGGTACATGCGGCTACAAGACAGTATTAAAATGCCTGAATGACGAGGAAGCCTACCCGTTGATAGAATATATTATAACACACATAAAACAGGAAACCATAACCAGTACAGGCATACACCTGACAACAGCACAGGTAAAGCGCCACCTGAAAGCAGCCATGAAGCTGATAACAGACTTTAAACAAATGGAACTGGAAACACTACATAAAAACTAATAGTGTTCGGGCTGTTCACTGTTCAGGTGTTCGAGTTGTGAACACCTGAACACCCGAACATTTTACTCCACTCGCGTCATTGTGTTACATCCCGATACTTCGGGGCGAGGCACGAAGCAATCTTGCGGAATGAATATCGTTTGTTTTATTAAGACTATAGCAATATTATATTTGTATAAGTTAATATCTCTATCATGTCGAAACAAAGAGTTTTTGAATTAATTCGGGAAGAACAAGTGATACTATGGGTAGGAGCAGGGTTATCTAAGTATGCGGGGTATCCATTAGGTTATGAGTTAGGAGAAATATTGTTAAATCAGCTAAATCATAATGAAAGAGGATATTTAGTTAACGCCAGTTTAGCAGATATAGCAGAGGAGTTCATAAGATACCACAATAACACAAGAGCACCTTTAAACAGATTATTACATGGAATTTTTATAGACAAAAAGCCTACTACAAAAATATACCATGAAAAAATCGCCAAAATTCCTCACCTAAAGACTATTGTAACAACAAATTATGATAAGTTGTTTGAGAATAGTATTAAGAATTTAAGGGTAATTCACAGTAATAAAGAAGTTTCATTGATTGAAGACAGTAAACCTGTTTTATTCAAAATACATGGCGATCCGTCGATAGGAGAAGTTATTATTACACGAGCTGACTACTATAAACAGATTAAAGAAATGGATGAGCTAGTTAAAGCGCACCTAATTTCTAAAATTTCAACTAAATCTGTTTTATTTCTTGGGTATGGGTTTGAAGATACTAATGTCAATATTTTATTTGATAATGTATTAGAGCTCTTAGGTGATAACGCAACAGAATTGTTTTTGGTTGCTCCTAAATTGAATACGCAAAAAATTAATTACTTAAATAGTAAGCGAATAACATATATCGATAGTAAAGCTGAAAAATTTATTAACGAATTGACTGACAATATTCGAAGAAATATTAACGCAGATTCAGAGAAAGGGATTGTGTCTCTAAATACTGTTACTCAATTTATGAATAATCATGGCATGGAGCTCGACTTGAAAACAGATAGAGGTAAAACTCTTATCTCTGGAGTTCGAGGTGTGAATGGAAAAGATCTAAAAGGTAAACTTAACTTAGCCTTTACAGATATTCAGCATAAAGAAAAGTTCTTTGAAAAACTTTCTGGTAGAAGTTTTGAAGATATTGTATTGACTTCAGAGGAATTAAAAGACATCAATTTTGCAATACAAGATGTGACATTCCTTGATTTAATGCAATTAGAGTCTATAGTGTTAAGCCCAACACCTAAAATACATAATGTTAGTATAGAATTTGGAGAGCATGTAATTAGCAATGTTGTATTAAAAGTATACTACTCTCAATACATGATTGAGAATAGATTTGAACTTCCATCAGGTACAATATTTTATCGAATACATCAGCCAGTAAATATTACTCAAGAAGGAACTATAAACGTTAGTTTAATGATTGAACACAATATGAATGCTAATGCAAAAGTCATCGATGAAATAAATTATAATAGGCTTACAAAGCATTTTGGTACTGGTGAACATATTTCTGTTTCTTTTGATAATGGCAACATTGCTAAGTTTAGATTTAAGAAAGAAGCTGATTTGGTAGAGAATAGTCAAATTAGGCTTGGTATCTATACTGCATTAAGAGATATAGAAAATCATTACAATGTTAGATTTATTGGCGTACAAGAATTTACTGATGAGGACTTTAGAAACATTGGTTTACTACATACTATTGCAACAAAAGGACAATTTGATGCTGTTTGGGACGATTTTCTAGAATTCTCATTTTTTGTCGATGAAAAAACGAGAGAGTTTTTACTAAAACCAACACACTCACCAATCTTTATTCAAAATGAAAAATTAGAAGTTGTAAATCTTTTTGGAAAAGAAATACCGATCGGATATAGAACTGTGGTTTTTCCAGAGCCATATATTTCAAATAAAGATGAGATTGTTTTTGGTCAAAATTTTATTGCAAAAATAAAAGGGCGGACTGGTAAACTACATGTTAAGTATTATTCGGAATTTCCCAATTTGCCAGATTACATTGTTATTAAGGAATAATTTCAAGTGTACGGCTTATTATTTTCTTGTTCCAGTATTGTCTTGAGATTGCTTCGTTCCTCGCAATGACGGGAGTGAGAGTAGCAAATTGTTCGGGTGTTCAGGTGTTCACAATACGAACAGGTGAACAGGCAGGTGTTGTTACGAGATTGCTTCGTCGTGCCTCCTCGCCCCGAAGTATCGGGATGTAACACAATGACGGGAGTGGAAATAGCCAAATTGTTCGGGTGTTCAGGTGTTCACAATCCGAACAGGTGAACAGGTGGGTGTTGTGACTGGATTGCTTCGTTCCTCGCAATGACGCGAGTGAGAGTAGCAAAATTGTTCGGGTGTTCAGGTGTTCACAATCCGAACAGGTGAACAGGCAGGTGTTGTTACGA
>JAFLBN010000018.1:48531-73586 GCA_017303395.1 Chitinophagales bacterium
CTTCGTCGTGCCTCCTCGCAATGACGGGAGTGAGAGTAGCAAATTGTTCGGGTGTTCAGGTGTTCGAAATCCGAACAGGTGAACAGGGTGGTGTGTCATTCTGAACGAAGTGAAGAACCTGCTTCGTGCATCTGAATGTTATGAAATACATTCGTAACCCCACTATTTTTAAGTACTTTGACGCGATGCATCATATTAGAAAACCCTGAAATGAAAAAAATAATAAAAATGATTAGCCTGATTCTCTTATTGACCCTCAACTATTCTTGCGTTGAAAATAAATCAACAGAAAATGAAACTGACAAGCCTGAATTTGTAGCGGCTTCAAATACCGATACCTTAAAGTTTACTTCAGGAATCAGGTCTGTCTTTCAAGACAGCAAAGGAAATTATTGGTTTGGTAGTCTTCGGGAAGGCGTGGCTGTTTATAATGGTAAAACATTCACTTATTTCAGCAGTAATGACGGGCTGGCTGATAACCAAATCCATTCAATTCAAGAAGACAATGAAGGTGTTATTTGGTTTAATACGCAAACGGGAGTGAGCAGTTATGATGGCACAAGGATAACGAATCACACGGATGCAAATACAAAAACATTACAAAACAATTTCCAAATTCAAAGTAAAGCACCTTTACAGGGTGAATGGAAGAAATCGGATAACGACCTGTGGTTTGAAGCAGGAAATAAAGAAGGGGTTTATAGATTTGACGGGCAAAAATTACATTACTTAGCTTTCCCTCCGCATAAAACGCTTAATCCTGTTGATAATTTATTTGCCGTAACCGATATTTCAAACGGCAAAAATAATATGGTTTGGTTTGCCACTTATGCAGGTGTCTTTGGGTATAATGGAAGTGATTTTACAATCATTAATGATGAAACATTAGGGTTTGACAGAAAAATTGCGCCTTTGCATATACGAAGTATTTTGGAGGATTCTAAAGGCAGGCTTTGGATAGGGAATAACGGAATTGGTGTATTACTAAAAGATGGTGATTCAGTAATTAATTTCTCTTATAAAAACAATTTGATTCACCCCAATAGTAAACGAAAAGGAGATAAATCGCCTCAGGGAACATTGGAACATGTTTTTACAATAGCTGAAGATAACAAAGGCAATATTTGGTTTGGAGACAGAGATGCAGGTATATGGAAATTTGACGGAACAGCCATGAAAAATTACACCAAGACAGACGGACTGACGAGTGATTTTGCGCTCTCAATTTACGCAGATAAAAATGGTGAACTATGGTTTGGGATGACCGACGGAAGCATATATAAATTAAACGGAGAGCGGTTTGAAAGGCAATTTTAAAAATACAAACGCACAACATGGGTTTTTGCAAAAGTGGGGCTTTGGATTGCAACCAATGACCCTAATGAAACTCAACCCGATAAGCTAGGTTTGGTATAAAGCCTGTTTGGTAAACGGTCTTTACGATGCCGCTGCGTTTGTCGAAGAAGGAGTAGAAATAGTTCTTGCGGTCGAAGATGTTTTGTGCATCAAACTGGATGCTGTGGGTAGCACGCTTGCGGTTGAACTTCAGATAAATACTGCCATCTATCCGCGAATAGGGTTTGCTTTGCGATGTATATATCTGCCCCGCGTAATACACGGTTTTGCGTTGTGCCACAGAGCTTGCCACATCTATCACACTCTCGCGCAGTCCGCCGCTGTAGAGGAATTTACCGTTTACACCCAGTGTCGTCTTGCCGCTTTTATTCAGCCTGAATTCTTTGCCACCCAATATATTTGCCTGATACCCGCGATTGAAGAGCGTATTGTATTCCTGCCCCGCATAGGTGGTGTATAGCGAGCGGAATAGCGAACCCGTAGCCAGCAGGTAGTAGCCATTGTTCAGCGGGCGTTCTATGCTCATATCTATACCATAGTTGCGCCCTGTGCCTGTGCTTACCAGCGGCTTGGTATCGAGGAGTGAATAGGTATTCTCTGCATTGATGATGGAGAAGCTGCTCGCACTGTCTGTCTCCACAGGTATGTTGTACAGGTATTGGTAATACACCTCTGTTTTAAAACGCATTTTAAAAGGCAATGGCCTGTCGTAGCCGAGTACCATGTGTGTGGCACGCAGCAGGTCGAGGCTTTTGTTGGGGTAGGTGATGGTGCTGCCCTGTGTGGCATTGCTGTACAGGTAGGTAGATATATGGTCGGGCTTGCTGTGCATACCTGCCGCCAGTGTTATGGTGTTCTTGCCCGCGTTATAACTGAGCGATGCACGTGGCTCTATGCTATACCTGTTATTGAGCGCGTAGTAAGATGCATGTACGCCACCTGTGGTTGTCAGGTGTTGGCTTACCCTTGTTTTCCATTGTGCATACGCCTGATAGTACTGTGTGCTGCCACTGCTTTTTATCAATGTCTTCCATACTTTCGCGCCCTGGTCAAAGAGATTGTCGTCTATATCAAAAGACAGCATCTGTGCTATAATACCCATGCGGAAGGTGTTGCGACTGTTCAGCTTGTTGTTATACATCACCGTTGCACGCAGGGCTGTATTGCTGGCTATCGATTTTTGTGTTGGTATCTCTACGTAGTTGGCAGAAGGGTTCAGTGTGTCTACATCGGTCTTGGCATCGTCGTAAGAAGCAGATACAATGGTTTTGATATACGCATGTTTGTTGATGAAGTATTGATGCGCAATACCACCCACCGCCAGCATACCATAGCCCCGTAGTTTGAAGTTGGGGTTATCATCCGTCCACTCGGTACTGTCTTGCACAGGGTCTTTGGTAGCCACGTTGTAGCCCCACAGCCCGAATGCCGAAAACGTACCTGCTTTCTTTGTAGGGAAATTGAGTTTGAAAGAACCATCCTGATATTCAGGCAACACACCGCCGAGGTCGAAGTAATCCTTCAGCAGTGTAAGGGTAGAGTAGCGATAGTTGATAAGGTAAGAAGCCTTGCCCCCTTTCTTAAACGGACCTTCTGTAGCAGCCTCTACACCCAGTGTGCCAAGTTGAAAACTATGCTCTGCACGCTCTGTATTACCATTGCGAAACTGTAAATCGAAAGCACCAGAAAGGGCATTGCCTATCTCGGCAGGGAAAGCACCTGTGTAGAAGTCGGACGTACCAAGTGTACTTGCACTGAGCATGCTCACTGCACCGCCCGATGTACTGAGGCTGGCAAAGTGGTTGGGGTTGGGTACTTCAATACCTTCCAGTCGCCACAATACACCTTTGGGAGAATTGCCACGTACTACAATGCCATTCTCCATATCGTCGTTGTTAGACACACCCATAAAGTTCTGCGCCATACGTGCAGGGTCTGATACCGATGCTGCAAAGCGCTTGGTTTCCTCTACCGAAAAAGAACGTGCGCTAACCGTGGCAAATTCGTTCTGTGCCTTGCTGCGGTCTTTGTTGGCGCTTACGCTTACTTCCTTCAGGTTGGTGTAGTTTTCTGTCAGGGAGATGTTCAGTTCCAATTCCTTGCCCGATGTTACCAACACTTCACTTGCCGTGCGTGTTTCGTAGCCCGTCATCATAAACTGGAAAGACTGCCTGCCAACGGGTACGGCCTGCAATACATAATAGCCATTGCTATCGGTCATAGCGTTTTTCTGCTTATCTGCCAGCAGCAATATCACCACACCCTCTATCGGCTTCTTAGATTCTGCATCCAACACCTGCCCGCGTACGTTTTGTATCAGGGTAGCATCTTGCGCTTGTGTGTTAGCACAGGCAATCAGTAATAATATGTATAGAAAAACGTATCTCAAACTCATTGTTTCCAATCTATGATAGAAGCATTAACCAAATACTTTGCCAAAAATAAGACAAGTGATGTGGGAGAAGGTTTAATTTCTCTTCGCGAGTCTTTATCTACTATTCAGCTTTAGTACTACACTCACCCTCTCTTTCTTTTTGCTTGTCCAAAAAGAAAGAGAGAAAGAAAAAGGACCCCCTAAAACCAATGCTCCGCATGTTTTAGGGTTAGCTATACGCTGTTATTGTGGGGAATATGCATCTGGCGTGGTCAGTGCTACGCACATGACGGTGCTATTGTGCAATAGTAGTTAGTTCAGCATCCGGTTTTTATATCTCTATATACGCCATCAAGGCTGTTAGCTTGGCAGCACAGTAGTACTGTTGCTTAATGGAAAGGCAACAAGGCATTAGGCAGTCTTTAATGCCTTGCGCCTTTTCTTTGTTACTTTCTTTTTTGCGGAAAAAGAAAGTAAAGGCTCGCGAAGAGACAAGCAAAAAGAAAGAGAGAGCTGAATATAGCACGAACGCTGTAGTAAGGATATTGTATAAATGCCACAAAATCAATCTCTCCCATCATTAATAAAAAATACTCCTCAAAATATTTGCGCAAATGAACGGTTGCACATATATTTGCAAACAAACGGTTGCGGAATGATATTGTAACCACCATTATCAAGCAAAATGAGAAGAGATATTTTTCAGGCAATAGCAGACCCCACACGCAGAGCCATCATAGCACTGATAGCCCTGCAGGCAATGACACCCAATGCATTGGCAGCACACTTCAGCATGACGCGGCAGGCGGTGTCTAAACACCTGCAGATACTGGTAGAGTGCGAGGTGGTAGAGCAGACACAAAAGGGTAGAGAAATATATTATCAACTGGAAATAAAGAAAATGAAAGAGATAGATAAATGGCTGGAGCAGTTCCGCAAGCTATGGGAAGACCGTTACAACCAGCTCGACGAAGTATTATCAACCTTAAAACATAAAAAGAAATGAGCATGAATTTAATGATGGATTTTGTTGTTGATAAGAGCAATAACACCATCACCGTAAAAAGAGAATTTGCAGCCGAGCTGCCGCTTGTGTGGGATGCCTATACCAAGAGCGAGATACTGGACCAATGGTGGGCACCCAAACCGTGGAAGGCACGTACCAAGACGATGGACTTTCGCGAGGGTGGGCACTGGCTCTATGCAATGGTAGGCCCTAACGGCGAGGAGCATTGGGCAATAGCACAATACAAACAGATAACACCGCAGCAAAGCTTTGTGGCTGTAGATGCGTTTACAAATGCCGAAGGTGTGGTGGAAACAAACATGCCACAATCTACCTGGAATGCAAGCTTCAAAGCAGCAGGCGAACACAGCGTGGTAGAATTCGTGATACAGTATGGCGATCTTTCACAACTGGAGGCTACCATCAAAATGGGCTTCAAAGAAGGCTTGTCTATGGCTATGGAAAACCTCGACCAGATATTTGCTTCAAAAAAATAAAAACAACAATCATTATATGGAAAATCAATTCACGAAAGTTGCCATCAGCGCAACGGTAAACGCACCTGTGGCAAAAGTTTGGGACAAATGGACTACACCGGCAGACATCATGCAATGGAATACTGCATCGGCAGACTGGCACACTACACGTGCAGAAAACGACCTGCGTGTTGGTGGTTCATTCCTGTCGCGTATGGAGGCTAAAGACGGTAGTTTCGGTTTCGACTTTGCAGGTGTGTACGATGCTGTAGAGCCACACAAACATATTGCCTATACCATGGGCGATGGACGTAAGGTAACGATAGACTTTATTGCCGATGGCGATACTACAAAAATAGACAGTGTATTTGACGCTGAAACCCAGAACCCGATAGAAATGCAACGCGGTGGCTGGCAGGCTATATTGGATAATTTTAAACGATATACAGAGCAGTAATACTCTATCAATAAACAAAGCGCATCTATATAAGGTAATCCCTATACGGATGCGCTTCTTATTTATAGTAAACTGATTATTTCTTTTCGAGCATATAACGCCATACCGCAGCACTCAATACACCACCCAGTATCGGTGCCAGTATAAACAACCATAGCTGGCTGATGGCTGCACCACCAACTATCAGCGCAGGGCCTATGCTTCTGGCAGGGTTTACGGAAACACCTGTTACGGGTATGCCCACAATATGAATCAGTACCAGGCTGAGGCCGATAGACAAACCTGCAAAACCACCGTGTATGTTTTTGGTAGATGTAGAACCCAGTATCACCATCAGGAAGATAAATGTAAAGACCACCTCTGCAATAAAGCCCGACATCATACTATACTTGCCCGGAGAATATTCCGCAAATCCGTTTTGTCCCAATCCGTTTACCGCAACATCATAACCTGCCTTGCCCGATGCAATCATGTACAACAAGCCTGCACCCAACAGTGCACCAACAACCTGTGCGCCGATATACATCAGTGCTTCAGATGTTTTCATTCTGCCTGCTACTACCATAGCAATAGAAATAGCAGGGTTGATGTGACAGCCCGATATATGCCCGATAGCATATGCCATAGCCACAACAGACAAGCCGAATGCAAATGATATACCCAACAGGCCAACACCCGTCATACCATCTGCACCTGCAATAACAGCACTGCCACAGCCCATCAGTACCAGTACCATCGTACCGATACATTCTGTCACAATCTTAGAAAAATTGGTTGTCTCCATATAGTTTGGTTTTAATTACAAACAAATTAGGCTTTGTTTTTATGTAATCATAGTGTTTGGTGGAATAGATAACATAACCGACATCTTTAGTTTCCGTGCAATTGCAGTGCAGTAAATACTTTGGCGGGAATACCCGTGTAGGGTGGTGTAGTAGTTATTCTACAGTGGGGGAGTCTTTGGCTGAATAATGTTTAACTCAATTTTCTATTCTTGTTTTATTAATACTACAAAAACGCAGTAGAAATGAAATGATGTTATGTGTTTGTAGTATTGTTTTAAGGTCTTTTTTTGCGTACTACTTGTAATTGAAACACTTTTAGTAATCTGAAGACTCTTTATTAGTAGGATTAAGAAAAAACCTTGATAAATCTTCTGGTAATTTTGAGTAAAATTTTATTTTTTGAATAAGATCTAATGAACTATTATCTGCATTAGTAAATTTAATGTTACTGTAATATTCAAATTGCTGTTTAGCAAAACAGTATAGTTCATAATTCGCTGAACGTTCTTTCTTAAGGTTTAATGCATTAATAATGTTAAGGTCATTTATTTTATCTGCAAGGTATTTTGTCGAAAAGGAAAAATCTTTTTCGCCGACAAGACTGGCGTATAAATAGCTTCTGAATAAATAACACAACAAACTATTAAATCCTTTCCAATTCTCTAGATATACTTCCTCATTTACGTCCAATAGTTTTGATGTATTTATTATTTCATTTTTATATTGAGTATAATCTTTTTTGTATGGGAATATTTTATTCCAATTATTTAAAATGTCACTATCGCCAAATAATACTTTGCTTTCCTTAATTATATGCAATAAAAATAGGCTTCCGTCTAAACACATCTCATTTAAACGTGATAGGGTGTACACTGAAAAGTTTATGTGGTTAACTGAATATGATTTAAATCTCGTGTCTGTAATTTGTAGAATGTCTATATCAGATTTTGTTTCATAATCACCTCTGCTATAACTGCCAAATAATATTAAATGGCTGTAATTACCTCGGACGAATTTGTTTATGTCACTAAACTGTATGTTTGTCATCAAGTTTATTTATAAATTTTTCTAAGAAGAATCGGTATTAGAACTGCATACCAAAAAATTCCTATTGTTTGGCAAAGAGTGAGGATAAACAAATCTAATTCATTGCATGTTTTAAATGAGTTATTTGCTCTAAAAAAAATTGTCAAAGATTTCCACAAACAGTTTATGTATATATTATCAGATAAACAAACTTGTACGCCATTTAATTCATATGTAATTGATGAGAAGTATTTAATGTAAATGCTAAAAATTATAATAATAACACTCGCTATATAAATAAGTCTTTGTAAAGATGTTCCTCCCTTTGTAAGTATTATATTCAAATACTTGCCAGAAATTGGTATTAGTTGTTTGCCTCTTTTAAATAAACTATAAACAAAATTTTCCTTTTTACATTCAAACATATCGTTAGGATGTCTAAATCTGTCTATTAAAAAAGTTAATTCAGCTTTTTTAAGATGATATAAACTCTCGTCTACATAAATTGAATTGTATGCACTAGTATTTGATCTATATACAGTTTTTGTAAGATTAAAATGATTGTATTTGTAATGGCGAAGGCTTTTATTTATATCATCAATATCGGCGTGATTATTTGAAATGTTATGATTGAGATGATTCAAAGATTTAAAAAAACTATTTGGGGCAATTTCAGTTTTATCGAAGTAGGTGTTTATTGCGCTGCAATTTGAAAATTCACTTCTATCGAAATTGCATTCATGAAATCTTGAATTCATGAAATCACAAGAGTTAAATATGCAATTCTCAAATCGTACATCTTTAAATTCAATTGAGCCTAGAAAACAGTCATTAAAATAACACCTACGAAATGTCATTTTCTCTATTACGTTTGCTTCCTTTTTACTTTCGATAAAAAAAGCACACATTTTAAATGAAACATTATTAATTGTTCCATTTTTATATTGAATGTCGATATTTTTATTGTGAACTAAAAAAGATTCATATGAGTTAGTTCCCGTTTTTTCGAACTCTTTGTATGCATTTTTATGTTGTAGAACTGAATCTTCAGTGGGATAGGGAATTTGATATGTAGCTCTGCGAATATCTTTATCAAAGTTGTTTGATTTCTTAGATTTTTCAGTTGTTTCCATCATTGGCGGTTGTAATGCAATAATACTTAATGTTTGTTTTATTGCTTAGTTAAGGACATAGATTATTTATCTTAACACTCTCCCTGTACGCAATCCTCTCATTTATCGTTATATTTATAACAACACTCATTACGTATGCGCTTCTATCTGAAACCTATATTATATTTTTCCATCGGCCTGTCGGTAGGCGTTGGGGCTTTTCTTATGCAGTCGTTTCGGGAAACGGGCAAGGATGAGGGTACAGTACAGGTAAAGGAAGACGGTAAGCTGCAATACAAATGGTATCAGCCCGAGATACCCAAGAACCTGACATTTGCTGGCGAGCGTGTACCGCTGGAGCGTTGGGAAGTACGCGAAAGGCTGGAGCGTGAAATGATTATCAACTACTACATGCACGGCACTACGCTCTATATACTGAAGCTCACTACACGTTTCTTCCCCATGATAGAGCAGAAGCTGAAAGCCAACGGTGTGCCCGACGATTTTAAATACCTCTGTGTGGCAGAGAGTGCTTTGCAAAATCAGGTATCGGCTGTTGGGGCTTCGGGTTTCTGGCAGTTTATGAAAGATACAGGTCCGCGTTATGGGCTGGAGGTGAATGCAGATGTGGATGAGCGATACAACCCTGCTAAAGCAACAGACGCAGCAAGTGCATACCTGAAAGAAGCATACGGCAAGTTCTATAGCTGGACGGCAGCTGCAGCATCGTACAACTGTGGTATGGGTGGCTATACCAAGCAGATAGAGTATCAGCAAAAAAGCAATTACTACGACCTTGCATTTCCTGAAGAAACCAACCGCTATGTGTTCCGCATACTGGCACTGAAAATACTGCTGAGCGATGCTAAATGGTATGGCTACAACATCAACGGACAGGAAGCTTTTAAGCCTATCAAGACACGTACACTGACGGTAGATACTACGGTGAAAGACCTAGCACAGTTTGCCCTCAGCAATGGCAGCAGCTACAAAATGCTCAAGCTGCTGAACCCGTGGTTGCGTTCGCACGTATTGCCTGCTAAGGCTGGTAAGACCTATGAAATAGAACTCCCTGTTGACGGTCAATAAATAGTAAATCACAATCTCGAAATACTGAATCCCGAAGCATATCCTGCTTTGGGATTTGTTTTATAGTGCTTAGAAATTCCCTGCTTGTTTTGTAGCTTTAAGTAAAACCAAAGGCTATGCGTAAGGTTATTGCCATATTGCCACTCGTATTCACCTCTCTGCTGGTGTATTTCCTCACCAAGCCAATGGGTAGCATACCTGCACTCGGCAAGCTCTTAGACCCGGTAGTGGGTTGCTGGGCAAGTGCCGAATCTGTCAACAAAGACTATAACAACAAGCTGCAACTGGATGGGCTGAAAGATGGTGTTACCGTGTCATTCGACGACAGGCTGGTGCCACACATCAAAGCAGGTAACGATTACGACCTGTATTACACACAGGGTTATCTGCATGCATACTTCCGCCTGTGGCAGATGGATTTGCAGACACGTGCAGCAGGTGGCAGGGTTAGCGAGATACTGGGAGATAAGGCACTGAAATTTGACCGTACACAACGCCGCAAGGGTATGGTATATGGCGCAGAGCAATCGCTGAAGGCAATGGAAGCAGACCCGCGCAGCAAGCAAATGCTCGATGCATATACAGCAGGCATCAATGCCTATATCAATACTTTAAGTTTTAAAACATACCCTTTAGAATACAAGCTTGCAGGTTTTGAACCCGAACCGTGGACCAACCTGAAAAGCGCATTGCTGCTGAAATACATGGCAGATGACCTGACGGGCTATACAGAAGATATTGCACTGACTGTACTGAGAGATATGCTCAGCCCCGAAGAGTTTGCAGCACTATACCCTGAAAGATTGCATGGTGTAAACCCTGTGATACCGCACGATAGCGTTAAGCAAACAGCCAGCCTTACAGCACCAGCTATACCTGCAGACAGCATAGCATGGGCGCATCTTACTGCCACAGATTTTGAAGTTGAGGAAGAAGGCAAGGGTAGTAATAACTGGGTGCTTGGTGGTAGCCGTACTAAGAGTGGTAAACCTATTCTGTGTAACGATCCGCATCTGGGGCTCAATCTGCCATCTTTGTGGTACGAGGTACAGATGACAGCTCCGGGCATCAATGTATATGGTGTATCGCTGCCGGGTTCTCCGGGTGTTATCATTGGCTTCAACGATAATATATCATGGGGCTTTACCAACAACTACCGCGATGTAAAAGACTTTTATGCCATACAACCAACATCTGCAACTACCTACAAGTTTGCTGGTAAGGAACAACCATACATCAACAGGGTAGAGAAGATAAGCATCAAAGGCAAGCCCGATTATTATGATACAGTAAAGTACACCGTTCATGGTCCTGTTATGTACGAAGAAACATTTCATGGTCCGGGTGGGTTGAAGAAACCAATTGCTGTAACATGGATGGCACATAGGCCAAGTAACGAAGTATTGGCGCTCTATATGCTGAACCGCAGTGGTAATTACAATGAGTACGTAGCTGCCATACACAATTTCCTGTGCCCTGCACAGAATATGATATATGCAGACAGGCATGGAGATATAGCACTCTGGGGGCAAGGGCAATTCATCAACAAATGGCGCGGACAGGGCAGGTATGTAATGAACGGCACAGACAGTGCTACGCTATGGGGGCAGAACATTCCTGTGGCAGAGAACCCACATGCACACAATCCTGCACAAGGCTATATAGCATCTGCCAACCAAACTGTAACGGACACTACCTACCCGTATTGGTACAATGGTTATTTCTACGAGTTCCGCTCTTGGAGGATAAATGATGTACTGCGCAATACAAGGAATGCAACGGTAGAAGATATGTTTGCCCTGCAAAACGATGTGTATAGTGTACTGGCATCAAACGTATTGCCTGTTATGCTGACACATATCACCCCGAACGAGATAACAGACAAGGAACGTAATTACCTGAATATGCTCGGCAGTTGGGATTATAGATTGATGGCAGAAAGCAAAGCAGCAACTGTGTTTCAGGTATGGTGGACAAATTTCTATGCTTCGCTATGGGCTAAACGCTTTGGTAAAATACCTGACCAACTCAAACCATCGCCCGAACGTACCATGCAATTGCTGAAAGCAGAGAGTCAGTACTTGGGTAATATAAAAGATGCAGTAGTAGCCAGCCTGCGTAATAGCATAGATAGCCTTGAGAAATTGAAGAAAGCAGACAGGCTGGAATGGTACAAGGCAAAGAACACATCTGTAAAACACCTTACCAAACTGGCACCGTTCAGCTACAGCGATTTGAAGATAGGCGGGTGGGGCAATACAGTAAATGCTGCCAAGAGCGATCATGGACCATCGTGGCGTATGGTGGTGCAAATGGGCGATGCTATAGAGGCCTATGGTGTGTACCCGGGTGGACAATCGGGCAATGTGGGTAGTAAGTACTATGCAGCATTCCTTGACAAATGGGTGAAGGGTGAGTACTATAAACTGAGCTTCTATACTGCTGATGCCAAACCTGCAGCAACCTATACATGGAGCATTAACCCTAAAAACAAATAAGGTATGAAACAGACATTCATCGTATCGTTAATTATTATTGGGTTAGGTGCTATATTTTCATTGTTTATGACAGGTATGTGGTTGGCCATTGTGCTACCATCTACCATGATGATTGCTATGCAAATACCAGGCAGGCGGGCATTTGGTGGCGGGTTTATTGGTGTAGCATTTCTATGGCTTGTGTTGATACTTATAAAAGATGTTCCTAATCATCATATCCTATCATCTCGCATGGCAGGATTGTTAGGCTTGCCTAACAGTGCAATGTTCATCCTTGTAAATGTTTTGTTAGGTGGATTGATAGGCGGACTTTCGGGATGGAGTGGTGCATCGTTGAATAAGGCGTTTAGAAAATAAGCCAAAACATACTATTTTTGCAGTCATCATGCCCATACGTATTCAGCGATATATAGCGATTCTCTCTGTTGTTCTCTTTTTAGGAAAGCTATGGGCTTGGTATCTTACACACTCTGTTACCGTACTTACAGATGCACTGGAAAGCACTGTGAATGTAATAGCGGGTTTCATAGGTTTATACAGTATCATCCTGTCTGCCAAACCACGTGATATAGACCACCCATACGGGCATGGTAAGGCAGAGTTTATATCCAGCGCAGTAGAAGGCTCATTGATTTTTATTGCGGGCTTGATGATTATCTACGAAGCCATCGACCAGTTAATACACCCTAAGCCGCTGCACAAATTGGACGTGGGTATATATATAGTAGCCGCAACAGGTATTCTCAATTTCTTTATAGGTACATATGCGGTAGCACAGGGCAAGAAGATGCGCTCACTGATACTGGAGAGTGCAGGCAAGCACCTGCGGGTAGATGCTTATTCAACCTTTGCCATAGTTGCAGGCCTTGCACTCATCATGTTTACCAAAGTGCAATGGCTGGATAGTGCGGTTGCCATGCTTATTGCCATCATCATACTGGTAACGGGTTATAAACTGGTACGTCGCAGCCTGTCGGGCATTATGGACGAAACAGATATGCAACTGCTGAATGATGTGATAGCCTACCTGCAAACTAACCGCCGTGCACAGTGGATAGACCTGCACAACCTGCGTGTAATGCAGTATGGAGATGTTATGCACTTGGATGCGCACATGACACTGCCGTGGTTCTACACTGTAAAAGATGCCGATGCCGAGATACATGTATTGGAAGAAATGATTAAGCAGCACTTTGATAACAAGGTAGAAGTGTTTGTACACATAGATGCCTGCCAGCCCTACCAATGTAAGCTATGCGCAGTAGCCGACTGTCTGCACAGGCAGGCACCATTCATTGCCCAGCACGAATGGAACAGGGAAAACGTCTGGTACGATTCTAAGCACGGGAAGGAGTAGAACCCGGATTAATTTGATTTAAGGATTTACCTTGTTTCAGTCTGTTTCAGTGTTTCATAATCTAAGGACTGAAACAGTGAAACAAATGAAACACGATAGGTTGTTAAAATACTCTCGCCTGAAAATTTAGATATAAACACTTTGTATATTACATAATGCTTGCAAAGACACTTCGGGCTATATCCTATGCCATTATATCAATAGTAGTTTTATTGGTATTGTATGTGGTTTACCTATGGGCTGACTGTAAATACACTTATTGGAAATACTATAGTTATAAACCAATTAAGGAGAAATCTATTATGCTTACTAAAGTATTTGATAGTAAAATAAAAGAGGACTTTAATGGATGGGGATATTTCAAAAGAGGGCTTCATGTGTTTTATAAAGATACTCAGGATACAAGCAAATACTATACGATACTGTTTTCAAATCAGAATGATACACTCCGATTTCAAGTGGTTGCTAATTCTCATTATGAACTTTTTTAATCATGATTTTGATACTAATATAGAATGTGATAGTTCTATATCATGTGTAGAATTATCTCAATACAATGATACATTAGTGAATGTAGCTTACACTATCTGGAATACTAGAGATACTATATACAGCAAACAATTCACCGTACAACAGTTATTTCCTTTAAAGAATCCATTTACATATTTCAGTAGTGTTACTAAGATTGTTGATGAATATAAGATAGCGACTATATATCATGATGAGGATAATTTATCTATGGTGCTATCTGACTATTATAAGCTTTATTATATGCCCAATTTGGACGATGACAGTAGTCGTAAGGCTTTCTTAAAACGTATATATTGTGAGTATGAGTCTATTGAACGAATAGCGCAGGGTTGGTATCTCATTAAATTAAGTGAGCCTTTAGACTTTGGATAGTTAATTTTGTTTCACTTGTTTCACCGTTTCAGTAGCTGTATTATGAAACACTGAAACAACATGAAACAAGATTGCTTAGATTTTCGGTAGTGTATAAATAACCAGCTGCTGCATTTCCTGTTTCATCTCTTCAATCTCTGCCTGTACTGCTTCTAATGCAGTGTTGCGGGTGAAACCGTTCTTTTCCAGCATGCGTCTTGAGCTTGCATTGTCTTTGTGGGTGTAGGCATGTATCATTGGCAGGTTCATCACTTCAAAGCCATATTTCACAGTGGCTTGCAGTGCTTCGCTCATCAGCCCTTTGTTCTGGTGTTCGGTAAGGATGGCATAGCCAACCTCCCAGCTATCCTCAGTGCCTTGCATAGTCCACAAACACATACTGCCCACCATCTGGTTCGTAGCTTTGTCTGCTATCGTCCATGCTACGCTCTTATTGTCGCGTGCATAGCTCCTCATACGTTCTATGATAGCCTGTGTTTCTTCGTGGTTCTTTGGGCGAGCGTTGGGGATGTATTTATTCATCTCCTCATCTGCACGGATAACGAAGTAAGGCTCCGTATCGTCCATACTCATTTCGCGCAGTACCAATCTTTCAGTAGTCAGTACAGGAAACGGATTGAAGTTGAGGTGTATCACTGGTATTGGATTTATCGCAATCTAATACAAAGAACTACTTCACACCATTAAAAATTGCACCCGATGGAAATCCCTGTGAACTTTCATACTTCGTATATTTCAGAGTATTGTGCCTTGCACTTACTTCATAATCGTAGGTTATAGAGTGGTGCGAACCATATTCTGTAGTATGATATTCATTCTCTCGGGAGTATTCAAACCTATGTCTTGAATTAAAAATAATAGAGTCCTTACCTGTTGCAGCAACAGTGAAGAAAGTATCTATAGATACCGAGTCGGTAATGATAACACCAGGTTGCTGAGGGTTAGCATAGCGCTGATGCCAAATGGTTAACTTACCGGTATAGGTGCCTGTTATTTTATTAATCTTTGCCTTCTTACACGCAGATAATAATAGCACTGATAATAGCAGCATTATAAGGTATCTCATAAAGGGTTATGGTTTAGTAATACGAATCTACAAAATTACAATCAACTCCCGCTCTCATACCCCGTATCTACCAACCAGTTGCCACTATCGGCAGCTGCGGTAGCCAGTTCATCGCAACGATTATTCATAGGGTTATTGGCATGGCCTTTTACCCATACAAATTTTACACGGTGCTTATTGTGGTACTTCAGGTATTCCTGCCACAGGTCTACATTCTTCACATCTTTCCATCCCTTCTTTACCCATCCCCATATCCAACCTTTGTCAACGGCATTCACCACATAGCTGCTGTCGCTGTATATCACCACGTCCAGTCCGTCGCGCGTTAACGACTTCAGAGCCACTACCACGGCCATCAGCTCCATGCGGTTGTTGGTTGTCTTTCTGAATCCCTGCGAGAACTCCTTACGGGTTTGTCCCCATTGCATTACTATTCCGTATCCTCCCGGTCCGGGGTTGCCCCTCGAGGAACCATCTGTATAAATTATAAGTTGTTGCGACATCAATTGGGTAGCGAGTGCTATCTTTGCGCCCAAATTTAGTCTGTTGAGCGCCAAAATAAAAGTTGCACCGGTAAGTTATTTGAATACCAAGCCATTGCTATACGGTATAGAACGTAGCGAAGTGATGAACAGCATTGAGCTGGTAGCAGATTATCCTGCCAATGTAGCCGCTGCTTTGCAACGTGGCGATATTGACGTGGCACTGCTGCCCGTAGCAGCCATACCCACCATACCCAATGCACAGGTAGTGTCAGACTATGGCATAGCCAGCGATGGCAATGTAGCATCCGTATGCATATTCAGCATGGTACCGATGGAGGAGATAGAAACCGTGTATCTCGACTACCAGAGTCGTACATCTGTAAGGCTGGCACAACTGCTGCTGGAAAAGTTGTGGAAGAAGAAAGTGGAGTTTAAGCCCGCAACCGAAAACTATATAGACTACATCAACGGTACTACGGCAGGTGTCATCATAGGTGACAGGGCGCTGAAACAACTTACCAATTTCGATTATATCTACGATCTGGCTAAGGGTTGGAAAGAACTGACTGGATTGCCTTTCGTATTTGCTGCATGGGTAGCCAATAAGCAATTACCGCAAGAATTCATTACAGCCTTCAATGCTGCCAACGCAGAAGGGCTGAAGCATATAGACGAGGTGGTAGCACAAAATCCGTTCCCGTACTACGACCTGCATACTTACTATACCGAAAACATTCACTACCTGCTGGATGACGAGAAGAAGAAAGGTATGCAACTATTTCTGCAGATGATAGCGGAATAGCCTGCGCTGATAGTATAGTGCAGTAACTATAGTTATCTTTACACACTATTTCTGATACAATGCAAAAAAGCATAACACTTATAGAATGTCCCCGCGATGCTATGCAGGGTTGGAAACACCATATTCCTACAGAGGTAAAGGTGAAATACCTGAATACACTGCTGCAGGTAGGTTTTGATGTGCTGGACTTTGGTTCTTTTGTTTCTGCCAAAGCCATACCACAACTGGCCGATACAAAGGATGTAATACCACAATTGCAACTGGATGGTGTTAATACAAAACTGCTTGCCATCATAGCCAATACACGTGGTGCAGAGGAGGCAGTAGGGTACGAGCAGATTCATTATCTGGGTTTCCCGTTTTCTATATCAGAGACTTTCCAGCTAAGGAATACCAACAAGACCATAGCAGAATCGCTGAAGCAGGTAGAGGAGATACAAAACCTCTGTGTGCAGCATGGTAAAGAACTGGTAGTATATATATCTATGGGTTTTGGCAATCCTTATGGCGATGAGTATAGTGCAGAGGTAGCCATCAAATGGGTAGGCAAGCTGGCAGAGATGGGTATTAAAACCATTGCCATGTCTGATACCGTAGGTGTTGCAAAGCCTGATAATATTGAGTATATCTTCAATACACTGGTACCTGAGTTTAAGGATGTACACATAGGTGCACACTTTCACAGCAATGCTGCTACGTGGGAAGAAAAGCTGCAATCGGCTTACAACAGTGGTTGTGTCCGTTTTGATAGTGCTATGAAAGGAATAGGCGGCTGCCCGATGGCAGAAGATGAGTTGGTAGGTAATATTGCTACAGAGAACATCATCCAATGGGCAGATAAGAACAATATAGTGCTGCCTATCAATCGCGAGGCCTTCAACAAAGCATGGCTTATGGCGGCTGAGGTGTTTATATAATAAACCTATCTTTGATCTCTCATTTCAATGCCCTGCGGGGTCTGCATTATGTCTGTACATAAAGAAATAACGAAGGTTACCACCAATACGCTTCAGGTAATGAAGCAACAGGGTGAGAAAATATCAATGCTTACTGCCTACGATTTTTCGATGGCACGCATTCTGGATGATGCAGGCATAGATGTGTTACTGGTAGGCGATAGCGCATCAAACGTGATGGCAGGCCACGAAACCACACTGCCTATTACGCTCGACCAGATGATATACCATGCACAGAGTGTGGTACGCGCCATCAACCGTTGCCTGGTAGTGGTAGATTTACCTTTTGGTACGTATCAGGGCAATAGTAAAGAAGCACTGAACTCTGCCATCCGCATTATGAAAGAAACGGGTGCACACGCTATCAAGTTGGAAGGTGGCGAAGAAGTAGTGGATTCCATTAAGCGTATTATAAGTGCAGGTGTACCGGTTATGGGTCACCTGGGTCTTACACCGCAGTCTATCTATAAGTTTGGTACCTATGCAGTACGTGCTAAGGAAGAAGCAGAGGCTGAGGCATTGGTAAAGAATGCAAGGCTACTGGAAGAAGCAGGCTGTTTTTCTATTGTATTAGAGAAGATACCTGCTGCACTTGGTCAGCGCGTAGCAGATGAAGTTAAGATACCAATTATAGGTATTGGTGCAGGCGGTGGTGTAGATGGTCAGGTATTAGTAATGCACGATATGCTGGGCATCAACAAAGATTTCTCGCCTCGTTTCCTGCGTCGTTACCTCAACCTGTACGACCAGATAAAGTCTGCAACTGAGGAATATATACAAGACGTAAAGAGCAAAGATTTCCCTAACGAAAAGGAACAATACTAAACAAGTATGGTGAATGCGGAAGTATGGCAATCGCTTACTAAGGAGTTGACAGCTAAAGGTGTGACACTGGTTGCGGTTTCTAAAACCAAACCTGCAAGCGATATTCAGGATTTATACAATCTCGGTCAAAGAGACTTTGGAGAGAACTATGTGCAAGAACTGGTAGAGAAACAACCCGTATTACCAACTGATATCCGTTGGCATTATATAGGACATCTGCAAAGTAATAAGGTAAAATACATAGCACCTTATGTTTATCTGATACATGCTGTTGATAGCTTCAAACTACTTGAAGAAATAAATAAGCAAGCCGCTAAACACAACCGTATAATTAAAGTGTTGCTTCAATTGCATATAGCAGATGAAGAAACCAAACACGGTTTGGATGAGCAAGGTATTACAGAGTTGATGGAATACTACGAAGCACAGAAAGACAGTCTGCAAAACGTAGAGATTTGCGGCCTGATGGGTATGGCAACATTTACGGATGACGTAGTACAGGTACGTGCAGAGTTTGCCCGTTTAAACAATTTCTTCAAACATCTGAAGGCTACTTATTTCATTGGTAAATCGCATTTTGATACCTGCAGTATGGGTATGAGTGGTGACTATCATGCAGCTATAGAAGAGGGTAGTACCATGGTTAGGATAGGTAGTATGCTATTTGGTGCAAGAAATTATCTCGCATAATTCATTCATTTTCAATATAAAATATTGAAGTGATTGATGTCAGTTACTTCTATTTTTCCATAATCCTGATCTCTACACGTCGATTCTTACGAGGATTCATTGTTTTGCCATCTGCTTCCAACAGAGGGACTTTTGTACCAAAACCAAGACAACTGAGTCTGGATTCATCGATACCATGACTTGTAAGATATTTTTTCACTGCATAGGCTCTCCTGTCAGATAGTGTCTGTTCTGCCCTCGCTTGTTCTGCCTTGCTGTTTGGGTTTCTTTCACGTATTGGCTCGTTAGAATTAATGTAGGCAGCGTTGCAGCAAACATGCCCCTCTATCCTGATTTTTATTTTTGGATTCTCCTTCAATATTTTTGTGAGTGCTTGCAGTGTTGGGTAAGATTCTTCGAGTATTTCCGGTGTACCTGCCAGGAATATAATATTATTAAGACTTATGGTTTTTCCTCTTTCTGTGGTGGTCAATTTTTGTAATGCTGCTATATCTTCAGATATTTCTGTTTTGGTATTAGAGGGATAAATTTTAAATCCTCCGGGTATAATATCTACACGCCTGTCAGCAGGGTAGCTCTGTTGTGTGTTTCTTTTGATGGCTCCCTTGCCGGTTACCAATTCAATATCTGTACTATCAATGCCCATATATTGCAGGTAGTTGGCTACGGTCTTGGCTCTTTCCAGCGATAGGGGATTATTAATAGAATCGGTACCTGTATTATCTGCATAGCCTATCAATCCTACTTTTCTTCCCTTTGTAATGATGTCATTATACAAGAGGCTGTCGAGTGTTTGTTTGCCATTTACAGATAGGGTAGATGCAGCTACAGGGAAAAACACGTGAAAAGTATCTGCTTTTTGAGCATAGGTATTGTGTATCGCACTGCAAATCAATAAGATAAATAAGTACCTCATAAGGGTAGGTTTTAGTACAGGTAAAATACGTCAAAAATCCAGTGTTTACAAGGGTTGTATGTGGTGGAAGTGTTGTAACTGCTTGATTTACAGTTGTTAACCGCTCGTTAATTGGTTGTAAAGCCCGTGTTAACAACGGGGTAGAATTTGACATCCACCTGCCCGTACCCCCATATTTGCATCATAATTAACAACAAAAACAAATCGCAAACAAACAAAAACAAACAACAATGAAAAAAGTAATCGCAATCGCAGCACTGTCATTCGTAGGTATCGCAGCAAAAGCACAAGTTGCATCTACAGCTACTCAAACAGTAAACCTGAACTTGAGCAACGCAATTGAGTTGACATTTACAGGGTCTGGTACTGCAACAGGTGCAGCGGTTAATCTGGCTTTCAACACAGTTAACGACTACGCAAACGGTGTTCAGTCGTCTGCACAAGAACTGAAAGTACGTTCTAACAAAAAATTCGACGTAACAGTAAAAACTAACAACGCAAGTTTCTCTTACACTGGTTCTACTACTCCTGCTCCTGTAATGCCTGTAAGTGGTGTTCTGGGTCTTAAAGTAAGCGCTAACGGTACAGGTGGTACTATCGCAGGTACTTTCGCCGGCTACACAAGCTTGTCTGCTACAGCAGCTAACCTGATAGCTAACGGTTTGAACGGTGGTAACCAAACATTCAGCGTAATGTACAATGCAACACCTGGTTTCACTTATCCTGCAGGTACTTATACTGTAGATGTAGTTTACACTGCTACTCAGCAATAATCTGATACTACATATTATATATAAAGAGCGTCCCCGTAAGGACGCTCTTTTGCTATGTATATACCCCAACTGGGTAGTAGCTTGTGTTTTGTAAATCGTTTGTTAACCAAGTGCTTAGTGGTAAGAACTACTAATGTTAGTGATGTGGCAGGGGTGTTTGCGGATGTATGTTTGCATTATCAAAACAAACAAAAAACATAGCAGCCCCGTAAGGCAGCAAACAATAATTTCTAAACACAATCAATTCATCAATTAACAAAAACAAAAAACAAAACAACACAATGAAAAAAGTAATCGCAATCGCAGCAATGGCAATCGTAGGTTTCTCTGCAAAAGCACAGAACGCATCATCTACTGCTACACAAACAGTAAACCTGAACCTGAGCAACGCAATCGAGTTGACTTTCACAGGCAACAACTCTGCAACAGGTGCTACAGTTAACCTGGCTTTCAACACAGTTAACGACTATGCAAACGGTGTAGAATCTGCTACACAGGAACTGAAAGTACGTTCTAACAAAAAATTTGGTGTTACAGTAAAGACAAGTGGTGCATCATTTACTTACACAGGTACAACTACTCCTGCTCCTGTAATGCCTGTAAGCGTATTGGGCCTGAAAGTGATAGCTAACGGTACAGGTGGTACTATCGCTTCTCCATTCAGCACTACTGCATACACAGCGATGAGCAATACTGCAGCCAACCTGATAAGCAATGGTGTAAACGGTGGCAACCAAACATTCAGCGTGAAGTATGAAGCTGAACCAGGTTTCGCATATCCTGCAGATACATATACTACAGATGTAGTTTATACTGCTACACAGCTTTAATCATAACCCTTGCTTTGGGTACAAACATGGTTAACAAACAAGAAGCAGCATCCTTAACCGGGTGCTGTTTTCGTTTTTAAGTTATTGATATTCAGTTGTTTAGTGTGTAGTTAAGACATGTTAATTTGTTAATCAACCGTTAACCGGTTGCAAAGGCAGGGTTAACAAGCCTCGATTTTTTGGCAATAGGCCCTTTCCCGATGCATCTTTGTATCACAATAACAAACAAACACAAACATTAATCAAATAACTCAAACAAATTCAAACAAAATGAAAAAAGTATTTGCAATCGCAGCTCTGACAATCGCAGGTTTCGCTTCTAAAGCACAAGTTGCTTCTACAGCTACTCAAACAGTTAACCTGAACCTGAGCAACGCAATCGAACTGACTTTCACAGGATCAGGAACTGCTACAGGTGCGGCTGTTAATCTGGCTTTCAACACAGTTAACGACTACGCAAATGGTGTTAGCTCTTCTAACCAGGAATTGAGGGTACGTTCAAACAAAAAATTTGGCGTAACCGTAAGGACTAACAACGCTAACTTCTCATACACAGGTTCTACAACACCTGCTCCTGTAATGCCTGTTTCAGGTGTTCTTGCGCTGCGTGTTCCTGCAAATGCAACAGGTGGTGCTATTGCTTCTCCGTTCAGTGCTACTGCTTACAATGGTTTGTCTAACACAGCTGCAAACCTGATAACTAACGCAAACAACGGTGGCAACCAAACATTCAGCATCCAATACAATGCTACACCTGGTTTCGCTTACCCTGCAGGTACTTACACTGTAGATGTAGTTTACACTGCTACGCAACTGTAATACAATTAGTTATATAATATTTGAGAAGTGCCTCTTATGGGGCACTTTTCTTATATACACTGTTTCAATTAAATGGTCACATTAAATAAAAATGCCCCTGAATTACCTCAGGAGCATTAATGTGTTATGATAATTTAATATTTATTTTTCTATTGCACTGATTACTTCTTTATCCATCGGATTGGTACGTGAACCGAATATGGCAATCAGATTACCTTTTTCATCTATCAGGTATTTCTGGAAGTTCCACTTAACACTTGAATTGTCATAACCATTGTATTCTTTCTCCGTCAGCCAACGATAGATGGGCGCTATATTCTTGCCTTTCACGCTTATTTTGGCAGCCATCGGGAAGGTAACACCATAGTTCTTTTTACAAAAGCCCGCAATCTCTGCATTATCACCCGGCTCTTGCGACATGAAGTTGTTGGCAGGGAAGCCTACAATTACCAGTTTAGAATTGTATTTCTCGTACAGCTTCTGCAAATCTTCGTACTGCGGAGTGAAGCCACATTTAGATGCGGTATTAACAATCAATATCTTCTTGCCCTTATATTTAGCAAAATCAATCGTTCCGCCTGTCAGTGCTTCTACCTTGAAATCGTAGATGCTTTTAGGCACATCATCCTTTGGTGCAGGGGGCGTAAAAAAGAAGAATTTGAACATCAGCAAAAAACTTGTCAGCATATTAAAAATGATTGTTTCAGTTAAGAGAACAGCTATGAAAGCTAATTGTTTGGTAAACCTACGTAGTTTTCAACTAAACAGATGTAAAACACATCTTAAATCTTATTTTTGAGGGCAAATGAAATTACCCGTATTACGGTCCGTTATATTTTTCCTGACAGCACTGCTTGCAGTAGGTTGTGCCAATATTGTACCGCCATCGGGTGGTGATAAAGATACCAAGCCACCCAAACTGCTGACCATCAGCCCGGCAGATTCTCAGCTTAGCAACAGGGTTAGCAAGATAGAGATGTCGTTTAATGAGTATGTAGAATTAAACAATCCTGCTACAGAGGTGCAGATATCACCATTACTGACACTGCCCATGTCGGTAACGGCAGTAGGTAAGAAAGTAACCATACGCCTTACAGATTCGCTGTTGCAACCCAATACCACTTACCGTATCAGTACCAACAATGCCATTAAGGATATGCACGAGGGCAATCCTTTTCCACGATATACTTATACATTCAGTACAGGCCCTTATTTCGATTCGCTGAATCTGGATGGTATTGTGTATGATGCAGCATCGGGTATGCCCGATACAGGTACATTTATATTACTGTACGATGCCAAACTTTCGGACAGTGTGGTGGTAAAGCAAAAGCCTTCTTACGTTACCAAAGTGACGGATGGCGGTAAGTTCAGCTTCAAAGGTTTGCCATACAAACGCTTTCATATATATGCCCTGCACGATGCCAATGGTAACCTTGTGTATGATGGTAAAGGTGAAATGATTGGTTTTATAGACAGCACCGTAGCACCTGTAAGTGAGGTAGTTAGCAGCATTGTTTTGAAGTCTTTTAAAGAAGAGATAATAGATACCAATGTGCTGAAGAAGGACAGGCCTAAAATGGCTGAAGCAACAGACCGTGGTGGTGTAAAGGCTGTGAAGCGCGAAGTAGTACAGTATAGTGTAGAGGCAGATACATCCAACATCAACAAGCGTACGGTAGATGTAAACAAACCACTGAAGCTGGTATTTGTAAAACATCCTGACACCATTAATAAGAACAAGATATTTGTAACACGCGATAGTGCGGGTATAGATATTGAAGTGCCTTTTGCTATAAAAACTGATACGGCTAAGAAACAGGAAGTACTGATAGATATACCGTGGAAAGAAGATGCAGTATATACTGTACGCTTCATGAAGGCATTTGCCAGAGACAGTATGGGTAATGATGCATTGTCATCTAAATATACCTTCCGTACAAAGTATGATGAAGACTATGGTGTGCTGGATATACGCCTGCCTGAGAAGTATAAAGACCGTAAATACCTGTTGCTGATAAACAATGGTGAGGATACCATCTACTTCAAACCCGTTGCAGATACGATGGTGAAAATGAGGAAGATAACACCCGCCAACTACAGCATGCGCATCATAGTAGATGAGAATAAAAACGGTAAATGGGACACAGGCGACTTGTTTGAGAAACGCCAACCCGAGAACGTGATACCATACAAAGAAGGCATACCTATGAAGGCTGGCTGGGATATGACCATAGACTTTGAACCACGCCAGAAGCCTAAACCAAGAACAGAAGCATCCCCCGAAAAACGGGATAAACCTCCTGTGAAATGATATTAAATTTACAAAGCTAACAACCGACTATATGAAAAAACTGTTATTACCGCTTTTGCTGCTGGCTGCACATGCACATGCACAAAACCGTATGACGCCAGAAATGCTTTGGAGCCTGAAGCGTGTGAGTGGTGAAGAAG
>JAFLBN010000019.1 GCA_017303395.1 Chitinophagales bacterium
ACAAAATCCTTTGACACTGTGTAGGCCTCGTCAAACAGCCCTGCATCTGCTTCGTTAATGTGGAAGTACGGGTACATGCGCCTGCTGGCGGCAAAGGCAAGTCCGTTAGAGATAAATTTCCGGGTCTGGGGGTTGAGCCATGCAATCTGGATTTGTTCGCATTTCATGGCATAGATGGCTTTCAGTAATTCGTTCATATAAAGTTGATTGTTGCTTAAAAATACTTCTTTTTCGGCTTGGTGCCAAAAGTGCGATACCACAGTTTTAAGCTGTCAGACATCTTCCCTCCGGGTGCTTTGCAGTGAAACACGAACCATTTTTTACCTTTTAGAAGATACTTAAAAATGGCATATTGTTTTTTACCTTAGCCCTTAGCAATAAAAGGAATCTATGCCCAGGAAAGCTTTACCTCCGGCCCATCCGGGAGAAGTACTCAAAGGCCTGTATATCGAGCCTTTGGACATTACGATTACTTAGGCCGCAGAAAAGCTGGATATTTCCCGCAAGAACCTGTCCATGCTTATTAACGGTCACATGGGCATTAGCGCAGAAATGGCATTGCGGCTGGCAAAAGCCCTTAACACCACGCCCGAACTATGGCTGAACATGCAGCAGCAATATGATTTGTGGGAAGTGGAGCAAAGGGTCAACCTGGAAGATGTGAAAGTGATTATCAGGCCAAAGGCAAAACGCAGGGCAGCACACGCATTGTCCCATTAATTCAGAACAATATAAAAGCCCGTTTAAAAACGGGCTTTTCTTTTCAGTCCTTACTTTTCACCGTAGGTCAGAATGGAGTATTGCAACCCAGTGATTTTGGCTGCCAGTTCCGATGCAGCTTCATCAGACATTTTCCGTAGGGTGTTTTCTACACGGCCAACAATGGGTTCATTCTTTTCATTGTAGGTCGGTTCCTCTGTTGTCAGGGCTGCATGAATTTCATTCCAGTCTTCTTTCAGATCATCAGGGAAGTCACTCGATTGAAGTGGGTGAAATTCCATATATGCGTCCCACAGACGTTTTTGGATTGTTCCTGTTCCTGAGGCCAGCGCATGGGCTGCCGAATTAATTTTTTCACGGGCGTATGAAGCTCTCATGTTGTAAATAGTTTAGGAAATATGAGTTTCATAATTCATACCAAAAGCAGATGGTTGCCAATCAGTCCGATAACACGACATTTTGAAGCCTGCATAATGACAGGATGTCGAAGCGTATAATTACAACCTGCCAAAAGAAAACATCCTAAAGTTGTACCTATGTTGTACCAAATAAAAAAGCCGCTTCGGTTGAAGCGGCTGGAACCCGTGCCCCGGGCGGGACTTGAACCCGCACACGCATTGCTGCATACAGGATTTTAAGTCCTGCGCGTCTACCAATTCCACCACCAGGGCCTTTGCATACGGTAGATGTAAGCAAAAAAAATTCCAAACCTAGAGGCTTGGAATTCTTTGAGCGGAAGACGAGACTCGAACCCGCGACCCTCACCTTGGCAAGGTGATGCTCTACCAACTGAGCTACTTCCGCATGTGTTTTAAGAACTTTGGGATTGCAAAGATAGGGGCAAAAACCTAATCTCCAAACAGTTTTTCAAACATTTTTTTCCATCAATTGTTTTGTCATGCTCAAAAGCAATCCCCATCAATCACACCAAAATATTTTTGATAAATAGACTTACAAAAATACATAGCTTACCTTTGCTGCCGCAAGATGAATCAGCTAATATCGCTCGTAAAAAAGGACCTTCTGATAGAATGGAGACAGAAGCATACACTGTTTGGTGTACTGCTATATGTTGGCGCTACTGTGTTTGCAGTATACATCATGAATGGCCAGCCGGAAGTGAAAGTATGGAATGCCCTGTTCTGGATAACCCAATTGTTTGTGGCTGTCAATTCTGTAGCCAAAAGCTTTCTGCAGGAGCACCCAAACCGCTTTCGTTACTATTTTACAGTTGTTAAGCCTACTACTTTTCTGCTTGCAAAAATGCTGTATAGCATGGTATTGATGATGGGCATCAGCCTCATCAGCCTTTTCTTATTCTCCATACTATTGGGTAACCCCGTTATACAGACAGCCGTGTTTGTAGGTGTAACCGCCGCTGGCAGCCTTGCGCTATCAGCTGTATTCACCTTCCTGTCAGCTATTGCTGCCAGAGCCCAACAAAATGCGGCATTGATGGCCATACTTGGTTTCCCATTGGTAATCCCTGTACTGATGATACTGAGCAATCTGGCACTTTCGGCCATTTCGCCTGTGTATCAGGAGGGTTGGTGGGTAATGATGCTGGTGTTGCTTGCATTGGGCGTACTGGTCATCATATTAGGCTTAATCCTGTTCCCTTTCCTGTGGCAAGAGTAAAAGATGTAAACAAAAACCGTTACCGTGAATTATTCTCTTACATTTGCGGAAATTTAACCATCGCTTATGCGTAGCAACTGGTGGAAAATACTCTGTGTCGTCCTGCTGGCTTATGCCATAATAGGAGGCTTATTATTACCTGTACCTGCACGCCACATCCTCAACGAAACTATACGCAATCTCTACTTTCACGTACCCATGTGGTTTGGTATGATGTTGCTTTTCGGCATATCATTCTACCACTCGCTGATGTATCTGCGCAAGCAGGATATGAACTACGATATTAAAGCAGTAGCATTCCTGAAAATCGGTGTTTTGTTCAGCTGTTTGGGTATGCTGACGGGTATGGAATGGGCCAAATATACTTGGGGAGAACCCTGGAGTAACGACCCTAAACAATTGGCAACTGCCATCTGCATGCTCAGCTATTTTGCCTACCTGATACTGCGTGGTGGTATAAAAGACGAAGAAAAACGTGCTAAGATATCGGCAGTGTACAATGTTTTTGCATTTGCAATGATGATACCATTATTGTTTGTGTTGCCGCGCCTGGTAGATTCTCTTCATCCCGGCAATGGCGGTAATCCAGGCTTCAATAGTTACGACCTTGACAGCCGTATGCGCCTTGTCTTCTACCCTGCTGTTATAGGGTGGTTTCTGCTTGGCTACTGGATGAGCACATTGCACGTACGCATCAATCAGATTAACCACAAAAGAGATAATACTTTTTAATATACAATCAAATGAAAAAAGTATCCATATCAATCATATTATTACTGATCAGCCTGTCTGCAATGGCACAGGAGAACGCTCCGGAGATGGCAGATACATTCAGGGCAGACGGCAAAATATACGTTGTGGTTTTGGTATTAGCCACTATCTTTGCGGGGATTATTGCGTACCTGATAAGACTGGAACGCAAAATCAGCAAACTGGAAAAAGAAGATTAACATTATCCCAATTTATTTTTTTTAATCAAACATCAATATGGCAGAAACAGCTACAGCCCAAAAGCATTACAGCTTCTTTCAGGGTGTTGAACGCAACTTCGACAAAGCGGCTAAGTACACAAGATTTGAAAAAGGTATACTTGAGCAAATCAAAGCTTGTAACTCTATTTACCAAATGAAATTCCCGGTACGTATCGGCGATAAAATAGAGGTTATTGAAGCATACCGTGTTCAGCACTCGCATCACAAACTGCCATGTAAAGGCGGTATCCGCTACAGCATGGATGTAAACCAGGATGAAGTAATGGCACTGGCTGCATTGATGACTTACAAATGTGCTATCGTTAACGTACCATTTGGTGGTGGTAAAGGTGGTATCAAAATCAACCCTAAGAACTACTCTACTTTCGAACTGGAGAAAATAACGCGTCGTTATGCATCAGAACTAGTGAAGAAAAACTTCATTGGCCCTGGCATCGACGTGCCTGCTCCTGACTATGGTACAGGCGCACGCGAAATGAGCTGGATAGTTGATACTTACGCGTCTCTGAAACCAGGTGAAGTAGATGCTATGGGTTGTGTAACGGGTAAGCCGGTAAGTCAGGGTGGCGTACGTGGTCGTACAGAAGCTACAGGTCTTGGTGTATTCTATGGTCTGCGCGAGCTGTGTAATGTAAAAGAAGATATGGATCGCCTGGGATTGACTACAGGTGTTAAAGATAAAAGAGTAATCGTACAGGGCTTGGGCAACGTAGGTTACCACGCTGCTAAATTCTTCTTTGAAGGCGGTTCTAAAATCGTTGGTCTGGCAGAATACGAAGGTGGTATCTACAATGCAGACGGTCTTGATCTGGAAGCTGTAGTAGCTCACCGCAAAGCAACAGGTTCTATTCTGGGCTTCCCCGGTGCTACAGATTACAAAAACGGTTTTGACGTTATTGAACAAGATTGCGATATCCTGATTCCTGCTGCGTTGGAAAACGTTATCAATGCTGATAATGCTGACCGCATCAAAGCAAAAATCATTGGTGAAGGTGCTAACGGGCCACTGACTCCGGAAGCTGACGAAATACTGCTGGCTAAAGGCGTTATCATTGTTCCGGACATGTACCTGAACGCTGGTGGTGTAACAGTTTCTTACTTCGAATGGTTGAAAAACCTGAGCCACGTACGCTATGGCCGTATGGAAAAACGCTTCAGCGAAAACCAGAATACGACTATACTGAGCACTGTAGAAGGCCTGACAGGTAAAAAAGTTAGCGATATAGAACGTAAGCAAATCATGCACGGTCCTGATGAAGTTGACTTGGTTTACTCTGGTCTGGAAGACACAATGATTGGTTCTTTCCACGAAATCCGCGATACTATGCGTGAGCACAACATGAACGATATGCGTACTGCTGCATTCATCGTTGCCATCAACAAAGTTGGTGTTGCTTACGAAGAACTGGGTATCTTCCCATAGTAGATAACAATACTATACATAAACGAAAGCCCCTGCATATGCAGGGGCTTTTTAGTTGACTAGTGAAAGAGTGGTTACTCTTTAATAAACCTTGAAACGTATCTGTTACCATCACCATCTGTAGCCCTGATGATATAGATACCTTTCGAGTAACCCGAAATATCTAATGTTCCTTTTTTATCTATTGCAGCACTGTATACTACCCTGCCATTCACATCGCACACCAATACGTTGGCCTTATTTACTACTGCTATTGTTACAGCATCAGTTGCAGGATTAGGGAACACTTTCATTCCTTGTTCCATGCTTACATTATGCACAACTGTAGGTGGTGGTGTATACTTCAGACCACATGCAGAGTCGTTTGCATAAAGTGTACTTATTTCTGTACCAGACAGTGCTCTGTTATACATACGCACATCATCTATCTTACCTTGAAAATACCTAGTCAATCCGGTACCCTGTCCACCAATATGAAAAGGTGTTGCAGTATTCACCAGCGAATCGACCAGATAAGAAGATGTATCCAATACACCATTCACGTATATACTTGTCAATCCACCTTTTGCCCATGTCATTGCCACATGATACCATGTAGTGTCTGACAATACAGTCCTGCTTAACATAGTAGACTCATTTACTTTGCCTTGTATTGCCAGCGCCAGTTTGTTATTGCTGTATACACCAAACAAATACTCATCACCTACACTATTGTCCCATTTAGAAACAACAGCACCCTCACCTGTCAGCAGCGGGTCTATATATATCCATGCAGAAATAGTGAGCCCGTTCATGACACTAAACTTTGCAGCATTACCGGCAGATAAATAACCTATACCTGTAAATGCCATCGCGTTATTTCCGCTAAAGCGGTCTGATGTGCGGCTGTGGCTGCCATTGTAGCTAACCAGTATACCTGTAGATGTACCATCTTTAAAGCTGTCTGCGCCATTGAAAGTGAAGCAACCTTTGAGGCTGTCTGATAGTGTTTGTGCATGTGTAGCAGATGCAAGACCTAGCAATACTGCTATTGAAAGTAGAGCCTTCTTCATATTGTTGTGTTTTTATAATTTTTTACAAGGGTTAAAACAAGGGTGCATAAGTGACCATACTTATAGCACCCTATGATGAACAGGGGAATATTATTCTACACCACAGGCAACTACAGGCGCCTGAAATGCGAGCTTACCAAAGCGAGGAATTTTAGCATAGGCTGTGCCATCGTATTCAAAAACATAAGTTGTTTTGCATACCCAATAGCTACCGTCGAAACGCTTGTAAATAACTGATGCATCTATATTTTTACTTTCAGGATAACCAGTCAGCGAATTACGTTTTACATTTTCTGTACTTACCAGTATAGTCTTTACAACTTTATCTACTTTCAGCTCAGGTTCGTTTTCCAGAGAGGCTTTGAACCTGTCGCCAATAGCTTTTTCTATTTCAGCGTTTGTAGTAGCGGCAGATGCGCGTGTTACAAAATTACTCAGGTCTTTTACCTTATCTGTAACTTTTACATTGATAGTACCTGCAGCTAACACAGTACCACTACTTGCTACTTTTGTTTCTTTGGCGCTTACAACTTCTACCTTCACAGGAATGGTTGCACCAATTTTTACAGTCTTACCCAGCTTGTTCAGGAACATACGGAATGCATCTTCGACAAGGTCGTATTGCTCGTAATACCAACCACGGTCGCTAATGAGTGGTACACCTGCAGCACCGCCACCTACGTAATAACCTGCACCTGCAGCACTGCTGTAGCTGTACACTTTCATATTCTCACCACGAAACTGTTCACTGGTATATGTAACACCGTTTGCAGAAAAGCGTACATCGTAATAGTCGCAATCTGCACAAACATCTTTCAGTTGTTGCGAAAAATAGGCGCGGAAATACAGTGGTTCGCCAAGTGTGTACTCTTGCAGATAATTGGATTCATTATCGCCCGATGGATTGTGGTAATCTATTTTCTTGTTGAAGAATACCACTTCACCTTTATGCTTATCGGCTTGTGCATAAGAGGTAGTTGTCATAGTAGCTGCAAGCAGCAGCAGTGCAATTTGTTTCATAACGTGTTGATTGTTAATTCAAAACTATTATCAACACGTCCCGTTTCATTGGCTTAATTCACGAATGGTAATTATGAATTCATGAATGTCCCATTATCAACATGAAACTATTGTCCCACCCTTACTTCTTTTAGCACATCTTCCAGTTCGCTCTTCTTTTCTTTAGATACTGGCACGGCTATTTTGTTATCCATCACCAACATACTCTCGCCTTTGTTGTATTTAGTTACAAAGTTGAAGTTGACCATATAAGACCTGTGCGGGCGATAGAAATGTTTACGTGCATTCAGTACATCTTCAAAAAACTTCAGCTTCTTGCTTACCAATATTTTAGATCCATTACGCAGCCATACATGTGTGTATGCTCCATCTGCCTCCAGCAGTATGATATCCAATACCTCTACAAACAGCAAGCCGTCTGATACAGGCAGTGCAATGCGGGTAAACTCATTGGCTGTATTATTCTCTTTAAACAACTCTACACGCTTTTGCATATTCGCAGCATGCAGTTTGTTATTTAGTTTTTCAAGCGCGGCATTCAGTTGGTCAATGTTTACCGGTTTCAGTAAATAGTCTATGGCCGATACTTCAAATGCTTTCAGTGCGTATTCGCTATAGGCTGTAATGAAAATGATTTCAAAACTTACATCTTTTATGAAGTCAAGCAATTCAAAACCATTATAGCCCGGCATTTCAATATCCAGCAACACCAGTTGCGGTGCTGTTTTGTGTATCAACTTCACACCGTCAGGGATATTAGATGCCTCGCCCAGATATTCTACATTGGGGCAATACTGTGATAGTATATTTTTCAGCGCCCTTCTTGCAGGTTCTTCGTCGTCAATAATGATGGTTCTTATCTTTTCCATTTTGTGCTATATGTACTCTACAGGCAGATGCAGCACCACCATTGTACCTGTGGGTTGCTCATCTGTTCCTAAATCTATAGTTTGCAATCCTATCTTACCCTGATAGTATTTATTTAATAATTCCAATCGCTTTTGGGTGGCATTAACTGCAAAGCTCTTATGGGTCTTTACTTTTCTGGCGTTTATTTCATCGGAACGCTTGCGGCCAACACCATTATCTGTAATTGTACAAATAAGTTGCTTCTGGCTATGTTGCAGCTCAAATTGTATTGACAGTTTCTTCTCTCCGTCTTTATGTAGCAAACCATGTTTTAGTGCATTTTCTACAAACGGTTGTATTATCATGGCTGGTATCGCAAGTTCTTCTTTATCTGCCACACCAACTACTGTCAATGCATATTCAAACTGCTTACCGAAACGTAGCTTTTCCAGTTCCAGATAAAGCTCCAGCATATCAAGCTCTTCCTGCAGTGGCAACTTATCTTTTCCCGATGCATCCAATACTTTTCGCATCAGTGTACTGAATTTGCTGAAGTATATATTAGCACTGCGAATGTCGTTTTGTAATACGAGGTCTTGAATCGAGTTCAATGCATTGTACACAAAATGTGGATTCATTTGTGCTTTCAGCGCCGCAAGTTGTGAAGATCGCATACCCTGCTCCAACTGATTTCGCTTATTGATAGCGCGGATGCGCAAAAAGAATATACCCGAAACAAGCAGTATCAACCCAAGGCCTGCCAATGTATAAAACCACCACTCTGCCCAAAATGGTTTAGCAATACGTATTTTGATGCTTGCAGTATTTACAGACAAACCTCCGTCTTCGTTATACGCCCTCACCATAAAGGTATAGTCGCCGGGAGGCAATGAAGTAAACCTTGCATAGTCTGTATTATAACCACTCTCTGTCCAAACAGTATCCAGCCCTTGCATTTTGTAGCTGTACGAATACTGGTGTTTGTGCGTGAAGCCCTGTGTACCGAAATAAATAATCAGTTTATTCTGATCGTGAGACAAGTTGATATGCGTATTAATCATCACCTCTTCATCATTTACCAACATACGCTTCAGATATATATGAGGCTTTATGCTGTTTACAGTACGAACATTTGCAGGGAAAGTAATCAGGCCTTTGTTAGTTGCAAGGTACACCGTATTATCAGCTACGTATATCTGCCTGATTTCAGCATTTGGCAACCCATCGTGCCAGTCTATATAGCTAACATTATCGGTGTTTGTGTTAATGATATTAAACCCCTTTTCTGTAGCTACCCATACCAGCGAATCTTTACAGAATATGGCACGCACATTATTACCATTCAGCTTATCTGTACCCGATATATTACTGATGATACGTGCATTATTAACACGCATCAGGCCACTTGCTACTGTACCAATCCATAAGTGTCCTCTGCTATCAGTTTTCATTGCCGTGGCAAACACTTTCTGACCATTGTAGAGCAGTTCTTTTTCCCTGTTCAGCGTATCGTAATAGTATGTACCATCTGAATAGCCCACCCACTTCAGCATATCTGCCGATGTATATGCAACATAGCGTGCAGCTTTTAGTTTTAGGAAATGTATACTATCTATGATATTACCTCGAAGCCTCATCCAACCGGCATTTTGTATAGATGCAAATAATGCTTTACCGTTATCTGCAAAACATATATCCCTGAATCCACTTCGCTGTATTTCAGATGTTCGCCCCTTGTCTGCTTCGTAGTAAGAGGTAATACCTTGTGCAATGATGTATTTAGCTTCTGTCGTATCAACTATTATTTTGCGCACCATAGATACAGCCTGACTTGACCTTACAGGATGAGACACTTTACCATCCCGCAACATATCTACCACGCCATTGAAGTAGCCAAGCAAAATATCTTTTCGCCTGTTGATGTACATCGATGTTATATTATCCGACGATATACCTGCGGACGACTGATTATACAACCAGATATCGATATTAGGCACTATATACATACCATTATCCAGCGAAGTGAACCAGTAATTATTTTCACTATCTCGCATCACGTTTGATATATCGGCCTCTTTAAAAAAGCGCAAACCGTTGTACTTCACATTCAAATCGGCATCTACACAAACAGCACCTTCCTGCGTGCACAACCATATAGCATCGCCAACAGCACTAACCGTAAATATGCGGCTACCGGCCAATACAGAGGGGATTTCTTTTAGTACAATCAGTGAATCATGTCTTATCTCGGACAGGTAATATCGTCTCTCAGGATTTGCTTCAGTAAACATCAATAATCTGTTACCGAAGTAAAAAATAAAATTGCGATTGGGTGCTATACGTGGCATCAATGTTGCCGCATTTGTCTTCTCTATCTTTGTAAACTTTCCGTTCGTCAAGCGATTAACACCATAGCCTATAACCGAAGCATAGATACTACCGTCACGTGCATACAGCATATTAGATGCCAATGCATTCTTTTTACTATCAGGATAAAACCACCTTTTTATTTTACCTGTAGTGATGTTATAATGCGCTATGCCACCTACTACAGTATAGTAAACTCCACCATCACCAATTGCATTTTCAGGAAACGTAGGGTATTCTTTAGACACATCTACAGCAATCTTCAACGAGTCACCTGCTATATAAAATATCTGTCCGTTAAAATTTTTACACCACATACGCCCCTGCGCATCTTCTTTCAGGTCCGATATGCTTTTACCATTCTGTCCTGCACAGGTATATTGTTTTACCTGCTTGCCATCGTAGCGAAAAACACCTTCGTTACCTGCTACCCATATATAGCCGGCCCTGTCCTGACGGATGCTGTAAACTTCGCTGCCAATGATATTTTCAGTTTCTTTGGGCTGGTAGAAATACGGATGCTGTGCTCTTGCCACAATGCAAAAGCATAACAATGAAAACAATATCCATTGCCGGAAAAACATACGACAAGGTACAGGTTTGCTATGTTTCTTAATAGCTATTCTTCACGAACCGTCGTTTTCAATTCATGAACGTATGATGCAGTGCTAATAATTAGGGATTTTGCTCCTATCAGCTTTCTGCAAATAGCTGCTGAATTTGTTGAGGTTAGAGAATATGCCACACATGTATTCAGGAAACTTGTTGATGTTCTGATACTTCAACACGTTTACCATAACGGTATTATTCTCGCTACGCAATGCAATGTTTGCACTCAGGTCTTTATCGGCATCTGCCAGCATATCCCTTAACAGTGCTTCCCATACATAACCGCTGAAGGTGTAGTGATATTTATCAAAAAATGGCTTATAGCGCTTGATAACCCTGATATCATCAAGATTAATCACAAAATCGTATAAATTGTATTCTTTATCGGAATTGAGCGGAAAGCACTTTCCTTCTTCCCATGGACCAAGTGAGGCCAACGATACGCTGTCTGATTTTACCGCCGGTTTCTTAGCCGCAGTTTTACCTGCAGGCATTGCTACCTGTTTCTTATTTTTTGCAGTTTGCGCCATCACCCCTGCAGATAGCAGGCATAATGCGAGAATTGATGCTATTTTTTTCATACCCTGATGCTATAAACTAACTCCTGCCTCTATATAAAGTAAAAATACAGATATATTTCCATGAAACGAGCGAACTGCCCGATTAATGAAAATTCATTATATATATTCATTTAGCAAAGCAGTTATATTTTTCACTTTCTATTATGTGTCATTTTCGGTAACTTCGCGACGTCTTTTTAACCTCTAACAATTCAAAAATATATTTTAAGCAATGGCTTTTGATCTTGATCTTATCCAGCGTGTGTATAGCGAATTGCCCGGCAAAGTAGCCGCAGCTCGCACACTGTTGGGTCGTCCGCTTACATTGGCAGAAAAAATATTGTATGCACACTCTTACGAGAAAGCAACACATGCGTATACGCGTGGTAAAGACTATGTAAACTTTGCACCGGATCGCGTAGCGATGCAGGATGCAACGGCACAGATGGCGCTGTTACAGTTTATGACTTGCGGACGTGCGAAAGTAGCTGTACCAAGCTCTGTACACTGCGACCACCTAATACAAGCCAAAGTGGGTGCAACACAAGATCTTGCAACTGCAAATGATGTGAACAAAGAAGTTTACGACTTCCTTTCTTCAATATCTGATAAATACGGTATCGGTTTCTGGAAAGCCGGTGCAGGTATCATCCACCAGGTAGTATTGGAAAACTACGCTTTCCCTGGCGGTATGATGATTGGTACGGACAGCCACACGCCAAACGCAGGTGGTCTGGGTATGATAGCTATTGGTGTAGGTGGTGCTGATGCGGTAGACGTAATGGCCGGCCTGCCTTGGGAGCTGAAAATGCCTAAACTGATAGGTGTAAAGCTGACAGGCAAAATGAATGGCTGGACAAGCGCTAAAGATATCATCCTGAAAGTAGCAGGTATACTTACAGTAAAAGGTGGTACAGGTGCGATCGTTGAATACTTTGGCGATGGTGCAGATAGCCTGAGCGCGACAGGTAAAGGTACTATCTGTAACATGGGTGCTGAAATAGGCGCTACATGCTCTCTGTTTGCATACGACGAGAAAATGGCTGACTACCTGCGTGGTACAGCACGTGCAGATATTGCTGAACTGGCTAACGGTGTTAGAGAACATCTGCGCCCGGATGCTGAGGTATATGCAGACCCTGCTAAATACTACGATCAACTGATTGAAATAAATCTGGACGAACTGGAACCATATGTGAATGGCCCTTTCACTCCGGATCTGGCTACACCTATCAGCAAAATGGCTGAAGTAGCTAAAGAAAACGGCTGGCCTGAAGATGTAGAAGTAGCACTGATTGGTTCTTGTACCAACTCTTCTTATGAAGATATTTCTCGCGCTGCTTCTATTGCAGAAGATGCAATGGCAAAAGGCCTGAAAGCTAAGAGCGAATACACTATCACACCTGGTTCTGAAATGGTTCGTTTCACTATCGAACGTGATGGTTTCCTGAAAACTTTCGACAAAATGGGTGGTGTTGTATTGGCTAACGCTTGCGGACCTTGTATAGGCCAGTGGGCTCGCCACATCGACGATCCTAATCGTAAGAATACAATCGTTACTTCTTTCAACCGCAACTTTGCTAAGCGTAATGACGGTTATGCATCTACACACGCATTCGTTGCATCTCCTGAAATTGTTACTGCATTCGCTATCGCGGGTAAGCTGACTTTCAACCCACTGAAAGATAAGTTGATCAACGAAAAAGGTGAAGAAGTAATGTTAGCTGAACCTAAAGGCTTCGAACTGCCTGCTAAAGGTTTTGCAGTAGAAGATGCCGGTTACCAGGCACCTGCTGAAGATGGTAGCAAAGTAGAAGTAAAAGTAAATCCGGAAAGTTCTCGTTTGCAATTGTTGGCTCCATTCTCTGCATGGGAAGGCACTAACCTGCATGGCCTGAAGCTGTTGATAAAAGCATTCGGTAAATGTACTACTGACCACATCTCTATGGCAGGTCCGTGGTTGAAATTCCGTGGTCACCTCGACAACATTTCTAACAACATGTTGATTGGTGCTGTAAATGCTTTCAACAACGAGACTAACAAGGTTAAAAACCAACTGACAGGCGAATATGGTGAAGTACCTGCTGTACAACGCGCTTACAAAGCACAAGGCATTGGCAGTGTAGTAGTAGGTGACGAAAACTATGGTGAAGGTAGCTCTCGCGAACACGCGGCTATGGAACCACGCCACTTGGGTGTACGCGCTATCGTTGTTAAGAGCTTTGCTCGTATCCACGAAACAAACCTGAAGAAACAAGGTATGCTGGCGCTTACTTTCAATGACAAAGCAGACTACGATAAAATACTGGAAGATGATAACATCGACATACTGGGTCTGACTGACTTCAAAGAAGGCACACCACTGACAATGATTCTGAAACATAGTGATGGCAGCGTTGACGAAATCATGCTGAACCACACTTACAATGCACAGCAAATTGAATGGTTCAAAGCCGGCGGTGCATTGAATGTTATTCGTGCAGAATTTGCTAAGTAATAATCGACACAAAGCAACATACAAAAGCCACATCTTCGGATGTGGCTTTTTCTTTCTTTATCAATTCAGTTTGTTTATCCTTCCATCAAATCTCTGATAGCCACAGATGCCACACAAGCACCAAATGTTGCAGGCAGGTAAGAGATAGTGCCATAGGCAGACTTCTTGAAGTTGCTGCCATCCGTTAGCATCAATGATTCCTTTATAGGGTCTTCGGGAGAGAATACCACTTTAATACCCTTACGGATATTCGACTCCTTCAACTTCTTGCGTATCTGTTGTGCAAACGGGCAATTGTATGTCTTAGAGATATCTACAACTCGCAGTTGTGTAGGGTCCAGCTTGGCACCGGCACCCATAGAACTAACGATACGCAAGCCTTTTTCATAAGCCGCTTTGATAAACGTAATCTTCGGTGTGATACTATCTATAGCTTCTACTACATAATCATACTGCGTATCTAAAACCTCTGCAACTTTTTCAGGGGTAATGAATTCTTTAATGCTACGCAATTTCAATTCAGGGTTGATTGCCAACAGGCGTTCAGCCATAATATCAGCCTTCGATTGCCCGTGTGTAGTAGCCAATGCAGGCAACTGCCTGTTGCGGTTACTTGGGTCAACCACATCACCATCAACAATCGTCATCTGCCCTACCCCGGCGCGACAAACAAACTCTGCCGCAAAAGAGCCTACACCACCCATACCTACAACCAGCACGTGCGAGTTGATGAGTTTATTGAGTTTTTCTTTACCAATCAGCAATTCTGTACGCGAGAGCCAGCTAGTATCTTTCATATATTAAAAACAGCTTGGAAGTTTTTTTGAAGCTGCAAAATAAGGTCATCCTTACCAGTTTTCCTTACATCGGCTGCTTTTTCATATATCTGCCCGATGGCTATGTCTGCATCATCTGTTTCAAGGAAAAACCTGTCTTCAGGACAGGCTTGTATTGCGGCAATAGCAGAAGATTGGTCGTTTAGCAATACTGCACCAAAAGACAAGTAATACCCTTTCGCCAATATCCTTTGTGCTACCTGCACATTTTTATTAAACCCATGAAAGACGACAGGCACTGCTACCTGCTCTTGTTTCAGCAACAGCAACACTTCATCATAAGCACGTACACAATGTATTATCAATGGCTTATGCAGTTTGTTTGCAAGACGTATCTGCCTGTGGAATGCATCCTCCTGCAATGACCAATCAGTATTTGTCAGCTTATCCAAACCACACTCGCCTATGGCGACTACATTTGGTTGTGATGCATATTGCTCTAACTGCACCAATTCATGCTCAATACCATCGGGTGTAACGTACCAAGGATGTATGCCCAACGAACATAACCCTCCCCCTTCAGCTTTTTCAAAAGCATGATACCTGTTTGTAATAAACAGCCCTTCCCCCACGTTATGATGGGTATGTATGTCTATATATTTGCTCAATGAGTACGAATATATCAATACTATAACAATACGGGCTTGCTATCCTGTAATCATTTTTAGTAATTTTACATTAGTCATTATGAAGCCACTGTACGATATAAAGAATTTTATAGAATGGAAAGCCTTTGGCGTTTGTTCGGCTATAGGCGAAAAATTAGGCGTAGCGACATCGCGCATACGCCTATGGTTCATTTATATTTCTTTCCTCACACTGGGTTCGCCCCTCATAGTTTATATGGTGCTTGCATTTTGGATGAATATGAAAAACTACATCCTGATGCGCAGGCGCAACCCCGTAAAGTGGTAGTTATTATTCCTCTTCTTCTCGTTCACGCTCTTCACGGCGCTGTTGGCGTTTTTCTTCGCGCAGCTTTTTAGCTTTCGCTTTTTCAATTTCGCGCTGTTCACGCTCCTGCTCTTCTGCTTCTTCCTGTGCTTTGCGCTCTGCCTCTTCGCGTGCAATTCGTTCTTTTTCTTTCTTAGCCTCGCGTTCCTCACGTGCTATGCGTAGTTTCTCTTCGCGCTCTTCGCGTGCCAGCTGCAGTTTATACTCACGCTCTTCCTCTGCTTTTATAGCAGCTTCGCGTTCTTCTTTTTCTTTCTGCAGTCTAGCTTTTTCCTGACGCTTTCTTTCCATCTCAGCTTTCACTTCTGCTTCTACCTGCGCATCTATTGCCTTCTGCCTTGCAGCTTTTCTTATTTCTTCCTCTTCCTTAGCCTTCTTGCGTGCTGCTTCCTCAGCTGCATAGCGCTCTTCTGCAGCTTTTTCTTCTGCTATACGTGCTTTCTCTGCAGCTTCGTATTCAGCCTGTTTAGCTTTGCGTTCTGCTTTTTTACGAGCGGCTTCTTTTGCCATGCGTTCCTCTTCTTCTTTTGCAGCTTTTTCAGCAGCCTCACGTTCTGCAGCCAGCTTAGCCTCTTTAGCAGCTTTAGCCTCTGCTATTCTGGCTTCCTTCTCCGCTTTTTCTGCGGCTATTCTTGCTTCTTTTTCTGCCTTCTCTGCTGCCAGTTTCTCTTCTCTTGCAGCTTTATCAGCAGCTTCTTGTTGTTCTTTTGTCAGCTTCTCTGCTATTTTCTGTTTTCCCTTTTCAACCTTCACCAGATTGATGCGCTTTTGCTCTTTACCTAACTCATCACAAAACACCAGATTTTTTACAAACTTGTCTTTAGGAATAGATGCCACAAAAACAGGCTTGGTAAAATAGTCGTTCTTGCTACCCTCCATTTTTATACAATGGATTTTCAGGTCTTTCTCATTTTCTATTTCTGTACGCTTAATTGCAAGGTATGTTTCCATACGCGTTTCAGGAGCGGCCAACGCAACGATATAGTTATTATCAAAATCAGGCGATACAATGGTATTATTCATTGTTTTAGCCATACCAAACAATTCATCAAACTGAGCCTGATCTTCTATCCATATATATGTCAGGTCTTTTTTATTCACCACATCCTGCGATTTCAGGAAGTAGTTTTGCAATTCCTTGAACTCTACACGCTTAATGATTACTTCGGGCTGTGCAAATGCATTCAGCGAGAAAGTAATACCAGCTATCAACAACAACTTTTTCATGTATACTTATTTATTAATATCCTTTATTGAGAACGTTGAAAAGTACTAAAAACTATCCGAAAGCCAAAGCTAATCTACATCCAGCGTAGTCAGCAGGTGTAGTTTTCTACCATCATAGAAATGCAGCTTCTTCACATTTTTATATTTCGGGATGATAGCCACTTTTATAGGATACGTATCGTAGCTATACTTACGTCGGCCATCGTCTATATGCGTGTACACCTCTATAAACGAGCCTGCTTTCATAGACACCTTATCTACATCAATCTTAGCATTCCATTTTGTCTTTGGCATGGCCAGTACTATCATCCATTCTTTGCTGAAATCGGGCGTATCGGGTCGGTTTGTTTTGCCAAACAACTTTTCAAACTCTCTGCGCTTGGTTACTACAAATACATTTACTCCTTCCTTCAGCGGATTGATACCATAGTAATAGTAATCCTGCAAAAAGCGCACAGGCACTTTCTCCGGTTGGGCTTTACTGAACATGGGCAACAGCAAAAGAATGATTAAAATCACCTGCTTCATAGGTTTAAAAATACCAATTTGAGTTAACTTTGCACCGCAAATAATTATTTAACCTCAAAAGAAAAGGAAGGGACACAATGCCAGTGTTACACAACCGCATCTCGAACGAGGAACTGAAGCAGCGTATGCTGGCGGAAACAGAATTCCGCAAGACAGTTTCCTTTTACAAGTATTTCAACATTGAAAATCCACAGCAGTTTCGCGACGATTTGTGGATAGCATTTGAAAAGCTGAAAGTTTTCGGACGTATTTATATTGCCAAAGAAGGCATCAACGGACAGGTAAGTGTACCTGAAAGTAATTACGAAGCTTTCAGAGATACGCTATATGCCGCTGCACCAGAGCTGAACGGCATCCGTATGAATATTGCGGTGGATGATGACGGAAAATCTTTCTGGGTGCTGCGCATGAAAGTGCGTGAGAAAGTAGTTGCAGACGGCATCGACGATCCGAACTTCGACCCTGCTAAAACGGGTAAATACCTGAAAGCAAAAGAATACAATGAATTGTCTGAACAACCCGGCACCATCATTGTAGATATGCGCAATCATTATGAATATGAGGTGGGGCATTTTGAAAATGCAATAGAAGTACCTTCTGATACCTTCCGCGAACAATTGCCGATGGCTGTTGACATGCTGAAAGGCAACGAGGATAAAAATATCATCATGTATTGCACAGGCGGCATCCGCTGCGAAAAAGCAAGTGCATACATGTTGCACAATGGTTTTAAAAATGTATTTCACGTAGAGGGTGGTATTATTGAATATGCACGCAAGGCAAAAGAAGAAGGTCTGCCTATAAAATTCAAAGGCAAAAACTTTGTGTTTGATGAGCGTCTGGGCGAACGCATTACAGAAGATGTACTGGCTCAATGCCATACCTGCGGCAAGCCATGCGATACACATACCAATTGCAAAAACGATGGCTGCCATCTGCTGTTTATACAATGTGAAGACTGTGCCAAAGATCTGGAAGGATGCTGCAGTGTAGATTGCCGTACAGAGCACAACCTGCCTGAAGAAGAGCAACGCATACACCGTGCCGGTAGGGAAAATGGGCAGAAGATTTTCAACAAATCGAAAGACCACCCGCTACGCAAACACCGCGAACAATGGCAACAGGAAAGAGAAGCTAAAGCATAAAATATCATATAACCGTCACAAATTTTTGTGGCGGTTTTTCTTTTTTGTGGAATATTTTCATCCATTCGTCTGCATAGTAAACAACCAACTATGGCAAACGTACAATTAAACCAAAGCAAAGGCACACGCGGGAGACGCAGCCCATCAATAGATCTGACACCGATGGTAGACCTGGGTTTCATTCTCATCACTTTTTTTATCTACACTACTTCAATTGCCGAACCGCGCATGATGGACATCAATATGCCATTCAAACCTGCAACAGAGGGTACAGCATATGTAGATACTGCAACTATAACAATAATCCCCACTAAAAACCATCTCTATGCTACCTATACTGGCACATATAGAGACGGCATGCAATTCAACACATACGCTGCCGCACAGTTGAGGAATGTAATTCTTGATAAAAAATATGCATTAAAAAAACTACCTGCAACATTCAGCGAGCAGGCACATCAGCTACACGTAATTATAAAACCCAACGATGATTGTGAGTATCAGGATGTAGTAACACTATTGGATGAAATGGCTATCAACCAAGTAGCCTACTATGCTATTGCAGATATTACAGCAAACGAAAAACTTATTCTGACAAAACAATTACAATAAGTTTTGTGGAATACACACTGCAAAAGCGTTTTAATAATAAACGAACTACTATGGACGCAAAAGCATTATCACAAGCCGACTACCTCGACATCTTGTTCGATAACCGTAACAAAAAATATGGTAGCTATGAATTGCGTAAGCATTATGATAACCGCGCGGCAAAAGCATTATTCACTGTCATGAGTCTTTGTATTGCTCTGAGTGGATATGCATTGATGCATAAAGAAAAAGTCAGAAATTTAATGCCTAGTGTAACACATAACCCTACTGTAGTTTGCAATTTTCCCATAGAGCTACCTAAGCCTACTGTTGAACAACCTAAACCCATAGCAGAACTGGTAAAACCTACTGCTACTAACCCAATACCCAAAGTAGTGGAAGATCACAAAGTGACAGAGCCTCCCAAAACAGTTGATGATATGAAGGGGAAAGAAAGTGGTAAAGTAGATGCCGTAGGCAGTAACGATGGTACAGTACCTGCAACATCTAAAAACACCAATACAACAGGCGGAGGAGGAGAAACAAATACCGAAACAAACAAAATACATGATTACAGCGAAGTGCTACCGGCTTTTGACGGAGACCTGATAGCCTACTTACAAAAAAATCTGCAATACCCTTCTTTTGCAAAAGAGAACAATATAGAAGGCCGTGTAACTGTGCAGTTTGTAGTAAACGAAGATGGTAGTATTGGTAATGCAATTATTAAAAAAGGCATTGGCGGGGGGTGTAATGAGGAAGCAATAAGAGTGGTGATGAACATGCCCAAATGGAAACCCGGTATGCAAAATGGCCGTCCCGTAAAAGTATATTACACACTCCCTATAACATTCATGTTGCAATAGATAGCATAAAAGGTTGCAGCACATAACTGCAACCTTTTGTAATTTTGCACCTCCCGATGCTGCAAATAGAACTACAAGGCGAAACCATCTGCCTGCTTCCTGAAAAAGCAATTTACTGGCCTGCACAAAAAGCCATAGTTGTGGCAGACCTGCATTGGGGCAAAACTGGGCATTTTCGCAAGCATGGCATAGCTATACCTGTCAATACACAAGTAAATGATGAGATAAGGCTGGCAGGCATTGTTCAGCAGTACAAGGCTGAACGCCTGATAGTAGCAGGTGATTTATTTCACAGCGTACATAATAACGAAGTAGAAAGTTTCGGCCATTGGCGCAGTTCTCACCCCGATTTGCAGATAGACCTTGTGATTGGCAACCACGATATTCTTGATAGCTCCTTATATACAAAATGGAACATCGCCCTGCATCAGGAAATATTAAACATCGGTCCGTTTACCATCAGTCACGATGATATTGAGACCGCTGATGGTTTTGTATTGCACGGACACGTGCACCCATCTGTAAAGCTGGTACAAAACAGGCACATGGGTATCAAACTACCCTGCTTTTGCCAGACTGCAGGCAAAATGCTGCTCCCCGCTTTCGGCGATTTTACAGGCTCTAAACAGCAGGAAATCGAAGCCCATCAACACATATATGTAATTACTGAAACTGAAGTCATCCAATGGAAATAAATTAAGGGTTTTTAGTAAGTTTGCACCTTAATTTTAAAACTCATGCAGCCTTCGGTTTTCGACTTAGTACAGCAAATGGGTCACGAACAGGTAGTTTTCTGCCACGACCCTCATTCAGGCCTTAATGCAATTATTGCAATCCATAACACTACACTTGGCCCTGCTTTGGGTGGTACCCGTTTGTGGAACTATGGCAGCCATCAGGATGCGGTAGTAGATGCACTACGCCTTAGCCGTGGTATGACATACAAAGCTGCCATCAGTGGCCTTAACCTTGGTGGTGGTAAAGCCGTTATCATTGGCGATGCTGCTACGGTAAAGTCTGAAGGTCTGTGGCGCCGTTACGGCAAGTTTGTAAACAGTCTGAACGGAAAATACATCACTGCCGAAGACGTAAACACGTCTGCACGTGATATGGAATACATTTCTCTGGAAACAGAACACGTAACAGGTGTACCTGAATATATGGGTGGTAGCGGCGATCCTTCTCCGTTTACAGCTTATGGTGTTTTCATAGGTATGAAAGCGTCTGCTAAAAAAGTATGGGGTAATGATAGTCTGAGCGGCAAGAAAGTACTGGTACAGGGTGTAGGCCACGTTGGTCAGTATCTGGTAGGCCACCTGATAGAAGAAGGTGCTAAAGTATATATATCAGACATCAACGAAACGAAGATTAAAGAAACGGTTGATAAATTCCGCAGTGTGGAAGTAGTAGCCGGCGATAAAATCTTTGATATGGAAATGGACGTTTACGCTCCATGTGCGTTGGGTGCTACTGTTAATACAGAAAGCATTGCTAAGATGAAATGTCCAATCATAGCAGGTGCGGCAAACAACCAACTTGCTGATGAAAATGTACATGGCCCGATGCTGGTACAAAAAGGCATAGTATATGCGCCCGACTTCCTGATTAATGCAGGTGGCCTGATAAACGTAAGCGCTGAGCTGGATGGCTACAACCGCGAACGTGTAATGGGTAACGTAGAAAAAATCTACGACCGTACGTTGGAAATCTACAAACTGTCTGAGGCTGAAAACATTCACGCACAGGCAGCAGCTATGAAGCTGGCAGAAAAACGCCTTGCAGATATAGCTAATGTGAAGTCAAGACTGTAATCGCATCATAATTTTTTTATAAATGCCTCCTTCGGGAGGCATTTCTTGTTTACTTTTGCATTCCATTTCAGGGCTTTAGTGAACAGCGTTTTGAAAAACTATTATTAGTATATGTCAACATTCAATCTCCCAAAACAGACCAACTTTTATAAAGGAAAAGTTCGTGATGTTTATACCATAGCTGATAAATATATGGTGATGCAGGTAAGCGACCGTATATCGGCATTCGACGTTGTTTTACCTCGCCCTATACCATACAAAGGACAGGTACTGAACCAAATTGCTGCTCAGTTTCTGAATGCAACAAAAGACATAGTACCTAACTGGATGATAAGTTCACCACTACCCAATATCACTATTGGCCACAAATGCGAAACTTATCCAGTAGAAATGGTGGTACGTGGTTTCCTGACGGGGCATGCGTGGCGCACTTACAAAAGCGGCAAGCGTGAATTGTGCGGGGTAACATTGCCTGAAGGCTTGAAAGAAAATGACCGCTTCCCTACGCCTATCATCACACCAACAACTAAGGCACATGAAGGGCACGACGAAGATATAAGCCGCGAAGAAATCATCAGCCGTGGTTTGGTATCAAAAGAAGAATACGAACAACTGGAAAAATATACCCTTGCTATATACCAACGTGGACAGGAAATAGCAAAAGAGCGTGGCTTAATCTTGGTTGATACAAAATATGAGTTCGGTAAAAAAGACGGAGTGATAACCCTGATAGATGAAATACACACACCTGACTCATCTCGCTACTTCTATCTGGAAGGCTACGAAGAGCGTCAGGCAAAAGGTGAAGCACAAAAACAATTGTCTAAAGAATTTGTTAGAGAATGGTTGATGGCTAATGGCTTCCAGGGCAAGGATGGTCAGCAGGTTCCTGAAATGACAGATGAGGTTATCAAAGGCATTTCTGAACGCTACATAGAGCTGTACGAAAATGTAACAGGCAAACCGTTTGTAAAAGAAGATGTGAGCGAAGAAGATACAGTAAAACGCATTGAAGAAGAACTGGCTAAATTGGGCGTGTAGTCTGATACAACCTTATTAATTGATTTTTGAATTCGAATATATGTCAACAACACATAGAGTAATACGTTCACCTAAAGGCAATCAGCTTAATTGTAAAAACTGGGTAAGTGAAGCTGCATTCCGTATGCTGCAGAACAATCTGGATCCTGAAGTGGCAGAACGTCCTGAAGACTTGGTTGTATATGGCGGTATCGGTAAGGCTGCACGCAACTGGGAAAGCTTTGACAAAATACTGGAACTGCTGAAAGGCCTGAATGAAGACGAAACCCTTTTGGTACAGTCTGGCAAGCCTGTAGGTGTACTGCGTTCTCATAAAGACGCACCACGTGTTATCATTGCAAACTCAAACCTTGTGGGCCGTTGGGCTACATGGGAGCATTTCCGCGAACTGGAAGCTAAAGGCCTCATGATGTATGGTCAGATGACTGCAGGTAGCTGGATATATATCGGTTCTCAGGGTATTGTACAAGGTACGTACGAAACTTACCTATCGTTGGCAAACATGCACTATGGTGGCACATTGAAAGGCACGCTGAATGTAACAGCAGGCCTTGGTGGTATGGGTGGCGCTCAGCCACTTGCCATTACCATGAATGAAGGTGTATGCCTTGCAGCAGAGGTAGAAGAATGGCGTATGCAGAAGCGTATTGAAACGCGCTATCTGGATAAATATTCTCATAATATAGACGAGGCTATAGACTGGGCATTGGAAGCTAAAGCAAATAAAGAAGCCGTATCAATTGGTGTTTGCTGCAATGTTGTTGATTTGCTGCAAAGGCTGATAGACCGCAATATAACTCCGGATACACTTACAGACCAGACATCGGCACACGATGAGCTGATAGGTTATTTCCCTGAAGGCATGTCTGTAGAAGAAGCTAATGCTTTGCGTACAGCCAATGCAAACGAATACATGTCTCGCTCATTAGATACAATGGCGCACCATGTACGCCTGATGCTGGAACTGCAAAAACGTGGTGCTATTACCTTCGACTATGGTAATAACCTGCGTGGACAAGCACACGACAAACGTGGCGTAAATGATGCATTCAACTTCCCGGGTTTTGTGCCTGCATATATACGTCCGCTGTTTTGCGAGGGTAAAGGGCCTTTCCGTTGGGTAGCATTGAGCGGCGATCCTGAAGACATCTATACTACTGACAAAGCGTTAATGGAACTGTTTCCGGAAAACAAAGGCCTGCAACGTTGGCTGACGATGGCTAAAGATAAAATTGCGTTCCAGGGCTTGCCTGCACGTATCTGCTGGCTGGGTATGGGCGAACGCGAAAAAGCTGGTTTGCTCTTTAACGAACTGGTACGTACAGGTAAAGTAAAAGCACCAATCGTTATTGGTCGCGACCACCTTGACTGTGGTTCTGTAGCATCTCCAAACCGTGAAACAGAAGCTATGAAAGATGGTAGTGATGCAGTAGCAGACTGGCCTATACTGAATGCATTGATTAATACAGCAGGTGGTGCAAGCTGGGTATCTTTCCACCATGGTGGTGGTGTGGGTATGGGCTACTCACTGCATGCAGGTATGGTGATAGTGGCAGACGGCACACTGGATGCAGAAGAGCGCCTGCGCCGCGTATTGCACAACGACCCTGCTATGGGCGTGCTCCGTCACAACGATGCGGGTTATGAAATAGCTAAAGATAATGCAGATAAATTCGGGCTCAACGTTTGGTAATTGCCCACGTTAAATAATCGTAAAAACCGTAGGAGTTTGATTACTTCTACGGTTTTTTATTTCGGCTTCGTTATATTTGAAATTATGTACAGAATAGGACAAGGAATAGATTTTCATCAACTGGCAGAAGGCCGTGAGCTATGGCTGGGCGGCGTAAAAATACCTCATACAAAAGGTGCAGTTGGGCACTCTGATGCAGATGTACTGCTGCATGCTATTTGCGATGCCATGCTCGGAGCGTTGTGCCTCGGCGATATAGGCAAGCACTTTCCCGATACAGATCCTGCATACAAAGGCATAGATAGTAAAGTGTTGCTACGCCGCACCTATAATCTGGTGCGCGAAAAAGGTTTCTGGCTGGTAAATATAGATAGTACCCTGCTGCTGCAAGCACCTAAAATAGCACCGTATGTACCTGAAATGCAAAGTACTATAGCCAATCTGCTGCATGTATCTCTTGACGATGTTTCTATCAAAGCAACAACAACAGAACACCTCAGTTTTATTGGACGTGAAGAAGGTGTGGTTGCAACAGCAAACATATTGCTGCAGAAATATTAATATTTCTTAGAATTAATTCTACACAAGGCCAATTTGCCATTGACTTGTTAGTGGTTATCGATTATATTTAATAAATATCAATTGATAACCTTTTTTAATTCTTTCTCAGTATGGATACTAACAAGAAATATGTGGCATTGGTGACGGGCGGTACAGGCGGCTTGGGTACAGCTATATGCAAAAGGCTTGCCGATGATGGCTTTCACGTGGTAGCCAACTACAGCAACAAAGAAAAAGCCATGAAGTGGCAGGAGAAAATGACCGCCGAAGGTTACAAGGTTGATATGTATCAGGCAGATGTTTGCGACTATGAAGCTGTAGGTAATATGGTGCAACACATAGAAACAGAAATAGGCGCGATAGATGTGCTGGTAAACAATGCAGGCATTACCCGCGACGGACAGTTCAGAAAGATGACGCCCGAAAACTGGGATACTGTTCTCAGAACCAATCTTTACAGTGTATTCAATTGCACACGCCAGGTCATCAACCAGATGATAGAGCGCAACTACGGGCGCATTATCAACATATCTTCCGTAAACGGTCAACGTGGTCAGTTTGGGCAGGCTAACTACTCTGCAGCCAAAGCAGGTATGCATGGCTTCACCAAAACACTGGCAATGGAAGTAGCGAAGAAAGGCATTACGGTCAACACTATCTCCCCCGGTTATATTGCTACAGATATGGTAATGGCAGTTGCAGAAGAACACCGCAACAAGATTATTGCAGAAATACCTGTAGGGCGCATGGGTGGCACAGACGAAATAGCGCATCTCGTATCGTTCCTCGCATCAAAAGACACCAGCTTCATCACAGGTGCCAACTATGCCATCAACGGCGGGCAGCACGTTTACTAAATCACGTATTCATATTACAAAAAAGGCACAGGATTTTCCTGTGCCTTTTTACTTATTGCTTACGTAGGTCTGCTATACAGCGCCGTTTTTCACATATCGCTTCGCGGCATGTGCAGATTGTTCTGCTTCGTTCAACATCTCAATCAGTTTTTGCTTCACATCATCGGTCAGTCCTTCAATGTTCTTATTCAGATACGCCTTCAGGTCTTCGAGATTACCATTAGCTTTACCCAGCAGCTTTTCGAATTTGTTTTTCAGTTTGTCTGCCTGGTCCGTAATATCATCTCTCAGTTCTTTTCCTTTGCGAGGAGCCAACAGCAGGCCCACAGCTATCCCGGCTGCAGCACCAATTAAAAATTTCGCATTTCCGTTCATAACATGTGTTTTTAATAAAGGTTAATCAATCTTGCGGATAGCATATGCGTATTGCTTATCGCCGCTTGTCATCATAAACTTACGTACATAAAACGCGGTTCCTGCTATATATACTGTTAAAACACCTGATGGTTTTCTTTATTTTAACAGTTGAGCAAAATCCATAAATCACAAATAGTTGGCGTACATTTGCAGCTCGTTTTTAGCGCATATGCAACACATTAGAAATTTCTGTATTATAGCCCATATCGACCACGGTAAAAGCACCTTGGCCGATAGGCTGCTTGAGCATACCAAAACAATATCTGACCGCGATATGCAGGCTCAGGTATTGGACGATATGGATCTGGAGCGGGAGAAAGGTATTACCATCAAGAGCCATGCTATACAGATGGACTATACTCATAAGGATGGCAAGAAATATGCAATAAACCTAATAGATACCCCTGGGCACGTAGACTTTTCTTACGAAGTATCCCGTGCACTGGCTGCCTGCGAAGGCGCACTGTTGTTAGTAGATGCTTCTCAAGGTATACAAGCACAAACTATATCCAACCTTTATCTGGCTCTGGAAAACGATCTGGAAATCATCCCTGTTATCAACAAGATTGATATGGATGGTGCTAAGATCCCGGAAGTAACAGACCAGATAGTTGACCTGATAGGCTGCAAACCGGAAGATATTATTCTGGCAAGTGGTAAAAGCGGTATTGGTATCGAAGATATCATGACTGCTATCATCGACCGTATACCTGCACCGAAAGGCGACCCTGAAGCTCCATTGCAGGCGCTTATCTTCGATAGCGTGTTCAACTCTTTCCGTGGTATCATAGCGTACTACCGCGTGCTGAACGGCAGCATCAAAAAAGGTGAGAAAGTAAAATTTGTACATACAGGCAATGAATACTTTGCTGATGAAGTTGGTGTATTGCGCCTGGGTCTGGAGCCTCGCAAAGAGGTAAAAACCGGCGACGTAGGTTATATCATTACAGGTATTAAAAATGCCAAAGATGTAAAAGTGGGTGATACAGTTACTACATCTGTAAACCCTACTACTGAGATTGTAAAAGGCTTTGAAGAGGTGAAGCCGATGGTATTTGCCGGTATCTTCCCGGTAGAAACAGACGACTTTGAGGAGCTGCGCGACTGTATGGAAAAACTGCAGCTGAACGATGCTTCGCTGACGTTTGAACCTGAAACATCGCAAGCACTTGGCTTTGGTTTCCGTTGTGGCTTCCTAGGTATGCTGCATATGGAAATCATTCAGGAACGTTTGGAACGTGAATTTAACCAAACGGTTATCACTACCGTACCAAACGTTAGCTTTAAAGCATATACAACCCGCGAACCAGAAGTAGCACTGATAGTAAACAACCCTACCGAAATGCCCGACCCGAGCAGGCTGGATAGGATTGAAGAACCATTCATACGCGCACAAATCATTACCCTGCCCGACTATATAGGCAATATTATGAGCCTGTGTCTGGGTAAACGTGGTATATTGATAAATCAGCACTATCTGACACCAACACGTGTTGAGCTGATATTTGAACTGCCATTGGCAGAAATCGTATTCGACTTCTATGATAAGCTGAAGTCTTCAACACGTGGTTATGCATCATTCGATTATCAACCACTCGACTATCGCGAGAGCGATATCATTAAAATGGACATCCTGCTGAATGCAGAAAAAGTGGATGCCCTGAGTGCATTGATACACCGCAGCCGTGCACAGGACTTTGGCCGCAAACTATGTGCTAAATTGAAAGAACTGCTGCCACGTCAGCAATTCATGATTGCGATACAGGCTGCAGTAGGTGCTAAAATCATAGCCCGCGAAACTATCTCTGCAATGCGTAAAGACGTTACAGCTAAGTGTTACGGTGGTGACATCAGCCGTAAACGCAAACTGTTGGAGAAACAGAAAGAAGGTAAAAAACGTATGCGCCAGATTGGTAGCGTAGATATACCACAGGAAGCTTTCCTTGCAGTATTGAAACTAGACGAATAGTATTTACAATATTCTTAAAATAATAAAGCCGCCTTTTACGGTGGCTTTATTATTTTAATGACGTACATCTTTTTTGATAAAAACTGCTCCCCATGCAAGCCCTCGCTCTACTTTATGAGCCAGTCTGAAAGATGTATCTTTTGATACTTTCAAGAAAGTATCTTTTGCCGTTTTCATCTCTATATTTTCTATCATTATAACCTCTGTCTTATAATTAGTACCCCATTGCACATATGGGAATGGCTTATGGGTAGTCTTAAAACCTGTTGTACTATCTGTCAGATGCAGGTATTGGAGATTTTCAAAGATAGATATGTTCTTATTATGCAGATTTTCATTTTCTACAAAGTCCATCAGATCCTTCTGTACATACATACCATCAAAAGCACCAAGTTTAATGTCGCCTAGGCTTGTGTCTTTCTTATATGCATATGCCTCAATACACAACAGAGCGAGTAAAACAGGCGCATATAGTTTGGGATTAATCTTGTTCACTATAACAGTAGTATAAATAGCTGCAATAAACAATATAGGAACAAATGCCAGTTGCAGATACCTGTCAATAAAAAACATGTTGATAGCACAATAGTAAAAGAAGACTATAATAATCCAGGTTAGCAATAAGACAAATCTCTTTTGAGTAGCATTTGTGTAGGATGTAACACTAAACATCATGTACACAACAGACAATAATACCACTGGCAATAGTATAACAGTGACATAGTTTGGTAATAACCAGTGATAACCATCGCTGCAAAGTAGTGACACAATAGGAACTGCAATGAGCATACAGGCCATCTTTAAACTTTTATTTTTCGCTGCAGCCACTAGTGACATTAAAACCAATGCTACGAAATAGTATTTTCTCAAATCGTCCCTGAAACAAACCTTACAACCCGACCTGATTTTTTCATAATAGGTTTCCCAACTGGTCTCTAATCCATTTGAATATAGCGGCAACACATACCATCCACTCACCTGCTTTTGTATTATGAAGAATATAGCAATTGCTATAACCGGTACTCCTAAAGACACTAGGCCATACAATTTATCCTTAACAGCTTTTTGCTTATTGAATAACCCTATAATAGCATCTATACCAAGCACAAGGCCGACTATCATGCCGCTTTCTTTAGTATAATAGAGCATTGTCAATGCTATTGCTGTCAGTAAGTATTTCTTTTTTACGTAGAAATAAACGCTAATAAATCCCAAAAATGCCAGCATCATTTCAAGTAAAACAAAAGACGACTGAACAAAGAACAATTGTTGAAACGATATCAACAACAATGCTGTAATTGCTACCCGTTTATCAAACAAGCTCAACCCTGCTTCATAAATAGCAATCATGAATAATACAGTAATGAAAAGCGGGAATGTATGCATCACAAAATTAGATGTCCCAAAAAGCTTCATCCACAAAGAAGCAAGAAAGTGGAACATAAGTGGATGCCCTCTCGACAACTCACCATCAATAGCTCCTGGCATCAGGCTAGGACCATTAACAAGCATATGCTTCACACCGGAAGCATAGGGCCAGCTTTCGTCCCAATAAAAAGGGTAAGATAAGTGAGGTATTTTTAAGGCAATAAAAACAATTAAAGTCAGCAATAAAACCCACCTCTTTTGCAAAAATGCATACATAAGACTAAGATATGGTAAAAATAAAAGACCCCGCAAATGCGAGGTCTTAAATATCATATACAGAATATTAGTCTCTTCTGTTGCCAAACAAACGCAGCAGCATCAGAAACAGATTGATGAAATCCAGATACAAGTTCAGCGCACCCATAATAGCCAGTTTACGTGTAGCTGTGGCAGGCGTGCCTTCAAATTCCACACCTTCACCAATACGTTTCAGTTTCTGTACATCGTAAGCAGTAAGACCAGTAAATACGGCAACACCCACGATGCTGATAACATATTCCATCATTTCGCTCTTCATAAAGAAGTTAATCAATGATGCAATTACAATACCTATCAGCCCCATAGTAAGGATACGGCCAAAACTCGTCAGGTCCTTATCTGTTGTATAACCCATCACAGCCATAATACCGAACATCAGTGATGCAGCTGCAAAACAACTAATAACGGAACCGGAAGTATATATCAGCAATATAAAACTAAGGCTGATGCCCGTTACTGCGGCATAAGCTATGAAAAACAATGTAAGTGCTGTCGCAGACAAACGGTTAAATGCAAAAGACATTGTAAGTACAAACACCAGTGGTGCAAACATGGCTGCATAGCCCAACAGGTTTAAGCCACCAGTTGTTTCATTGATTAAAGACAATAATAATGAAGGCGTTGTAGCAAATGCAAACGCCGTTGCTGCGGATATAGCCAACGCGCCAAACATCCACAAGAATACATTAGCCATAAAGTTCTTAGCCATTGTGCGCTTGCCACTGCCCACTACGGTATAGTCAGCAAAATCGATAGGTGTGTTACGTTCTTCCATTATTTAGTATTTATTATGCTGTAAAGTAACACAAAAATCAGTTAACACAAATGTAAAAGCCGATGCGCGAGCATCGGCCTTCCTCTTAGTAATGCAACACCCCTATTGCATTTTCTTTAGTCATCTCCTTAGTGATGTGGTGGAGGCGGCGGGCCAAAACGGCGCGCTATAGCCTCAATAAATTCGTCATAGAGCTTGTATTGCTCCGGTTTCAATATCGTTTTCAAATCGCGGAAGTGGTTAAAGTTTACCATTTCACGCTGTTTGGCATTTACTACTATCAGTTGCATGAAGCTATCTACCACATTACTATCCACCATTTGCTTATGCAGCTCTTTATACAATGCATCGTGCAGGTTTTTACTTTCTTCACGTACCATTTGCATATTATGCTGGTGTTCATGCCTCAGCTCTTCAAACTTCATTTGCTGTTGCTCATCAAGCTGCAGGCTTTTTATAATAAACTCTGCCGGTTCTTTTCTCCTGTCTCCTTCTGGTCCTGCTTGTTGATGCATTTCTTTTTTACCCATCCACAAATAGCCCAGCACCCCAAAATTGAGCAGCAGCAGTGCAACGATAATTAACCTATAAAACACTTCCTTTCTCATATCCCAAGCCCTTCACTTTCGTTAGTAATATCATAATAACGTGCTACAGAAGATACCTCGTCCTGTTTTCTATTATCCTGTTTTCTATTACCTGTTAGTGCCATCATATTCAGTACTATCAGCAATACAATACTTGCGGCAGCGGCAGAGAAAGTAGTCAGCGAAACAGTACGCCCTTTGGTAAACGGAACTGCTATTCTGCGTTCTATTTTACCATACAAATCCTCCGCTGGACGGGCTTTTTCTACCCCTTCCATGCTATTGAGGACATCCTCAACCCACCTATTTTCATCCTTCTGCTTCATAACCTATATCGTTTTAGACGTTTTCTTATTTATAATCCTTCGTTTGAATTGTAATAATCCGATAAAATTTTTCTCAAATTGGCTTTTGCCCTTTGCAGCAGCGACTCTACTGCCTTTTCGCCCAAATCCATAATCTGCGAAATTTCCCTTTGCGAAAGCCCTTCTATCTGCTTCAGAATGAACGCGGTTTGCTGGTTTTCAGGCAGTTGCCTGATAGCACTGAACAAGATGGCTGCCCGTTCTCTGTTCTCTGCCCCCACCCCGGGGTGATCAAAATGGGGTCTATCGTGTTGCAGGCCACCCGTGTCTTTGTTAAAAATGCTGGTGATAAAGGAGAACCGCTTTTGCCTGTTATTGTACCTGATACGGTCCAGACACTTATTGACCGTAATCCTATATATCCAGGTAGATACACTTGCATCACCTTTATAGGTGCCCGCATTATGATATACCTCCACAAATACATCCTGTGTCACCTCCTCTGCATCGTTTTCCTGTTGCAGGTACGAAATACTGGTATTGTACACCTTGTCTTTAAACAAGGCATACAACTGCCCAAAGGCGTTCTTATCGCCTTTCGCCACAAGTATCAGTATCTCTTCGGGCTGCATCTTTTGGTTATAATTTTTACAATATATAAAATACTGTTTCAAACATGGAAACGCAGGAATAAGTATTTTCGTTTGTGAATATTCAGAATAATATTGTGATAAACAGATTCTTACAAACCTTTTTACTGCTTACCTGCGCCTTGCAACTATCTGCACAGGAAGCACGCATCATTAAACTAAAGCCCAACAAAAAGCTTTATACACCGAAGAATTACTACATAACAACGGTAGTAGATGACCGTGAGGAGAAAGACAATATTGGCACTATGCGTGCAGGTATAGCCAACAAAATTGTACCTATCAACCTGGATGGTGGTGCTGCAAAAGCAATTGAGGCTTTTATTAACAACAGCATCCAACAAAATACGCAGCTCGATGGATTGGAAATGCATATTACCCAACTACGCATTTCTGAAAAGAATGTAAGTATGGGCCAGCAGGCAGACCTTACGTACGGGGTTGCATTTTATCAGAACGGCAATAAACTAATTGAGTACACCGGTTCGGGTTATGTACAAACAGGCTTTGATGCCAGTGCATACATTGAGAAATTGATAAAAAGCAATGTAGAACGCGGTATGCAAGATTTTGATAACTGGTACACAAAATCAGAAGGCAATGCGGGAGTCATTGCATCGGTAAAGATTGTGCCTGCAGGCGATAAGGGCGCAATCTATTACGACAAAAACCGAAAGCTAACCCTTAATGATTTTGAAGGAGAACCCGATGAATTAAGCAAGGGGGCAGCTGCTACCTATAGTGGTATAGCTATGAAGTACAGTCATGAAAGAAAAGGAAGAACAGTGAAACTGGACGTATCATTGAATGTATACTTCGACAAGCAACATTCGTGGTGCAAACCAAATGGCAGAAGTACAAAAACGCTTAACCATGAACAACTACATTTTGATATCACAGCTTTAAATGCATGCAGATTGGCTGATAAGATTCGTAATTACAGCTTCACCATAGAAAACTACCAGACTGAATTGGAAAACCTGCTGCGAGATGCAGACAAAGAAGGCGCTGTGTTACAAAACAATTATGATAAAGAAACAGTACACGGCACAAAACCAACTGAACAGAAAGCATGGGATGATGAAATAAGAACTACTCTTGGCAACACTGATTGTTATTAAACATTCCTGATTTAACAGAGCTTTATATATTACACATTTATTAACCTCATAGTTTTGACAAGCTAATTTTTATAAAAACACTATGCGCAACAACCACGAAATTGATTACCACATCCACGGTGAAGAAATGCAATATGTAGAGATAGAGCTGGACCCGCAGGAGACAGCCATTGCAGAAGCAGGCAGCTTTATGATGATGGATGACGGCATACAAATGGAAACAGTATTTGGTGATGGCAGTATGCCCAACCAAAGCCTGATGGGCAAACTCTTCTCTGCAGGCAAACGCATGCTGACGGGTGAAAGCCTCTTCATGACAACCTATACAAATATCGGACAGGGTAAAAAACGTGTATCATTTGCATCGCCATACCCTGGTAAAATCATCCCGCTCGACTTGCAAGAGCTAGGTAACAGGGTAATATGCCAGAAAGATGCATTCCTGTGCGCGGCTAAAGGTGTTTCTATTGGCATTGAATTCCAAAAGAAACTGGGTACAGGCCTGTTTGGCGGCGAGGGCTTCATTATGGAAAAACTGGAAGGCGACGGTCATGCATTTGTTCATGCCGGTGGCCACGTAACAAAACGTGAATTGCAAGCAGGCGAATTATTGAAAATAGATACAGGCTGTATCGTAGCATTTACCCGCAATGTAGAATACGACATACAGTTTGTTGGCGGCATCAAAAACACACTGTTTGGCGGCGAGGGTGTGTTCTTTGCAACACTTCGCGGCCCTGGTACAGTTTGGATACAGACACTGCCTATTAGCAGGCTGGCAGGCCGTATACTTTCTTACGGCACGTACAAACGTAAAGAAGAAGGCAGCATCCTGGGCGGTATCGGCAATATGCTGGATGGTGACGGGTGGTAGTCTTTCCCCATATCATTACAAAAACAAAAGCAGCCTCATAGGCTGCTTTTGTTTTATCCCAATGCAGCAACTTCCAGTTGTTCCCTGTGTTTCTTTTTTATCGATTCACCGATAGGTGTCGGGTTGCCATCATCATCTATACGCACAAATGTGATGGATGTAGTACACACCACAGTTTCTTCACCACTATACAGATTGTATTTACGCACATCAATATTCAGTGTAATGGAGGTACTGCCCAAATGAGCTACCTCACCATACACACGTATGTGATTACCTGTTTTAATTGGTTTTTTAAACAACAACTCACCTACCCTCAGCGTCACCATGTTGGGTGTATGGCAATACTCAGTAGCAAATGCTGCTGCAGCTTCGTCAATCCATGCCATCAATATGCCGCCGAACAGATTGCCATGAATGCCAATGTCCTTGCCCATGCATATTTTTTTGTTTATCAGTTTCATCTATGCCTGTTTTAGTATAGTTATAAAAAAAGCCCTTCGGGGTTTACCGAAGGGCTGTATATACGTTTTGTAAATAATCTGTCAGATATTAGAATAATGTACACGCACCCTTCGCTATGCAAGGCTCCCAACAATGTTTGGCGTGTTTATACATGTTATTCATGGTGCAATATTACAATGTTTTCCTACACATAAACAAAACAATTTTACACTCATATTTTCAAGCTATTGATTTTCCTGCGCAGCGGCTTTTCTACATAACTGTAACATAGTGCAGACACAATAACCAATACAATTACAAAGAACAGAAAGAACCAATTAGTAGTAAGCCCCAGATATTTAGCGTTCAGTTTAGATACATAAAAGTTAACAGGCATCTGCAATATGTATATACCATAACTAACCTCTCCCAACCATACCAAAGGTTTTGCGCTCAGCCAGCTATCTTTCTTACAGGCTATACCAACTATCATCAATACAAACAACGGCGATAATAACCCATTGTGCTTGCTGAATGGCAGATATATAATGCTTAACACAACCATGACAAGCGTTACAAATACAGGCATCTTGCTTAGTTGCTCTTTATAATGTGTATAGAAATAGTATCCAGCCATACCTATTACAAATTCATTCAGATGTGCAAACGGGAAATAATAGGTCAGCTCGTGCCAGTTATTGTTATTTGGCTTTGCGTATGCTACCATCCACAGGTGTACCAATTGCGATAGCACATAGAACAACAACGCACCATATGCAAAGCGTTTCTGATTGACTTTATATAACAAAAGCAGTAAAGGGAACAACAGATAAAAAAGCATCTCTACAGACAAAGACCACCCTGCACTGTTTATCGTCAATGCATATCCGGGAATATAAGCCTGCGCAAAAAAGAAGTTCAACAGTGTTTTAAATCCAAGCTGCGCTTCGTCCCTTACACGAATGATAGATATTATCATAGCTACCCAATACAGCGGTGCTATGCGAGCAATTCTTCTTTTCAGATAGTCTTTGTATTCTATCTGCTGATTGAAGTATGTATAACACATGATAAACCCGGACAGCGTAAAGAAATAACTAACTGCCACATTTCCTTTTGCAAAGAAGGGTTGCATATGTTTGAAAGGGAATACATTGAGCCCGAAGTGAAATATCACAATCATCAATGCGGCAAAACCGCGGGTTGCTGTAAGCCCGTTCAGGTGCTTTTCATTCATCTGTACTATCTGTTTTTGCCGCTGCCAAAATCTATGCGGTAGTAAAATAACGGCAAAAAGCCCAATTGATACGATTTCACAAACGGATATACCCCCTGCGCACCTAAATCTGCATTGTAAGTCAGCGACAGTATATTCTTAATCCCGAATACGTTTACAAGATCTACAGCTATTTCATGTGTCAGTTTCTTTGCGTTAATGCGCACACCCAACTTAGCATCGGCCCTGAAGTAGTCGGGGAAACGCAATGTGTTTCTTGCGGAATCGACTACTACCAAATCGCCCAACGCGTTAGATGCAGCAACATCAGGCGGAGAATACAACCTGCCACCAGCATAGGTTATCTTCACACCAGTTATCAGTACACTATTCTTACTCAGTTTTGGCTCGTAGCCCGCCAGCAGGTTAGTAGCAAAGCGTGTGTTGTAGTCTGTATTTCTATATACACCATCATTCCCTTTTGCTTTCGAGTCAAACACAGAACCGGTAGCAAGTACATAGAAATTTTGACTGAATGTCTTTTCTACCGTCAACTCTAGCCCGTAGTTATAACCCGTCCCTTTATTCAATAATACATCAGGAAACAATCTTGAAAATGATGCACCTTGATTAAGCCCTGAGAACGAAGAACCTGCTCGCATTTCTATCGGCACATTAAAGAGGTATTGATAATACACTTCTGTACGCAGCCTTAATACTTTAGACAATGCATGTTCATACCCTGCTACTACATGATGGCTTCTGGTAAAGCCCATATTGTAGTTGTGCATAACAGCCTGAGTATACTGCGGCAAGTGAGCATAGTACTGATACAATTGCTGCATCTGGCTATGCAAGCCATAGCCCGCAGTCATAACACCTGAAGATGATACTCGCCAACGCATGCCGATGCGTGGCTCTATTACTGCTTTGTTATTATGCGTCAGGTATTGTACATGCAGCCCCGCGGTTAGTGTCAATGCATCACTGGGGCGATACTTATATTGTACATAACCTTGCAACAAGTCTGTACCACCTTTATAGCTAAGTCTTTGCTGCCAGTCTTGCCTGCTTGGCGGATACTGTCTGCTGCTATCCAAAAGGTTCACACTATAGTAGTTGTTTACTATACCTGCTCTTACAACAGAGCGTGCAGATAGTTTTGTATTAATGTACCAATGGGAACTTGTTGTTTTTGTATTGAACATATAGCCCAATACATTCTTCAAAGAATCTACCTGCCAGTTTGCATTGCGAAATACTTTATCATGATGTGCACCTATTTCGTTTACCGATTCTGCAATCACAAACTTTGTATAGGTATTCTTATTTACCAGGTAGTTGAAAGATACCCCCAATACACCTGTGTTAGAATAAAAGTACTGATCTCGGTCGCTTTCGCCATATAGCTCTTCTGGCTGCTCAGTCTGGTTGCTAACTATCAGGTCTATTTTACTAAGACCTCCAATACCAAACACAGACAGATTTGCTTTTTTACCAATCGGAAAGTTCAGCTTCAATGCTGCATCCTGATAATTGGGTATAGAGCTGGTGCCTATTTTTATGTTCAGGCCTTCAAACAGTTTCAGTGTAGAATATCTGTAGGTAAATAAATAAGATGCACCACTCTTCTTTGAAAATGGCCCTTCTGCTGCAAGCTCTGTTCCCAGAAACCCTAATTGCCCTGTAAACTCATGACGCTTATTATTACCATTGCGCATTTTCAGGTCGAAAACACCTGCGGTAGAATTACCATACTCTGCCGGGAACGCGCCTGTAAAGAAATCGCTGTTGGCAAGTGTCTTGTTATTCAGCATACTTACAGGCCCACCAGTAGTACCAGGCACTGCAAAGTGATTGGGGTTGGGTATATCTATTTCCTCAAGTCTCCACAATACACCTTGTGGCGAGTTACCACGAATAATGATATCATTTCTGGAATCATCTGCCCCTTGCACACCTGCAAAGTTGGATGCCATACGCGCAGGGTCAGACCTGCTGCCTGCATAGCGTTCTGTTTCCGATACATCAAAAGTCTTGGCACTTACTACTGCCATTTCGTTGATGTGTTCTTTTTTAGCCTTCACCTCTACATCCTGCATCTTTGTTGCAGACTCTTCCATCTCTATGTTCAGTACTACTTCCTTGCCCGATGTTACAAGGATGTTGCTAAGGATTACCGGCTGATAACTGATATACTGTGCCGAAACTGTAAGCTTGCCTAAAGGTGCTGCATTCAACACATAAGCACCATTCTCATCGCTGACACCTGCTATTTCAGGAGTTACACCTACCAATTTTATGAGCACGCCTATCAACGGTGTCTTTGATTCTTTATCGGTAATAGTACCGCGTATGGTTTGTGTGCGTTGAGCATGTACATACATGCTGCAACACAATAGCATTATAATAGTGTATAGTCTATACATATTACCTAACAAATTACTCAACACATTCAGTAATTCACAGCAACACTATTTAACATAATGAAAATCAATACATTAAAATATGGTTAAGAGCTATGAAAGTACATATATTGTTTTTAACTTTTCATTAAACCTACTAATAGGAATACTAGTCTATTAATAAAATATACGGTTATGGGTAAAGTAAACCGTCGTGAGTTTTTGGAACAGGTTATTGCTGAAAAAGAAACTCACACGCAAAATATCAGTCTGGATAAAGATCAGGTTTACCAGAAATATGTAAACAAGGGTGCTCCAAGTGGTAATAAAACTACCTCAACACTTAACCCTTACACTGGTGCATGGACTGAAGAAGAAGCCATACACCTGCTTCGCAGAACAACTTTCGGAGTAAAACCAGCAGATGTTAATACACTGATGGGGATGACTATGAGTCAGGCAGTAGATAAAATATTAACGCTGCCAACTGCGGCTCCAACACCACCACTGAACAATTACAATGCTGTTGTTGCAGACCCAACAATACCTCTTGGACAAACCTGGGTGAATGCTCCGTATGATAGTACTACAACAGGACAACGTTATTATTCTTTCAAATCCTGGTGGACAGGACAGATGCTGAATCAGGATTTGAGTATTCAGGAAAAAATGGTACTGTTCTGGCATAATCACTTTGCGACAGAAGTGCTGACAACGGGTGACGCACGAAAATCGTACAAGCTGAATGCAATGTTCAGAGCAAACGCACTTGGCAACTTCAAAGCAATTGTAAAAAATGTAACGTTGGATCCATCGATGCTTGTTTACCTGAATGGCTACCTGAATACCAAAACAGCACCTGATGAAAACTACGCAAGAGAGCTGCAAGAGTTATTTACCATCGGCAAAGGTTTCACACCAATTTATGATGAAGATGATATTAAAGCTGCAGCAAAGGTTTTAACAGGATGGCGTATTAATAACACAACCATTAGCAGCTATTTCGACTCTACAAAACACGATACTACAAACAAGATATTTACATCTTACTATGGAGGCTATGTAGTTGTTGGCAAAACAGGTAGTGCTGGCGCAAATGAAGTAGATGATTTATTAGACATGATATTCAAAAGTGGTGATGTACCACTGCATATATGCCGTAAACTATACCGTTGTTTCGTTTACTATGATATAGATAGTGCAACTGAAGCCAATATTATAGCTCCAATGGCACAGATATTGGTAAATAATAATTTCAATATCAAACCTGTTATGGAAGCATTGCTGAAAAGTGAACACTTCTACGATATTAACAGCAAAGCATGTTTCATACGCACGCCATTGGATTATCTGGTGGGTATGTTCCGCACAATGAATATTTCAATTCCACAAACCTTTACAGTAGATAAAACATATGCTATATGGAACTACATCCGTAGCTATGGCAGCAGCTTGGCAATGGATTTAGGGGATCCTCCAAATGTTTCAGGATGGCCGGCATTCTATCAGTCGCCTGACTTTTATGAAATATGGATCAACTCTACTACCCTGCCTAAGCGTATGGCATTTGCAGACATGATGTTAGGTTCAGGATTTTCTGCTGGCACAGGTACGGCTATCAAAATAGATGTAATTGAGTTTACAAAATTATGCCCCAATGCAAGTGACCCGAATTATCTGATAGATTTCTTTGTCAAATATTGTCTGGGATTACCGCTGAGTACGGCTTCTAAAAAAGCTTTAAAAGATAGTCAGTTGCTATCAGGGCAAACCTCAGATTACTATTGGACAACAGCGTGGACAAACTACTTGTCTAACCCTAACACAACAAATACCAATATTGTAAAAACAAGGCTTACCAATACTTTGATGGAATTGCTTCGTTTACCGGAACACCATTTATGTTAAACTTCTTTATCGGGTAAAACTGCAAATATGAAACGCAGAGACTTCTTAAAAGTAACGCCGGCTGCAGGCCTGGCATTTATGATAAACGGCATACCTGTCAGCACATATGCAGACCATCCATTACTGCAAATGATGGCAAAATCTACAGCTGCTACAGGGCGCGTACTGGTGGTTATTCAGTTAAATGGTGGTAATGATGGGCTTAACATGGTTATCCCGATCGATAAATACAGCGAACTGTCTAATGCACGTTCAAATATTCTGATACCACAGAATAAAGTATTGGCATTATCAAACACTAACCTTACCGGTTTGCATCCATCTATGACAGGCATTCAGAAAATGTATGCCGATGGCATGGTGAATATTACACAGGGGGTTAGCTATCCCGACCCTAACTTTTCTCACTTCCGCGCCACTGATATTTGGTTCAGTGCTTCCGATTCAAAAGTATATGAAGAATCAGGCTGGCTTGGACGTTATTTAGACAAAAGATTCCCCGGCTACCCGAAAGACTATCCAAGTACGGATATGCCTGACCCATTAGCTATACAAATAGGTTCCGGCGTTTCTATGATAACACAAGGGGCTAATGTAAACTCTGCTATGGCAATCGCCAACATCAATAGTTTCTATCAGATAGTAAACAATCTGGTAGATCCGGCACCGCCTACACATGCAGGTCACGAACTTACATTTATACGCTACGTGATGCAACAGACGCAGACGTATAATCAGGTTATTAAAGATGCCGCTGCTAAAGCCAGCAACGCATCATCACTCTATCCTACCAACAATTCGCTGGCAGACCAGTTGAAGATTGTTGCACGCCTGATAGCTGGCGGTTTAAAAACACCGATATATGTTGTGAGCCTTGGTGGTTTCGACACACACTCTGCACAAACAGACGCTACAGATACAACAATAGGTACACATGCTACCCTTATGCAAAAAATTTCTGAAGCTGTTTATGCTTTCTTTGACGATGCCAAGTTACTTGACTTCCACAGCCGTGTAGCTGCAATGACAATGAGCGAATTCGGGCGTCGAATAAAATCGAATGCTAGTGGTGGTACAGACCACGGCTCTGCGGCTCCTGTTATGGTATTTGGTCCGGGTGTCAATCCTGGTATTATTGGCTCCAACCCAATACTTCCGGCAAGCGCAGGTACTGCAGACAATGTACCTATGCAAAATGACTTCCGAGGCATATATGCAGCTGTTCTTGCAGACTGGTTTGAACTGGACATCAATGATGTGAATGATATACTTATGAATAGTTTTCCTGTGCTACCTGTATTCAAAAGTGCAGGCACATCCATCAACACACAGGAAGGAGGCAGCAATGAAGCGCTGGAACAAAACTATCCGAATCCATTTATAAACAGTACCTCTTTCAGATTCAATTCTGACGGTGGTAATGTACGCATTCAGATATTTGATGCAAACGGACGATTAATACGCACCATTACAGACCAACAATACAGCCGTGGCCAACATGAAATTACTATTGACAGAAATAGTATGGCTGCAGGCAACTATTTTCTCACACTCACCAATAACAAAACAAAAAGCACGCGCCGCATGACGGTCGTGGATTAACCTATTCTATATATACAACAAAGGGCGCTGAGTAAGCGCCCTTTGTTATTTAATACTGATTGCTAATTATTTCTTTACAGCATCGTCGTACACAGCTTTTGCAACGCCAGCAATAATACTTTCACCATATTCCATATCGCCTGTTATATCATGCACATATACTGCCAAAGCAATATGCTGCCCGCTTGGCAACGTTATAATACCAATATCGTTTATGGCAATTGTTTTACCATCTCTTGTATCACTACTGCCTGTCTTGTGCGCCACAACAGTGCCTTCCGGCAATAATCCTTTTATGCGTTTAGTACCACCCGTAGTGCGCTCCATTATGCCGCGCAGTGTATCTGTAGATGTTTTACTCATTAGTTCACCTTTATAAAACTTCACCATCAGTTTTGCCATATCCTGTGGCGTGCACCATGTATTGTATGGGTTTTCGAAATCTACATAAGGTTCGCCTGCACGTTGTGCTACACCAATACCCTGCAGCCCTGTACTTTTTATGTATGCTTCTATTTGCTTACCGCCACCTACATATCTTGTAAAACCACAAAAGCTGATATTATCGCTCACATGTGTCATGTATTCCAGCAAGCTGTGCACATTCATACTGTTACCACCTTTTAGCGCTTCCAGCAATGTTTGCCCACCGCGTATTTTCAGCTCTTCTTTAGTAAGTGTAAACTTTTCATCTAGTGATATCTTTCCACTATCAACATCCTTCATTATCATTATTGCCAATGGAAATTTGATGGTGCTTTGTGTGGGCACATGGTCTGTTCCGTTATAGTAGAATGTATCTCCGGTTTCCACATTGATACTAGCTACAGCAATCTTCGCTTTTACAGATTTTGCAATGCTATCTACTGTTGTTTGTAATGCCGATGCAGCAGGTGTTTCAACAGCAGCTGCTGTATCATTTTTAGGCTGCTCGTTGCCGCAGCTTGTTGCCATTAGTAATAATGAGATGAAGAGAATAACAGAACGCATGTTTTCAAGTTTATGAAACACGAATGTAGAGAAAAGAAAAAAACAAAAACAAAAGGGCTGTCAAATTTGACAGCCCTTTTTTATCCTTCAGCCTTTCGGCATTTATTACAGGTGGATTGCTTCGCCAAGTGCTACTTCAATAGCATCTTTCACAGCTTCGCTCATTGTCGGGTGAGGGAAGATTGTATCCAGTTGCTCTTGCCATGTAGTTTCCAATTTGCGGCTTGCTACTGTTTGTGCAATGATTTCAGTAACGTTTGCACCTATCATGTGCGTACCCAGCCATTCGCCATATTTAGCATCGAAGATAACTTTTACAAAACCTTCGTTTGCACCCGCAGCACTTGCTTTACCGGAAGCAGAGAATGGGAATTTACCCACTTTCACTTCGTAGCCGGCTTCCTTAGCTTGTTTTTCTGTCATACCAACAGAAGCAATTTCAGGTGAGCAATATGTACAGCCCGGTACATTGTTATAATCCAGCGCTTCCGGTACATGGTGGTATTTACCTTCTTTGTTTGCAATAGCTTCTACACAGATAACTGCTTCTTTCATAGCTACGTGTGCCAGTGCCTGACCAGGAACGATATCACCAATAGCATAGATGCCGGCTACGTTTGTGTTGTAGTATTTATCTACAATTACTTTGCCTTTATCTGTAGTAATGTTCAGTGCTTCCAGACCAATATTTTCGATGTTTGCAGAAACACCCACAGCGCTCAGTACTACATCTGCTTCCAGTGTAGACATATTGCCATCTGCTGTTTTTATATGTGCTACAACACCGTTACCGTTGCCTTCTACTTTTTCTACAGAAGCATTGGTCATGATGCTGATGCCTTTTTTCTTATAAACTTTCTCCAGTTCTTTAGATACATCCTCGTCTTCAACCGGCACTATACGCGGCATAAACTCAACGATAGTAACTTTTGTACCCATGCTGTTGTACACATAAGCAAACTCCACACCGATAGCACCGCTACCTACAACAATCATTGACTTAGGCTGTGTCGGCATGTTCATAGCTTCACGGTAGCCGATGATTTTCTTACCATCTATCGGCAGGTTTGGCAATTGACGCGCACGGCCACCGGTAGCCAGTATCACATGCTTGGCAGCATATGCAGTTGTTTTACCATCAGCACCTGTTACTTCTACTTCTTTCTTAGCATTCAGTTTACCCATACCCATCAGCACATCTATCTTATTCTTCTTCATCAGGAACTGGATACCCTTGCTCATTTTATCAGCAACACCACGGCTACGTTTGATAACAGCATTGAAGTCTGCTTTAGACTCACCTGCTACTATACCATAGTCTTGTGCATGGCTGATATATTCCAATACCTGTGCAGACTTTATCAGAGCCTTCGTAGGGATACAACCCCAGTTCAGGCAGATACCACCCAGGCTTTCTTTTTCTACAATTGCTGTTTTGTAACCTAACTGAGAGGCACGGATTGCCGCAACATAACCACCGGGACCGCTACCTACTACTATTACATCATACGCCATAAAGCAAATATTTTATAATATTAAATGTATTCTAAAATTTGAACGGACAAATGTAGTTAATAAATAGTATAGTTAAAAGGGAAAATACCGCATAGCCAGATATAACATGCCTGTAACGAAAACAGGTGCTCCGCTGTGGCGAAACACCTGTTAAATAAGAATATGCAAAGCACTACTAAGCTGATTCTTTTCTGCCTCTGCTCATTGTTAATACATACAACACAGCGTGTAATGCAGCAAATATTAATGAAAAATAATACAAACCTGTATCATCAGTAGTGGTATCTGCATGATGTTTTATAGCGACAAATACCAATATCGCAACCATGCCCAAGCCTGTATACGATACTGTCTTGTAGCTTCTGTTATTAAACGCCCCCTTATTCAGGTAGCTATTCTTCATGCCATAGAACAGGTATACGTCGAAACCAACCATCATCCATGCCACCAGGCGTATCCAAGTGTCCAATGGAAGGAAAACCATCATAAACAGACAGGTTGCAATACCCAGAATTGGAACCAATGGAACCAATGGAGTGCGGAATGCGCGTGGCGCTTCAGGCATCTTTCTACGCATTACTATTACGCCTACACATACAAGAATAAATGCGAACAGTGTGCCTATACTTGTCATTTCGCCTACAACGTTTGCAGGTACAAATGCAGCAAATATGCTCACAAACAACATAAACAGGAAGTTGTTTCGCGCAGGCGTTTGGAATTTAGGATGCACTTCAGAGAATACTTTAGGTATCAAACCATCGCGACTCATTGAGAAGAACACACGAGACTGTCCCATCAGCATTACCATGATTACAGAAGAATAACCCGCCAGAATAGCTACGATGATAGCCTTGTTCAACCACGGATAGTCCGGCACAACCACTCCGTCGGCACCCGCTTTCCCCATGTGGTCTATCGCTACTGCTACCGGTGCAATACCATCTTTACCCGCAAACTCTGTATAGTTTGCAACACCTGTCATTACGTGTGCAAAAAGTATGTATAGAATAGTACATATAAACAGCGATAACAAAATACCTATTGGCATATCGCGCTTGGGATTCTTTGATTCCTGCGCTGCAGTAGATACAGCATCGAAGCCGATGTATGCAAAGAATACAATTGCCGCTGCACGTACTATACCACTGAAGCCAAACTCTCCGAACGTGCCTGTATTATCAGGTATGTATGGCGTATAGTTTTCAGGGTGAATGTATTGCCAACCCAATGCTATGAATATCAATACAACTGCAACTTTCAATGTTACTATCAGACCATTTATGAATGCAGACTCCCTTGTACCTCGCATCAGTAACAAAGACATCAGTATTATAATAAACACTGCAGGCACATTCATAATACCACCCTCAAACGGAGAGGATGTGAATTCAGGCCCTAGGTTTATACCAAAATACTGTAGGAATTTCACCAGATATCTTGACCAACTGATAGCTACAGTAGCAGAACCTACAGCATACTCCAACACAAGGTCCCATCCTATTATCCAAGCCAGAAATTCGCCCATGGTAGCATAGCTATAGGTATATGCACTACCTGCAATCGGTATCATAGATGCAAATTCAGCATAACAAAGGCCAGCAAATGCACAACCCAATGCTGCTACTATAAATGATATAGTAATAGCAGGCCCCGCGTTGGTTGCGGCTGCACCACCGGTTATGGAAAAAAGGCCGGCACCTATAATGGCACCAATACCCAGTGCAACCAGTGCAGGTGCAGTTAGTGTTTTCTTCAGGCCCTTTTCCGAATCCGATGCTTCGGCTAGTAGCAGGTTAAGTGGTTTTCGAACAAATAAACCCATAATATAGTCAGATATGCGTCCAAACTATAAAGAAATTGTTGTTTGTACAAATGCAGGTGCTTAATATGGGTTTATTATGATAAATGTTATAGAAAATAAAATCTTGTACGTCAGTTTTTATCAAACCGATTTTTACTGTAGGTTTGGAGGATGTTTAGGTTCGTCAGGGCTACTTTATTAGTTCTCATTACATTATTATATACAACAAATGCATGGGCTCAACCTATGCTACCCGATATTACAGGTTCCACTTCGAAAGGGCTGAATATACTCAGCTGGACTTGTCAGTACGATGGCATTAAGTCTATCGCAGTTCAGCGCTCATCCGACAGTATATATAATTACATTACACTCGGATTGGTAAAAAACCTGAAAAAAGGCCCACAAGCATATATTGACGGACACCCTAAACCGGGAAAGAACTGGTATAGGCTTTACATAGTATTCAATTCAGACCTTACCTGGTATAGTAACCGTTTTGCGATTTCTGTTGATAGTATAGATATAATTAATGCACAAGTACTAGCTCCTAACGATTCTTTACAAAAACTAACAGCAAACATTAAAATAGAACCTATAAAAACCGAATCCACTACTATAACACCACAAGCCAATACTGTAGCCGTACCGGTTGTAGAGATTGCTCCACGTATTACACTAGATATTCCTGAAGAGGCCACAGAAGATGGTGTAGCCTATATAAAGTCACAATACATCTATACCAATCCATTTACCGGGCATGTAAACATTGATATCCCGAACTATACAAGACATCATTATGCTGTAAATTTTCTGAATAATGATAACAAACAAGTATTGGAGATAGAACGTGTAGGTGCCCCGATGATAATAGTTGATAAGCGCAACTTCCAGAAGAAAGGTATCTATAAATTTGAACTGAGAGAAGACAGGAAAATGCTGGAAACAGGTTTTATTACTATATACTAAGCTTCGCCTTCCACATCAAAGGTTTCTTGTGCCATGCGTTTCCATTCTGGGCCAAGACGCAGCGCATCACCCATATACAGCTTCATCATACGTATCATTTCTTCTGCACTCCAGGAGTATACGCCTTTTGCAAAACGCACAGGGAAACCGCAATAATTGAAATATAGATTTCCCTCGTCATACATATTCTGTATCAGGTGTTCCTGTGTTTCAAAACCGAAATAATCATAACACTGTCCTTTCAGCGGATGGTCTGTTTTTGTCATCTTACCCGCATAGTGCAACGGGCCTACATCCTGCCAGTTATACCTGCTTACTTTACGTTTGAAGGGGGTAATATTCACAAGCATCAGGAACTCCTCGTCCAGCCACACCTCTTCTTTGTACAACATGCGCGTCATAAATCTGTATGCTGCCAGTGCATATAAAAAAGCAGACCCAATACCTGAAATAACGTGAATGAAACTTGCACTAAAAGGCAATGACTGTAGAAGGAATACGGTTGCCATACCCGCTGTCAACAAGAACTCACCCCAATACAACGCTTTGATTCTCGGAGCAATTCTGTCGCCTAGTTTTATCTGCAGGTGGTTAGTACCCCAGTTATATAAAATCTTATCGGGCATAAACGGTAATTAGCGTTGAAAGTATATCTAATATACTAATTTTTCAGCTATTCCGATTTAACTAAATCGTTAACTATTTCACACTCAAACACATTAGAAAATTCTCTTCTTAGTATCTCTCTAACTTCCAATTCATTTACCTCTCTGCCAAGCTCTTTCTGCATAGATGTCACCTGTTTGTCAGAAATACCGCAGGGTACTATATAGTCAAAAAAACGAAGGTCAGTGTTTACATTCAGTGCCAACCCGTGTATTGTCATCCACCTGCTGCTACGCACCCCCATTGCACATATCTTTCGTGCTTTAGCGGGATTGTCAGGATCCAGCCACACACCTGTCGAGCCCGGCAACCTATCTCCTTTCAGTCCGTAATGTGCAATTGTTCTGATTACTACTTCTTCCAGATTGCGCATATACTTACCCAAGTCTGTATAAAACTGCTCCAGATCCAACACAGGATATGCTACTATTTGCCCTGGTCCATGGTAGGTAATATCTCCCCCTCTGTTGGTTTTATAAAAGCTTGCATCAAGTTCCTGTAGTCTGGTATCATTTACCAGCAAGTTTTCCATGTGGCCGCTCTTGCCAAGTGTATACACATGCGGATGTGTACAGAATAGCAGGTGATGCTTAATGCCGTTGTCTGTAGGGCGCTCTGCATCAGGTACATTATACCATTGCGCTTTGATGTCGAGCCCCTCCTTCATCAATGCTTCCTGCATTTGCCATGCATCGCCATACTCTATTGTACCCAACTCCCTGAAGTATACCTTTCTCATATCAACAATAAGGCTGCAATTTACGTTTATATACCTGAAAATCCCCCTTTTGAGGGCATTACAACCCGTTGGGGATTAGCTTTTTATTAACGCCAAATCAGTTACATTTGTTATAATAGGTTAATTTAACTGAGGACTATGTTACGTTTCATGAAGAACAAAATTTTGATACCACTTTTAGTTCTGTCTGCACTGGCTGCGTTTTTTTCGTTCAGGTATGCATCAGATGGTGGTACACCTGATGATAAAAGAAAACTTGCTATTAAAACCGTTCTGAAAGCAATACAACAAAATCACTTTTCGCCTCGCGAAATGAATGATTCGTTTTCCGTTACAGCATACAATAAAATACTGAACGGGCTTGACTATGATAAGCGCATCCTGACACAGGAAGATATCAAAAGCTTCAAGAAATACGAGTTGATACTTGAAGAAAATGACGGTGAAAACGTGGTTAGCTTTTTTGACGATTTCAACGTTATTTACAAACAGCGCCTGAAGGACGCTGAACGCTATTGCAACAATGCGTTGAAAATGCCTTTCAGCTTCTCTACAGATGAAACCATCAACCTGAATGGTGAAAAAGTACCTTTTGCAAAAGACACAAACGAATTGCAAAGCCGCTGGAATACCTATATGAAATATAGGGTATTGGCTAAATATGTAGATCTGAAAGACGACCAAAAGAAGCGCATAGAGAAAAAAGATACTACACTTAAAGTAGTAATGTCTGATAACCAGCTCGATTCTGTAGCAAGAGTAGCCATTAAGAAAAACATGGATTACTACTTCAAACGCATGAACAAGCTGAAAGACGACGACCGTTTTACATTCTTCGTCAACAGCATTGCAGGCACACACGATCCGCATACAGACTATTTCCCTCCTGTTGACAAAGCGCTTTTTGATGAACAGATGTCAGGTACATTCTTTGGCATAGGCGCGCAACTGCAAAACGATGACGGAAAAGTAAAAGTAGTATCTATAGTACCGGGCAGCCCTTGCTGGAAGCAAGGTGAGCTAAAAGCAGGCGACGTAATACTGAAAGTAGCACAAGGCGCTGCAGAACCTGTTGATGTGCAGAACTATGATATAGACGATGTTGTAAAAATCATCCGCGGGCCTAAAGGCACAGAAGTACGCCTGACTGTTAAACAAGTAAGCGGTGCTACTAAAATCATACCTATCATACGTGGTGTGGTAGAAAGAGAAGAAACATTTGCAAAGTCTGCCATCATCAATAACAATGGTTCTAAAATAGGTTATATATATCTGCCCGAATTTTATGCAGATTTCCAGAACTATAACGGACGTCGTTGCTCTGAAGACGTGGCTATAGAAGTTGCAAAATTGAAAAACGAAGGTGTTAATGGTATCATCCTCGACCTGCGTGGTAATGGTGGTGGTTCGTTGACAGATGTTGTAAACATGGGTGGCCTCTTTATAGACAAAGGCCCTATGGTACAGGTAAAAACCAATGGCAACAATGCTGCTCAACTCGACGACCCGCAAAGTGGTGTATTGTACGACGGTCCTTTGGCCATTATGGTAAATACCGGTAGTGCATCTGCATCTGAAATTCTGGCCGCTGCCATGCAAGACTATAAGCGTGCCGTTATTGTGGGTTCGCCTACTTATGGCAAGGGTACCGTACAGAAAGTAATATCGCTTGATGAATACCGCACATGGCTGGAAAGTGTAGCTGCGGGCAAGCGCATAGCAAGCAGTGGTGATACCATCGGTTCTCTGAAACTCACAATTCAGAAGTTCTACCGCATCAACGGTGGTTCTACACAGTTGAAAGGTGTAACGCCTGACGTAATGCTGCCTGATGCTTACGAGCATATGGACCTTGGCGAACGTCGCGACAAAGCAGCTATGAAGTGGGACGAAATACCTGCTGTTAAATACAATGTGGTAAGTAATCCGGTAAACACACAAGAACTTGCAGCACGCAGTAAAAAACGTGTAGATGCCAACCCTTCCTTCGGACTGATAAAAGAAAGTGCTAACCGCATTAAAAAACTGGAAGAAGAAAACATACTATCGCTGAACGAGACGAAATATCGTAAAGAGGTAGAAGAAGCAAATGCTGTAGGCAAAAAACTGGAAGAGGTGGAAAAGAAAATAACACCATTGAGCATATCTAACCCACAGGTAGATATTGCAAAAATCAATCTCGATAGCAATTCTGTAAAGAAGAATGACGAATGGATAAAAGCTCTGAAAAAAGATATGTACCTGTCTGAAACGGTAAATGTGATAAACGACCTGATGAAGATGGATACTAAAGTAAATATGGGTACCGGAATGAAATAACTGGTTCCTTTAACTAATATTTGCAACGGGTTATCTCTGCGAGATAACCCGTTTTTATTACCTTTGAGGCGCTTTGGTAAAACTGATGTCTGTTACATACCGCAAATACACACTTCTTATTGCAGCCATGCTGTTGATTATATTCAACACATCGGCACAATCTGTCAGCGACACGGCTACAGGCAAGGAGCTGTCAACAGACACAACTCTTGCTGTGATAGACCCATTACCTAAAGCTGTGCAAGACAGTTTTAAGGCAAAAGAAATTAAACCACATAAGTTTGAACCAAAGCCCAAAAAAGCAGGTATGTATTCTGCTATACTTCCCGGTAGCGGCCAGTTCTACAACCGCCAATACTGGAAAGTACCAGCCATATATGTTGGTGTAGCAGCAGCAGGCTATTTCATCAACTTTAATCTTACCAATTACCAGAAATACCGCAAAGCATACTACACACGTATAGATAACGACCCGACTACTGTAGATACGGATATAGAAACTAAAAAATACACCACCGAAAACCTGAAGCAACTGCAAGACCAGTACCGCAAATGGCTGGACATGACAGTGCTGCTTACTGCACTTGGCTACACCGTACAGGTAATCGATGCGATAGCTTCTGCACACCTCAAAAACTTCGATATATCGCGCGATATATCACTGCGCATACTGCCTGTGGCACAGCCAAACTATATAGGCATGGGGCTGGCAGTCAATTTTAAATAAGCGCTTTATACAGACTTTCTGATTCTGCAAGTTTTATTTCACAAACCTCGCTCGTAACTTCGCAGTATGCTGCACAGCAAACCGAAAGACGATAATTATTTACACAAAGGATTACGCAGAGATTTAGTAAATCTACTACGCGAAAAAGGCATTACAGACGAACGAGTACTAGAAGCTATCAACAGCATACCACGCCATTTTTTCCTCGACCCTGCTTTTGAACGCATAGCATATGAGGACAGGGCATTTCCTATTACAGCCAACCAGACTATATCGCAACCATACACGGTAGCCTACCAGTCTCAACTGTTGGAGATAAAGAAGTTTGACAAAGTATTAGAGATAGGCACAGGTAGCGCTTATCAGGCATGTGTACTGGCAGAGTTAGGCGCATTGGTTTTCAGTATAGAAAGGCAAAAGGCATTGTACGATTATGTAGGTGGTTTTTTCTTCATGAAAAACTACCCGCACATCAAACGCTTTTATGGCGACGGGTTTCAGGGCTTGCCTACTTATGGTCCTTTTGATAAAGTGATCGTAACCGCAGCAGCACCTTTTATACCACCAAAGCTGATAGAACAATTAAAACCGGGCGGCATTGCCGTAATACCAGTTGGCGATGACAACGGACAAAAGATGATGCGCATAACCAAAGATGCAGCAGGCAATGTAAAAGAAGAAATCCTCGGCGACTTCAGCTTTGTACCAATGTTGGAAGGGAAGAATAAATAGGTTAACTCTTAATCGCTTTCAGATTCCGTTGCACTCCACTCCATTTGCTACGCTTCATGGGTGAGTTCTTAAATGCTTTCTTAAAAGCATCTTCACTTATGACCTCCCATTCAGCAAGCGATAGGTTTAGTATTTCGGGGATGGGTGTAAAATATGGTTCGGTATTAGGTTTTGAGAACCTGTTCCACGGGCATACATCCTGACATACATCGCAGCCAAACATCCACCCGTCCATCTTGCCTTCAAAACCTTGCGGCATCAGCGCGTCTTTCAACTCTATAGTCAGGTAAGAGATACACTTGCTCCCATCTACAATAGTCGGCGATACAATAGCTTCCGTCGGGCAAGCATCTATACACTTTCTGCATGTACCGCAATAGTCTGTACTGAATGGTGCATCTGCTTCTAATTCTAAATCTGTAATCAGCGTAGCTATAAAAAAGAAAGAGCCTGAATGTTTTGTAAGCAGATTACCATTCTTACCTACCCAGCCCAGCCCGCTGCGTACCGCCCAGCTGCGCTCCAGCACAGGCGCACTGTCTACAAAACCACGACCATCCACATCGCCAATATTTGCCTTTATAAATGTCAGCAAGTTATTCAGCTTCTCCCTTATCACATAGTGATAGTCTGTACCATAAGCATACTTAGCTATCTTCGGTGCATCAGGTTGCTGTTGTTGTTCAGGGTAATAATTAAGAAGTAGTGTAATGACCGACTTTGCACCCGGCACCAGTTTTCGTGGGTCTGTCCGCATTTCAAAATGGTTTTCCATGTACTGCATCGTACCATGAAAACCATTCTTCAGCCAGCTTTCTAATCTGCGTGCATCATCATCCAATTGCACAGCCATAGCAATACCACAGGCATCAAAACCCAATCTGCGGGCTTCCTCTTTTATCAGAATGCTATGTTGTGCTGATTGCATTAAACGCTTTTTACCTCCACACCTCTAATTTCCGAAAGCTTTGCGATATATGCATCTGCGTGTGGCTTTGGTATGCCTGCATGTACTATGCAAAACAATTGCAGGTCTTGCTTATACACCGTAGCCTCGCACTGACGCAGCAGGTACATCACCTCACCCATTACAGGATAGTCAAACTGTATCTCTACGCGTTGCTCTATCCACTTTTCTATCAACACTGCTTGTTGCAAAGCATCTTCCGTAGCTGTCTTGTATGCATTTATCAACCCCGGCACGCCAAGCAGTGTACCGCCAAAATAGCGCACTACCACCACCAGCACATTGGTAATGCCTGCACTATCTATCTGCCCCAGTATAGGCTTACCTGCACTACCCGATGGCTCACCATCATCGTTGGCGCGGTATTGCAACCCGTCTGTACCTATCCTGTATGCATAGCAATGATGCACAGCTTTCGGATGCTCCTTCTTCAGCACTTGCAGCTTTGCCTTCACATCATCAGCACTGCTTACAGGGTATGCATATGCCAGAAACTTACTCCCCCTGTCTTTAAACTCGGCTGCAGTAGCCCCTTCAGGTGTTTTATATTTAAAATTATCTGCCATTAACCCAAGCTATCAATACTATAGACACAATAGCAAGCAGCAAACCTATGATGCGTTGCTTTGTCAGTTTCTCTTTCAAAAATAATAATGCAGCCAATGCACTCAGCAATACAATACCAATATTATTCAGTGCAATGGCAATACTGCTCTGCATGCTCTTATCATTCAGCATACGTATCAGGTAGTAGATGGAAAAATAATTGGGCACGCCCAATACAATCCCAGCTACAATATTCCGGTAATGCAGTTGTATCTTTTTCATCGCTGCAAGTATAATTACCAGCACAACCCCAATACTTGCTGCCACAGCAAATACATGTATCGGGAACACAGCCTGCTGCCTTACATTCTGCAGGTAATTATGCTCTACATATTTTGTAATCGAATCGAGTGTACCACTAAGCAGGAATAACAATGCAGGTAGCAACATGCCATGCTTAGCACTATACTCATCCTTATTATTTACAGACAAATACACAGCAGGAAAAGCCAGTGCTATACCTACAATATTTATCAAACTCAATCTTTCTCCATACAACACAACAGCTGCCACCACTGGTATTACCAACGATAGTTTATTTGCCACCGAAGCAGTTGCCACACCATAGTTGCGGGTACAGTAAGCTATAAAATTAAAGAGGCTGATGTACATCACCCCCATTGCCAATGCCCAGCCAAACCACGGCTGCGTTGCACTTGCAACACCCACAGGAAACTCACCTAAGAATAAACTACCAGTTACCACACAGGTAATATAGTTTACCACAATAGCCTGCAGTGTATCAACTTCGTATTTCGGAAATAGCTTAAAGAGAATAAACAGTACTGCATTCAGCAGCACCGTCAGCAGTAGAAACATCATAAGCCCATACCCTCCGCATAAGGATATTTACTCTCACTGTTTACATATACCTGTAGGATATCTTCTGCCAGTTCAGTTTCAAATGCCATTGTAGCACTGCTAAGTACAGGAGCAGCTATGCCATGTTCTATTACCTTATTGCCTGTTATCACACGTGCCTCGTCCCACAGCCCCTTATCAATAAATGTATGCAGCAATTTTGCTCCACCCTCTACTATCAGCGATTGCACTTTAGCATCGTACAGTCTTTGCAGTAAATTATCCAACAGGTATTCGTCAAAATTCAGGTGGATATATTGACGGTTATTACCCTTCTCATCTTTCTTATCATTCAACACCCATGTATCTGTTTCCCTGTTAAAGAGTTTCAGATTCGTTGGCAGTATCAGTGAGCGGTCTATTACTATGCGTAGCGGGTTCTTTCCTTCCCACAATCTTGATGTGAGTTGCGGGTCATCAGCCAACGCTGTATTCGTACCCACCATAATAGCATTTTCTTCTGTACGCCATTTGTGTACGATGCTGCTGCTATATGTATTGCTTATCTGGTAGCGTCTGTTGCCATAGGGTGCAAATTTACCATTGGCAGATTGTGCCCATTTCAGAATAATATACGGGCGCTTGTTTTCCTGTACACAGAAGAAACGGCGATTTAGCCATCGGCCTTCTTTATCCAGTATACCGGTAGTGGTTATTATATTATTATCGTGCAATATCTGCATACCGCGTCCGCCAACTTTTTCAAACGGGTCGGGGTTGCAAACAATTACTTCTTTTACGCGTTCTTTCACAAGGCGCTCCGCACATGGCGGTGTATTACCGTGATGCGCACAAGGCTCCAGACTCACATACATCGTGCTCTCCGGTATCAGATGTCTGTCCGCATCTGCAACACTTTCTATACAGTTTACCTCTGCATGTGCCTTGCCATATTCTCTGTGCCAGCCCTCGCCTATCACACGCCCATCATGCACCAATACAGCACCTACCATTGGGTTGGGCGATACGTTGCCCTTACCCATCTCTGCCAGTTGCAGGCAGCGGCGCATATATGCTTCGTGCGTCATGGCGCAAAGATATTCTAAATTAATTGCCCGCTATTCTCTGTCCTTAGGGTATCTTTGCCCGATGTTTACATACAGCCAGGCCTACTACGATCTACGCAATACTTTACAAAGCATATACGACGAAGGAGAAGCCACGGCAATAGCACACGCTATGATGGAGCATATAACAGGCGATGATAAACTGCAACGCCTTACAGATAAAGACAAGCTTTTTACTGCCGAACAACAAACCCAGTTTGACAGTTATAAAGAACTGCTCAGAAAAGCTACGCCAATACAATACATCATTGGCAAAACATGGTTTATGAACCGTGAGTTTACTATAAATGAAAGCGTGCTGATACCTCGCCCCGAAACAGAAGAACTGGTTGACTGGGTTGTAAAAGACAATGCGGGCAAATCTCCTGCCATTATAGATATTGGTACTGGTAGTGGTTGTATAGCAGTTTCTCTGAAGCTGGACCTGCCACAGTCTACCGTTACAGCCTGCGATATTAGCAGTGGAGCACTGTTGGTAGCCCGTATGAATGCAAGCAACCTCAATGCAACTGTTGAGGTAAAGCATATCGACTTCCTGAATCCTGAACAGGTAGAGACTTTAGGCAAATATGATATCATTGTTTCCAATCCGCCATATATACCCGAAAGCGAAAAGGCATCGATACATGCCAATGTGCTGAACCATGAGCCACACGTAGCGTTGTTTGTGCCTACTACAGATGCGTTGCTGTTCTACCGCATCATTGCAGAATTCGGCAAAACACATCTTAACGAAGGCGGACTTATCTATTGCGAGCTTGACAGGGATTATTCTATGCAGGCCAAAGAACTGTTCGAAGCAATGGGATATACCGATGTAGAAGTGCGCAAAGACATGGCCGGCAATACCCGTATGCTGAAGGCTATGCTCAAAAAATAAGTCCTGCCACGAAGGCAGGACTCAGTTATTAAACACTACAACAAACTTTCTTTTAATTAAGCTTTCTTGCTTTTGCTTTTAGCAGTTTCTTCTGCACCTTCAGTAGCAGTAGCTTCCAGTTGTTTTTCCAGGCTACGTACTTGCTTTTTGAGGTCGTAGATAGCTTTGTACATTTCGTCCATTTCGCTACGTGTAGCTACAGGAACAGCAACCAGCATTTTTTCCATTTGAGCTTCAACGTCTTTGCGCAGCTTCATTTGCATCGCGCTAACTTCTGCCATCAGCTTGCTATACTCTTCGCTTTCAAACAAAGAAACGTACACTTTATCGCTGATGTTCAGCCACTCTTGGTACAGTGCCATCATGTTGCTAACCTCTTCACCTTTCTGCATTTTAGCAGCAATGTTTTCAGCCAGGCTGTCCATTACTTTCACGCCTTGGTTGTATATCATGTATTGCATTTCTGCATTTTTGATATTGTAAACCATCATGCGGTTTGCGATGTCGTTCCATTCCATCATAGCTTTTGTATGTTGGTTAGGCGTCATCATTTTTGTGATAGGAGACATTGCGTTGTTCAGGTTGCTGTACCATGTGTTATAGCCATTCAGCATACCAGCGAACATATCAGATGTGTTAGGCATCATGTTGTTCATCATACCACGCATCTGCTGATAGTTGCCCATGCCCATTTGGTTCATCTGGCCCATACCTTTCTGCATCATATCAGTCATGTTCTGCATGTACTGGCGGCTTTGTTCTGGCATAAAACCAAAGAACTTGTCCATTACTTCTTTGTACATAGCAGGGTTCATGTATTGCTTAAACATTTCTGTGTTGAATGTTTTTTCCTGAATAGACTTCATGAAAGGCATCCACATTTCTGCAAAGCGGCCGAAACCTTCAGTTACGTTTACCATGTTGCGGTAAGCATCCTGTGTAGTACCGTTCTGCATGTTCTTTTGCATATCAGCAAAAGTGCTGTTCAGCATTGTATAATATTGGTTGAAAACTGAAGTCCAGTTATCGCTTGCTTTTTTCCATGTATCCATGCTGAATGGGTTATTGTTCTGGAACTGATTTTGAAACTGGTTCATTGCATTGTTCCAGTTGTTCATCATGTTCATACCGTTCATCCAGTTGTTCCAGTTTGCAGTTTGTGAGTTCCACATGTTGCTGAACTGTTCCATTGGATTAGCTGCAGTAGCTTGTTGCTGTTGCGTAGCATTTTTCATGTAGTCCATGTTCATTTCCCACATTTGCTTAGCCCAGCCCATTTGTGTGTTGAACCAGTTTTGGTAAAACTCGTTCATCTTAGCCATGTTATCTTGTGCGTTAGCTGTAGCAGTGCCTGCTTTTTCTGTAGTTGCAGAAAAAACAGACTTCTGACCATCCAGCCAGTTTTTGTACCACTCGCTACCTTTAGCCATTGTATCATTTACCATTGCATTACCGTTGGCAAGTTTTTTCGTGTTTTCCACTACTGTGTCAACAGCTTGTTTCTGTGCGTCCAGTACGCTCTCTACAAAGTTTTTGCTGTCTTGGTTAGCCATAGTTTAAGTTTTATACTTATTTTAAAATTGTTTCGTTAATTGTGTTGCACAAAAGAAAAACTCCTATATTAGCAATCTATTACCTCTCCATTATTCTTTCTGCACCTTTTTCTGAGGGGTTCCTTTTGGCGCCGCAAAGGTAGGTATTTCCTATTAAAAAAATGTACATTTTACAGGAAAATATCCCCTGAATTAATTCTACAAGCTGTGAATTTCGTACCAAATCAGCCACTCTAAAGGATATCAGCCAATTGTTAATATTTTATTTTTTTTGAAATTATCCCCCTTTTTTCAAATTTCTACTATCTTAAGAAGGTAAAAACGACATTATTATGCTAAAAGTAGGAGACGAGTTCCACCACAAGTTCAGTTACACACAAGACGATGTAGATACGTATGCACGCGTTAGCGGCGACGTAAACCCGCTGCACATTGATGCAGAAGCAGGCAAAGCCAGCATGTTTGGCCGCAACATTATACACGGCTTCCTCGGTGCCAGTGTTTTCACAAAAATATTCGGTGCATTGTGGTATGCTGATGGCCATGTTTATATGAGCCAGAGCATGAAGTGGATGAAACCGATGTTTGTAGATACTGAATACGAAGCGGTGATTACCGTAAAAGAAATCTTTGCAGACAAAAACCGTATCCTGTACGACTGTGCTGTATATGAAGTAAGCACAGGTGATAAAACAATTGCAGGCGAAGCATTGCTGCTAAACAAGAAGCAGTATGTGTGGTAACACCTAAATCCTCCCATTCGGGGGGGCTTAACAATATCGTAGCACCTCTGATGGAGGTGCTTTTTTTATTTTTGTCAACTATGAAATTACTATTTGTGTTTATGTTTCTTTTCCAAGTTACAGGATACGCACAACTTCTATCAAAAACGAATGCCAATAAACCAACTGGATGGTTTAATAAAAAGAGAGTAGACTCTCTGAATGGTAAACCTATCAGCTATTATTTAAATCATAAGGGAATAGACTCCTACTCCAAAGCCTTTTACAAAGGAAAATTTCCGATTTTTGATGACCTCATTTCTAATGGAATAATGGACTCAGTGTTAACAAACAATAATAGCACAAGACCGTTCTATCTGTATAATTTCAATAGGATGTTGGAATTGGTTGATGCTGCCGCTGCAGAAGAAGCAGGATTAAGAGCGTTGGAATATTTTCAAAAGTATCCTTGTGAATTTGTACGTTCTTTGAAAGACAAAAAGTATAACGCTGACATCGAGAAATGGTCTAGCTTAATTGGTTATGAATTAGGGTTAAGTGATGAAACCCCATCTTTCAATAAGCACATAAATGCAATTGAAAAGAAGTTAAAAACTAATTGTAATGACTGCCTGAATAAAGATTGGCATACATTCAAGCGCTTACTAAAACAAGACTATGAATTAGTTCAGGAAAACTAACCTGATTAATTCAAGTCCCCTTCAGGGGATTCAGGGGTTTATATAGCCTGTAGTACAAATACAATATAATCGCACCAAACAGTCCTGCGATAAAGAGTGGATGAAACAGGAAAATGTTATCATGATTGATATGCAACCCACGCATGCTTTCTTCCTGCACCAGAAAATAGACGAGTGAATATGCTACGTACACAATATAGTCTTTCGTATAAAAAGTGTAAGCCGTCAAGAAAAACAATGCTGGGTGCGAATAGCGTTCGTGCATTTCTGTATTGAAGAAATAGAACAATAATGCAATAAGGCTGCACACCACCCAAAGCACATCTTTAGCAGGCTGTACATTTTCATGCTTTAATATCCATTTTTTATACGCAGCTTTCAGCAATGGCATCAATGCTACAAGGCTACTACCCATGAACAGCAGCAATCCTACTTGCTTATACGTCAACCCTGCAAGCCATACACCAGCATCAGATACATGAATAGTATCAACCGGCACTACAAATGACCAGAAATTATTCTCTCCCAGCGTCGGGTATCTGCTAAATGAATCAACCACCTGCTTCCACAGCAAACTCAGCCCACCTTCGGGTTGCAATGCAAATGGCATTAGGATTAAAGCCTGCAATAACAACGCTACCGCTATGCCCTTCACCACTCTACGCACATTCAGGTTAGGCATCATAATATACAGCAAGCCCAATACTGGTAGATACATCAGTGCCTGCAGCTTTGTATTCAGTGCCAGCACATAGCACAGCAGACTCAGTGTCAGATTATGCTTCCATGCATAGTAGATAGCCATCAGTGCCAGACCAGAGAATATACCATCTATCTGCCCCCATATCAGCGTATTGTAGCCAAAGCCAATGTTCAACATACTTATCAGCAACAGCACAAGGTAGTCAACACGCTTATCCATCCACTTGTATATATAATACAATGTGGCATAGTCAAAGACTAGCGTTACAATCTTCAGGTAAAAGATATGTTTTACAATTGCCCCCTCGCTACCTGCGAGCTTTGCAAATGCAAACAATACGTACTGGTACACAGGCATATAGTCGTTCCAAATGGTATAGGCATTGCCCAGCCCATGCTGATACAAATGCACCGCCCATGTCTTGAATGTTTTATAGTCATGAGCATGTGCACCATGCGTGGCGATGTACAGGAACTCTAACGCTCCCAGCACTATCACCAACAAGGCTATTATTCTTTTTTGCAGCTTGCTCATAAACTGTAAATATACCCAACAAAAAAGCGCCCTGCAATTGCAGAGCGCTTTCAATAACTATTCAACAAGTCAACGAATCAACTATTTGATATCGCCCACCATATCCTCAGGGCGTACCCATTCGTCAAATTGTTCAGACGTTACATAACCCAGGTCTATAGCTGTTTGTTTCAGCGTTTTGCCTTGTTTGTGTGCAGTCTGTGCTATTTCAGCAGCTTTGTAGTAGCCAATCTTTGTGTTCAGCGATGTTACCAGCATCAGTGAGTTGTGCAGGTTAGCATCAATGTTTGCCTGTATTGGTTCGATACCTTCCGCACATTTATCGTTGAAGGATACACAACCATCACCTATCAGCCGCGCGCTGTGCAGGAAGTTGAATATCATAACAGGCTTGAACACGTTCAGTTCAAAATGACCGTTAGAACCACCTACTGTGATAGCCACATCATTACCCATTACTTGTGCTGCAATCATTGTCAACGCCTCACATTGTGTAGGGTTTACTTTACCCGGCATGATAGATGAACCCGGTTCATTATCAGGGATGAAGATTTCACCGATACCGCAACGTGGGCCGGAGCTCAGCATACGGATGTCGTTCGCTATTTTCATCAGGCTAACGGCAACTGTTTTCAGTGCACCATGTGCTTCTACGATAGCATCGTGCGCAGCCAGACTTTCAAATTTATTTTCAGCGGTAACGAAAGGCAGGCCTGTCAGTTTAGCAATATTACCTGCTACATGCTCTGCATATCCTTTCGGTGTGTTGATGCCTGTACCTACCGCAGTACCACCAAGTGCCAGCTCGCTCAGGTGAGCCAGTGTATTATTAATCGCACGCAGGCCGTGGTCCAATTGCGATACATAACCGCTTATTTCCTGTCCCAGTGTAAGCGGTGTTGCATCCATAAAGTGCGTGCGGCCAATCTTTACGATGTGCATGAATTCTTTCGCTTTCCTATCCAGCGTATCGCGCAGTTTTTTGATGCCCGGTATCGTTACATCTACCAGCATTTTGTACGCAGCAATGTGCATTGCTGTAGGGAACGTATCGTTTGATGATTGCGATTTATTAACATCATCGTTCGGGTGAACGAATTTGTCTTTATCTGTCAGTTGGCCACCATTAATAACGTGCGCACGATAAGCGATTACTTCATTCACATTCATGTTCGACTGTGTACCCGAACCTGTTTGCCATACTACCAGCGGAAACTCGTTGTCCAGTTTACCTTCCAGTATTTCATCGCAAACCTGTCCTATCAGTGCAGATTTTTCTGCAGGCAGTACACCCAGGTCTGTATTGGTAAGTGCTGCAGCTTTTTTCAGGTAGGCAAATGCACGGATGATTTCCTTCGGCATCTTGTTGATGTCTTGTGCAATCTTGAAGTTGTCGATAGAACGCTGTGTTTGCGCGCCGAAATAAGCATTAACGGGTACTTTCACTTCACCCATCGTGTCTTTCTCAATACGGTATTCCATTATCTGAGATATTTATAAGAAGTATGAAAATAATTTGCGGTGCAAAGGTATTAAATGAAGCGTTATGTGAAAGTGCATATTATTTATTTTAATTTTGCACTTGTGAAGCAAGGTATTATCATTACTACACTGGCTGTTGCCATAATATTGGGTTTCTCTTTCAGCAAGACACCGCAGAAGATTACCAAAGAACGCCTGGGCGAAATGCTGTTTTTCGACCCCATCCTGTCTGAAGACAGCAGTATCAGTTGTGCATCCTGCCACAAACCCGCTTTTGCCTTTGCAGATACATCTGCTTTCAGCAAAGGTGTTCACGGCCGCCTTGGCAACCGCAACACGCCAAGCGCCATGAATGTCAGTGCCCGCGATTTCCTGTTCTGGGATGGCCGCGCTGCTTCGTTAGAAGAACAGGCACTTGGGCCTATTGAAAACCCGGTGGAGATGAACCTGAAATTATCAGAAGCCATCAAACGCCTGAATCGCAGTAAGAAATACCGCAACCTGTTCTTTACCGTATATAAGACTGCTCCTACAACCAAAACTTTAGCCTCGGCCATAGCAGCTTACGAGCGCACACTCGAAACATCTGCCACACCCAACGACCGCTGGATGAATGATGAGCCTAATGGAATGACGGACCAGCAGGTTCGTGGACGTGACATATTTCGTGTAAAAGCCAAGTGTTTTGAATGTCACTTCTCGCCGGATTTTACAGGCGATGAATTCCGCAGCATTGGTTTGTTTAATGGCACTACGCACAACGATTCGGGCAGATATAATGTCACCAAAAACCCTGCAGACATTGGCAAAATGAAAGTACCGGGTTTACGCAATGTAGCCATGACTGCACCTTATATGCACGATGGCAGCTTCAAAACCCTGCGCGAGGTGATTGACTACTACGACAATCCGCACGCTAAAATGCCCGATGGCATCAACAGAGACTCTGTCCTTGCCAAGCCTTTAGGTCTTACAGAACAGGACAAGCAAGACCTCGAAGCCTTTCTGCTGGCACTAACAGACGATCGGTTTACAAAGAAGAAGTGATTATTGATTTTTACAATAGAAGTCACACTAAGGAGATATATAAGTTTAATGACTGGATACAAACTTCAATCCTATAATTGATGCTATCAACGTGAAGATGAAAAATAACCGCCAAAACGTTGCAGGCTCTTTAAAAAATACGATGCCCACAATTACAGTACCTACTGCACCAATACCCGTCCACACGGCATAGGCAGTACCCATTGGCAATGTTTGTGTAGCCTTATATAGTAAATACATACTCATAGACAGCGATACAAAGAAACCGACAATCCACCACGTAGCAGTAGTACCTGCAGCATCTTTTGCTTTGCTCAGGCAAAATGTAAAGCCTACCTCAAACAAACCTGCAATAATCAGAATCAGCCAATTCATATCTCTTTTTTTTCAAAATCAAAGTTGGTGCATTATTCCGCAGGCAACAAATCCAGAAACCAGAAACCTGTATTCCATTTATCTGTATCGTTTTGTGCAGGGGTATAATTTATATATACTACCTCTCCTTGCTGCACAGCTACCTGTTCCCTAAAGTAAGGTGCATTATACACATAAGTATGAAACTCGCCGTTCTCCCCGCAAGGGTCTACACCATCGGGCAGGTCGTTCAGAAAACTATTATCTATTGTTCTACCCAAAAACTCCTTGCCCAAAAACTTTTCATTCACGCATATCACCATTGCCTGTATACCTGTCTGTTCCAGTACGCCAATCATCTTGCGGGTATCCTGCTTCCATAACGGAAATACCGCATCAAACCCGACAGTAGCCAGTTGTTGCTCTCTGTATTGTTTCAGGTCTTCTAAGAATATATCGCCAAATGCTGCAGTGCTGATGCCTTCATGTTTCAGTTCAGTAAGCGTTTGCTGCATGGCATTTTTGTAAGTACTATCATCTGGCGCTGCGGGCAGGTATATCTTTCTGCTCTTCACACCCATTGCCTGTGCCTGTGCATCCAGCAGTTGCTCACGTACACCATGCATTACAATACGGTCGTGTTCATTATTCACGGTCGTAAGCAGGCAGTCTACATGGTAGATGCCTCCCTGTTGCAATACATGGTAGGCAAGCGCAGCATCTTTACCGCTGCTCCAGTTCAGCACTGTTTTTATCTTATCCATTTATGCGCAAATGAACGTATTTTACACACAAGAAAAAACAAATAATGCCATACGCAGTAATAACAGGTGCTACACAAGGTATTGGTAAAGCCATAGCCGATAAATTTTTGTCTCAGGGTTTTGATATTGCTATCTGCGCACGCAGCAGTGCCGATTTAGATAAAGTGAAAAACGAGTGGGCAGCAAAATACCCAAGCAGAAAAGTATTAGCGGTATCGGCAGACCTTTCAGAAAAAGCTGCCTGCTTCGATTTTGCTGCACAAGTACTAAACAACACTACAACGATAGACGCACTTATAAATAATGCAGGTACCTACTTCCCAGGGTCGCTGGCAGACGAACCAGACGGACAATTGGAACAACTAATGAACCTGAATCTGTACAGTGCATACCACATTACCCGCAAACTACTGCCAGCCTTCAAACAACAAAACAGCGGCCATATATTCAATATGTGTTCTGTAGCCAGCCTGAAGGCATACCCCAATGGCGGTGCTTACAGCATTACCAAATATGCGCTTATGGGTTTTTCAGACAACCTGCGCGAGGAACTGATGCAAACAAACATTAAAGTAACTGCCATATCTCCGGGTGCTGTTTACAGCCGTTCGTGGCAAGGCAGTGGTATACCCGAAAGCCGCATCATGCAGGCATCAGACGTGGCAGATATGGTATGGGCTGCCTACAACCTGTCTCCGCAGGCATGTGTAGAGCACATCACCCTGCGCCCGCAACTCGGTGATTTATAACGCTATTTTAACAGTGCTTTCACAGTTTCTTATAACCACGTAGGGGGGCTAACTTATATTTTTGTAACAACCCCAAATGACACGCATTAGTAATATGTGGCGATATTGTATTGTTAGCCTGCTGGTACTTGCAGGGTGCGATATGGCATTTGCGCAGAATGTAGTTTTCGTGGCGCAGGCCGCTTCAGAAAAAATTGGTACGCAAGACCAGATGGAATTGCAGTACACCATTCAAAACGCAGGCGATATACAAAGCCTGATGCCACCGCCTACACTCACAAAAGACTTTATCGTAACACAGGGGCCCTACTCTTCTACTTTCTCTAATACATCTATTGTAAATGGTAAAGTAACCAGTACACAAGGCATCAATGTTACTTATGTAATACAACCACGCAAACCCGGCAACTATACATTGGGGCCTGCTACGGCAAAAGATGCTGCGGGTCACACATACCAATCCAACAGTGTAACCATACAAGCAGTCAATGGCTCTGTTGCACAAAGGCAACAACAAAGGCAAGACCCGTTTGGTGATGATTGGGACGATCCCTTTGCTGCCATGCACCGCCGCAGGCAACAGCAAATGCAGGCGTTACGCCAACAGCAATCACAACAGCAACCTGTTGAAGATGCAAAAGTAAATCTGGATAAAGACCTTTTTATACGCGTAACGGTAGATAAAGAAAAAGTGCATGTAGGTGAGCAGATAACAGCCAGCTACAAGCTCTACTCGCGCATCCCAATGAACTGCTCTATTTCTAAACTACCATCGCTCAACGGCTTCTGGACTCAGGATTTCGAAATGCCGAAGGGCAATATGAAGCCTTCTGAAGAAATAATAGACGGTAAGAAATATCAGGTATTCACGCTTAAAAAGTCGGCACTGTTCCCGCAACAAGCCGGTACGCTTGAGCTGGACCCCGCAGAAGCAGAAGGCATAGCACGCATCATACAGCAAACAAGACAACGCAATCCGTTTGGTGGCATGTTCGATGACCCTTTCTTTCAGAATGCTTTCGGTAGCCTGATGATGAACGATCCCTTCTTTAATGATGAGTTCTTTGGTGGCATGGCATATCAGGATGTGAAAGTACATCTGAAAAGCAAGCCTGTAAAAATAACCGTTACCCCGCTGCCTGAAGATGGTAAGCCTGCTGACTATACAGGTGCTGTAGGTAACTTCACCATCAAAAGCGAGCTTGATAAAACAAGCCTTACAACAGACGATATTACCAACCTGAAATTGACCATAACAGGCACCGGCAATCTGAAACTGATAGAAGCACCCAAGCTGAATCTGCCAAACGGCATTACTTCGCTCGACCCGATAATTGTTGATACCATCACAGGGCGAACCACAACTATCAGCGGTTCTAAAATCATTACTTATTCCATTACGCCAAACACAGCGGGAGACTATACCATACCGCCGGTTGCATTCACATTCTATAATGCACAAACAGGCAAATACGTAACGCTGAACACCGAAGCATACAAACTGAATGTGAAACAAGGCAAAGGCGGTGGCACTAATGCACGCATGCCAATTACTGATATTCATGATATCAATACACAGCCGCTCAAAAATATCAGCTTCAACAGCAGGCCATTACTATTCAGCGTTGGTTACTGGTCTTTATATGCAGCTCCGTTGATGGCGTTTATCGGTATTGCCTTCTGGCGTCGCAGAGAAGACGAGCTTTCTAAAGACAGCGTATTGCTGCGTAACAAACGCGCAAACAAAGTGGCACTGAAGCGTCTGGCTACTGCGCAAAAGCATCTTGCACAAAAACAAGAAAAAGCTTTCTACGAAGAAATATCAAAAGCTGTATGGCTGTACCTGAGCGATAAGCTGAACATACCGCTCTCTGCCCTATCGCACGAAATGGCAAACGAGGCTATGACGCGCAAACAAGTACCTACAGATCTGATGGCACGCACGCAACGCATCGTCACTGATTGCGAAACGGCTCTCTATGCAGGCTACAGCGGTACGCAGCAAATGAACAACACGTACAACGAGGCAATAGATATTATCAGTAAATTGGAAGATTGTTTTAAGAAATGAGAGCTATAGGACTATTGGTTTGTTTACTGCTGTCGTCTGTTGCTATGCATGCTGCAGACAACTATGGCGCCTACTGGCAAAAAGCCAATGCTGCCTACAAGCAAAAAAACTACGACAGCGCCGCTCATTACTACGAGCAGATAGCATCTGCAAAACCAGCCGACTATGAGGTCTATTACAACCTGGGCAATACTTACTACAAACTAAACGACATTGGCAAAGCAGTACTCAATTATCAGCGTGGCCTGCAACTCAATCCTTCAGACAAAAACTTACAAGACAATCTGCTGCTGGCGCAAAGTCGAATTGCGGGACGCATTGTAGAGATTGAAGACATTTTCTTTGTTCGATGGTGGAAGTCTTTAACTGCTGCATCTGCCGCTAATACATGGGCTACTGTTACGCTCATACTGTTTCTGCTGCTGATAGGTTATGCTATACTAAACAGGCTTGGTAAAGCACCGTTCTCGCTGCCATTTCAGGCAAAAGCAGGCGGATGGGTATTGCTTACACTATTTATAGTCATATCGTTTGTTGCTGCTATGCGCAAAGCCGATAGCCATCTAGCTGTTGTAATGAACAATACCAATATGCTGGATAAACCGGGCACAGGCAAGTCGCAAAACATACCTGAAGGCACGACGATACACCTGACAGGCAACGATGCTAAAGGCAACTGGCACGAAGTAACACTGCCCGATGGCAAAACAGGCTGGATGCTAAAAACAGACTTTGTTGAAATCTGATATTAAAAACGGGCTTTTTTTCGTTGGTTTGCACTATGGCTTACTTAGTTAAAAC